>JAILXU010000032.1:0-1144 GCA_045430275.1 Oceanobacter sp. | reverse complement strand
GCATTTGACGGTATTGATAATGCACCAGAAGAGCGTGAACGTGGTATCACAATCTCTACTTCCCACGTGGAATACGAATCCCCAACCCGTCACTACGCACACGTAGATTGCCCGGGTCACGCGGATTACGTGAAAAACATGATTACCGGTGCTGCTCAGATGGACGGCGCTATTCTGGTATGTGGTTCTACTGACGGCCCAATGCCTCAGACGCGTGAGCACATCCTGCTGTCTCGTCAGGTTGGTGTACCGTACATCGTTGTCTTCCTGAACAAGGCTGACTTGCTGGCTGAAGACTGCGGTGGCGCAGATTCAGAAGAATACGAAGAAATGATCGAACTGGTCGAAATGGAGCTGCGTGAGCTGCTGTCCGAATACGACTTCCCAGGCGACGACACTCCAATCATCCCGGGTTCTGCCTTGATGGCATTGAACGGTGAAGATGACAACGAAATGGGTACTACCGCTGTTAAGAAGCTGGTAGAAACTCTGGATGAATACATCCCAGAGCCAGAGCGTGCCATCGATGGTGATTTCATCATGCCAATCGAAGACGTTTTCTCTATTCAGGGTCGTGGTACTGTTGTTACCGGTCGTGTTGAGCGCGGTATCGTCAAGACTGGTGAAGAAGTTGCGATCATCGGTATCAAGGAAACAGTCATCACCACGTGTACTGGTGTTGAGATGTTCCGTAAGATTCTGGACGAAGGCCGTGCAGGTGAAAACGTTGGCGTACTGCTGCGTGGCACCAAGCGTGACGAAGTTGAGCGTGGTCAGGTTCTGGCGAAGCC
This sequence comes from Oceanobacter sp., assembly GCA_045430275.1. Taxonomy (GTDB): domain Bacteria; phylum Pseudomonadota; class Gammaproteobacteria; order Pseudomonadales; family Oceanobacteraceae; genus Oceanobacter. Next base: position 353 of record JAILXU010000032.1, on the reverse strand, counting down.
AGGTTCCATCACTCCTCACACCAAGTTCGAAGCTGAAGTTTACGTACTGGGCAAAGATGAAGGTGGTCGTCACACGCCATTCTTCAAAGGCTACCGTCCACAGTTCTACTTCCGTACGACTGACGTAACGGGCGCATGTGAACTGCCAGAAGGCGTAGAAATGGTTATGCCAGGTGATAACGTTCAATTGACCGTTGCCCTGATTGCTCCGATCGCGATGGACGAAGGCTTGCGCTTCGCTATCCGTGAAGGTGGCCGTACTGTTGGCGCTGGCGTTGTTGCCAAGATCGTTGAGTAAGTTCTTGCTCTGATCGCCCAAATAAAAAAGCCGCTTTTTAGCGGCTTTTTTTGTG
>JAILXU010000034.1:0-1111 GCA_045430275.1 Oceanobacter sp. | reverse complement strand
ATTAACCCGGCATGAATATTTCTCATAATTTGTGCATAATTCCAGCATGAATAATGACATAAGATCTCTGAAATCTCAGCACGAAGCCTTCAAGCGCAAGCTGGCCATCAAACTCCTGTGTGAAGGACTGACGCAATCCAAAGTGGCAGACATATTTGATGTCACTCGGGAAACCATTAATCGCTGGTCTCGCCAATATGAGCAGCATGGTGATGCGGCACTCACCTCATTACCCCGTGGTCGTTCTGAAGGAGAAAAGCGACATTTGGGGCCTGAGGAAGAGGCCGATCTCATCCAGAAAATGACGGACTACCATCCTGATCAGCTGGGGATCGACTCAGCTCTGTGGACTCGCAGAGCCGTTGCGGAACTGATCCGAAAAACGCTGAAATTCAACATGCCGATCAGAACTGTCGGGGCGTATTTAATGCGCTGGGGAATGACACCACAAAAGCCTTCAAAACGCGCTTATGAGCAAAACCCGAAAGCCATCAAGCGCTGGCTGAACGACGATTATCCGACAATCCACGCCAGAGCCAAGCAGGAAAAATCCGAGATTTACTGGGGGGATGAGACCGGTATTCGTAGTAACTGCCAGCATGGCAGAGGCTATGCCCGGAAAGGCCAGACACCTGAAGTCAACCTGAGCGCAAGACGCGCCTCCATCAACATGATTTCCGCCATCACGAATCAGGGCACCGTTCGTTTTCATTTGTATGAAGGCACCATGAATGCCCAGCGATTTATCACGTTTCTGAAACGTCTGGTCAAGGATGCAAAGCGCAAAGTCTTTTTCATTATCGATAATTTGACGGTTCATCACGCCTTGATGGTCAAGGACTGGGTTAAGGAGAATGCAGATCGGATCGAGCTTTTTTACTTGCCTCCCTACTCACCAGAACGGAACCCGGATGAGTACTTGAATGGCGCTCTGAAACAGGCCGTTCACAGTGGGGCACCGATCAGATCAGCGAAGATACTCAAGGCCCGAGTGCTCAGTTATATGCGTTCGTTGCAGCAACTCCCTGATAAGGTATCGGGATTTTTCAAACACAGACATATTCGATACGCTGGTAGTTTGATATGACTTTTTTAGATGCCGGAGTAATAA
>JAILXU010000031.1:0-1247 GCA_045430275.1 Oceanobacter sp. | reverse complement strand
TTTGTATTATCCATTCTTTGCCTCGTACTCTAACGGACTGAGATAGCCCAGACCAGAGTGCAGGCGTGATCGGTTGTAGAAGCCATCAATATAATCCTTGATTGCCTTCCTGAGACCAGAATAACTTTTCCATATCCGGCCTGTTAATTTCTCTGCCTTCAGGCTATGGAAGAAGGATTCCATAACACCGTTGTCGGTGCATTTTCCTGGCCGGTTCATGCTTGCTGTCATCCCTTTTTCCTTGAGTAGCTCCTGCACTTGTTCAGCTCCGTACTCCGAACCTCGATCGGTATGGAACAGGATGCCATGACTCTCTGCCCCACTGACTTTCAGAGCCCGTTTCAGCACCTGACAGGTCACTTTCGCCGTCCGTTCTTTGCTCAGTTTCCAGCCCAGTATCCGGCGTGAATATCGATCCATCACCGTCGACAGATACAACCACTGCTGACCCACCTTCAGGTACGTGACATCGCCAACCCATTGCTGATTCACCGCTGTTGGTTTTCCTGCGTCCAGCAAGCGATTAGGGTGCTTGCTGTAGTATTTTCGGGTGCCTTTGGGAACCGCTTTGTAGACACGTACGCAACGCCCTCTCATGCCGTACTCTTTCATCAGGCGAGCAACACGCTTACGACCAACACGCGTACCTTCTCGCCTCAGTTCCTGATGGATTCTCGGGGCACCATAAATCCCTTCATTCGACTCAAACAGCTCACCAATACGCTTCAGAAGCTGTTGATCAGCGACCTCTCTTGCCGTTGGCTCAGGCCTGAGCCACTGGTAGTAACCACTACGGGAAACGCCAAGCCACCGACACAAATACACCACGCCAAAACAATGATGATGTTCGCTTATGAATCGGTATCGTTCTTCTCTTTCTCCGCGAGAAATCGTTGCCACTTTTTTATCAGATCCAGCTCCTTCTTCAGACGCTCATTTTCCCGTTTGAGCTTGCGTAGTTCGCTGGATTCCTGTGGTTTTCCGGGTACTGTTTTCTTCGTTTTGCTCACGGTCGGTTTCACTGTTTTCGATGGTGGTCGAGAAGGCTTCAACAGACCTTCCCGGTATTCTTTTCGCCATCGTGACAGCATGAATGGGTGGATGTCCAAACGAGTGGCAACTTCCTGCACCTGAACATCTTCTTCCAAACTCATCTCAACCGCTGATCGCTTGAATTCGAGCGAATATTGCTTGGTCTTTTTCTGGTTTTTATAGGCTGGCATTGGACACCTTTTGTTGTGTAAAAA
>JAILXU010000030.1:0-1671 GCA_045430275.1 Oceanobacter sp. | reverse complement strand
CCCGCTGTGTCAGCATAGTTGTCCGATGAATTTTTCACTTTAAGAGCAACAACAGTGGGCGGCCAGGAAAAGAACATGGCCCGTTATTCACTCGAGCGCCGTGAAGCCGTTTTGAAGAAGCTTTTGCCACCTCACAACCGTTCAGTACCCGAGGTGTCTCGTGAAGAAGGCATTTCCGAGCCGACGTTATACAATTGGCTCAAACGCTGCAAAGAAGAAGGAATGCCTGTGCCTCATAGTGGTAAAAACACCGATGACTGGCCCGTTGATGCGCGCTTTGCCGCCGTCATGGAAACCGCTTCGTTGAGCGAAGTTGAACGGTCTGAATACTGTCGTGAACGGGGTCTGTATCCCGAACAGATCCAACAATGGAAAGCTGAGTGCATGGCCGCCATGCAAGGCTCGAAGGTGTCGGCTGTGGAGCTCAAACGTCAGCGTAATGCCGATAAGAAAAAGATTCGGGAGCTGGAAAAAGAACTCCGTCGCAAGGACAAGGCGCTGGCTGAAACCGCCGCCTTGCTGGTGATGAGAAAAAAGCTCAATGCCTTGTACGGGATCGAGGAAGAGGACGACTGACGGATCTGGATAGTCGACAGCATCTGGTGGAAATCTTTCTGGAGAGTGTCTCTGCAGGCGCTCGTCGTGCGCGGGCTGCTGCCGAGCTGGGACTCAGTGTTCGGACACTGCAACGTTGGCTGGAGGATGGTCAGGTTCAACCAGACCACCGCCCAGAGGCCGCGCGCCCGAAGCCGCACAATGCGTTAACCGATCAGGAACAACAGGCCATATTGGACGTCTGTAATCAGCCAGAATACGCCAGTTTGCCACCGTCACAAATCGTTCCGAAGCTGCTGGATCAAGGGCGTTACCTTGGCTCAGAGTCCAGTTTTTATCGCGTGTTACAGGCGGCGAACCAGCAACATCATCGGGGTCGAAGCAAGGCACGAGAGAAACGTCCGATCACGACTCATACCGCCACCGCCCCGAACCAGGTGTGGTGTTGGGACATCAGCTACTGTGGGAGTACGGTGAAAGGCCGCTACTGGTATCTGTACCTGATCATGGACCTGTTCAGCCGTAAAATCGTTGGCTGGGAAATCCACGATCAGGAAAGTGGTGAGTTGGCCAAAGAACTGGTGACCCGTACGGTGCTGAAAGAGAAATGTGCCGGTCAGCCACTGGTGCTGCACTCAGATAATGGCAGCCCGATGAAGGCCAGCACCTTGCAAGCCAAACTGGATGAACTGGGCATCCGCAGTAGCCACAGCCGCCCACGAGTCAGCAATGATAACGCCTACTCGGAGTCGCTGTTCCGAACATTGAAATACTGCCCGCAGTGGCCATCAGGCGGTTTTGAAACGCTCACGGCTGCACGAGAATGGATGCTGACCTTTGCCCGCTATTACAACGAAGAACACCGTCATAGTGGCATCCGCTTCGTGACACCAGAGCAACGACATCAAGGACAAGACAAAGCCGTTCTGGAACGGAGAAAACACGTCTGCGAGATGGCCATGAAGAGACACCCTGAGCGTTGGAGTCAGAAGAGAATCCGCAACCTGAGTTGGCAGGATAAGGTGACGCTGAATCCGGTGAAGAAGGAAGAAATACAGGCCGTCAAAATGGCCGCCTGATTAATGGTTTATCGGACAACTATGTTGAAAAATACCG
>JAILXU010000035.1:0-893 GCA_045430275.1 Oceanobacter sp. | reverse complement strand
TTCCAAGACCTCCGGGGCATCAGGCCAGTGCTTGCGGGCTTGTGGAGAAACGGGTAACTCAACGATCATCTGGCGCTGACTGATTTTACGCACCACCTGATAACGCGCCCCTTTGCGCAGCGGGATCAGCCAATGCCGCTCAATACCTGCCGATTGCCAGGCGTGCAGCAGCCCAAGGGAGTAAAAGCCCCGATCAAACAGCGTCAGGCTGTGATCCTGATTCTTCTCGATCAACTGCTCCGTCAGACGGACTTCGCTGACGCCGACGCTGTCAAACGCGGCCGACTTGAGCAAGTGACTCGTGAGTTCCATCTGGCAGACCATTCGAACCTGAGGGTACTCGGACTCTCGAGTGGCTGTTCGGGTTTTGGAAAATGCCTGATTATTCTCCGGCGTGTCCGGTGTGCGCCAGACCACACCGTCCACGCCAAACAGGGTCAAACCACACCAATGAGGGTGCGGTGTATGCTGATGCCAGAGTGCTTGCGTCTGCTCAAAGGTCTTCTGCACCGCATCTTCGCCCAGTTTTTGACGCGCCTGAACCACGGCACTGGGGGCCACAAAGGGACGCTTGCCGGGAAGCACAATGTCGAGCTGATTGACGATGTCATTGATCGGGCGATGTCGATACAGCGCCATGCCGATGACGCACCAGACCATCATTTCCATGGGCAAGCGCCGTTTACGCAGTGTGACGGTGCCGGATTCTTGCAGGCATTCTGCAATGAGGTCGGGTGACAGAACGTCCGCCAGGGAGGAGATGTCTTCAGGAGAGAAGGCATGAACGAGGTTGATGGCTTGAGAAAAGTGCACAAAAAAATCCAGAGTCCGTTTGAACACTGGATTTTTTCGCAGCTGATCAGCTTTGGGAAGCCCTTAACTGATCGGCATTA
>JAILXU010000037.1:0-585 GCA_045430275.1 Oceanobacter sp. | reverse complement strand
ATGCCGATCAGTTAAGCACTGATCGGCATCCTTTTCGTCTGGTCGGATACTTCTGCGGCCTCGCCTTGACCGCCCTCGGATACGCCCTCTCTCGTCGGCCCGGCAGAAGACAAAACTCGGCCATGTCCGTCAGGTAATTAATCACCATCGGGACTTTACCCGGTGATACGCCGGGTAAGCAGATCAGTTCTCGGGTAATCAGCCCCAATGCGTGACTGAAGCTGAGCTGATTCGGATGTACGCCTTTCAAACTGTAGGCCATTCGGCCCATCTGGAACCGCACCAGATTGTACGCCAGCAAACTGCCCCACAATTCTTGTCTCACCATGTCGGGACGCTTGCTCCTGAGGGTGAGGCGATCATCCAGCAAGGTGCTTTTCATTTCCCGATAACCCAGCTCGATTTCCCAGCGATGCGTATACAGATCCACAATATCCGCTGCAGGGTATTTCATGGTGTCCGTCATCGACGTCAGCACCTGCACTGGCTTTCCCTTGAGGGTTTTGGTCAACAATCGTGCTTCCAAGACCTCCGGGGCATCAGGCCAGTGCTTGCGGGCTTGTGGAGAAACGGGTAACTCAACCA
>JAILXU010000036.1:0-755 GCA_045430275.1 Oceanobacter sp. | reverse complement strand
CCGTACGGTAGAGCCTTTTGTGTTTAGAAGCTTGACGATGACCTACTCTCACATGGGGAATCCCCACACTACCATCGGCGATGTTGCGTTTCACTTCTGAGTTCGGTAAGGATTCAGGTGGTTCCACAACTCTATGGTCGTCAAGCAAACTGGTATGGTGTCGATTGTCTGATGCTCTCTCAGAGTGTCTGAGGGCGGCAACGTTCACCAAATAGGGTTGGATACATGAGATTCGATTCTAAAGCGAACGAGCGGTTGCTTGTTCTGTTTGTTTAACAACAATGCTGTTTTATTCAGCATTTGGCTTGTCACAGCCCAACAAGTTTGGGTGTTATATGGTCAAGCCTCACGGGCAATTAGTATCAGTTAGCTCAACGCCTCGCAACGCTTACACACCTGACCTATCAACCTGGTGGTCTTCCAGGGCCCTACAGGGAACTCAAGGTTCCAGTGAGATCTCATCTTGAAGGAGGCTTCACGCTTAGATGCTTTCAGCGTTTATCCCGTCCGAACGTAGCTACCCGGCAATGCATCTGGCGATACAACCGGAACACCAGAGGTTCGTTCACTCCGGTCCTCTCGTACTAGGAGCAACTCTTCTCAAATCTCAAACGCCCACGGCAGATAGGGACCGAACTGTCTCACGACGTTCTAAACCCAGCTCGCGTACCACTTTAAATGGCGAACAGCCATACCCTTGGGACCGGCTTCAGCCCCAGGATGTGATGAGCCGACATCGAGGTGCCAAACTCCCC
>JAILXU010000033.1:0-1130 GCA_045430275.1 Oceanobacter sp. | reverse complement strand
TACAGCTGCTATCTCGAGCTGGCTTAATTTTTGACGCTGTATTTCTTGTCTTTTAGCCCAAAAACCATCCTGATTACGCCTGTCGCCGGGTATTTCCCGGTCAACAGACGCACTGACCCTACATCAGTTTCTGTTTCACTCGCAGCAGATTGGTAAAACCCGCCAGTAGATACAAGCGGTTCGTGTTTTTATGCAAGCCTCGATAACGCACTTTGCTGTAACCAAACTGGTTCTTGATTCGGCTAAACACGTGCTCCACCTTTGAGCGAATGTGCGATTTTATCTGCTCCAGTTGGCAGAACGGGCTGGCTTTATGGTGCTGCCTCCGTTTGCCGTGGCGGCAGTTGATGAACCAGTCGACCGAACGCCCCCGGTGTTCTTCCCGATTCTGAATGCCCACGTAACCGGCGTCTCCAAAGGCGCGATGTTCTTCGCCGTGGAGCAGTTCATGGCTGGGCGTCAGGTCATGAACATTGGCCGCTGTGGTTTTCAGACTGTGGATCAGTCCCAGTGTGTCATCCACGCCAACATGCACTTTCATCCCGAAGTGCCACTGATTGCCCTTTTTGGCCTGATGCATCTCGGGATCACGGGCACCGCTCTGATTGCGGGTCGAGCTGGGGGCAGCAATGATCGAGGCATCCATGATGGTGCCTTCTTTGAAGCTCAGACCTTTCTTCTCCAGGTGTTTGTTGATTTTCTGGAACAGCTTTTCACCCAGATTGTGTTCTTCCAGCAAGTGTCGAAAGTTCAAAATGGTGGTTTCATCCGCCACGGTATCGATGGTAATCCCGGCAAACTGGCGCATGGATTGAACTTCGTACAAGGTGTCTTCCATGGCCGGGTCGCTGAGGTTATAGAACAGCTGCATACAGTGAATGCGCAGCATGACAGACAAGGGATACGGCTTTCGGCCACGCAGTGATTTGCTGTAATAGCGGGCAATGGGACGCTCAAGTTCTTTCCAGGGCAACAGTTCTTCCATCTGGTTGAGGAATTTCTCACGACGGGTGACTTTACGTTTTTTGGCTTGCCCTTCGGCATCGGAGAAGCTGAGCTGTGACATGGAAAACCTCTGGAATGATGGCTGGCGGTATTATCGCCTATCTTGGGGAATTATTCAGAGGTGC
>JAILXU010000038.1:0-572 GCA_045430275.1 Oceanobacter sp. | reverse complement strand
AAGCACTGATCGGCATCCTTTTCGTCTGGTCGGATACTTCTGCGGCCTCGCTTTGACCACTCTCGGATACGCCCTCTCTCGTCGGCCTGGCAGAAGACAAAACTCAGCCATCTCCGTTAAATAACGAATCACCATCGGTACTTTACCCGGTGATACGCCGGGTAAGCAGATCAGCTCTCGGGTGATCAGCCCTAATGCATGACTGAAGCTGAGCTGGTTCGGATGCACACCTTTCAAGCTGTAGGCCATTCGGCCCATCTGGAACCGCACCAGATTGTACGCCAGCAAACTGCCCCATAATTCTTGTCTCACCATATCTGGGCGTTTGCTTCTGAGCGTGAGTCGATTACCCAATAAGGTGCTTTTGACTTCCCGGTAACCCAGCTCAATCTCCCAGCGATGCGCATAGAGATCCACGATATCCGCCGCCGGGTACTTCATGGTATCCGTCATGGACGTCAGTACCTGCACCGGCTTTCCCTTGAGGGTTTTGGTCAACAATCGCGCTTCCAAGACCTCCGGGGCATCAGGCCAGTGCTTGCGGGCTTGTGGAGAAACGGGTAACTCAACGA
>JAILXU010000009.1:0-177378 GCA_045430275.1 Oceanobacter sp. | reverse complement strand
AAAGTGAAAAATTCATCGGACAACTATGCTGACACAGCGGGCTGTTTACGCCAGTCGCTTGTATTTCATTCGCTTCGGTGCAGCATCTGCGCCCAGGCGTTTCTTGCGGTCGGCTTCGTACTCGGTGTAGTTGCCTTCGAAGAAAGTGATGTTCGAGTCACCTTCGTACGCCAGAATGTGCGTGGCGATACGGTCGAGGAACCAGCGATCGTGGGATACCACCATCACCGCACCAGGGAAGGCCAGAACCGCTTCTTCTAACGCCCGCAAGGTTTCTACGTCGAGGTCGTTGGACGGTTCATCCAGCAACAGTACGTTTGCGCCTTGCTTCAGGGTGTACGCCAGTTGCAGACGGCCACGTTCACCACCGGACAGTTCGCCCACGCGCTTCTGTTGATCGCCGCCCTTGAAGTTGAAGCGGCCAATGTAGGAGCGGCTCGGGTATTCCTTGCCGTTGATGTTGAGCATGTCCTGACCATCCGAGATGGATTCCCAGACGGTTTTGCTGTCGTCCAGTTCGTCACGAAGCTGTTCCACAAACGCCAGGTTGACGGTTTCACCCATCACGACTTCACCGGAATCCGGCTGCTCGGTGCCTGCGATCATGCGGAACAGGGTCGATTTACCCGCGCCGTTACCACCGATGATGCCGACAATGGCACCAGCAGGCATGGTGAAGCTGAGGTCGTCGATCAGGACGCGATCACCAAAGGACTTGGTAACGTTATGGAATTCAATCACCTTGTCGCCCAGACGTGGGCCAGGTGGAATGTAGATTTCGTTGGTTTCGTTACGAGTCTGGAATTCGCGGGAATTCATCTCTTCGAAACGTGCCAGACGCGACTTGGATTTTGACTGACGCCCCTTGGCTCCCTGACGCACCCATTCCAGTTCGTGCTTGATGGCACGAGCGTGGGCTTCTTCCTGTTTCTTTTCCTGTTCGAGACGCTGTTCTTTGGTTTCCAGCCAGGTCGTGTAGTTGCCTTCGTATGGAATACCGTGGCCACGATCCAGTTCCAGAATCCACTCGGCACAGTTATCGAGGAAGTAACGATCGTGGGTAATCGCCACGACGGTGCCAGGATATTCTTCCAGGAATTGCTCCAGCCAACCAACGGAGTCTGCGTCCAGGTGGTTGGTCGGTTCGTCGAGCAGCAACATGTCAGGCTTCGACATCAGCAGACGACATAGGGCGACACGGCGGCGCTCACCACCGGACAGCTTGGTGACGTCGGCATCCCACGGCGGCAGACGCAGCGCATCGGCGGCGATTTCCATCTGGCGGTCGAGGTCGTGACCACCTGCAGCTTCGATGATGGCTTCCAGACGGCCCTGTTTCTTGGCCAGCTCGTCAAAGTCGGCGTCTGGCTCGGCGTAGGCCGCGTACACCAGATCCAGCTCGGCTTTGGCGTTCACCAGCTCACTCAGGCCGTCTTCGACGTTGCCTTTCACGTCTTTGGACGGATCAAGCTCTGGCTCTTGCGGCAGGTAGCCAATGTTCAGTTCCGGCTGCGGACGGGCTTCACCAATGAAGTCCTGATCCAGACCGGCCATGATTTTCAACAGGGTCGATTTACCGGAGCCATTCAGGCCCAGTACGCCAATTTTGGCCCCCGGAAAAAAGGATAATGAAATGTCGCGTAAAATCTGACGTTTGGGAGGAACAATCTTTCCCAAACGATTCATCGTAAAAACATACTGTGCCATGGTGGCTCCCCTCACTTACAATGAACGCAACGCTACTCAAAACCCTCTCTGATAGCAATGTCACGACTCAGGTTGCCAGAAACGGGTAAGCTTGATAGCGGGCATTTTTTGTAAAAAAAGCGCGTCATCCCACACTCTGAAAGCGTATTGTGCATCATGGACGATCCCCCGCTGTCGTTCGGCATCTTCAGGGTTCACAGGTAATGGACAACAATGCTGCAACATCGTGACGATATTGGACATCATATTGCCAAAGCCAGACAACAGCGTTTTTGGCTGGTGGTCGTCTTTGTTATTTTCCTGCTATTGGCTGTCGTCGATGCGCTATCCGGTACGGCGGCTTCCCGGCCTGCGTTCGGATTCGGGCACTCCTCAGCCTTGCAGTTTCCGTTGGGTCTCGGTCTGCTGATGATGGCGGTGATGACGCTGTTCTGGTATCAAATTCATCGCACCGAGCAGCACTTGCTGCGGCTGTCGCAGGAGAAAGACCAATCTCTGGATCGCATCTGTTCTGCCCTGAATGCCATGGACGAAGCGTTCATCTGCACCGACCCGCTCGGCAATATTTTGCATATGAACCAGTACGCCCGTCATCTGTTACAGGAAAATGTCCATTACCGTCATAACCCGACCCTTCAGAATCATTTACGCACACTCTGGCCCGATACAGACGCGCTCTGGAATCACATCATTGACCTGAGACATCCAGCCACACAGCCAGCCGAGAAACCCTTGCAGGCACAGGTCAAAAAAGAACATCGAAGCTTTGAGCAGCGCTACCAGCCTACCTTTTGTAATGGTCAGCATACCGGTGGCGTCTGGTGGCTACGGGACATTACAAACAGCCTTGCGATTCACAATCAGGAGCAGGAAAACCGGCATCGCTACAAGGCCCTGTTCGATACCGCCGGGGTCGGTCATTGCGTACTGGACGCCAGTTGCTACCAGGGTGATATCGAGACGCTGATCATGCTGGATCTGAATCAGAAAATGCTGGAGCTGACCGCCGCCGGTTCAGAACAGGAGTTACAAAACGGGTTTCCAGACCTGTTTCAGGATCACGGCCAGTTACTGGTTCAGACCATCAGCCGAGTGCTTTCCCAATCGGTCAAGAAAGAACGCATCATTAACACCACCCTTCGGCGATTTGACGGTGAAAGCCGCGATGTGCAACTGCACTTCAGTGATGGCTGGTATGGCCGGGTGCTGGTGACGCTGATTGATGAAACCGAAAGCAAACGCGCCCATCAGACTCTGGAACAGCAGCAACAATACTGGCAGCGGGTCATGGCGCGCATGCCCGCCGTGGTTCACATTGCCCGCTTCCTGCCCAACAAGCAGATTGAAACCGTTTACCGCAATGGCAGCGCTGCCCAGTTTCTGGGGTATGACGAGTCAGCCACCGGGCAGGACTGGACGGCCTATGGCGACAGTGAATTTCGCGCTGAAACCGATGAGCTGATCCACACACTGAAAAGCATGCAGGCGGGAGAAACCATCTGCAATCGGGGCAGTTTTCTGCATCAGAACGGCGATCATCGCCTGGTTCACTTTGAATACACACCTTTTGAGATCAACGCCAAATACGGCAACGTCCTGACCTTTATCGGCATAGCCCAGGACATCACCAGCGATATGCAGCAGCGCAAACAGCTCAAGGAGAGCGAGGAGCGTTATCGTCTGCTGGCCAAAAACATGAGCGATATTGTCTGGGCCGTTGATACCGACCTTCAACTGACGTTTGTCAGTCCATCGGTTGAAACCCTGCTTGGGTACACCACTCAGGAGATTTACAACGGCAAAGGCACCGACATTGTCCCCCGGCAGAAGCTGGTGCCCCTGAAGCGACAGTTGCAGCATCACATTGATATTGCCCAGAATTCTGGCAAGGAAATACCGTCACTGGCGATGCAATACGACATCATTGCAACGGCCAAAAATGGCTTGCGATACGATCTGGATTTGCACATCAGCCTGATGCGAGATGCCGCAGGCTATCCTCAGGGGCTGCTGGGCGTGTGCCGCAATGTTACCGATGCTCGCCGTTCAGCTCGAGAACAGAAGCAGGCTCTGGCGGTGTTTGATAACAGCAACGAAGCCATTCTGATTGCCGACCACCACGGCAACGTCATCAAGGCCAACCGGGCATTTTTTGATTTAACCGGATTTGCGGATCATCACGTTCTGTCCCGCAATCTGGTCAGCCTGCTGGCTCCCGCCACACTGGATCATGTCCGGTTTCAGGAAATTGCAGACTTGCTACGCACAGACGGTTACTGGCAGGGCGAGATCAACTATCGCTGCGCAACGGGCAAGCCTCGTACTGGCTGGGTCGGTGTCAGCCTGATCCGGGAACAACACGAGAATGACCAGACCCTGACCATCATCATGTCGGACATTACCGAACGCCGGGTGATTGAAGAAAGCGTTCATCGACTGGTGTACTACGATGCTCTCACCAACCTGCCCAACCGCAGCCAGATGTTCGAACGTCTGGAGTCTGCCATTCGTCAGGCGGGCCAGAATCAGACCAGCGGCGCGCTGCTGTTTATTGATCTTGATCGATTCAAGCCCATCAATGACTCTTTCGGACATCCGGTGGGTGATCAGGTATTACAAGAAGTCGCCGACCGACTGCGCCAGTGCGTGAAAGGCCGAGACCTGATTTGCCGCATGGGCGGCGATGAATTCACCGCCGTACTGACCTTCCCTGGCAACCCGGAACGGGCTTCAGGCAATGCCGAACGGGTGGCCCAGCGTATCTTACAGAAACTCAGTGCGCCGTATCCGCTGCAGCAGCGCAGCGTCCACATCAGTGCCAGCATTGGCATTGCGCTCTTCCCGGTGGATGGCAACAACGCGACCGAATTGCTGAAAAATGCCGATATGGCGATGTATCACGCCAAAAGCCGCCGTAATCGAATGGAATTTTTCAACGATGCCATGCGAAAAAAGGCCATCTCGCAATTGGAAATGGTCAACGATTTGCACCTGGCATTGCCCGACAGCCAGTTTTCTGTGGTGTTTCAGCCACAGTTCGATTGCCATTCCTATTGCTGCTCGTCGGTTGAAGCTCTATTGCGCTGGCAACACCCCAGCAAGGGCTTGATCAACCCATCGGATTTTATTCCGGTATTGGAAGAAACCGGGCTGATCAATGCCGTTGGCCGCTGGGTATTGCATCAGGCTTGCCTTCAAATGGCCCGCTGGCAGGCGGCTGGCTTGTCCTTGCGGTACATCGCCGTCAATGTCTCCGGTGCCCAGTTTGCCGACCCGGACTTTATCCAAATGGTGTGTGATATTACTCGGGAAACCGGCATTGCGCCTTGCCAACTGGAGCTGGAACTCACCGAAACCATTTTGATGGAAGACGCCGACCAGGCACTGGAAACCCTTCAGCAACTGCGCGATCTGGGCTTTCGCATGTCAGTGGACGACTTTGGCACCGGCTACTCCTCCATGGCTTACCTGAACCGCTTCCCGGTTGAGAAGCTCAAGATTGACCAGAACTTCATGAAAGGGCTGCCTGACAATCGTGACAACGCCCAGTTGGTCAAAACCATCATTACCATGGCCCAGAACATGAACCTGAGCGTGGTGGCCGAGGGCGTCGAGAATCATCGCCAACTGGAGTTTCTGGTTCAGAACGGGTGTGACAAGGTACAAGGCTTCCTGGCCGCCCGGCCCGTCAATGCCAACACCATTTCAGATCAGTATCCGCACTATCAACTATGTGGCTATTCGTCACCCCAAAAGCACCTGCCAGAACCGAATGACAAATTTTCACTCGAATCGTGAGCAAGTCTCACGTGTCAGCCCGCGTCAAACTGGTGTAGAATTACCGCCCTTTTTTAACCGATCTGTCATCAGATCGGATATTACTGAACCAGACCGAGGACGCCCGGATGTTTAGCCGCGACATGAATATTGCCGACTTTGATCCAGAACTCTGGTCAGCCATGCAGGCTGAAGACCAGCGTCAGGAACATCACATTGAGCTGATTGCTTCTGAAAACTACACCAGCCCGCGTGTTATGGAAGCACAGGGCACCCAGCTGACCAACAAGTACGCCGAAGGCTACCCTGGCAAGCGTTACTACGGCGGCTGCGAACACGTTGACGTGATCGAGCAACTGGCCATCGACCGCGCCAAAGAGCTGTTCGGTGCCGGTTACGCCAACGTTCAGCCACACTCTGGCTCCCAGGCCAACGCCGCTGTCTTTATGGCACTGGTCAAGCCAGGCGATACCGTTCTGGGCATGAGCCTGGCACACGGTGGTCACCTGACACACGGTGCATCGGTGTCTTTCTCCGGTCGTATCTACAACGCCATCCAGTACGGTTTGAACCCGGAAACTGGCGAAATCGACTACGCAGACGTTGAACGTCTGGCCCGTGAGCACAAGCCGAAGATGATCATTGCCGGTTTCTCTGCTTACTCCCGCGTGGTTGACTGGCAGCGTTTCCGCGACATCGCGGACGAAGTCGGCGCTTACCTGTTCGTTGACATGGCACACATTGCCGGTCTGGTTGCGGCTGGCGTTTACCCGTCTCCGGTTGGCATCGCCGACGTCGTGACCACCACCACGCACAAAACCCTGCGTGGCCCTCGTGGCGGTCTGATTCTGGCCAACGACAACGAAGAGCTGAACAAGAAGCTCAACTTCGCTGTATTCCCTGAGTCTCAGGGTGGCCCATTGATGCACGTGATCGCAGGTAAGGCCGTGTGCTTCAAGGAAGCCATGTCCGATGACTACAAGAGCTATCAGGCTCAGGTCGTCAAGAATGCCCAGACCATGGCCGAAACCTTTATCAACCGAGGCATCAACATTGTTTCTGGCGGCACCGACGATCACCTGTTCCTGGTCGATCTGATTGGCAAGGAATACACCGGTAAAGACGCTGACGCTGCTCTGGGTCGCGCCAACATCACCGTGAACAAGAACTCGGTTCCAAACGACCCACGTTCTCCGTTCGTGACCTCCGGCCTGCGTATCGGCTCCCCAGCCATCACCAGCCGTGGTTTCGGTGAAGCCGAATGTGCGCAACTGGCAGGCTGGATCTGCGACGTTCTGGACGCTCTGGAAGCCGGTGATTCCGCCGCTGCCGAAGCCAGCGTGCAAGAGAAAGTCGTTGCGCTGTGTGATCAGTTCCCGGTTTACCGTTAATTGATCGCTGATCAGAATATCTGTCAGAGCTGCTTGCCCTTCTAATCCGTAGCTCTGATGGATTTCTGATGAACTGTTGCCCGGTCAATGACTGGCTGGGCAACACTCTGTTGCTGTCAATCGATGGCCATTTCTTGCTCAACACACATGAACAGCGTTGCCGCACCCGACCTGCAGCGGTAAACTCCCTGCCCGATTATTCTGATATGCGCCGACGCTTCCGGTGGCATCCGCTCTTTATGCCAACAGGTTCTGTCCTATAGCCTCCTGTCTGCAGCGAACGATGCTCTCCGTTTCGGCACCGCTCAGTACACTGCGCCAACTACGAGCAGAACCCTGTGATGACACACGATCAACACCACATGCGCCGGGCATTGGAACTGGCCCAACTTGGCCTGTACTCCACCAGCCCGAATCCTCGCGTTGGCTGCGTCATTGTTAAAGATGGCCGCATTGTCGGCGAAGGCTGGCACCAGAAAGCCGGTGAACCTCACGCCGAAATCAACGCACTGCGAATGGCAGGCGAAGATGCCAAAGACGCAACCGCTTACGTCACCCTCGAACCCTGCAGCCACTATGGCCGCACGCCGCCCTGTGCCGATGCCCTGATCAAGGCCGGAGTGGCACGCGTGGTCGGTGCCTGTTCCGACCCCAATCCTTCTGTTGCCGGGCGCGGTTATCGACGCTTGCGAGATGCTGGTATCGAGGTCGTGGAATCCTGTCTGGCAACCGACGCAGAAACCCTGAACATCGGCTTTATGAAGCGCATGCGCACCGGTCGCCCTTATGTGCGTATCAAGCTGGCTCAAAGCCTGGATGGCCGCACCGCCATGGCCAGCGGCGAAAGCCAGTGGATCACCGGCCCGCAAGCGCGTCAGGATGTCCAGAAGCTGCGCGCTCGCAGTTGCGCCGTGATCACCGGAGCCGACTCGGTGCTGATTGATGATCCGTCCATGACCGTGCGTCCGGCGGAATCCGGCATCGAACAGGAAGCGCGTCTGTGGCGACAGCCGTTGCGCGTACTTATTGATAGCCAGCAGCGCGTCAAACGTGATGCCAAACTCTTTGCCCTGCAAGGCGATATTCTGATTGCGACCCGCAGTACAGACTCATCGGTAACCAGCGCACCTGAAACCGGCACAATACAGCGCGCCGATAACCTTGGTACGCTGGAATACTGGCACAGCGAAGGCACCGAACAGGTCAATCTGGCCGCGCTGCTGGACGAACTCGGTCAACGCGGTTGTAACGAAGTACTGGTGGAATCCGGTGCGCGGTTGGCTGGAGCCTTTATCGAGCAGGGTCTGGTGGACGAACTGGTGCTCTACTGCGCGCCGACTCTGCTGGGCAGCGCCGCACGCCCCTTGATAACGCTGCCGCTGACCCGCATGAAAGAACAAATTCGCTGGCAAT
Organism: Oceanobacter sp.; assembly: GCA_045430275.1. Classification (GTDB taxonomy): domain Bacteria; phylum Pseudomonadota; class Gammaproteobacteria; order Pseudomonadales; family Oceanobacteraceae; genus Oceanobacter. The sequence continues at coordinate 169,090 of JAILXU010000009.1, read as the reverse complement.
GGCAAGATGTCCAGCCAATCGGCAACGACATTCGCCTGATTCTGACTCCGGCCAGCCCAGGCGACGCTTTCAACAGTGGTTCCAACAACGATCCCAACAATTCTCCCAACAACGCCCCAATGACTGAAGGAGCCCAATGATGTTTACCGGCATAATTGAAGCGGTTGGCCGCGTACAGCAGGTCACCGAATCCGGTGGCGACTTGCGGCTGCGCATTCAAACCGGCGCGCTTGATCTGAGCGATGTCCAATTGGGCGACAGCATCGCCACCAATGGTGTGTGCCTGACCGTCGTGGAACTGCCCGGTGACGGATTTGTGGCCGACGTTTCACGCGAATCGCTGGCTCATACCCACATTGGTCAGTGGTGCAGTGGCACCCGTGTCAATCTGGAAAAAGCCCTGCTGCCCACCACCCGTTTGGGTGGCCACCTGGTCAGCGGCCATGTGGACGGTGTTGGCACGCTGCTGGCTCGTTCCGCCGATGCCCGTTCCATTCGCCTGACCATTCAGACGCCCGCCGAGCTGGCGCGCTATATCGCTGCCAAAGGTTCGATCACCATTGATGGCATCAGCCTGACCGTGAATGAACTGACCGAGCAGGGTTTTCTGCTCAACATCGTTCCCCATACCGCCGCCGAAACCACGCTGGCCAATATCCAGCCTGGTCAGCAGCTTCATCTGGAAGTTGATATGATAGCGCGCTATCTGGAACAACTACTGGGCCGTACACGCCCCTCTGACACCAACAAACTGACCCCGGCATATCTTGCCGAACACGGTTTCTGGAAATAAGTGAGTCCTCATGTCACTGAACAGTATTGAAGAAATCATCGCCGACATTAGCGCCGGGAAAATGGTCATCCTGATGGATGACGAAGACCGCGAAAATGAAGGTGACATCATTGTCGCTGCCGAAAAAGTGACCCCGGATATCATCAACTTTATGGCCACCGAAGCCAGAGGGCTGATTTGCCTGACCCTGACCGGTGAGCGCTGCGACTACCTGGGCTTGCCAGCGATGGTCAGCGGCAACGGTGCCAAGTTTTCGACCCCGTTTACGGTCTCGATTGAAGCCGCCGAAGGCGTCACCACCGGCATCTCTGCCGCCGACCGGGCAGCCACCATTCTGGCCGCCGTCAATCCGATGGGTAAGCCGGAAGACATCGTTCAGCCGGGTCATATCTTCCCGCTGCGCGCCCGTCCCGGTGGCGTACTGAGCCGCGCAGGCCATACCGAAGCCGGTTGTGATCTGGCACGCCTGGCCGGTCTGATTCCTTCCGCCGCGATTGTGGAAGTCATGAACGCCGATGGCACCATGGCTCGTCGCCCGGATCTGGAAATCTTTGCCGAAAAGCACAACATCAAGATGGGCACCATTGCCGATCTGATTCACTACCGCATGGCCAACGAGAAAACCGTTGAACTGCTGTCCAGCGATGAAGTGACCACTCCGTACGGCACTTTCACACTGAACACGTTCCGCGACACCATTCAGAATGAAACCCATCTGGCCATGACCCTGGGTGACATTCAGGCTGACGCACCTTGTCTGGTACGCGTGCAAACCAACAATCTGCTGCGCGATGTGCTGGGCCTGCAAAAGCCGGATGCCAAAAGCTGGTCATCCAGTGCAGCTCTGAAAGCCATCGCCGACGCCGGAGCCGGTGTTCTGGTGGTGCTGTCTGCCGGACAGGAAGAGCCGGTTGATGCCAGCCTCGATACCCTGCTTGGTCGTACCCGCCCGGCTCGCAGTCCGAACAAGGACAGCTCAGGTGCGTTCCTGACCGTGGGCACCGGCTCGCAGATTCTGCGCGATCTGGGTGTTCAGAAGATGCGCTTGCTCAGCTCCGAAATGCGTTACACCGGCCTGTCCGGCTTTGACCTGGAAATTGTTGAATACCTGCCGTTCAAGCAGTAAACGACACCGCATTCCCATTCACATCGGCGGCCTGTATCGACAGGCTGCCATCGAAACGAGATACAGAAGATGAAACACATTCAGACCATCGAAGGAAACCTGACTCCAAACGAAGGCCGCTACGCCATTGTGGTCGGTCGCTGGAACGCATTTGTCGTGGAAAGCCTGCTGGAAGGTGCCGTTGACAGCCTGATGCGTCACGGCGTTGAAGAAGAAAACATCACCATCGTTCGTGCTCCGGGCGCGTTTGAAATCCCGCTGGTGGTACAAAAAGTCGCCGCAACCGAGAGATTCGACGCCGTTATCGCACTGGGCGCGGTGATTCGTGGTGGTACGCCACACTTTGAATACGTCGCAGGCGAATGCACCAAGGGTCTGGCGACCGTTTCAATGGAATACGGCATCCCGGTTTCTTTCGGCGTTCTGACCGTTGACAGCATCGAACAGGCGATCGAACGTTCTGGCACCAAAGCGGGCAACAAGGGCGAAGAAGCGGCCATGTCTGCTTTCGAAATGGTTTCCCTGCTGAACGCTCTGGAGGCCTGATCCTCATGTCCCGAGCTTCCGGCAATCACAAACCCAGCCCCGCCGCTCGCCGCAAGGCACGACGCTTTGCCGTTCAGGCACTGTATCAGTGGCACATGGCGGGTGCAGACCTGGCTCAGATTGAGTCCGAGTTCCGTACCGACAACGACATGAGCAAGGTTGATCTGGAATACTTCCACGATATTCTGCACGGCGTCCCGCGCCATATGGAAAATCTGGACAAAAAGGTAACACCACTGCTGGATCGTCGTCTGGATGAAATGACCCCGGTGGAACTGGCGGTATTGCGCCTGTCCAGCTATGAAATGTGTCATCGCATTGATGTGCCTTACAAGGTCGTCATCAATGAAGGCATTGAGCTGGCCAAGGCCTTTGGTGCCACTGATGGTCACAAGTACATCAACGGTGTCCTTGACAAGCTGGCCCAGCGTGAACGCGCGGTTGAAATCCGTGGCCCTCGCAGTCACACCAGCAAGCCCGCTGCGCCGAAAAAAGCCTCGGAACGTTGAGCAACCCCGTCCCAATTGGGGAGTTTGAGCTGATTCGCCGCTGTTTCTGCAGCGGCTTTCCGACGTCAGACCAGACCCGCACAGGCATCGGTGACGATGCCTCTGTGGTCATGCCACCACCTCAGCACACACTGGTGCAAAGCATCGACACTCAAGTGGCCGATGTGCATTTCCCAGCAACCGCTCCCGCCCATCTGATCGCCCAACGTGCTTTGCGCTGTGCCGCCAGTGATCTGGCCGCCATGGGAGCCACGCCTCAGGGGTTCTTTCTGGCGCTGACCCTGCCTCGCAACCAGCAGGACAAACCAATCAGCCAACAACAAGAGCGGCTCGACTGGCTGGAGCAATTTGCCAATGGCCTGCGTGACGCCGCACATGCCTGTCAGCTCAGCTTGCTCGGTGGCGATACCACCAGTGGCAACGAGCTGGTCGTCAGTTGTCTGGTGCAAGGCTGGTTGCCAGCAAACAACACCGGCTTGCTGCGCAGTGGCGCACAACCAGGTGATCAGGTCTGGGTCTCTGGCGAGCTTGGTCGCGGTGCTCTGGCATTGCCACAAGTGCTGAAAAACCCGGCGTATTCACAGGGTTTTGCCCAGCATTATTATTTCCCGGAACCACGCCTGCAGGCAGGGCACGCCTTGCTGTCGATGGCCACATCCGCCATGGACATTTCTGACGGTCTGCTGCAAGACGCCGAACACATCGCCAGTGCCAGCCATGTCAGTATTCAGCTATTGGGCGAGCGCATTCCAACGGCGGTGGCTTTGGGGCATCCCGGCTGGCCAACCTGCCTGACCGGCGGCGATGACTACGAACTGTTGTTTACAGCCCCAGCAGCGGCAGAAGCCCGAATCCAGGCGCTTTCTCAGGCGCTGAAGCTCCCGTTGCATTGCATTGGTCATTGCCGGGAAGCAGTGCCAGAAGCCCGTTCAAACGCTACTTCAAAAACGCTTTCACACGTCAGTCAGGCAGTGGAACTTACTCTTGAAGGTCAGCCTCTGACGCTGGAGCGCGGCGGATTTCAGCACTTTTGAGTAGCGGTTCCCGAACCTCGGTCATCGACTCATTCAAACACTGCTAACCTTTGCAGTGCCGTTACCTGTCACAGTCTCACGGCTATTGTTGAATTTGATTTCTCAAGGAGAGTATTCATGCGTTTTATTCAGGCGTTGATCGCCATTCCCGCTGCAACCGTTGTGCTTCTTGGCGCGCCCCTGGCCAGTGCTGCCGAAGTTCTGCCTTATGTACAGGTCAGCGCTCAGGGTGAAGTCAAGGCCAAACCGGATCACATGGTTCTGAACCTGTCGATCAACGCCACCGAAAAAACCCTGTCTCGGGCCAAATCCAAGGTGGATAAAGGCTTTCGTCATGCCATGAGCGTGGCCGCATCACTGAATATCCCGGAAAGCGACATTGACGCTGCCCGGATTAACAATTATCCACAATATCGCTGGCACGACGGCACTCGCAGCTATCAGGGCGAGCAAGTCAGCCGCGATATGCACATCACGCTGCACAAGATGGAGCAGTACGGTGAGCTGGTGAACAAGCTGATGAAAGAGAACCTGATTCAGGTGAACAACACCGAGTTCCGTTTCAGCAACCGTACCAAATTGGAACATCAGGCCCTGCAGCAAGCCTTGCTGGCAGCCAGGCAAAAGGCCACACTGATGGCCGAGACCATGGAGATGAGGTTGGGCACCGTACTGGTCATGACCGAAGGTCACAGCCAGATGCCACAGCCGATGTACCACCGCATGGAAGCCATGGCAATGGCCGATTCACCGCGTGCCAAGAGCGCTCCCATGCTGGTACAGGAACAAACCATCAACTCCCGTGTAGAAGTAAGATTCCAACTGAAGTAGACCTATGACTGAACACAGCCACACCTCATCCGACACAACCAGCACTTTGTTACCCGGTATCTACCGTCATTACAAAGGGCGCGATTATGAAGTCTTCGGACTGGTACGTCACAGCGAAACCGAGGAGTGGCTGGTTCACTACCGCACCCTGTACGGCGACTACAGCCACTGGGTGCGTCCTTACCGCATGTTTATTGAACAAATTGAAGTCGATGGCGAACCCGTGCCCCGTTTTGACTACCTTGGGCCATCCCCCGGCCCCGCCCACCTGAGCAACACAAGTACCGATCAGGACGAGCAGGAAACCGCTTCATGACACCCGCCATTACCGCTCTCAAACGAGCCAAATTGCCCTTTGACATACTGGAATACCAACACGACCCTGACGCGCCATCTTATGGCGAAGAAGCTGCAGAAGCGCTGGGGCTGGAACCGGCACAGGTGTTCAAAACCCTGCTGGTTGCTCTGACGGGGCACAAGAGTTCACTCGCAGTGGCCGTGGTGCCGGTGACGCATCAGCTCAACCTGAAAGCCATCGCACGTGCGGTCGGAGCCAAGAAAGCGGCCATGGCCGACACCGCCGTGGCGGAAAAAACCACCGGCTATATCGTCGGTGGCATCAGCCCGATTGGTCAGAAGAAAGCTTTGCCAACAGTCATTGATGCCAGCGCCGAAACGCTGGCAAACATGCACGTCAGCGCAGGCCGTCGAGGTTTGGAAGTCGCACTCACCCCAGCCAATCTGGCCAGCATCACTCGTGCGCGTTTTTTTGATATTCGTGACTGAATTGCATAACCGGTGATGTGGATTCGTCAGTCCCGATGCGCACGAGTCAGGCGCGCCGGATCAAGCAGGGTTTCCAGCTCTTCCCGAGTCAGGTGAGTATTTTCCTCGGCCACATCAATAATCGAACGCTGCTGAATGTAGGCAATACGGGCGATCTCTGACGCATCCATATAGCCAATCACCGGATTCAGCGCAGTCACCAGAATAGGATTGTGGCTTAACGATTGTTCCAGCCGATCGTGTCGAACCTGAAACGTAGCAATCGCCTGATCTGCCAAGGCCATGCTGGCTCTGGACAGGAGTTTCAGGCTTTCCAGCAGATTGCGCGCCACCAGTGGCAACATCACATTCAACTCAAAATTCCCCGACGCTCCCGCCGCAGTAATGACGGCATCATTGCCAATCACCTGAGTCGCCGCCTGCAACACCGCTTCCGGGATCACTGGATTGACCTTGCCCGGCATAATGGAAGAACCCGGTTGCAAGGGCGTCAGCTCAATTTCTCCGAATCCGGCCAGCGGCCCGGAGTTCATCCAGCGCAAATCGTTGGCAATCTTGATCAGTGCTACCGCCAGGGTTTTTAACTGCCCGGAGAGCGCCACTGCCACATCTTGCGTGGCGATGTGAGCCATAAAGTTTTCAGCCGGTGTGAACGTCAGTCCGGTGCGATCACTGAGCTTGTCGCAGAAGGTGACGGAAAATTCCGGGTGTGAATTCAAACCGGTGCCCACCGCCGTGCCGCCTTGAGCCAGCGATTGCAGCAACGGGCGATTGGCATTCAACCCCCGCATCACCTGATCAATCTGGGTTGCCCAGGCACTGATGCTTTGTCCCAGAGTCACAGGCACCGCGTCCATCAGGTGTGTGCGCCCGGTTTTAACGGTGGCTGAAAATTCATTGGCGCGCAGCGTGATTTGTTCAGACAAGTGCGACAGAGCAGGCAACAGATCATCTTCCAATGCCATGGCTGCGCTGATATGAATGCAACTGGGGGTAACGTCGTTGCTGCTCTGCCCCATATCCACCTGATCGTTGGCAGAAATGCGTTTGCCCAGTCTCTGACTGGCCAGGTTGGCCAGTACTTCATTGGCGTTCATGTTGGTGCTGGTGCCAGAGCCGGTCTGGAACACATCCACCGGAAAATGACGCATCACATCCGGGTCTTCCAGCAAGTGCTCTGCCGCCGTAATAATGGCGTTAGCCACGTTATCCGGCAACTTGCCCAGCGCCCGATTAGCCTGAGCCGCACACGCCTTGGATAACAGCAGCGCCTTGATAAAACGGCGTGGCATCGGATTGCCACTGATGCAAAAATTATCCACGGCCCGCTGGGTTTGCGCACCCCAGAGCACCTCATCCGCGACCTCGATTTCGCCCATGCTGTCACGTTCAATTCGCATCATTACACTCCTTCCACTCACCCCGGTGTTCATTGAGCATAGCGGCAAGATACCAGAGCCGCTACCGGTGAGGACAAGGAGCAAGCAAGCCTCTCTACATTTTCTGCCATATCTTGAGGTAGGTTCACACCCCATAAAAAAACCCCGTTTCCTTGCGGAGCGGGGTTTTCAGGTTCGCCGTACTGATTAAGACAAACGAGCGTTCAGAACAGCTTTTTCAGTGAGTTTTTCAACTCATCTTCCGCTTTGTCCTTCAAACGCTGCTTTTCTTCATCCGCCTTGGCTTTGGCTTTTTCTTCCGCCTTGCGCTTCTGCTGGGCGGCGAAGTCTTCCAGTTTTTCACTGGCCAGTGCCTGCAACTGATCAAAACGCTCGTTCAGGCTGGCATCGGTGTTATTCAGCGCTTTCAGCTCACTGGCGTATGGCCCGGCAAACTCATCGATGCGTGCATTCAGCTTGCTCTTCAAACGCGCTTCCAGCTTGTCTTGCTGCTGTTTGAGGCGCTTGCCAAAGGCTGCATTGAGGCGGCGATCCAGATCCGAGCCAAGCTCTACCGCTGGCGTTAACACATCGCCATTGGCTTCGGCATGCACGGTAAACTGATCAATGGTTTTCAACGCCAGCAACAGCTCCTTGGCAAAGACGGTTTGGCCGTCGCCCGAGAATTGTGCCTGACCAAACTGGGCGTCCATCTTCGATATCAGTTGATCACCACTGACCTGAGCCATGCCCTGCAACTGCGCCTGTGCGGCCTCCAGTTGAGTACCACCCACACCCAGATCAGCACTGTCCACTTGCCAGTCCTGAACATCCAGTGTGGCGGTATCGCGTCCCGGCGCAACCCGGTGATCCAGCGTCAGATTGGCTTTTAAGGCCTTGATCCGATCCAGCTCATCACCGTTGACATCAATCTGGGAAGGACGACCCAACACGGCTTGCTGATGCGTCAGGTCACGGCCCTGAATGGCCAGATTACCGCGTGGCGTAATGGCACTGATACCGGTGTGGCGAACCAGCAACTCCGGCCAGGGGTCACTGGTCGGGAAGTGTACAAAGCGGCCTTTGGGACGTTCAGGCTCAGCTTCCGCCGGAGCCGACTCGGAACCAGAATTCAGATAAGGCTTGATCATTTCGTACCAGTACAACGCCTGATGCGCCCATTCACCCACTTCCGGGCCAAACAGTAACTGCGACAAGTTGGCAGCGCCGGTCGCATTCAATTGATACTTCTGTTTCAGATTGGCCAGATCTTCACCCGGTGCTGCTTTCAGGTCTTTCAAACGCTGGCCCACTTCCGAGCGTGTTTCACCTATCACGGTACGCGCGTGTTTGAGCGCCTTGCGATCTTTTTCAAACTGCTTTTTCAGCGCCTCCAGTTTGGCCTTGCGCTGCTGGAAGTCTTCCAGTGACTTGAGATCGCCACTGACAATCGCCCGGACATCGTCTTCGTACTGCTTCAGGTCTTGCTCGGAAGGCACTTGCTCCAGCGCGTCGTCCAGCTCCACCTTACGAGTCTTGTAGGTTTGCTGGAAGGCCTTGCCTGCGGCCTCGGTTTTCAGTTTCTCGCGGGCCAGCAACTCTTCAGCCGATGGCAATTTGTCCAGAGCCGACGGCGCTTTCTCAGCCGACTTGCCATCACCATCGCGACCAGAATCAGACCCGGAACCCGAACTGGAAGAGGCACTTTCCAGCGCTCCAGACACCGTTCGCGGTGTATTGAACTGCAAGGCATCAATGCTCAGATCCTGAATAATGCCCTTGCCCAAAAACAGTGGCCCCAGTTCAAGGTCAGCCACAGCACGCTCAAATTCCACCAGATTTTCCATCGGCTTGTCGGCGTTAGCGACCCGAAAGCCCTGCAGCGACAATCCCAGTGGAGCCAGTGACAACCCAACCGAGTCCACTTCCACTTTGGCACCGGCTGCCTTGCTGCCCAGACTTTCGATGGACGACTTCACCAGATACGGTGCTGCCAGCATCATAAACGCCGTCACGCCTGCGCCCAGCGCGACAAATACACCCAATCCCCACCAGCGAATCCATTGCAACATACGGCTTACCCCGCCAGCGATTGATAGATAGAAAAGAACTTGCTTGCCTGCAGCGCCTGCACCACCTTGAGTTTCAGGAACCAGGCCATAAAGCGGGCGCGATACTGTCGAATCAGCACATTGCAGATCAGATACACCGGGGCAAAGGCCATAACACCAATCACAAAGCCACCCAGCGTCAGAGTGTGATTAAAGGCCGTCATGCGCCAGAATTCGCTTTGATACAGTGTCACCCAGGTGTCCATCAGGCCCGGATTGGCCAGCAGGCTTTCTCCCAGACGAATCGACCAGGGATCAACCACCACCGACAACATGGCAAACAGGGCATACCCGACCAGAAAACCGCTCAAATTGGTGCGCACCACCAATACGATTAACAGGATCAGGATATTGTGAAGACTGAAAAACGGAGTAAACGCAACAATGGCAGACAACGCCACGGCCAGGGAAACCTGCCCCGGCGCGGATTCTGAATTCAGCGCCTTGAGCAAATTGGCCAATAAACTCAACATGAGATATTCCTTTGGCTAGCACTACGGAAGAGAAAAGACGGGCAATATAAAGCCCGCTATGGGATAAATCTAGCAGGCTCCGGGTTCCCTTTCAGTGACAATATTCCTTTATCTTGCCACGCAGGTAACGTTTGTGGTCGCGCTGTGCCTTGACCCCCGAAGCCGTTCGGGATGGCCGAACGCCAGAAGTGCGGTAGCTATCCCGGTAACGACGGCAACTGGATTCCTTCGACGCCTTGGCCGATGCAGCCCGACGAGTACTGGCTGCCCGAAACGCTTTGATGCTGGCTTTGGAAGCATCGGAACGGGGAGAGCGACGCATGCTGTCCCGAATCACATCCTTGCCCACCTGCCGATGCACCTGAGGTGGCGAATAACCGGACGCCGGTTTCAGGGTAACGGTTTCAGCCGGTTTTTTATCCGGTGGTTCATCCGAAAACTGCAACCGCCCGTGCTCGTCACGCCATTGATAAATCTCGGCCTGAGCCAGCGTCGGCAGCAGCAAACACACCAGCAGCCCGTACAGATTCCATGTCATCCCTGTTCTCCTGTCAGATTCCATCCATTGAATGATTAAATAATATCCAGATGCTGAATTAATAGCTGCACTGAACGCCGACCACGAAACTCATTAATATCCAGTTGGTAAACGAGGTTCACTTCCTGGCAATGGTTATTGGGCCACTCGGAGGGGTCAATGTTAAACCAGATGCCATCAATCAGTGAACCAGCCACCGTACCGGCAGACACCGGACTCAATACCAGCTTCAAATGGCGACCTCCCACAATGCGCTGCTGCACCAGTGTAAAACGCCCCTGAAATACCGGTTCCGGGAAACCTTGTCCCCACGGCCCGGCGTAACGCAATTGCTCCGCCAGATCGAGCGCCAGCTCATGGTTCGCCAGCTCGCCATCCACTTCCAGAGTCCGCGTCAGTTGCTGCTGCGAGACCTGCTCGCGACAGACCTGATCAAAGACCTGCTGGAAAACATCCAGTTGTGCTTCTTTCAACGACATACCCGCCGCCATGGCGTGACCACCAAATTTGAGCAAGGCACCGGGCAAACGTCGATCCACCAGATCCAGCACATCACGCAAGTGCAGACCCGGAATGGAACGGCCCGAGCCTTTGAGAACGCCGTCATCCCCTCGGGCAAAGGCAATCACCGGACGATGCACCTTTTCCTTGATACGGGACGCCAGAATACCAATCACACCCTGATGCCAGTCCGCATGAAACAACGTCAGGCCCACCGGCAAGGACTGTTGCGTATCGAACTCATCAATAAAATGCTGGGCATCGGCGGTCATACTGGCTTCAATCTGTTTGCGGTCACGGTTCAGATCATCCAGTTGCTGGGCCATGTCCCGCGCCTGATCGGGATCATCGGTCAGCAAACATTCAATCCCCAGCCCCATATCGTCCAGCCGCCCGGCGGCGTTCAGACGAGGCCCTACCACAAACCCAAAATCACTGGCCACCGCTCGGCCCGGATCACGCCCGGCCACCTGCATCAGCGCCTGAATGCCCACCAGCGTCTGTCCAGCGCGAATGCGCCTTAGGCCCTGCTCTACCAAAATGCGATTGTTGTAGTCCAGCGGCACCACATCGGCGACCGTTGCCAGCGCTACCAGATCCAGCAGAGTGGCCAGATTCGGTGCTTTCCCACCCTCAAAATGTCCCAGCGCCGACAACCGCGCCCGCAGCGCCAGCATCAAATAGAACACCACCGTACAGCCACAAGCGGCCTTGCTCGGGAAGTCGCAGCCCGGCTGGCTCGGATTCACAATCGCTGCCGCGTCGGGGAGTGTCTCGCCGGGCAAATGATGATCCGTCACCAACACCGGAATGCCGCACGCTTTCGCAGCATCAACACCGCTGATGGCGGCAATGCCGTTATCCACTGTCAGAATCAGATCAGGTTTGTGCGGTAACTGGCTGGCAACGTCCACCAGCTCCGGGGTCAGGCCGTAGCCAAAATCGAATCGGTTCGGCACCAGATAATCCACCGAGGCCGCGCCCATGCTGCGCATGGCCCGAATCACCAGCGCCGTGCTGGTGGCACCGTCCACATCGAAGTCGCCAACCACCAGCAGGTTCTGTTGCTTCTGGATCACCTCCACCAGCAGAGCAACGGCGTCATCCAGGCCTTTCAGGGAATGGTAGGGTAATAATTCTTTCAGACTCAGGGTCAACTGGCTGGCATCCACCACACCACGAGCGGCGTATACACGCTGCAATACCGGCGGCAGCGCATCCAGTTGCCAGCCATCAGGAAGCCCTCTCTGTACCACTTGAACCATCACATCACACCTGAAAAAAGATCAATGGCCAGTGTAACGCCTTTCCATCATTCATGGGGCTTGCAGGTACAGCGCGGTCTGGCGCTACAACGACGCTACAACGACTGTGAGCGCACACGCATAAAGCGGGCAAAACGCGGCAAGCCCTTGTTGGTCAGGCCGTTATAGGCAAACGTCACCTGCGTTCCAAGCGGCGGCGGATTACGGCGCAACGCATCACTCAGACCAGAACCAAGCCGCAACTCCCGACCGTCTTTCAGTTGCACCCGCAGCGAGCCGACCATGCCCTGATACTTGCCTTTGCCCGGCACATAGCCAATCACCGTGGCTTCGTCGTCGTGCAAGGTTTTGAGTTTGAGCAAATGCGGCGTGCGCCCAACCTCATAGCGGGCCGTGCGTCGATGCAGCATCAAGCCTTCGCCACCCTGCTGACTGACGTCCTGCAGCAACGTCTGCAAACGCGCTTGATCCGATACTTCCCGCTGTTCCAGCAGTTGCAACCAGGAGGCAGACACACCACTGAACAACGTCTGAAGATTCTGATAACGCCGGGCAAATCGCTCTGGATCAGCCGGAGCATCAAACACCATCAAGGTCAGTTGCTTCCAGCGTGCATCGTCGGCCTGATACGACTGGATCACGCCATTCACTTCAGCGAAACGGCCCCGACCAGCCCATAATTCGCCATCCAGAGGCACACCGGGCAAGGGAGCAACAAACCAGTCCGGGGCATTCACGCGATAACCACTGCGAGTGAACAACGCCTGGCCGTTCCAGTACACCCGCACGCCATCGAGTTTTTCACTCACCAGATAATCCGACACCTGCTCATAGCCCTGATACACCTTGGCCAACATCAGGGGAGCCGGAGCGGCCAGAGCCGATAGCGGCAACGTCAGCACAACGCACAACAACAAAACAGAAATCCAGTCCATGGGAATCACGCCTCTCTCTTATTCAAATCGTGTCTGAATAATCTGGCACAGACCGAAAAGTACGAATATATTCAGGGAGGATTTTCAGAAAAAAGTACCAGTTTTCGGGGAAGAGGCATTCAAGGATGGAGTCGCACCCGCGTCTGAACGGTCTTGACATTTCGCACTCGGAAATCCGGTTTTGTATCACTTATTTGACAGGGATTCAGAATTGATCATGACGCACTACCTTCTGGGATTAGGCAGCAACATTAACCCGACCGACAACTTGCCACGGGCCAAAGCGGCTCTGAGCGTCATCACCGACATCGTGACTGTCTCACCCGTGATGGATACGCCCACCGTTGGCGATTCCTTTAACTTCCCGTTTCAGAATCAGTTAATGCTGGTACGCAGCCCGCTGGGCGAGCCGGAACTCAAGCAACGATTGCTGCAGATTGAGACCGAACTGGGGCGGGAGCCAAAAAGTGACGCGCGCAAATTCAAGGATCGCACCATTGATATTGATATTCTCGGCAGTGCTCCCGAACCGCACACCTGCCTGCAGCAACCACTGGAAGACAGCTACTACAGTTCCGTACAAGCGCAGTGGCTCGGTGCAGGAACAATGGCCCAGTGACCAAGCCATAAGCGGCGGCTCCCTTGCGCGCACCGCAGGGAAGCATCAGTCGTGGATAAACGTCTGCTCGTAGCGGTTGGCAACAAAACGACCACCGTCCACACGCATCACCGTTCCCGTCACCGCTCGGGCATTCATCAGGTAAGCACAGGCATCCAGCACCGCGTCATAACCCAGCTCCTCACGAATCAGGGATTGCGACAGCACCTGCTGACGATACGCCTCCGAATGCTCTGGCAAAAACTTCACCGGCCCCGGCTGAACCACATTCACCCGCACCTTTCCGGCCAAGCGCTGGGCCTGACTCAAGGCCAGATTCTGCAACCCGGCCTTACTCGCACAGTAAGCGGCAAAGCGCTGATTCGGAATGTCGGAATAAATATCTGAAATTGCCACCACCGCCGCCTGCTCGGCCCACTGTTCCTTCAGCGCTTCCATCAACAGATACGGCGCACCGACATGAACGTGCAAATGCCGCTGCACATGCGCGGCGTGTTCAGCCAGATCATCCCCCACAGCAGCATCCGGCACAAAGCACGAGGCATTGTGTATCAGACCATCCAACCGCACCTCGTGTTCTTGCAACCAATCGGTCAACTGCTCACACAAACCGAGCACAGAATCAGCACTCGATAAATCCGCTCGAAACGATACCAATCGCTCATGTGCCTCAAGCTCATTCGCCGTATTGAAATGCGCCAATACCCGCCAGCCCTGAGCCAGCCAATAGGTCGCCAGCGCTTTGCCAAAACGGCGGCCTGCGCCTGTAATCAATATCGTCTTCATGCCTGCTCCACTATTTGGAATCGAAACCGTCGACGTCGAGCACCTCAGCCGCCGCCCGAAAGGCTTCCTGAGCCGCAGGCGCACCGCAATACACGATGCTGTGCAGCAGCACTTCGCGGATTTCTTCCGGGGTACAACCGTTATTCAGGGCACCACGAATGTGGCCCTTCAATTCCGTTGGTGACTTCAGTGCAGCCAGCATGGCAATCGTCACCAGGGAGCGGACATTGCGAGGCAAGGCATCACGCTGCCAGGTCGAACCCCAGGCATTTTCGTTAATCCAGTCCTGAAGCGGTTCCGTCAGCGACGTGGTATTCCCCAGCGCCCGATCAACAAATTCATCACCCATCACTTCACGACGAACCTTCAGACCTGCTTGCTTATCTTCCTGCGACATACAACACCTGTAAGAGAATTAATGATGGCGTCATGCTAGGCAAAAGCGGGAGGGCAAGCCAGATGAACCGGATTCAGACATATCAAACACCTTGTTTCGGGTGGTTCAATACACTGAATCCACTGGCATTTCTTATCTGTAATGCTCTTCCAATAGCGCCAGCATTTGCTCTTGATGCTGGGCTATTTCAGCCTCACTCCACGTACCCTTGGAATCGCGATGCAGCGTGAACATTGCCTTCAATTTCAGGGAGTCGTACCGAGGCTTGCTATCAAAGTCAGCCCTTTTTTTGAGCACGGTCTGATTGCTGTAAGAAGAGTTTTCACCGGGACTCAACAACACCAGATTACCGAACGCATCCAGAAATTTTCTCGGCACTTGGGCGTTGTATTCCTCATTTTGAGGATGAACGTGCTCGACCGAGTTCTTCGAGGTAATACGGTACTGTTTCAGCTTCCGTTTCTCGTCATCACCCCCTTGTTTATCAGCGTTTTTCCAAAGAAGGTACTCAAGCTTCTGAAACCAGTAATGTTCAAAGGACGTCCCTTTTGATTCACCGAAGTAGCCAACTTTGGACTCCCAACTCTCTAACACTGGTGACTCACCTTTGGCAATTTTGAAGCTCGCTTCTTTTTGAGTCTCAGTCGTCAGCGATAACTGATTGTCCAAGCGCTCCATCACAGACAACACTTCAGGCTCTGAAATATCCGGTTTCTCAACCAGCTTGGCCAACAACGCAGTCAACCAGTACTGTGCCGAACGCTCACCGGTAAAGTTACGCACTGCTTGCAACTGAACCAGCTCACTTAGATCTTTGGCACTGCGATTGATGTAGTACTTGCCACTCGACTGGGAACGACTGAAAGTTGTTAAACGCAGTTGAGGGTCTTCCCGATCATCATGCTCAACCCATTTCACAACCCGTTTATCAAACTGATAACGAACCTGCCACAGCAATTGGATAAAGGCTTTGATGGTGACTTCATCCTTGGCCAGCAGGCATTCAAAGCAAGCCATCAGATTACCGGCCTTGATACGCGGCTCCAAATCCCCCCAACCTTTTTGAGCACAGAAAATACGCAGGGTATGAATAAGCAGCAGCTCGAAGCTGATAATTGAACGGCAATACACCGTTTCTTCATCCAGATCTGCCTCGGTATCAGCCATTTCTTGCTGTGAGGCATTCGCCGGGCATTCACCCTTTCTGACTTCATCCAGCAGCATAGCCAGAGACTTTCCATGGTTGTCCTGACAAGGTTGATCACTGCTATTAATGAAAACCTCAGGGCTGAAACACGCAAGATTCTTGTATTCCAGAGAATTCCAATCAGCTTTCGGAAATAACTGGCGCAAGTTACGTTCAAAGTAGTTTTCAGTATGCTCGCAAGCCTGCCAAATAGTGCTGTACAGTGCCTTGTCTGTTGTAATCGTCTTAAACAATTTCGCCTTCAACAAATCCACAGGCTCCAACTGAATACCAGCGGTATTCATACTGGAGAACAGGCGGTTTAAATCCATATTTCCCGGAACAATGTTATTGACCCATTTAACCCGTGAATACAGGTATTCTGCGAAGCCATCAAGGTCGAACGCTGCCTCTGCTTTCAGAGTGTCCACTTTCTGCTTAAGCACCGTCAGATTTTTCGCCAGATGTTTCAGATAAGGGTCTTTATCTATTTCATCTGATTCTGGCAGTGTCACCTCTGACAGGCCAGCATAGTGCCCAAGCAGATCTCGGACTGTTGCCCGGATTGTAAAATTCAGCCTCGGCTGGTTATCCAGTAGCGAAACTTCCGACAAATCAGACTCCACCTCAGCAGCCTTGAACGCAAGGGATATCAACATCAGCGTTGTTGTACGCTGCTGTCCGTCAATCAGTTCATACGCCCTGAGTCCATTTGTATCCCGGCGAGCTGAAAGAACGCTACCAATAAAATACTCCTGCTCCTGGACAAGAAATGCCTCCCGGATATCATCAAACAGTTTGACGACATCATCTTCACTCCAGACATACGGTCTTTGATAACTGGGAATCAAAAAACCCAATGCATCAGACCTGACCTGCTTCAAAGTCAGAATTTCGGTATCAACATATCCAGAATTTGCCTTGCTGTTCATTTCAAGCCTCCTGCTACTTTTTGTGTTAATGCCGAAGCAAACTTCTCGGTGTATTGATCAGCGTTCAAACCCAACTGAAAACGCTCCTTGACCTTATCCATATAGCGTTTTTTTACGCTGTTTTTATTCAGGTTGCTGCCGTCTACGGTTAATTCAAAGCTGTCCAGATAACCAAAGCATTGCTCTGGCGTATAACTGAGAGCAATCCAGTCAAGTACCGGATTTTCCCTCACAAAAGCAGGAATAGAGTTTTCTCGTACCGCTTTCTGATTACGGACTCGCGTTGAATAAACCACTCGAAACAGCTTGATCGCTGCTTTCTCCAGATGGCGCTCGCCAAATTGGCTGATATACAACAGCAGACACGCTTTATATAAGTCTTCCAGGTAACCACAACCCTGTAAGCCTTTTAGCCACAGAATAAAATCCTGGTAGTTATCCAAGTGCGGAAGATCCGGCGTCTCCCAATACTGCTCATACACTCCCTTGAAGTAGCCAAGATACCTGACGCTGTTAACCCCCGCGTTCAGAGGCTGGCGCACGTCGTAAGCCTGTTGCTTAATCTGATAAGTACTCTCACCCTCCAGATTGGTATGACGATGCATACGGCCAAACGCTATATCAGCGCCTTCCCCGGTCTGTTGTGCAAACTCATCAACGATCACGTCACGCAGCTGCCGTATTTGTTTGTGAGACGGCAAATCACGCAGAGTGATTCCCTGCCAATACCGCCCCTTCAGAAGAGCATTGATGGCATCTTTCAAATCCCCGAAACCTTCCCACTGCTGAGCAAATCGGGTTCGATAATGCTCATCGTCAATGGCTCTCAGATGGTGTGCCTTGATGATATCCGGCCCTCCCAAACGCACACCGCCGGTATTCTGGGTTTCAAAGAAACGATAGGCATCGTCTTCAGACTGAGTAATCACAAGGGTAAATTGCAGCTTGCTGAAATCGATAGGCTCCTGATCGCCAGCACAGTCATTCATCAGCCAATGCAAGTTATGTTTGATCTGCTGCTGACTGATGGGATGTTCATACATCAGAGACTCCACCAAAGAAGCCTGCATCCCGGTCGTTCCGGCGGGCAAAACACTGGCAATCAGTGCCAGCGTCGTGATGCGCTGCTGACCATCAATAATGTTCAGCTTGCCATCCACCTGATGCAGAATCAGGCTACCGAGGTAATAAGATAGCTCCGGCTTATCATCATGATGAGACTGGATGTCATCCAACAACGAACGAATCTGCTTGTCTTGCCAACAGTAAGGACGCTGATACTCTGGAATGGTCAAACGCCCCTGAAGCACGTGTTCCTGCTTATCCACCACAGGCGGCACATTCGTTGGAGCTTCCTCCAACAACAAATGCGAAAATAACTGAGCTGCACTGCAGCTCGCGACTTGAATCGTCATATCTGAATCTTCCTGAATAAATATCGAGTAATCGCTGACAGAAACATTCCACCAGTCAAAGCCAAGGGGTTTTCAGGGCGGTTTGGGGGCAAATAATTGATGGATTTAAAAATATTTTTTAGACCAGTGCTACCCCACCCGATACTTCCTGAAGTTCTCGGCCTGCTCGAAGATTTCCTTGTATACCTCGTCTTTATCCACCGGTGGGTAGCCGTGTTTGGCCAGTAGCAGTATCAGGCCGACTTTCAGTTCGGCTTTGATGTCTTCGCACTGATCCCAGTCGGTGAATTGGGCTTTGTCGTCGACCAGTTCCTTCACGGCTTGAGCCAGTATCAGCAGTTTGTCTTCCGGGTAGGTGAAGTCGTATTTGTGGGCGAGTTTGAGCAGGATGTCGTAGAAGGCTTTTTCTTCCAGGTCGATACCGAGGTCAGCGAAAGATTCCTGTCGCACAGATGAGTGCGGCTTTCAAACTCGACACTGTTCATCAGCAGAGTCAGAAAAAGCAGAGACAGAAGAAAAATAGAAAGGAAAATACGGCAAGACTTGAATTTCAGGCATAAAAAAACCGGCCAGTGCCGGATTCTTTAATTGGTTGCGGGAGCAGGATTTGAACCTACGACCTTCGGGTTATGAGCCCGACGAGCTACCAGACTGCTCCATCCCGCGTCCACTCGATGATTCTCTGACGTTACTATGACCAATATTTACATCGTTAAATATTGGTTGCGGGAGCAGGATTTGAACCTACGACCTTCGGGTTATGAGCCCGACGAGCTACCAGACTGCTCCATCCCGCGTCAGAGGTTGCACATATTACGGATTGGAATTTCCATTGTCAAGCGTAAGAATGAAAAGAATGGTTCTGACAGAATAAGTCGAGCTGTGTAGCCACAAAAAGTTTTGTTTAAGGCTGGTCAGGCCATTTCTGCGGTGATAGTTTATCCAGTACAAAATAACAACAATAAAACAAAAACTATGAATGCATACCTAACTCCGACACTGACGTCGGCTGCGTTGCATCCTCTTCTCGCCTTATTGGAAGAGCGCGGTCTGACCAGCAATGACATTTCCGATCTTAGCCACGACTGGGAGGTTGGCGACAGTCAGCCACTCCCTATTGATATTTTCGATCGGGTATTAGAACACTCCAGCCAGTATCTTGGTGACCCCGCCATTGGCATGCTGCTTGGACAAAATCTGGACTGGAAACGATTCCGGCTTCTGGCTTACCTGTTAAGCGAATGCCGTACGGGTCGTGATGCCTTGTCCCAACTGCGACGATATTACCCCTTGATCAGCGACAGCCAGCCACCCGATGTGTTCATTGGCCAGCAGTCTGTCAAAGTCGTTTTTTACGTCAGTGAAGGGAGTCCGGCCGCGCGCCAGACCCGCTCTGAACTGGTCGCCTCCGCGATTCATAATGTCGGCACCCAATTGGGCAGTGCTTTCTACCGCATTAATGGCGTTGGTTTCCAGCAAGGCTCCCCTGCTTACAAGCAATCGCTCGATCGTTACTTTGGCGTTCCGGTGCGTTTTGGGGAAGGGTGTAACTGGATCAGTTTCTCCAGCGATCATCTGGATCGTTCCATGCGCAAGGCAGCTCCGTTCCTGCAGAAAATGCTGGAAGGTGATTCCTCCTTGCCATGGCAAGCCGGTGATGATGAACGACCGTTCAGCCGCAAGCTGCGCCACATTCTGTATTACTGGCCAACCTGTTTGCCCATGACCAAGGAAACCGTGGCCGATTTGCTCGGCACCAGCGCCCGAACCCTGACACGTCGCTTGCAGGAAGAAGGTAGCCAGTTCTCAACACTGAGCAAACAATGCCGTCTGATTCGTGCCGCGTCTGCACTCAAGCGCACCAGCAAGGATGTTCAGCAACTGGCGAATGAGTTGGGCTTTTCTGACCGTCGTGGCTTTGAACGTGCGTTCAAACAGTGGACGGGAAGAACGCCAGCCGCTTACCGCCGGGAATGGCGCTCTTTGCACCCGTCAGCAGCCCCTCAACTGGACGCTGTCGCAGGCTTCTGACGCTTCTGCTGCCTGACTGCTTTATCCTGAAACCAGAACCGCCCGCATAATGCGGGCGGTTCTGGTTTTTTGTGTTGTATGCAGCAGCTCGACTACCAGTCATTCACCGAGAGTGCGGTGCGGACGGTTCGGACTTTCTGCAGTTGCTCCCGCTTCGCCAGCTCACTGAACAATTCCCGACTTTGGGAACTGGACGCATCAGCCGATAACTGTTCATACAGGGCAATCAGATAGTCATTGATCTTCAAAGCCAGATCAGCCAATTCGTCGGCATTCAGGTCATCATGACAACCCCGGCAATCATCCAGGATGTCACCCAATTGCTGAACCTGTAACTGGTGCCATTCCGACAAGACGTCTGATGACGTGTCGTCCCGAATGGCCGCTGTTGTCACCGACTGGTGCTCTTCATGAGCGGCCAGTACCTTCATTACCATATCCACTCGCTCACGCTGTGTTCGATCACGTAACTGCTCGAACATATTGGCCGCCTGGTGGTGGAGTTTCTGACTGTAATCCAGCACTTCTTTAACGGTTGCGTAGCTCATTGGCTGACTCCTTTGTTGTTATGGTCAGTGTGACTCTGAACGCAACCGGGTCGATTGCGTCAGGTCAAACCCAATGCAGGTATCAGAAGGTAACAACACGGTGCCGTTTTATCGACCTAACACCTGCTCAACCTGCTTCAGAAACGGCTTGATCGCCTGTTTATCAGACACGGATACAGAGCGCACTTGCCGCATCATCGCGATGGTGGACTTCAACATGCCCTTCATGGCTTTTGCCTGCTCGGGTGGCAAACCTTCTGCCGCTTCAACCTGTGCCAGTTGCGCCTGCAATTGAGACAGGGTAATCGGCTCGCGCTCCATTTCAATGGCCAGGTAGGCCATGCTGATCTGGGCAGTTTCATCACTCCACTGCTCAACCGACTGATAACCGTAACGCTTCAGCTCGCCATGAAACGACTGATAGAGACCGGCTTTGCGCAAATTACTCACCCCTTGATCAAATACAGACTTCAGGTCGCCCGGTGCGGCTGGCGAGGGTGCAGGCATGGCATCATCGTGTGAATCCAGCCAGGACTGTATCTGCGGCATGGAGCCAATCCAGCGCTCGACATTCGTCGATGTCAGGTCGGCGGCCTGAAGCGGCAAGACCACCCATGCCAGAAATGCCGTTGCTATCCAACGCATAATGAATTTCCTTCTTGTAAGTATAGAGAGTCGACAGCCATGCTGTACTGGAATCCATCCGGTCAGGCACATGCTCTGGCCGGGCTGAATAACATTAGCACCGGCATCGTGAATGGAATACTGGCAGTATCTCAATATTCACGGCCTGATCAAAATCTCCAATCACTGGCAAAGTCGCCGATAAAACACCGTGAACGGTGGCTTCCGCCCGAATATCATCCGGGTTAACCATCGCATTCAACGCCGCACCGGGTTCCGCCAGCCAGCCTTGAGGGATCGCTCGGCACAACTGCCGCAGCATCTGATGACTGCCCGGATCATAAAGCACATCGCTGGAGAAAAAGCAGTCGGCCGGAACCGCCGACCAATCATCACTGGTGAGGATCTCCAGACCGTTCAGCTCAGCGTTGGCCTGCACCGTTTGCAGTGCCAGCGGATCAATGTCCACCGCCCAACTGGCTTTCGCGCCTGCTTTGGCCGCTGCCAGTGCCACAATCCCGGAGCCACAGCCAAAATCCAGCACCACCTTGTCGGCAACGGCTTCCGGGTGCGCCAGAATCCAGTCTGCCAGCGCCCGACCTCCGGCCCAGGCAAAGGCCCAGTAAGGCATTGCCGACCACCAGCGCTGAATGCCGCTGGCGTCCATGGTCAGGCTACTATCGACTTCCAACAACCAGAGCGACAGGCCGTTATCCAGTGTGGTGAGGGTCAGGTCGGTGTGTTCTGGCAGCCCGTTCAACAGGTGTTCAGGAGGCATAGTGCTGTTTCGCTCGGGTGACTTTTTTCAGGTAGTTGCGCGATTCCAGCTTCGGATGGCGCGTAGTGATGATGCGGTATACCTCGTCCACCGACAGGGCGTTAATGCGCTGGATGGCTTTCTTGCGGTCAGAATGGAAGGCTTTCAGCAAATTGCCAGTGCCGCCGTTATAGGCCGCAATGATGCAGTATTCCTGTTTGAGCTGGCCCTGAACCCCACGCAAATAGTTATCGCGCAGGATCGACAAATAGGCCGTGCCGATATCAATGTTTTTGTCCGGGTTCAGCAGCACAGAGCGGCTAGGCTGACCGCCGCGCCGGTAAATTTTTTCGTACACATCACGCCCGGCGGTTCGACTCATCACCTGCATCAAACCGTAGGCTTTGGACGGTGACACTGCAAACGGGTTAAAGCTGCTTTCGGTATCAATCACCGCCAGAATCAGCGCCGGATCAACCCCATAACGGTTGGCAGCCCGCTCAATCGCCGGGCCGAAGCCTTTGGCACTGATCACCTTGTGGGTTTTCACCATCGAAATATCCACCCAGTGGCGCTGCTGGTCACGCTGAATCCGTTGCGAGACCAGATAGTCAGCGAAGCGCTCAGCCCGCCAGGCGTATTCAATCGCCTTGCCTTCCTGATCCAGCACCTTGCCCGCCAGAAAAGGCCGCCCGGTGATGCCAAAGTCGGCGGCGGTAAACAGATCAACCGCTTCCGGGTCAGCCGGAGTCAGCAGAATGGCTTCAATGGCGTGCTTCAAAGCGGCCCCAGGTTGCTGGCTGCCAAGGCTTTCGACCCGGATATTACCTCGCTCAAAATCAATCAGTACCCGTGTTTGAAAATCGTCGAGGTACTTGACCATTTCATGCGCAGTAGGCGTTACCGATTGCTCGCCCCAAACCGCGTTGGCTTCGTTGGCAAACAGATATTCCAGAATCACCGCCTGTACGTCACTGTCCAGCTCGGCAAAGCCATCTGGCAAACGCACTGCTTCATTTGCAGAGACTTCGGCAAACCACAACAAGATTGCCAGCCCGATACACCGCCACGTCACTTGATTACTCCCGTTCAGTTAATCCGTGGCAGTCTACTTGGTCTGATTATCACTGTCGCGGCAGCGGAGTTTCAGGCGCACTCGACTCAGCGCTTGACGCTGCGCCGGATGGCACTGGTGGAGAAGTCACGTTCCCGGAGTCCGTTATCCGCAAAGCTGATGGTCTGCTGACGCTCGTTATCCAGCCCTTCGGCATAATAGAAACCGGATTGCAGGTCGTAGGTCACTTCCAGAGTGGGATACATCAGCGGCACTTCAAAGTAATTAATCAGATGCGCTTCACTGACCTGCAACAGGTCGCCGCTCTGGTCGTATTCCTCGGCGTACACAATCGACCAGGAATCCTCATCCAGATAGTAGCGACGCTTGGCGTATTTGTGCTGATAGCCCAGTCGCAAGGTCGCTTCGATCACCCAGACCCGATGAGGTTCATAACGCAATAGGGAAGGATTAAGGTGACGTTTTTTCAGCACTTCGTCGAGATCCACGTTGCCCTGATGCAAGGCGTAGGCATTGTAGGGGATGTACTTTTCCTGTTTGCCCAGCAGCACCCAGTCGTAGTGGTCGGGCGCGCCGTTGAACATATCGACCTGATCAATGGTGCGCAGTGACTGGTTATTGGGATCAGGCGTGTCGTAAGCCAGATCCGGCGTGCGTCGCAAGCGCCGCTGACCCGGCACATAGAGCCAGGATTTACGCGGTGATGAAATCTGATCCATGGTTTCGTGTACCAGCACCACTTTTCCCGATTGGCTGGATGGTGCCAGCGTCTTGCGCGTCATCATAAAAATCTTGTTATCGACTTCTTCCGGGGCCAGATCCGGCTCGCTGTAGTTCACGAACACCCGATAATCCCGCAGGGTGTCCATGCGCTGGCCGGTGTCCGTCACCACACTGCTGACCGCGCTGTAGGACAGCGAATGACCCCGAAACCTCAGGGTGTGATTCCACAACACTTCCAGGCCATTGTCAGGAATCGGGAACGGCGAACTCATCACCGTACCGGAAACACCGGAACCAAACGGCAACAGGGTGCTGTTGCGAGCGTTATCCTGCAACGCCTGATAGACATACTCAGGGTAGGATGCCGAGCGGCGTGACGGATAAATTTCCAGATAGAAGGAAGGGTATTGCTTCAACAGCGCTTGCTGACCAGCCGTCAGGCGCTCCAGATGGGAGTCCATATTGTCGGCGGTGATCCGCATTACGGGTGCATCGGCCTGAAACGGATCAGCGTGAAAGCCGGAGCGAATGCCATCCAGATTCTGATCCAGACCGCCACCCCAGGCTGGAATATCACTGCCGTTGCCAACCCATTCGGCCCCGACCGGGGTCAGCGATTGTCCGAGCTGTTCTGCCTCTCCATGAGTCACAGCCGCCGTTGCGGCACTGGCTGCCCATCCACAGGCGACGACCATGCCTGCCAATAAGTGAATATTTTTCATTGCTTTGATGCCCAAGAAGAACCAGACAAAAGCCTAAGCGCGACCGTCAAGGAAGCACAAACCGGATTTACAATCTGTAACAGGGCGGCACGATTTGAACCTTTCCCAAGGCTGCGCCAGTCCATCCTTGGTATGACGAGCGAGCATTAACAGGTGATAAACCACTCGAACGGCAGTTAGCCAAATCATTCAAGAGCGGGATGCGGATTTAGAACCGGGGTTACGATTTCAGAGCAGAAAACGTGGCATATAGATTATGGCGCAGCTGGATTCGCAACTGTTCAGGAGAGCACTTCAACAAGGAGGACAACCCCACTCCAATCAACGGAATGGTTTGTGGCGAGTGACACGAGCTGGCCCAGAAAGGTGCGGTCATATCCGGGCTGTCGGTTTCCAGCAGAAAGGCATCAGCAGGCAAGGCCGACAGAGTGCGTCGCAGACGCGTTGCACGAGCATGGAAAAACGTCGCTCCAACGCCAATACGGATACCAGCGTCGAGATAACGCCGGGCCTGTTGTTCACTGCCGCTGAAACCGTGAATCACGCCTCCAGTGTGGCAACGCAACCGGCGCAGGGTTGCGACAATCTGATCGTGCGTGCCTACACCGTGCAACACCAGCGGCAGGTTGTGCTCCCGCGCCAATGTGACCTGCGCTTCAAACAGTTGTAGCTGCTGTCGGGCCTGCTCGTCCGATGCCTGACGCAATTGATGCAAGCCGCACTCCCCGACCGCCACCAGCTTCGATACCTGCCCGGCTGTTTGCTGACCGGTTTGCTGAACTGCTTGTTGAACCACAAGCCAATCGGCCAGCCAGTCCAGGTCATCAGCTTGATGCTGATCAAGAAAATACGGATGCAAACCGGCGGCAAAATACCAGGGTTTATGGGCCACCAGAGCAGGTAATCGTTCCAACTGCTGACGGCTGACGCCAGGCAACAGCAAACCGTCGATACCCAGGTTCTGAGAGTGCTGCCAGATCGGCTCGCGGTCTGTATCAAAGATGGGAAAATCAAAATGGCAGTGGCTGTCAAACCAGCCGGGCATCTCAGCGATTACCCTGACCGGAGACTGGCAGGCGGGCTTTCACTGATTCCCACAAAGCGCGATAGTTGCGAGACATGGGCACATTGGGCAAGCAGGAAACAACCGGAGCACGCTGTTCTAACATGCGCTCGGCACTGGTGGAGTAGGCAATAAAGACGGGGAGCAACGCTTCGATGGTGGGTGCAACGTCGTTCACCCAGGTGACGTGGGCCGATTTACGACGATCAATCAGGGTAACAAACGGCAGCCACTGGCGCTTTTTAACCCACTGCAACTGGTGGCAGCTTTGTTCATAGGCCCGAATCGCCAAACGCGATGGTTCAACCGGCACCATAATGCGATCAACCGATTGCAGCACACCTTCAATCTGGGGCGAGATCATCGGCGGGCAATCGACCACCACCAGACCGTAATCTTCCCCCAGCATACTGATGGCGTCAGACATGATGTCGCGCGCGCTGCGCTTGTCGGCTACGCTCTGGTGGAATTTGCGTAGCGACAGGTCGGCGGCCAGAACATCCAGCTTGTCATAGGGCGTGCGCAGAATATAACGACCGATAGGCTGTCCATCGCGCCAAACCTTGTCCTGTTTCAACTCTGGTTCGGCCCCCAGACACCAGGTAGCAGCCCCCTGAGGGTCAAGATCCCACACCAGCGTTCGAATACCTTCGGCTGCCGCCAACGCTGCAATATTGACGGCAGTTGTGGTCTTTCCAACCCCACCTTTTAGTTGAAATACCGCCAGTGAACGCACGTCGAAAGTCATCCTTTTTAAAATGTCAGAAGAGTCTAACATGTCATTAGAACGAAAAAGCATGTCGTTCTTATGTCGATATGACTCTTTTAATCGCTCATAAACGAAACACCACAGCCACCCAACCCACAGTAGCCGTTCGGATGTTTCGACAAATACTGCTGATGCTCGTCTTCGGCCAGGTAAAATGCCGCACCGGCCCGAATTTCGGTGGTGATATGATGTGGATAATCACTGCTGTGCAGGCGACCCTGATAACGCAGCAGGCTGGCTTCAGCAATCGCCAGCGCAACCGTCGCGTCTTTTCCGGCGGCGGCCCAATAGATACCGGAACGATACTGGGTTCCAATATCATTACCCTGACGCATGCCCTGTGTCGGGTCATGTTTCTCCCAAAACACCGTCAAAAGCTGCTCCAGTGAAATTTCTTCAGGTCGATACCAGATACGCACCACCTCGTTATGACCCGTCCTGCCGCTGCACACTTCCTGATACGTCGGGTTCGGCGTGTACCCGCCCGCGTATCCGACAGCGGTTGAGAACACGCCAGGCAGTGACCAGAACGCCCGTTCTGCTCCCCAAAAACAGCCCATGCCGACAATCAGCTCCTCCAGCCCTTCCGGGCGCTGGCCGGTATAAGGGCGACCGTGAACATGGTGACAGGGATGAACCTGCATCGCTTCGTTTCTGCCTGGCAGGGCGTCTTCCCGGTTCGGGATAGACATTTGCTTGGGCCGCCACATATGATTTTGCTCCAATACAAGGTGGAATAGATGCATTATGACGACAAACCCGGCTGATTTATCCCTACGTTTTCACGGTACTGGCAGTGGCGGCCATCCAGAGCTGGGCAGCTCTGCGGCAACGCTGGAAATTGCCGGTCAGCCCGCGCTGTTGATTGACTGTGGTTTCGGCACATTAAGCGCGTTTCAGGAGCAATATCAGCGCTTGCCACCAGCGCTGTTTATCAGCCATTGTCATATGGATCACATCGCCGATCTTGAAATCCTCAGTGTCCATGTACGCTTGCAGAATGCCGCCCCCATTCCAATGTTTGTACCGTTGTCGCTGCTGCCAACGTTGCATCAGCGTGTCGCTACCTACCCCGGTGCATTGGCGGAAGGCGGGCATGACTTCTGGCATTCATTTCAGTTATTACCAGTGACCACGGAATTTTTGCTGCAGCACTACAGCTTTCGCGTTTATCCAACCCGGCATCATGCACCCGGTTCCAGTTACGCCCTGCATTTGCCGGGACGTTTTTTCTACAGCGGCGATACGCGCCCGATTCCGGAAATCCTGCACCACCGTTTAAGCGGCGATGAGTGTATTTTTCATGACTGCGGACTGGTGCCCAATCCGTCACACACCGGCCTGCCGGATCTGGAACGGGAATATCAGGCCTCGGTTCGAGAGCGGCTGGTACTGTATCACTACGCTAATGAAAGCGCGGGGCAAGCGCTGGCCGAAGCCGGATATCCAGTCGCCAAACCCGGCAATGTGTTTACCATCGGGAGCCAGTCATGAGCGCCCCGTTGCCTCTCCAAAACGCCATTGAACAAATGCTGCCAGATGCCGAACTCACGCCCGTTGCCTTGCCGTTATGCCTGGAAATCCAACTGTGGTTGTTAAGCGGCCAAGCATTAGAGCGGCCGTTGTCAGCGGACGAGCAAATCAGCGTACAGAGCCATCCCTGTTATTGGGCGTTCTGCTGGGCCAGTGGTCATCGGCTGGCGCGTTATCTGCTCGATCATCCTGAGATTGTGCGCGGAAAAACCGTTATTGATGTTGGCTGCGGTTCAGGAGTCGCGGCCATTGCGGCGGCGATGGCTGGAGCCAAACGGGTGATCGCCTGCGATCTGGATCAGGACGCCCTGATCGCCACTCGGGAAAATGCCCGCCTGAGCCGGGTGTCGCTGGAATTGCTGGATGATTTTTTCGCCTGGCAGCCAGAGCCAGACGATGCCGACGAGCCGTTGATTCTGGCGGCGGATCTGTTGTACGACCGCAGCAATCTGGCGTTGGTGGATGCGTTTCTTGAGCGCTCTTCCGATGTCCTGATTGCCGATTCTCGCATCAAGGACTTCAGCCACCCGGCCTTCAGCGCACCTCAGGCTTATGATTCCTCCAATGAGCCGCAATCCGCCGGTTATGACGAGTTTCAGACCATGTATTTGTACCGGACACTGCCATAAAAAGTGGCAAAAAACGCAGTCATAAAAAACGGGGCAATACCTTGTCAGGCACGCCCCGTTTATATCGGTGAACGACTTTACCGCATCAAACGTCCGCGACTTCCTGCAAGGTGCGGTTGCCTTTGCCCGGCCTGGTGATCAGGGTTTTACCCACATGGCTGGTGTAGTTGGTCTCCTTGATGGTGCTGATGTAAATCCATTCAGACTTGGCTTCTTCCGGTGTAAACGTCACTTTCATAAAGCCACGCTCCGCCGCATTCAGGTATTGCAAGTCGTCCACCAGTAACTGAATGGCCTGTTCAAAGCCTTGTTGAACGGCTGGTACACCCTCAAAACCTGCGTATTTTTCCAGCCCTGGAGAACTGATCGACTGAGCCGCAAATTCTATCCCCACGGCCTGCTCTCGCTGTACATTGCCCAGATTATCCGTTGGATAAAGGTTGCTGGCCCAGGCATTGTGGGTATCACCCGCCAGCACGACGAGGTTGCTGTCGTACACGATGGCGGCGGTCAGCAGCAACTTGCGAGCGGCAAAATAACCGTCCCAGGCATCCAGATTATAAGGAGCAACCGTCAGCACCCGAGCTTTTTCAGCATCGGTCAGAGATTCATCGCCCATCAGCAAGCGCTGCTTGATGCCCGCCAGTTCACCCAGTGTCTGAACAATGGCGGCCTGAACCTGCGGGGTTTGTTCTGCACCCAGCAAGGTGAGCACTTCCAGTGGAATATTAATGCGACCCATCAGCACCTGCTGACCCAGAACATCCCAGACCGCTGGAGACGTGCGCAGACCTTCCGACATCCAGCCATGCTGTTCAGCGCCCAGCAGCGTGCGGGAGATATCGGCCAGATCCGCACGGAAGGCGTTGACGTCCAGTCCGGCAGGGGTGAAGTAATCGGCGTACGCCAGTTGCTTGTCACGCGCCAGAATACGGGTGTCCAGCATTTGCAGGCGCACCAGATCGCCAAAGTCGAAGCGGCGGTAAATACGGCTGCGATCTTCCTCTGTACGAATCGGCAACCACTCGTGATACGCCTGAAACGCGGCGGCACGACGCTCGTTGAAGTCGCCATCTTCGTCGTTGTGGTTTTCGGCCCCGTCTTTATAAGTGTCGTTGGCTAGCTCATGGTCGTCCCAGACACAGATAAACGGCTTGGCGGCATGCGCGGCCTGCAGATTGCCATCCGTGTGGTATTGCGCGTAACGCGCCCGGTACTGTTCCAGGCTGGTGATTTCAACCGCCGGTTCCGGTTGGCGACCTTCAGCATCCTGGGCCGGATACTCGTTGGAGCCATACTCGTAGATGTAATCGCCCAGATGCAGCACCACGCTGGCATCACTGTTGGCAATCTCGTTGTAAGCGTTGAACTGGCCTGCCGGGAAGTTGGAACAGGAACAGACGGCCATCACGACGTTATCAACATTGCCGATTGGCAAGGTGCGCGTCTGGCCAACGGTAGAATGTACGTTATTGGCTCCGCCAAAGCGGTAATAGTAACCAGTGTCAGGCATCAGTCCGGTCACATCGACTTTAACCGTGAAGTCTTGCAGGTTCGTGGTGTCGATCAGACCTTCCGTCACGATGTCATCCATCGCCTCGTTACGTGAGACCTGATACGACACAACCGCCGTCTTCGCAGCGTTATCCACGGGAGTTGCCCGTGTCCAGATGATCACCGCATCCGCAAGGGGATCACCCGACGCAACGCCATGGCCAAAAGCAACGTCGGTTGGTACTTTTTCTTCCACAGCCGGTTGGTCAGTAGACGGAGCGGTGCGGTCATTATCGTCATCGTCCCCAAAGCAGCCGGTTAATCCGACCGGCACGGTGGCAACACCGGCGGTTGTAACAGCCGACTGCAGAAAACGGCGGCGACTGATTTCAGGCGAATTCTTCACGGTCATTCCTCAATGTTGATGAATGCACTCATTATTTCAGCCATTTATGACAGAATACCTCGACACTAATGAATATAAAGACACAATGATCCAATAAACGTATTTATATTTATATTTATATTGATTAATTGATGCCCTGCGGGCGGATAAGACGGAAAGGTTCCCTCACCGCCAACACTCCATTAAACTCTACGACCTTTTTTACAGGCCAGGATTTGTTCGAATGCTCGACAACAGCGCACTCTCACAACTGCAAACACTGAAGCAGGAAATACACGACAGCATTCCACGCTTTGAAGGCAAAGTGCGTGCAACCAGCGGTCGATTCGGCTTTGTAGTCACCGAAGATAACAAGCAGTTTTATTTATCTCCCGAAGAAATGGAAAAGGTATTGCCAGGCGATACCATTGCGTTTCGGGTTGACAAGGTCGATGACAAAAAAGAACAGGCCATGATCGAACAATTCATCAGTACTGAAATTGGTGAATTTTGTGGCCGTTATCTCATAAAAGGCAAAGGACACTTCATCGAAGCGGATCATCCGGCGCTGAACCGCTGGATATTTGTACCACCCAAGTTCCGCCAGAATGCCAAAGAGGGATTGTTGGTCAAAGCCCACATCAGCCAGCATCCTTATCCTTCCGGTCGAGCACAGGCCAAAATTGACTCCTGCATTGGCATGCCAGACGAAGCCGGGATTGAATCTCGCTTTATGTGTCAGAAATGGGGGCTTGAAAGCGACTTCACTGACATTGAAGAAGAACTGGAAAGCCTGACGTCTCAAACGTTACCCGTTGCCAATCGAACCGACCTGACCGCCCTGCCTTTTGTCACCATCGACGCCAGCAGTACACGCGATCTGGACGATGCACTCTATGCAGAGCCAGCAGAAGATGGCTGGAAATTGCACATTGCCATCGCCGATCCGGCGGCGGTAATCCCGGCGACCAGCGCTCTGAATGAACAGGCCCGTCAACGCGCCACATCAGCGTACTTCCCGAACCTGATGTTGCCGATGTTGCCCGCTGCTGTCTCTGAAACACTCTGCTCTCTGCAGGAAGGCGAACAGCGTCTGGCACTGGTTATTCAACTGGATGTCACCTCATCCGGCGATGTAACCGCGACGAACCTGACCAAAGCCACGATCAAGAGTCAGGGCAAGCTCAGTTATCAGGCGGTCAGCCAGCTGTTGGAAACCGATGCCAGTGATGACATCGCACCGGCACTGCACGATCACCTGAAAACCTTGCATCAGTGTTCTCGAGCATTGGCCAGCTACCGCGCCGAACATCACATCGTGATGGAAGAACGCCCGGATTACCGTTTGGTTCTGAACGCCAACGGCAAGGCCGAAGACATCATGCGTCTTGAGCGCAACGATGCTCATCGTCTGGTTGAGGAATGCATGCTGGCTTGCAACAAGGCGTCTGCCGAGTGGCTGGCTCAACAGGAGCAGGGGTTCTTTGTGACTCATGGTGGCTTCCGTACCGAACGCATCGGTGATATCACCAGCCTCATTCGGGAACAGGCACAACTGGATTACAAGCCCAAGATCAAATCTCTGGAAGACTTCGTCACATTGGTTGGACAAGCCAATACCACAGAGTCTCCTCTCGCATTGCGGGCCATCATGGGCCGCCAGATGGATCGTAGCCGTCTGTCGCTGGAAGCCAACCCTCATATGGGACTTGGTTTTGCTCACTACACGACCGTGACGTCTCCCCTGCGGAAATACAACGATCTGATGATCCATCGCATTATTTCTGCTCTGCTGGATGGTGAAACACCGCCTGCTATTTCACAGGATGAGCTGCAAGCCTTGCAAGAGCGCCAGTCTCGCGCTCGCATTGCTGCATCACAAGCTGAGTTCTGGATGAAACTGGATTGGTTGCAGCAGCAGGATCAAACCCGGACATTGTCAGCCGTGATTGTCCATGCGACCTCTCAGCAAATGACCGTGCGTCTGGAAGAGTATGGTATTGAAGGTCAGGTTGATCGTCGTAAGGCGAAAGGAAAATGGACGTTCGACAGTAAGAGCATGAGCCATACAAAAGGCGATGAGCGCTTTGATATTGGCCAGGTTCTGAATGTTAAAATTCAGGAAGTTGATGCCGCAAAACGTCAGTTGCGCTTTGTATTAGCGTAATACCACACTCACAGTGGGTGTTTTCAAAAGCACCCATTGTGTTTTTTCTTCATCTGCAACCCGCCCCAAACACTATTCCGAACATCTGTCATTACCGTGAAGGTGGCACAAACCTGTTCCAGATATGGGCGCAATATACAAAGAAATATTGTCAAAAATACGCTAAGGGATTAGCAGGAAACGATTCGAGAAAATCGACTATCAGATGGGACAATAAAGAAGCAGCAGGAAAGCGATAAAACACATCAGAAGAGTTGCCAGCATCCAATACCGGCAACCTCTTTCAAAACCGGAAACCTATCAGGATTCTTTCCAGGTTTTAACCACTTCCATACCGTATTCACGAATCCACTCGTCCAATTGGCGAGGGTTACGCTTGATCTTCTCAACCGCTTCATTGGTTGCCGGATTACGATAAGTGCCTACTGCCAGCTTTGGCTTCGGCAGAGAGCTTTTCTTTTCTTTCTTGCCACCGCGAGCAATAGCACGCTCAAAGTGTTTTTTCAGGTTAATATAAATACTGCCAGGGGCTTCCTGTTTTGCCATATCCAGAATCCAGGCTTCAATCTGGTCTGCACGAGAAACATAAAGCTCTGCTTCTGTCAGGCTGCGCTGGTTACACAGGCGTTTAACTTCGAGATCAAACTCCTTGATTCCTTCCAGCTTCTTTTCATGATCCTTTTTAAGCCGCTCAAGCTCCTGAATTTTCAACTGATGTTGTTCGATTTGTTTATCGATATCGGTATTTAAGACGCTCACGTTCACCTCTACATCTTGCTTGAAAAAGGAGTTTCGACAAATGAAACATTTTGCCGGATCATACCTTCATTCATTTTATGAATTAAACTGTTGCGCTGCTGAAAGGAATCAGCAACACGGGCATAGAACAATGCTTTCATTAATATTAAACCAGGTTTCTGGTTTTATCCAAGTATTTTATATAATTGATACACTATAGGTTAGTCGAACACGGCTTTGGTTGACTGCTGTAAAATAACGACAAGGTGATTATAAAGGATGACCCGATCCGAGACCTCTACTCACATTGGCTGGCACTCATGGAAATCCGGGGCAGACTGCATAAAAACCACAGCCAGTGAAACAACAGCTATCCAGAACAAATGCAGCATCATAAATAATGTCATCCAGAGTAATAAAACCACCCCGGCTTTTCTCGCGCCTGAATATGTAACGAATATACTAACTTATGTAACGGCTCGTTAAGATCGTGTCAAAACGTATCACCACTCAGCCACTCTCTGAACTCAGGCGTCGGTTGCAATAACAAATGATAAACATTATCATCCAATTCATACACCAACCGACAGCCGTAGCATGACATCAACAACACTTCGAGATATCGCCATTGGCGAGTCTGCCACCATTACCGGTTTTACCCAGGCTCATCCACAATTGCGCCGTAAAATGCTGGCAATGGGGATCATGCCCGGCACTCTGGTCACTATTCTCCGGGTCGCCCCTCTGGGAGACCCTATACACATCAAGCTGAGAGGCACCTCAGTCAGCCTGAGAAGCCAGGAAGCGGCCATCCTTGTTGTCACTCCGAATCCTTTATGAAACCAGCCACTATTGGCCTTATAGGCAACCCTAACTGTGGCAAGACCACACTTTTCAACCAGCTAACTGGCACTCGCCAGGTCGTCGGCAACTGGCCGGGGGTGACGGTTGAAAAGAAAGAAGGGGCCATCCACCTGAACCACCAGGAACATATTCTGGTGGATCTGCCAGGCACCTACGCACTGGATGCACAAAGTGACGATATATCCCAGGATGAGCGCATCGCCCGCGAGTTTGTCCTGACGGGTGAGGCTGATCTGGTCGTCAACATTATTGATGGCAGCAATCTGGAACGTAATCTATTTCTGACCACTCAATTGCTGGATATGGGTGCACCGGTTATTTGTGCCATTAACATGCTGGACGTTGCAGAACGTGAAGGCATAACAATTGATATTCCCGCCTTATCCGATGCACTGGGTGTTCCTGTTGTCCCTATTATCGCAGCCACCGGCTCTGGCCTGGATACATTACTGCAGACCCTTCAGCAACAACTGGAACATCAAGCCGTTGCGGCACCCGTATGGCGTCATCAGCCTCAAATACAGCAAGCAATTGATACCCTGAGTGGTCTTTTGGGGAATAACCAGACCAATCCGCGCTGGATGTCTGTACGGGCACTGGAAGGTGAATGGGATGGTTGCATGGCGCACCCATCTGAATTTCATCAACAACTGCGTGAACGAGCACAGCAATTACGCCAGGATATTGAAACGCAGCAAGGCCATCCCATTGATGTATTAATTGCCAACAGCCGTTATGAAGCAATCCAGCACATTGTACAAAAATCAATGTCCATTCAGGATGTCGGGACATCGCTGACAGAAACAATCGACAATTGGGTGCTTAACCGCTGGCTGGGTTTGCCTTTTTTCTTTTTTGTGATGTACCTCATGTTTTTATTCGCCATCAATGTTGGCGGAGCCTTTATCGATTTCTTCGATATTGCGGCGAACAGCCTGTTTGTCGAGGGGCCTCGTTTTCTGATGGAAAGCGTCGGCATACCTCAATGGATAAGCACTCTGCTGGCAGACGGTATTGGCGGTGGCATTCAACTGGTGGCAACGTTTATTCCCATCATCGGTTCCTTATATCTGTTTCTGTCTTTAATTGAAGACTCTGGTTATATGGCCCGTGCAGCCTTTGTGATGGATCGACTAATGCGCACGGTAGGGCTTCCAGGTAAATCCTTTGTGCCATTGATCGTTGGATTTGGCTGCAATGTGCCTGCGGTTATGGCAGCCCGAACCATGGATACCGAAAAAGACCGCTTGCTGACAATTGCCATGTCGCCCTTTATGTCATGCGGTGCCAGATTGTCCGTATTTGCCCTTTTTTCTGCCGCATTTTTCAGCAGCAACGGAGCCAGCATTGTGTTTCTGCTGTATATCACCGGCATTGTTATCGCTCTGCTAACGGGTCTGGCTCTGAAAAACACGCTATTCAAACCCGAACTGACGCCCTTTATTATGGAATTACCGGCGTATCATATTCCCAATACCAAAAGTGTGCTGATTAAAACCTGGGAACGACTGCGTTCATTTATCACTCGTGCGGGTAAAACCATCGTTATCGTGGTCACGGTACTCAGCTTTCTGAACTCCATTGGCTCAGATGGCTCTTTTGGTAACGAGAATAATGAAAACTCCGTACTGTCCAATCTGGCTCAGGCCGCCACACCGGTTCTGGCACCCATTGGCGTTGCTGAAGACAACTGGCCTGCCACGGTGGGAGTAATCACTGGCATTTTTGCCAAAGAAGCCGTTGTAGGTACTCTGGACGCCTTGTACAGCCCGACAGCCTCTGCTGACGATGACTACGATTTACTGCAAGACCTCACTGATGCCGTCATGACCTTGCCAGAAAACCTGTCCGGGTTGGCCGATAGCCTGCTTGATCCTCTGGGCATGAGTCTGATCAGTGCCGACCAGACCGAAGAGCAAGGCGTTAGCCAAAGTACATTCACCGCCATGGAAACGCTGTTTGGCGGGCAACTGGCGGCGTTTTCCTACCTGGTATTTATTCTGCTGTACACACCCTGTGTTGCAACGCTGGGAGCCATGGTGCGCGAAGCCGGTAGCAAATGGATGTTGTTTGTCGCGGGCTGGAGTACCGGTGTGGCGTACAGCGCAGCACTGGTGGTGTATCAGGTGGGTAGCTGGAGTCAGCACCCACTCAGCTCCAGCTTGTGGTTACTGGGCGCGGGAGCCTTTGTGACAGGCTCCCTGACATTAATGAAACGTCATGCTCGCAAGCGTGATGAGCGTCTGATTCCATTAACAGCCATTGACTGACGTGCTTACTTTGGTCTGGCTCGGCTTAATAACTCGCCCAGGGCGGCATATTCTGTCGCCCCCAGTCGGGCCAGAGGGTTCACAACTTCTGGATTGATCTTCTGCCGCCCCTTTGCATCCTGTTCGACACAAGCATCCGCAACGTACATATGATTCACCGTCAGAAAGACAATGTGCTGCTGACCAGGACCGAGAGTCACTTCTTGCTGAAATTCACACGCGAACGCAATTTCAGCATCGCTCAAGCGCGGTAATCCACCCTCAGTAAATGGACTCAATGACAGCCCCAGCTCTTCAACCTCGCTGACGTCCGCAGGCCAGGTTGCCGAACTCTGATTAACCGCATCAATATTCGCCACCGCAGGAATGTGTACCACACAGTGTCCGGTACGCTTCAGGTTCGCATAACTGTCTTTTTCTTCGCCGCCCGGCTTATGCCCCATCGACACCACCAGCGTCGCAGGATCAGAGCACACAGGCGCAAAGAAAGAATACGGCGCCAGATTCATGCTGCCACCTTGCTGCTCTGTCATGACCCAGGCAATCGGGCGAGGCAACACCGATTGAGTCAGCAAAAAATACCGCTCAGTGCCCGTCATATCGTTAAAATCCAGATGCATTGTGTTCTTTCTCCCATTCTTGATGAACATGGCTCGCCGCCGTATTAACAGCGAACTTCAGCCTAACAGCAGATGTCGGCATAATAGTTGCGTCAATCATCCCCTATTTTTATTCACCGGAGCACGGTAATGCTTTCTCTTCAGCGTTTTTTCCCCGTTCTGGCCATCGGCATCAGCCTCCTGGCCTGGAACGATCCTCAGCCACTCATTGGCTGGAAAGGAGCTGTCATCCCGCTGCTGGTGCTCATTATGTTCTGCATGGGCCTGACACTGCGCTGGCAAGACTTCCAACGCGTCTGGCGCAAACCGGATGCCATCGCACTGGGTGTGGTCTTGCAGTTCCTGGTCATGCCTCTGGTTGCCTGGCTGATTGCCCTGGCACTGCAACTTCCCGATGACCTGGCCATAGGACTCATACTGGTTGGGGCCTGTGCTGGCGGCACCGCGTCCAACGTCATGACATTTCTGGCAGGCGGTGACGTCGCCCTGTCCGTCAGCATGACCTTGCTGTCCACGCTGTGGGGCATTGTACTGACGCCCTGGCTGCTGATTTTTTACGCCGGTGAGCTGGTTACTCTGGATAAGCTGGCCATGCTGTTCACCATTGCCAAGCTGGTTTTATTACCGGTTGCGGGCGGCGTGCTGTGTAATCGTTATTTGCCTGATCTGGGCCGCAGCCTGAATGCACATTTACCCAATATCGCCAGTGCGGCGATTCTCGCTATTCTGGCCATTATTGTTGCGTTGAACGCGGATGAAATTGCTACTATGGGCGTGATCGCTGCCAGTGCTGTTATTCTGCACAACCTGAGCGGCTTGACCCTCGGTTACTGGCTTGCCCGCTGGCGGGGTCTGACCATCGTCCAGTCCCGTACCATTGCCATTGAAGTCGGCATGCAGAACTCGGGACTGGGGGCAGCGCTTGCACTCAATTTCTTCACACCGGCCGCGGCTTTACCTGCCGCACTGTTCAGTGTCTGGCACAATATTTCGGGTTCCCTGATCGCCACTTTCTGGCACCACCAGACCCAGATGAAAATCCGCAAACTGCGCCAGCAACAGCCTCAGGGCTGCGGACAATAGCGAAACCGGAGAACTTTCAACCCTGCGGTGTCCGTGGCCTCACGCAAGACCTCAGGGTTGGCGATTCGCTCGACAAAATGGGCATCAGGACAATGCTCAGACACCTCCTGGTACAGAAAATCAGCTCCCAGCGACGGATGATTCAGGCACAGCAACAAATCACTGCCCGGAGCCATAAATTCCGGGATACGCTTCAGAATCTTTCGATAGTCCTGCTGAATATTCACACTGCCTTTCTGAAAGGACGGCGGATCACAAACCAGCAAATCAAACGGGCCATGCCGACGCAAACGCCCGAACGAGCGAAAAATATTCATGGCCTCAAAACGCACCTGATCCAGCGATTGCTGATTCAAACGATGGTTATCGCGCCCGGTGGCCAGCGCTCCCTTGCTCATGTCCATATTCACCACTCGTTCGGCACCACCGGCAATAGCCGCTACCGAAAAACTGCAGGTATAAGAGAACAGGTTCAGAACCCGCTTGCCGGACGCATGCTGTTGCACCCAACGACGACCATTGACCATATCAGGGAAGAACCCCGTATTCTGATTACGTCCTAATCGAGCCTGGTAACGCAGCCCACTTTCTTCAATTACCGGATCAGGGCAAGGCTCACCCAACAACCAGCGGTGGCTGGTTTCCTGACGCTGGCGCTGCTGGAACAAAATGCACTCACATGCAGGTATGTGTGCTTTCAGATGTTGAGCCAGGGCATCAAGCCACTCGGCTTCCACCGGCTCAAAAGACATCACCACCACAACCGGGGCGTACCAGTCAATCTGAATGTGTTCCCAACCCGGCCAGGCATGCCCACGCCCATGAAACAAGCGCTGTACGTCGTCATTGTCCGGGATTTGATAATCTGGAAATTTCACGTTCATTCCTGAGATAAGCAACAAAACGGCCTACAATACGTGAATGAAATACAGGTTACAGCCATAATAATCGAAACTTTTTTGAACAATCCTTGGTCACTCTCCGGCAAGTAGGCTACTATGGCTGCCAGTCTGGTATTTCAGGCTCTATCAACGAGTTATTCGGACGCTTTTAAGGGTGTTTCAGTACTCTTGATAGGAGCATTGATGACAGCTTTTCGGTTTATCGACCGCCAGTATGTGATCAATGCCATTCGAAAACGCTTTAAATTGGCTACGGCCAAACAAAAAATTCAGGATATAAACATGGCAGAACAAGTTCAGGGCACCGTTAAATGGTTCAATGATGAGAAAGGATTTGGCTTTATCGAGCAAGAATCCGGTAAAGACGTCTTTGTCCACTACAGTGCAATCAATGGTACTGGTCGCCGCTCTTTGCAAGAAGGGCAGCAGGTAACTATGGAAGTTACCCAGGGTCAGAAAGGCCCGCAGGCTGAGAACGTAACACCTCTCTAAGCCCTTTGCGGTAGTGGCCTGTAGTCCCCGAATCTTGCCCTTGA
This sequence comes from Oceanobacter sp., assembly GCA_045430275.1. Taxonomy (GTDB): domain Bacteria; phylum Pseudomonadota; class Gammaproteobacteria; order Pseudomonadales; family Oceanobacteraceae; genus Oceanobacter. The sequence continues at coordinate 129,395 of JAILXU010000009.1, read as the reverse complement.
AGCTTGTATCGTACTGACTCGAGGCCATGCAATCTGTGGCGATTTTATCGCCACGGGTTGGCACTTATTTATGCATTCATTCACTTTCAGTTCTGGGTCTTCCTGTGATTGATCAAGGTGAATTGTTTGACATCCCCAACCCTTGCCAGGGTGTTTGCATTTCCAATACTCGTGGATATTGCAAAGGATGCTTTCGAAGTCGCCAGGAACGTTTCCACTGGCATCATCTCAGTTCTTTCCAGAAACAACAGGTCATCAACCTGTGCGAAAAACGTCGCGCAAACATTCAGAGTGCGCACCAAACCGAATCATATTCGTCCGAACAGACACTACAAACAGCCTTGCAGAATGAATTGTTTCCGACTCCAGAAGAAACAAGGCCTCGTATCGATCCATCACAGCTCAAGCAACCCAGCTCTCGCCAAAGTCCCTCTGACGACAGCCAAATCGGCTTATTTGATCAACCGAACAATCAGTAAGTCAGTATGTCTGCTTTTTCCAAGGTTCTCATCCATCGCAATGTTGCCGATGTTTCCTTACTGGGATGATATTCAGCCCCAGCCCAGCCGGTGTAACCGCTTTTATCAATAGCGGCAAAAATTTCGGCAAATTTTAACTTGCCAGTACCTGGTTCATGACGCCCTGGCATATCAGCAAACTGAATATGGCCAATTTTCCCGCCATTACGTTTGATAAAGCCCGCCACATCGACGCCCATTCGTGCCATATGATAGACATCAAACTGAGCCTTGACCCCCGGATGCTTCAAATCCGACAAGACCGCCAGCATTTCTCGCCCAGTACAGAGCAGGAAGTCTGGCATATCAAACCGATTAATCGCTTCGAAGGTTGTGGTAATACCAAAAGGGGAAAGACTGTCTGCAGTCACCAGGAGATTTTTACGAAAGGTTTCCAGGTAGGCGTCTTTCAGTGCCGGGTCTTTACAACACCCAGGCAAGACATTAACGGTCGGAACTCCCAGAGCACGGGCATAGGAAAGACACTCCACTACAGCAGCTGCATATTCAGCCGTCTTGCGCGGTACAGACGCCAACCCTTCACCACCACTCATCAAATCACCAGCCGGTACATTAATCAGGACACACTCCAACTGGTTGTCCGTTAATGCGCGACGAATATCATTGATAGGCACATCGTAAGGGAATTGAATCTCAACCGCCCGAAAACCATCTCGACGAGCCGCCGTAAAACGCTTCAAAAAAGGCAACTCGCTATAAAGCAGAGATAAATTGGCGCTAAGCTTCACTCTTATCCTCCATATACAACTCCACCAGAGTCGCTGGATCACGATCCCGGTTACCACGCGATGCATGTTGGCGCATCAATTCGGCAGCCAACCCTGTCATGGGCACCGAACTGGAAACCCCGGATGCCAGAGCATTCGCCATATCAAGATCTTTCAGCAAGGTTTTTACATACCATTTGACCGGATCAAACTCCCGGCTTGCCATTCTTGGCCCGGTTAACTGCAGTGGCAGGCTGTCGGCAAAGCCCCCTGCCAATGCTGCGGGAATGCAATCAGATGCCACTCCCGCCTGCTCAGCCAGCGCCATCACTTCGGCCATCACCAGAACATTGCAACTTACCAGCATCTGGTTACAGATTTTGGTGACTTGCCCTGAGCCCACTGGCCCCATTCGAGTGACTCGCTGAGATACTGCCGACAAAACAGGGCGCAAGCGGTCGATTACAGCTTCATCACCGCCCGCCATCACCACCAATTGCCCGGACTCCGCACCCGCCACACCACCAGAGACAGGGGCATCAACCCAATCTGTCCCGCATTGCTGATATAAGTCTTTGGCCAGGGAAACGGTGACGGCAGGATCGATGCTGGAAAAGTCGACCAGCACCTGGCCGGGTCGAGCGTATCGGGAAATACCTTGCGGGCCAGATATTACCTCTTGTACTGCCTGAGTATCACTGATGCACAGCATAAGAAAGTCAGAACAAGTGACCAATTCCTGTACAGAAGCAGCAACATGAGCACCTTCTTCTTCCAGAAAAGCGGTTTTGTCTGGCGAACGATTCCAGACCGTTACCTCATGCCCCGCACGCAACAAGCGTAGGCTCATGGGTACACCCATCAACCCCATTCCAATAAAACCAATACAGGCCAAGGCAGGCTCTCCGAAAAATAATTATTAATACTATCAAAGAGTTATCCAAATAGAAGCGGACACACTACACAATCTCTTCTTCAATTCAGAGCCAAGTCACAGACAACTCTGGCAAACGGGCAGCAGCTATTTTCCTGAGAGTCGATTTCCAATTTGACAGGAACCGTCTGAATGGAAAAGGGCAACCTGGCGACGATTTTTGCCAATCAAGATCGGCTCATCATCATAAAAGAGGAAATTTTTCCAGTGAGCGCTGAAGACTGCCCAAGTCGTTTCTACTATGTGGTCAACATCGTAACAGAAGAAGACGCGAGTGTTACCTTCCCAGTGACAGTGTTCTTCAAGAAGTTCCGGCATATCCGGGAAATCACTTTCCCAGCGTGCCTGCCAGTTCATGGATTCCAACCATATGCCATTCTGAGCGGGCCAGTCATCTGACAGAAAGTGATTGGCATGCGTCGCTTCTCGACTGATCTGGTCACGCCAGAACTGATTCGCGGATGTCGTCGTCAATGGCTTGATCATGGCCAGGGCAGACTCTGGAATCGGCAATTCACGATGCCGAAAAATCCAGCCCAGCTTGAAATCCTGAAGGGGGATGTAATTCATGGGAAAACCTGACGCTGTATCAAAAAATAAACGACAAGGTTAGCAGAAAAGCACTGGCAAGACGCCAGCAACCGAGGGAGGAACGCTGTTGATAACAGATCATTACCAACAGCGTTGAATACGATCAGTCTTTAAATGTGTTCTGAGCTATAAAGTCCTGAACGGTAGAGAGATCTGCTGGCAAAACGTCCAGGCGCTCTTCACGCTCCATCAGATCCGCCAGATGGTGGGGCAGTGTTGGCATATCAAAGCCGCCACGATTCACCGCATCCTCAAATTTCACCGGGTGTGCTGTACCCAAAGTAATCATTGGAATATTGGTGTTGCGGCGGCATTCGCGTGCTGCTTTGACACCAATCGCCGTATGAGGATCCAGCAAGTAGCCTGTTTCATCAAAGACCTGCTTCATGGTCTCGACCGTTTCGTCTTCATTCACAGCCTGGCTGTCAAACAACGCCCGAGCCTTCGCCAGCTTCTCTTCCGACAACTCAACCGACTGGGTACGATCTGCCATCTTGTTCATCAGGTCGGCCAGGGCCAGACCATCACGATCGTACAGGTCGAACAGCAAGCGCTCGAAGTTGGACGATACTGCGATGTCCATGGACGGTGTGATGGTGTGCTTCAGCGAATGTACTTCGTACAGGTTGCTGGCCATCAGGCGATGCAGTACATCGTTTTCGTTGGTGGCAATGATCAACTGCTCAATCGGCAAGCCCATCTTGCGCGCCATATAACCGGCAAAAATATCACCGAAGTTACCTGTCGGCACCGAGTACGCCATCGGACGCAGCGGGCCACCCAGATTCAGGCTGGAATAGAAGTAGTAAACGATCTGGGCCATGATGCGCGCCCAGTTGATGCTGTTCACAGCAACCAGCTTGCGTTCACCACGCAGGAAGGATTGATCACCAAAGCTGGCCTTGACCATATCCTGTGCCTGGTCAAAGTTACCTTCAATGGCGATGTTGTGGATGTTATCACCCGCAACCGTGGTCATCTGACGACGCTGTACCTCGGAAACCTTGCCATACGGATGCAGGATAAAGATATCCACATTCCGACACGCCTTGGTGCCTTCAATCGCCGCCGAACCGGTATCACCGGAAGTAGCGCCCATGATGACAACTTTTTCATGGCGCTTTTCGAGCACGTAATCCAGCAGACGACCCAGCAGTTGCAGCGCAAAATCCTTAAATGCCAGAGTCGGGCCGTGGAACAATTCCAGAACGTATTCGTTGTGGTCAATTTGCTGCAGCGGCGCGATGGCCTTGTGGCCGAAGTTGGTGTTGTTATACACCGCTTCCAGCATCTCTTTCAGAGCATCAGCTTCAACACAGCCTTCCACAAACGGATAAACCACCTTGTGAGCCAGCTCGGTGTACGGCAAGCCACGCCAGGACTCAATTTCTTCCTGAGAAAACTGTGGGACGTCCTTCGGTACGTACAAGCCACCATCTTCTGCCAAACCCGTCAGCAGCACCTCATCGAACGCCAGTTCCGGTGCATTGCCACGAGTCGATACGTATTTCATCATAATTCAATACCTGAACAAATTATCCGGGAACGCCTTACAGTTCGAAGCTGTGGCGCAGTACGATGGTTTCAACACGATCCGGGCCAGTGGAAATAATGTCGATGGGTGCACCAATCGCTTCTTCTACAAAGCGAATGTACGCCTTGGCATTCTCTGGCAACTCATCAACCGTCTTGGCACCGAAGGTGGACTCCGTCCAGCCTGGCAGCTCCTTGTAAACCGGCTTCACTTTCTCGAACTGATCCGCAGACGCAGGAACTTTCAGAGCGTTGCCGTTTTCATCTTCATAGCCGACACACACATTGATGGTTTCCAGGCCGTCCAGCACGTCCAGCTTGGTCAGGCAGATGGTGTTGATGGAATTCACACGAATCGCATGCTTGACCAACATGGCATCGAACCAGCCACAACGACGGTCACGACCGGTCGTGGTGCCTTTTTCTTTACCGACATCCGCCAGATGATGACCAACCTCATCAAACAATTCAGTTGGGAATGGGCCAGAACCCACGCGCGTGGTGTACGCCTTGGTGATGCCCAGAATCTGATCCAGATACAGAGGGCCAACGCCAGAACCTGTCGCAACACCACCCGCTGTGGTATTGGAAGAGGTTACGAAAGGATAGGTACCGTGATCGATGTCCAGCAAGGTGCCCTGAGCACCTTCAAACATGATGTCGCCGCCTTCTTCACGCACGGTGTGCACCAGATCAACGGCATCCACAACGATGTCCTTGATCTCTGCGCCCCAAGCTTTGCAAGACGCCAGCACGTCGTCGTAGCTGACTTCATCGACGCCGTAATAGTTTTTCAGCGAGAAGTTGTGGTATTCCATCACGTCACGCAGCTTGTCAGCGAACTCAGGCTGATACAGGTCGCCCACGCGCAAACCACGACGAGAGACCTTGTCTTCGTAAGCCGGGCCAATACCGCGACCCGTGGTGCCAATTTTGGCATTGCCACGCTTGATTTCACGCGCCTGATCCAGAGCCACGTGATACGGCAGAATCAGGGGACAAGCATGGGAAATGCGCAGACGCTCTTTGACCGGAACGCCACGTTCTTCCAACGCACCCATTTCTCTCAGCAGCGCATCCGGGGCCAATACAACACCATTACCAATGATGCACTGTACGCCATCGCGCAAAATACCGGATGGAATCAGGTGCAGAGCGGTTTTAACCCCGTCAATCACCAGCGTATGACCTGCGTTATGACCACCCTGAAAGCGCACAACTGCGGCTGCTTTCTCTGTCAACAGGTCAACAATTTTACCTTTACCTTCGTCACCCCATTGGGTGCCCAGCACTACGACACTTTTGCCCATTTTCTTCTCGATTCTCAAACAGGTTTCTTGTTGACCAATTGCCACTGGTCATTCATGAGTTGCAAGGAGCAGTCTGCCTGCTGCACATCTGCTTCCCGGCCCAGCACGACACGCACACCATCGGCACGCAACGACTGAACCGTCTGCCATAAGGCATCATCTTTGCTGTCTGCAGGCGCGACAACGGTTTTGATTTCTGGCTGGCTGTATTCACCCAGTTGTTCCAGCACGCGTAAATCGGCACTGAATCCACGAGCAGGACGCGCACGCCCAAACGCAGCACCGGTTTCGTCATAACGCCCGCCCTGAGCAATGGCATCGCCATAACCCGGTACATAAGCACCAAAGACCAGACCGGTATGGTATTGATAACCACGCAGTTCGGTCACATCAAGACAAACAGACGTTTCCGGATAACGATTCATCACCAGCTCGGTTACGCTCATCAGGTGATCCAGCTCGTCAGCCGTTGCCGGTACCAGTCGAGCCAGTTCCGTCGCCACATCCGTCAGAGCGTCTGGATGACCTTGCAAGGCCATCAGAGCATCAATAATGGACTGGGCATTCTCACCCAACTGGCTCTCACGCGCCCACAGGGCGACATCAGAACGACACTTCAATGACAGCAGTTCAAACAAAGCCTGCTGCTGCTCATCCGTCAGAGCCAGATGCTCCGCCACCGCCTGATAAACACCGACATTGCCCAGATCCAGATGCACATCCCGCAGCCCCGCCGCGCTGAGTGTTTCCAGCATCAGGCAAATGATTTCAACGTCCGCTTCCACACCGGCCTGGCCATATAATTCAGCGCCAATCTGGGTCGGTGTCCGACTCGCCAACAAAGAGCGAGAGCGGGTATGAAAAACCGTGCGGCAATAGCAGAAGCGGCCAATGCCTTCCGGTGCCAGACTGTGCGCATCAATGCGTGCAACCTGTGGTGTCGTGTCTGCACTCAATCCCATCAGGCGACCGGATAACTGATCCGTCACCTTGAAGGTGCGCAGATCCAGATCCTGCCCGGCTCCACTCAGCAAGGATTCGATATATTCCAGTGCTGGTGGCATCACCAGGTCATATCCCCAGCCATTCATTACGTCCAGCAAATGGCGGCGCAAATTTTCAATATGCTGTGCTCGTGGGGGCAATACTTCTTCAATACCGTCAGGTAGCAACCAGCGATCAGCGTGTTTCATGTTTCAGCCTGTTTCAATTGACGAGATACAAGAGTGCCAGCCCAACACCCATCAGCATGAGCCCGGACAGTCGCAGGGTATGATCATTTTCCTGGATCATGGTGAGCACCATTTTACGCCAGGCTTGTGGCGCCAGAAACGGCAACATACCTTCAAATATCAGTACCAGACTGATTGCGATACCCAGTTCGTGCCAAACGCTCATACTCAAACGCCATCGTGACTTTCAGGAAGCCCGTATAGCAAAAATCCCATCTTGGTGTCATAAAAAAACCGGGCATTGCCCGGTTGATGGATAGTATCAAAGCCGCCCGATGATGACCATTCATCACGCATCAGGAGGCCGAAGAGTCAGTTACTGGCCACTGGAATCTTTCAGATAGCGGAAGAACTCGCTATCCGGTTTCAGCAGAATGACATCATCTTCCTTAAAGCTCTCGGTATAGGCTTTCAAACTGCGGGTGAAAGCATAAAACTCGGGGTCTTTGTTAAACGCGGCAGCATAAATACGAGAGGCCTCTGCATCACCCGCACCTCGGGTACGCTCAGCATCACGATAGGCTTCTGCCTCAATAATCGTTTGTTGACGATCAGCATCCGCCTGAATACCTTCTGCCAGCTCACGACCCTGAGAACGATGCTCGCGAGCTTCTCGCTCACGCTCAGCCGACATTCGGTCGTACACCGACTTACTCAGATCTTCTGGCAAATCAATGGCTTTCACACGAACGTCCAGAACTTCAATACCAAGATCGTCCTGGGTTTCCTTGTTCAGCAACCCGGTGAGCTTGGTCATCAGCTCATCACGCTCACCCGATACCACTTCGTGCAAGCTGCGAGCCGCAATTTCATCTCGCAAGCCCTTGTTGACCAGGTTGGCCAGCAGTTTGGAGGCTTCATTACGGTTGCCCGATGTTGCCTTGTAGTACGCACGCACATTTTTGATACGCCATTTCGCAAACGAATCCACGATCACGTACTTCTTGCCTGCGGTCAGGAAACGGGACGGATCACTGTCCAGCGTCAAAACACGGGCATCGAATCGCTTGACGTTTTCAATCAGCGGCATTTTCCAATGCAAACCAGGTTGAATATCGGCACCCACCACTTCCCGGAACTTGAGCTTGATGGCTCGTTCTTTTTCGTTGATGACGTACAAGCCCTGACTGCCGACCAAAAATACAACCGCCAGAATAACCGATGTAGCAAAAGTTTTTGGTGACATTAGCGACGACTCTCCCGACGTGATGTTGAGCTGGAAGTACTTTGACGCGAACGAATTTCATCAATTACCTGATTGGTCAAACGCGTCAGGTCTGCTTGTGACAATCCGGCTGGCGCAGCGGGCACATCCGCTTTTGCACTGTCCTTGACCAACTTATCCAACGGCAGGTACATCATGTTGTTGCCGCCTTCGACATCCACAAGCACCTTGTTGGCATTGGTGTAAAACTGGGAGATGGCATCAATATACAAGCGCTCACGCATGATTTCAGGCGCTTTTTGGTATTCGGTGTACAGGTCGTTGAAGCGAGCAGCTTCACCTTCTGCACGAGCGACGACGCGTTCCTTATAAGCCGATGCTTCTTCCAACTGACGCTGAGCGCGACCGCGTGCTTCCGGCACAATTGCATTGGCATAGGCTTCCGATTCATTAATGAAACGTTCCTTATCCTGCTTGGCTTTTTGTACATCATCAAATGAGGCCTTTACCTGCGACGGTGGGCGCGCATCTTTGATGTTCACTGTGGTCAGCACCATACCGGTCTGATAACGGTCAAGGTAATCCTGCAAACGAATTTTAACCTGATCCGACAACAAACCCCGCCCAACGGTCAGAATCGGGTCCATTTCTGTCGAACCCACTTCATGACGCAAGGCACTTTCAGCCGAGGCAATCAGGGTACGCTCAGGCGATTCAACCCGCAGGGCGTAAGCAACCGGGTCAGTTACCCGGTATTGAACACTCAGCTCGACTTCAACGATATTTTCGTCTTCAGTCAGCATCCGTTCTTTTACTTCCACTTCCCGCACACCGGTGGTGTTGACTGGAATAATTTCATCCAGCAGCGGCAATTTGAAACGCAGACCCGGATTTTCCGTCGAATGGTATTCGCCCAAACGCAAAACCACACCGCGCTCGGTTTCATCCAGGGTATAGAAGGCGTTACTCAACAGCATGACGGTTGCGATGGCTGCGAAAATAATCACAAATCCACCCGTGCCATTGCCACCATTACCATTGCTGCCACCAGACTTGCCGCCCTTGCCAAACAGCCCTTCGAGCTTGCTGGTCAATTGCTTGAAAGCCTCATCCAAATCCGGCGGCTGCCCACCACCACGGTTTTTATCTCCGCGGTTGTTATTACCCCAGGGGTCGTTGGGATTGCCCTTACCACCGGGCTCATTCCAGGCCATAGTTTACTCCACTCAGGAAACTGATTCAGGACGCTAATATCGGTTTGAAAAACGTCCACATAATAACGAATTACTGCCAGATTGCGATGTTGACAAGCAGTTCTTGGCTAATGTTCCTGCCAGAACTCCAGCGGTTCTGGCAAATAGCGCTGCACGTCAATACCGGCTTGTGCCAATGCACGCCGAAAATCCTGCCGCTGCAATCGCACACTCAACACAATGTCACCATTGTCTTCGTAACGCTCTTGTTGAATCGCACCCAGATCAAACAGAACTGAACGCAATTTGGCATCCGCAGGGGGCAGGGTAATATCTGCCACGAAGACATCTTCTGCGACTAACTCACCAATCGCCTGCTTAAGCAGCTCGAATCCCTGACGCTCAATGGCAGAGACCCACACCGCAACCGGCTTGCCGGATTCATCCCGATCAATACGCGCTGACCGTCCATCATCCAGCAGATCAATTTTATTGTAGACCCGCAGTTGCAACACTTCATCGGCATCAATCTCATCAAGCACCAGATTAACCTGCTCAATGTTGCTGTCGCGCTCCAGCGCCGCACAATCCACCACGTGCATCAGCAAATCGGCTTCGGCGGCTTCCTGCAACGTTGCCTGAAACGCCTCTACCAACTTGTGAGGCAGATGACGAATAAAACCTACCGTATCTGCCAGTACAACTTCCCCAACATCGTCCACTGCCAGACGGCGCAAGGTTGGATCCAGCGTTGCAAATAACTGATCCGCCGCATACACCTCGGCTTCTGTCAGAGCATTAAACAGGGTGGATTTACCCGCGTTGGTATAACCGACAATCGCCACCGTTGGTGTGGACGACCGTTGACGAGCCTTACGGCCCTGCTGTCGCTGGGATCGCACTTTGGCCAGTCGCGCATTGATGTTCTTGACGCGCTCACGCAATAAACGACGGTCGGTTTCCAACTGGGTTTCACCCGGGCCGCGTAAACCAATACCACCTTTCTGGCGCTCCAGGTGAGTCCAGCCCCGAACCAGCCGGGTCGATTGGTATTGCAACTGAGCCAGCTCAACCTGCAACTTGCCTTCGTGCGTACGGGCGCGCTGGGCAAAAATATCGAGGATTAACCCGGTACGATCCAGCACCCGACACTGAAATTCCCGCTCCAGGTTGCGCTCCTGGCTTGGAGACAGGGCGTGGTTAAAGATCACCAGCTCAGCACCGTGCGCACGGGTCATCTCGCCAATTTCGATCACTTTACCGCTGCCGATAAAGGTCTTGGCGTCGGGGACATCCCGTTTGCTGGTAATTAATTCGACCGGATTCGCTCCGGCAGACAGGACGAGCTCCTGAAATTCCTGCAGGTCTTCACGATTGGAGCCTTCAGGGAAATCGATATGCACCAGAACGGCGAGCTCGCCACCGTTCTGGGGACGTTCAAAAAACAAGGATATATTGCTCCTGCAAAACGTCAGTCATTGTCGCTATCATTGCTTTCAACCGGCTGCATACGCACATTGCGCGAGGGTACAACGGTGGAAATAGCGTGTTTGTATACCATTTGGCTAACTGTATTTTTTAACAAAATGACAAATTGGTCGAAAGATTCGATCTGGCCTTGCAATTTAATGCCATTAACCAGAAAAATGGATACAGGAATCCGCTCCTTGCGCAACTGATTCAAATAAGGGTCTTGTAGCGAGTGCCCTTTTGACATGAAGGTATCTCCTCAATGAGTGTTGTTATCTAATATGCAGACAACAGAAAATGTTATGCGTGCCGCCCCAGCCGTTCATAGCAAACGCCATGTCGTGATGCGTTATGTCAAATCAGACACAAACGACGCATCACCTGCTAAATATGGCGTTGGCGTGCAGTATTTTCAAGGTATTATCCAAGAGTTTCGGAGATCCACTCTCCAGCCAGTGCAAATCGTCCCAGCTTCTTAACCAGGTAATCTGACGTTTGGCCAATTGTCGGGTCGCAATAATGCCCCGTTCTACCATGGTGTCGTAATCCATGTCACCTTCCAGATATTCCCAGACCTGACGATAACCGACGGCACGAATAGAAGGCAGGGAAGTATCCAGGTCTTCGCGCTGATACAGCGCCCGCACCTCGTCCAGAAATCCTTCCCGAAGCATTTGTCGAAAACGCAGGGCAATCCGTTCATGCAACACTGCACGATCACTCGGGCACACTGCCAGATTCACGACCTGATAAGGCAGCGGCTGATGTTCTTGTTCCTGCCAGTGTTCGGTCAGCGTCTTGCCAGATACCTCAAACACTTCCAGCGCACGCTGGATTCGCTGGCTGTCCATTGGTTTGAGGCGCTCCGCCGCAATCGGATCAACATCGGCCAGACGCTGGTGCATCCAGGGCCAGCCGTGCTCCTCAGCCTGTTGTAGCAGCCGTTCTCGCACGGCTTCATCGGCTTTGGGGAGATTCGCAGCTCCATCACGCAGAAATTTGAAATACATCATGGTGCCACCCACCAGCAGAGGCACACGGCCTGCGGCAGTAATCTCTGCCATTTCGCGCAGAGCATCTTCCCGAAAGGTAGCAGCAGAGTACGGCTCTGCCGGGTCGAGCATATCGATCAGCCGATGCGGTGCCCGCGCCAGCATCTCGGCATCCGGTTTGGCAGTGCCGATATCCATGCCGCGATACACCAGAGCAGAATCCACACTGATGATGTCGCAAGGAAAGCGCTCAATCAGATCCAGTGCCAATGCCGTTTTGCCGGAAGCCGTCGGCCCCATCAAAAATATCGCGGGAGGTAATGCAGGGTCCTGAGTCATATTCCGGCTCAATTCGTTAATTCAGTAAACAGACACGCCGTTTTATCATCAGCGGCCCCGTAAAAATAGCTTATCCAGCTCCGGCAAGGTTAATTGTGTCCAGGTTGGTCGCCCATGATTGCACTGACCGCTGCGTTCAGTCGCTTCCATATCGCGCAACAACGCGTTCATTTCGGGAATGCTAAGCTTGCGATTAGCCCTCACCGAGCCGTGGCACGCCATGGTGGCCAGTATTTCATTGCGATGGGCCTGAAAACGATCTGACGTTCCGTGTTCCATTAAATCTGCCAGCATATCCGTGATCAAACGCGCGGCTTGCGCCTGCTGCAATAACACCGGCACCTGACGAATCAACAGACTTTCCGGCCCCATTCGAGCCAGCTCGACCCCAAGCAACCGAAACTGCTCCTGAAATTGCTCTGCCGCTTCGGCTTCACGCTCACTGACCGACAGCGACTCCGGCACCAGCAGCGGCTGACTTTGTACGCCTTGCTCGTCCATGGCAACTTTCAGGCGCTCATAGGTGATGCGCTCATGCGCCGCATGAGTGTCCACCAGAATCAGCCCCTGAGCGTTCTGGGCCAGAATATAAATGCCGTGTAACTGGGCCAGTGCAAACCCCAGCGGAGGAACCTCTTCATCAGCTCCCTGTTCGCCGACCAGCCCTCCAGTCGGTAGCGGCTGAGCCAATACCGCGTATTGATTCAGCGCCTCCGCCACTTTGCCAGGTTCAGGCTTACTGCCCCAGCTCGATACCGGAGCAGAAAAACGTTCAGATTGTGAATGTGGGGGCTGTGAGTGTGGGGCTTGTGAATTCAGGTTTGGCGTTTGAGCCGCACGATCCGGCGCAGTCCAGCTGAGCGCCGATTGCTGCGTCGGGGATGGTTCAACCGATGACGCGGCGGGCTGAGATGAGCTTCCAGCATCCGATTGCAACGCCGAGCTATCCGTAGGAGGTTGCTGATCACTGGGGCGTACCTCTCCCAACGCCCGATGCAGGCTGCGGAACAGGAAATCATGCACCAGTCGCCCATCCCGGAAACGCACCTCGTGTTTGGTCGGGTGGACGTTGACATCCACCAGCGCCGGATCAAGCGTCAGGTACAACACAAACGCCGGATGCCGACCGTGATACAAGACATCCCGATACGCCTGCTTGATGGCGTGCACCACCAGCTTGTCACGTACAGCACGGCCATTCACGTAAAAGTGCTGCATATCCGCCTGAGAGCGTGAAAACGTCGGCAATCCGACCCAGCCAGATAACTGCAGCCCCGCCGCTTCGGTATCAATGTGCAGGGCGCTATCGATAAAGTCTGGCTTCAATAATGCCGCAATCCGACGTTCACATTCGACATCCCGAGTGGCCGCCCGAAGCTGATGAATCACCCGATTGTTATGACGCAAGGAGAACGCCACGTCATAACGGCTCAGGGCCAGTTTTTTAAGATGATCTTCCAGATGGCCAAATTCGGTTTTTTCTGTGCGCAAGAACTTTCGCCGGGCAGGGGTGTTGAAAAACAGATCGCGCACTTCCACCGTTGTTCCCACCGGGTGAGCAGCCGGACTGACCGAGGTGGTCATATCCCGGCCTTCAGCAATCACTTGCCAGGCTGTATCGGCCGCTTCGATGCGAGATGACAGACTGAGCCGGGAAACCGAGCTGATACTGGCCAGCGCCTCACCACGAAATCCCATGGTCATGACGGCTTCCAGATCATCCAGTGTGGCAATTTTGCTGGTTGCATGACGACTGAGCGCCAGTGGTAAATCGTCCTTGCCGATGCCACAGCCGTTATCGCGCACTCGCAACAGCTTGATCCCGCCTTGCTCAACATCGACATCAATACGGGTCGCTCCGGCATCCAGAGCGTTTTCGATCAGTTCCTTTAGAATATTGGCCGGGCGCTCAACCACTTCTCCGGCCGCAATCTGGTTTGCCAGACGCGGGGACAACAAATGAATATTGGGCATGTTAGTCTCGAATGGCTGACATCAGGTTTTGGGAATGCGCAATTTCTGGCCAACCTGAATGACATCGTTATTCAGTTGGTTCACCCGACGCAACTCACGAATTTTGACGCCATTGCGGACGGCAATATCCGACAGCGTATCGCCATTGCGCACCACATACGCTGTGTCGCTTTTCCTGGTGCTCTGTCGACTGGCCAGCAACGTACCTTCTGGCGGATGGGCACGAAAATAATCCGAGATCCCCTTGAAGATCGCAGCCGCCATTTTGCGCTGATAACGGCGACTGCCCAGATTTTTCTCTTCCTTGGGATTGGAAATAAACCCGGTCTCGACCAGCAAAGCGGGCATATCCGGGGCTTTCAATACCGCAAAAGCGGCTTCTTCCACGCGCTTTTTATGCAATCGCGAAATCTTGCCCATGTATCCGAGAATGCTCGAACCCGCGCCTTTACTGGAGTTGCGCTGGTAGGTCATGGATAAATCCAGCAGCGTCATTTTCAGATCATCGTCCTTGTCTTCCAGTGAGACACCGCCAATCAGATCAGCCTTGTTTTCCTTGTCGGCCAGCCAGCGAGCCGTTTCACTGGTCGCGCCCCGATCGGATAACACATACACCGAGCTGCCGTGAGCGCTGGGGTGTTTGAACGCATCCGCATGAATGGACACAAAGAAATCGGCATTGGCCGCACGGGCTTTCTCGGTACGGTCGCGCAGGCCGATGTAGTAATCCCCGGTGCGCACCATGAACGGCTTGAAGCCCGGTTGTTTCTTGAACAGCTTTTCCAGCTCTTTGGCGATTGCCAGAACAACGTGCTTTTCACGGGTCTTCTTTGGCCCGGTTGCGCCTGGGTCTTCACCGCCGTGTCCAGCATCAATAGCAATGATGATATTGCGTTTGCCCGTCGGGCGAGATTCGATTTTCTTGACCGGCTTCACCACCTGCCCGGTGCCCAGGCGCTTGAGATCAATTACCAGGCGATGGCTTTTGTACACATCGTTGGGTTTAAGCGCGAAGCTGCTGGGCTTGAGCGTTTCGTTCAAATCCAGCACCACGCGGGTGCCGCCTTTGCCACGCTTGCCGGTGCGAATGCGCTTGATCGCTGTGCCGTCCAGATCCACCTTACGCACATCTTGCAGAATGCGGGAGTCGGTCAGGTCAATCACCACTCGACTGGGGTTCGAAAGCGGGAAAATCTTGTGCTTGACCGGTGCCGTCAGATCAAACACCAAACGCGTGGATTCCGGTGATTGCCACACACGCACACTGCGGACATCCGCCTGTGCCGCGCTCCAGAACAACGTCAGACTGAGGCACAGCCAGCGAACCAGGTGCAGATAACGAACAAATCGGCTCACAGAGCCTCCTGCCATTGACCAGCCGATGCTTCACACAGGGCATTCAGCCAGGCATTCGCCTTGTCGGTGTAGGCACTCAGAGTCAGACAACGAGCTTGCCCATCTTCCATTTCCGTAATGGTCACTTCCAGATCAGCACCTGGCAGCACTCCAGCACCCTGCTCTGGCCACTCAATCAGACACAACGCCTGACCATCGAGGTAATCGCGAATGCCCATGTATTCCAGCTCTTCCGGGTCACCCAGACGATACAAATCAAAATGACACACGGTGAGCGTCGGCAAAGCGTACTCTTCAACCAGCGTGTACGTCGGACTCTTGACAGCACCCGCGTGTCCCAGCGCCTGCACAAGCCCCCGGCACAGGGTGGTTTTACCGGCCCCCAGAGTGCCGTGCAGAAAAACCAGTCCACCCGATTGCACCGCAGCAGAAACCACCGCTGCCAGTGCCTGACCCACAGCCACCATGGCCGCCTCACCACGGGCCACGTTTGAAATTGTGAGAATGCTTTCTTGCTTGTTCATCAGTTATTCAGTTTCCGCAAATAATTCATCAGATCGGTCGCCAGCAGTCCTCTGGGGCCATGTTCCAGTACTGCCAGATCCGCAGCCGCACTGTGCAGACACACACCCAAACGCGCCGCCTGCCAGGGCGCTTGCCCTTGTGCCATCAAGGCAGCGATAACACCGGTTAATACATCCCCCATCCCGCCCGTGGACATGCCCGGATTACCATCCGTACACACCGCAATGTCGGCTTCATGGCTCTCAGAGACCGGACGGGCGACCAGGGTTCCCTGGCCTTTCAGGACAACCACCGCGTGATACTGCTGCGCCAGTCGGGCGGCAGCACTAAAACGATCGGCTTGAATATCCGCCACTGAACACCCCAATAAACGCGCGGCTTCAGCCGGATGCGGCGTGAGCACCACCGCTCGTTGCTGGAAGTCACACTGCCATTCTGGTCGCGCCAACCAATTCAGGCCATCCGCATCCAGCACCATGGGCGCATTGGCGTACATCAATTGCTGGAATAACAACCCTGACCAACTGCTTTGCCCGAGGCCTGGCCCGGCTGCCACAACCGAAGCCCGTTCCAATAACGGTTCCAGCTCCAGGCCGGAAGTCACACCCTTGACCATCAACTCGGGTAAGCGCATATGCACTGCCAGTGTATGACCCGGCTGGGTGACACAAGTCACCAGCCCCGCCCCCATGCGACATCCGGCTTCGGCACACATGCTGACAGCACCGGCCATCCCTTCATCGCCGCCCACCACCAGCAAGTGGCCGTATTGGCCTTTATGGCTGTTTCCCTGACGAGGTGGTAAATCCTGCCCCAGACGTTCCAGACGATCCCAACTGATACGCTCCGCCGTCGGCACAGGCTGCATCAGGACATCGTCGCGAATATCCAGCGAGGCATAAGCAATTTCACCCGCGACATCCGGGCCATCGCAGGTCAACAAGCCCTGCTTGACCGCGACAAACGTCACCGTCATATCCGCCGCAACCGCTTTGCCCTGAATTTGCCCGGTCGTTGCATTCAAACCAGAAGGTACATCCAATGCCATCACTTCAGCAGCGTGCTCATTCATGGCCTGAATCGCCGCACCGACATCACCACCAACCGGGCGATCCAGCCCCGTACCTAACAGAGCATCAATGATCAGGTCGCCATCAAAGTGCAAGACACCGTCAAACGCCTGAATATCAATGTCAGCGGCATCGGCCATATCTCTTGCCAAGGTGCTGCTGTCGCTCAGGTGTGAGTGATCACCCACTGTGTAGAAGGTAACTTTCAGGCCGTGATAGGCCGCCAGCGCGGCCAGCACGTAACCATCACCACCGTTGTTGCCCGGCCCCGCCAGAATGCACAGATGTTCAACCTGACTCCAGCGGCCCAGCAGACAGGAGAAAGCCGCTTCTCCGGCCCGCTCCATCAGATCAAAACCGTGAATTTGCTCCGCACGAATGGCAGCCGCATCGATCGCCCTCACCTGCTCGGCAGAGTGCAAACGTCCGGGTAAATGGTCTTTCGCAGAATAGGGTCGCATGAACATTACCGCCTTATAAATGATGCATACCAACCCAGACAGGGCTGAGAAACCAGACTGCCAGCGGATTGTGATAAAGTGCCTGATTATATCCAAGCCAGATTTCAGTGCGAGTGTATGTCATCTCCTGCCGGTTCCGACACCACCACAACAACACCTCCGACCCAATGGAATCCACGTTCTTTGCAGGATTTACGCCTGCAACTGGATCAATGGGCAACCGAAGCCGGGTTCCAGCAAGTCGGCGTCACCGACATTGATCTGAGCCAACACGGTGAACGCCTGCAGCAGTGGCTCAAGCAGGGCTATCACGGTGAAATGAGTTACATGGCCGACCACGATGACATGCGCTGGCGGCCTGATAAGCTGCACCCTGGCAGCATCCGGGCCATCAGTGTGCGCATGGACTATCTCGCGCCGGGTGTCGAGTTGGTCGACGCCCTGAGTGATCCTCAACGCGCCTATGTTTCCCGCTACGCTCTGGGGCGTGACTACCACAAACTGATGCGCAAGCGCCTGACCCAACTGGGCAAGCGCATTCAACAAGCAGCGGAACCCATGGGCTTTCGGGCCTTTGTTGACAGCGCCCCGGTGCTGGAACGCGCACTGGCAACCAAGGCTGGACTTGGCTGGCTGGGCAAAAATACCATGCTGATCAACCGCCAGGCCGGATCGTATTTCTTTCTCGGTGAAATCCTCACCGACCTGCCTTTGCCAATCGATGCAGCCTACGACAAAGACCACTGTGGACGCTGCCAGTCGTGTCTGGATATTTGTCCGACACAGGCTTTTGTCGGCCCTCATGTACTGGACGCCCGCCGCTGCATCTCCTATCTCACCATTGAACTGGACGGCCCCATTCCCGAGCCACTGCGCGCCCGGATTGGCAATCGGATTTTTGGCTGCGACGACTGCCAGATTGGCTGCCCCTGGAATCGATTCAGCCAGACATCCACCGAGACCGACTTTACGCCGCGCCATCAACTCGACAAGGCCACCTTGCTGGAGCTGTTTCAGTGGGATGAAGCCACCTTCCTGAAAAAAACCGAAGGGATGCCCATTCGCCGAACCGGCTATCGGAACTGGATGCGTAATATTGCTGTTGGGTTGGGGAATGCACCTGCCAGCCTGGACGTTCAGGCAGCTCTGCAACAACGCCTGGGAACCCTGGATGCCTTGCTGGACGAACACATCGAATGGGCTATAAAGCGCCAGCGGTCTGTTTAAAGGCAGGGTTGGGTAAGTCGTCGATCAATTCACCGGGGAGTTGCCCCTGAGCAGAGTTGTTGTCATGCGGCGATGATCATAAGCTGTGTCATGTCAGGTTTACCCAATGATGGCATCCCGGCCAATTCTCTAGGGAGAGACACAGTCATGGAGTCCGACGGTTCCGAAGACACGCAGTTGCTCAGCCAATTTTACTGGCGCTTGGCGGTGGCCTTCTTTAGTGCCCTGACCATTGCCAGTATTGGTGCGTGCTTATGGCTTGAAAATCACCACCAGCAACAACGCTCTTACATTGAGGCGGTATCAGAAGCCTATCTGAACACGCTGTCACACAATCTGATGGAAGCTTTCTCTGCCGCCAATACCCTGGGGGTTCTGGTTAAACACCACGATGGTGAACTGACCGAATTCGAACAAATCGCCCAGGAGATACTGGCCACAACACCCAGTCTGGCTGCGTTACAACTGGCCCCGGAAGGCATCATCACAGCAACGGTTCCCCTGAGCGGTAACGAAGTCGCATTGCACCATGACCTGATGGACAACCCGGAACAGCTTCCCGCCATCCAGCAAGCCATGGCAACTGGCCGCCTGACGGTCTTTGGGCCATTTCGACTGCTGCAGGGAGGAGTGGGAGCCGTTGCACGCCAGCCGGTCTACCTGAAAGGTGGCCAGTTCTGGGGGCTGACCACAGCGCTGATTCGCTTTCCCGATATCATCCAGCATGCCGGGCTACAGCAATTGGAACGCGAAGGCATCGCCTACTCTCTCTGGCATCAACACAACCAGCAACCTCACATTATTTTCCAGTCAGGTGATGTTGTCTTGTCGGAAAAAGCCCTGACCATGCCGGTGATGATTCCCAATGGTGAATGGATGCTCAGCGTCGAACCTGGAGAGGGCTGGTACTCAGCCGAATACTTCACCATTGCCGGGCTGCTGGGCAGCCTGTTTGTCCTCATGACAACCAGCATTGCGGCCAGTGTGTTGAGCCAGCCCATCCGTTTACAGCGCACGGTTGAAGAGCGCACTCAGGCCCTGACCGAAAGCGAAAGCCGATTCCGGTATTTCTTTGAAAAGAACCATTGCGTCATGATGCTGATTGATCCAGGCACCGGGCTGATCACACAAGCCAATAACGCTGCCTGCCAGTTTTATGGTTACAGCATCGAAGAGCTGCACAACAGCCACATTTCACAAATCAATGCACTGAGTGAACACAAGCTCCAAAAAGAACGCGAGAACGCACTGACCAAAAAGAAGAATTATTTTCAGTTCGTGCACCGGTTGAGAGACCAGTCAACCCGTCATGTCGATGTCTATTCCACGCCGATTCCCATCAATGGCCGCATGCAATTGTTTTCCATCATTCACGATGTCACAAAACGCCACACTCTGGAAAATGAAAACCGTCTGGCCGTGAACGTGTTCACCCACGCCACCGAAGCCATCGTGGTGATGGATCATAGTCGCCAGATCACCAGCACCAACGCTGCTTTCTCCCGCATTACAGGCATCAATAATGACGAAGCCATGCAGCAGTTACTGTTCAAGGCCATGTACCTCGTCAATATCGATGAAATGACTGTCTGGGATGCAGTTGAAACACACGGTAACTGGAAAGACAGTGTCTGGGGCATCCGGCCTGACAACTCGTCATACGCGGCATTGTTGACCATCACAGCGGTGCATCAACAGGATGACACTGGTTCTCCTAATTACATCGCACTCTTTTCCGACATCACTAACCTGAAAACCCACGAGAAAGAACTGGAAGACATGGCCAGGCTAGACCCCCTGACACGCCTGCCCAACCGCACGTCATTTCTCAGTAAACTGAGCCAGGAACTGGCAGAAGCTGAGAAGCAGCGATCCAGGGTTGCTGTGCTGTTTCTGGATCTTGATGGTTTCAAATCCATTAACGACACCTACGGTCATCAGGTGGGGGATCAGGTACTCACACGCATTGCAACCCAACTGCGCGAAACCCTGCACGACAAGGACGTAATCGCTCGGGCCGGAGGCGATGAATTTCTGCTTCTGCTGCCGAACCTGACCGCAGAAGACCTGTGCAGCCCGATGTTGAATCGCTTGCTTTTGGCCGCCTCCAGCTCTATGCCTCATCCTCTCGATAATGACCATGTCACACTGTCGTTATCGGCCAGCATTGGCATCAGCTTTTTCCCGGATCATGGCCAGCACCCGGAGCAACTGATCCGACAGGCCGACCACGCCATGTATCAGTCCAAGCAACTGGGCCGAAATTGTTATACCTACTTTACCGAGACTCAAACACCGGACACCCACCCGGTATCTGAAAAAATTCGCCAGCTCGAAGCCGCGATCCCGAAGCAGCAACTTCTGGTGTATTACCAACCCAAAGTCGATCTTCATACTGGTCTGGTCAAGGGCTATGAAGCACTGGTGCGCTGGCAACACCCGGAGCGCGGGCTACTCAATCCGGTCACGTTTGTAGACGACATCGAAAAGCACAAGGTCTTCGTTGAGATGGACCTCTGGGTACTGAAAACGGTGTTTGAACACCTGTCGAGCTGGAATGAAAAAGGGTTTCGTACATCCGTCGGCATCAATGTCTCTGCAAAACAACTCCAGAACCCGATGTTTCCCAAACAGGTGCAGGCTTTACTGGAGCAACACCCCGATATCAAGCCCAACCAGCTTGAACTCGAAATTCTGGAATCCAGTGCATTACAGGATCTGGGCTCAGCTTCCGATACCGTTCTGGAATTTCGGGCCATGGGCATCGAGTTTGCCCTGGACGATTTTGGCACCGGCTATTCCACTCTGAAACGCCTGCAACGCTTGCCAGTCAAATCCCTGAAAATTGATACCGGCTTTGTCCTCGACATGCTGCACAACACGTCCAGTCTGCGGTTGGTCAAAGCCATTCTGGCTCTGTCCGAAGCCTTTAATTTGCACACCGTGGCCGAAGGCATCGAAAATCAGGCACTTGGCGTCATGTTAATCCGTCTCGGGTGCCAATACGGCCAGGGTTACGGCATCGCCCGCCCCATGCCCATGGAAGAGGTAAGACCGTGGCAAAAGCACTGGCGATACCCGGAGTGCTGGCGACAAGCATCCATTGAAACCAACGGCCCGGAAGAGCACCTGCTGATTGCCGAAGTCGAGCATCGAACCTGGATGCAGTCGTTCTTGCGTCACGCCGATAGTGATATTGCCCGATTGCCAGAGATGAACTCAACCGAATGCAATTTCGGGCAATGGTGTCAGACCGATGGTTACGCCCGCTATAGCGACCATTCAGCATTCAGTGACCTGTTGGCAACGCACCACGAACTGCACCTGATTGCCCGTGAACTTCTGGGTCTTCCAGCCGAGCAACGCGACATGCAACGCCTTGAGCAAACCAGCAACCGGTTGCTGAACTTGCTGCGTTTATTGCCCTTTCCAGCTCCGGCTTCCGATGAGTAATCGGAGAATTCAGCGAATTCCGCTGACTTTGTGTAAAGTAGCGCCAGTTTCACAGAGAGAATCCGACGGCGTATGAAAATCGACCAACTTCGAAAACTCCATCAAAAAAAATACCGTCAGGAAAGCGGCTTGTTCCTGGTCGAGGGAGAACACCTGTTACTCGAGCTGGAGCGCACTGACTTCGATCGCTGCCAGCTATACGTCACCGAGCAGCATCAGGATTGGCAAAGTCGCTTTCCGGTGCATGTGATTGGTCAGCGTCAGATGAGCCAGCTCTCGGAAACCCGGTCGCCACAGGGGCTGGTCGCCAGCGTTCCGATGGATAATTTACTGCGCCCGCCCGTCATCTCCGACACAGACACCACTCCTGAGCGTTGTATCTACCTGTACGAAATACAGGACCCCGGCAACCTCGGCACTATTTTGCGCACCCTCGCCTGGTTCGGAAACTGGCGCTGCCTGCTCAGCCCCAATTGCGTTGATCCATTCAACAGCAAGGTCATACGCAGCAGCATGGGTGCCATTTTTCATGTGCCATTGGAAATGGGTGTGCCGTTGGCAGTATTGGAACAGCGCTTTGAACGCATCGCCGCGCTGGATATGGCCGGAGCACCCCTGAACCAGATGGCCGGGCAGCCGCATGATTGTCTGGTGTTTGGCAATGAAGCACGGGGCGTACCGCGCCAGCAACTCCCCTCAGACAGCCAACCCTATACGATTCCCGGCTCGGGCCTGATTGAGTCACTGAACCTGGCGACAGCCGTCAATCTGGCGGTTTACGAACTGTCACGCTGATGGCCGTTCTCGGCGCAATAGCGTAAATACCGACGGCTTTCGCAGGAAAAGCATTTCCATTCAGAACGCAACTGAACCAGCTCGGCGTCCAGCATCCGGTCTCCCTGCCGGGCAATGGAGGGGCGGCTGATGGCCTCCAGAGACTTGTCCAGCGCGGCACTGGCAGCGGCCAATCCAATCGCTCCGACGGAACGCGCGTCACTGTTCAGACCACTACTGATAATGCGGGCATTTTTCCATTGCTGTGCGCGGATTGCCTTGTCGAGCAACTGACAGTCGGACGCATGCTGATCCAGCACCAGCGTCAACGCACTCTCAAAGCTCAATAACTTGCCTTGATAGTGCCGCCGGGCTTCAACTGCCTCATAACGAGCGGGGGAAGAATCTTCTGTGGACGGCGTTGCCGTTGAAATAATCACGCCACTATCAGCAGTCGTCGTATTGGTCGTCGTACTCGCAGGTGTGGTGAGGAAACGGTGCAGAACCTGCTTCAGTTCACGCACTTTGATAGGTTTGGTGACGTGTTCATCCATACCGGAATCAAGGCTGTCGATCCGGTGCTGGTCGGAGGCATGAGCCGTCATTGCAATAATCGGTACATGCTGGCCGGTCACTTCCCGGGCACGAATAATCCGAGTGGCTTCCAGGCCATCCATTACTGGCATCTGAACGTCCATCAGAATCAGATCAAATCCGTGGCGACGGCTGATTTCAACCGCTTCCCGACCGTTCACACACAGCTCAACAGTCAGATTCATTTTCTCCAGCATATGAATGGCAATTGTCTGATTCACCATATTGTCTTCGACCAGCAGTACCGTCTGCCCCTCAAACAGACGGTCATCCAGCGCCGACTTCGGGGTCTGGTCAATCAACTCGGTCACGGCCAGCGGCAAGGAGACCCGGAAACAACTGCCCGTACCGACTTTACTGGTCAGTCTGATATTCCCCTGCATCATTTCAACCAGTTTGTGAGTAATCGACAGCCCCAGCCCCGTACCGCCGTATTGACGGGTAACAGAGCTATCCGCCTGATCGAAGGCATTGAATACCACTTCCTGCTGAGCCGGTGTCATACCGACTCCGGTGTCTTCAACCTCAATCAGATAGTGATCGTCAGCCATGCTCAGGCGAATGGAAACTTCCCCCTGATGGGTAAACTTGATCGCATTGGATACCAGGTTATAAATAACCTGCCGCAAACGCATGGCATCGCCTTCGATACCGGGAGGGAAATGCTCGGGAATATGAACGTGCAGAGCCAATTGCCGCTGGACAGCCACCGCACCAAACGTGGCAGGTAGCTGCTTCAACAAAGCCACCAGATCCATCGGTTCCATGTTCAGTGTCATCTTGCCCGCTTCAATTTTGCTGAAGTCCAGAATGTCGTTCACGACTTCCAGCAAGTGGTCGCCCGACTCCGATGCTGTAGCCAGCAGGCGATGCTGTTCATCATTCAGCTTGGTGTCTTCCAGTAGGGCAATGATGCCCAATACCCCGTTGAGCGGGGTGCGTATTTCGTGACTCATGTTGGCCACAAAATCGGACTTGGCCTTGACCGCCGCCAATGCCTGATCGCGCGCCCGCAGCAGGTCTTCCGTACGACGCCGCACTTCCTGCTCCAGGCCATCGGTCATTTCCCGCAACTCCTGGTTAATCAGATACAGCTCCGTGCTTTTCTGATTCAGAATTTGCTCCGCCTGCTTGCGTGCGTTCCGTTCACGCTCATAGCGGCGTTTCAGCAATTCATAATCACCCATACCCGTCTTCCGTTGCTGATGGTGGAATCACCCGATTCGGATGCTGGTCGGGTGACTGTCATCGTATACTCTGGTACAAAACATGGCACCCCGTTACAGGATAGACCGTTCTGCTCCCAATCCCTTTTTCACCTGCTTGTTCAGCGGTCTTTTTGCTCACTTTTTTACTTACAGAGTGTAGGGTTTTTCTGTATTGCTGGTGGATTGCGAATCAATCCGAATACCCGCACTGAAGAAAATCCAAATACGCCACATTTAGCGTAAAAGTAGCGCAAAAGCACCGAAATCATCATTGCCCGACTGACACTTCTGCGTAACAATGTGCCCCTTTTTTCGCTGGCGTCATTCCGCTGTCATTACTGACCAAGCGATTTTCCCGACGTTTTCTGCGAACGCCTATCATCAATCAGCAAGCTGCCGTAACCGAGATCTCAGGAGTCACAGCATGACCTCTCGTACCGAACTGGCGAACGCCATCCGCGCTTTGAGCATGGACGCCGTTCAAAAAGCTAAATCAGGTCACCCAGGTGCCCCAATGGGCATGGCCGACATCGCCGAAGTTCTATGGAACGACTTCCTGAAGCATAACCCAGGCAACCCGGAATGGGCCGACCGCGACCGCTTCATCCTGTCCAATGGTCATGGTTCCATGCTGATCTACTCGTTGCTGCACCTGAGTGGCTATGACCTCAGCATCGACGATCTGAAAAGCTTCCGTCAGCTACACAGCAAAACACCAGGGCACCCTGAATACGGCTACGCTCCTGGCATTGAAACCACCACCGGTCCATTGGGTCAAGGCATCGCCAACGGTGTTGGTATGGCCGTAGCAGAAAAAGCACTGTCAGCACAGTTCAACCGTGACGGCCATGACATCGTTGACCACCACACCTATGTCTTCATGGGCGATGGCTGCATGATGGAAGGCATCTCTCACGAAGCCTGTTCTCTGGCCGGTACTCTGGGTCTGGGCAAGCTGATCGTATTCTACGATGACAACGGCATCTCCATTGATGGTGAAGTCGAGGGCTGGTTCACTGACGACACCGTCAAGCGTTTTGAGTCCTACGACTGGCAGGTGATTCCTCGCGTCAACGGCCATGACCCGGAAGAAATCCGTCAGGCCATTGAAACGGCTCAGGAAAACACCGAGCAGCCGACTCTGATTTGCTGCAAAACCGTTATTGGTTTTGGCTCTCCGAACAAGGAAGGCAAGGAAGACTGCCACGGCGCACCACTGGGTGACGATGAAATTGCACTGACTCGTGAACGTCTGGGCTGGAACCACGGCCCCTTCGATGTACCTGCCGACGTTTACGCCGGTTGGGACGCCAAAACCCGTGGCCGTGTGGCGGAATCCGAATGGGATCACAAGTTTGATGCCTATCAAGCGGCTCACCCCGAACTGGCGGCTGAATTCAAGCGCCGCATGAGTGGTGAATTGCCAGCCGATTTCTCGGAAAAGGCCGATGCCTACATCGCCGAGTGTCAGCAGCAAGGCAACACCGTTGCCAGCCGCAAAGCATCACAAAATACCCTGAATGCATTTGGCCCACTGCTGCCAGAATTGCTGGGCGGCTCAGCTGACCTGGCGGGTTCCAACCTGACACTCTGGTCTGGCTCCCAAGGCATCAGCGACGTCGATGCCGACGGCAACTACCTGTTCTACGGTGTGCGTGAATTCGGCATGAGTGCCATGATGAATGGCATCGCACTGCACAAGGGCTTTGTGCCTTACGGCGCAACCTTCCTGATGTTTATGGAATATGCCCGCAACGCCGTGCGTATGGCTGCCCTGATGAAACAGCGCGCTATCTTTGTTTACACTCACGACTCCATTGGTCTGGGTGAAGACGGCCCGACTCACCAGCCGGTCGAACAGGTTGCCAGCCTGCGCATGACGCCAAGTCTGAACACCTGGCGTCCATGCGATGCGGTCGAAAGCGCTGTTTCCTGGAAATCAGCGATTGAACGCACCGATGGCCCAACCGCTCTGATCTTTTCCCGCCAGGGCTTGCCTCATCAAGATCGTACAGAACAGCAGTTGGCCGACATTGCGCGCGGCGGTTACATTCTGAAAGATTGTGCAGGCACACCGGATGCCATCATTCTGGCTACCGGCTCCGAAGTGGGCCTGGCCATGGCAGCCGCCGAAGCCTTGTCTGACCAGGCTATTCGTGTGATTTCCATGCCGAGTGCCGAAGTGTTCTGTCAGCAAGACAGCGACTACCAGCAACAAGTACTTCCGGCCAATGTCTCAAACCGTGTAGCGGTTGAAGCCTTGCACAAGGATTACTGGTACAAATTTGTTGGTCTGAACGGCGCGATCGTTGGTATGGACAGCTTCGGCGAATCCGCCCCTGCTGGTGATTTGATGAAACACTTTGGCATTACAACGGAAGCCGTGATTGATGCAGTGAATAACCTGACAAAGTGAATGGTTAATAATTGATTTAAATTAATTATTAACCGCGACTCCTCACACTTTCGCCATAAAAAGCCGGTATTGTTTATATACCGGCTTTTTTATTGCCGTTTATTCACAGAAAAGTTAGATTATCGGTTCTTTATTGAACCTAAAGCGTATGAACGTCGGGAGACATGCAGGAGCGCTAGCCATGACGGATACCCTCACAGAGCCAACATCAGAGCAACTCAGCCACAGTTTTCGGTTTGATAAATTCAAGATTCGAGGCGCTACTCACCTCGAAACCGAATTTACTATCAGATCATCCGGACACTGGACATCCATCAGCAAGGTGGTCACACAGGAAGTTCGATTCAAACCACGCGTTACCTTGTTCATTGAATTTTACAAAGACAATAACCAGCCCATTCCATCGCCCGTTGGAGAACCACCGCAAGAGTGGTGCCCGAAGGAGATCTGGCAAGAAGACTTTGGCAAAAGTGGCGAAAAGACCATCACCCAAAGTGGCCAGAGTGATTACCTGGCACAGCATTTTGACCAGCTATCACAAGCCGCCCAGGCCCGCCTGAAAATGCGTATGAAAAAGCGTCCCGGTTTTCTAGATAAACTGTTCTGACGCCAGACAAACCTCCCCGGATGGGGAGGTTTTCACTTTCCCTGATAGCTAGATCACGTAACCCAGCAACACAAACACCAGCAGTCCCGAGCCAGACAATAACAACGTCGGCTTTCGGTACACCGATGCCATCCAGCCCAGATACAAACCACTCAGCATAATCAGAATTAACCCAGCCGCCAGCAGTTGCTCAACAATGCGAAATGCTGCCGGGCCATGGCCCTTGTGCAATTCAATCAGACTCGCGATCAGGCATGGCTCGACACGAGCAACCGATACACCCCGCTCACCAGGCTCCAGCACATAATGCGTGCTGCTGGTTGGACGCGTGTAAAAGCGATCACCCTTGACCTTGACGTAATCAAACGAGGCATCAACCCCTGCCATACTCAGCAGGCGCGTTACATCCTGCTTCAGATCGTCACTTTTGCCATTCAGATAGACGCCTTCCAACACGGTCACGGGCGTCTTGACCATTTCCCCTTTGATCCCCAGCAAATACAGACCACCCGTCAATGCCATCACCAGAATGAACGGCGCAAAAAATGCCGCCAGATAAAGGTGAATAGATACCAGTAATTTACGCGACACAGTTGTCTCCTTTTGATAGAAACTGATGAATATTCATGGCTGAAGGACACTAACAAGGTCGATGAATCGATACCAGTATCAAGGCAGTTTATAATCACCAAAGACGCAAGCACTCAGCCTGCCGCATTATTCTCCTCACCCGGACCCGCTATGAATCATCATCCGCTGCTCACCGAGACCAGTATCCCGGTTTCTGTGACCCTTGCCGCGACCATCGGCCTGAATGAAGCCGTGTTGCTAACGGTGATCAATCAGATTGCTCTGGGCCAGCCCATTCATCACATTCGCATACGCCGGGATTTATTGCGCCACCTGCTGCCATTCTGGGATGACCAAACCATTCGCCAGACCCTGACCGCTCTGTTTGAACAAGGGCTGTTGATCTTGCGTGGCCCCATGTACCCGGAATCCCAGGAGCTGATTCTGGCGTTCAGCCAGCACCCGCTGCCTCAAACGACCCCACTGCAGGAGCACCCGGTTCAGGAACATCCGCTTCAAGAACACTCCGCTCACCAACAGGCAGCAACAGCACCTCACACCCCGGCGGCTTCCACACCGCCACCGGACACTGCTCCACCAGCAGCACCCGTCAGCCAGTGGCAACCGAGCGATGACACCCTTCAGCGTTTGCAGCAACATGGTATTCCTGCCGCCTTTGCCCGGGCACAGCGGGATGTGTTCCTGTTGCAGCGGCAAGAGCAGGGGCAGCAGACCAGCGATCCCAACACCCATTTTTTACTCCATGTAAAAAAGCAGTGGGTACATACCCAGAATGATTCCCAGCGGCAGAAAAATCGTCACGACAACCACCCTATCTTTCAGGCGAACAGCGATATCGCACAACCGATCCAGCATGATTGGCGACCCAGTCAGGATGCTCTGCAGATTCTGCAACGCTCCGGGGTCGAGCCTCAGTTTATAGAGGATGCCATCCCCGAATTTGTGCTCTACTGGTCAGAACGCGGCGATGCGCACAAAACCTGGAACAGCAAGTTCCTCCAGCATATTCGCCTGCAATGGGCGCGCTACAGTGCTTCTGTGGAACATTCCAATTTGCCGCTGCCCATTCCGAATAACTGGCAACCGGCACCGGACTGTTTTGATATTCTGGCCATGGCTCATATTGATCCGCAGTTTGCCAAAGCCCGTATTGCCGAATTTGTACTTTACTGGCGCGATTCCGGCCAGGTACACAACAGTTGGAACAGCCGTTTCCTGCAGTACATCAAGCAACAATGGGGCCGTCAGCTGGCCCAACCAGAGAGAAAAGCCGATGGACAAATCCCTGCTGAACCGGACTACTCAACAGCTGCAGCCAGCCTCCAGCGACTCAACGACACCGACTGGTGAACGCCGCCCTCTGACCATTGAGCAGAAAACGGCCATTAATCAGCTCTTTGAGTTGTTCCGGTTCAATTATCACAATCAGTTTTTAAAGGCTTTTCCAGATCATGGCACCCTGATCACCGCCAAAAAGCTCTGGGCTGGCCTGCTGCTGGAGTATGCCCCGGAAGTGATCATGAAAGCCGCCGAACGTACGGTGAAGGAATCCAGTTATTTGCCCAACGTTCATGAGGTGATCCGTCGTTGTGATCCGGCCGACACACTGGGCCTGCCAACAGCACATGCAGCGTATATTGAAGCCTGTCGGGCACCCTCGCCAAAGCGGGAATACTCCTGGAGCCATCCGGCGGTGTACTACGCCGGTCGGGCCAGTGACTGGTATTTTCTGGCTAATATGCCGGAATCACGTGCTTTTCCGGTTTTCGAGCGCAACTATCAGCTGTTACTCAACCGGGTTCAGCAAGGGGAAGACATCGCTCTGGAAATTGAAAAAGCATTGCCAGAACGCATCGAACGCGCTCTGCCAAAAGAAGAGCAGCGCCAACGATTGTCAGCGCTGAAAGACAGCCTATAGCTTAACTGCCCACACGATAGAACTGTTCACCATCCGATTCAGCGGTCAGTGAAGGAATCAGTTCTTCCAGTACCGCCGGTGCTTCTGCGACCCGGTGCTCGGAGTTGATACCCAGCTTGCGAAACAAGGCCTGATCCTTGTTGGCTGCCGGGTTCGGCGTGGTCAACAGGCACTCGCCATAGAA
The DNA here is from genome assembly GCA_045430275.1 of Oceanobacter sp. Taxonomy (GTDB): domain Bacteria; phylum Pseudomonadota; class Gammaproteobacteria; order Pseudomonadales; family Oceanobacteraceae; genus Oceanobacter. The sequence continues at coordinate 99,032 of JAILXU010000009.1, read as the reverse complement.
AATGGAGTTGGCTCCGGCAAAGAAGCACATGGCCTGCATTTCTTCGCTCATCTGCTCCCGCCCGGCACTGAGGCGCACATGGGACTTCGGCATCAGAATACGAGCCGTCGCAATGGTACGAACAAAATCCAGAGGGTCCAGATCTTCTTCCGTTTCCAGCGGCGTTCCTGCCACCTTCACCAACTGGTTAATCGGCACGGAGTCCGGGTGCTGGGGCAAGTTAGCCAACTGCTGCAACAAACCGGCACGGTCTTTATGGCTTTCACCCATTCCCAGGATGCCACCGGAACACACCTTCATACCGGCCTTGCGCACGTTATCCAGCGTTTCCAGACGATCACCGTAACTGCGTGTGGTGATGATTTCACCGTAGTATTCCGGCGAGGTATCCAGATTGTGATTGTAATAATCCAGACCGGCATCCGACAGGCGTCCAGCCTTGTCCTGATCCAGCATGCCCAGCGTCATACAGGTTTCCAGTCCCAATTCCTTGACGCCCTTGACCATGGCCAACACATACGGCATATCGCGCTCTTTCGGAGAGCGCCACGCGGCTCCCATACAGAAGCGATCAGAACCCGCCGCTTTGGCAGCCTTGGCCTTTTCAATCACCGCCTCGACTTCCATCAGTTTTTCACGCTCAAGACCCGTGTCGTAACGAGCACTTTGAGGGCAATACTTGCAGTCCTCCGGGCAGGCTCCGGTTTTGATCGACAGCAAGGTGCTCACCTGAACCGCATTGGCGTCAAAATACTGGCGATGCACAGAATGCGCCCGAAACAGCAGGTCATTGAATGGCAGTTGCAGCAATGACTGGATTTCATCCACACGCCAGTCATGCCGAATTGTTGAAAGAGCGTTCATAGTCAGATTCACACCCGCGATTGTTAACAGTCTCAGTAAGGGCAGAATCATCGCCAAGCAGGCCGGATGCCCGCAAGAAAGAGCAACACTGCTGATAACAAGTGCTCAGCATTCAGGCAGCAAGCTACTTCCTTTCAACACCTGCACGCTATTTCTGATCCACACACAAGAACCCAGCCGGAAATTATCTTCAATCAAGCTGGAAGTTATCCGGCTTGACCGGTTCAGGAATCGGCTCACCGAGACCTTCGGCAATACTGATGTCGTTAACCCGGCACAATGCCGCCAGTGGCAGGTGATTCAGAGCGCGGCCAAAAGGCTGCTCCAGTTCTTCAGACAAGGCATCCAGCCCCAGAAAGGTATACCCGAGAATCAGCGTAAACACCGGCGTCAGCCAGCCCAGGGAACCGACCAGACCGAACGGCAACAGAAAACAATAAAGGTAGACAATACGATGGGTGAGCAAGCGATAGGAAAAGGGCAGCGGTGTTGACAGCAAGCGTTCACAACCGGCCTGGGCGTTCGTCAATTGATGCAGATATTGCTCCAGCGTCTGGACTCCAATGCTGTCGATCTTGCCCGAACGGTAGCTGTTTCCCAGCACCGCACCGGCTTGCATCAAACAAAAAGATGAGCGCTTCTGCCCTGCACGTGGCTTGTCAGGGCATTGATCCAGCCACTCGTTCAACCATTCAGGGAGTGCTTCCGAGCGCAGTTCACACCGCACACCATGATAATGGGCCTGCACCCATTTAAGAATTTTGACCCGCTCCGGTGAATCATCACCCAGCCAGGTGGCGGTTGCTCGAACCAGAGAGCGTACATCGCGGATGGATTCTCCCCACAAGGTTCGACCTTCCCACCAGCGGGCGTAGCAAGCCTGATTTCGAAACCCCAAAAAGATCGACAGTGCCAACCCCAGCAGAGCAAAAGGTGCGACGGTATAACCGGCCATGTTCGCCAGGTGCTCACCGTGCAATAACGTCACCAGAAAAGAAAAGCACCCCAGCACCAGCAATGGCCCGGCAATCACCGGGAGGATCGAACCACGCCAGGCAAACAGCAACCTCAGCGTTCCGGGGTTGTCGCGCACTATCACGTTACTGGCCCTGCAAAGTCAGAATCAGGCGACGTGAACCACCGTCATCACGATGTTCTCCCAAATAAATGCCCTGCCAGGTGCCCAGATTCAGGCGACCCTGAGTAACAGGCACGGTCACGCTATTCCCCAACAGGCTGGTTTTCAGGTGAGCGGGCATATCATCGCTGCCTTCCAGTGTGTGCTGATAATACGGTTCGTTTTCGCGCACCGTGCGATTGAACCAGGATTCAAAATCCCTTCGTACCGTCGGATCTGCGTTTTCATTGATCGTCAGTGACGCTGACGTGTGCTGAATGAACGCATGCAACAACCCGGTTCCAACACGGCCTAACTCTGGCAGACCACGCTCAATGTCGTCGGTAATCAGATGAAATCCGCGCGCACGGGCTTTGAGCTGAATCTGACGCTGAACCCAGATCATCGTTTTTCCTTCAGAGGTTGCATCTCGGGTTGAATGCCCATCAGCTTGAGGCTATTCAGGTCAATCAATACTGGCTCCTCATCAGGCACTTGTTCAAATGCCGCTGGTGCTGGCCGATCCAAAGCAGTGGTGTCAGGAAGCTCGGCTTCAGACACCTTGTCACCGACAGGCCTGGTCGCGGCATCTGCGATGGCAGGTTGGGCCAATGTATCCACAGCAGTTGTTGTATCCACAAGAGCCGTTGTTTCTATGGAGACCGGTGCTTCTGTTCCTACGGAGGCCGGTGCTTCTACAGGAGCCAGTGCTTCAGCCGGTGTTTCTGATACAGCGGTTGTTGTCAACGTTTCTGGCGTACTCAGCGTGATGAGTTCCGCTGGCTCTTCCTGCACATCCTTTTCACGAGGCAACAGTTGCGTAATAGCCTGTCGAATATCACCGTGGGACGCCGGTTTCTTCAGCACCTGAATACCTGCTTCCCGCACCGTTTCGTTGTCCAGAGACGCGGTATGCGTGGCCATAATCAGCGCCCCGATTTCTTCATTCAGGGCTTGCCAGACAGACACCACCGCTGCCAATCCCATTGGCTTGTCGTCCGCGCCGTTATCTGCCACTACCAGACGAGGACGCCAGCCTTCATCCAGCAAACACAAACCCGCCCAGCGCGATTCTGCCGCCTTAACCTGACAACCCCACTGTGACAATGCTGCTGCCACGGCTTTCCGAACTTCTGCATCGGGTTCAATCAACAGAACCTCAAGGCCATCAAATGACTGCACCATGGATGTCACCGGGCGCTCGGGCACCTGTTCCGGGTCACCCTGAGGAATCAGCAAGGTAACAGACGTTCCCTGTCCCGGCGTTGAGCGGAAATCAATTTCCACATCCAGCAGTTCACAAAAACGCTCCACCAGACTCAACCCCAGCCCCAGTCCCTGGCGACCTGAATGAACCTCATGTTCCAGTTGTCCGAACTCTTCAAAAATACGGCCAATATGTTCTGCTTTGACACCACAACCCGTGTCTGAAATTTGTACCTGAACATAGCCAGGCAAGCCTTTCTGAAAAAGCACCTTGATCTCACCAGTCGTGGTATAGCGCACTGCATTGCACAACAGATACCCCACAACCCGCTCAAGCACATCGGCATCGGTCAGTGCCACATCGTCTTCACTGGTGACACTAAAGCCCAATCCTCTGGCCAGCGCCTTTCGCCGATAGTGATTCAGAATGTCCGCCAACTCGACACCAAGCGCGACATGAGAAGGCTTGGCGACAACCACACGACGATCCAGGCGTGACAAATCCGACAGACTCTTTAAAACATCGTCCATATTGGAACGGTTCAGATCCACTTGACCGACCAGTTCACGCCCTCGAACGGTCGAAACATGATGTGGCAGTTGCCCCAGTTGCAAGCCCATTGCCTGCAGCGGCTGATACAAGTCGTTACTGACGGCAGACAGAAAACGGGCACGAGCAGAGCGGGACTGATCCCTCTCCTGCTGCCATTCTTCGCTTTCAAAACGGGCAACCAGCTCAGCAACGTGCCGCTTGGGAATGCGCCAACTCACCATAATGGCGGCCAGCATCAGTAAAGGGAGCACCAGAATTGACGGTGTAATTGGCCCCAATAACAGCCAACACAGGGCGAAACCACCGCTCATCAGAGTATTGAAAACCAGTGCATGAATGGCAAAGGCAGACAGCAGTTCCGCTGCAATCACAGCCCAGGCCAGCACGACCAGCCCTAATAGCCAGAAAGACGGTTCTGCCGCATGCTGCAAGAACAATACCGAGGGCAACGTCCAGTAAAAAGCCCACCCCATGAGCATCAGCAAGCTGATCCATAGCCAGACCATCACGGGTACACGCTCCCCAACGTAGTGATACACCAGCCTCAGCAGCGCCGACATCAACAACAGAGCCGCGCCACTGGCCAGCCAGATCAGATCCATGGGTGACGAACCGTCCAGCTCCCCGCGAAACAAAAAGTACACCAGTGCGGCCATCACAGCGCTGAGGATTGGGAAAAGAGCACTCGAACGAGCGGCGACGGGTAACAAGGCACTGTCAATAAAGACGGCCAGAGGATGAGCCCGGTACGGCCTCATCCAGGATTCTATCTTCCCTTTCAAAACAGTTCCTTGAATGATCAGATTGTCCAAAGAAGCGAAGCAGTGGATTTCAACACAATCATCCAGTGTGAAATCTCACCAGCAGCCAGCAGCTCTAACGCATCGGAGGCATTCCACCACCAAAGCCACCCGGAGGCATGCCACCGCCAGGGCCGCCCATGGCACTCATAGAGCGCATCATTTTCTTCATGCCGCCCTTGCCAGTCATCTTCTTCATCATTTTTTGCATTTGCTTGTGCTGTTTCAGCACCCGGTTGACATCCTGAATCTCGGTACCGGAACCACGAGCAATACGCTTTTTGCGAGAGCCGTTGATTTTATCCGGGAAATGCCGCTCCTCCAGGGTCATTGAGAAGATAATGGCTTCCATTTGTTTCATCTGGCCTTCAGCCGCATTCGTCTGCTGCGCCATCTGTCCAAGATTGCCCATGCCAGGCAGCTTGTCGAGCATGCCAGTCAGGCCGCCCATTTTCTTCATCTGCTGCAACTGATCCAGGAAATCTTCCAGATCAAACCCTTTGCCGGTCTTGATCTTCTTCGCCAGCTTGTCAGCCTTGGACTTGTCGATCTTGCGCTCGGCTTCCTCGATCAGAGTCAGAACATCGCCGAGATCCAGAATCCGCGAAGCCACACGATCCGGGTGGAAAGGCTCCAGAGCATCGGTCTTTTCACCCATACCCATGAACTTGATCGGCTTGCCGGTAATGTGACGCACCGACAGTGCAGCACCACCGCGAGCATCACCGTCGGCTTTGGTCAGAACCACACCGGTCAATGGCAAGGCATCATTAAAGGCCTTGGCAGTATTTGCCGCATCCTGGCCCGTCATGGCATCAACGACGAACAGGGTTTCAATTGGATTAATACCCGCGTGCAAGTCGCGAATTTCATCCATCATGGCATCATCAACCGCCAAACGACCGGCGGTATCCACCAGCAACACATCTGCGTGCGCCTTTTTGGCCGCATCAATCGCAGCCTGTGCAATGGCCAGTGGCTTTTCATCGCTGGTGGAAGGGTGGAACATCGCCCCCACTTCGTTTGCCAGAGTTTCCAACTGTTTAATGGCCGCCGGACGATACACGTCAGCAGAAACCACCATGACCTTTTTCTTTTCACGCTCGGCCAGATATTTGGCCAACTTGCCGACGGTGGTGGTTTTACCAGCCCCCTGCAAACCGGCCATCAGGACAACAGCGGGTGGCTGTGCAGCCAGATTCAATTGCTCATTAGCCTCGCCCATAACGGCTTGCAGCTCTTCATGAACAATCTTCAGGAATACCTGTCCGGGATTCAGGCTCTTGAGCACCTCAGTGCCAATGGCGCGGGCCTTGACCTGGTCGGTGAATGCCTTGACTACCGGCAATGCCACGTCGGCTTCCAGTAATGCCATGCGCACTTCGCGCACGGTTCCCTTGATATTGTCTTCGGTGAGCTTGGCCTGACCCGAAATACTCTTCAGGGCGTTGCCAAGGCGGTCGGTCAAACTCTCAAACATGATGGTAGCTCGGTAAACGGATCAAAGCCGCAGTATAGCGCGTTGCTCTGCTGTGCCCAAACGACGCCCTGTTTAAGTCTGTGTCCATTTCAGTGAGTCCGTTACTTTCGTACCGTCAACGCTTATGCGACACTCTCGGGGTCTTTCTGGAACCCGATTATGATTGAGCTTATTGTCGCATTACCCGCCGCTGCACTGTATCTGGCTTGTGCCTGGCGCCAGTGGCAAACCATCGAAGGCCACCGCCCGGCAAACCGAGGACTGGTTCTGTCCCTGGCCATGGTCGCCGCCCTGTTGCATCTTGGCTATCTGATCCTTGAATCCAGTGGTCGGCCACCCGGCACGCCCGCCATCAACTTCGCCTTTTTCCACATTGGTTCTGTCATCGGGCTGGTGATCACACTCTTGTTGCTGTTCTCCAGCTGGAAAAAGCCCGTCGAGAACCTCTTTGTCGGTATTTCTCCCATGGTCGCTCTGGTGGTACTGGTGGCGGCCCTGTCCGATCAGCCATCAACACTGGATAACATCAGCTACGGCCTGGCCTGGCACATCATGCTGTCCATGATCGCCTACAGCGTATTTCTGATAGCCGCCGTGCAGTCGATATTGCTGTATTTTCAGGATCGTCACCTGAGAAAACACCAGACTCGCGGCCTGATTCAGGCTCTGCCACCGCTGCAGACCATGGATTTGCTGCTGTTTGAAATGATCTGGCTGGGCATGATTATTCTGACAGCTGCCTTCGCGATTGGCTGGCCTGCGGTACAGGATTTACAAGCCCAGCACCTGACACACAAAGTCGTGTTCGCCAGTGTTGGCTGGCTGGTGTTCGCCATGTTGCTGATCGGTCGCTATCGTTTTGGCTGGCGCGGTGTCATTGCCAGTCGCTGGACACTCAGCGGAACGGCCTTGCTGATCATTTCCTACTTTGGTTCCAAGTTCGTTTTGGAAGTGCTGTTACAAAAGTAATAGCCAGCCCAGTCAGGTCACGAAAGGCTGGTTGACAGCCTTTTCACTCTCCCTATGATGGCCGCATGTTAATCACAAAAGGACGGTACCTTGAACGAGGTTCCCTTAAGTGTGCTCTTTGGCATACTCGCGGTCTTGATCATTTGCTCGGGATTCTTTTCCAGTTCTGAAACAGGGATGATGTCCCTCAACCGCTACCGCTTGCGCCACAAGGCCAAAAGCGGTCATACCGGAGCCGTACGCGCCGCCCGCCTGCTGGAAAAACCCGATCGCCTGATTGGCACCATCCTGACGGGCAACAATCTGGTCAACTTCGCCGCCGCGGCTCTCGCCACCATCATCAGCCAGCGCCTGTGGCCCGACAACCCGGATCTTGCGGTGTTCGTTAACACCATCCTGTTCACTTTGGTGGTGCTGATCTTCGCCGAGCTAACGCCCAAAACACTGGCCGCTATCGCCCCGGAAACCATCGCCTTTCCTGCATCGCGTATCCTGCTCGGACTGCAATGGCTGCTGCACCCGTTTGTCTGGTTTGTAAACACCATCGCCAATGCCCTTCTGAGACTGTTTAAAGTCAATATGAATGACACCAACAGCGACAGCCTCAGCAGTGAAGAACTGCGTACCGTCGTGAATGAAGCGGGCAACATGATTCCCAAGAATCACCGCAGCATGCTGCTGAGTATTCTCGATCTGGAAAAAGTCACCGTCAGCGACATCATGGTGCCCCGTAATGAAGTGATTGGCATTGATCTCGACGATTCGATGAACACCATCATCGAACAGCTCAGTAACTCTCGCCACACCCGCTTGCCGGTGTTCCGTGGTGACATCAACAACGTCGTCGGCATCCTTCACGCCCGCAGCATTGCCCGCTTTTTGACCGGCCAGCAGCGAACCAAAGCCGCCCTGGAACAGATCATTCGGGGGCCATACTTTGTCCCGGAAAGCACCGGGCTGCACAATCAATTACAAAACTTCCAGCAGAACCAGCGCAGAATCGCTCTGGTCGTGGACGAATACGGTGACGTTCAGGGCATCTGTACCCTGGAAGATATTCTGGAAGAAATCGTCGGTGACTTCACCACCAACACCGCCGAAGAAAATTCCTCCGATGTTGAACCCGTGGAAACCCAGGAAGGGGGAGTGCGCTACCGCCTGGATGGCACCGCTTTCATTCGCGACGTTAACCGCCATATGAAATGGTCACTGCCGACCGATGGCCCCAAGACCATCAGCGGCCTGCTGGTCGAGCGTATCGAGCACATCCCGGAAAGCAACGTGTGCCTGCGTATCGACAATTACCGTTTTGAAACTGAAGAGATCGAAAACAACCTGATCAAATCGGCCTTTATTTCATTCGACAAGCCACCTGAGCAGTAGCGTTTCGGCTTCTGTCACTTCCTCGCCGCTCAAGGATGAAGCGGCCACGCTTACCGGCTACAATAGCGCCCTTTCGTTCAAACACCCGCTTTCCATCGGTAGCCATTCCATGACAAACAGCCCTCGCAAAATCCTGGTCACCAGCGCCTTGCCGTACGCCAACGGCTCGATCCACCTCGGTCACTTGCTGGAATACATCCAGACCGACATCTGGGTTCGATTCCAGAAATCCCGTGGCCATCAGTGTACCTACGTATGCGCCGACGACGCCCACGGCACTGCGATCATGCTGCGCGCCGAAAAGGAAGGCCGCTCCCCGGAAGCACAGATTGCTGCGGTAAAAGCCGAGCATGAAGCCGACTTTGCCGGTTTTCAGATTGGTTTCGACAACTTCCACAGCACCCACAGCGAAGAAAACCGCCACTTCTCCGAAGAGATCTACAAGGCCTGCCGTGACAAGGGCCACATTGCGGTGCGTTCTATTACCCAGCTGTTCGACCCGGTGAAAGAGATTTTCCTCGCTGACCGTTACATCAAAGGCGAATGCCCAAAATGTGGCGCTGGCGATCAGTACGGCGACAACTGCGAATCCTGCGGTGCGACCTACACCCCGGCGGATCTGAAAAACCCGTACTCCACCATTTCTGGTGCCACGCCGGTTGAGAAAGAATCCGAGCACTACTTCTTCAAACTGCCCGACTTTGACGCCTTCCTGAAAGAATGGACGCGCTCTGGCACCCTGCAAGACGAAGTCGCCAACAAGCTGCAAGAATGGCTCGACTCCGGCCTGCAAGAGTGGGACATCTCCCGCGATGCGCCGTACTTCGGTTTTGAAATCCCGGATGCGCCGGGCAAATACTTCTACGTCTGGCTCGACGCACCCATTGGCTACATGGCCTCGTTCAAAAACCTGTGTGACTCAGAACAGGGCAAGGCTGCCGGTCTGGACTTCGACGAATACTGGAAGCAAGGCTCCGAAACCGAGCTGTACCATTTCATTGGTAAAGACATCATCAACTTCCACGCGCTGTTCTGGCCCTCCATGCTGAGCGCAGCGGAATACCGCACGCCAACAGCGGTGAACGCTCACGGCTTCGTCACCGTTAACGGTGCCAAGATGTCCAAGTCACGCGGCACCTTCATCAAGGCCGGTACTTACCTGAACCATCTGAACCCGACTTACTTGCGTTACTATTTTGCCGCCAAGCTGAGTTCCAGCGTCGACGACTTCGACCTCAATCTCGAAGACTTCGTCCAGCGTGCCAACACCGACCTGGTCAACAAACTGGTCAACATCGCCAGCCGTACCGCCAACTTCGTCAAGAAAGCAGGCGGCAAACTGAGCGACACCTGTGTTGAAGAAGCCATGGTGCAAGACTTCATCAACGCCGGTGACAGCATCGCGGCCCACTACGAAGCCCGTGAATTCGGCAAAGCCATGAAAGAAATCATGGCCCTCGCCGACCGCGCCAACGAATACATTCAGGAAAAAGCCCCATGGGCGATGAACAAGGAAGAAGGCCGCCAGCAGGAAGTGATCGAAGTCTGCTCCGTTGCCATTAACCTGTTCCGTCAATTGATCACCTACCTGGCACCGGTACTGCCAGAAATCGCTGAGAAAACCGCCGAGTTCCTCAACCTCGACAACATGAACTGGGAATCTCGCAACACCATCCTGCTGGGTCACGAGATCAACAAGTTCAAGCCAATGCTGGCCCGCGCCGAAATGGACAAGGTCACTGCGATTCTGGAAGAAACCAAGACTGAGCTGGCCATCGAAAACGGCGAACAGCCTGCGGCGGCTGAGAAAAAAGCAGAGAAAAAGAAAGAGAAGAAAGCGAAAAACAAAGGCCCGGAGCTGCGTGAAGACGGCAACGAGGTGATTGCCGATACCATCGAATTCCCCGACTTCGCCAAGGTCGACCTGCGCGTTGCCCGCATCGTCAAAGCCGACCACGTGGAAGGTGCCGACAAACTGCTGCAACTGACACTCGACATCGGCAACGGCGAAACCCGCAACGTCTTCTCCGGCATCAAAGCTGCTTACCAGCCCGAAGACTTGGAAGGCAAACTCACCATCATGGTCGCCAACCTGGCACCGCGTAAGATGAAGTTTGGCCTCTCCGAAGGCATGGTACTGGCCGCCGGGCCGGGTGGTTCAGAGATCTACCTGCTGGAACCGAACGAAGGTTCACAGCCGGGTATGCGGGTGATGTAAGTCTTAGGTTTACATCAATCCTGAGTAAAGCCACCAGAAGATGGCTTTACTCAGATCACATATCAGAAAGTACTTCTTTTAAATTTGGTGGAGCTATAAAAACATCCTGATTTCCGCTCTTATAGCGCTTCAATAGTCCAGAGTCAGATAGTGACAGCAAATCCTTTCGAGCAGTCTCATAGGCAATCCCATGTGATATCTGATGTGTTTTAATGAAATATTCTTGACCAGGATTTTCTAAGGCATTGCGCATCAAAAATATCTGGCGATGATTAAATCTGGATTTGAAGTCATGTCTATCCAGCAACAAAAAAGTCTCTCTGATTTGACGGGACTTATCTGCCAGGTACGAGTGCAAGGCTTGAATTGCTTTTACAACCACATCCAATTGATAGTCAACAAAATAGGTCAGGTCATTACTGTCTGTTTCCGAGTAAAGGTATGCCCGCATGTACGAAGCTGGTGACTCCTTAAGAATTTTTGAAATAGAAACATATTCCATCATCCAATAATCATGTTTTGCCATCACCCAATAGAATAACGCTCTTGCTGTCCTTCCATTACCATCAACAAAAGGATGATCATAACCTATCATGAAATGTGCTATTACAGCTTTGACAATAGGGTGCATATATTCACCATCCTTGTCAGAGCTATTAATGAAGTCACATAGTTTTTTCAACCTCAATGGCAACTCCGATGCCATTGGTGGGATATGAACAGGCTTAGTGTCATCATTTCGATCAAAAACGCAAATATCATCTTCAGGCTTCCTAAAAGCTCCAGAGCTATCACCACTATCCAGAGTATCTTTAGTTAGTCTTGAATGGAGTTCGAATACCATGGAAGGAGTGATTTCTTCGGCCTTCATTTCACTAATAAACTTCAATGCACTATGATTATTTAAAATCATTCTTTCAGATACATCTTTCGGCTCTCTTCTAGACCGAATCATCTCCTTTGCTACTCTTCGGGTAGTTGATGCACCTTCTAATTGACTGGAATTTATTGCCTCTTCGATTAACGAACGAATCAAGTATGTTTTTTGAGTTTTTTCATCTATTACTGTCTTATCTCCTTCAATTGCCCCAGTTGCATTTTCACTAATCCATACGATTTTTTGCCAAAGCGGTTCAGGAACACAGTAGTTCATAGGCTTGCCTTCTTTATCCAAAAAAGGCAGATTTTTCTTAATCTTGTGTCTAGCCAAATAAGTAGCGCACCAGTATTCCTTCGAAGAAAATCCCTCTGGAGGAGAGAGATGACGCAGTTTATCCCAGTGCAGGTATCTGCCTTTTTCATCACAAGCCCCAATTTGGGCTGTAAATATCTTAAAAAGCAGCTCTGATTTAGATGGATCTAGCAGTTCTCCTAAAGCTGGAGGACTCATCGGAATTTTCATGCCCCACCTTACTATTTTTTTAAATTATAGTAGATAAGATAAATAAAGAGCCTTAAAACTGCAAATTAAAAAAGTAGTAATCAGTGATTTCATACCTTGCACCCAAACATCAGCCACAACTTCACGCAGTTTTTCCACATGACGCACCAGGCAAATCTGAGCCATTCCGGTCGTGCAGAACATGAGTAAAAAACCAGCAACCACCTGTCTGCCAGCTTCGATGATAATCCGACATTGGAACCCTCCCTGCTATTTGGTGCATTACGCCCATGACAAATACGCCTACAATGTAGGACTACATTTTTATCTGCCCGAGACTTCCATGACTGATTCTTCCGACATCAACTACCAAAACAACCCTCTTCACGGCGTTGGTCTCAAACAGATGCTGGAGGAGCTGGTGAGTCAGTATGGGTTCCAGATTCTGTTCGCTTATCTGAACATTAATTGCTTCAAAACCAATCCGACGGTCATGGCCAGCGTCAAGTTTCTGAAGAAAACCGATTGGGCACGCGAGAAGGTCGAGGTGTTTTATCTGTATCAGTACAAAAATCTGCCGAACCCGTCTTCCGAGCAGTTCAAGCTGTCGCCACGTGACCGTGTTATTCCTGCACATCACCAGCCCGGTGAACCCAAGGAACTGTCTCTGGAAGATGCGGACAAGCTGCGAGAGAAGCGAGAACAAAAATCCGCTTCCCATCGTCCACGCACAGCCCCGCCGCTAGGCCGCCGTCCGGCAGCACCGAAAAAACCAGCATCGGGTTCCGGTCGTTCCGCTTCGTCAAAATCCTCTTCATCGAAATCCTCGTCATCAACGCCTTCTTCAACGAGTACATCCAGCGATCCCTGGGCCAAAGCCAAGTCACGCAAGTCCTGAATTGAGCGATACGGGTTTCCATCTGGCGATTCATCGCGTCAGTGATAAACTCGCCCCTCTTTTCAGATAGCAATTGGTGTATCAGGTGTTGTACGAACTATTGGGCGGCTTGCTGATTGGTGCCGCTGCTTCACTGTTATGGCTCGGCGTGGGGCGCATCAGCGGCATGACAGGTGTTTTATCGAGTTTGTTCATGCTGACAACCCGCGAGCAATGGCAGCGCCGGGGCTGGGCCTTGGCTTTCCTGGCCGGTCTGGTGGTCGCCTATCCGGTCTTCTGGCTGCTGGGAGGCAAGATTGATATTGAGATGACTTCCAGCCCGCTACTGTGGGCCAGCGCTGGTTTGATCGTCGGGTTTGGTACTTACCTTGGCAATGGCTGCACCAGCGGTCATGGCGTCTGTGGTATGGGACGTTTTTCAGTACGTTCCATGATTGCTACCGTCACGTTTATTGCCAGCGGCATACTGACAGTCATGATCATGAACGCTCTGGGAGTAACCGCATGAAGCCATTGATAATCGCTTTCGCATCCGGGCTGATTTTTGGTCTGGGACTGTTGCTATCCGGCATGAATAACCCCGCCAAGGTGCGTGGATTTCTGGATATTCTGGGTGACTGGCAACCGGCCCTGATTGCAGTCATGGCAGGTGCTGTGGGTCTGTTTGCCGTGGTGTACGCACTCAGCCACAAACTGGAGAGACCCTGGTTTGCCGAACGCTTTCACGCGCCGAGGCTGGATCTCATTGACCGCCGCTTGCTGAGCGGAGCTGCTTTGTTTGGTTTGGGATGGGGATTGGTGGGGTTGTGCCCCGGCCCGGCATTGGTGAACATTGCCAGTCTGGATGGGCGCATTCTTGGATTTGTGGTGATGCTGCTGATAGGAAACCGGCTGGCTCATTATCTGATTGGGCCGGTTAACAAGAGCAGTTAGCAAAAAACAGCGGAGCCGGATGGCTCCACCGGTTTAACGCTCAGGTCGGTCATCCTTGTCCGCCGAATTGTCCGGGGCTTCCGGAGTTTGGGCAAATTCCTTCATAAATAAACGCAGGGAGCCCATCTGTCGATCAAAATTTCGGCAACCTGTACATATTATATTGTGGAACTTCAGCTCTGCATTTTCGGTCAGTGTCAGCTTTCTGTCCTGGGACTCTGACATCAAACGCGTCGCCTCTCGGCAGTTCATCATCACGGTTCTCCTCACGTCTTGGCGAACCAGCGGTTCTCAAGGCACTCACGTAAGCGCAATCGAGCGCGATACAACATGACATTCAGGTTGGATACCGTCACTTCCATCGACTCACAAATTTCATCGGTGGTCAGCTCAATAAATTCACGCATCATAAACGCACGCGCCTGATTGGCTGGCAAGTGGTTCAGACAAGCGTCCATCACCTTCCAGAATTGTTCATCGTACACCATTTTCTGGGGAGCTCCCCAGTTCACAGGGCGCTCATCGGCGTTCCAGTGCCCACCATCATTGAACAGTTCGTCGTCCAGATTACCCGACTTATTACACTCATCGTCATCAGAGACTTCATTACGACGATATTTGCCCCGCAAGACATCGGCAATCTTGTTTTTAAGAATGGCAAATACCCAGGTTTTAAGGGCTGCCTGGCGCGCAAATGAGCGGGCATTTTTCAGCGCGCCGATCAATGCTTCCTGAACAGCATCCTCAGCCAACTGCTCATCATTCAATTGCAGCCGGGCAAATTTCAGCATCTGCTCACGCAACTCTCGAAGAAACGCTTCATCCGTCAGATCTATGGCTGTAGCCTCGTTCACAATCAAGCCCCATGTATGAGTGTGGTTGGAAGAATATCGACATCCGTTGTGTCGAAATTTAGCGATAACCGGTTTGTTGAACAAGCGTTATGACGCCATATTGTTACCACTGTTCCAATATCCGTGACTTTCTGTTCAGTTTGACAACAATGAATAAATTTCCTGGTCGACCCATTCGTCCTCGAATTCCAACTGCGCAGGCAGACAACCTTCGTATTCGTAACCCAGACGCTTCAAATGCGCGGTATGAGCATCCGCTCCCGGTCGTATACGCATATCCAGACGGTGAATAGATAGCTCACCAAAACAGAAGCGATGAACCGCAAACATGGCTTCATCCAGTTCAGCATCGGTCAGTGTCGGTGACAACTCCCACTGCACCTGGGCCGACAAGGTCATCCAGTTAATCTGACTCAGACGCACGCGGGCCAACAGCACGCCATCACCCTGCTGACGCTCAACCAGCCAGGTCACTCCCTGACGAGCCTGAAACTGCATGGTCGCGCGGCGTAACTCATCCAGCCCCTGCACGGAGGCAAACATGGGGGCCTTGGGCACATGCGCAGATACGTCAGGATCTTTCAGTAATTCAAACAACGCATCGCCATCGGTATCCGTTACCGGCAATCTGACACGCAGGTGATCGGTTTCCATATTCCAGTTCATCAGCCGTTCTCCTCTGTCGTTTCAGCCGGTTGCCGTTGTACCCGATGGTATTGCACCAGATCACAGAAGCGTCGATCACCCAGACGCCAGGCATCACGTAGACGGGCAGCCTGCTCGAATCCCAGCCCTTCCAACATGGTGACGATCTCCGGCGGCTGACCTTCAATCCACTGATAGCCGAAGTTATGCAGATGGTACTTCTCGGCCATAAAATTCAGACACACTTCCAGCGCAGCCGCACGATGTTCGATCACCAGTTCAGGCGAACCGTCCACACGCAACATGGTGCGCAGCAAAGAAGGCTGCCACTCATAAGCACTGACCATGCCCTGCAATTGCCAGTTGTCTTCACAACCCACTTCCAGCGCCCACATCATGCCGCGCTGGGTTGCGGCCATTTGCACACTCAGTTCAATCATCCGTTCCAATTGCTCAGGCTTTTGCACCGGGTGCTGCCCTGGCAATTCCGGGGTTTGAAACAACTGAAACAGGGCATCGCGGTCTTCCGCAACCAATGGGCGAACACGCCCGCCCTCAAAACATATTTCCGGGGTGAATTTCATAAACGCGGTTCCTCTGCAACGAATGGCATCGCCTATTCGTCGTAATCGTCATAGCCATGGGCCAGATTTTCAAAACGGGTGTACTTGCCAATAAAGGCCAGACGGTCACTGCCAATCGGGCCATTCCGGTGTTTGCCAGTAATAATTTCAGCAACACCCTTGTCCGGTGTGTCTTCGTTATAGACTTCGTCGCGGTAGATAAACTGGATGATGTCGGCATCCTGCTCGATCGCACCGGATTCTCGCAGGTCGGACATCACCGGACGCTTGTTGGGGCGCTGCTCAAGCGAGCGGTTCAACTGCGACAGGGCCACCATCGGACATTCAAATTCCTTGGCGATGGCCTTGAGAGAGCGAGAGATTTCGGAGATTTCCTGAGTTCGGCCTTCGGACTTGCCCGATACCCGCATCAACTGCAGATAATCCACCATGATCATGCCCAGATCACCATTTTCACGGTAGACCTTACGGGCGCGGGCGCGCATTTCCTGAGGCGTCAGCGCCGGGGTGTCATCAATGTACAGCGGCAGGTCTTTCAGCAAGCTCACCGCTGCTGACAGCTTTGACCAGTCTTCGTCGATCAGTTTGCCGCTACGAATACGGGTCTGGTCAATCTTGCCCAATGACGACAGCATCCTCATCACGAGCGACTCGGAAGGCATCTCCATACTGAACACCAGGCAAGGGCGCTTGGTCGCCAGCAGGGCGTTTTCGACCAGGTTCATGGAAAAGGTGGTTTTACCCATGGAAGGACGTGCCGCAACAATGACCAGATCGGCTTTTTGCAACCCGGAGGTGCGCTCGTCAATGTCCTTAAAGCCCGTGGTCAACCCCGTCAGGCCTTCCGGCTGATTGAACATCTTGTCCAGTTGTTCCAGGGTATTTTGCAGGATCGGTTTCACCCGTTCCGGGCCACCGTCCTTGCGATTGCCTTCAGCGATTTCAGCAATGGCTTTTTCGGCATCGGACAACAGCGTCAGGCTCTCTTCACCATCGGGGTGATAGGCCTTTTCCATCATATCGGTGGCGGCTTCAATCAAGCGCCGTTGCTGCGCCCGCTCACGCACAATGTCGGCGTAGGCTTCGCAGTTATCGATGGAGGGCGTCATATCCACCAGGTGGGCCAGATATCCGGCTCCACCGGCGTTATCCAACTGGCTGCGTTCTTCCAGTTCCTCAGCCACCGTGACCACATCAATGGCTTGTTCAACCGATGATAAATGGGCAATGGCTCGGAAAATCAGGCGATGATCGTGACGATAAAAATCGGCATCCTGTACCGACTCACTGACACTTTCCCAGGCTCTCTGATCCAGCATCAGGGCACCCAGAACCGACTGCTCCGCTTCAACCGAATGAGGAGGTGTGCGAATGGAAGAACCGGCTTCCATTTCATCCTGAAGGTAGTCATCGTTCATGGAATTACTCAAAGAAAAAAACCATTGGAGAGCGCCTTGCAGCGTATGTCACCCGAGCGCAGATGAACAGACAGAAAAAAGGCACTAGAGGGGGAAACCAATAGTGCCTTTTCTGCATCAGTTGACCGCAGGGCGGTCAGGATACTTATTCTGCAACAACGTGCAGCTTCAGTACCGCGTCCACTTCCGGGTGCAGGTGGATCGTCACATCAACTTCACCAACGGCACGGATTGGGCCGCTTGGCAGACGAACTTCGGCTTTAGCCAGTTCAACGCCAGCCTGAGTAGACAGTTCAGCGATGTCACGGTTGCCCAGAGAACCAAACAGCTTGCCTTCTTCGCCAGCACGAACCGCAACAGACAGTTCGATTTCTTCGATGCGCTCTTTACGAGCTTGTGCAGTTGCCAGAGCAGAAGCAGCAGACGCTTCCAGTTCTGCACGACGTGCTTCGAAGTGTTCGATGTTGGTTTTGGTCGCTGGGACGGCCTTGCCTGTTGGAACCAGGAAGTTACGAGCGTAACCTGGCTTAACGTTAACCTTGTCACCCAGCTCGCCCAGATTGGCGATTTTTTCCAGCAGAATAATTTGCATTGTAAATTCCTCATTACAGGGCGGAGGACGTTATTCGTCACCCGGCGCCGTGTCTTTTAGTCGCGCGCGAATATCCATCAGGCTATCCACGACCGCTACGAAAATTAGTAATGTGTACATGTAAGGCACAAACAGTACGAGTCCGATATAAATCGGAAACATCCAGTTTGAGCTGGTAGTGGTGATGGACACCACACCATGGAACATCGCCAGCCCGGCCAGAAACAGCGGCACCGTTAACAACGGCAACACACCCACCAGCCCCGGAGCCAACTGACCAGCAGACATCACTGCCAGTAATACCGGCAAAGTGAACCCCAAAGGCAGACGCAACGTTTGAAACTCGCGCCCAAAGCCTCCGGGATTAAACAGTAACGCCTGCCAATACCGTCCCAGTAACAAACACAAAGCTAATACCAGAACGTGCAACGCCGCCAGAACGCCCTCAGTCAGGGGGCCTGTCAGCGTTTGCACAAGAATCAGAAACTCGGGTTCATCAACCAGCGCCTTACTCAACTCTTGCTGAATGCGCTCCACCACGGGGGGCAACACATCGGGCAGCAACAGCGGTAACACCTGGTAGAACACGACACCCACCAGGGTTGCGACCAGCATCGCTATTTCAAGACGAATACTGGCACGCAACACCAAGGCGGTGATTACGGTGCCCAATGCCACCAACAGCGGCGTCGGATCACCGGCAGCAAACCAGCCAATGGCCGGTAATGCTGACCAGAGCACAACCTGTGCGCTCTCTTTCCAGCCCTGCCGCATCAAAACCAGAGCTACTAAAGCAGCGCCAATCCAGAACAACAGTGGAATCGCAAAACACGCTGAAATTGCCAAGGTGGCATTCATGCGGCTTTGCATACTCCAGCGGGCCAGATTATTCATAGAGTCTTACTCCGGTTGGCAATCAGCAGATCACCAACCTGCCGATCAATTGTCGTGCTGATCAGTGTACGGCAACAGCGCGATATAGCGAGCGCGCTTGATCGCGGTAGACAGCTGACGCTGGTATTTTGCACGAGTACCAGTAATACGGCTTGGTACGATTTTGCCAGTTTCAGTAACGTAGCCTTTCAGAGTATCCAGATCTTTGTAATCGATCTCGGAAACACCTTCAGCGGTGAAACGGCAGAACTTGCGACGACGGAAAAAACGTGCCATGGGTCAGATCCTCTTATTCAGCTTCGTTATCAGATGCTTCAGCGGTTTCCTGCTGGGCTTCAGCAGGGGCTTCAGCGGCCTTGGCGCGATCTTCGCGAGGCTCACGACGACGGTCTTCACGGCTTTCAGCCGCTTTAACCGGAGACATGTCAGTCACGGCTTCGTCGCGACGGATAACCATGTTACGCAGAATCGCATCGTTGTAACGGAAGTTGGTAGTCAGCTCTTCCAGAGCTTCCTGAGTACACTCAACATTCATCAGAATGTAGTGTGCCTTGTGCAGGTCGTTGATTGGGTAAGCCAAGTGACGACGGCCCCAATCTTCAAAACGGTGGATGGTACCGTCGGTGGATTCGATAGCTGCGGTGTAACGCTCAACCATCGCTGGAACCTGCTCGCTCTGATCCGGGTGAACCAGAAAAACGATTTCGTAGTGACGCATTGTCAGCTCCTTGTGGGTTTTAGCCTTCCGGCCCATCCGGTAAGGCAAGGAGTCCACATTCAAGCCGTTATTGGTATAAAACCGATTCGGGCAAAAAACGTGGATAAAAAGGAGCGCGGAGGGTAGCAAAACAGGTGCGTTAGTTCAATCAAAATACCCTGCCCATATTCCCTTCTCACGGGTGCGACACCCTGCCACATCCCAACCAGCCATAAACCTCGATACTATGGTGTTATCGAGCTATGAGGGTGGCTCGAATTGCTCTTCTTCTCGTTATCGGATTGGCTTCTGGTCAAAGGGCCAATCCGGTAGCACCTTTTCTTCTCATCTTCTCATTCTGAACCTCTCTTTTTATTCTGAACCTCTTTTCCTTCTGAAACTGCCCAGCACACTCGCCAGCACCATCACACACATCCGCTCAGCGCACGATCACAGCCGATACGGGGTACACTGCCGCTTCCCTAGTCGATGACCCGAGACCCACCATGTCTGTACAAACCTCAAATGATCTGGAAATTTATTTACTCAAAGCCGACGTCGATGCACTGGAAAGCTGGCTAAGCAACACACTGGGCGAAATTCAAGCAGATTCTGGCGACAATCAGACACACCGCTGGACACACCTTGCCAGTGGCATGCGCATTATTTTCACCCCCAAGGCCGACGGCAACTTTGGCTGCTTGTGGTTCAAAACCAATGACACGCCCTGGTCAGACGATCTGGCGTGTGCCCGTGCCGCTCATTCAGCTCTGAACGTTGAGGTGCGCTGCGCATCCACAGAATGGAACGAAACCGCCTCCGACGACAGTCCAGCCTGGGTCAAACTGATTCGCGGAGAAGAGAAACTTTTTGACTGGCACTGACACACATCACAAAGCGAATACAAAACACCTTGCATTTGATAATAATTCTCATTAAAGTCTTTTTCGACTTCAACAGGGATTATCGTCATGAACACCAACGTCTATTCATTTCCGGTCGCCCCCGCTCATATCGCGGCCTTTCCAACCGCCAAACCGGGTTCCAGTCAGGAGCAAATTCAGCGTCTGGAGCAGTTGGAGTTTTCCTTACAAAACAGCCAAAGCGATGTCAGCTTGCGTCGCTGGCTGGATGAATACATGGATATCGGCCTTGAGTTGGCCGATCTGGCACGCCGAAAGAATCAGAAGGTGTTGCAGGAAAGCTGGCTCAAGCGTGTGTATCGCTTCTTGCGCGATACCGCCTTTCGCCATAACAGTCGCCCCATATTCCGCCACTATTGTCTGGAATACCTGTACCAACCCTATTTTGCTCTGCGTTACGTGTATCAGTCGGACGACAATGGTGATCAGAAAATTCGACGACTGAACAAAGATCTGGAGGTCATTGCACGCTATGTGCTGTGACCCCGAACCGATCACGGATTGAGGGTGGGCACGGACGCCATTAATAAACCCTGGACAGCAACATCCAACCGCAATACCTGAGAACCACCCAACTTATTCAACGCAGTGAGCGCTTGCGGGCTGTTGCAAGCAGGAGTGAGAGTATGAACATCGCCATCCTGTACGACAGCAGTTGCCGCTGCTCCAACACCCTGGCCGACATTCTGGAAAAGAGCATTGATTGGGCCACGGTTGATTTGTGCAACTTGCTAACGGCGACAGAAGACGATGTGCCTCACACCAAACACCTGATTCTGGCCCTGCCCATGCACGCATTCGGCAACCCGGAGCGTCCCTGGGAAGACGCCTGGCCGGTGCTCTCCCGCGTTAGCTATCGACATCGACACATAGTGATCTGCGGCCTGGGCACCGAGTTTTGTTTTGACGACGACCGCCTGATGGCACTGGAGAATCTGCAACAGGCGTTTCATAACCTCGGAGCCAGTGTCATCAGCCAGCTACCGGATGCTCTGTCCTATTGCCGCTCCGGTTCAGACAACGATGATCCTTATCATCTGATTTACCCCCAGGCGGACAGCATTCATCAACGCAAGCTGATGCCCGGCATGATGCAGCGCTGGATACAGGACTTGAGGTCATCCCTGCAGCAACCGTCATTCCAGTCATCTGCGTCTGTTTAGTCGGTGTTTATCAAAGGCATCGACTCCACTCAAATGGTGCGGGTCGGGAAACGAAACATAAAAATGAACAATCTCCAGCGTGCCAGTTTAATATTGGCACAAGCCTTTGAAGCTTCAAAGTCAACTGAAACACCAAGCGTCCTCAACTTCTACTTGTCCAGAATTAACGTCTTCCCAGATTTTCTTGAATTCCTGTAAGTACGGATACTCATTCAAAAAATCCCTCAATTTTAAAACCGCTTCAGCTCGTCCCGTTCCATCTTCAATAGATGTGTCATAGTTAAAAATACAATAAAGAGATTTTTTATACAGATCATCATTCACTTGATACTTCATTGATTCAATAAATTCTGCTTCAGCTTTTGAATCAAAATTAGTAAAAATCCACTCAAGCACATCGAGATTTCGATATAAGCAAGTCTGAGTAACAACTGATTTTGAATCACACAATAACCAGTGACGAAAATATAAAAAACTAACATATGTTTGATAGTAGCACAGCACTTTAGGACGTCTAGGAAAACCTAGGATAGAGAATTCTCCCAACATGGAGAATAATCGGCTTCTAAATAAATCATAATTACTTATCCATGCTCGAAACATGGCTATATTTTTCACACCGACGATTATAGCATCAGTCTCATTCAATACAAGCCTTGGGTCAACTATCCATCTGAACTCGGAATATAAAAAACAATCCCAACCTAATAAGTCTTTAAAATGAATAATCTCTAGATTTAAATATAAACGACACACTCCAGTCAAAACGTCAACATCACTACTAGGGTGAAGCCATAAAAATACAAAAATATCTACATGCCTTTTACTACCACCCCAATTCTTGTATTTCTCCCAATTAGGCATCTTCCCTTTCATAAAATACTGTTTGATCACATTCACTTCTGACTTACGGCGGCCTGGAGCCAACTTTTTTTCAATAGCTGGCCAAGCCGCCTTTCGCTCTGCGACCCAGGTTTTGTCTTTCAGTTTCCAGTAGGATGTATCAATACTATTAAGTTCCATTTTCATATTCCTTTTAACTGCCTGACTTTATATGGCTTGATTTAAATGACGAAGCAAACCCAATGTATCCTGCTTTAAAAAACTGGGCGAGAAGCAAGGTGAAAGCCATGTATTTTCTGGGAGCAAAGAAGATATCGACACAAAGGAAATACGACTTATTGACTCAGAAAATACAATTAAAAACAAACTATGACATTTCAATATTTTTTATCTCTAGCCAAACCTTTCGCAACTCCAAAGGTAAATCTTCACTTTCAAACACCGCAAGTAGTTTATTGTAAATTTCCAATTGAATTTCACTGAATATAGAGTTTTTTCGAATAGATAAGAATTTCCTAAAAAAATCAGCAACATTATCTTTTTCAACAACTCGGACATCTCTGGAAATTTCTATATCTTCAACCGCTACCATCGTCATATTTTCAATCCACCACTCAAGAGCTGGATCAAATCTCATCCAATACATTGCCCTAAATGGTTTGAACTGAGATTCTTTTATAGATATCCAGTCAATAGCTCCTCTCAAATTCCAAAACCACATTCTAGAATACTGATACTCTGATATTTCTTCATTTCCAACTATTTTCCCCGACCTTTTTCTCTGACCTAGGAACATAGCTTTGAAAATAGTTTGAACATCCTTCTCATCTATATAAAGATAAATTGGTTTTTTGAAGTTGGTGTTATGGGCGCAGCTATCTAAGAATTCAAAAAACAAACTATAACCAGCTGAAACATCTTCATTGAGGGGAAATTTTGAATTCATATACATTTCAAAAAGACATTTCATATCAGCTTCATTTTGGCTAGGATGCAACCATAGAAACGTGAATAAATCCAAATGACGATACGTGCTATGGACACTATCCCAATCCTGATATTTTTTCCAATTAGGAAGAGCTCCCTTTAGGAAATATTTTTTGATTGGTGTTAATGCAAATTTAGTAGGTTTAGCATGATCCTTCAATACAGGCTCAAGCTTATCCCATTGTTTCTTTCGGTTTTTGACCCACTCGGAGTTATCTAACTGCCAGGCATCGTTTGTAAATTTATCTAATGAGTCCATACAAATTCCTTATCAAATATTTTCCATAACACCAGCACACCGAAATAACGCCACATAGGCCATTATTATTTATTCCACCATGTCATGATGGTGTCAATAACTGTTCTGGATTTCCAATCAATTCAAACTCATATACTTCAATATCAATAGTCTTCCCAAGACACACTAACCTGACAAGTCGCATCCTTGCAACTTATGTTCATTGTCTCTTATTGACTATCCATAACCTCTGGCATCGACTCCACCTGAATGGTGCGGGTCGGGAACGCACAATCGGCTCCTTCGGCGTGGATGATGCCCATAATCTGCAACAGCACATCCTGCTTGATTCGATGATAAGTCGCCCAGTCGGTAGTTTTGGTGAAGCAGTAGATAAAGAAGTCGAGGCTGGAAGGGCCGTAGCTGTTGAAGTTGACCATCACAATCTGATTCGTTGCGATGTCCGGGTGAGTCCTGAGCATCTGCTCGACCTTTTCCAACACCGTCGCCATCTTGCCGGAATCCTGATAACGCAGGCCGATGGTTTCCTTGATGCGACGATTGCTCATTCGGGACGGGTTCTCAACAGAAATACTGGAAAAAACCGCATTAGGCACGTACAGAGGGCGTTTGTCGAAGGTGCGAATGCAGGTGACGCGAAAGCCGATTTTTTCCACCGTGCCTTCAATATTCCGATCCGGTGAACGAACCCAGTCACCCACCTTGAACGGGCGATCCATGTAGATAATGAAGGAGCCGAAAAAGTTGGCGAGTAAATCCTTGGCGGCCATGCCCACAATCAGACCACCCACACCACCAAAGGCCAACATCCCGGAAATGGTAATGCCCATCACCTGCAGCACCGGCAGAATGATCACCACCGACACCATCACCTTGGCCAAATTGCCCACCAGTTGCACGGTATTGGCATCGTGCCCCTGTTCCGTCTGGCGCGTTTCAAGCCGACCAATCAAGCGCCAGGCCGTCCAGGCAATCAGGAAAATCAGCACCAGTTGGCGACCAACCATCAGGCTGTTACCCATCCCGGAGCCGAAGTGTTGTGCGGAGAGGTCCGCGATCCAGAACAACCCGACCACCAGAATGATCCAGTTAACGGGCACACCAATCGCATCCAGCAACGTATGGCTCAAACCTTTCGATGCCTTTAAGACACGCTGCATCATGCGCTTGCGAACATTGCGCCAAAGCACACTGGCCACTATCACGACCAGAATGGCAACGCCGACTTCCAATAACCAGCCATCGTGCCGGGCCAGCAAATCACGCCACCATTCCAGGTACATCCACTCGGTCATAACTACCTCTATGCTGTTGTCTGATCAATCCGCGACAAAGCATAGACGATGCCGATTAACTGCGCTGTCGAACCGCTTCAAACAAACAGATACCCGTCGCTACCGAGACGTTCACTGAGCTGACTTCTCCCGCCATTGGGATGTTGATCAGATGGTCGCAATGCTCGCGGGTCAGGCGGCGCATACCCGCTCCTTCAGCACCCATCACCAGCGCCAGCGGCCCTTTGAGGTCTTGCTGAAAGATCGGCGTTGCCGACTCACCAGCGGTGCCGATGATCCAGATACCACGCTCCTGCAGGTCTTTCATGGTGCGCGCCAGGTTCGTTACCTGAACGTAGGGCACCACTTCTGCCGCACCGCACGCCACCTTGGCTGCCGTCGCGTTCATGGGCGCGGACTTGTCCTTGGGTGCAATCACCACATGCACACCCGCCGCATCAGCGGTACGAATGCAGGCACCGAGGTTGTGCGGATCGGTAACGCCATCCAGAATCAGCACAAACGGCGTGCCATCAATGGCATCCAGAATCTGTGGCAACTGACGTTCACTGGCACCCTGCAAAGGTTTTCGGAAAGCAACGACACCCTGATGATTGCCATCGGCCTTTTGATTCAACAGCCCCTTGTCCGCTTCCCGGATGGATAAACCGTGCGCAACGGCGGTATCAAGTACCTTTTGCATACGCTGGTCGGCCCGGCCTTTTTGAACCCAGAGTTCCACCACCTGATCCGGGCTACGCTGGAGCAGGGTCAATACGGCGTGCAAGCCGTAAACCGCTTCAAGTTTCATGCACATATCTCTAAACAAAATCGGCCCTGAAACGGGCCGTGGAATGACTTACTTTTTCTTGCGTGTTTTTTTCGCAGCCTGACCGGTCGATTGCTTCGACCCGGTTGCTGCCTGGGCTTTTGAGCTTCCGGCCCGAGACGGTGCTTTACCGCGTCCCTTCAGCTTTTTGCGCTTTTTGAGCTTTTTCTTTTCGGCACCTTCTGCAGCGGGCTTGCTCCCGGAAGGTTTCTTGCGCAGCGGTGCAGGTTCCAGCGTTTTTTCCTGCACCTGTCCGTCGCCTTTGCGCGTGCGTTTACGAGGCAGGCGCGCCGGTTTTGGCTCATCTTCAAAGGTTGAGCGGTTCCGATTGACGGGAGCGGTCGCCAGTTCAAAATCGACCTTGCGCTCATCCAGATCGACGCCCGTCACTTGTACCCACAAGCCGTCACCAAGGCGGAAACTGCGGCGAGTACGTTCACCCGTCAGGCGATGGCGTACCGAATCAAACTGGTAGTAGTCGTTCTGCAGGCTGGAAATATGCACCAGACCTTCCACGTACACATCTTTCAGCTCAACAAACAAACCGAAGCCGGTGACGGCCGAAATTACGCCCTCAAAGACTTCACCGACGCGATCCTGAATGTACTCACACTTGAGGAAGTCATTCACGTCACGCGTGGCATCATCCGCCCGGCGCTCGGTCATGGAGCAATGCTCACCCAACTGCAGCACCGCCGCCAGGTCGTAGGGATAAATGGTTTCTTTCGGCAGCGGTTTGGCATCCTCAACCCGAGTCGCATTGCGGCATTCCTGCTCGCTGCGAATCACACTGCGAATGGCGCGATGCACCAGCAAATCCGGGTAACGACGAATGGGCGAAGTAAAGTGCGTATAAGCCGGGTAGGCCAGACCAAAGTGGCCTTCGTTTTCGGGGTGATAAACCGCCTGACTGAGCGAACGCAGCAACACGGTTTGAATCAGATGCGAGTCGGGACGATCCTGAATCCGCTGCAACAAATCCTGATAATGCTTCGGCGTCGGCTGACGAGCATCGCCCAGCGACTTGTCGGACGAGGTCATCGACAGGCCCATTTCACCGAGGAAGGAAAACAGGTTTTCCAGTTTCTCGGCTGACGGCCCGGCGTGTACCCGGTACAACCCCGGCACCTTGTATTTCTTGAGGAAGTTGGCCGCACACACGTTAGCCGCCAGCATGCACTCTTCAATCAGCATGTGAGCGTCGTTGCGCTCGGTCGGGACGATTTGCTGAATCTTGCGATTGGCATCGAACTCGATTCGGGTTTCAACCGAATCGAAGTCCATGGCACCGCGTTCTTCGCGCTTCTCGCGCAGCAGCTTGTACAACTGGTAGAGGTTTTCAATATCACCCACCAGCTCGCCGTAATGCGCTCGCCAGGTCTCGCCTTCATCGCTGATTGGCTGCTCCAGCATCGTCCAGACCTTGTTGTAGGTCAGGCGCGCATGGGAATGGATCAGGCCTTCCATAAAGCGATAGCCAGAGATCTTGCCCGCTTTGGAGATGGTCATTTCACACACCATCACCAAGCGATCCACGTGCGGATTCAGCGAGCACAGACCGTTGGACAGTTTTTCTGGCAGCATCGGCACCACAAAGCCGGGGAAGTACACCGAGTTACCACGCAGGTGGCCTTCCTGATCCAGCGCCGAACCCACGTCCACATAATGCGAAACGTCGGCAATGGCGACGTACAGACGCCAGCCACCGGTATTCTTGTTGCGCTCACAGTAAACGGCGTCGTCAAAATCCTTGGCGTCTTCACCATCAATGGTGACAAACGGCAGGTGACGCAAATCGATGCGGCTGGACTTGTCTGCTTCCAGCACTTCTTCTGGCAGTCGAGCGGCTTCCGCAACAACGTCTTCTGACCATTCGTTGGGAATATCGTGGCTGCGAATCGCCACTTCAATTTCCATACCCGGTGCCAGGTGATCACCCAGAACTTCAATGACCTGCCCCATAGGCAAGGAACCCGGCTTGGGCTGATCCGTAAGCATGACGGTTACAAACTGGCCATGGCCAGCGCCATTGCGGGCTTCATCCGGGATAACGATTTCATGCGCGACGCGCTTGTTGTCCGGCTGCACAATGCCAAAGCCGTTGCTGTCACCAAAGCGCGCACCGCCTTGTTCGTAGTAACGCCCCACGACCTGACGGGTGTTGCGTTCCAGCACCTGAACAATCTTGCCTTCCGGGCGACCACGACGGTCATGGCCCAGAATCTGTACCGCAACCTTGTCGCCATGAAACACCTTGCGCATCTGCCGGTTGGACAGATACACATCGTCTTCACCATCGCGCAGTACAAAGCCAAAACCATCCCGGTGGCCCATCACCTTGCCCTGCACCAGACCGGCACGATCCATCGGGAAGAAGTGGTTGCGACGGTTACTCATTAACTGGCCATCACGACACATCGCGATCAGGCGTCGACGCAAGGCTTCCACGCGGCCTTCATCGGTTTCCCCAAACTGTTCGCAGACCTGTTCGTGCGACAGCGGATGCTCTGCCTGATTCAGTAACATCAACAAGGCATCACGGCTGGCAACCGGGTTATCGTATTTCTCGGCTTCAGACGCCGCGTTCGGGTCGACAATAGCGGGCTTTGAAGAGGTTTTGGCAGGCTTGCGGGAATCCGTCAATCTACGGCTCCTTGTCAGGGAGATCGGCTCCTTGCCATGGCAAGGGCGGCCAGATCATCGATAAAGAAAAATTATTGTTGGCTACCAGTATAACCAATTTCCTTTCTGACGCTGGACTCGTTACACGGATTTGAAATTGATCGTGGCACTTTCCCGGCTGGCTCCGGCTTCTTGCACGTTATTGAGGTATTCCTGCCACAGGGTTTCACGGGTCGCACACAGATGGCGCAGGTACTTCCAGTCGTACAGGCCAGAGTCATGGCCATCGTCGAACACCAGCTTCAGCGCGTAGTTGCCCGCCGGTTCCATCCGCAACAACACCACATCTTTCTTGCCGGTTTGCAACACACCGTTACCAACGCCGTGACCACGTACTTCCGCCGACGGCGAATACACACGCAGAAATTCAAAACTCAGTGCCGTGGTATTACCGTCAAACGTGAATTCGACACAACGGCTGGACTTACGAACCTTGATGGATTCCGGGGCCATAACAATACTCTGAGAACAGGAAATGACAGAAAGAATAAAGAGTATAAACAGAAAGGCTTCCATCAGCCGATGGAAGCCTTGGGGGTATTACAAAATAAACTGGCTCAGATCCTGGTCTTTGGCCAGTACTGCCAGCTTGCTGTCCACGTAAGCGGCATCAATCGTCACCGGGTCGGACAGATCGGTCGCTTCAAAGGAGATGCTTTCCAGCAAGCGCTCCATCAGAGTATGCAGACGACGTGCACCGATGTTTTCGGTGGTTTCGTTCACATCAAAGGCAATCTCGGCAATGCGCTTGATCGCGTCTGGCGTGAAGTCGATTTCCATCTCTTCAGTCGCCATCAATGCCTTGTATTGCTCGGTCAGGGAAGCATTAGGTTCGGTCAGAATGCGCTCGAAATCACGAGGAGTCAGCGCCTGAAGTTCAACCCGAATCGGCAAACGGCCTTGCAGTTCCGGGATCAGATCCGACGGTTTGGCGACATGGAAAGCACCGGATGCCACAAACAGGATGTGATCGGTTTTCACCATGCCGTACTTGGTGCTCACCGTGCTGCCTTCGATCAATGGCAGCAAGTCACGCTGCACACCTTCACGGGAGACATCACCACCGGAGCCACTTTCCTGGCGCTTGGCGACCTTGTCGATTTCATCGATAAAGACGATGCCGTTCTGCTCCACCAGATCAACGGCCTGAGCTTTCAGGTCGTCCATGTTGAGCATTTTAGCGGCTTCTTCATCCTTCAATTGCTTGATGGCCTCCCCAATTTTGAGCTTGCGCTTTTGGGTCTTGTCACCGCCCAGATTGGAGAACATGTTCTGCAACTGGCTGGTCATTTCTTCCATGCCCGGTGGTGTCATGATTTCCACACCGCCGACTGGCTGCGCCATTTCGATCTCGATTTCCTTATCATCCAGATCACCGGCCCGCAGCTTTTTGCGGAAAACCTGACGCGTGCTGTTGTCTTCACGCTTGGGTTCTTCCGTGGTGTCCCAGTTGGTCGCTGGGCGCGGTGGTGGCAGCAAAATATCGAGAATACGTTCTTCGGCGGCTTCTTCCGCACGATGTGAAACCTTGGCCATCTCGGTTTCACGCAGCAACTTGAGACCGGTTTCCATCAGATCACGAATGATGGACTCCACGTCTTTGCCGACGTAGCCCACTTCGGTGAACTTGGTGGCCTCGACCTTGATGAACGGCGCGTTGGCCAGCTTCGCCAGACGACGGGCAATTTCGGTTTTACCCACACCGGTCGGGCCGATCATCAGGATGTTCTTGGGAGTCACTTCTTCACGCAGTTCCGGTTGCAACTGCATGCGACGCCAGCGGTTACGCAGGGCGATGGCCACAGAGCGCTTGGCGTCATCCTGGCCAATGATATGGCGATCCAGTTCGTGAACAATTTCTCTCGGGGTCATCTGGCTCATGCCGTCTCTCCGTTCTGGCTGGAGGCGGCGTCCATCTCCAGCGTCTCAATAGTCAGATTCTGATTGGTGAAGACACAAATATCACCGGCAATATTGAGGCTCTTTTCAGCGATGTCACGAGCGCTCAAGTCGGTGTTGTGCAACAGTGCGCGGGCCGCTGCCAGCGCAAAATGGCCGCCGGAACCGACGCCAATCAGATCTTCTTCGGGCTGCACCACGTCACCGTTACCGGTGATGATCAGGGAGGCAGAGTGATCTGCCACCGCCAGAATGGCTTCCAGACGGCGCAAGGCACGGTCGGAGCGCCACTCTTTGGCCAACTCTACCGCAGCGCGCGTCAACTGCCCGTGATGTTTTTGTAACTGGGCTTCAAACTTCTCGAACAGGGTGAAAGCGTCTGCCGTGCCTCCGGCAAAACCGGCTATTACCTGATTGTTGTAGAGGCGACGAACCTTGCGGGCATTCCCTTTCATCACTGTGTTGCCCAGGGATACCTGGCCATCACCGCCAATCACTACCTGATTGCCGCGTCGTACCGATACAATCGTTGTCATTTCGTTACCCTGATGTCTCTGTGTCAAACCACGAATATGGGGACGCCACTGCCAGAATACAACGGTCTGACAATCTTGCACTGGCTCTCAAACCCTGATGGAACCTGCGACTATAATTCTAATCGAATAACCACTGAACGATCACCATGCTACCTTGTTGCAGGAATATTGACTGCCGTCTCTGGACAGCACCGCCTGCCTCAGTATGCTGGCATGGAATCCATAACAACCATTCGCTATTCTCAGCACCTACCTAAACCAACGTCGCTGATGCGAGTTCAAGGAGACGAATATGACCAAACTGCGCACTCTGGCTGCCGTGGCAACAGCCGCCCTGCTGGTCGCCTGTTCATCCAATAAACCGATTGAAGAACCTGTGGTCGGCTGCATCTACGCAGACGGTTCCGGCAAAGCTGCCCCGGAATGGGTGTGTGGTGCTCCCGTGGAAGGCTACGAGCTGAGCGCGGTTGGTTACGCCGACAAATCCGCTGCTGGCCCGAACTTCATGAAGCAAATGGCCTCTACCGCTGCGCGCGTTGAGCTGGCTCAGATCATGAAAGTAGAAGTTCAGAACATGGTCAAACAGTACGCCGAAACCACCGGTGCTGGCGACTCCGAGACTGTAGACAAGGTCAACAGCTCCGTCACCAGACAAGTGACCAAGGAATCTCTGGTTGGCTCTCGCATCATTCGCCAGCAGCCAACCCCCAGCGGTGGTGTTGTCGTACTGGTCGGCCTGAACGCTGACAGCGTTGGTCAGGTGGCCGAGCAGGCGCTGAAAAGCTCCATGAACAACAATCGTGCTTTGTGGCAGAAGTTCCAGGCCGAGAAATCGTTTGAAGAACTGGCGGATGAAATCGCCAAAATGCAGTAACAGGCCGCACGCCTGAACTGATCCAGAAACCGGCTTCCCTGCCGGTTTTTGCGTTTTTTATGGTCGCTGTTTCCCTATTCACAAGACAACAACGGCCAATCACAGGAGAGACGGTGATGAACACTCAAGCAACGGCCACGCTGATGGTGCTGATGCTGGTCGGCCAAGGGTTGGTCTTTTCGGCCACGGCCAACGCCAATAATCAGGACGACTATCAACGCTGGTTACAAGGCACCCAACGGGAATTCAAGAGTTATCTGGATGCCAACGACAAGGCCTTTCT
Source organism: Oceanobacter sp. (assembly GCA_045430275.1). Taxonomy (GTDB): domain Bacteria; phylum Pseudomonadota; class Gammaproteobacteria; order Pseudomonadales; family Oceanobacteraceae; genus Oceanobacter. The sequence goes on along the minus strand of JAILXU010000009.1, from coordinate 66,994 downwards.
GGGCTTTCTTAACAAGAAGTGGGAAGAAGTCGATGTGCAGAAGGCTCAGGTACGCGACCCTGAACCCAAGCCCGTTACCATGCCAGTGGCCAAACCTATACCGCTTTCTCCAACGCCCAAACCTGAAGCAGCAGGCATATCTGAACCAATAGTCAAAGCCAAACCGGCGCAGCAACCCGCTGCCAAACCCGTTATCAAGTCCGAGCCTGCCTCGCCAGTGCCTCCGGTGATCAGCACACCTGTGATAACCAAACCGATTGCCGACCAACCCATTGCAGCCAAACCAGCCACCGTCAAAGGCCCACACGTATCCTTTGAGTTCTTCGGCAATCCAGTGACCATCGCCTACCCGCGCAAATTCAAGTCACGCTTCCGCCAACCACTCAAGGAAAAACAGATTGCCCGGTACTGGAAGACGCTGGCCAGCACCAATCACAAACCCATCATCAGCAGCCTGAACAAGACCGCCGAGCGCCTGTCTCTCAACGACTGGGGCAAGGCCCTGCTGGTTGACCAGTTCTCCCGCGCTCTGCACAAAGACAACAACAGCCACACGCTGACCAGCTGGTTTCTGCTGGTGAAATCCGGTTTTGATGCCCGCATCGCCTATAACCAGCGCGTGTATCTGCTGCTGGCGGCTCAACAGGATCTGTACGGCGTGACCTTCTTCACCATGAACGGTCGCCCTTACTACGCTCTGGGTCTGAACGAGCAAGCCATGAAGCCCGGTCAGGTCTACACCTACGATGGCCAGCATGGCAGCGGCAGCCGTCCCATCGACTTCAGCCAGCCCTATCGGTTTGCTGCAGGCAGCACCCGCGAAGCCCGACAACTGGCGTTCCAGTACGGTGGCCAGTCCTATGAGCTGGAACTCAACTACCCCAAGGGCTACATCAACTACCTGAAAGACTATCCACAACTGGCACTGCCAAACTATTTCAGTGCAGGATTGCCACCCAAAACTGCCCAACAACTGCTGACACAGCTCAAGCCGGTGGTCAGTGGCGTGGGTGAACAGGAAGCCGTGAATCGACTGCTGCGCTTTGTCCAAACTGCGTTCAAATACGCTACCGACAAGCAGCAATTCAACGAAGAGAATTACCTGTTCCCGCTGGAAACCCTGCACTATCCCTATTCCGACTGTGAAGACAGAGCAGCGCTGTTTGCCTGGCTGACACGGGAGCTGCTGGGACTGGACGTGATGATTGTCGAATACCCGGGCCATGTGGCCACCGCCGTTGCCTTCAGCACCAATGTGTCTGGCACTGGCTGGAATATTCGCAATCGTCGCTACACCATCGCCGACCCAACGTACATCAACGCCAATGCCGGAATGGTGATGCCGGACTACGCCAAAGCCCGGGCACAACTGAAGTCGTTCTGAGCGGTGACTTCAACCACGTGAGAACCAAAAAGGCAGCCGAATGGCTGCCTGAATACTGCTACGGTTTCGGGTTTTCCGGTCGGGATTCCCACTCGATCAACTGCTGTTTGATCTCCAGTCCATGCGCAAAGCCGGTCAGCTTGCCCTGACTGCCGACCACACGATGACAGGGAATAATCAGTGGAATCGGATTACGACCATTAGCCGCTCCCACAGCGCGCGATGCTGTTGGTTTGCCGAGCTGCTTGGCAATCTCGCCGTAGGTGCGCAGCTCGCCGCAGGGAATGTCCTGCAATGCCCGCCAGACGGTTTGCTGAAATTCTGTCCCTTGTGGGTTCAGCCGCACATCAAACTGGCGCAGCTCTCCAGCACAGTAAGCCAGAACCTGCGCCTTGACCGGTTCAAACAGGGCATCGTTTCGCTGCCAGTCGGCTGGCAACTCGAACGGGCCCTTCTTGCCATCTCCGGTGTTCAGATGAAGATGCTGCAAACCCTGCTCATCACCGGCTAGAATCACTTCGCAAAAGCGGGTTTCAAATCGTGTGTAGTCCATGGTTTTCTGTTTTCTCGACGTATCAATAGGGGGAATTTTTCAACGCTCTGGAACGGCCAGATGCCCGTAGCGGTAATGCCCGGTGATGGGATAATCAAACAGCATGTCTTCCAGCTTCGGCCCATAACCGATGTTATGCACAATCAGCGGTACACCTGCCGCGCTTTTGCGATCCACCACAATACCAATGTGTGGACGATTGCCCGGCACCATCCAGGTCACCAGATCACCTGGCTGATAGCTCTCAGGGCGCTTGCTAACGGGCAGACTCTGGCCATGACGGGCAAAAAACGCCTGCAGGTTCGGCACCCGACGGTGGTCGATGTTGGTGTCAGGACGTTTCAGTCCCCAGATACGGCGGGACGGATACTGGTCAAAATGCTGACGCATGTCTTCGTGCACCTGCTGTTGCAGATCAATCCCCAAAGCCCGATACGCCCGAATCACCACATCGGTGCAGACACCGGTATCGGCGGGCACATCGCCTCCCGGATAGTCAATTCGCACGTATGAACCGTCGTACCAGACCGAATGTCTGGTGCGTTCCAGCGCCGCCTCAACCAAACTGTTGGGAAACGCATCCGCCACAATCGGCAGCGGCAACAGCATCAGACACCCCAGACACAGCCCTCGAATCACGCTCACCATTCATCCTCCTTTTGACTCATCAATGCTCGACCGGCAACCAATAGGACAATGTGTGCCACAGCAGTAAATTGACCGACCAGCAACGACAACACACCCTGAGCCAGTATACCCTTGGGCTGCCGTTATTCCTGTCCGGTGAGCGCTCTGTCCCGAGCCTCATCAGAAAGATGGATAGGGACAACCCCGATTCATTGCTAGGCTCATCATCACAAGAGTCGTCGTAAAAAAACAACATGGAGAACCCCTCGTGAACAACCTGCATATTCTGATTACTGGCGGAGCCAGCGGCATTGGTCTGGGCGTGGCAGAGCATTTGGGCAAGAAAGGTGCCCGCGTCACCATTTCGGACATCAGCCAGGAAAATCTGGAAAAAGGTCAGGCGTATCTGGCCAGCGTCGGCATCGAAGCCAATATCGAAGCCGCCGACATGTCCAATGTGGACGACATTAATGCCATGGTTGAGCGCCTGTCGGATACCCCGGTCGATGTGGTTCTGAACAACGCCGGTTTGCAGTACGTTGCACCGCTGGAAGAATTCCCGGAAGACCGCTGGAAGCTGCTGATTGACGTGATGCTGGTTGGCCCGGCGATGCTGTCCCGTGCGCTGATGCCATCCATGCGTGAACGCGGTTACGGTCGCATCATCAATCTGGGTTCAATTCACAGCCTGGTGGCCTCTCCGTACAAATCCGCTTACGTGGCGGCCAAGCACGGCCTGATCGGCTTCGCCAAGACCGTAGCGCTGGAAACCGGCGACGTGGACATCACCGCCAACACCATCTGCCCTTCCTATGTGAAGACACCGCTGGTTGAACAACAGATTGCCTCACAGGCCAAGGCCAACAACATCTCCGAAGATGAAGTGATCGAAACCATCATGTTGGCTCCGATGCCGAAGAAATCCTTTATCGACATCGAAGAAATCGCCGAAACCGTTGCCTTCCTCTCAAGCCCGGCAGCGAAGAACATCACTGGCCAGGCCATCACCCTCGACGGTGGCTGGACAGCGCGTTAAGCGATTATTTACAGAAACACCAAGGGCGACCAGATGGTCGCCTTTGGGTGTTTCCATTAACCGAGCACCAACCAGTCTTTCACGGTATTCTTTGGCAGATATTCTTGTTCCAACCTGCCTTTCTCTTGCTGCATCAGAAACTGATACAAGGCTGTTTCTGCTGGAGTTAACCCTTCTGGAGGTTGCTCTTGCGCATGAACAGGCTCAATCACAGCAGACTCACGTGAATAGCGCTCAAACGTCTTTTGATCCATCATCACAGCTCTAATATCGGGTCTGATCTGTCGGGCACGAGCCAGCATCAAAAGTCCCCAGGTATCCAAATCCCCCCAATACAACAGTTGCTTGTCATTAAAAGTTGGGCTGGCTAACCAATTCAAATCCAAGCCTGCTCCCAGAATGGCGATGGTATCAGGCTGTTCTGATTGATCTGCAACGAGATCAGGCAAGAGATGCTCACACTGCTCGTTCTCAATCACCAGAATACAGCTGGCCGGTAGTTGCGTTTGGGCCAACTCTTCTGTTGTTAAACGCAAGCGCTGGAAGGGTAACAAACCGTTAGACAGTGGCTTGATCAGCAACCAATGATCCTTGTCTTCGGTGGCATCTAAAAACGTAATCAAACCTTGTTCAGAAACCGATCCATTGAGACGCTCATCGAGCAATTTTTGCAAGACAGAGACGTTGCGCTCGATCAGCTTGGTATCAATGCCAAATCCAGATAACAGCCGCAATGGACGACCGTCAGCAACCCCTGATTCCAGTTGATCAGCCAACTGACACAGCTGAATCACCTCCCCCACTGGCTTGCCTCGCCATAACGAGCGCTCACGAATCAAACGCTCCCGATACAGCGAATTGACCTGCGAAATCAAATCACTCAGTTGATGAAACTCGGCTGTTACGGTTTTATCGTTAGCGGCTGCAATCCATTCCGAAGGGGAGCGTATCATCCATCGAACGGGTATTCGAATGGGCTCAGCAACACTGCGATAATTGACCGCTTCGTATTCTACTTTGCCGAGATGCTTGCTCTCAGTGACAGCTTGCCAACGTTGTAAATGCGTCTGAACCTCAGCGGTGTGATGTTGTATCTGTTGGCCCGTGGGTTTACCTATATTCAGAGTCACTGGCCAAACACTTGGGTCGAGCAAGCGAGCAACTCGCAGTTCGGTTCGACACCATTGCTTGGCAAGTTGGGCAGCAAGAGTAGAGGGAGATTTCATGTTGGAGTCATGGCCAATAATGATAACGAGCCAGATCAGAGTCCAGCGACCAAATAAAGATTTCCGACATAGGAAAACGACGACGGCACTTTTCGTATTCTTGAATAATACTCAGATCACCAAAGCTGGTACCTTCGGTCGTTTTGTTGGGTGATTTGTTTTGGCCCGCGTGGCTTGGAAAGGTATCGAGCCATTTCAGTACCTCGTCTGAACTGGGAAACTCACTGACCTGATAGGGGGCTTCCCCAGTAAAGGCAGCCTTCACATGTTTACAAAAACTCTGTGCTGTACTGCGCCGCGTACCCCCGTCACCGTTTTGCGCAATATGATTTCCGGTTTCAATAATGGTGGCCATCGGCAAGATAAACTGACAGTCCAACTTCCGGTACTCAACAAAATCGAGTTCAATCTGCTCTCGCTCGCTATTTCGATTTGGAACATCCAGAAGATTTAAGAATATTGACGTATCCATCAAACAAATTGCACTCACGATGCATTCCCTCGCATGCCTTCCAGCCAATCCATTGCTGCTTTGGCGCGTTCTTCCGGAGTTTCCTGAACTCTTGGCGATTTAACAAACCGATCCACAACACCACGGGAGACCAACTGGCCGAGAGGCCCTTGCATTACCAAGCCTGGATAATCCGATAAATCCTGTAATCGAACGAGTTTGCTGGAACCGTCTTCTGGACTTCGGTAGCAGAACACCACATCGCCCAGTGCCTCATCCGGCAAAGCATCCATCAAGGCCGGATTATGAGTAGAAAGTAATAAACGAATACCACGTTGTTCTGCCTGTTTGCGCATGGTGTCGAGCAGTTGGTGCGCTCGGGAGGGGTGAACACCGTTGTCGACCTCTTCGATGACAACAGTGCTACCAGGCTCTACCGACAATAGCGCTGCAGCAATCGCTAATACTCTGAGGGTGCCATCAGAAAGCAAATCGGCAGTCCACATACGCTCCCGTTCACCGAAGTTTTCGACCAGGCCCAGCAAATACTTGCCTCGACCGAATGCATCAAACGTTAGCCCTTTAATATCCTGTTCAGGCAAACTGCGAATAAATTCAACAATGCGTTTTTCAGCTTCTTCATCCTGACAGAGCCGATATAAGACGCCAGAGAGATTGGAACAATCTCCTTTTAGACGTTTTTCCGGGTAACTGGCTTCACGCATCTGGGAAGGAACCGGGTCAAGAAACAGGGTGTTTTCCAAAATGCCGCTGAAGCGTTCGGTGACAGCAGGAATAACTTCTCGAGCTTTTACATGACCACGATCAAAAGCGGCTGGGCTTACCAACTGTGCCAACACAGCGATTTGATCAGCGCAATCAATCTGCGGTTTGTTTCGCCCTCTGGCGAAATTGTTATAAGAGACCCGAATATTATTGCTCAGGCCTTGAGATGCCTGCTCAATACGATACAGAGGGTATTTTTCTGAAGGTGATGAAATGGATTCGTTGGAGATATGCAATTCGTCTTCACGCAAAGACAGCTCGATAGCAAATTCATTCCAATCCAAATCGTCTGTCAGGCAGCCTAGGCCAAAGGAGTCGGAGTCAAGATAGCCCAGATCTCGCATATTCCCACGAACAACGCGATCCGAGTCCTGCACCTGATGACGCAGCACATCGAGTTTTTGTCCTTGCGCTAACCAGCATAAAAAGCGAAATGCCTCAATGGCATTACTTTTACCGGAGGCATTGGCACCAATCATCAATGTTAAAGGGGCCAAAGGCAGAGATTCGTTTTGATAACTTTTGAAGTTATTGAGGTTAATTGCGGTGAGCATGTTGGCCTCTGTTCGATGATTCGTGGCGTTTATTGATAGCAAACCAGATACTACAGCTTATGCTCATATCTCTGCCTTCCCTTCTCTTCCAACGCTTGCCAGCTCAACGCAGTCAGGCTCGAAGCATTACCCCGCCGATGCACCACAATGGCGGAGCGGGTGTGGTTGCGGAGTAAGCGCATTTCCTTGTTCGGGGTGATGAATAGCGCATGTAAGCCAAATTCCCGTAAAGCTTCGATAATACGCCCAGCAACGGCATGAGAGCTGCGCGAAAAGGCTTCGTCAAGCACAATGGTGCCAAATAACGGCTGACTGCTGCCGTCGGGGCACAAGGCGTAAGACAGAGAGGCGGTGAGCACGTAGGAGGCGATGATTTCTTTTTCACCGCCGCTCCCCCCTTGGGAGCCGCTACGGGTTTCGAGAGTATCGCCAGTGGCGCGGTCGATCACCGAAACTTTGAATTGCAGCCGGAACCTTGGATCAAGCAGAGCTTTAGCAGCCTGAGTATGACGCTTTTCGTGTAAGGCACGTAAATCTTCTACGACCATACGCAAGGCCTTGTAATGGCTATCGCCATCATCTCCGGCTAAACGTGCAGAGCGCAGCAATCCGATACTTTTATTGAAACGGCCCAAGCGCTCGTGAACCACCTTGTGAGCAACCAATTGCAAGTAATGACCGGGCTGAAAGTCGACCCGTCGCAACGTGTTATTGACGTCTTCCAAACGGTCGAGAATTTTGGCCACTTCACTATCGATCATGGTCAGCAAACTGGTAACGCCATCGTCAGAAGAACGATTCAGATAGTCACGAAAGCGTTTTTGCTTTTCCGGCAGGGCTTCCTCTTGCAAACGCTGGCGACGCTCTAGGTATTCCGGCACATCCTCCAGTTCGGTGCCAGTTTCGAGCAAGGCACCCCGATCTTCTGTTTTGGCTTTTTCCATCGCCCGAACCAGGTCTGTTTGCATGCCATTCACCTGAGCCAAAAGCGTATCAATGGTTTGGTTCAGTTTTCTTTGGCTGCTGTATTGCAGGTCGGCCAAGCCATCCGGCGTGGCCGCTTGAATGGATGACTGCAACGTTTTGAATTGGATATCGGCCAGTTCGCGTTGTGATTTTGTAAGGCCGGGTTCGGCGATTTGCCTGGCTTTGGAACCTTGCTGCTCGGCGTTTTTTTGTTGGTTAAGCAACGTAGTAATGCGCTTGTTCAGCTCAATTTTATGTTTATCACTGTCTGCACACGCCTGTTTGACCTGCTCATATTCGGTTTGTGCTGCGCTCAGATCCGAGTCTGGCGCGGTCATGCGTTGCAGTGCCATCTCGGCGCTGTCCAGTTCAGCTTGGGCTTTGGGTTGATTGATCTGCTCAAACTGAACATCGAGTAGGGCCTGGGCAAACACTAATTGTTGAGTAAGCTGACTAACCACCGAACGGGATTTTTCTTCAGCCGCCTGGTCGGTTTTCACCTCGGCTTGGCAGATTTGAACCTCCCGGTGCAATATCTCAAGTCGATCACGGTTATCAAAGCCGGTCATCCAGTCATCAGTCAGTGATTTCTGATCCTGTTTCTCAAAAAAACGTGCCTTGCCGGACAGGGTGCCTTCGCGGGTAATGGCGTGTTCGGTATGGCGCAAATCATCGGCACTGTCGACACAATGCAGATCGATACCGGCCAGCAGAGACTTTAGAGACTCCCGGTACGGGTGGGCCTTGTAGTCAAGTTTACGGGTGAAACCATCGTCCATAAATCGTGCTGGCTGAGTTTGCTGGCGCACCTCGTACAAACGCACATGCAGTCTATTATTGCGTTGGTTAATCCAACTGAGGGCGTCCTTCATCTGTTGTTCGGGCACCAGAATGCGCAAACGCTGACTACCAATAGCTCGCTCAATGGCTCCCCGCCAGTCCTGCTGATCAGATTTAACCTGTACCAGCTCTGCCACAAACGGCAAGTCGTTATCATCCAATTCCAAATAACCAGCCAGATCTGACCGAAAAGAGCGAAATTTTGAGTGAATATTGGAGCCAGGGCTGCGTTGAGTTTCGGACAGTTCTTGTTGCAGTTCCAATAAGCGATTTTTGCTGTTTTGGGTGGTTGCTCCCGCTTGAAAGGAGGTTTCCTCGGCTTCTGCTTTTTGTTGCTCCAAGGTGTGTTGTTGCTGGAAAATTTGCTGTTGGTTGTTCTCTAGGGCTTCCCGGCTCAGAGTGTCATCCAGTTTGAGAATACGAATTTTGCCTAAGTATTCATTGGCATAACGCTGCTTTTCATCGCATTTATTGCGTAATACATCGATCAGTTGTTCTCTTGCCTGAAGGTCTTTGCCGCCTAAATTCAGATAACGGGCATATAAGTCATCCCGCTGTTGGTTCAGATGCTGATGCTGCTCTTCAGCATATTCCAGTTCATTACTGATACTTTGCACCGCTGCCAGTAGCCGCTCCTGCTCAGTTTTCCATTTGGTATAGGCTTGTTCAGCAAACCAGGCTGGTAAACCTTGGCTGAGCTGTTTTTGCTGATGGAGTTGTTTGGCGCGCTGCTGGTACTTTTCCCAGTGCTGTTTGACCGGTTCTAACGAACGTAACTGGCGACGAGCAACCTCCAACTCCTGGTAAATGGCGGTGAGGTCATCAAAGCTGTTGGCTACCTCTAACGCCCGATCAAACTGAGAGGCATCGTCCAGCACCAACTCACGGAAAATCTCATCAATGCTGTTGAGCTGCTTTAAGCCAGCAGCACGATTAAGCAGGTTGAAGGCGTTTTCACGAACTTCAAAAAAATCTCTTGTCCGTGCCAAATAACGCTTTTTGCTGGGATAACTCCACAGTCCCGTGGTGCTTTTTTCCAGTTGCGTGACAGCACGTTTTCCACCTTCGTTCAGCGCCGTTAACCAGTCACTGAGGGATTGTTCCGGGTGATTAGAGAACAGCCAAAGTTTGTTTAAATCCGATGTGGCCAGACTGTTGCTATCAATCCAAAATAGCCCAGCCAATTTGACCTGACTATCACTACTAGCAAAGGTGGCGCAAATTCCAGTGAACGTTTTACCTTGCCGAGCCACATGAGATTGCTCCGTGCTGCCGTTACCCACACCCGACACACCGCGTACATAAGAAACCAAATCCCGGTCGCTTTCATGACCGCCGGTAGAAGCAAGATTGTACTTGGGATTGGCGGTCAGCAAAGTCATCAAAGCATCAACCAGGGTGGTTTTGCCACTACCGGTCGGCCCTATAATGGCGGTGCCTTGTGGATCGATTTCTACCGCTTGTGCACCAGCAAAACCGCCCCAGTTAAACAGTTCCAGACGTTTCAATTGATAAGTGGGTTCAAAGCCGAACATCTCTGCCTGAGGTTTCATTGGTCTGGCTCCTTGCCTACTGTGTTGGACATCTGCTGTAGTTTATGCAGCAGAGCTTGCAGATTTTCCGGGTTGGCTAAATGGGCAATCAAGGGCCGAATGGCCACGCGATCATGACTGTCGGGGGATGTGACCAGGCCATGGCCTTTGAGTTGATCCAACAACTGCAAGGTTCGATTGCGTTCTTTGGTTTCGCTGCCTGGATTACCCAGATACATTTGCAAATGTGAACTCAGCTCATCAACATTCACCACTGCATCTCCTGCTCCCACACCATGCTCCTGCTCATGACTGACAAAATGTTGACGAAGAAGTGCTACCAGCAAAGACTGCTCCAGTGTCAGACGTTGTTTGCGCACCAGGGGATGAGCCCATTCTTCTCCTTCTGAAAGATTGTCCTTGCGTACCATCAGACACAGCAAACCGCGAATTTCATCCGCCTGGACGTGTAAATCCAGCGGTTCGAGCAACGTGTTTATCTCAGTCAACTGAGCCAGGGCGATGCGGTACAAGTTGCTTTTATCGCTCTGTTCAATCACACCGGTGGCTAACAAATATTGAGCGACTTCACGTAAACGGCTTTCGGTTCTTGGCTCGGCATCTTGTGAGGGAGTATCTGGTCGGTCATCGACATTCTTGGCGTTATCAGAGTGCTCTTCAATCGATGACTCCTTGGCTTTCTGCCTTTCGGTGTCTACTGAAGTCGAGATGATCTGATCAAAAATACTGCTGCTCATACAATTTCCTATAGCGGCTACAGCGGTGGTGTAAGGCTGCTAAAGCTCCCAATCAATGCCCTGTAACAGACTGGCATCCAACGTGACATAAGGCAGGGTAAAGCACCATTGGCGTTCGTCATTGTCGCTGAGTTCGAGGGTTTGTGCTTTGTCATCTTGAAGCTCAATGCCCGCTTCTCTGGCCATAGCAATCCACAGGGCAAAGGTTTCCAGATCATGGACCGATGATGGAGGTAAGGCCTTGGCCAGTTCAGCCAGGCTCAGTGGTGTACCGGCAGCAGCCAGGGTTTGTAAAGTGTCGGCTATCAAGGCTTCGCGGTCGAGTCCATCCAGAGCGGCCCAAAATTCGTCGTCCAGGTCATCTAATGGCTGTTCTTGTGGGGTAAAGTCGAGGTCGCCAGAGTCGTCTTGATCGAGGGCTTTAAACTTCAAGCGCTCGGCTATGGGTAGCTTGGCCAGAGCAAAACCAATGGGCGGCAGGCTGCTCGGTGAACGACGCGTGGTTTGTTTTTGCCAGTCGATAGACAAGGCCTGGTTAAGAATGTCTTTGAGCAACATACCAACTCTGTGGTGTTCGCTGGCCAAGCCAGTTTTGATAAATCCTTTCACGTCCTGCTCACTGCGCGCCCGCGCCTGCATCACCTGATAACTTTCACTGGTCAGGCGCAGTCGTAACCAGCGTAAATCGTTCATCTGATTACGATCCAGAGCCTTTGGCGCGGCTGGGTGCAAGAGAATGGTTTTCACCCGTTCTCCCATGGTTTCCAGCTCGGTCGTCTGACGTAACTGCTGGAAGAAACCATCAAAGACACGCCCCTCGGGCGTGTTCAGCAAGGCTTCCTGGCCGTCTAAAAGGTGATCAACCACTTCTCCTCGGTGTGCCCCTTCAGAGACAATGGTCTGGCGCAGCGTACGGTCAGCTTCTCGCCAGGAGTCTTCAACCCGTCGAAAATCAGCGCTGAGACCGGTGGCCAAGTTATACACTTCTCGCAAAGCTTCCACTGCTTGCCAGTCTGTCAGGACTTCCATATGGCCTGCTTCGACTTCGGCCAGCTCCGTTTCCAATGCCGATATTTTGCGCCTGATGGCATCAACACGGCTTTGTGGATTAGGATTCAAACCGATTTCTAACTGCTCAATCTGTTGCTGCACCACCGATAAGCGTGATGCTGTTGAGGTCATAATGCGATTATCCAGTGACTCGATAAAATGCACGGCACTGTTCAGTGCATCGGTGGAGTACAACCGATGACCACGTTCAATAACCAATCCCCGCTTGATCCATTCACGCAACTCACGCCCGGCTTGCTGTGCTGCTTTATCTGGCTCAACAGCAAAGTCTTCTTCATTAACGAACGCCAGCAACATATTCGACAATGCCTGCAAGGCATCTTCTTCCGCTACCCCATCCCGAGCCTGTTCAAACAAGGATGTTAAACACCCCAGGATCAGCGGTGCTCGCGGTGACGCCAACAAACGCCAGGCTGGGTGGTTATGCCGAGCATTAATGTACTGGCGGGCTTTTTGTTGAGCAGAGTCCGTCATAAAGAGGGGCTACCTGATGCTATCCGTCGTCGGCAAACATTATGACGTCAAATTTCTGAGAGTGAATGCCAACAAGGCATTACCCGATAGCAACCCCCAAGTTCAAGCATGTAGCAATTCATCATTCGTTCTGGCCAAAACGCAAAATGCCCACGCAAAGCATGGGCACCAGATCATTCATTCAAAGGCAGTAACTCAAATCCAAATCTAACGTCAGTTCGCTACGTCGTACTGACTCAACCACTCCACCAGCATCGGGTGGTAGCGGCTCAGGCCCTTGTACTCGATCAGTGGTTCCGGCAGGGTTTTCATCACACTGTGCATCCGGCGCGCCCAGTCAGGGTTGCTGCAGAGGTCGTCGAAGCTGATCAGGAAAGTGCGAATGCTGAACATCAGTGCGTTGCTGCGCGGCATACGATCCAGCATTTGCAGCTCCACCCGCAGGTGGACTTTCTCACCGATATTCTCCGGCGTAATGCTGGCACGTTCATGGCCCCAGTTCGGGTAGGTTTCCGGCGAGGTGTCCATACGAGCGTTGATGGTCAGCGTCCAGTTCAAACGGCGTACCGGGCGGTCAACCTGAATGGCGCAGAGGTATTTCAGAGCGCGGTCAAACACGCCCATCTCATGGGCCATCGGCACCGGGCCGTGCCATTCGGAGAAGCTCATCCCGGCATCAAATGCCAGCGACCAGTCCGCCGGGCAGGTGACGATACCGGCGTCGAGGAACAGGTCGCCATCGCGCTGATCCAGAAGCGCAATATCTCCTTGTACCTGACGGCCCATGTATTCCATCGGTGGCATTGGCAGCGTGCTGCTGTCACCGAAGGTAAAGCGGTCGTCGATGTTCAACAGCAAGTTCTGCCAGTGCCACTGATCGCCGTCTTTTTCGAGTTTGAACCAGTCCGGGTAATCCACCGCCATGGAGGTCATGCAGCGGTCGATCATGTCCCAGCAGGCCAAATCCATATGCGGCATGGCGATGCAGCGTTTGGGATTTTCTTCCAGTACCAGACCGCGCTCACGCATTTCGGACAGGTAGTGTTCGTCGATGTCGAGCAGGTGTTCAAATACCGAATCTGTTTTGCCCGGCAGCGTGTGTGGCTCGATGTTGACCGAGTAGCTGTATTCATCTTCCGGGAACGGGAACGGAAACCGTTCAATCGCAAACGGGCTGTTGCTGTAGGTGAAATCGTCGCGGAAGGTTTCGATCTTGGTCGGTGCAATGCGCATGGTTGGCCTCCGCCGGGTTAAATGCTGAGAGTCAGACGGCTGCTCTGGGCGCGGGATACGCACGGCATCAGGCAGTCGTTATCGGATTTTTCGGTGTCACTGAGGACGCTGTCGCGGTGTTCCGGCTCGCCATCCAGCACGGTGGTGCGGCACTGGCCACAGACGCCGCCCCGGCACAGATTTGGCACCTCAACACCGGAGCGCTCCAGCGCTTCCAGCAGGCTTTCATCTTCGCTGACCTGAATATTCAAGCCGGAGTTTTCCAGCTGGACTTCAAATGGCTGGCCCGGTTTAGGCGCGGCAAAGGCTTCGAAGTGGATATGCGTTGCGGGCAGTCCCAGCGCTGCGGCAGTGTTCTGTACGCCTTCGATCAGGGATTCCGGGCCACAAATGTAGAAGTGAGCCCCTAGAGGCTGGCTGCCCAGTACCGCATTCAGATCAACGCGTTCACCGGCATCGCCGTCGTAGCCGTTCATGCTTAATCCGTCATTGCTCGTCAGCGCTTCGCGGTAGGCACCGGTTTGCTGGCTGCGAAAGCTGTAGTGCATTTCCACGGCAGCGCCACGGCGTTTCATTTCCGGCAGATAGGACATAAACGGCGTAATACCAACACCGCCAGCGATCAGAACGTGCTTTTTCGCCGACCAGACCGGTGCAAACAGATTCGATGGCGGAGTGATTTCCAGTGTGTCGCCTTCACTCACCTGAGTGTGCATAAACACCGAGCCACCACGGCTGTTGTCCTGCAGGCGCACGGCGATCACGTAGCGGGAAGCATCAAAGCCATCGCTGACCAGTGAATAGGCGTTTTTCCAGACCTTGGCCTTACCTGCGGTATCGGTGCCTTTCATGGTCACAACGACATGGGAACCGGGTGAAAAGGTGTAGAGTTCGCCCGTCACTGGAGCCAGGGTGAATTCACGAATCTGTGGTGCAACGGTGCGAATCGCCGCCACACGTACTTGAATGGCATCGCTCATTAACAGGTCTCCTCAATATCGGGTAAATCCGCTGGATCTTCAGCATTGATTTGCACACCAACGTAGGCTCCCCGAATGCGGGAAAAATGATCCCGTACCAGCAATGGACGGCCACAGCCCGTACAGGTGTAAGGTGTATGAGCAACGCCTTCCATGGTGGTGTAACAGTGCGTGCAGAACAGACGTCGAGCCAAAGATGCCGGAGCCAGCAACTGGATTTTGTCAGTGCCAAAGCCCATCGCGGTCAGGCGATTGTGGACATCCCACAAATAGGCTTCGGTGCCACTGACGTACAGAGCAGTGCTCAACGGCAGTTCAGTCAGCGATTCCGGCAGCGAGGCAGCATCCGCGACGATATTCAATGATTCACCTGTTTGGCATTGCTCACGGAGCGCCGTCAGGCTGGTTTGTTCGTTGTCTTCGGCAATGAATACCTGGTGCGAGGCCCGGGCATCAATCGCCACCGGCGGATAGTCCGGACGGCTTTTGACCGCCGGGTTCAGCTCCAGATCAGTAGAGGCGTTCATAAGCGTGTTCTCATATCAGGTTGAAAAAGCAGGTGGTTTGCACAGGGCAATCAACAAACCACCTGAAAAGAGAGGGCGAGGCATGTCATCCCTCTGAGCACTGCGTTACATCTGTTGTGAATTGGGTGTCAGGAACGCACACGAGTACGTTCCGGGTCGTAGAACGGCACCTTGCAAACGGTGGCAGCGATGCGCTTTTGCTGGCCATCGAGCTGACCGATTTCCAGCTCGGTATCCGGTACCGCGCAATCCGGGGCCAGACGCACCAGTGCAATCTGGCTTTTCAGAATCGGTGAATAGGTCGCACTGGTAATCACACCGACCGGGAAGCGGCCCTGGAACACTTCATCGCCGTGAGCCACCGGCTCGTTGCTGTGAACCATCAGACCCATCAGCTTGTGGCGGCTTTCCGGGGCCTGGCGTTTCATCGCTGTGCGGCCAATAAAGTCGTCTTCCTTGGTCTTCATGGGAACGGTGAAGCCAACCCCGGCTTCGTACGGATTGGTCTGTGGGCAGAACTCATGTCCAGCGAAGATCAGCCCCGCTTCGATGCGCAACCGATCCAGTGCGTCAAAACCCATGGGCGCAATGTCGAACGCCTGTCCAGCTTCCCAGATAGCGTCCCACACAGTGACGGCATCGTCCGGGTGACACCAGACTTCAAAGCCCAGTTCGCCGGTATAGCCGGTGCGCGACACCATCACCGGGCGACCGGTTGGCCCGCCCAGACGGCCACGAATAAAGTGGAACCAGGCCAGCTCGTTCAGCCCGGTTTCATGCTCTGGCGTCCAGATCAACTGATTCAGCAACTCACGGCTGTTCGGGCCTTGTACGGCAACGTTGTGAATCTGATCGGTGGATTCCTGCACCGTGACCTGAAAGTTCTCTTTTGCCGCCAGTTCGCGCAGCCAGGTAGCCACATAGGAATCCCCGGTGATCAAACGGAAGTTGTTCTGACACATACGGAACAGGGTGCCATCGTCGATCATGCCGCCCGTTACCTGACACAGTGCGGTGTAGGTCACTTCACCAATCGACAGCTTGCGCACGTTGCGGGTCAGCGCCAGTTGCAGCAAGGCTTCGGCATCCGGCCCCAGGACTTCAAACTTGCGCAGTGGTGACAGGTCGATCATCGCCACGCGCTCACGACAGGCGAGGTATTCCGCCGTGGTACCCCAGCCGGAGTACTCGCTGGCAACCCAGAAGCCGTGGTATTCAACAAAATGCGGCGTCAGTGCCGAAGTGCGAGGGTGAAAGCCGGATTCCTGAGTCATACGGGGAAGCTCCTGTGGCAGATCGCGGTAGGCAATCGAGCGTGGAAAGTGTTCATTGGCGTCATAAATACGGACGTGGATATCCGACGGTGCCCAGCCATTGGCCGCATCAATGTCGTCCGGGCAGGCAGAGCTGGCGCACAACAGATCGCGATTGGCGCGCAGCAGCACGTAATCACCGGGACGCGACCAGGGTTCTGCGGCTTCAACCGCGCCACAGTCCGCGACAGACGTGTTGAAAAAGAAGTTGATCGCAGGCCAGCCAGCGCGCGGCGCAATGCCGTATTCCGCCAGTGCCTTATTGAAATTTTCGGTACAGCTGTCATGGCCAAAATAGCCCTGATCTTCGTAATACTTTGGCGTACACGCCAACAGAAAACTGTCGTGACGCCCAACGGTGTCTTGCACCACTTCCAGCAAAATCTGCAGGTTCTGATCAAAGAAACGAGAATGGAGACCCGGCTGGGGCATGCTGTGGCTCATCACCGTGCGGGTAGCCGCAGCATCCAGCCCCAGCGGGCCATTCCCGTTTGTCACCGACCCGGCTTGCGGGTGTACCGAGTCGGCATCAAACGCCAGAAAGTCAGAGCTTTGCTTGCCCTGCACATCCATAATCTGAATCCACTGCCCCTCTTTCACCGGATAAGCCCGGGCACTGGCTTTGGGAATCCGATATTCCGCCACCGGCTCAGCCAACGGGGCAGGCAGATCCGGGGCACTGGTACTTGAAAGCGTCAGGTTGAGTTCACCTGCAGCGTTCTGTTGGGTCACGTCCATGCGAGCCGCTGCCGCAACCACAACCAGCTCGATATCAGCCAGCGCTTCCAGTATCACGCCGTTGCCCGACAGCCCGGTGCCACTCAATGGCAGGCACACACTGGTTTCCGTCAGCACGACCTGCCACTGCTGCAACAATTCATTGAGCTGCTGTGAGGCACGACTGCTGTCACCCAGCATGGCTAATGTCTGTTTGGGTAAGCCAAAACGGCTGTCGTCCAATTGGGCCTTGTGGTCTGCCAAAAGACCCGGCTCAACGTTGAGCACCTCACAACCCTGTACGCCATCCACCGATTCAATGGACAGGCAATCACCAGCCTTCATCACCACACGACGAGCATGACGACCAGCGACACGCCAGGAGGCCGTATGCAGGGCCGGGCCGGAATCGAATTCTTGTTTAAGGGCAAAAGCCATATCACCTTCCTGCTGTTGTCACTGCCTGAGTGGCCCGCCTGTTCCGCACAAACCCGGTGCAACGACCGCTCGGAGGAACCAACTTGGCGCAATCTCTGACCAGTGTGCTGTCAGTCGGAAACTGGAATCAGAGCGCATTGCTGGCCCCGTTTCGTATTTCCCATTGGTTATAAATATTTACCGAGACGATTTTTTGCCTCAATACTCAAGAAGGGATACCCAATTGCGGATGAGCGGGACGCAGCGGGCCAAAAGGCAGTTATTGAGTGACTCTGGCACGGAGCCTGCTTTAACCAGAATCTGGTGAACATCACCAAGCCGAACGGTTAACGACACGATGAACAGAGGACACGCTATGGATCGAACCCTGACCTGGGGCTGGCTTGGCCAATGGCTGTCCGGCCCGCTGATCCGACGTGAAATCTATACGGCAGAACGCGTCAACAACGACAGTGCCCATCCGGCAGCGATTGATTTGTTGCTTGCAGAGCTGGCCTGTGATCTGGCCTGCTGCCAACAACCGACGGAGCAATTGACCAGCTTGCTGGTGCCCATCGTGAGCTGGTTTCAACGCCCGCTGGCCCGACATAAAGCAGGTTTCCAGAGCATTTATCTGCCGGTAATCGAACACACAGAGACGGTTGAAATTTCATTGCAACAACGCACCACAGCACTCAACGAATCCCCCACGATGAACACCGTGACCACCCGCGACCAATGCTGGATCGAACTGCCGTTAGGTGATATCGCAAATACAGAGGTACACGCCAGCGACCACCACCAATCGTCCGGTCGAGCCTGGCTACTGCTGGAATGCCCACCGAATCAACAACCCCAGATCAGAAAGCTGTTGGTTCCGCTACAAAGGGCACTGGTACGAGGGCTGGGCGGTTGGTGGCAACATCAGCAACAACGTGCCGCCGAGCGCCGGGAAGTGATTGAACAAGAGAGGCGCTGGCAAGCGGCAGAACTGCACGACTCGGTTGCGCAGGTGCTCGGGTATGTTCGGCTGCGCAGCGCCCAACTGGCCACGCGCTGCCATGAAACCGGCTCGGATGTGTTGATTGATCATGCAGAAGACTTGTCGCAGCAATGTCATCACGCCTATCGCCAGACCCGCGAACTGATTGCCATGTCACGGTTGGCAGTTCAGGGCGAACAGTTTCTGCCCGCGCTGCGCGATGCGATTCAGGATCTCGAAAGCCGCAGCACACTGGTGTTCGAGCTGGATAATCGCTGCGATGCCTTGCACCTGTCCGATGTGGAAGCGACACAGGCGCTTTACATCGTGCGGGAAGCCCTGTGCAACGTGATACGCCATGCACACGCCAGCCATGCGCGGATCAAGATCTATCAATCCTGCGGTCAGCGCATATTACTGGTGGAAGACAACGGCAGGGGTATTCAGCGGGGCCGCCAGCAAGGCAGCTTTGGGCTGCAGATCATGGCCGAACGCGCCCGGCGCATGGGCGGCAAGCTGGTGATTCGCAAACGCCAGCCCCATGGCACCCGCATCGAGCTGGTTTTACCTGCTACAACACACTCCACCCCGGAACAGCCCACCAACGGCTAATCAGGAGACCGTATGCACTTACCCGACCCGACTCAACCTGACTCAGCACCGATGGCCTGCTCCGGCACGACGATCAAGGTACTGGTCGTTGACGACCATCCACTGTTTCGCCGTGGTATTGTCCAGTTGGTCAGCGAGCAAGCGGCCTATCAGGTGGTTGCCGACCTCGACAGCGGCCAACACCTGCACGCAACGCTGGAGCAGCATCAGCCCGAGCTGGTGTTGCTGGATCTGAACCTGCCCGACATCAGCGGTCTGGAATTGCTGCAACAAACCAAGCAATTCAACCCGAATATCACCGTGGTGATGATCACTGCATCGGAACAGGACAGTGATTTGTTCCAGGCGCTGTCGCTGGGTGCCAATGGCTACTTAATGAAAGACACCGCCCCGGATGAAATGCTGGAGCGCATTCATCAGGCACTGGATGGACAAGTCGCCCTGAACGAGCACAGCGTCACTCTGCTGGCGCAATCGCTTCAGTGTTCGCAACCAGCGGATGTTTCCACCACCTTGTCACCTCTGTCTTCGGACGCAGAATCTGGCCATCATTCGGCCACCTCAATCCGGATTGATCTGACGACCCGTGAACGGCAGACGCTGACGCTGATCTCACAGGGGCTGAACAACAAACTGATCGCCCGCGAACTGGGCATCAGTGACGGCACCGTCAAGGTCTACGTCAAAAGCCTGCTGCGCAAACTCAACCTCCATTCGCGGCTGGAACTGGCGGCCTGGGTGCATAAAAATCCCAATGCCATCAGGAATCCGTTTTGAATGCCCTGTCTTTGATTACCGGCCTGTTTCGACGATCACCCGACATCTCATCCAGGCAGGCCGAGCTGGAATGCGTGCTCGATAGCCTCAGTGATGCCGTGATTGTGCTCAATCCCGTGGGCCGACTGCATTACGCCAATCGGGCCTGGCAGCGGCTGACCGGTGACTCACGCCCGGTGACTGGACGTCTGTTCAGTGACTACCTGCACCCGGAAGACCGCACAAGCTGGCAACAACGACTGGCAAGCCTGGAAGCCCCCGGAACTTTTGATACCCGCACCACCTGGCTGCGGCTGACTTGTCCGAATCAGGAAGCTCGCTGGTTTGAAATTCGTCTGCAAGCGTTGTCCGCACAACCGGGTCTGACCAGCGCCACCCTGTGTGACATCCACGCGCAGGTACAAAATGAACAGCGCATCAAAGCTTCGCACCGGGGTCTGAGCGATATGATTGATCGACTACCCGCGATGGTCTATCGCTCTCGCAATGATCGGGACTGGACGATGGAGTACATCAGCGAAGGCTGTTACGACCTCACCGGCTACGAGGCTGCCGACATCGTTGAGCTGCGCAAACACGCCTATGGCTCATTGATTCACCCCAACGACGCCACACGGGTGTGGGAACAAGTGCAGGAAGCACTCCACCTCAGGCGCAGTTTTGAAATGGAATACCGCCTCTTTCATGCCGACGGCCACCTTCGTCATGTGATCGAAAAAGGCTGTGGCGTTCACACCAGCGACGGCGCTGTTCTGGCGGTCGAAGGCGTGATCTTTGCCCTCGATCAATCCACCAATCAACAACACCAACCCAGCCCTCAAATGCCGCTTCAAGCAGAAATGCGCATACAGTGATAGAATGCCCCGGTCTGATGCCCCGGAATGACCTTCATGGGTGCATCAGCACTCCCACTGAAATCAGGTTCCTGCCTTTGGCTTGTTCGTTAACCGAACACATATAGTGCGGCGCAGCGTCATTCATCCCATGACCACCGCTACCCCCTCCGGTTTACCCTCACCGGGGAATACCTATCCATGCCAAAGCCGCCTACCTTTTCACAATGACAATGTTGTTTACCAGGAGAGAAACATGACCCAACGTATCGCCATTATCGGCGCAGGCCCAAGCGGTCTGGCTCAACTTCGCGCTTTCCAGTCTGCGCAAGCCAAGGGCGCAGACATTCCAGAAGTCGTATGCTTTGAGAAACAAGCCGATTGGGGGGGGCTATGGAATTACACCTGGCGTACTGGCCTGGATGAACACGGTGAACCTGTACATGGCTCCATGTACCGTTACCTGTGGTCAAACGGCCCGAAAGAAGCCCTGGAATTCGCCGACTACAGCTTCGACGAACACTTCGGCAAGCCCATCGCTTCCTACCCACCACGCGAAGTGTTGTGGGACTACATCAAAGGCCGCGTCGAAAAAGCCGACGTCCGCAAGCACATCCGTTTCAACACCCCGGTTCGCCAGATTGAGTACAACGAAGCCGACGACAATTTCACTGTAACGGTTCATAACCATGAAACCGATGAAGTTTACAGCGAGATCTTCGACTTTGTTGTGGTTGCCAGCGGCCACTTCTCTACCCCTAACGTGCCGGAATACCCTGGCTTCCAACAGTTCGGCGGTCGCATTCTGCACGCCCACGACTTCCGCGATGCACTGGAATTCAAAGGCAAGGACATTCTGGTGGTTGGCTCCAGCTATTCCGCTGAAGACATCGGTTCCCAGTGCTACAAGTACGGTGCCAAATCCATCACGTCGTGCTACCGCAGCGCGCCTATGGGCTTCAAATGGCCTGACAACTGGGAAGAAAAACCGGCCATGACCCACGTGGACACGGACAGCGTGTTCTTCTCTGATGGCAGCAGCAAGAAGATCGACGCCATCATTCTGTGTACCGGCTACTTGCACCACTTCCCGTTCATTGAAGAATCCCTGCGTCTGAAAACCAGCAACCGCATGTGGCCTCTGAACCTGTACAAGGGCGTGGTGTGGGAAGACAACACCAAGCTGTTCTATCTGGGCATGCAAGACCAGTGGTACACCTTCAACATGTTCGACGCCCAGGCCTGGTACGTGCGTGACATCATCATGAACCGTATCGAACTGCCTGCGCTGGAAGACATGCGTGCGCACAGTGCCATGTGGCGCGAGAATGAGCTGAAGCTGGAAACCGACCGCGAAAGCTATGAGTACCAGGGTGCTTACATTCTGGAACTGATCGAAGAAACCGATTACCCGACCTTCGACATCGCCGCCGTGAACGAAACCTTCCTGCAATGGAAGAAGCATAAGAAGCAGGACATCATGGCGTTCCGCGACTACTCCTTCCCCTCTGTGATGACAGGCACGCCATCTCCGGCGCACCACACACCGTGGTTGTACGCCTTGGATGACTCGCTGGAAGCCTACCTCAGCGATACACCAAAGCCTGAAGAAATTCAGAAAGCCGCTGGCGAGTAAGCGCACTTCGCTCTGAGCGAAACCTTCTGAACGACCCTCGTTCCCACGTTCGACGTGGGAACGTACTGACTCCAACTGATCAATCTGATGTGCCCATTCACAGGGGCAGGGCCAGCGCTTGCCTGCTCACAGCCCAATAGCGCCATTTCAATATCAATCGAACGAGGAAACACCATGAGCATCACCAAAATCCCGGCTCCTTCGGTGGAGCCAATCACCGACGACCTCGCAGGCTGGAGCAAAGTCAGCGGCGAGCCAACGATGAAAACATGGATTGAATACACCTCACCCGACGAGAGCATGATCGCCGGTTGGTGGGAAGCGACTCCCGGAATCTACTACGCGGAATATTCCGGCTGGGAATTTGTTCACCTGATTGAAGGCAAGGCCATCATCACACCCCACGGTGGCGAAGCCGTAGAAGTCGGCCCCGGCGATGCCTTTACCTTTGAGGCGGATTTCAAAGGCCATTGGGAAATTGTTGAGCCGGTGAAAAAGCATTTCACCATCAAGTTGAAATGAATACTTAGAGAACCCTCTAAGACAGCAGCAAGTCTCCATCAATCGCGTGGAACTTGCTCGCTGCATTGATCAGCGACGCTGCGGTTAATCCAGGCACGCCATACACGTCCACCTGTTTGCCTTTATCCATCCTCAGCTTATCCACCAGCAAGTCGAAATCGCCATCCCCGGACACCAGCACCGTCACATCCGCCTGACTGCCGTATTCCAGTGCATCGATGGTGATGCCCACATCCCAGTCACCCTTGGCAGAACCGTCGGAACGCTGAATAAACGGCTTAAGTCGCACCTCGAACCCAATAGCCCGGAGGATATTCTGAAACTCACGCTGCTTGCGATCACCCCGATCGGTGGCATACGCCACAGCTTTGACCACCTGACGATTCTCCGTTGCTTTGGCCCAGAAGCGGTTGTAGTCGAAATTGCGCCGATGAACACTGCGAGTGGTGTAGTAGACATTCTGGACATCAACAAAAAGCGCGACGGTTTGCATGGCGGGTTTCCCGGCAGAAATCAAAACAGGGTAACGCACAAATCATCTGACCGTCTCAATCGCCACGCTGGAACGCATCATCGCCCTGTCCTTACCCGGTGGCGCACCAAACAGCTTGTGGTAGTCACGACTGAATTGTGACGGGCTTTCGTAGCCGACCTGATATCCAACGCTGGCCACTTCGTGGTCACTCAGCAACAGCCGCCGGGCTTCCTGTAATCGAATCCGTTTCTGAAACTGGACAGGTGTTAGCTTTGTGATTATCTTGAAGTGTCGATAAAAAGACGCCGAACTCATACTCGCCATGGTTGCCAGATCGGCCACCTTGACCGCCTCCTGATAGTGGCTCTGAAGCCAGGCCGCAACTCTGCCAATACGCGCAGTTTCGCTGTCCTTTAAACCGACTTGTTGCAGCGCAGGCCCCAGCGGTGAACGCAGTAATCGCCAGCAGATTTCTCGTCGAATCAAGGGTTCAAGCACTGCCCTGTCCTCCGGTTGATCCAGCAGGGAAAGTAGCCGAATCATCGGGTCTAACACCTCCTCGGGTACATCGCTGACCAACAGGGCAGCTCTGCTGTGGCTTTTGGAGAGCACCTCAGGATGCTGCAGTAACAGCTCGGACACCATAGCCGGATCTATTTCGAGACTGAACGCCAGGTAGGGAACCTCAGGAGAGGCTTCCATAATGCGGGCATTCACGGGCACGTTCACGGACGCAAACAAACACTGGCCACTGTAATAATGGAAATCCGTGTCACCCAGCGAGCTGATTTTACGCCCCTGAAGCACGACACAAAATGACGTCTGATACACCGCCCGAATCACACCACTGGCTTCAAAAGCACCGCTCAGCCTGAAACCATCAATAGCATTCTCATGGCCGTATTGTTGCCATTGCCGGAACACCAGGTCACGCAGTTTCTCAAAACAGAAGCTGTGGACAAGCCGATTATTTGCTGAATCAGCGGGTGTTTTTGCAGATGTCTTCACGGAGTGTTTCCCCTGTTCTTACAACGACGATTGCAACCCGACTGGCTGCCTTGGAAGTTCTGGTAAGCCGCATGCCACCATACCCGGACAATGGTCAATTAACAGGTCAGGCGAGGCATTTTGAGAGGATCGTGCAAGAGTCTGAGAGAATCGACCTGCTGCACAAGAAGGCCGTCGTTCTAGCATGGTTATCAACATTGATTGATAGCCCATTGATAAGGTACATGACCATGACTGACGCACCGAATATTACGGCTTCTTCCTCTGCTGATTCCCAAATTACAAACGCCCAGCAAACCAGACCGCTACGTCAGCGGCGGCTGGGAAAGTCCGGCCTGTTTGTTTCAGAGCTGTGCCTCGGCACCATGACGTTCGGAGGCAGTGATGGTATCTGGGGTTTGATTGGCCAGCTTCAGCAAGAGCAGGCTGACGAGCTGATGCGCACGGCTCTGGACGCGGGCATCAACTTTTTCGATACCGCCAATGTGTACGGTAACGGAGCCAGCGAGCGCATTCTCGGCCAATCGCTGCGTAACCTTGAAGTCGCCCGAGAGGATCTGGTCATCGCCACCAAGGTGCTTGGCCCCATGGGCAGCGGCCCAAATGCACGCGGAGCGTCTCGTGGCCATGTCATGACCCAGTGCCACGCCAGCCTCAAACGCTTGCAACTGGATTACATCGACCTGTATCAAATTCACGGTTTTGATCCGGCAACACCCATCGAAGAAACCCTTGAGGCCCTTCATACTCTGGTGCAACAAGGGCTGGTTCGCTACATCGGCTTGTCCAACTGGGCCGCCTGGCAGGTGGTAAAAGCCGTTGGTATTGCTGAAGCCCGAAACCTGTCACCGATTCTGTCGCTGCAATCCTATTACTCACTGGTTGGACGCGATCTGGAGCGCGATGTCGTGCCGATGCTGCAATCCGAGAACATCGGCCTGATGGTCTGGAGCCCATTGGCGGGCGGTTACTTGTCCGGCAAATACGAAGCAACAGACGCCTCCAGTGATAACCGCCGGGCCAAATTTGACTTCCCTCCCGTTGATCGCACTCGCGGACATCAGGTGATTGACGTAATGCGAGCCATCGCCAGCCAGAAGGAAATGGATGGTTCACCCTGCTCGGTCGCACAGATTGCACTGGCCTGGTTACTGCACCAACAGGTCGTCACCAGCGTGATTGTCGGAGCCAAACGAGCGGATCAACTGCGCGATAACATTCGGGCAGCCAGCATTTCATTAAATCTGGAGGAGCTGGCGTTACTGGACGAAGCCAGCAAGCTGCCCGAGGAATATCCCGGCTGGATGCTGGAACGTCAGGGCGAGTACCGGGCGCATATGCAAGAGAGCGCATCCTGATTGTCCAGAGTGACGGCAGCGAACAGAGTTTTACCACACCAACACTCATAAGAAATTCCCAACAAGAATACAATCACACGCCTTAACCACTGTATTGGAGTTGTCATGGCCTGGTTGTATTTGTTTGTTGCCGGTTTGCTTGAATGTGGCTGGGCCATCGGGGTGAAGTACACCGATGGCTTTACCCGTCCGCTGCCCACACTACTGACGCTATCAACCGCAGTCCTCAGTATCTGGATGCTGGCGCAAGCGGCCAGAACCATTCCGATTGGGACGGCTTATGCGATATGGGCGGCCATCGGCATCGTCGGTGCGGTAATCATTGGGATAACGTTTCTTGACGAGCAAGCCGACGCGCTGCGATTGTTTTTTCTGGCGCTGATTGTGATCGGTGTGGTGGGCTTGAAGCTGGTGACGCCGACAGCGGCTTGATGGCTGTCGGTTAATGGCTGTTGCTGAGACACTGGTAATTTCACGTTCATGCCATAAGGCATTCTTTATTGAGGGATAAAAAATAGTCTAACAATCCAGCAATACGACAAATACCGCAAAAACCCTCTGCTTTGACCGATATTCAACCAATAAAAAATCATAATACTATTGGTTTCAAACTGCCCATATAGTGTATCGCCTCTCTCAATAGCCAATCTGTTTTTTGTTTCACGAACGTGATGCTTGCAGAAGTGAGGGGACTTTCACACAGCTATCACCAGCAATAACCATGCATATAGAGCGTGTTTATAAAGTTTGCTTCGGAGTCACATCTGTTATTGTGCGCGATATCAGCGAACAGCGGACAACTCTCATCAAAGTTTTTTTATTTGGTTGTAAGAGAGCCACGGTAAATTCCACCTGTCGGCTCTCCAATCAATACCCGGTCTGCTGATGGTTATAAAAATCCCTCTTGTCGCATGAGCGACCAAAAATCAAGTTTGAAAGGATGTTAGTAATATGGAATCAAAAACGGTTGTCATTGTCGGTGGATGCTCTGGAACGGGCCTGGCCTTGGCGAAAAAAGTTGCCAGCAAGGGCGCTCAGGTCATCGTTGCATCACGCTCAGCCCAGAAGCACGCACAGACGCTGGGCAAGGAATCCTGGGCAAAAAATGTGACCTTTTTCTCGGTCGACATCACCCGTGAAACAGACATTCAGGCTTTTTTTGCAGAGTTACCACCGGTTGATCATATTGCCATAACCGTGAAAGCACCAATCGTTGCCAAGCCATTGATTGATCTGGATATTATGGAAGTACGCCAGGCCTTTGAAACAAAACTGTGGGGACAGTATCTGGTCGCAAAATCAGCTCACCCACATATCAAGGCAGGCGGAAGCATCGTTCTGTCATCGGGAACTCTGGCCCAGAGACCCATTCAGGACTACTCGACACTCAGCATTATTAATGGTGCAGTAGAGTCGTTGTGTCGCTCACTGGCTCTGGAATTCTCCCCTATCAGAGTCAATGCAGTGGCTCCAGGCTTCACGACCTTACAGTCTATGGGAGATAAGGTGCCTTTAGGGCTTGGTGGGTACGAGCAAATTGCCAATGCTTACCTGTTTTTCATGGAAGACACCTACACAACGGGCGTTGTCATGGCAACAGATGGAGGAGCCAAGCTCATTTAAAGAACCGACGCTAAACGGGTTCTGCCAGACAAGAAATTTATACGAAAAAAGGACAATTAAAATATGATACCGCTTTCACTTTGGTGTCGCTGGATTTTGTGTGGGATATTACTGTCATCAAGTATATCAATAGCCGCGCCTGAAAAGAGTAGAATACCTGAAAAAAGAACAGCTTCAGAAGAGCTGTATTTACTCTCCAATGATGACGTTTTTTCAAAGATGTCTGTTCTGTTAGGTGATGCACATCGAGACTTCATCACCAAACAACGTGGGATGAATACCTTTGAACGTCAGTTTTTAATAGCAGAACAAGCAACTTCTGCCATGACCGTTGATGCTCAGTCCAAAATCAGTTCATCACAGCAAGTCATTTCGCACGAAGCCTTAAAAAATTCTTTTGATGAAAAAAAGCAATATCTGGAACTGATCCAGGGAAAGATCAATTTAATTAAAAAAGAAAAAGCCGCTCTGGATAAATATGCAGAGCAGGTAAAAGTCATGCAATTGGCGACCGGGGCCCTGGAAGCGGTTTTTGACAATTTAAAAGCCTACCACCGTGAGATCAACTGGCGTATTGAAGACGGTTCGCTCATTGCGTCCAGCATCCCTGACAACCTGTTGGAAGATTCTGTTTTGCAATTACAGAAAACGATCACAGAAAAGAAAGGGAATATTGAAAATAAACAAACGGAAGTGGATCGTTTTTTCGAGGCACTATCCGTCAAGGTAGCAAACAGTGAAACGTTGAATGAAATCGCACAGCACAACTACCAGGTCATAGAAAAAGAATATAACTATTCATTACGACGCAAACGCCTGAAGGACTCGTTCCTCGCACAGCCACCTAATGAATTTTGGGCCGAAGGCCTGAAAATCAGACAGGAATTAACCTGGCTGGATCGTGTTTTTGAACAAAGTGTCAATGTGTTCTTCAATCGGTATGAAAACTTCTCTGAAAAACGACAACACGTAACCGAATTATTGAGCGATCCATCGCTGAAGGGCAGCGCGTCACTTGAACCAGCAGAAGATGGCCTGACCGGCATAAAAAACACGCTCAACCAGAAAGCAACGGCGATCAAACAGTACAGACTGGTGCATCAGAAGTTTGAGCAGATGGACAATAGCCGTCAAAATTTACAGCTGTTGATTGAAGAGCTTGAAGCCGATTTTGCCATCGTAGATGAGCAGCTATTCAAAGCCACAACATTTTTATCCGTGATGGCTCAGCGTGAGAAAACTGAAAAACCAACAGTGAACAAGAAGCTTTTCTCAGGGTTCTCTCCCAAGAAAATCGGAACGCTGAAAGAAAAGAACCTGAAGTTATCGATGAAGATAGCTGCATCCAAAAAAGACTTGCTCGAAAATCATAAAGCCATTAACGGGACATTTCAGGGTCTACAGGCGGATATCAAACAGATCCGCGAACAGAAAAAGACGCTGGATGCTCAATATGTCATAGAAAAACAGTTACAGGACTGGAATGCAGATATCAGATCCATGACTGCCAGCGATCTGGTGAACACATTTGAAAAAGTGAGTACGGATTTAAAAAACAGCGAGCAGTCATTACAAGCGTTTCGTGACAACGTCGCCACGACCTATCAGGCCAGTCAGGACTCCATCAAACAGTTCTCAAAACTTGAATACCCGATGCTTCGACAGGCAAGGTATGAAATGTCATCGGAACAAAAAAACGTTTTCAGTAGCCTGGCCCTGGTGGCCAACTTTGATGCAACCGATGCCGACATTGATCAGGCAATGAAAAGGATATCGTCTGAACCCGCTGCGGCTTCCCAAGCATCATCGCCAGACAAAGAGGCAGAAACATCACCTCAACAGCAATTAACGGCGTATGAAGGGTTGTTATCAGATCGTCGTACGATATCCGATAAAAGAAAAGCGTACCGAACCGAGTTAAGCGCCAACCTGACCGAGTCCATCGATCACACCAAAAATCATCTGGCCTTATTGGAAGCAACCGATTTACTGGCAAAGCAACGCTATGCCGTCTCTGTTGAGCTGAAACGTCGGGTCAGCCTGGGAGAAGAACTGGGGGCACAACTACCGGACAAACGTGTCTTCCGTGATAGTCTGAAGCAGGATTTATTCAAGGAACTGGATGAGGAAAAACAACAAATAACACGTTTCCATACGTTATTTTCTGAACAATCGATTTTATTGGAATCAGAAAGCACAACTGAAGCGGATAACCAGGTAAAGGTTCACTTTTCGTCTATATTGAAGTCAGTCAGAAAAAGGCTGGACAGCTTTAATAAATTAACATCCTTGCAAACAGCATACAGCCATCAGCGCAGTGAATTATCACAAATTAAGCAGACCGAATTTAATCAGGCCGTTGCAAAAAAAATCAGCCATGATATGACTTCGACCGAATGGCTGATGAATTTAATACCATCGGAAGAAGCCGATGGCATTCATGATATTCTCCGAACGTATTATTATGAATATATAGAACTTCAACGAAAATCAAAGGCCATCACAACACAAATTGAAACCGTCGAGAGCATGCTGGTCAGCTCGGAAGAAGAAAAGGAAATACTGCATACATTACTGGCCGAGATGGAGAGCAGCATTGCTCAACATGCCCTTGAAGAAGAGCGTCATTGGGTAACGATCAAAGCACAACTGTTACCGAATCAGGCATCTCATTTACTGAGTGTGTTTGAAAAGAAAACCGGGGAATCCATAGAAACTCCCACAGTCATTACTGAACGTAAATACAAGATTGCCGCGATTGAGCAAGCCACTCAGCGTATTTTTCTGGTTCAGTTGCAAAAACGGACACTGGAAAAATGGATTCAGGTATTGAACGAACGCCTGTCTTCAACTGGCGCTGACTACGAAGCGCATATGTACCAGCAGAGGCTGTCCCAGCTAACCAGTCAAAAAAATGGCCTCGAAAGAGAAACCATGCACATTGTTGGCTACAACGACCCCTACTTCTCTCAAAATCCGGATTTTGAAAATACTGCAATCAAAGATGATTCCACCTTTACAGAGCACGGCAAAATCGGCTCATTAAAGGAAGAAATCTTCGACTTGCGCAAGATCTCCGTTGTCTGGCTATCGGTAAAACTGCTTGTCATCTGGATGGTCGTTATATTACTGCTGAAAATATCCAAGCAATTACTGGGGAAAAGCATAAGCGACCCGAAAGCCAAAAATCCGGTTCTACTGGCGCTGCTGGATAACTTCCTGGTGGGTATTATCTGGACAATTGCCCTGATCGCAACACTCAGTGTTTTAGGATTTAACATTGGTGCGATTATGGCCGGTCTGGGGATCGGTGGTTTGGCACTTGCCATGGCTTCCAAAGAAGCCCTGAGCGATATCATTGGCGGTGTTTCGCTGATGATGGCCAAATCCTTCAAGGTGGGCGACTTTGTCATATATGAAGGGCGTATGATCACCGTTAAGGAAATCGGCTTGCGATATACAACCTTCCGGGGCGGACACAATGACCACTACCTGACCGTTGTGCCCAACTCCAGACTGTCTGAAGCCACCATTCTGAATGTTGTTGGTCAAACATCCAATTTCCGGGTCGAAGAAGAGGTGGCGCTGTCCATCACCAATAGCACGGAACAGATCAATCTGGCCAAAGAGTTGATCAAAGGCATTTGTGATGCGCACCCCGAGTTGAACCTGGCCTGGGTCATTCATCTGAAATTTGAGAATAACGCCTTTATCTTAAGAGTGCGTTTTGATGTGAACATTCTGAAGCTGTGGCCAGCCCGCAATGACCTGAATATCGGTATTGTCGAACAATTCCAGCAACATGGCATTGCGTTCGCTGACAAGCCGTATTTTCAGGTAGAGAAACACGAAGAGATGCCGCTCCTGCCATCAGAGCCCGTTAACGGATAAACACAAACCTTCGTTTCAACTCCCCGTCCTTTTGGGCGGGGATTCGCCACACCATAGAGGATTTGAACGCCCGTTACCCTGCCTTCAACCTTGTCTCATTCCTTCCTGCAGCACCGATGTACGGGTGTGCGTTATACTTCAGGCCACGCTGCCACGATTCTTGGCTCATCATTCATCACCATTGCAATGGGTTAGCTATGTCCACCTCGCCAGCCATGATTGGCACTCTGTTTATATTCTCGGCCCCTTCTGGTGCCGGAAAAACCAGCCTGGTAAATGCCTTGCTGGCATCCACACGCCACATTGGCGTTTCGGTTTCTCACACCACGCGTGCGCCTCGTCCGGGGGAAGAAAACGGTGTGGCCTATCACTTTGTCAGTGTCGACGAATTCCAGCAATTGATTGGCGAAGCCGCATTTCTGGAGCACGCACAGGTCTTCGATAACTTCTACGGCACGTCCCAGCGCTGGGTTGAATCCGAACTGGCCGCCGGACGTGATGTGATACTGGAAATCGACTGGCAGGGCGCACAGCAGGTACGCAAGCTGATGCCGGAAGCCGTCTCCGTCTTCATCGCACCGCCTTCCATTGACGAGTTGTATAACCGCCTCAGCAATCGCGGTCAGGACGATGAAGACACCATCGCCCGCCGAATGCGCGACGCACGCTCTGAAATGAGCCACTACGGTGAGTTCGATTATCTGATCATCAACGATGACTTCGATAATTCGCTGGAAGAATTGCGCGCCATTGTGATCGCCCGCCGCCACCGCCTCGAAGCGCAACAACTGCGCCATCAGGCAACGTTAAGCGCGTTATTGCAGCCACTGGAGAAATAAGCGTCCAATACCGGGGGTTTTGCCCGGTTTTTGCTTTCTTTTTGTACAGACAGCCTTAAAATAGAGGGTTCCGTTCTGAATTCTCCCGGTTCAACCTGACATTCACAGTACCGCTTCCAGAAGCTCTCTGAGCAGTTTCTGGTTGAACCGATTTATAACCAGTTGACTAACTGACCGACTACGTAGGATAACTATGGCACGCGTAACTGTTGAAGATTGTTTGAATCACGTTGATAACCGTTTTGAGCTGGTCATGCTGGCGACAAAGCGCGCACGCCAGGTTGCGGTAGATGGCGCTGAACCTCTGGTTCCGGAAGACAACGACAAACCAACCGTCATTGCCCTGCGCGAAATCTCTGAAGATCTCGTTACTCCGGCCAGCATGGCGGCCCAAGAGCAGGCGGCCAAGGAAAACCAGTACTGATCTGACGATTGATTCTGCATAGGGGCGTTTAATCCGGGTGCCAGACACACCCGGATAAGTGTTTTAGCAAGAGGTTCCTATGCCCACACTGGATGCAATGTCAGAGCGTCTCTCTCACTATCTCAGCTACAACCAGATACAACAGGTTCGGCGAGCGTATTTCTATGCCGAACAAGCTCACATCAAGCAAGTTCGACGCAGTGGTGAGCCGTATATTATCCACCCTCTCGCGGTCGCCAACATTCTGGCCGATATGCAGCTCGACCATCAAAGTCTGATGGCTGCCATGCTGCACGATGTCATCGAAGATACCGGCATTCCTGCCAACATTCTGGAACAACAATTCGGCACCACCGTCACGGAACTGGTCGATGGCGTCTCCAAGCTGACCCACATTCACTTTGAAGACAAAAAGCAGCAGCAAGCCAGCAACTTTCAGAAAATGGTCATGGCGATGTCGAAAGACATCCGGGTCATTCTGGTAAAGCTGGCCGACCGCCTGCACAACATGCGTACCCTCGGTTCCCTGCGCCCGGACAAACGCCGCCGTATCGCCCGGGAAACCCTGGACATCTACGCCCCCATTGCCTCCAGCCTCGGGCTGAACAACATTCGAATTGAAATGGAAGACCTCTGCTTCCATGCCATTCATCCCATGCGCCACAATCTGCTCGCCAGCGTTGCCAAGAAACACCGGGGAGAACGCGCCGAGTTTATCAACGACATTGCCAACACCATTCGTGGCCGCCTGAAAGAAAGCCACATCAAGGCGCGAGTCATTGGTCGCGAAAAGCACCTGTACAGCATCTACAGCAAGCTGAAATCCACCGACAAGGACATCGGTGCCATCATGGACGTGTACGGCTTCCGCATCATCACCGAGGATGTTGATAACTGCTATCGCGCCCTGGGACAAATGCACGCGCTGTTCACGCCTCTGGAAGGGCGTTTCAAAGACTATATCGCGGTGCCGAAAGGCAACGGTTATCAATCATTGCACACCACCTTGTTCAACCATGGCCGCAGTGGCGAAGTGCCCATTGAAGTCCAGATTCGTACCGAAGAAATGGACGCCATGGCCAACCATGGCATCGCGGCACACTGGCTGTACAAGTCAGAAACCGACCAGACCACCGGCTCTTCCCGTGCTCACCAGTGGGTACAGAACCTGCTGGAATTGCAACGCAACACTGGCAGCCCGATTGAGTTTATCGAACACGTTAAAAACGACTTCTTCCCCGAAGAGATCTACGTCTTCACTCCCAAAGGGGAAATCAAGCGCTTGCCTGCCGGAGCCACGGTGGTGGATTTTGCTTACAGCGTTCACACCGATGTCGGCAATCGCTGCATGGCTGCCCGCATTGACCGCAAGCTGTCTGGCCCACGCACCCGTCTGGAAAGCGGCCAGACCGTCAAGATTGTCACCAACCCCAACGCCAATCCAAGCCCTTCCTGGCTCGACTTCGTGATCACCGGCAAGGCGCGCACCAGTATTCGTCACTATCTGAAAAACCAGCGCCGCTCCGACGCCACCGCGTTGGGTGAACGCATGCTGGCCAAGGAACTGAACACGCTGGATAACTGCCTCGACGACATCGAACAGGATCATATTGACCAGGTCATCCGCGAAAACCACCTTGATTCAATTGAATCCCTGTACACCGAGATGGGCCTCAGCACCATTCCGGCGCGCAATATTGCTCACCGCCTGTTGTCGATCAGCAGCCGAGAGTCACTGACACCCAGCGAGCACGATGCCGGGTTGTGGATTCGGGGCACCGAAGGGGAAATCGTTACCTTCGCCAAATGCTGCAACCCGATTCCGGGCGACCCGATTGTAGGCCACGTGAACACGGGCAAGGGCATGGTGGTACACAGCGAGCATTGTCACAACGTGCAGGACTTCCGCAACAAGCCGGACAAGGTGGCATTTCTGGTGTGGGAAAAAGGCATCAACCGTCGCTTCTCGGTACTGTTGACGCTGTCGAGCGAGAATCGGGTATCACTGATGGCAGACATCGCCACCGCTACCCTGAAAAGCGATGCCCGCCTGGAAAGCATGAAGGTCGAGGACAGCAGCAGCTCCCTGATCACAACCACCATCAGCCTGGGTGTGGAAGGTCGCAAGCATCTGGCCACGACCATGAAACGGCTTCGGGCCATTCCCGGTATGTTGCGCATTAACCGCATCCGGGATGGCAAGGAAACCCCAAAAGCCTGACCTACTCGTAGCCCATCCCGGCCAGCAGTACGTCATAGCCTTCCTGGTAATTGGCGTACTGGAATTCATATCCCAACGCTCTGAGACGCTTGTTCGAGCAGCGACGATTGGCACGGCGCGTGACTTCCGGCATATCGTGGTCGGGATCAACGTCGCCAATCCGGTCTTTCATCCACTCCAGCACATCAAACAATGTGGCGGGCGTATCGTCAGTGGCCAGATACAGATCATCCAGTGCCTCATTCGCCAGCGCTCGCTCAATCAGCAGATTCAGAACACCGACACAATCGTCCCGATGAATGCGGTTCGTCCATACCGGCGGTTCCGGGTCGCAATGACCACCGTGGCGAGCCTGTTCAATCATACGATTGCGGCCCGGCCCGTAAATGCCGGTAAAACGCACCACCGTGCCCGGAATCGCATGCTTGATCAGCGCCTGTTCAGCCGCCAGCAGTTCCTGCCCGGAAAACGACGAAGGCGTGGTATCAGAGGTTTCATCCACCCATTCACCCTGCATCTGGTGATAGACACTGGAGCTGGAGGTGAAAAAGACACGCTTGGGAGGCGTGTTGGCCAGTGCCTTGAGGACGTGCTTCAGGCCCCGGTAGTAATACTCATGATAGCCCTCTCGGGAAAACACCGGAGAGGCCACGCTGTACACCACGATATCCAGGTTATCCGGTAGACCAACCAGTGTATCCATGTCCGTCACATCGGCCTGCAACCACTGAATGGCAGAGTCATCATTCTGCTCACTGCGACGCAGCCCCCAGACCTGATGCCCGTTCTGAACCAGTTGACCCGCCAGCGTACCGCCGATATCGCCCGCACCTACGACCAGAATATTTGCCATCTTGTTCTCCTTGTTTCCTGATTGTTACGGATGCTGCTGACACGTCCCGAACAAGGCTCCATTCCGGTGACAAACGCATCCGAACTCGAAGACGTTTTACGCGATTCCTGCACAGGCTTCAATCCGACCTGAGGTCGGGCCATGGTTGAGTCTTTGCCAAGCCTTTGCTGTTGCTCATAACGCATTTTTTACGTGCTATAACAAAAGTAGCTGTTTTCAAACGTTGTGCCAGCCTGGCTTGCGTCACATTGCCGTCACTCCGTCAGTCCCCTGTCCCGTTGAACAACGCAAAGCTGAGCCAAAGCATTGACATCAGCCTGCAGCATCACACAATAGCCAGAACACATCAGCCCAACTTTTACCATACAGGGGAGTTATCGTGACTCTGACGGAACTCAAGTACATCGTGACCTTGGCACAGGAACGCCACTTTGGCCGCGCGGCAGAAAAATGCAGCGTCAGCCAGCCCACCCTCAGTGTCGCCATCAAAAAATTGGAAAAAGAGCTGGGCGTTGCCATTTTTGAGCGCAGCAAAAGTGCGGTTTCAATCACGCCACTGGGCGATCAGATTGTGGCTCAGGCCCAACGCGTACTGGAAGAAGCCCGCAGCATTCACGAGCTGGCCAGTGCAGGCAAGGATCAGCTCAGCACGCCACTGAAAATCGGGGCCATTTTCACCATCGGCCCCTATCTGTTCCCGCATCTGGTGCCACAAATTCACCACCGCGCTGCCACCATGCCGCTGTATCTGGAAGAAAATTACACCGGCGTACTGCGCCGCCAATTACGAGAAGGTGAACTGGACGCCATCATCGTGGCACTGCCGTTTAACGAGCCAGATGTCCTGACTCGCCCTCTGTACGATGAAAAATTTGTTGTCGTCCTGCCCCCGAACCACCCCTGGCAACAGCAAGACAGCATCGACCCGGAGCAACTGGCCGATGAAGACCTGCTGATGCTCGGCGAAGGCCACTGCTTCCGCGACCAGGTACTTGAACTGTGCCCCAGCCTGGGGCGCAAGCACCACACTCGCCTTGGCAGCGTCACCGAAGGAAGTTCGCTCGAAACCCTGAAATACATGGTGTCTTCCGGGCTGGGCATCACCGTGTTGCCAGAATCCGCCATCAGCAGCAACGACCAGAGTCTGGTGGTCACTCGTCCCTTCACCAAAGACGGGCCACACCGCACGGTTGCGCTGGCGTGGCGAGCCAGTTTTCCACGCCATCAAGCGGTGGACTTGCTGCTCGAAACCGCTCGTCAGTGCCGCCTGATTGCCTGATATGAACCAGGATCTCACCCGCCTCAAAGGCGTTGGCCCCAAGCTGGCCGAGCAACTGGGCAAGCTGAACATTCATTGCCTGGAAGACCTGCTGTTCCATTTGCCTTTCCGCTATGAAGACCGCAGCCGCATCGTCCCCATCGGCGGATTACACCCGATGCAACCGGCAGTGATTCAGGGTGAAATCACCCGCGTGGACGTGGTCTTTGGCAAACGCCGCAGCCTGGTGGTGCAGTTGCAGGATCACACAGGGGCTTTGAACCTGCGCTTCTATCACTTCAGTGCGGCCCAGAAGAACGGCTTTCGCGTGGGGCAGTGGCTGCGCTGCTATGGCGAGACCCGACGCGGAGCCAGCGGCCTGGAGCTGTACCACCCGGAATACAAGCAGCTTGCGTCAGCCGACGAGCCGTTGCCTCTGGCCTGCCTGACACCCGTGTACCCAGCAACCGAAGGCATCAGTCAACCACGCTTGCGCCAGCTAATGGATCAGGCGTTAGATTGGCTGCAATCCGGGCAATTGGCCCTGAACGAACTGCTGCCCCCCGGCTGGTGTCAGCAATGGCAACTGCCAACATTGGCTCAAGCCATTCTGTTTCTGCATCGTCCCCCGATTCAGGTGCAACTGTCGGACATTGCCCAGGCTCGACATCCGGCTCAGCGGCGTCTGATTCTGGAAGAGTTGATGGCCCATCAGCTATCGATGCACAAGCTGCGTACCCGCATTCAGGCTCATCAGGCTCCGGCCATGCCGGACAGTCAGCAACTCAAACCGGCGCTGCTGCAGCAACTGCCGTTTTCTCCTACGCAAGCCCAACAACGCGTGACACAGGAAATCTGTCAGGACATGCAGGTGGCGGCCCCAATGCTGCGACTGGTTCAGGGTGACGTCGGATCTGGCAAAACGCTGGTGGCTGCTCTGGCCATCTGTCAGGCGTTAGAGTCGGGTTATCAGGCGGCGCTGATGGCCCCCACAGAAATTCTGGCGGAACAGCACCGCGATAATCTCAGTGGCTGGCTGGAACCGCTGGGCATCACCTGCGCCTGGCTTGGCGGCAAGAGTCGTGGCAAGGCTCGGGAAACTGCACTGGACACCATTCGCACAGGTGCCGCACGGCTAGTCATCGGCACCCACGCCCTCTTTCAGGACAGCGTTGCGTTCCACAACCTGGGACTGATCGTGGTGGATGAACAACATCGTTTTGGCGTGCATCAACGTCTGGCTCTGAAAGAAAAAAGCGGGAAGCTGGGGCTGTCACCGCATCAGTTGATCATGACCGCAACGCCAATTCCACGCACACTGGCCATGAGCGCCTACGCCGACCTGGATACCTCCATCATTGATGAATTACCGCCAGGACGCAGCCCGATCACCACCGTCGCCCTGGCTGACAGCCGACGGGATGAAGTGATTGAACGCGTGTCCAGTGCCTGTCAGCAAGGGGCGCAGGCATATTGGGTCTGCACCCTGATTGAAGACAGTGAGACCCTGCAATGCCAGGCCGCGGAAGACACCGCCGCCATGTTGACGGAACAGTTACCGCAACTGCGTATTGGTCTGGTGCATGGCCGTATGAAAGCCGCCGAGAAAGCCGCCATCATGCAGGCCTTCAAGCAACACCAGCTCGATTTACTGGTCGCCACCACGGTGATCGAAGTCGGTGTCGACGTGCCCAACGCCAGCCTGATGATCATCGAGAACCCGGAACGCCTCGGGCTGGCCCAGTTGCACCAGCTACGTGGCCGGGTTGGGCGAGGTTCAGCCAAAAGCCACTGCGTGCTGCTCTACAAACATCCGCTGTCGCTCAACGGCAAACAGCGTTTGCAGGTGATGCGAGACAGCCAGGACGGCTTTTATATTGCCGAACAGGATTTGCTTTTGCGTGGCCCCGGCGAGTTACTGGGTACACGCCAGACTGGCCTGCAATTGCTGCGGGTGGCCGATCTGGAACGGGATGGCGAGCTGCTGCCCCAGGTCAAAACCATGGCCACCACCTTCTGGCAGCAGCATCCTGAGCGTGTTGATGCGCTGATTCTGCGCTGGCTGGGTGATGCCGAGCAGTTTGCCCAGGTTTAGAAGACGTTCTCATCCAGCAGCCACGCCAGCCCTTGCATCAACGGCGTCAGAACCTGACGCCAGCGCGGCGATTCATCCAGATACGCAACACGGTTTTATAGCTGATTAAACTGTTCTTTATTGACGGCATTTTCGCTATGAGCCACCACCACAGACACCATCGCATCCCCCGTGACATTCACTGCTGTGCGCATCATATCCAGCAAGCGATCCACACCGATAATCAGCGCAATCCCTTCAACCGGCAAGCCCACCTGCTGCAGCACCATGGCCAGAGTCACCAGACCCACTCCCGGCACACCAGCGGTGCCAATAGACGCCAGCATGGCGGTCATGATCACCATCAGGTAATCCATCAGACTCATATCCAATTGGAAGGCCTGAGCAATAAAGACGGTTGCAACCCCTTGCATAATGGCGGTGCCATCCATGTTGATGGTCGCTCCCAGAGGAACAGCGAAGGAAGCCACACGGTTATTCACACCCAGCTTGTGTTCAACGGTTTCCAGTGTCACCGGCAAGGTCGCGGAGCTGGAGGAGGTTGAGAAGGCAAAGATTTGCACCGGACGCATTTTGGTCAGGAACACCTTCGGAGACAGGCCGGTAAACAGCTTCAGGAACAGCGGGTAGACCACCGCCGCGTGTATCAGCAGCGTCAGCACCACCGCGCCCATGTACCAGAGCATTTCGTCGATATTGCCCAGTCCCTGACGGGCAAACAGGCCGAACAACAGGCTGAACACACCGATAGGAGCCAGGTTCATCACGATGGTCACCAATCCCATCATGACTTCATTCCAGTCGGTGAAGGTGTTGGCAACCCGCTTGCCATATTCGCCACTGCGGCCAATGGCCATACCCAGCAGAATGGCGAACACTATCACCTGCAACATGGCCGCCTCGGTCAGAGCCTTGAACGGATTGGATGGGAAAATATTGACCAGCACATCAATCAGCGGCGTAGGTGCCGGGGCCTGAAACTGGCTCGCGCTGGTGCCCGTATCAATACCGACGCCCGGATTCAGAATATTGGCCACCAGCAAGGCGATTGTGATCGCCACACCGGTTGTCGCCAGATACAACAAGATGGTTTTGAGACTCATAAAGCCGAGGCGGCTCTGATCACCCAAATGGCCCACGCCACACACCAGCGACACAAACACCAGCGGCACCACCAGCAATTTCAGGCTGGCCACAAATGCCTTGCCCAGCAATAAGAACAGGCCGTTGGCCAGCAGGTCATCAAGAATAAAACGCAGGCTGTCCGCCAGCTCCAGAGACAACAGCCAGTGGGTTAAGCCACCCAGAACAATGGCGGCTGCCATAGCGATCAGAATTTGACGCGTCAGCGACATGAAGCACTCCCAGTTTATTGTTATGAACGGGATGGAAGCAGGCACACGCGTGCTTCCTCACCACTGGCAGTCTATCAAGAACAGAAAAGGTGTCAGCCTGCAAAATTTTCAGGCAGCCGTAAAACGTCAGGAATCGCGGAAAACGGCGGTATCGGCCAGTGCAGGCATCAGTGTCAGCAAGCCTTGCGTACCAAGGCGGCGCATGTGCTTTTGGTTACGTTCGGGAATGCGCTCAGGAAAAGGCACTGAGGCCAGAGCGGCTTCGATATCGGCTTCACGAATGATGTGCAGCATCGGGAAGGGTGAGCGGTTGGTGAAATGACTGGCGTCGTCAGCTTCTTCACCTTCAAAGTGGTAATGCGGATGGAAAGTCGCCAGTTGCAGTAAACCTTCATAGCCCATCTGAGCGGATAACTGCTCGCAAATCAGGCTCCAGTTCCAATATTCATCGAAGCTCTGCAAGACTTCGGGAACAACAAACAGTGCAGTGGGCAACTCGGCTGGATCGGCCTCGGCAACCTGCTGCAACAGCGTCATAAATTGCCGGGTAATCTGATCGAGATCGGTACTGTCACAGACCTCGATCATCAAGCCGGACAGCACAGGGTGCGCAAATGGGCATAACCCTTCACCAACGACCAGACGGGTAACCCATTCCCTGGTCAGCTGTTCGGCATTCATCATAAATCAGCCCTGGTTAACGGCGTCTTTCAGGCCTTTGCCAGGCTTGAATGCTGGAACCTTGGCTGCAGCGATGGTGATTGGCTCACCCGTTTGTGGATTTTTACCCTGACGTTCTGCACGCTCACGGACTTCGAACGTACCAAAACCGATCAGGC
Source organism: Oceanobacter sp. (assembly GCA_045430275.1). Taxonomy (GTDB): domain Bacteria; phylum Pseudomonadota; class Gammaproteobacteria; order Pseudomonadales; family Oceanobacteraceae; genus Oceanobacter. The sequence continues at coordinate 25,948 of JAILXU010000009.1, read as the reverse complement.
TGACGTTATCGCCGGAGGCCAGAGCCTTGGTGACTTGCTCAACAAAGACATTCACAACCTCAGTTGCTTTTTCTTTGCTCAGATCGGTTTGTTCTGCAATGGCTTCGGCCAGTTCAGGTTTGCGCATGGATGATAATCCTCATTGGTTGCATACAGCCGTACATCGGCTGGTTTAGAAAAAATCGGGCAGTTGTGAGTCCAGTTCAGACTGCTCTGCCACTCGTCCGTCCGTCAAAGCATAGCCAAGCAAACGTCCTTCAGTATTTCGATATTCGGCTCTGAAACCCTGCGAGTTTTCGGCTATTCGCCACTGACCGGGCGCAGAGCGGGCCGGGAGTGCCATTCGTAAAGGCATCGCAGGCGTTTTGAGCGTCACAGGCATCGCCTCGTAACGCACCATGACAGGTTCACCCGACAGGGTTTGTGCCAGAGCTTTGGCACACGCCATTAACGGTTTCACATACATCAGCGAGTGACCATCGACTTCGGCGCAATCTCCCAGTGCGTAAATGTCCGGGTCGGAGGTCTGCAAGTAACGGTCAACGGTAATGCCACGTTGTCCTAACGTCAGACTTGCCGAGCGCGCCAGACGTGTTTCCGGCTCCAGCCCTGTTGCAGCAACCAGGCATTGTGCCGGTAAATGCTGGCGATTATCCAGCCCGACCAACAGACCTTGTGGGTGCCGGTGCAGCCCCTGCACCTGACGATTCAAATGGCAAGCGACACCAGCGTGCTCCAGACGCTCCTGCAATCGCTGGGCAATCGGTGCTGGCAAGGCCCCGGAGAGTAACTGTTCGCCAGCGACCACCAGATCCACATCAACACCGGCCTGAGCAAAATCATTGGCCAGCTCACAGCCCACCAGTCCACCACCAGCAATCACCAGACGAGGCCGGGGATTAACGTGGTGATCCAGTTGCTGACGCAAGCGGCGATAATCCTGCAGGTGATTCACGCTCAACAATTGCGTGGTAGCATTGCCTTCCAATGCTGGTAACCGAGGTTCTGCTCCGGTTGCCAGAACCAGCTTGCCATACTGAAAGCGCTCGTTACCGATACACAATGCATGAGCCGATGCATCAATTGCATCCACCCGTGTGTTGTTACGCACCACAATTTTCAGGCGGTCGGCCATATCCGCCGCTGTCGCCGTGACCAGATCATCCGCCTGTTGACCATGCGCCATGGCAGTAGACAGCGCTGGCTTGGAATATTGACAACCCGAGTCAGCACATACGACCACGATGGCCTGATCAGGTGCCCGCTTGCGAAACTCACGAGCCAGCGTATAACCCGCCAGCCCGGCTCCGACAATCACCAGAGGGCCGGGAAAACACGACATAAGGAATCTCAGAAATCAGTTCAGGATAACCATCGAGGCTCAGAGAACCTCGATCATTTCAAAATCCGCCTTGCCCACACCACAATCCGGGCAAAGAAAATCGTCTGGTACATCCGCCCAAGCGGTGCCGGGAGGAATACCTTCATCCGGTGCGCCTTCAGCTTCATCATAGATCCAGCCACACACCACACATTGCCAACGTTTCACAGGCGCTCCTGCTGAATGATTGCAAACCCGCTAAAAGTACTGGGGGAGCCTTGTAAAATCAATGCCTGACACCCGTCAGGGTTGCCTGTATCGCAGATTTACCGCATGCTGCGCCGCCATGGCACCGATTCCTCCAGACAACATCATGACCGACCAAGACCTTCGGGCGATTGCTCGGCAACTGTCCACATTGCTTCCAGCTCCGGCCTGGAGTGGCCAATACCGCTTACCAGCCTCTTCTGCCCCTCGTTTCTGGCGTCATTGGCTACTGGATAACGGCTCGCTGACCCGGCGTCTGGTAGCACTCAAACCTGGCCACTTTACAGTCAAACTGTTGCGAGAATATCGCGGCCACGCCCATCCCGCCGAATATCGACAACTGAGACTGGCGTACCAACAGCCCGTTTGGGTGCGGGAAGTTGCTTTATGCATTGATCATCAGTGTCTGGTTTATGGCCGCACCATCATTCCCCTGTCGACGCTTCGCGGCAAACATCGTCGGCTGCTCTCGTTGGGCGACCGACCATTGGGACAATATCTGTTTCAACAGCCGAGCATGAAACGCCGCTCCGTCACGATCTCTCGTATTCATCAGCCCAAGTTGCCAGTAAACTGGCAACGGCGTTCGGTTTTCACGCTGGATAGCAAACCATTATTGGTCACCGAAAGCTTCACCGAACAACTCCGTGAATACACCTGATTCAGCGAATCACCCGCAGGTTCCTGAATCGCCAGATATCAGACAAATACATTATGGCCACATCAGACTCCCCCCAGCCGACCGGTTCCGTCTGGCACGACTGGGTATTGCTCACCCGATTTGATAAACCCGTTGGTTCCTATTTATTGCTCTGGCCAACACTCTGGGCACTCTGGGCCGCCGCAGAAGGCGTACCTGACTGGAAAAACCTGCTGATTTTTATCGCTGGCGTATTTGTCATGCGCTCAGCAGGTTGCGTGATCAACGACTATGCCGACCGGGAAATTGATCGCCATGTGGCCAGAACCCGGGACCGGCCCCTGACCCAGGGACGCATCACCGAAAAGGCGGCACTCACCGGTTTTGCCATACTGTGCCTGATGGCCTTTGGTCTGGTGCTGATGACCAACGGGTTTACCGTGGTTCTGTCACTGGGAGCCTTGGCACTGGCTGCTTTATATCCCTTTATGAAACGTCATACCCATTTGCCCCAGGTGTTTCTGGGAGCTGCTTTTTCCTGGGCCATTCCCATGGCATTCGCTGCCGAGCGAGAGGAAGTCACCATTGCCTGCTGGCTGCTTTATATTGCCAACCTGTGCTGGACGGTTGCCTACGACACGATTTATGCCATGGTAGACCGGGACGATGATATTAAAATCGGCGTTAAATCCACGGCCGTGTTGTTTGCCGATCTCGACCTGGCCATGATCGGCGCACTCTTTGCGGCGACCAGCATCAGCCTGTTGATGGCAGCGACTCAACTGGAAAGTGGTATGGCTGTCTATGCCGCCATTCTGACCGGCGCGCTGTACCATGTATGGCAGCTCTGGAAAATTAAGGGTCGTGAGCGGGCGCACTGTTTCACAGCTTTCCGGGCCAGTCACTGGTACGGTGTGATCATCTTGCTCGGATTGATGGCCGACTACGCCCTTCCACAGATTCAATGACAACTTTGTACCGCACCAGAATGAATTAAAACGGCTTGCAGACACGGATGTCACGAACATGTAACAGTCCGCCCGTCTAATTACGGCTCTCTGTTAATTTTTTATGACAGCTTTGTGACATTCACTATGACAAAAGCAGGCAAAACCGTCCTTATTGTGGACGACGAAGCTCCGATTCGGGAAATGATCGCCGTAGCCCTGGAAATGGCGGGTTACGAGTGCATCGAAGCGGGCAGCGTTCAAGAAGCGCACAGCAAGATTATTGACCGAAAACCCGATCTCATCCTGCTTGACTGGATGTTACCGGGCACCAGTGGCGTTGAATTTGCGCGCCGCCTGAAGCGTGAAGATCGCACCAATGAGCTGCCGATCATCATGCTGACGGCCAAGGGTGAGGAAGATAACAAGGTGCAGGGGCTGGAATCCGGCGCTGACGATTACATCACCAAACCCTTCTCACCTCGTGAACTGGTGGCGCGTCTGAAAGCTGTGCTGCGCCGTACAACACCACGAGGCGTTGAAGATCCGATTGAAGTGCAGGGGTTGCTGCTCGATCCGGTCTGCCATCGCGTTACCAGCAATGACAGGCCCATCGATATTGGCCCAACCGAATACCGTCTGCTACAGTTCTTTATGACTCATCAGGAGCGCGCCTACTCTCGTGCGCAACTGCTGGATCAGGTCTGGGGTGGTAATGTTTATGTCGAAGAGCGTACGGTTGATGTACACATTCGTCGTTTGCGTAAAGCTCTGGGCGAAGCGCACGAGCATCTGATTCAGACCGTTCGCGGCACCGGTTACCGTTTCTCCACCAAAGCATCCTGAGATTTCATATGGCTCCTGTCTGGCGCAGGGAAATGCGCCGCCTGGTTTACTTACTCACAGCCAGCGGCGCAATCGGTTACACCCAGGGGTATTTGCCAGAAGCCATTAGCATCACGCTACTGGGATACGTCGGCTGGCAATGGCTGCAACTGTATCGCCTGCATCGCTGGCTGGAACAGGGTCAGACTACCATTTTGCCCAAAACACTGGGCATCTGGGGAGCTATCTTCACAGAAACCCAGCGCCTGCAGAAACAAAGCATCAAGAACCAGCAAAGTCTTCAGGGCATCATCAATCGTATTCAGGATTCTACCGCTGCCTTGCAGGACGCTCTGATGATGGTCGATTCATCCGGTGCTTTGGAATTCTGGAACGATGCCGCCGAAAAGTACCTCGGCCTGCGCTCTCCGGTGGATATTGGCCAGCCCATCACCAATCTGATTCGCAACCCGGAATTCAAGGCCTACTTCGATAAAACCGACTACACCGAACCCCTCGTGATGGTCTCGCCGATCAACCCACGCCAGCACCTGCAGTTCAACATCACTCTGTTTGGTCGCAAGGATCGCCTGATTCTGGTGCATGACATCACACGGCTGATTCATCTGGAACAAATGCGCAAAGACTTTGTTGCCAATGTCAGTCATGAGTTGCGCACACCTCTGACCGTGATTTCCGGGTATGTCGAGACCATGCAAATGGCCGCCGACATGCTGCCTCCACGCTGGCCCCGCATGCTGGAACAAATGAGTGGCCAGAGTCGCCGGATGGAAACGCTGATCAAGGACTTGCTGATGTTGTCACGTCTGGAAACCACCAACACCGAACCGGCCATGCCCGTGGATGTGCCATCTCTGGTGCGTGCCATCCACACTGATGCAGACGCGCTCAGCGATGGTCGCCACACATTCAGTGTCCGAATTGAAGGTCACGACAAATTGATGGGCTTCGATAACGAAATTCACAGCGCCTTTTCCAACCTGGCGTTTAACGCGGTGAAATACACTCCCGATGGCGGCCATATCGAACTGATTTGGGAGAAGGATGAACAAGAAGGGCGTTTCAGTGTCGTCGACGACGGCGTGGGCATCGAAGCCCACCACATTCCGCGACTGACAGAGCGCTTTTATCGGGCCGATCCCAGCCGCAGTGTCGAAACCGGTGGCACCGGTCTCGGGCTGGCCATCGTCAAACATGTCCTGCTGCGTCACGATGGCCACCTGGACATCAGCAGTGAAATTGGTCGGGGTAGCCAGTTCCGTTGTGTCTTTCCGCTCGACCGCATTCGCAGCCAGCCTCAGCTTTCAGCCGAGGCCCTGTCACAACCGCCAGTCAACGATCAACCGGCTTCCAATGCCGCTCCCTGATCCTGCAAACGCCGGTTCTGCTTCTCCATTTGCCAGATAGTTGCACCAATGACAGCCGCTGGTGGCACCAGCGCATTCAGAACCGGCACCATCATCAGTACCGACACCAGACCGCCAAAGCCCCAGGCTGTCCAACGCTGCTCAACCAGTCGCTGACGGGTATCCTGAAAATTCACATTCTGGTTATCAAAGGTGTAGTCGGAATATTGCAACGCCAATACCCAGCTACCAAACCAGAACCAGACCACAGGCATGGCCAGATTCACAACCGGAACCAACGACAGCAGCAATAATCCCAAATACCGTGGCAGGTAATATTTCATCTTCACCAGTTCGCGCAGCACCGTCCGTCCAATCAGACTCATCAGAGCTTCATCTTCAATTTCCACGCCATAGCGCCGCTCCAGCTCTCCGGCCAGCAACCCGAAAAACGGGCTGGCAAACAACAGCAATAACGCACTGAAGAAATACCCCGACACCAACGCAAACGCGACCATTGCCAACGGCACCACCAGCCAGGAAATCCACTGCAACCACTCCGATTCCGGCCCTTGCCAACCTGACAGCCAATCCAGCAAGACATAGCTGCCTGTTCCAATCACGATGACATTCATCAAAACTGGCAGTAACACATAACAACGCAAGCCCGGACTCATTAATAAGCCAAAACCACGCCAGACATAATCCATACCCGCAAATAAACTGTTCTTCATACCAATACTCGTGCAAGCCTCAAGCCGCTTTTATACAATGCCCGCCCCGATTCAGCCAGAGGCACCTGATCAATGACGCCAGAACGTCTGGAACGTATCCTGACCACCCTTAACCGTCGTCAACCTGACCTCACCGTCATTACCGATGAAGTCTATAAACCACATAACCTGTCTGCCATCGTCAGAACCTGCGACGCGTTTGCCATACCCGATGTGCATTGTGTCTGGGCATCCGAACAGTCACGCCTGCAAACGGGCACCGCTGCGGGATCTGACAGCTGGGTTCAGGTGAATACTCACCCGAATATCAGCCAGGCCATTGACCGTATGCAATCTGCCGGAATGAAAGTGTGTGTCGCACACTTCAGTGATCGGGCGATGGACTTCCGCGACTATGACTACACCCAACCCACGGCATTACTGATGGGTGCCGAAAAGGTTGGCGTCAGCGCAGCAGCGTCCGAAGCCGCTGATGAGCATCTGATCATTCCCATGCTCGGTATGGTGCAGTCGTTTAATGTTTCTGTTGCTGCCGCGATCATTCTGAGCGAAGCCGTACGACAACGCGAAGCAGCAGGCATGTTCGACGTGTCACGTATGGATAAAAGCCGTTATAACAAGCTGCTGTTCGAATGGGCCAGACCGATTGAAACCCGCTTGTGCCAGAAATATCAGGTGCCCTACCCTGCGCTGCGTGAAGACGGTGAAATCGCCGATCCACAAGCATTTTCAGAGCTGATCAACAGCTTCTCCAACTGATTTTTGGCCACATCCCTCACCCAGCTCAAAAATGTGATCTGCGTCACAAAACCGGGCGTGCGATATCCTCCCTAAGCCATGTGCGATATATCTCACATGGATGTGGGAGATACGGATTACAGCCGGTAGACCTATCCCCCGAAAAACCTCCGTGATTTTCTATCTATATGATTTATATGGATTTTTTATTTGTTTCATTTCTGTTTCACCCATCCTAAATAGAGAAAAGGAACTTTTCCTTCGTGCAGCTTTTGCTACCTTAATAGTCACAGGGACGGGGAAACAAACAAGGGAAACGCAGGACGCGCTTAAGGAAGAGAAGCTGGCATGGAGCCGGTCAGGAACCACACAGGAGTGTGACATCAGGACGATGAGGAATGGCGCGGTCAGGAGACCGATGGATGCCAGGCACGATGCCAACGGACAGGGAGGCTCTGACAGGATGTCAGGCAACAGCCACAGGAAGTAAGAACGGAATCCAAAGGACAAGCCACGAAGGAATTGTGCAGGGAAAGATGCAAGACAACACGGAATGTTCAGGGTGCTGTGGCGGCAGGAACAGGACGTTGAAGCCGCCATGTTTAACTCTGCTTCGCAGGCTGAATGAATCATCGGATATGATCAAAAGCCAACGTTGTTGTGAAGCTCGCCCCCTCTTTTTAACTCCCCCGAACAAAACCCAACCACTTACCCAACCAAGGCCACAGGCTCTGGTCAGGTATTGGGTGTTTCTGTGTCAGGAACGCTGTAACCAGACATCCATTCCCTGAGCATTCAATTTTGCATCCGTTGCCAGCCACTGGCGCGCAAAGGCTTCATCGACCTCACTGTTGCGTTGACGCAACTGCGCCAGCATCCAGGTCATGACCTGCTCTCCCATACGCTCTGCCCGACCTTCTGGCGTAGCTCGCTCGGCTTCTGCTATTGCGGTAAAAGCATCCAGAGAATTAAACAGGCTTTCTACCTTATCAGCCACAGGACGAACCGCACCGTAGTGCGTCAGGTACAAATATTCAGGCGACAGAGACAACAAGCGCTCAATTGAGTGACGCATGGCTGCCGGATCAAACTGCACCGGTGTCGTGGTTACAAACCAGAATACATCGTCGTTTTCACCATCAAACTGACGATAGGAAATCCCTCCCGTATCACCCGTGAAAATGCTGTTGCTGCCACTGTCGTGCACACAGAAATGATGACGCGCATGCCCGGGAGTATCCAGGCACGTCAGGGTTCGACCGGCCAGATCCACCGAGAAGTTATCCGGTGCTTCTACCACCCGTTCCGCCGCTGCTGGAGTCAGCGTTCCGTAAAGACGCTCATAGGCTTCATCGCCGTACACCGACCGGGTTCCAGCTTCCAGTTTGCTCGGATCAATCATATGAGCCGCGCCACGCGGATGAATCACCAGTTTTGCATTCGGGCAGTGCGCCAGCATGGCCCCGGCTCCGGCTGCATGATCCAGATGAACATGCGTTGGCATCACATAATCCAGGTGCTCCGGAGTTAATCCCAGATCTTCGATCACCTTCAGAATATGCGGAATGGTATTAACCGTACCGGTTTCAATCAACGCCAGACGATCCTCTTGCCGAACCAGATACACACAGGCAACTCCCGGAGCAATGTAGTTCGCATCAATCTGATAAATCCCGTTCGGGTGCTGCTTCACAATAGGCTTCAGGCTCATCCGGTTACTCCTTGTTTATTGTTGTTTGAAGAGGTGGCCATTAAACCAGATGCACCCCCGGCATTCCCAGCAGAGTGCCAGGCAACCAGCGCCAGGTGCGATTGCTGAAGGAACTTGAAATACTCCTCATTGTCACCTGAATACTGACTTTTCGTACGCCGAGAAGTCGTTCAAGATTGCAAAAGCAGTTGACCTGAGTACACCCGGTGAACGGTGGATACCTATGGCCTCTGTTGTAAATCACGTATGCTCAGTGACTTTGAAGGCGACAGTGTAAGGAGTCCGATGTGGATCGCACCATCAAAGGTGTGCTGAATTTCCGCCAGCACATTTACCCCAAGAATAAAGATCTGTTTGGCACTCTGGCCGATGGCCAAAGCCCTCGCGTGCTGTTTATCACCTGCTCAGATTCACGCATTGACCCCAATATGGTGACAGGCTCAGCCCCCGGCGACTTGTTTATTTGTCGTAATGCCGGGAACGTTGTACCTCCCCCCTCATCCGTTACCGGTGGCATGACCGCTTCTATCGAGTACGCTGTTGCAGTACTCGGGGTCAAACACATCATCATCTGTGGTCACACCGACTGCGGTGCGGTGAAAGGGGCGCTGGATATCGAAGCAATCAAGCAGCAAGGCTTGCCGCATGTAAAAGAGTGGTTAGGCCATTGTCGCTCCGCCATGGATATCGTGCGCGAACGTCATGAAATATCCCGCAATGACCCGATTGATCCGTGTCATCTGGACGAAGCCATCGCCCAGAATGTGCTGCAACAGATACAGCACCTACGCACTCACCCGAGTGTGGCGGCCAAGCTGGCCACCAACAAGGTCGAACTGCACGGTTGGGTGTACAACATCAAAACCGGCGACATTGAATGCAGCAATCCGGAGTTGACGGAGTTCGTTCCCTTTACCGAGCGCTATGAAGACCTGATCATCAAGGCCCAGCAAGAAGAAAGCGACGACGAGGAATAAATTCCCCTCGCCAGTCGATGAACGCTTTGGTGTTAACTGAAGCGTTCTTCCAGATACTCAAACACCGCCCGAATACCCATCGCTTCTCCCCCCACCGGACGCCCCGGCAGCTTGCGCTGGTTCCAGGCCATGATGTCGAAGTGAACCCAGGGAATATCGTCCACAAAGCGCTCCAGATACAAAGCTGCCGTGATTGCACCGCCGTATGGCGTTGGCGCACCGTTCACCAGGTCGGCAATATCGCTCTTGAGAAAATCGTTATACGGCTGATGCAAAGGCAGTGGCCAGACTGGCTCACCACAGCGCTCACCGGCATCTTCCAGTGCCCGAGAGACGGCTCGATCATTACTGAAAAAACCCGGCAACTCCGTTCCCAGCGCAACCCGGCAAGCACCAGTCAGCGTGGCGAAATCCACAATTAATTCCGGCTGGTCGTTCACGGCTTCCGCCAGCGCATCACACAAAACCAAACGACCTTCCGCATCGGTATTATCAATTTCGACGGTCAGCCCCTTACGGGTGTCCAGTACATCACCGGGACGGAAGGCATTACCACTCACGGCATTCTCGACCGCCGGAATCAGCACCCGCAAGTTAATGGGTAACTCAGCCGCCATGATCCAGGACGCCAGCCCCAGTACGTGGGCCGCTCCACCCATGTCTTTTTTCATCTGACGCATGAAATTACCGGGCTTGATATTCAGGCCACCGGTATCAAAACACACACCCTTGCCGACCAGAGTCACTTTAGGTGCATCCGGTTGACCCCAGCGCATGTCCAGCAGCCGGGGCTGATGCACACTGGCGCGCCCAACGGCATGAATCATTGGATAATTTTCTTCTAGCAATTCAGCTCCAGCCACTTCCCGATACTCTGCGCCGAATTGCTGGGCCAGATGAATCGAGACCTGTGCCAGATGTTCCGGCATCATATCCGCAGCCGGTGTATTCACCAGATCACGAGTCAGACGCACAGCGGCCACCTGCTGGCGAACCGACGCCAGCAAGGCTTCAGAAGTCAGCCCCAGGCGCGGCAATGGTTTGTCATTTTTCTTGTAACGATCAAACCGATAAGTCGCCACACCCCAGCCAAAGGCCACATTACGTACGACAGCCGCATCCAGATCATCCGCCAGCACATAGTCTCCGGCTGGCAATTTCTCTGCCAACCCCGCCGTTGCAAACACCTCACTCGGGTTGTCACAGACAAACAACACCGCCGCCAGAGCATTGTCCTGACCCGGTAAAAACGCAAAACCCTTGCCTTCATAAGCGGTGGCCGCAAGCCAGGACTGAACCGCGACCGTCTGACCAGCCAGCCAATCTGCAAACGTGGATGTACCCAGTACCGTTAAACGAGTGGGTGATTGGGTCTCTGTCGCCAGACACAGTTCTGGCACCTGAGATAAACGCGTCATGGAAACACTCCTCTGCATAAATACAACAGCCCTCCCACAGCACACCTGCAGGAAGGCTTTTGACTGAGTATAGCGGTTCGACAACGGTTTGTTCCTGCTCCAGAACGGCATCGTGTGAGTTCGTCCAACCCTCATCACCGGTGCAATATCATTAAAAACATCCCTTGGTAACAGTAGGTAAAGCCGGATGAGTCAGGCTACAATATTACTGTATAGGCAATTAGTTTTTGCTAATGTACTTGCCGAATGACTCAATGACCCAACTGCAGGAGCGACTCATGACTGATGTGATTACCAAAGAAAATCTGCTAGCTGAAGCCCGCCCATCCGTAAACCCGGTAGATGCCACCGCCGCTGAAGCCTTGCTCAGCCAGGGCGTGATTGTGCTGGATGTGCGCGAACCTGCGGAGTTCGACATGGGCCACTTGCCCGGTGCGGTCAATGTACCGCGTGGTGTTCTGGAGTTTCGTGTTGGCGACCATCCAGCACTGACCAATGCCAATGCCACCATTCTGCTGTATTGCAAGAATGGCGGCCGCAGCACATTGGCCGCTCACACCCTGAAACGCATGGGCTTTGATCAGGTAAAAATGCTGGTCGGTGGTTTTGATGGTTGGGCCGGTGATGTTCACAAGGTCGAAGTCGCGCCGAACGTCTACCAGTAATGTTTCTGACGCTTTAACAACTGTGATTATGGAGAACACTCCGATGTTAAAAGGAAAATTGATCGCGGCTCTCGCAGCTTCCGTCATGATGTCTGGCCTGAGCGTGGCTGCGATTGCAGCCGATGCCGACCAGGCTACTCTGACCAAAGAAGCGCGTCAGCAGGTCAAGGCCTTTGGTGGCAACCTGAAAAAGACCGTTAAAAAAGGCATGCAGGCTGGCGGCCCAACCGAAGCCATTCACCTGTGTAATACCAAAGCTCCTGGCATTGCCTCGGCACACAGTCAGGGGGCCTGGGACGTTGGTCGCACGTCACTGAAACTGCGCAACCCGGACAACCAGCCAACCCAGTGGGAAGCCAGCGTTCTGCAAGACTTTGAAAAACGTCTGGCAGCGGGTGAAAGCCCTAAAAAGATGGAAGCCAGCAAGGTGGAAGATGGCAAGTTCCACTATATGAAAGCCATTCCAACCGGTGGCCTGTGTCTGAACTGCCACGGTGCCAAACTGGCCAAGCCGGTTCAGGCCCGTCTGTCCGAGCTGTATCCAAACGACAAAGCGACCGGCTATCAGGCTGGCCAAATTCGTGGGGCATTCACCCTGACCAAATCTCTGGAGATGTAAGATGGCCGAATTTCTTTCCGAACACCCGATTGATATCCAATGGCAGCGTGATGGCGAGTTCTCCCACGAGGGCTTCGAGCGTCGCCACCAGCTCAGCTTCAATGAAGGTGTTACGCTGACAGCAGGCGGTGCAGGCAACACCTTCGGCTCCGACCCGGAGCAACTGCTGGCCGCAGCCATGGCAAGCTGCCACATGCAGACCTTTCTGGTGTTGGCCTCCAAAAAACGCCTGCAGGTGGCATCGTATGAAGACAAAGCCGTGGCTGAACTGGTGAAAGGTGACGATGGCTTGATGCGCATCAGCACCATTCGCATGACGCCCAAAGCCGTGTTTGAAGGTGACAAGCAGCCCGACGAAGAAGCCGTCCGCAAGATGCACGACAAGGCGCACCATCACTGCTTCATCGCCAACTCCGTGAGCTGTCACGTTGAGGTTGAGCCGCAGTTCTGACCCGGTAGCGGGTTTGCCAGCGCCATCCAGAGCCTGATCCGCTATCCTTGCTCCTGACTGACCTCAGGGGCAAGACATGCAACTCTCCATTTCTTCCGTCATCGGCCTGGCCGGTGTCCACTTTGATGAAAACCCCCGCGCACGCCGACTGGGCAAGCTGCTGGAATGGCCCATGCTGATGATCGCAGCCATTACGGTCATGGCCTGGTACGCCGAAACCCGACCTGGCGCAACACCATCGGATGGCCGTGTCACCCTGATCGACTGGTTGATCTGGGGCTTTTTTCTGGCCGAAACCCTGATTCTGCTCTGGGCGGTGGATAATCGTCGTCGGTATTTGCTCAGCAACTGGTGCAACCTGCTGATTCTCAGTAGTGGTTTGCTGCTGTTTCTGGATATTCCTCACACGGGCGGTTTGCGGGTACTGCGACTGCTGGCCATTCTGGCGCTGTTGATGAACATGTCGGTGAGTTATCGCCGCTTAATGGAAAGCCACAACTTGGGCAGCACGCTGGTGATCTGCTTTTTTATTCTGCTGGTGTCCGGCACCCTGATGGCATTGATCGACCCGAATATTGAAACTCCGTTAGATGGTTTGTGGTGGGCCTGGGTGACCATCACAACCGTGGGGTATGGTGACATTGTGCCGGTCAGCACCGCTGGACGGGTGTTTGCCTCGGTGTTGATTTTGATGGGCATTGGGCTGGTTTCCGTCCTGACGGCGACTATTTCTGCGTTGTTTATCCAGCAAGATGAGGAAGCTCAGAATCAACGCCTGATCGAACAAGAGCACCGCATCGAAGCGCTGGAAGAACAACTGCACCGAATGGAAAGCAAGCTGGATCAGGTGCTGGATGAAGTCAGACAGCGTTGATCTTCGACATCTGTTTCAGCCGAATACAAGCTCATCCAGCTTATCAGAGTTTCCCGAATTTCCTCGACCCAGTGCTGTGGTTCCAGTACCTGAATATTGTGATTCATACTGAAAATCCACCACAGGGTCTCGCGGTCGTCCGGGACTTCTGCCTCCAGCAGGTGCCAGCCTTCATTGATCGCGGTGATACTTTGATCATCGCTAATCGGTGTTTCTTGCAGTTTGGCCGCTACACCTTCACGAATATGCGCTTTTAGATGTACTTTTCCCTTGGCTGCCCAGCCAAAACGACCGCTATCAATCAATTCGGTGAGGCTGAAGTCGTCTGGTATTTGAGCCGGACGGTGTGTCAGCGACGCTTCCTGAATCCGATTAATGGCAAACAAGGCTGGCTGGGTATATTCCCCCACCGTAGCAATCAAATAGCTTTTGGTTTCTCTGACGACCACCGCCAGCGGATTGACGATTCGATCCTTGGGGGCGGCATCATGAGCCTGATAACGAATCTGCAATTGTTGCTCAGCCAGCACCGCCTCACTCACCTGTTGCCAGATTGGCTCGGCTTCTCTGGCACTTTTCAACACGCCACCGCCAGGCAGTGATCGCACTTTATTGCGCCAGTTCGCTACATGATTGCTCTGCATCTGATCCAGACGCTGCTCTGCTTCACGTATTTTGGCATTCAATGTCTGGAAAACTTCGGTGGGTAATCGGCGTTTCAAATACGGAGCGGCCAACGCAAAAGCCAACGCTTCTGTGGTCGCAAGTGGACTGTGCGACTTGTTATCTTGATGCGGGGCAGCCCAGCGATACGGCTTTTCATGATCATGGCATTCAATCAGGCACAGCTTGCTGAGCTTTTCCAGATCCCGTTGCAGTGTCCGGTTCGATACCCGAAAGCCTTGCTCATACAATTTTTCCTTGAGGGTTGACGTTGCCTGCGGATAACCACTGGTTTGAATGAGTCGCAGCAACTCAATATTTCGCAGCAATGTATCTTGTGAAGGTGCCGAAGCTGTTTCATGGGACATGATGATCGCTCGAAGTAAACATCCGTTATTAATGCCAAAGGCTACAGGAAACTGACCGTGGGGCTAAAACCGGCGGCCTTTGGTGTGATACCGGCAGAGAAGACGCGGTTTTCTTGTTAATCAGTAATGCGTAATGAGAGCAAACCCGGCACTCCTCTGGAATGCTGCAGAGGTTTACCACCTCGACACGCCATTCACACAACGTGCAAGTCACCGTTAGCCCAACGGTTACAGCAGGGGACATGCCCGTGACGGTTAACATAGCAAATCTCCGTGATAACTGATGATCACGGCAGTATTCTCCCAACTGCGTCAGACCGTGTCGCAACGATTCAACTCATTTCACCCTCGCCCTTCGTCGTACTCAGTCGCCGGGCAGATAGTGCTAGTGTGTGCATGGCCTGATGTTAATGACAAAAGAATAAGAGGACATCCCATGGCTCTGACGCTGGCATTTGATGTGTATGGAACACTGATTGATTCGCATGGACTGGTGGAACAATTGCAGCAGGTTGTCGGCTCCGATGCCCGTGCGCTCTCGGAAACCTGGCGCAGCAAGCAACTGGAATACACCTTCCGACGCGGCCTGATGAACGACTATCTGCCTTTCTCGGAATGCACCCGTGCCGCACTGGAGTACGCCTGTACCCGGCATCAAACCACTCTGAGCATGGATCAGAAAGCGGAGCTTATGTCCCTGTATGGCAAGCTGCCCGCCTTTGAAGATGCAGAATCTGGTCTGGCACGGCTGGATCGGGATCGGATGCAAACGTTTGCCTTTTCCAACGGCACTCGTTCAGCGGTTCATGAAGTCTTGCGTTTCGCAGCACTGGATCGGTATTTCGCCGATGTGGTCAGCGTCGATGATATTAAAACGTTCAAACCAAACCCCGCTGTCTATTCCTACTTCCTCAAATACTCCGGGGCAAAAAAGCAGGACTGCTGGCTGATTTCCAGCAACCCGTTTGATGTGATTGGAGCATTACGGTTTGGCATGAAAGCAGTGTGGGTCAAACGCGATCCGTTTGATATCTTTGATGATTGGGCATTTGATGGCCAGCGCATCGAACCCACGCTGGTTGTACATAACCTGACTGACATTGGCGAGCGAGTGCTGGATGCCAGCCAGTAAGATGAAATTTCCTATCTACTGCTCCTGCTTGCCAGCGCATTCAACGCACAGGGTAGTACCTGGCAAAGCCGCCATGCGTTCCGGGGCGATAGCGGCACCACAGCTTTCACACTCTCCGTAAGAACCGGCTTCCAACTGATCCAGCGCGTGTCGTAACTGAATGATTTCGGCTCTCGCTTCATGGCTGATGGTGTGCAGAACATCATCGTTCTCACGCTCTGTTGCCTGTTCTGCAAAGTCTGCCGATACCGCTTCATCACGGTGATTGGCGTGACGTTCTGCCCGGTCTGCTCTGGCTTCCAGTTCAGCCAGACGGTTAACAAGATGATCTTTGATAACATTCATGTTCATAACAATTTCCTCATTACACTGAAATTACCCTAGCCCCTTCATCTCCATGGCGTCTTGATGTACATCAGACAGCTTGAGTGAACACTTGTTTACACTTTGCGAATCCCGGAGGTTCTTGCTGTGTCTCGTCAAACAGTGTGGATCGCCCGAAACAGACGGCTTGGCCGTCTTTGAATCTCTCTATGGTGAAATCTGAAAGGAGTTGTTATGAGCCATGAAACCTTTTATCAGGACCCGTATGCCGGGCTTATGGATCAAGGTTCGTTGCATGAGCGCCTGGAGCACCTGTACCACTGCCTGCGAGAACAGTTCTCGGGCATAGAACGGTTCTCCATCGCACTCTACAAC
Source organism: Oceanobacter sp. (assembly GCA_045430275.1). GTDB lineage: Bacteria > Pseudomonadota > Gammaproteobacteria > Pseudomonadales > Oceanobacteraceae > Oceanobacter. Next base: position 9,532 of record JAILXU010000009.1, on the reverse strand, counting down.
GAAGACCGCGACACCCTCTCGACCTTCGCCACTTTTGGGGAAACCGGAAAAGCTCTGGAAGGCTATCAAGTCAAATTGTGGGAAGTTCAGTCTCTGCAGGACCTGGTGGCGACCGGCAATATTCGGGTCGTACACGACATGCGCCAGTTACGCACAGACATTTCATCGGAACACACCGACACCCTGCTGGCCCAGGGCTTCCGTTCCAGTGTCACCATGCCCCTGTTTGATGCTGGAAAGCTGCGAGGCGTCATGTTCCTGAACTCACGCAAGAGCGAATACTTCACAGAGCCCATGGTGGTCTACTGCACACTCTGGGCGCATCTGGCCGGTACCATGTTCCTGAAATCGGAAGAGCCTCTGCTGGCCGAATCAGCCTGAGCTAGCTTCTTCCTCTTCTTCCAGCAAACTTTCAATAATTTCCAGCAGCTCCGGTGAATCCGGGGCTGTCGTGGGCGCTGCTCGCATCAGAATTTCGCCATCTCCACCGACCAGAAACTTGGCAAAATTCCATTCGATATCCGGGCCATCACCAATCAGGTTCTGATACAACGGATGGCGATCCGGGCCATTAACGTCAATCTTTTCCGACACCAGAAATTCAACCCCAAAGCGCTCTTGTACAAAGCGCTGAATCTGCTCCGCATCACCCGGCTCCTGCCCACCAAACTGGTTGCACGGACACGCCAGAATGATCAAACCGTTCGGGCCACCGGAAAAACGCTCATGCAATACTTGCAAGCCTTCATATTGAGGTGTTAAACCGCACTCACTGGCGACATTCACCACCAGTAACGGATGTCCGACAAAGCTCTCCAGTGGTAATCGCTCCCCCGTCAGATCGTGCAGCGTGACTCCGCTCAAATGGCTATCGTAAACGCGATTCATAAGCCTGCTCCCGAATCAGATCTGAAAAATCTACAACCGTATTCCATCCCGGAATGTCAGCCGCATAACGTTAAGTGTGCATCAATCCTCAATATTTGCCGGAATCTGACTGTGATTGGCTCGCTCTGCCCTGTACTTGAGAACACTCTCAGCGGAGCACTCAGCTCACACGGCACCGCTGCCCAGATCTGCCTGACGTAGCAACAACTGTATTTCATCAAATAACGTCGGTGTGGCCAGCAGCAGATTGGTGCTGGTCAGCTCCGGGTTTTCCTCTTCCGCCAGTGGATGAATATGGCCAAAGCGAGCACCGGCCTCACGGGCGATTAACTGCGCAGCAGCCATGTCCCAGGGTTTGACATTCTCGTAGTAAATATCCACCCGGCCACAGGCAACCCAGCACATATCCAGCGCGGCTGACCCCAAGCGACGAATGTCCGCACAATGGGCAATCGCCACCCGCAACCGCGCCATCAGATGATCCACCGTGTCCTTGGCGTACGGAAAGCCGGTCGCCACCAGCGCCCGGTGCAGCTCGGTTTTGGCCGCGCAGTGAATCGGCTGGTCGTTGAGCCACGCGCCCTGGCCTGCCAGAGCGGAGAAGGTTTCGTTCAGAAACGGACAATGAACCACGGCTGCCTTGGCTTCACCCTGGTAGTAGTAGGCAATCGAAACTGCGGCCTGATAATGCTGATGAGCATAGTTGACGGTGCCGTCGATTGGGTCGATGATCCACAGATGCTCGCAGTCGGTCGGGTTGTCTGGCCCCAGTTCTTCCGACAGCAGATTGTGGGTTGGAAAGGCACTCCGAATGCCATCGCTGATCAGGGTATCCGCCGCCACATCGGCTTGGGTCACCAGCTCGGAGCCGTCGTATTTGAAGTTGATATCCAGATCGCTGCGCATTTGGCTGATGGTATCACCGGCCTCGCGTGCCAGCTGCAAGGCCAGATCCAGCATCGGCTGGAAGGATTCAGGAGAGGTATCGGTCATGGCGGTGTCCATCGTCGCATTCGAAGATGGGTACCAGTCTAGCTCTGGTTCGTGACAAATTCGATCCACACATCCAGCTCGTCCACCACTGCCTGCATCATGATGGGTTGGGCTTCCACCGTCGGGTGAATGCCATCCGCTTGCATCAAACCCGGCTGGGTTGCCACGTTTTCAAGCAGAAAAGGCACCAGCAGGGTGTCCCGCTGACTGGCCAGTTTGGTGTAAATATTGGCGAAGCCCTGAGCATAATCCGGGCCGTAATTCGGTGGAATTTGCATCCCCAACAGCATCACCATCACGCCTTCTTTTTCCGCCATTTCGATCATGCGATTGAGGTTGTTGCGAACCAGCGACAGCGGCATACCGCGCAAGCCATCGTTGCCGCCCAGCTCAATCAGCAGCAGATCGGGTTGATGTTGCCGAATCAGATTCGGTAATCGAGCGACACCGCCCTGAGTCGTATCACCACTGATACTGGCATTGATGATCTGAACTGCCGGAACGCGCTGTTGCAACCGCTGTTCCAATAAGGCCACCCAACCCTGTTGAATCGGAATACCGAAACCTGCGCTAATGCTATCTCCAACGACCAGAATCACAGGGGGTTCTTGTCCCGCTTGATCTGCTTCGGCATGCACCAGGGACACCCCGACCAACAGCAACACCAGCAGGGTTTTAAGATTTCGTATGCGCACAGACAGTAATGACACGAGCAGAGTCTCCTTAACCAACACATCATCAGAATTATCAGGTAATCGCATGGACACGCCTTCCGACTGTGCCATTCAATTGGCCAACATCCGCAAATCCGTTATCGCGGGTGGAGTGCCGTTAACCATCTTGCAAGGCCTTGATCTCACGATCAAGTCCGGCCTTAGTCTCGCTATTGTTGGCGCGTCTGGCAGCGGCAAGTCCACCTTATTGGGCATTATGGCAGGGCTGGATTTGCCCTCGTCCGGCGAGCTGACCTTGCTGGGGCAGCGACTGGATCAACTCGATGAAGACCAGCGCGCCGCCGTTCGTGCCCAGGGTGTCAGCTTTGTGTTTCAGAATTTCCAGCTTCTGCCCGGTCTGACGGCACTGGAAAATGTGATGCTGCCGCTGGAGATTCGTTCCGAAGCCGGTGCTCGCACCGAAGCACTGGAGCTGCTGGCCAAGGTCGGGCTGGATCATCGGGTCGATCATTACCCCAACCAGTTATCTGGTGGTGAACAGCAACGGGTGGCGCTGGCTCGTGCTTTTGCTGGCAAGCCCAAAATTCTGTTTGCCGACGAACCCACCGGCAACCTCGACCGCACCACCGGCAAGCAAGTCGAAGACCTGCTGTTCACCATGAACGCCGAGCTGGGCACCACGCTGGTGCTGGTAACCCACGACCCGGCACTGGCCGAACGCTGCGAGCGTCAGGTGCGCATGACTGATGGCCATCTGGAAGCAGAGGCAGCACGTTCATGAAGGATCACACACCCGTCTCACCCCGCATGACCTTTCAAGCCCAGTGGCGACTGGCACTGCGACTGCTGTGGCGAGAAGCCCGTGGCGGCGAGCTGACCCTGATTCTGCTGGCACTGCTGATTGCGGTGACATCCGCCACCGGCATCTCATTGTTCAGCTCGCGGCTGGAACTGGCGCTGGACGACAAATCCACCACCTGGCTCGGGGCCGATATACGGCTGAAATCGAGCCAGGCCATTGATGAGCGTCTGCTCACTGACGCCAAACAGCGCGGTCTGGACACGGCCCGAACCCTGACCTTTCCCAGTGTGGTGATTGGCTCCGGCGAGAACATGACGCTGGCGGCGATCAAGGCGGTGGACGCGGGCTATCCGATGAAAGCCACCCTGAAACTGCTGCCGGATGATCAGGACACGGCCCAACAGCCGCTTCAGCAAACGCACGGCCCCGCCGTGGGTGAAGCCTGGGTCGAGCCTCGACTGTTAGCGCTGCTAGGCGTTAACCCCGGTGATGATGTGCGCTTGGGTGGCAAGCCGTTTCGCATTACTGGCGTCATTGCTGAAGAAAGCGACCGGGGCGGCGGCTTTTACAGCCTCTCACCTCGCATGATGGTGCACTGGAACGACCTCAAAAACAGCCCCTTGCTGGGGCCGGGCAGTCGTCTGAATTACCGGTTGCTGCTCACTGGTGAGCGCGTGCAACTGCAACAGGTGCAGTCCGACTGGGAACTGACGGCTGGACAGTCGTTCGAGACGCTGGAGCAAGGCAATCAGCGCATGTCCGAATCACTGGATCGGGCCCAGCGTTATCTGGCACTGGCATCCTTGCTGGCCGTGGTGCTGGCGAGTATTGCCGTGGCCATCAGCGCCCAGCGTTATGCCACTCGCCATTTCGACATCAGCGCCCTGATGCGCACCTTCGGTCTGCACCGTGGCGACGTTTTGCGGCTGTATCTGTGGCAACTGGTGGCACTGGGCATTCTGGCTGCGATTGCCGGTGGTCTGCTGGCGCTGGGCTTGCAACAGGCAATGCTGTGGATGCTGGCCGATCTGCTGCCTGGCACCTTGCCTGCTGCGCCGCTGTCCGCCTGGGTGCTGGGGTTGAGCTCGGGCCTGATTACCTTGCTTGGCTTTGGCGTACCGCAACTCTTGCCACTGGCCAATGTTGCACCGCTGCGGGTATTGCGCCGCGATCTGGCACCGGTGCCACTGGCAGGCTGGGCTTTGACCGGGCTGTCGCTGGCGTCACTGGCGTTGATGCTGTGGATCTTCACCGGCGATGGCGTGCTGACCTTGTGGGTGATGGCCGGTGGCTCAACGCTGGTGCTGATTCTGCTGGGACTGCTGCAACTGGGTATTCGCGCTTTACGCCAGCGTCTGACACAGGTTGACTTGCCACTGAGCTGGCGCTTTGCCTGGCAGCACCTGAGCCGCGACAGTCGCAAGACCGCCGGTCAGATTCTGGCCTTCTCCCTGACCTTGCAGGTGATGGTGGTGATCGCCATGTTGCGTAATGATCTGCTGGCGGACTGGCAGGCCAGCCTGCCGGAAAACACCCCCAATGTGTTCGCTATGAACATTCAGGGCTACGAGCGTGATGCCTTTGTCGAGGCTCTGGAACACAAGGGCTTCAGCCATTCGGAGATTTATCCCATGGTGCCGGGGCGCTTGCTCACTATTAATGACCAGACCATTCAGGAACTGGGTCTGGCGCACATCGGTTCGATTGACCGTGATCTGGCGCTGACCGCTGGCGACACGCTGTCGGACTCCAACCGCGTGGTGGCCGGTGACTGGGCCATGCAGCAGCAGAAGGAACAGCTCTCGATTGAAGCCGGACTGGCCGAACGTCTGGGTGTGGGGCTTGGCGACCGTCTCGGTTTCCGCGCTGCTGGTGTGGATTTTGAAGCTACGATCAGCAGCATTCGTCAGGTCGACTGGGGTTCGTTAAGCCCGAACTTCTTTATGGTGTTCTCCAGCGACATCATGGAACGTCTGCCGCCAAGCTACATCACCAGCTTCCATGTGCCGCTGGATCAGCAATCCCAGCTGACGCGACTGATCCGGGATTACCCAGCGGTGAATATTCTCGATATGCAGGCATTGCTGGGACAGTTACAGAACCTGTTGCAGCAACTGACGCTGGCGGTTGAGCTGATTTTGGTGATCGTGCTGATTGCTGCGGTTTTGGTGATGGTCTCGGCGCTGATTGCCAGTCTCAGTGAACGCCTGCGCGAAGGTGCCTTGCTGCGCACGCTGGGGGCCAGCAGCCGGATGATCCGCCGTGCCCAACTGACCGAGTTTGCGCTGCTGGGCGGCATTGCCTCAGTACTAGCGTTGTTGGCTTCCGAAGCACTGATTTACGGTCTGTACACCAAGGTGCTGAATATCCCGTGGCAAACACTGGGCTGGATCTGGTTCTGGTTGCCGCTGCTGGCAGCCGGGGCGCTAGCGTTGCTGGGCAGTACTCTGCTGCGCAAGACCGTTGCTGTGGCTCCGCAAAAAGTGTTGCGTGATCTCGGCTAGTTTATCGAACCTCGTCAGCTCACTCAGGGCGTCTGGCCAGTTGCTGGCGCACAGACGCCCACTCGGCGTCCGGGTCAAACCGGATGCCACCAAACCAGCTTCTGTAATCCACACCCAATTGCCGCAGAACGGGCTGATGATCTGGCATTTTCAGGCTGCTGCGGTACTCATCAAACAGGCGTTCAAACCCATGTTCATCTTGCGGCGACAGCCCGGCCAGTTGATCCAGCGTCTGCACCAATTGACGAGCCGACAACTGCTGTAATTGGCAGCACTCTTTCAGATCCGCGAGCAGTGAATCCACCGACTGCTGCCCGGCAACGCGCAAGCGGGCATCCATGGTAAGCCAATACAACACACCGCTCCAGTGGGTGCGCATTTGCTGATGTGTGACTCCGAGGTTATCGCCCACCGAACGCAAATCCGTGCCGTTCCAGCCGCTGCTATCGTGCCCGCGTTCAAACCCGGCCAGCAGTTTTTCCCACATACGCTCTTCACTGAACCGACCAGCCCGCGCCTGAAGCAGATTCTGGTAATAGCTGGCCAGCCCTTCTGAAAACCACAAATCCCCCCAGCCACGGTAGGGAATCAGCAGATGGGCAAATTCATGGTAGGCCGTCCAGTCGCTGGCGAAGTCATCAAAGGAGAAATCCGGGTCCACCACAAACAGGATTTCGTTGGTGACTTTGCGGTTGACCTGCCCCCAGGGCACCGGCTCATCCGCAGCCGTTTTCTCAATCCGAATGCGAATACGGTCTCTTGGCAATTCCCCAAAGGCGGTCACAAAATCGCTGGAGAGTTGCGTAAGCCAGCGATACAAACGCTGTTGCTGGCGCTCCGTCAGATCCTCATCGTACTGAATTTGCAGCCCTTGCTGGCCATGGCGAATGCGTTGCAGACTACTCTCCGCCAACGCCGTCTTCGTCAGAGTCAGGATTAAAAAACACACCAGATAACGCGCCCAGGAATACATGTTCATACCTCTATTGAATCTGGTGTTTGGTCGCCAGAACTGTGCTGTCATTACGGGTGCAGCCTGCAACACTGCGTTGCAAACCGATGCCACTGGACAACAGACGGTTGCTACCTTGTAACCTGAATCGCGGCTGCTATGCTCCGCTTCCTGTTTGATTTTGGAGATTCCACCGTGGCCGACTCCCGCCCTTCCGCTCGAAAACTGGTACGTACTCATGTGATTACCGGATTTCTGGGCACTGGCAAAACCACCCTGATCATGCACTTGCTGAAGCATAAGCCTGAGCATGAAAAGTGGGCGGTGCTGGTGAACGAGTTTGGCGAGATCGGTGTCGATGGTGCCATTCTTCAGGCCCAGGCGGGCGAGGCATCCGGCATTGCCATTCGGGAAGTGCCAGGCGGTTGCCTGTGCTGTGCGGCGGGCTTGCCGTTCCAGATTGGCATAAACTGGCTGATCGCACGGGAAAAGCCGGACGTACTGCTGATCGAACCCACCGGGCTGGGGCATCCTGCCGAGTTGCTCGACAGTCTGCGCAGCGACAGTTACTGCAGCGTGCTGGAAGTCGGTGCCACGCTGACACTGGTGGATGCGCGGCACTTGTCCAACCCCAAATACCGTCAGCACCAGATTTACAACGACCAGCTGAACGTGGCCGATGTACTGATCGCCAATAAAGCCGATCTGGCCACTGACGCCGACTGGACTGCGCTGGAACAACTGATTCACACGCTGCAACAAGACAAACCTGAGCTGGTCAGCGACCGGGTTCAGAACGGTGAAGTCGATCCGGCCCTGCTGGCTACGCCTGTCCCGGTTGCGCCTGACACTCATTCCCAAACAGCCAACACATCAACCGCAAACGCACCAGCGGCCATGCCGATGGTGCTGGACTTGTCGACACCGGTGCAGCGTGCGAATGATGAGGATTTCCATCGGATTGAAAATCAGGGCGATGGCATGGTCAGCGTCGGCTGGCTGATTCGACCGGAATGGGTGTTCGATCTGACGCAGATACGCGACTGGTTTGGCGGCCTGGAGGTGGAACGCGCCAAGGCGGTGCTCAACACCAGCGCTGGCCGTCGTATATTCAATCTGCGCGAAGGCATGCTGACGGAACTGGATTGCAGCGACAGCGCCACAGAAGACAGCCGTCTGGAGTTGATTCTGATGGCTGGCACTCATACGGATACAGACACCGATACAGGTACCGATACCACCGAACGACTGGAGCAAGGCTGGCACGCCAGCCTTCAATAACCCACCGAAACTCACCGACAATCAGGAATAGGGCATACCCACAAGGATGTGGAATATCCCTTTGGCCCACCTTCATCTCAATTCTGATTGCTCTCGCATTCCCTAACAAGCGCTACACTCAAGAAACTTCTCCTGAAAAACTTCCAATGCGTGTGTAAGAAATCGGAGCAGCGTCCGACAGTAAAAGCACAATCGGACATTGTGCTTCCGATACTGATCACAACATTGAAATAGAGAGTGTCACATTATGAAAAATTCAATCAAGCCTGTTGCTGTTTCCCTGGGTGCTGCTGTTCTTCTGGGTCTGAGTGCCACCTCTGGTGCCGCCCCTGCCGAAGCCAATCCATTTGCGTCACAGCAATTAAGCGGTGGCTATCAGGTACTGGCAGAAGGCAAATGTGGCGAAGGCAAGTGCGGCGGTTCTGCGAAGTCATCCAGTGAAGGAAAATGTGGCGAAGGCAAATGCGGTGGTTCTGCGAAGTCTTCCGGTGAAGGTAAATGCGGCGAAGGTAAGTGCGGCGGTTCTGCGAAGTCTTCCGGTGAAGGGAAATGTGGCGAAGGCAAGTGCGGCGGTTCTGCGAAGTCTTCCAGTGAAGGTAAATGCGGCGAAGGCAAGTGCGGCGGTTCTGCGAAGTCTTCCAGTGAAGGTAAATGCGGCGAGGGCAAGTGCGGCGGCAGCAAGTAATCACCGAATCTCGTTTTGAGTCAGAGGCGTCCTGCATCTGACTCCTGCACTCTCAGGAAAACCGCTATGAACAAGTTACTGAATCTCTATCGTCCTGCTCACTCCCTGCTCAACAAAACCCAGATGCTGGATGGACTGGCTCCACTGTTGCTCCGGTTTTATCTTGCCCCCATCCTGATGCAAGCCGGATGGAACAAGCTGTCACACTTTGATGATACCGTTGCCTGGTTCGGCGACCCGGACTGGGGGCTTGGCCTCCCCATGCCAGAATTAATGGCTGGACTGGCTGCAGGTACCGAGTTTATTGGTGGTATTTTTCTGATTTTCGGCTTCGCCATTCGCTGGATCAGTATCCCACTGATGGTCACCATGCTGGTCGCAGCCTTTACGGTGCACTGGGAAAATGGCTGGTTGGCGATTTCTGACGCTTCAAGCTGGCTCGCCAATGATCGTGTTGTAGAGGCATCAGAACGTCTGGATTCCATCAAGGCACTGCTGCAGGAACACGGACACTATGGCTGGCTCACGTCGCGAGGCTCGGTCACAATTCTGAACAACGGCATTGAGTTTGCCATAACGTATTTCATCATGCTCCTGAGCCTGTTCTTTATGGGTGGCGGTCGCTTCCTGAGCCTGGATTACTGGCTCGCTCGTCAGTATGGTTTTCTGGAGAAGTAGCTTTCTAAGGCACCTCTGATTTTCTCGATATACAGCTGCTATCTCGAGCTGGCTTAATTTTTGACGCTGTATTTC
>JAILXU010000008.1:0-189982 GCA_045430275.1 Oceanobacter sp. | reverse complement strand
GTATCCGACCAGACGAAAAGGATGCCGATCAGTGCTTAACTGATCGGCATTAAGCCAGATGGCTCCCGTTTTTTATGGCCCCCGTACAAGAAACCATGAACCGGTTCGTTTATGGCGTTGTCTGGCATTGTCACTCCAAAGTGGCTGTGCTCTTATCGGGCAACGATAACGACAAAGAAAAGGACACGAGCCGGTAATGGATAGTCTTAGTGTGGGTGCCAATTGCACCTTGCCCAGCGCTCAGCTTCAGTGGGCGCTTTCTTGCCCGATTGCCGAAGGGTTTCAGCAATATGCGGGTGTCGCACTGATCCCTGTGGATGAAAAACGCAACTCCCAAGGCAGCCCTGCCTTGTTGCATCAAGCCCAGCCCTGGATGGAATGGCATCTGGAGGCCAGTAAAGTCGGTTGCTCGCTCAAGCTGGATGCCTTGCCGGACGGGGCAACCCGTATGCTGCTGGTGGTGTATGTGTATCTGGCGGCTGGCCCGGTTCAGGCGTTGGAGAATCTGCATCTGGTGGTGGATGAGCGTTTTGAAACCCGCACAGATCTGACTGGAATGGGCGAGTCGGCCATTGTGATGGGGGAGTTCTACCAACGTAACGGTGCCTGGAAGTTCCGGGCATTAGCGGAAGGCTCAGCCTATGGTCTGTCGGCCTTTGGGCGGCGTATCGGGTTGAACGTTAACGATGCTCATCCACAACAAGGTTCGAGAACGGAAGGTGCTCCCGGCCCCAGCCCACGAAGAGAATCCGCAACGGGCACCGGGTTTGCCGTGTCAGAACATCATTTGCTGACCTGCGCTCATGTGATTGAAGACATGAACGATGTTCAGGTGGTGTCTTCTTTGCACGGCAGTTTTGCGGCAGAAGTGGTGCTGGCGGATCGTCGTAATGATCTGGCATTGTTGAGAGTTTCCGGTGCGCCTGCGCTGGTGCCTTTGACCTTTCAGTATCCACCTCGCTGTGGCTTGGGTGAAACGGTCGTTGCTCTGGGCTTTCCCTTGTCCGGGCTGGCCGGTGGCGGAGTGCATGTGACGCAAGGCGGGGTGTCGTCTCTGTTTGGACTTCACAATGATGCCAGTCTGCTGCAGTTTACGGCTCCGATTCAGCCTGGCTCCAGCGGTAGTCCCTTGCTGGACAGTGCGGGCACGATGATTGGTATGGTGACTTCGACCATTACCGATGCCCAGAATATGAATTTTGCGGTCAAAGCCGAGTTGATTGTGGCGTTTCTGGATGCGTGCGGTGTTGATGTGCAAAGAGCGGAAGCGCAGACGGGGAGTTTATCGACTGCCGAGATGGCACGGCAGGCACAGCCGTCCATCTGGCTGGTCAAGGTGCAGTCGTAAAAATCTGACAGCCTGTTGAAGCAGGCTGTTATTTTATTCCTTCAATCAAGGCAATGTCTTTTTTGAGCAAATCATTGATCATGGTGTTGAGTTCTACACCTTTGCTTTGGGCATGTGCAGCGAAGTAATCCAGTACTTCAGCCTCAAGGTAAATAGGCGTTTTGATCTCACTTTCCGGAGTAAAAAATTTACCGCGTTCACCTTTGGAAAAATCGTATTCCTTGCGCACAGAATTTACCCCTCATATTGTTTGATTTCATGTTTAGTGGCGTGTCTGGCAGATATCATTCGAATTATAACGCGATCATTTTTCTGGTTGCGATAAGTATGAACAACGACCAGGTAATGCTGACCATTGGCTTGCCCTAATGTCACCCAGCGGTCTTCATCACTTGTAGAGTCTTCTTCATCAAAAATGGTCAATGCCATCGGGTCGCTGAAAACAGTAGCAGCTTGCTCGAAGGTAACACCATGTTTGGTTTGGTTGGCTCGTGCTTTTACCGAATCCCATTCAAATTGGTATTGCATGATTGTCATGCCCTTGTCCATGGCAGAAAAACTGCCTGATTGCGCAATCAGGCAGTGGACTCATGTTAATGCCAGATCACTCCGCCGTACAGTATTCCGCTGTCGGCACTGCACGCTTGATCTCATAGCTGGCGCTCGGCACCAGAATGTACTCGCTGGCACCAACGTCGCTGTTGGGATTGCCCCAGTCGTAGGTGTAGCCCAATCCTGTCCAGGGCACGCCCTCGCTGGAGCGATAGCTCTTGAAGTACAAATCGCTGTAGAAATCCTGATAGTCGGGGATGTTCTTGACTGTCGGGATTTCCTTGCCGAACTGCAGGTTACAGCTGTTATCGTCGATTTCCGGGTCGACACAAGGGCGGAACATATCCTCCGGGCTGACCCACATTTCTACGAACACATCGTAGTTCCATTCCGGGCTAAGGCCGAGGTACTGCTTCAGGCGACGGTCGACAGCTTTCTTGAAACGCTCCGGGTTTTTGGCCGCTTTTTGCTGACGGAAATTGCTGCACAAGGCCTGTACCTGAGGCACTGCCGTTACCCAGACCGCATAGTTCGGGTTATCCGACGTCTTGTTGTAAGGCTTCATGTAGTTTTCATACGAATCCTGGGATTTCCAGGTAGCAACCAATATCTTGCTTTTGTCTTCGTTCCAGACCAGCGTCTCATTGGACGAATTAATGGCATTCAGGTCGGTTGCGATTTCAGATTTTTCGACAAAAGCTGCATCGGAAACGCCGCGCTGATATTTCTTGCCTGGCTCGGCACTGGCTTGCAATGCCAGAGGCGCGAGCAGTGTTGCGGCGAGTAGCGGGAGGGACTTCACTGACATGGGTAAACATCCTGTATTGAGAATACGATACGCCTGAATCATCAGGTGATGAATTTATCGGATGCGAAACTATCTCAAATAACAGAGCAGTGGTAGGCGTGAGTGTGATCTTTTGGTCTAAATAAAAGCTTTTATTTTTATTGTTTTAGTCGTTTTCAGCAGAATGTTGGGAAGTGGTTTTATTTGTCTCTTGGTGTGCGTTCCAGAGGCCATTCCCCGCAAATATCAAAGGGTGCTGCAATGGTTGACCATTTAACGGGTAATAAACGATCTTTTGGCAAGATGGCCTCATCTTGATAAGCCGCTTTTCGATAGCGCTGCATCAACTCTTTCATATCTTCCTGCATGGCGTGCAGTGTGTCGGGTGACATAAATCGAAACGAGCTGGAGAACCATGTGTGGGCATCATCATGATGGTTTAATACATGATCCAGAAAAGCATGATTGCGTTCGCATACCAGACGCGCAAGCTGGCTGTCGAGCCGCATCAGAAGTTTGCCTTCGACCTTGAGGCGGAAGCGGTTGTTAGCAGATAGCTCGATCAGCTCCAGCCGGTCAAGATCGCGTAAATAGCGAAACAACCCTAAATCGTCCAGTTCATAGCGGGCCTGAATGTGGCTCAGGTCGTAGCCGGAAGTCAGAAAAAACAGAAAGTAAAAATGCGATGGATGAGACGCCAGATAAGCCTCTTGCGCTTCGTTCAGCCGGGCCATCGGCTCGGAGTACTCTCGCGCCACCTCCAGCAAGTCGTAGAGTGAAATATCAATCGCGGCGCAGACGTCATTCAGGCGGCTAAGCGAGCAGTCCTTGTCTTTGAACAGGCGTTTGATGGTTTGCTCGGACACGCCGACGCGTTCGGCAACGTCCCGGTAAGTGACTCCCTGAGCCTTGAAGGCCAGCTTCAGGGCGCTGGTGATTTCCAGTGGGACACCTGCTTGCATGGAGGATCTCCAAAATATGTCACTTGAATGATTCAAAAAGATACAGTATTTGTATCTTTTTTGATTGTCATAGAAGAAAAGATTCGCTTAGTGTTACATGTGCATCGACTTCAAACAACACAAGGAACACAAGTAATGAAATGGCTGACTTTGGCGGCAGGACTTCTGGCAGCGCAAGCGACCTGGGCAGAACCTGATGTTGTGTGGGAATACAACGACTTCAAAATGCCGGAATCCATGATTATGGATCAGGCGCGTGGGCAAATATACGTGTCCAATGTGAATGGTGGGCCGTTGTCGGAGGATCATAACGGCAGCATCGGGCGGGTCTCGGCAGATGGCAAACAGCATACAGTCGAGTGGGTGCGTGGACTCAGCTCTCCCAAAGGTCTGGCTTTGCATGGCAAGTACCTTTATGCCGCTGACGTCAAAGAGCTGGTGGTGATTAACGTGGAAAGCGGTCAGGTTTCTGCCCGGTATCCGGTGCCTGAAGCGGGCGTTCTGAATGGTTTGGCATTCGACAAGAACGGCTCACTGTACGTGTCCGACTGGATGGGCAACCGCATCTATCGCCTGCAGAATCAGGAACTGACGGTCTGGTTGGAAACCGATGCACTGGACTCTCCCAACGGCCTGGTTGTCAAAGACGGCTATCTGTATGTGGCGGCCTGGGGCAAGAACCCCGGTGCGGATTTCTCCACTGAACGCAGCGGGCTGCTCAAGCGTATTTCACTCAAGAGCAAGCGCATTGAGAATCTGAATGGCGAATCAAGTTGGATGAATCTGGATGGTCTGCACCCCATCTCCGGCGGCTGGCTGGCAACCGACTTCATGACCGGAGAGCTGCTGACTCTGAATACCCGAGGCAAAATTACCCGTCGTCTCAAGCTGGGGCAAAGCTCGGCTGACTTCTGGCTGGCGGAAGATCAGAACCTGCTGCTGGTGCCGTATTTGATGAAGAATCGGGTGGCTGCCTATCGGTTCGCCCAATAACCCCTGATGACGGAAGGAAAAAGACCATGACTGCATCAATGTTCGCACTCGCAACCATTAATCCGGCTGGCAAGGAACAGGCCGCTGAATATTCTGAAGGCGTCAAGCCATTGTTGGGGCAATTTGGCGGCAAGCCGATTGGACGTTACCCGATCAGCGCCCAGTTGGTCGGGGAACACGCTGCCAACGTGCTGTTGCAAGTGGCGTTTCCTGCCATTACTGATGTGATGACATTTCTGGACAGCCCGGAGTACAAGGCGCTGATTCCACTGCGTGAAGCCGGTTTTACCAGCATGCAGATATACGTTTCAGAAGCCTGATTGGCCGTTGACAGAAATCCTCGTGCCCATGCTCCGGCGTGGGCACGTTGGGTTAAAACTGAAAACTCAACTTTCCACTTCTGTATTGCTCTGTATGGCTTCAATTATTGCCGGGTGCCGTTAGTATGGCCGCTGTTATTTTTTGAGGTATCCGGTGTGTCCATAAAGCTGTCTGTTGTTGATCAATCCCCGGTTCATGGTTCTCATGCGCCTTCTGAAGCCCTGAGTCTGACCATTGAACTGGCCAAAGTCTGTGATGAACTGGGATACCACCGGTATTGGGTGGCAGAGCATCATGACAGTACGCACTTTGCCAGCCCGTGTCCTGAGATCATGGTCGCGGCCATTGCCAGTGTGACTCGCCATATTCGCGTTGGGAGCGGTGGTGTGATGCTCAGTCATTACAGCCCGCTTAAAGTGGCCGAAGCCTTCAAAATGATGGAAACCCTGTTTCCGGGCCGAATCGATCTGGGGATTGGCCGGGCACCGGGCGGTACGGGGCTGACATCACACGCGCTGGCGTTTCCTCATCAACCGCATCATGGCGACTTGTACGCTCATCAGGCTCAGGAGCTGGAAGGCTTTGTGAATGGCACTTTGGCGGATGACAATCCGTTCAGGAAGATCAAGGTACTGCCTGACAGCACGCCCAAGCCTGAACTGTGGATGCTGGGTTCCAGTGGCGGCAGTGCCGGACTGGCGGGGCAGTTGGGTTACAACATCGCACTGGCCCGCTTTATCGACCCGGATAACTGCCGTCCGTCAATTTTTGATGGCTATATGGCCGAGTGGGAACGTGCGGGGCATGAAGGCGTGCCGAACAAGGCGCTGGCCATCGCCTGTATCTGTGCCGAGACCGAGGAAGAAGCCAAACTGCGAGCCGGTACGGCAGTGTTCCGCAAGCTGGCGGCGGCACAAGGTATTCGGGAGCCGTTCCTGGAGCCGGAAGACGTTCGTAACCGCTACAACAGCTTCCCGTCAGCTCTGAAAGCTCATTACGACAAGATACTTGCCGACTACACCGTGGGCACGCCGGAGCAATGCGCCGAAGAAATTACCCGACTGGCCAGCGAGTTTCGCTGCGATGAAATCGCCACCGTCACCGTGACCCATAGCCAGGATGACCGGGTGGACAGCTATCGGCAGTTGATGACGGGCTTCTTCTGGCAATGTCGGACGGCAGCCGAGGCCGAGTTAATGACATGAAACCCATCAGTGATATAACGTGCCCACTGTGATGTGAACTGATAAGGAATGTTATGCGTTTATTGATTGTTTCGTTGGTGGCTGTGCTGTCCGCGTGTGCCGCCAATCAGGAAAAAACACCGGATGCCGGACGGATTGAACAGGCCGCCAGACCGTCTGGTTTTGAGATGCAAGACGCTCAATACAAAGCGCTGGTTGAAGCCATCAAAGCTGGTCAGTCGGACGTTTTTAATGATATTCGTCGTGCGTACGTGAAAACCAGCCACTATGCGCCGTACTTTGGCCCTGAAATGGGGTTGCTCCGGTCAATGCGAACGTCGATAGATCAGCAGGACTGGAGCGCTTGTGTCGAGAGTGGCAATGCGCTGCTGGAGACCAACTACATCAATCTGGATGCGCACTACGGCTCGATGGTATGTCACGGTGAGCAGGGTCACATTACCGAGTCCGAGCACCACAAATACGTTCTGACCGGTTTGATTCGGGCCATATGGTCAAGCGGGGACGGCAAGTCACCAGAAACCGCGTTCTTCTCGACCAGTACACCCGAGCTGAAAGCCTTTCTGCGTCTGAACGGGTTTGAACCGATCAGCCAGGCGCTATCGCACGATGGCGGCAAATCCTACGACATAATGAAGGTCAAGGATCGTCAGACCCGAGA
Source organism: Oceanobacter sp. (assembly GCA_045430275.1). Lineage (GTDB taxonomy): Bacteria > Pseudomonadota > Gammaproteobacteria > Pseudomonadales > Oceanobacteraceae > Oceanobacter. The sequence goes on along the minus strand of JAILXU010000008.1, from coordinate 183,153 downwards.
GGAGCTGACCCTGTTTTTTGACATTACGACTCAGTGGCAAAAACTGCAGAAGAGCAAGCTGGCGAAGTGATTTGAGTCTGACGGGTTAAAATGGCCGAATTAACCAAAATAGAGAAAGTATCATGAGTCTGGAAGTGATTATTGGCATATCCATTGTTGTCACCATTGTGCTGGTGGTCGGCGTCAAGCTGGTGTTGCAGAAAGTGGTGTCGTTCAAAATGGACGAAAGCACCATTGTGAATTTTCTGAAGGAATCCAGCGAGACATCAGCAAATGTGGATGCCATTGCGGCAGCGACCAGCTTAACGGCTGAACGCGTATCCGAGGTGTGTCACAAGAGCCTGCTGATTGTTGAGAGTAGCGATCATCAAGGTGCGTGGTGTTTGAAGTCTTGAGTTCGTGTTGGAATTGGAATGTTTCGCTCCAATACCATTGTGATAGTCCATAATTATTCGGACTCTGGCGATACGGTGGCGTGTTGTCTGGACGTGCATTAACCCATTCGAAATAGTTGAGCATTACATAATGAGTTTGATTGGAAATCTTATCTGGTTTGTTCTTGGTGGCCTGATCATGGGAGTGGTCTGGTGGCTTGTCGGGATATTGGCTTTTATCTCCATCATCGGCATTCCATGGGGAAGAGCCTGTTTTGTGATGGGCAATTTCTCGTTCTTCCCATTCGGAAAAGAAGCCATTAACCGGGATGACCTGACTGGACGGGAAGATGTGGGCACCAGTGTTCTGGGTGTAATCGGCAACATCATCTGGTTCCTGGTCGCCGGAATCTGGCTGGCCATTGGCCATGTGACATCCGCGATTGCCTGCGCAATGACCATTATCGGTATTCCTCTGGCGGTTCAGCATCTGAAGCTGGCAGGTATAGCGCTATTTCCGATTGGCAAAACCGTGGTGCCTAAAGAAGTGGCTCGATTAGCGCATGAAGAAAATGCCCGCGAGGAACTGGATGAGTGGCGTGGGAATTAATGCCAGAGGATAGGGGCAAAAAGGATTTTGTATGAAATTCAAAGAGCCATTGCAGCACTGCTTTTGGCTCTCTTGTCTTTTCATGCGCAAGTAAGGCCTAAGCGTTGGCATTAAATGCCATTGGTTGAAATCCAATGCCATCTTTGAATGCTATTGAGTCTGTTTTATAAAAGCCAAATTTTGAATATACAGGTATGGCGAATAGAGAAGAACGCAGGGTGTAATGGTGCGATTCAGGGAAATGAGATCTGGCGCGTAGCCACAGTTGCCTGGCAATGCCTTTGCCGTGTGACTCTTCATGAACAAAAAGATGGTAAAGGTGAGATGTGTCTTTTATAGAGATATATCCCTTGATTTCAGACGACTCTTCATATACCAGATTTAAATATCCTGAATGATTGATGCGTGACTCAAATGATGAAGGTTGGAGTGTGTCCATAATCCATTTGGGAAGCGGTTCTGAAGGCTTTTCCTGGTAGAAGTGTGCCAGAGAGATAACAAGCTTGGAGAGGGCCTCTGAATCCTGTTTTATCGCTATCCGAATACTCATAAGTCATCCTGATGATTAGAACAAAGCTGTTTGGAGTTATCTTGGTGAATTTGAGTTCCACTGTTCTGGTTGAATATCCCGGACACTTCAAGAAGAGATAAACTCTTCACTAACAGAGGTGCCAACTATGAGTCCGGTTTTGTTGGCTAGAGCAAACAACTGTTTGGATAAACAGTATATTGGTCGAATCTGGAGATCTATGCGTATTTTGTCGGAAAAGGTTGCTCGTTTTCCCAACACTTGATAGCGTAAGCCATTGAATTCAAGGACGTTAGGCGAAAAAGCTGCCTGATTTACGTGCCATGTAGATGAGAAAAACGCGCATGCGTGTTTACACAGTGACCTCAAACTCAGCGGTAAAGGATTTAATCATGAAATTCAGATACTTAGCTCCTTCTCGCAATAAATCAAGCCATTGTCAAAACGCGCATGCGCAGAACTAAGCTGTTATACGCTTCATTCAATCATGTACATCTGCAGTATCAATGGAGAAGATAAATGATTGTTGGTCTTATTTTAAGAAACATTAAAACCTATCAAGGAATCAACTATATTCCACTATCTGCTGGTGATAGTTTCTGTGGGCTTGTTGGTGATAACGGCATAGGTAAGAGTTCTGTCCTTGAAGCACTAGACTCCTTTTTTAATGACAGAGAATGGAATTTAAATATTGTAACGCGAAAAAGTGGTACAACAACCACTAAGCCATACATAATTCCTGTATTTTTATTACCTAAAACGTATTTTGATAGATCCCAAATTGATATGGAGTTGCTTAATAAACTTAGCGACTCCATGTGGAATGTTGTCGATGAGGATTTAAATCCAGCAAATCGTAAAAAAGCGCCATTATTTTATGAGCAACGGGATCAATTAAATAAAATCACCTCATTCAAAGACAGTCTTCTGTTACCAGTTGGTGTTGATCATTCCAATAAAGTAACTTTGGGGATATTCAACTGCAAATCTCTGGGAGAGAAAATATTTGAGGATGAGTTCGACTCATCTCAACAGACGATCAATGAAGAATTTCTTGAAGGTTTTAGAGAAGCCTACGATTTCATTAAATCAAAAACTGACTACATATACATCCCGCGAGAAATTGATCCAGAATTATTTACAAAATTAGAAACAAAAGAGATTCAGGTTCTAATGGGAGAGTCTCTAACAAAAATTGTTGAGGACAGGGTCAAACCTAGTCAAATAAAAGAGATTAATAACAAGCTAAATGAGTTTATTGATCAAATATCAAAAGAATTAGTCGACTACTCGTATAGAACACCAACTGAAAGGCAAAAGAACATAAGAAAAAATGATATTTACAATGTGATTATCGAATCTTTCTTTAACATTAGAAAGCTCCATAAAAAACAAGGAGCAAGCTGGTTAGAAATAGGCAATTTAAGTTCTGGGGAAAAACAAAAAGCAATCATTCACGTTGCTCACAACCTATTAGAAAAGCATAGAGATGGTACAGCTGATCTTATAATGGCAGTTGATGAACCTGAATCGTCTTTGCATATGTCAGCCTGTTTTGATCAATTTCTTAGCTTATATGAAATAAGCAGAACTTGTAGTCAATTACTATTTTCATCGCACTGGTATGGGTTTTTCCCCACAATAGAAAAAGGGTTTGTCTCTGTCATAACTGAAAAAAAGTCTGAGCACAAATTCGATCTGATCAACTTAGAGGTTTATAGACAGAGTATCAAACAGCAAGGCAAGGAAACTAAGGGTAAGCTTCCATTTGATATACGACTAAAAAGTATTAATGATTTTGTTCAATCCGTTATTACTAGTATCTTAAGTGATGATCCATTTAACTGGATAATTTGTGAGGGTTCTTCGGAGAAGATATATTTCACAAAATACTTTGAAAACGAGATAAAGGATAAAAGGCTAAGAGTAGTTCCTGTTGGTGGGGCAGCAGAAGTTAAACGGATTTATAACCAACTTTCAGCTGCATATGAAGATTTCAAAAAATATTCAAAAGGGAAAGTCTATTTGCTAATAGATACTGATGAAGAATTGGTTGACTTTGAAACAAAGCAGTATGACAATGTTTCATGTAAAAGAATGGTTAATATAGATAAAACATTATCAACTAAGCTAGTAAATCCTAGCCAAAACCCAAAATCACCTAAAACTGAAATTGAAGATGTGTTAAATGGAAAGTTATTTATAGAAACACTAAAAACCTTCCAAGCAGACTGCAGTGAGAGCTTGGACTTTATTGACTTTGATGCTGATCATGATGAAGTTCCATCATATTATGCACTTAATATGAGGCCTACAGATCACAAAAAAATAATGGCCTTCTTTGATAAAGATGATAACAAAATAAATTTTGCCAATAGGTATGTAGAGCTTCTTGAAAAAGGAACATATAAAACACCTGATTGGATTGAAGAAATTAGAGAGTTCTTTGAATAATTAACATGCGTATAACAAGTGGTTCCAGGTGACGCCTACGGCGCATCTGAACCAGGCGTTAGGTATCTCGGAGTACTTGAAAACTCATGAAGGATTATTTGTATAAATATTTGCCACCGGAAAGACTTGATGTTTTAGAGGGAGGAAAAATAAGATTTACCTCAGTAGTTTCATTGAATGATCCGTATGAGTACTTAATGAAACTTGGGGACTCTGAGATTTTTGTAGACTCAAAGCTTGGTGACAACGGGTTTAAGTTTCTTTCTCTTTCTCGAAACCATTTGAACCTTCTAATGTGGTCTCACTACAGTGATTCCCACAAAGGTTTCCTTTTGGCATTTGACCGAAACCATCCTTACTTTGAGTCCGCAGAGACGGTTAGGTACAGAAAGAATAGAGCAAATTTCAATGGGGCTAGAATAAGTAGGTTAAATCCCGATGAGGCCATTAAACACGTAGTTTTAGAAAAGGCATTGGACTGGGCTTACGAGGAAGAAGAGAGGCTGTTCATACAGGATACGCCACAGAACACTGAAAGCATTGGGAAGGATGAATGGGGGCAGCCAATATTATTAAATCCCTTTCCTCTGGATAGCTTGGTTGGCGTCTATATGGGGATTCGTATTAATGATTCACTTAAACATAAAATAACGAAGGTTTTGCTTGGCTATCAAAATAAACCCAAATTATATCAGATGAAAACATGTAGGGGTTTTTTTGCTATTGAAGCAGTTGAAGTTGAATATACCTAACAAACCACATGAAGTTTGTGGCTGGTCTTGCCCTGTTTTAATGGACACCTTTTTATACAACAAAAGGTGTCCTACGCGAATTCTAGAAATCTTTCAGGGCAAACTGCTCCAGAATTCACGAGATTGCGCTTTTTTTTGTATGAATAATAAACAAAAAAGGATGCGAAATATGGCCGATACTTTTTCTACAACCTCGTTAGATGAATCATGAGCATGGAAATACTCACTCTAATCAAGATTATTCTATTTGGTGGCTCTACAGTATTGACTCCTACCCCAGTTGATATTCGGAGCGAGCCAATATTAATTGAATTTGAAAAACCGATAGACGCTATCACCAAAGGCGCTTCGATAAATATTGATGTCACTCCCTATATATCCTCCCAGATCGCAAGTGATGGGTTTAAAGAGATAGATAGCACCTTTCCGAGTGGCTGTGTTAAAGCAATAGTAAAATCGAAGAAAGATGAAAGAATCACTTTATCCAAGAGCTCAGGCAGGTGGGGTGGAAAGAAAAAAATGTTAAATCTCCGCTCTGAGTCAGGCGTTCCAACAGGGGTCAAGTTTGTTACTATGCAGCTAATCTCATGTAAAGAAATCAATAACACGGTAATCACCTGGTACAATTACAGCAAGTAGCAGGCAATCATCTAACAAGGCCAGGCACAATCGCCCCTTCGGGGCTGGGTCTTCGCAGCTCCGGCTTGTGCTGGCAGGCGTTCTGCGCCAAATTAGACCTGTGTTTTCATTGCTGTTTTCTATACCTATTCGTACTGCCCTCTAAAAGATACAAATGCCCCGAGGCTCCCTCTAGTTTTTGCGAACACTATGCGTTGATGCTTGTATCTTTCTGTGTTGTTGATATGTCTTGGTACGAGTTATTGAGCGAGTATGTTATTTCAGGAATTCATGTCCCATATCTTGTACATGTCTGACTTGCTGTTTAGACTTGTCTTCTAAATTGTACAAGTTTGTGGGATTGATCATGCGGATAGTTTCTTTTACTGAAGCCAGAAATGGCCTCAAATCGGTGCTGGATGATGTCGTTAATGATGCCGATTGCACCGTCATTACTCGCAGAGATTCGGAAGATGCGGTTGTGATGTCGCTGGAGTATTACAACAGCTTGATGGAAACCGTTCATTTGTTGAAATCACCGGCTAACGCAGCGCATTTGAACACGTCCATCGAGCAGTTTAGATCCGGCAAGATGACAGCGCGGGATATGATCGATGAGTAGGCAGCTCGCCTGGACGGATGCCGCTTGGGAGGATTATCTGTACTGGCAAGGCCAGAATAAGAAAACGCTCAAACGCATCAATAAGTTAATCATTGATACCAAGCGTTCGCCGTTTGAAGGGATAGGCAAGCCCGAGGCTCTCAAGGAGAACTTATCGGGCTTTTGGTCGCGTCGGATTGATGAAACCAACCGGCTGGTTTATGCCGTCGATGACGTTTATCTGACAATCATTTCCTGCCGTTATCACTATTGAATGTAACCAGATGCAAGGTTTGGTTACACCTTCCTCGCCTTGATTGTCCGTCCTTTTACCCGTCCCTGATTCAATATCCGCACCGCTTCTCTGGCCAATGGCCGTTCAATAGCGACGTAGCTGACGTAATCCAGAATATCGATATTGCCCACGGCGCTGCCGGGGATGACTTTGCCTGCCGTGATTGCACCGAGGATGTCACCGGGGCGCAGTTTGTGTTTGCGGCCTGCGGCCAGACACAGGGTAGCAGTCGCCAGTGGCGTTGGGGTTGGTGTCTGTTTGGACACTTCATCAAAGGCTAACTCGGTCAGGTCGGCACTTTGCTGGTCGCGGATGGTTTCCAGTTTGTAGTCTTCGCGATCGCTGACCAGACTGATGGCCAGACCGCTTTTTCCGGCACGCCCGGTTCGGCCAATACGGTGGGTGTAAACCTCCGGGTCGCGGGGCAGTTCGACGTTGATCACGGCGGGCAGATCGTCGACGTCGAGGCCACGAGCGGCAACGTCGGTGGCAATCAGGAAGTGGCTGCTGCCTTGTTTGAACTGCACCAGTACCTGATCGCGGTCACGCTGTTCAAGGTCGCCGTGCAGGGCGCGCGCGCTAAAACCGAGGTCGCGCAGGTGCTGACACACGTCTTCGGTATCCCGGCGGGTATTGCAGAACAGCACCGCTTGCTGGATATCGAAGTGCGTTAGTGCCCGTTCCAGAGCTTCCAGACGCTGGGAGCTTTGGCAGCGAATCACGTACTGATCAATGCTGCTGGCTTTGTGTCCGCTCTGAATGCGCACCGTGACCGGATTGGTCAGCAGTTCGTCGCTGAGTTTCTCGATGTTGGTCGGGTAGGTGGCGGAGAACAGCATGGTCTGACGGGTGTTCGGGATGTGGCCGACAATGTGGTGGATGTCGTCACTGAAGCCCATGTCGAGCATGCGGTCAGCTTCGTCCAGCACCAGTGTTTCCACCTGTTCCAGATCCAGCGTCTGCTTGCGCAGGTGATCCTTGATACGGCCCGGTGTACCGACGACGATGTGCGCGCCGTGCTCCAGCGAACCAATCTGAGGCCCGATGGAAACGCCGCCACTCAGCATCAATATCTTGATGTTGTCCTGATATTTCGCCAGACGACGCAGCTCGGTGCCGACCTGGGTGGCCAGTTCCCGCGTTGGACACAACACCAGTGCCTGAACCCCGAAGAAACGCGGATTGAGTTTGTCCAACAGCGCCAGACCAAAGCTGGCGGTTTTGCCAGAGCCGGTGCGGGCCTGAGCCAGAATATCGCGGCCTGCCAAAGCGTCTGGCAGGGCCTGACGTTGAATCTCGGTCATGGTCACATAACCCAGTCGCTTCAGGTTATCGACCTGCGCGGCGGGCAGGGTTAGCTGGCTGAATTCGGACTGTTGCGGTGCGGGCGAGGTTGTCGGGGCTTGCGCAGAGGGTTGATTGCGTCGCGTTGGCTTGGACGATGGCTGTTTGCCAGATTTCGCCTTGTTGTCGCGGCTTGTGTCCCAGGGGTTGGTCATTAGTTGGCTGCCTTGCGCTTCAGGAAAACGCCGGTTTCGATATGGTGGGTGTAGGGGAACTGGTCGAACAGAGCCAGTCGCTGTACGTCGTGGGTCTCGGTCAACTGCTCAAGGTTGTTGCACAGAGTGTCCGGGTTGCAGGAAATATAAATGATGTGGTCGTAGCCCTGAATTTGCTTGACGGATTCTTCATCCAGTCCGGCGCGTGGCGGGTCAACCAGTACGGTGCGGAAGTCGTATTCGCTCAGCTCGACGTTGCGCAGGCGTTCGAAGGTGCGTTCGCCGCGCAGGGCCTGAACAAACTCTTCGCTCGACAGACGGGCAATAATCAGGTTGTCGATGTCGTTGTCCTGAATATTCACCTGTGCCGCCGCAACAGACGTTTTGGAAATTTCGGTCGCTAGCACGCGGTTAAAACGATCCGCCAGTGCTACCGAAAAGTTGCCATTGCCACAGTACAGCTCCAGCAAATCACCGCCAATAGCCCGCTCCGGGTTGCTGTCTGGAATGGCACAGTCGCGTGCCCAGCGCAGCATGTTGCGGTTCATCTCGCCGTTTGGCTGAGTGAAGCCACCTTCAATCTGGCGGTAACTGTAGGTTTTGCCGTCGACTTCCAGTTGTTCGGTGACGTAGTCGCGCTCCAGTACCAGCTTCTGTTTGCGTGAGCGGCCGATGATCGGGAAGCCCAGCTTGGTCATCAGGGCGCGGGCTTCGGTTTCCCAATCGTCTTCGAGCTTTTTGTGATAAATCAGCGTGATCAGCGCGTCGCCGGACAGAGTGGTGAGGAACTCGCACTGAAACAGACGATTCTTGAGCAGCTCGCTGGCGTTGAGTTCGGCCAGCAAGGTCGGCATGAGCTGGTTGATCAGCTTGGAGGCAATCGGAAAATCGGTGACTTCGTACACATCCCGTTTGCTGCCCGGTTCGAACATGGCGTAAAAGCAGCGGTCGCCTTCGTGCCAGATGCGAAATTCAGCCCGCAGCCGGAAATGCGTTGGCTGGCTGGCGAAGCATTCCAGCTCGACCGGTTGGCTCTGAGGTTGAAACGGAGTCAGCATCTCGGCCAGTTGTGTCTGCTTCTGTTCCAGAAGGGAAGTGTAGCGATCGGGTTCGATGCCGGGCTGGTACTGCTGGCTCATGTGCCGGGTTCTCCGTGGAGCGCCTGAAAACAGGCGGTGAAGGCAAGTGCAAAAAAGCCAGCGATTTTAGTGCTTGCAGACCGGCTTGGCTAGCGCGGATCGACCTGCGCGGTTTGGGTTGCCTGAGCCTTGTCGTGGGCTGCACTCACTTCCAGAGCCTTGCTGAGCACTCCAGGGTGGGGCGACAGCATCAGCAACGGATTGATTCGGGCATCGTTCAGGCTGACGGTCCAGTGCAAATGCGGGCCGGTCACGCGCCCGGTTGCGCCCACGGTGCCGAGTCGATCGCCTGCAGTCAGGATGTCACTGTCTTTAACTTCGATGCTGTCGAGGTGACAGAACATGCTGACCAGACCTTGCCCGTGGTCGAGAAATACGGTGTTGCCGTTGAAATAGAAGTCGCCGGTCAGCGTTACCTTGCCGTCAGAGGGCGCAACAATTGGCGTGCCGGTCGGGGCGGCAATGTCCAGACCTGAGTGCGGATTGCGTTTCTGACCATTGAAGTAGCGTTGCAAGCCAAAGGGGCTGCTGAGTGGGCCTTTCAGTGGCCAGGCCATGGGCTGCCATTCGGCGTTGGGTTCAAAGTGCCGGAATGCTTTGAGCATTTTTTTCTTTTCCGAGCGCACGCGAGTCAGGGCTTCCTTGCTTAAATTGACGTGCTTGCGCTTCACCGTCAGGCGTTGCTCCTTATAGGCGTGGCCCCGGACATCAAAGGTGTGTGTCAGGTCGTTGATTTTGATGCTGTGCTGACCGGGCTTGGCTGACAGCGGCAGGCCGACCACGGCTGTCCAGTTGTCCTGTTGTTCATCGGGTGGCAACAACATCACGGCCTTGCCCCGAAAGGTGGCGCTGGGGCGCTGGGTGTGTGGGCCGATGTCGATCAGGGCAACACCGCCGGGAATGCGCTGTTGCAATGGCTGATTGTGGGGTTCGATGCCCGTGTCCGGGGTCAGTGCAAAAATGCCCAATAGCATTTGCAGCAGGCTGGAGATTAACTCAAGCATGGTGAGTCCTTCTGATGGTGGCGATGTGGCAGCGAGGACTGTTCCTTCCTCTCTGTGCAGTATAGACGAGTCATTATCGGGAGCGGTTGCCTGAATGATCTGAATGAAGCGTATCCGGGTCGGTCACCTGACAGGTGATCGTTCCCTGTGCGAGTCGGGCCTGAATCTGATCACCACAGCGCACCTGCTGCGGGTGCTGAATCACCGTGCCATCGAGTGCAGTGCAGATGGCGTATCCTCGACTCAGGACGCTCAGCGGACTCAGGCTGTCCAGCAGCTTGACCTGATTGGCCAGTTGCAGACGCTGTTGCTGCAGGCACTGCTCCATTGCCCGGTGCAAGCGTTGCTGAAGCTGTTGCTGGCGTGTTTGACCCAGTTGGATGATGCGTTCCGGATGCTGGCCCAGTAACGCCTGCTGTTGCTGGTTCAGCCGAGCTTGTCGTTGCTGCTGCTGTTGCTGCCAGGCGCGTCGCAGGCGTGACTCCAGTTGGTCGAGTCGCTGGGCGTGGCGCTGAATGGTGTGTTCAGGGCTTTGCAGTCGTTGACTCAGGTGTGTGACGTGCTGTTGCAACCCTTGCAGGCGGCTCTGCATATGCTGGTGCAGACGCTGTGCCAGCGTGTCCAGTTGCTGTTGGCGTTGCTGGCGATCCGGGCTGACCAGTTCAGCAGCGGCAGAAGGTGTGGCCGCTCGTTGGTCGGCGACAAAGTCGGCAATAGTCGTGTCGGTTTCGTGGCCGACGGCGCTGATGATGGGGAGGCTAGACTGGGCAATGGTATGGGCCAGTCGTTCGTCATTAAAGCACCAGAGGTCTTCCATTGAACCGCCGCCGCGCCCGACGATCAGGACATCGACACGGTTATCCCGGTTGGCACGCTGAATGGCTTCAATGATCTGCCCGGCGGCTTGCGCGCCCTGAACCTGAGTCGGGTAAATATCGACTTCAATATCCGGTGCCCGGCGCTCAAGGACGGTCAGAATGTCGTGCAAGGCTGCGCCGCTGGGCGACGTGATGACGCCAATACGTTTCGGCAGCGGCAGCGGTCGCTTGCGCTCCGGCTCAAACAGCCCTTGGTGGGCCAGACGTTTTTTCAGATCCTGAAAGGCCAGCAGCAGAGCGCCTTCACCCGCCGGTTTCATGCCATCTACGATCAATTGGTAGTCGCCGCGTGCTTCATACAGGCTGACGCGCGCCCGAATTTCAATCAGGTCACCTTCTTTGGGTTGAAAGCGCAGTTGCGCCACCCGAGATCGAAACATCGCGCAACGTACCTGAGCGCCACTGTCCTTGAGTGAAAAATACCAGTGCCCGGATGATGGCCGCGACAGGCTGGACAGCTCGCCTTCCACCTTGACGGTCGCAAACGACACTTCCAGCAGTTGCTTGGCGCGTTGGTTGAGTTGCGAAACGGTAAATACGTTGGCGGGTCGGGTGGTCTTGGCGGGCGATGGATGGCTCATAGCGATACTAATACAGAGGAATTTGAGGCTGGAATTGGCTTGTGATGGTAGGCAGTTGCGCGGGTGCAGGCAAATTTTGTTGCTTAATTCATAAAAATATAAAAATAGTAGTGTGATATATCTCTATGAATGCATGGAATCGCTCTCATTGTATTTGAATACTGAATGAATTTGGTTTTCAATCACGGGGCTGTTTATTCAATATTAAAGGATTTCTGGAATGAAAAAGTTTATTTCTGCGGCCATCTTGGCATCTGCGTCTACCGTTGCTTTTGCGGGTTCTCATGGCCCTGCGGGTTGTGGTCTGGGTACTGCCGTGGTATTCCCGGATGCAACTGAAGTGCATGAGCACGTATTGGCAGCAACTACCAACGGTACTTCTGGTAATCAGACGTTTGGTATGACTTCTGGTACTTTGGGCTGTGACGATGCCAATGGCCCGTTGAAAGCAGCAGCTACCCAGCAGTTCATGGATGAGAACATGGACCAGTTGGCGGCTGATATCGCCACCGGTCAGGGCGAAAGCTTGTCTGCATTGGCTGAAGTCATGGGCGTTGAAGCTCAGGATCGCGCTGCTTTTGCCAGCACGCTGCAAGCCAGCTTTGATTCTATCTTCGCTGAAGATGGCACTGCGGCATCGGCTGTTGAAGCAATCAATGCTGCGCTGACCAGCACGGACATGCTGCAGAAGTACGCTGCCTGATCCGTTGATCGACTGTCTTTGGCCTGTCGGTCAAAGTAATAAGAGAGTGCGCTGCGGCGCACTTTTTTTTGGCATGAATACGGCTCTCTGAAAATCAAAAAAGGATGAATATGTTGTCTGTGGTACGGAGTCTGCGGGTTTTGTTGGGTGGATGTGTTCTGGGCGGGTGTGTGCTCGCTGGAGTGAGTAGCCATGCTATGGCCCAGCAGCATGGTCATTCGATGAATGATGAGATGTTGCGTTCGGTTTCTGAACAACCACAGTGGCGTCAGTTGTTGCATTTTAGGTTTCATCCGTTTTCAAGACGCTGGATCAGTCAGCCGGACAGCGATCGTTTTTTTCTGTCGGAGCGCGGCAAACATGATCCGCTGGCGGAACTGGAAGCCTCTGTTCAAGCCTTCTCCCGTACGGATATGCCGGATAACGATTCAGCCCAGTGTCGGTTCCCGGCGCGTTATGACTGGCTGAAGCAGCAGTTGCCAGATGGACAGTGGCAAGACCAGCCTTGTTCTGAGTTGTCTGAATGGGAAAACAAGCTGGCCGCGCATTCGTTGACGGTTATTTTCCCGGCGTCTCATATTAACTCTCCGTCTTCCATGTATGGCCATACGCTGGTTCGTCTGGATCGTGAAGACCCCGAGAGCAGCAAGCTGTTGTCGTTCAGTGTGAATTTTGCAGCCAACGCTGACCCGGACGATAATGAGCTGGTATTCAGCTACAAAGGCTTGGCGGGCGGTTATCCTGGTGTGGTGTCGGTGATGCCTTACCACGTGAAGACACGTGAATATCAGCACATGGAATACCGCGATGTGTGGGAATATTCACTCAATCTGACGCCTGCTGAAGTGCGGCGTTTTGTGCGCCATGTGTGGGAATTGAAAGACATTGAGTTCGACTATTTTTTCTTCGATGAAAATTGTGCCTATCGTATTTTGGCCATGCTGGATGCGGCCACAGAGCGGGCCGATATGGCGAAAGACTTCGAATACACCGCCATTCCGGTGGATACCATTCGGGCCATGTATCAATCGGGTTTGATCGCCGAGGAGATATTTCGACCTTCTGCCGCCACGCAGATGCTGGCCATGATGGATGACAGCCCGGAGTCTGTTCGGCTACTGGCGCGGAATCTGGTGGAGTCCGAACAAACAGTGGCCGACTTGCTGCAGTCGGTGCCGGAACAGGAGCAGATGCAGGCGCTGGAAATTGCCCACCATTACGCCCGTTACCTGGCAATCAAGAAAAAGCAGTCTGGCCCGGCGTTGCGTCGCCGGAATCTGGACCTGTTGTCGGCGCGTAGCAAGTTGGGGGCTGCCAATCAATCGACGACAGCGACATCTGGCCTGATTGAACCGCCACGAGACGATCAAGGACATTTGTCGCGGCGCGTCATACTGGGAATGGGGCGCTTGTCGGCGGATTCTGATGTGTCGTCCTTGCGCCTTGGCTTTCGCCCGGCATTGCACGATGTGATGGATTTGCCATACGGCTTCAAGGCCGGTTCCCAGATTGCAATGGGGAATACGGAGCTGCAATGGTTGCAGGGCCGAGGCCTGAGGCTGGATTCCCTGACGCTGGTGGATGTGCTGTCGTTGTCGCCCAGAGGGCTGTTGATTCGCCCGGTGTCCTGGGGCGTGTCTGCTGGTGTGCGGCGCTGGTGGCAGCCTGATAGCGAGTTGTTCTCTCAGTTGCGCCTGAGAGGTGGCTATACCTACGATGTGCGTTCTTCCCGCCCGGCGTGGGGGCGTTGGTTTGTGCTGTCGGATACCGAGCTTCAACTCGATAACCAGTTTGACGACGGTGGGCGTTTGGGCAGCGGTGTGACGGTAGGCTGGTTGCGCCAACAGGAGCAGTCTCAGCTATGGCTGTCGGCTTCCTGGAAGCCGGGCTTGCTGGGTGATGAGCGCTTGCATCGCCATGTGGATGTGCATCTTGGTCATCGATTGGGAGCCAACACCCAGCTCCGCATGAGTTGGGGTTGGCAGGCACTGAATGATGACGTGGGCCGCAAGCTGGATCTGTCGTTGGTAAAATATTTTTAACGACACTGGCTGGCAGTGCTGTTATCCCAGCTTTGGTTTGCTCAACGAGATACGTCTCAATGAACGTTTGGCATTGGTTTCGAAGCGGCTGCTTTGTTGCAGGGTTTCCTCAACGAAGGCCAGATGGTTGTTAACGGCCTTGCTGGCCTGGGCCGGGTCGCGGCTGATGACCGCATCGCACAGCGCTTTGTGTTGTTTGAGAATTTCGTCCCGGCGGCTTTCTTCGGTGTACAGGTACGTCAGGTTGGTGGCGATGGTCTGTTTGAACAGGCTGAATAATGCTCTCATTGAGTGCAGTAACACCGCGTTGTGTGATGCCTCTGCGATGGACAGGTGAAAACGCCAGTCAAGATCGGCTTCTTCTTTTGCGCCCAGACGGCGGTTATGGCCGTCGAGCCATTCGTCGTAGCGCCGCTGAATCAGTTGGTGGTCAGATTCGGTGGCCCGCAAAGCCGCGTAGTGGGCGGCAATTTCTTCCATCGCGTGGCGAAATTCCAGCAAATCGTAGTTGAATTCCGAGTGGGTCTGAAACAGCTTCATCAGCGGATCAACGAACGACATTCCCAATTCTGACGAAACAAACGTGCCGCCGCCCTGGCGACGCGTCACCAGCCCTTTGGCCTCCAGTTTGTGCAGAGCTTCTCTAACGGAGGGCCGGGACACTGAAAACTGCCCCGCCATTTCCCGTTCTGGTGGCATTTTCTGGCCGGGTTCAAGGCTGCCTTCGAGAATCATACTTTCCAGTCTTTCGGCGATGATGTCCGAAATCTTCCTGCTCTGAATCGCCTCGCTACTCATTTCTACTGTCCCGAATTCTACTGATGATGCCTTGCGGCATATGACATTAATGACCGCCTGAATGATCAGGGCTTGACCTGTCTGGGTCAAGCGGCTAACTTTATCGTCAAGCTTTGGGTAAATGGTAATACCAATTCATAAAAATGCAACCGGAATTGGCGGCCACCCAAACCAGAATAAAAACCATACAATCTGATTAAACGGGAGGCTTTATGTCTCAATCCTTACAGGTGTCCGGTGCATCCGGGCGCAGTTATCCGGCAAAGCCCCGGCAGGTCTATTTGCTGGGAACCTGTCTGGTCGACAGCTTTTATCCGCAAGCAGGCATGGACGCGATCGAAGTGATTCGTGCCCAGGGTGTTGAGGTGATCTTTCCTCAAACCCAGACTTGCTGCGGTCAACCGGCTTATAACTCCGGTTTTGATGACGAAGCCCGTGCGGTGGCGCGTCAGCAGTTGAAGGCGTTTGAGAAAGACATTCCTGTTGTGGTGATGATGGGTTCCTGTGCCGGTATGGTGCATCAGAAATACCCGGATCTGTTTGCGGGTCAGCCAGAAGAAACCGCTGCCAAGGCATTGGCCGAACGCACGTATGAGTTCACCGAATTTCTGGTCAGTGTTCTTAATGTATCACTTGAGGACAAAGGTCAGACCACAAAAGCCGCATTGCACACATCGTGCAGCGCTCGTCGTGGCATGAAAACGGCCGAGCAGCACAAGGCATTGCTGGGTGGTTTGTCGGGTGTTCAGGTGGTTGAACCGGAGCGTGTGACCGAATGTTGTGGCTTTGGCGGCACCTTTGCGGTCAAGCAAGCGGACATTTCTGCCGCCATGGCCGACGACAAGGCGCGTTATATGGCCGCGACCGGGGCGGATGTAATCGTCAGCGCCGATTGCGGTTGTTTGATGAACATTGGCGGCACGCTGGATGAACTGTCTCGCAAGGGCGAGTGCCAATCCATCCTGACCGAACACATCGCCAGCTTTGTACGTCGTCGTCTTGAAGGGGCCGAAGGAACAAGAAAGACAAAAGAAGGAGGCCCGTCATGAGCAACGAGCCGCAATTCATTGAGTTAAAAACCATTGTTGATCGTGAAGAACATGATTTCACCGACATGCAGCAGCGTCACTTCAAGGCGCGCGCCAAAATGTCGCTGGAAAACGACACCCTGCGCAAGAGCTTTCGGGGTGCCAGTGATTTTCTGATGGGTAAGCGCAAGGCGGTATTCCCGGACTCTGCCGAGCTGGAAGCTCTGCGTGATCGTGGCGAGGCGGCGCGTCAACGCAGCCTGTCAAAATTGCCCGACTTGCTGGAGCAACTGGAACAAAGCCTGACCGATAATGGCGTGCATGTTCACTGGGCTGAAAATGCCGAGCAAGCCAATGACGTGATTCACAAGATTCTGGAACGTCGCAATGCCCGCACGGTCGTGAAGGGCAAATCGATGGTGAGCGAAGAGATTGAACTCAATCACTATCTGGAAGAGCGCGGCATCGAGTGTCTGGAAAGTGACATGGGCGAATACCTGGTGCAACTGGGTAAAGAAACACCGTCGCACATCATCATGCCCGCGATTCACAAGAACAAGCAGCAGATTGCCCGCCTGATGCACACCCGCGCCACCACGCCAGACGGTGAGCCGGTGCCGTACAGTGAGGATGTGGACGACCTGATTGGTAATGCCCGCGCCATTCTGCGCGAGAAATTCCGCACTGCTGACGCTGGTATCTCTGGCGTCAATATGGCCATCGCGGAAACCGGCACCCTGCTGCTGGTGGAGAATGAAGGTAATGGCCGTATGTGTACCACGGTGCCGCCGGTTCATATCGCCGTCACGGGCATCGAAAAGGTGGTTGAAAAGCTGACCGATGTGCCAGAGCTGCTGACCTTGTTGCCGCGTTCCGCCACCGGCCAGATCATCACAACGTATGTGAACATGATTTCCGGCCCACGCAAGGAAGGTGAACTGGATGGCCCGGAAGAAGTGCATCTGGTGCTGCTGGATAATGGCCGTTCCCGCATGTTCAACCACCCGGAATTAAAGCAAACACTGCAGTGCATTCGCTGCGGTGCCTGTATGAATCACTGTCCTGTGTACGCCCGCGTGGGTGGTCATGCTTACGGCTCGACCTATCCCGGCCCAATCGGCCAGGTGGTGACGCCGCAGCTAAGTTCGGCCGGTGGTCTGGCGCAAAACGGCGACATGATCAATGCCTGTTCGCTCAACGGTGCGTGTGGCGAAGCCTGTCCGGTACGGATTCCGCTGCCAGATCTGATTCGCAATCTGCGGGCTGAAGCCGTCAAACCAATTCGACAGATTGAGAAAGAAGGCGAGCGTGTCCCCGGTGCGGGCAGTCAGCGTTCATTCTCGGAAGCCATGATCTGGAAAGGCTGGAGCACGGTACACAAGGTGCCGTTCCTGTACCGCTTCTCGATGGGAGCACTGGCCACGGGCCGCGCTTTGATGCCATCCAAACTGGCCCCCTGGACAGACACCCGCACGATGCCAAAGCCCGCCGCTAAAAACCTGCACCAGTTGGCCAAGGCTGCTGGCGTTCCTGATCAGCCAGAAAACTGAGGAGACTGACCATGACTCTCGATGCCCGTAATGCCATTGTTGGCCGTCTTCGCAGCGGCCTGGCGAATCAGAACACCCCATCCCTGCGCGATGAATTACCACCGCTGCCGACGTTGGCACCAGAACAGTGGCGCAGTCGTTTTGTTGAGCTGCTGCAAGCCAATCACGCCGATGTGCGAGTGATTGATGGATCTCAGGCCTGGCCGGACGCCGTTCAGCAAGTGTTGGCAGATTATGGTGTGAAGCGACTGGCGCTGGGTACGTCTGCAGACGCCGGTACATTGCATACGCACCTGTCTAGCCGTGCAGACTCTGTGGCTTTGTCCGTAGCCGATGCCGCCATTGACCATCGTGATACGGCCCAGTTGGATCAATTGTTTGCCGGAACCCAGGCCGGATTCACCCGAGCGGCCGCCGCGCTGGCGGAGTCCGGTTCGCTGGTGCTGGAAACCGGGCCATTGGAGCCGCGCCAGTTGTCGCTGGTGCCGCCGTTGCACATCGCGCTGGTGTTTGAAGAGGACATCACCGCCAGTTTCCAGACGCTGGTTGAACAGCGGCGTTGGGAGGGTGGCATGCCAACCAACCTGCTGTTGGTGTCGGGGCCGAGTAAAACCGCCGATATTCAGCAAACTCTGGCGTACGGTGCGCACGGCCCGAAAGAGCTGGTGGTGTTGCTGGCCACTCGCTAGCACTTGTTCCATTCCTTACACAACAGTCAGGGCGTTGTTCTGGAAGGAGAGCGCCCAAGGTGAAGCAGCATGCAACCGAATTATCAAGCCTTTCTGAAAGACATCGCCCAGACGATTGAACATGACCGTTTGATTACCGACCCTCTGAGAACGTTGGCGTTAGGAACCGACGCCAGTTTTTACCGTTTGATTCCAGCCATCGTCGTGGAGGTGAATACCGAAGCCGAAGTGATCGAAACCCTGCGTTTGGCCCACGTGCATGGTGTTCATGTGACCTTTCGGGCGGCGGGCACCAGTTTGTCCGGGCAAGCGGTGACGGACGGTGTGTTGGTCAAGCTGGGGCCGGGCTGGAAGAACATGGAAGTGCTTGATAACGGCGATAAGCTGCGGGTTCAACCGGGCGTGATTGGGGCGCACGCCAATCGCAAATTATTGCCATTTCAGCGCAAGATTGGGCCAGACCCTGCGTCCATTAATGCCTGCCAGGTGGGCGGCATCGTCGCCAATAACGCTTCGGGTATGTGCTGTGGTACGGCGCAAAACAGTTACAAAACCGTTGATTCCATGCGCCTGGTGCTGGCTGATGGCACCTTGCTGGACACCGCTGATCCGCAGTCGCGCGCGCGCTTTCTGGATAGCCATTCGGCGCTGGTGCAGGCGCTGGTGGACATGCGGGAAGCCGTGGCTAATAACGAGGTGCTTCGGGGTCGCATCGAGAAGAAATTCCGCATTAAGAACACCACTGGCTACAGTCTCAATACGTTCCTCGATTACCACGATCCCATTGATATCCTGATGCACCTGATGGTTGGCTCGGAAGGCACACTGGGCTTTGTCTCCGAAGTGGTGTACCGCACGGTCGAGGAGCATATGCACAAGGCTTCGGCCTTGCTGATGTTTGCGGACATTGAACACACCAGCAAGGCCGTCACCGCGTTGGCAGAATCGCCCGTCGCGGCGGTGGAGTTGATGGATCGTGCCGGTTTGCGCTCGGTGGAAGACAAGCCGGGGATGCCGGACTATCTGGCCACACTGAATGACGAGGCTGCCGCTCTGCTGGTGGAAGTTCGTGCCAATAGCTGCACTCAACTGGATGCAAAACTGGCGGAGGTGAAAGCCGCTCTGGCAGATTACGACACCTTGCATGGCTGTGAATTCACCACCGACCCGGCCACGTGCCAGCTTTACTGGAACATCCGCAAGGGCTTGTTTCCGGCGGTGGGGGCCATGCGTGAAAAAGGCACCACGGTCATTATTGAAGACGTGGCTTTCCCGGTGGAATCTCTGGCACCTGCGGTACTGGAGTTGCAGGCGCTGTTCAAAAAATACCACTACGACGAAGCCATTATCTTTGGTCACGCGTTGGCCGGAAACCTGCACTTTGTGTTCACCCAGAACTTCACCGACCCGGCGGAAATTCAGCGCTATGCGGATTTTATGGATGAAGTGTGTGTGCTGGTGGTGGGCAACTACGATGGCTCGCTCAAGGCCGAGCATGGCACCGGGCGTAATATGGCCCCATTCGTGGAGCTGGAGTGGGGTGAGCAGGCGTATCAATTAATGTGGCAGGTCAAAAATGCCCTGGACCCGGAAGGCGTGCTGAACCCGGATGTCATTCTGACCCGCAATCAGCGGGTGCATATCGAAGACCTGAAACCGATCCCGGAAGCCCACGAGCTGATCGACAAGTGCATCGAGTGTGGATTCTGTGAGCCGGTGTGCCCTTCCCGAAAACTGACCCTGACGCCGCGTCAGCGCATTGTGGTGATGCGTGACCTGAAACGGCGTGAGCGTTTGCCCGCTCAAGCCGCCGACAAGGTAACGCAAGAGATGCTGGAGGATTATCAGTATCAGGGCATCGATACCTGCGCGGCGGATGGCCTGTGCAGTCTGGCGTGCCCGGTGGGTATTAATACCGGAGACCTCAGCCGTGGCTTGCGCCATCAGCGCAATGCCAAACATGCGGGCAAGGCGCAGTGGGTGGCTGATCACTTTGGTGGTGTGGAAGGTTCGACCCGCTCGGCACTGAAGATGGTGGATGTGACCCGTTCGGTATTGGGGGACAGTCTGCTGGAAGGCACCAGTAAACTGGCGACCGCTGTGTCGTTCGGAGCCTTGCCGACCTGGAATCCGTCGATGCCGCAGTCGGCCAGCGAATTACCGCCATTGCCGACCCTGGCCGCCGAAGCGGATGTGATTTATTTTCCCAGTTGCGCCAGTCGTACCATGGGGCCTGCCAAATCGGATGACGAGCAGCGCAATTTGCAGCAGGTGACGCGGGATCTGGCCGAGAAAGCCGGGGTGCGTCTGGGGCAGGTTGAGAAACAAAATGAACACTGCTGCGGCATGCCGCTGGAGAGCAAGGGTCACTTTGATCAGGCCGACAGTCTGCGCGATGGTCTGAATCAGGCGTTGTTGGAAGCGTCGGATCATGGCCGTATTCCGGTGCTGATTGATACCAGCCCGTGTGCCTTTCGGATGAGTCAGCAACTGGACGAACGCATTCAGTTGCTTGATCCTGTGCGCTTCGCCAACCAGTTTCTGGTGCCGGGTCTGGATATTCAGCCAACGGATGAGCCGGTTGCGGTGCATGTCACCTGTTCGACCACCAAGGCCGGGTTGGGCAATGAGCTGATTGATCTGGCACGGCATTGTTCGACCGACGTTGTGGTGCCGGAAGACATCACCTGTTGTGGCTTTGCCGGAGACAAGGGCTTTATGCTGCCGGAATTGAACGCCTCGGCACTGGAGCCACTGAAAGGGCAGGTGAGTCATTGCAAGGAAGGGATTTCAACCAGCCGAACCTGTGAGATTGGCCTGAGCAAACACGGTGAAATTCCGTATCACTCGCTGTTCTATTTGCTGGATCGTGTTAGCCGGTCGGCTGCCAGCAAGTGAATGACCATCCGGTATTTCTACGCTAATACGCTGTAACTACCTCCCTGTAAACTCTTCGACGGCATTTCTGCCGTCGAAGGTTGGTGTTGGAAACACCGGACACTCCATACTAATTCTGTCGCAAAAGGTTGCTCGTTTTTTCAGTACTTGATAGCGTACTGCTTGATTTCAGGGGCGTTTGGCGAACTGCTAGATTTGCGTGCCATATAAACCGGAAAAACGAGTGTGCTAACTTATTTGGTCAAAGACTGTTCGGTAATTGAGGATTTATCTATGAAAACCAAATGCTTAAGTCTCTTTTGCAACAAGTTAGGCCACTGCAAAAACGCGCATGCGTAAAACTAAGCTGTTATACCTAAAAACAAGGAGGAAACTCATGAGTACATTCCAAATTAGAAAGTCTGATTCTATCAACCTTCGTAACATTGTTACTTCTGATCCATTCAATGCTACAGAGCGAGCAATACAGTATGGTGTTCAGTACGCTTTGGTATGTGGGATAAAATGCAATGCCCACTATTCTGAAAAAACACCTGAATTACTGAAAATAACCATTCAAAACAAAGAGGCAAATATTGAAATTGCCAGTCTTTTGGAGTTTCACATATCAACAATATCAATCAAGCAAGAAGTATAGCGGTTATCTCTAGAGGGAGGAATCATGAAATTTGAAGGCAGCCCCCAAGACCTAGAGACGGTTGTGTGCGCTATTGGACGATCAATCAGGTCATCTGATGATAAGGGCAATATGCACCAAATAAAAACCAAAGAAGGTGAAACAATCAACCTTTACCGAACAGGAACATTGCAAATTCAAGGGAATCCTCAGCTTAAGTCTAAATTTGAAGAGGATCTTAACTCCTATTCCGGTTCCCCTAGTTTAGCTTCCGCACAAACTGTAGAGCATGCTTCACCAGCGACGCTGGCTGCAAGTGTTTCTCAGCCCAAGCAAGTTTTCGTGGTCCATGGTCATGATGAATTGGCTAGAGAGCAATTAGAGCTTGTTTTACACAAGCTTGGTATAGATCATTTTATTCTGGCAAACAGTGGCGGTGGTGGCTTAACAATCATTGAATCGCTGGAGGCAAAAATTGGCCAAAATTCAACAGCAACAAGTTTCGGTATTGTTCTGATGACTCCGGATGATATGGGTTATGCATTAAGTGGAGGGTCGGATTCCATTCAACCAAGAGCTCGGCAGAATGTTGTCTTGGAAATGGGTATGCTAATTTCATCCATAGGCCGTCGAAACATTGCGATTCTCGTAAAAGGGCATCTTGAACGCCCATCTGATGCTGATGGAATCTTGTATATTCCTTTTAACAACCATGTCAAAGAGGTGGTGCCAAGGCTTGCGGCCAGGCTTAAGGAATCGGGATTTGTATTGAATCCGGACAAGGTTGCGCACGCATCAAGCTAGAAAAGTATAACAATCGGCTGCACAGCGACCGATTTTCCGCCGCTCTGCGGCTCCAGATCGGCGTGTGAGTCGGGCGTTTTATCTTTCCCCTGCTTCCGCAGGGGCCAAACCCCCACACCAGAGCAGCAGTTGCTAAAAGTAGCCTGTCAGCGGCCAGACTATAAATACAGCCAGCTATGCGCACCGATACGAAAGGCAATGCCCACCAGCGCGCCATAAATTGCCGGTCTGGCCACTGCCGCGACCGGTTTCCCCGCTGATACCAGAATGGCGACCCCGGCAATATCCAGCGTGAAAATCAGAGTGCCCGCCAGCAAATTGACTTGCCGGGCATCGATCAAGCCACTATTAAATTGCTCCATGATAATGCCCATCATGGCCGTGCCGCCTGCTACGTATTTGGTCAGTGCCAGTACCAGAGTTTCAATCGGGTAGCCGGTGAAGGCAAAGAAGGGTGCAATCAGGCTTTCCAGCGCTTCCACCGCACCGGTCATCTTGACCAGATTGATAAACACCAGAGCAACAACCAGCAAGGGCAGTGCCCCAATGGCAATATCCCAGGCGTCACTGCCTGCGCGTCGAATCACGTTCATCAGGCCTTTGGATTCGGTATCCACCAGCTCGCCGGAACTGGTTTCCGGGCCTCGCGCCTCCAGACTCAGATCCTTGCCGAATAGATAGAAGGTACAAGCGGCGGCCAGCAAACCGCCGATCAGGGAAATCAGCATGGTGACGGGCACATCCAGTCCGGCGGCTGCCATCGGAAACACCACGTTGCCTTGTGCCAACGCCAGCACCATGGCCAGCGTGGCCGCAATATTGCGCGGAGCCGAACCGGTTTTGGCCATCACCGCCAGTGTGGCGACCGGCGCGGCAAAGCTCACCATGGTGGCCTGAATCAGCGCGAACACACCCAGTCCACTGAGTCCAAAAGGTCGCAGAAGGGGAGTGCAAAACGCAACAATGCGGCTTAACCAGCCGACCGACTCCAGCCAGCGCATCAGGCTGAGCATCACAATCATAATGGGCAGCAGAATAAACAGGGCCAGCTCAACCGCTGAGCGGCCTGAAGCCAGAATGGTGTTTGCTATTTCATCCATACAAGAATCCGGTCAGTCCTCGAACGAGGCAATAAATAAGATCATCAACAAGATTATCCAGAGGGCATCAAGCGTAACAGACCGGAAGGCACTTGAGGCTTGGTAGTAATCCGCATTTGGTAGGAGAAGAATGTGTGATAAGCGCCGGTGGCCGATCCAGCGCAGGGTTGTTCGTGAGCAGCTATTGAACGGTTAAACGGTCAAACGGTAAAGCCGGGTGCGATGTGCGGCGCAACCTTGGCCTGAGAGCAAGGGCGAACCGATTTCCGGTCTTGCCGCCATGGGCTTTCGCCACTGGCTCCCAGCGGTATTTTCTGAATTTTGCCTCCTTGTTTGAGAAAAAGACGGATGTCTTCTTCCAGTTTTGCCTGTCGTTCTTCTGGTGTGAGCGGTTTTTTGGCAGCCATAAATCGTGTTCCTCCTTAGGGAATGCTCCCTGGTTGGCCAATCCAATCACCGCAATCTTGGTTGTATATTCTCTGTATAAGTTCAGTTTATGAAATTCTGTATAGGTTTTTGGGTTTTCTGGGAACTTATACCGTTATCATTATAAGTTTCATGAATGCCAAGTATGCTTTTCATTTTGGTTATCAGGGTTTGGGGGCGCGGTTATACTGCCGTCACACAAAATAGCGCCTGTTGCCTTATACGAATCGATTTGTTAACGGCAGACAAACAGGCCACGCCAAAGAAAGATGCAAACACAGCAGGCTGGATAGCCTGCTCAAAACCATCGTCCCTCGGGACACAAGATGATAGAGGCCCAACATGACTGAATACGTTCAGAAGGGTGGCATTCAGGTTGCCCCAGCCCTGTACGACTTCGTAAACGAAAAAGCCATCCCAGGTACGGGTGTGGATGTCGATGCGTTCTGGGCCGGATTCGATGCCATCGTCAATGACCTGGCTCCTGAAAATCGTGAGCTGCTGCTGAAGCGTGATGACTTGCAAGCCAAAATCGATGCGTATCACACCGAACGCGCTGGTCAGGCTCACAATGCAGAAGAATACAAAGCCTTCTTGCAAGAAATCGGTTACCTGTTGCCGCAGGCCGAGCGCTTTGAAGCCTTGACCGAGAACGTCGAACCTGAAATCGGCCAGATGGCTGGCCCGCAGTTGGTTGTACCGGTCATGAACGCCCGTTTCGCGCTGAACGCCGCCAATGCTCGCTGGGGTTCTCTGTACGATGCGCTGTACGGCACCAAGGCCCTGTCTGAAGAAGACGGTGCCGAGCGCACCAAAGAATACAACCCGGCTCGCGGTGCCAAGGTAATTGCCTACGCTCGCAACGTACTGGATCAGGCTGCGCCTCTGGCCAGCGGTTCCCATGCCGACAGCACCAATTACGCCATTGCCGATGGCAAGCTGCAGGTGACTCTGAGCGGTGGTAACACCACTGGTCTGGCCGATGAAGACAAGCTGAAAGGTTTTGTTGGCGAAGCGGCTGCACCAACGGCTATCCTGCTGCAAAACAACGGCCTGCACCTGGAAGTTCAGATTGATGCCAGCAGCCAGATCGGTTCTTCCGATCCTGCCGGTGTGAACGACATTCTGGTTGAAGCCGCACTGACCACCATCATGGACTGTGAAGACTCGGTTGCTGCCGTTGATGCCGAAGACAAAGTCATCACCTACAGCAACTGGCTGGGTCTGATGCGCGGTGATCTGGCCGAGACCGTGAGCAAGGGTGGTCAGACTTTCACTCGTCGCATGAACGCTGACCGTGAATACACCGGTCTGAACGGCGACACCCTGACGCTGAAAGGCCGCTCCATGCTGTTCGTTCGTAACGTTGGCCACCTGATGACCAACCCGGCGATGCTGGACGCCAACGGTAACGAAGTGCCAGAAGGCATTATGGACGCTGTTGTAACGGCACTGTGTGCGATGCACGATCTGAATGGCAATGCGCCGTTCCAGAACAGCACCACCGGTTCTGTGAACATCGTTAAGCCGAAAATGCACGGCCCTGAAGAAGTGGCCTTCGCCAATAAACTGTTCGGTCGTGTTGAAGACGCGTTGGGTCTGCCACGTTTCACCATGAAAATGGGCATCATGGACGAAGAGCGTCGCACTACAGTGAACCTGGGTTCCTGTATTGAAGCGGCGAAAGACCGTGTTGTGTTCATCAACACCGGCTTCCTGGATCGTACCGGCGACGAAATCCATACTTCCATGCTGGCTGGCCCGTTTGTGCCGAAGACCATCATGAAGCAGCAGGTCTGGATCAACAGCTACGAAAACTGGAACGTGGACACTGGTCTGAAATACGGCCTGCAGGGTCGCGCCCAGATTGGTAAAGGCATGTGGCCCATCCCTGACGAAATGGGTCAGATGATGGAACAGAAAATTGGCCATCCAAAAGCCGGTGCCAACACGGCGTGGGTTCCATCGCCAACGGCGGCTGCCTTGCACGCATTGCACTACCATCAGGTAGACGTGTTTGCGGTACAGGAAGAACTGAAGCAGCGTGAGTTTGCGTCGGTTGACGACATTCTGACTATCCCGTTGATGAGCGCAGAGCAGAAAGCCGCTCTGACCGACGAGCAGATTCAGCGTGAAATCGACAACAACTGTCAGGGCATCCTGGGTTACGTGGTTCGCTGGATCGACAGCGGCGTAGGTTGCTCCAAAGTGCCAGATATCAACAACGTCGGCCTGATGGAAGACCGCGCCACCCTGCGTATTTCTTCCCAGCACGTTGCCAACTGGTTGGAGCATGGCATTTGTACTCGCGAGCAGGTTGAAGACAGCCTCAAGCGCATGGCTGCCATCGTAGACGGCCAGAATGCAGGGGATCCGACTTACATCAACATGGCACCTAACTTCGACGGCATCGCCTTCCAGGCCGCTTCTGACCTGATCTTCAAGGGCAAAGAGCAGCCAAGCGGCTACACCGAGCCACTGCTGCACGCTTACCGCCTGAAGTTCAAGGCAGCTCAGGCATAAGCCAGACTGGCCCAGAGACACCGGCTGCAAGTGGAGCAGCCTGAAGATGCTGAGAGGCAGACTTCGGGTTCTTGCAGCAGGAAATAAAAACCCCGGCTATCGGAAGATAGGCGGGGTTTTTTGTTTGTAATGGATGTATTCATTATTTGAGAGCGGCACCAAGGGCGTTTTTGTACCCATGCCCCGATTGTCTGTACAAAACGGTTTAGTATTTGAGCGGAAGCCAAAAGGCTGCGACAGGTATTGTCGCAGTATGTCGTAACTTGTTACGTATTCGCTACCTTTCAAGGACTCATTAACCATGACAGATCATGACCAGACCATTAATGAAGAAACTCTGCAGCAGGCAAGCATTGAACAAATGCTGGTGTGGGGTTCTGATCATTCATTTCTAAACCGCACCAACGCTGCTGAATTAATTGGCCAGGAGCTGATGCGTCGCATTGAAGCTGGCCAACGTAAAGATGTGCTGGATTTTCTGTCTCAATTGGAGCGTAACAACACATGGACTCAGCGAAAATTGATCAGTTCGTTGGTGCGTGACGATAGAAAAACAGCTCCCTGGCAGGAGAGTGATGAGCTTTGGTATCAAATGGCCGAGCCTTTAATGCGCCTCGGTTGGTTGCCCTCTTATTCGGAGCATTGCCCTACCCGAGGCCAGAAACTGACGACCTGGCTGCGTCAGCAAGCGGAAGCTGAACAAAAACTGCCGCAATCACGGAGCTCATATTTATGGCGGGAAGCATTGGAACTGATGTATTGGCCAGAAATCAGTCGCGAGGAATGCCTGGGGAGCCTTCACTTTGCGGAGCAAGCGGCAATCAATACACTTTCAAAAGGGAATATCGACGAGTGTCATGAGTTGCTGCAGGTTCTTCCGGTCGAGGATCTGATTGAACTGGCTTCTTATGGTCGGGCTGAGATATTGCAGGCCAGTATTTTCGATATGTTGACATCACGAGCCAGAGAGTCTGGCTACGACTGGACGCCATGGCTGGATTATTTTTCTGCTCATCCAAGTGACTACTGGGAGCACAACCTCAGAGATGCTTTGTTGATCGAACACTTGTGGCCCCAGTCCAGTGCTGCTCGGCGTGTCGATATGGTTGATCATTTGGAAGGTTTGCTTTGCGGGCGTTGGAATAAGAATAATCAGAAAACTGCCACTATCTTTGAGCGTCTCTTGCAAGACGACCCTCAACCATTTATGTCATATCTACAACGCCAGATCGAGGGGTACAGTAGCTTAGGCAACGCTTTAATCGGCCGATTAATCTGGAAATCACAGTCACCCGATTTACTGCCTCTGTTATTGCCTGCGTATGCTAAAGACTACAAATATGCCGACGCAGCGGAGGGATATGATGACGAAGATGATGAGGAATACGATGAATATGAATATGAAGATGAGGAAGAAAACTACAAATATAACCCTGTGCCGGTGATACAAGAAATACTTGCTCAACAACCTGAGCTAATAGCCACAGTGCCTGGTAGCAAGGTCGCTAGCCTGTTAGACAGGCTTTCTGACGAGGTATTAAACCTCTGCCTTCCAGGTTTGACTGGCACCCTCAAATCCAGCCATTCAAAAGGACTGCGTCTGTTTCTTAAAAGCAGGGCTGATGCACTGCAACCGGAACAAATCGAAGCTTGTGGCTGGGTGAAAAAACCGGTTAAAAATCTGATGGTTGTTGCTCGTGACGTGCTGTTGGCACACTCCAATCCTGAGGTCGGGCCGTTACTGGAAAAACTGCTGGCCAGCGGCAAGCTGGATGCCGGGTCAGCCAGTCAGGTGGAAGCTCGACTGATTCAACTGGGATTGCGTGAACCCTTATCTGGCGAGGCGCAGTTACAGCAAATGGAAACGCAGCTGGTATCGGTTAAACGCATTGGCAAAGCGGTGGAGCAGGCAGCCACTCCCGATCTGGTGGCTCATATGTCACCGCTATCAGCGCAAGCGGCCAAAGCGGTGTTGCAACTGGTCTATAGCGCCAATGAAGAACTTCCTCCTCTGGTTCATCAGGCTCTGTCATGCCTCTCCGCTGAACAGCGGGCAAAACTGATGCCTTATCTGCTGCAAAGCTGGATTGCCTGCGATGGCGACCCCAAGCAACGCTGGATATTACGCTTGTTAAAAGACAACGCCGATGATCGCCTGGTTGATCTGCTCTTTGATGCTGTCAGAAGCTGGAATAAACCACGCGGCCCCAGGGCGGTGATGGCGACAGAGCATCTGGCTGAAATTGACTCGTTTTATGCACTGATGCGCGTACAGGAAATCTCAGAAACCCGTCGTTATCGTGACTCTGTGATTGACAAGGCACGCACCTGTTTGCGGCAAGCGGCCCAGCGTCGGGACATGACGACTGATGAGCTGTTCGATGAGCTCACCCCGGACTTTGGTTTGGCGGATGAGAAAGGGTTTCTGATTGGTGACAAGTCATATCGCATTGAACTGCAAGGCGATTTAACTCTTCGCGTCATCAATGAGAAAGGCAAAGCCACGAAAAGTGTCCCCAAGCCACGAGATGCCGGTTTATTGGACGAGTGGGAAGAAGCCAAAACTCAATTCAAGGTGCTGGGCAGTGGTTTGAAAACCGTACTCAAACGTCAGGGGCCTCGAATGGAAGCGGCCCTGCTCAGTAGCAAGCAATGGCCTGCTAGCCGTTGGCAACGTCTGTTTGTGCAGCATCCACTGTTGCAAGTGGTGGGGCAAAGCCTGATCTGGCAAACCGATGGAGGGCAGAGCTTCCGTATCTCGGAAGACCGTTCACTGGTCGATGTGAACGATGAAGCCATTGAGCTGACAGACGATCAGCCGATTCGCCTCTGGCATCCGATTCATGGGAAAGAGGGCGAGCGAGAACAGTGGCAGGAATACCTGGCAGACTACGAACTGGAACCCATGGTTGATCAGCTCGGTGCACCGGATCAGCTTCCCACGCCAGAGCAGATGAACGACCACCAAATACTCGTACCCCAAAAGCTCACGGTTATGCAAGGGCCGCTAGCATCGCTGCTGAAAAAACTCGGCTACCGACAGGGCCCGGTCGGTGACGGCCCTCGAGTTGAGTGTCATTACATCAACCTCGACAGCGCCGAGTATTATATTGAACTACACCACTATGATTATCTGCCCTGGATGGAGCTTGACCAGCCCGTCACTATCGAAGGTATCAGCGTATCACCGAGTACGGGTGGTTATTGGAGCCAGTCGATCAACCCGGCTGAACTGCCGTCCGTTTTACAAGCAACCTTGCTTGACCACCTGAAACAGATGGAAGCACTGACCTGAACAGAATTTCCATACAGCAAACCCCTCTTGGCTGCGGCAGGTTTTGTCGCAGCAATTCATAAGCTGCTATGCATTAGCGATCGTTTAAGGATTAACAGCACAATGACACAGCCAACCTTGTCTTCAATAGCCCTCACTGGGGAAGATTTGCAACAAGTCTCGTATCAGCAACTCCTGTCTTGGGCAAATGACAGCTATCCACTTCGCGATGCAGGAATGAATGATACCGAGCTTGAAAAGACTTATCGGCGTATTGGTAGGGAACTGGCAAGACGTATGGACGCAGACGAACAGAATCAGGTAATTGAATTGTTGGCAGCCATTGTGCCGAATCAGGAAGGTTATCAGGCTGAATTGTTCTCTGCCTTCTGCTCCGATAGCCAGGAGCAGAGACCATGGCACGTTGATAATGCACTCTGGTTGCGTATTGCAAAATCACTGATCCAGTTCGACTGCCTGCCATCCTATACCCGGCGTTGCCCTGAGCGTGGCGCATCCTTGTCTATCTGGCTGCAACAACAAATCGAAGCCAATAATAAACCCCCGGATTTACAGCATTCCCGTTTTTGGCTTGGCGTTCTGGAGCTCATGAGCTGGAAGCATCTGAGTAAAGTACTGAACGAACTGGAAGCTAGTGATGAGGAACAAATCTGGCAGGGCGGATTGTTGTGGGTGTTAAGCCAAACAAGTTCTGAGCCGAGTGGTGAGGTCACACCGTGGCTGGAATTTTTGATTCGTTATCCAGAGAAATACTTCATCTATGGCATGCAGGATGAACGGATCATTCAGGCAATTTGGCCCAAGGTGGGGTTTGAAGAACGTCAGAAGCTGATGCAACAAGCATGCGAATTGCTAATGGGCTGGAGAGACTGGACAGCTAAGAGCCATAATCCGGAACAGACACGAGCGATTTTAAAACAGATGTTACAGGAAGATCCGGCTGCACTGATTGCAAATCATCGTCCATGTATTGTGTGGCGACAGGATTCAAGTCTTCCGGTTTGTCAGTTGATTTGGGAACTTCGTGATGAGGCATTATCTGACCTGTTACTACCGGCCATTGCAGAGTGGTACGAACCTGGCGACTACAAGCAAACAATCACGGACGATGCTCCTCATACACTGGTATCGGAAATCCTTGCTTATAACCCTGAGCGCTTGCTGACGGTAGACGCTGATCAAGCTGCTTATCTGGTGCCCATGCTGCCTCGACCTTTGCTCAATCGTTGTTTGCCTTTGCTGGGCAAGCTGATTGTATCTGCCAAATCAAAAGGGTTGCGTTTGGCCTTGGCAGATAGAGCCAGTGATATTGATCTGGTGCAAATTGAAGCCAGTGGCTGGGTGAAAAAACCAGCTAAAAGCCTGATGGCCGTGGTGCGCGATGTATTAATTGCTCACCCTGATCCTCAAGCGGGCTCGCTGCTGGAAAAGCTATTGTCCAGTGCCAAGCTGGATGCAGATTCCATCAGTCGGATCGAAACCCGCCTGATGGAACTTGGCCGACACGCGCCTTTATCACCTGTCGAGCAACAGCAGCGGGTAGAAAAACTGCTTGGCTCGATCACCAGCATCGCCAAAGCCGTTGAAGCAGAGTTGACCCCTGAGCTGCTGAGTCGACTGTCCATATTCTCTACAATGGCGGCGAAAGGTTTCTGGCAGCTTATTTACAGTGCTGAAGATAAGGTGCCTGCACTGGTCACAATAACCTTGTCTTGCCTGTCTGAGTCACAGCAGGCCGAGCTGCGACGCTATGTGTTGGAACTCTGGATTGAGCGTAACGGTGAACCCAAACTGCGCTGGATGTTGCGTCTGCTGGCAGGCAGTGAGGATAATCTGCTAGCGGATCGATTGATTGAAATCATCCATGCCTGGCACAAACCCCGAACGCCTCGTGCTGTCATGGCCATCGTTCAACTATCGGCGATTGACTCGTTCTATGCCCTGATACGCTTGCAGGAAATCGCCGAAAATCGACGTTTGCGTGCTTCCCTGATTGATGGTGCCAGAGCGTGCCTGAAAGAGGCTGCCGGGCGTCGCCAAATCAGTGTTGACGAGCTATTTGACGAACTCACCCCGGATTTTGGTCTGTCTAGTCAGCAGGGATTTCTGATCGGCGAACAGTCATACCGTATTGAACTGCAAGGCGATTTAACTCTTCGTGTCATCAATGAGAAAGGCAAAGCCACGAAAAGTGTCCCCAAGCCGCGAGATACCAGTTTGCTGGAAGAGTGGGAAGTAGCCAAAGCGCAGCTCAAGACGATGAACAGTAACCTGAAAACCGTGCTCAAACGTCAGGGGCCTCGAATGGAAGCTGCCTTGCTCAGTAGCAAGCAATGGCCTGCCAGCCGTTGGCAACGTCTGTTTGTGCAGCATCCACTGTTGCAAGTGGTGGGACAAAGCCTGATCTGGCAAACCGATGCTGGGCAGAGCTTCCGCATCTCGGAAGACCGTTCACTGGTCGATGTGAACGATGAAGCGGTTGAGCTGACAGACGATCAACCGATTCGTCTCTGGCATCCGATTCATGGGAAAGAGGGCGAGCGAGAACAATGGCAGGAATACCTGGCAGACTACGAACTGGAACCCATGGTTGATCAGCTCGGTGCACCGGATCAGCTTCCAACGCCAGAGCAGATGGATGATCACCAAATACTCGCACCCCAAAAGCTCACGGTTATGCAAGGGCCGCTAGCATCGCTGCTGAAAAAACTCGGCTACCGACAGGGCCCGGTCGGTGACGGCCCACGAGTGGAGTGTCACTACATCAACCTCGACACTGCTGAGTATTATATTGAACTACACCACTATGATTATTTGCCCTGGATGGATCTTGATCATCCCGTCACCATCGAAGGTATCAGCGTATCACCGAGTACAGGTGGTTATTGGAGCCAGTCGATCAACCCGGCTGAATTGCCCATCACTTTACAAGCCAAACTGCTTGACCACCTGAAACAGATGGAAGCACTGGCTGGATAATTTCTGACTGACGAACACACCAACAAGGAACGATGACATGCTGAATGAAGAAATCTGGGAGGCACAACTGGTTTATGCCTCCAACGAGCAATTACTCGAATGGGCCAAGTCACCAGAGTGGATGAGTGTTACTCGGTATCCCGGCAGAGTGAGGGATCAAGATGGCAATCAAATTGATGGTTCTCTGGGAGATGAACTGATTCGGCGTATGCTAGCTGGGCGAACGGAAGAAGTGATGGCGCTGCTGGAACAACAGAACCCAGCCATTAACACTCGGTTAAACCTGATTAGCGTTTATGGGGCAAGACCGTGGGAGAAAGAGAAAGATTGTCCTTGGCATGGCGACGATCAACTCTGGTTCAGATTAGCAGAGGTGATGGCTCCTTTGGGTTATTTACCGTCGAGTACCGATGAATGGCCAGCACGATCACCAGAGCTGACCGAGCAAGCCAAAGTCTGGTTTGCACGAGATATGGAGAAACTGGATAGCTGGCAAAAAGATCGGACACTTGCCAATGCAGAAACCTTTTATCCGGGTGGTGTTGCTATAAAATCGATTAAGCTGATGTATTATCCGGATATGACTGAAAGTGAAAGCCTGGAATATATTCGCTGGTTGTATAAAGAACTGAACGGTGCGGATCTGTTTGAAAAGAATAAAATTCCTTGGCAGTCATTTATTTGTGCCATTCCCGTTTCTGAGCGCCAACAATTGGCATTGCATAATACAGAACTGGCTTATGATATTATTAGTGCGAGTTCTAATGGGCAGCACAATAGCTCTAATCACTGGGATGACTGGATCGGCTTTTTTGAGCAGTATCCAGAATTTCTGAATGCGTACAACTGGATTTATGACGAACGCATTATTGAAATGTGGTGGGATTATAATCCTGATGCGTCAGAATATGAAAAAGAAGGTCGAATCGAAAAGCTGATAAGTCTGATTGATGGCAAGAAAGCCAATAGGGCCAGAGTGACAGAGGTATTTGATCGTCTGATCCAAAATAATGAAGATGACTTTATTCGATTTTTCAATAAAGGAAAAATTCAATACCCTGATCTTGAATTGACCAGGTTTTTGCTGGAAAAACAGCACCATCAGTTAATTCCTGGTGTACTGAAGAAAATTTCCTCGTATGCGGGTTGCGAATATTCTAAGCAGTCTGACTATAAGCCTTCAGTGGATAAAATAATTGCTACCTGTTCAGAGCAAGTAGCCACACTTTCTGGTACAGAACTTGCTGGTTTGCTGAATTTATTTGATGCAAGCATGTTTGAAAAAACGCTTCCATATATTACCTCGGTGATCAAGAAAAACAGTTCTAAATCATTGGTCGAAGCCTTGAAGAACAAGGCATTGGTTCTCCCGCTATCGCAAATCGAAGCTTGTGGTTGGGTCACAAAACCATCTAAGAAATTGATGGAGTCTGCACGAGACCTGTTGCTGGAACGCCAGGAACCGGAAGTTATCCCATTGCTGGAAAAACTGCTGGCGAGCGGAAAAATGGATCTGGGTTCAGCCAGTAGGGTGCAGGAAAAACTTGCAGCCATGGGCGTAGAGCAGTCTGTAGCAGAAAGTGATGTTTTGGACGGTTCACTGGAGTCGCTGGAAAAAGAGGCGGCTGGAATGAAGCGTTTCCTCAAGCAAATTGATCAGTTAGCTACTCCAGATATATTGTCAAATATGGCTCCGCTGTCAGTTCAGGCAGGGAAAGTCTTGTTGCAGTTGCACGTCAAGGCTGAGTCTCTGGATGTTCTGCCGCCATTGGCGAACCAACTGCTTGAGCATATTCCAAAGCAATCGCGTTCATCCATTGCTCGGTTGTTGTTGAAATACTGGATTGATGAAACTGGCGACCCAAAGAAAAAATGGCTACCGCGTACCAGTCGATGGCTGGCACCAGAAGATAATCATCTGGTTGATATGCTGATTCCCGCTATTAACAAATGGAATGGCCCCAAAAAAAGTCGAGCCGAAGGGGCTGTTATTATAATGGCGACATTTGACACGGACTACGCCTTGTTTCGGACTCAGGAGATCGCGACATCCAGAAAATACAAGGCATCGATTAACTCCTATGCAAACCTGGGGTTGGCCAATGCGGCGCGTCGTAGGGGTATTACATTAAGTGATTTACTGGATGACATCATGTCGGATTTTGGTCTCACTAATGGCGTTCACATTGACATCGGTGACAAGCATTACGAGCTTAAGTTACAAGGGGATCTGACCTTACGGGTGATCAGTGATAACGGTAAATCCAGCAAAAGTGTTCCCAAACCCCGTAAAGCGGAATACCTGCCAGAGTGGGAACTGGCCCAGGAACAGTTCAAAAGTCTGAGAAAATCCATTGGCCTGGTCGCTCGTCGTCAAAAGCCGCGTATGTTGGCTGCTTTGGAGGTGGGCAAATGCTGGTCATTGGACCGTTGGCGTCGGCTGTTTGTACAACATGCATTGATGGGCGCACTGGGACGTAGCCTGATCTGGTGTGCCGATAGTGGCCAAAGCTTCCGTATATCAGAAGATCTGTCGCTGGTTGATGTGAATGATGACGCAGTAGAACTCCCAACTGGCAGCCAGATCCGGCTTTGGCATCCCGTTCGTGCACAGTTTGCTGAGGAAGGGGCACAGTGGCAGGCATATTTGGCAGACTATGAACTGGAGCCTCTGATCGATCAGTTTAGTGTGCCCAGGCAGCTGCCGAAACCAGATCAAATCCGATGCGGTAACCGGATTCTGGCTCCTGAAGGTTTGATCGTTTATCAGGGAAAACTGTCAGCCTTGCTGAAAAAGCTCGGTTATCAAGAAGGGAATATTACGGATGGCCCAACGGTTGAAAACCACAGTTTGAACTTTGCTGCCGAAGGAATACAAGTAAATCTTATCCATGGCCGATTTCCAGCCTTTTGGGGGTTTCAAAGCGTAGAACCAATTAAAGTTGAATATCTGGAGATTTATAAACCCCAAACAAAAATGGATGTTAGTGCTTTGACACTGGAACAGCAGGCTACCCTGATGGGCCACCTGAAACAGATGGAAGCACTGGCTATTAAGGAAGAGAGCGCCGCTGAGAGTTGAAGGCGGCTTTTATAGGAATGCAGGAACTATACAATCTTGCTAACTTGATGTTCATTACGAGGATGTAACATGTCATCACTGGATTTTAAAATGTTCGTAGAGCCCAAAGACAGTTCAGGGTATGAGAATATAAAGAACTGTATAGGGTTTATAAACAGTAAAGATTATGATTCCTTCAGAAATCTGGATAAAGGCGAATGCATATATGATCCGGAATACTACTTGGATTTTGATATAAAGTTTAAAATCAAAGGCAATGTTTTTCATCTTGAGTTTGATACCTGTACTTCTTTTGAGCAAGAAGAGATTTTGGGATTTCTTTTAAGTATAGGTGCGGGCAGAATTGAGACTGAGATCTTTTACAGCCAGGTTTGCGAGTATGGCTATTATCTTAATGATGAAGAGTGTGATGGGTATTATGATGTTGAATGGAGATGGCTGCCTGAGCCGCATTACATTGATATTACAGGTATGAATATTGCTGTTTTGGGGAAGATTACAGACTCTTGCTGTAAGGCAGTTGAAAATGCAGAGGAATACTTCAATATTGTTCGGGTTGAACATGTTAATAGTGATACCAATCTGGTTGTAACCTGTGGTGACGTCAGAGAAGAGGATCTTGATGCAGCAGAAAAGTATGGTGTAAGAGTTATTTCTGAAAAACACTTCTTAGATATATCTTGAAAATATTTTTAATTTAATGCTAATTTCGAGGATGTAACATGTCATCATTGTATTTCAATGTATATGTAGAGCCAAAAGACAGTTTAGGATGTGAAAATATAAAAAAATTCATAGGTTTTGTTAATGGCAAAGACTATGATTCCTTCAGGAGTCTGGATGAGTGTGAATGCATTTATGATCCGGAGTACTACTTGAATTTTTATATAAAGTTCAAGATTGAAGGTGGTGTTTTCAATCTTGAGTTTGATACCGCTACTTCTTTTGATGAAGAAAGTATTTTCGAGTTTCTGGAAAATATAGGCGCAGGCAGGATCGAGGGTGAGATTTTTAATAGTCAAGTTGGAGAATATGGGTATTTTCTGAATTCCGAAATGCATGATGATTACTATAGCATTCAATGGAAATGGCTGCCTGAGCCATATGATATTGATATTATGGGTATGAATATTGCCATTGTGGGAGAAATTACAGACTCTTGCCTTGCAGCCATTGAGTTCGCAGAAGAAGAATTCGAAGTTATTCGAGTTGAACATATTAATAGTAACACCAGCCTGGTTGTAACATGTGGTGACGTACAAAAACAGGATCTTAAGATGGCAGAAAAGTATGGTGTCAGGGTTATTTCTGAAGATCACTTTACAGATATATCAGGTTAATTTGACACCCATTGCGGACAGACTATTTCTGAAATTTACCGTATCTGAACTGGTTTCTGGCCCTGCTGGAAACAGGGCTAAACTTAAGTGAATGGTCTTGGAAAGATCCGGGTTTACCGACTATGTAGACCCGGATAACGACAAGCCTTTCATGTGCGAGGGTTCAAATCAGCGCAACGAGTGTTTCGCTATTTTCGCTGATCAAGCTGATGGGGTACATAAACATTCGGTCATTTTCCAGCCAGATTGGGCCGTAAACCGCTGTTATGGATTCTTCGCGCAAGATTCGAGCTTCTATTTTGTTCATTACCTTGCTGCTGGACAGGCCTTTTTTGAAGAACAACTCACCTGTTAGCGTCAGCCAAAGCTTCTTGTTGTCATCCGTTATGCATAAATGCCAGGTTCGGGTTTCAGTATCTTCCTCAATGCTTCCATACTGCTTCACTTTCACCCAAACCAGAGGTGAAGTTTGCTGATCTGGCCCTTGCTGTAACAGATCAAGCAGTTGTGTTTCATTGAGCAGAGCATCCTCTGATGGCAGCACTTCTGGCTGCTGAAGCTCCGATTTGATGCTCAGAATACGTTTTATTCCAGCGGGTAGTGTGAATCCTGCTTTTTTGCGTGTCGGGCGAGGTTTGGTACCCCAGCCTTGCTGGATTTTGGTCGGACGCATGGCTTTGGCATAGTACTCGCCTTCCCATTTTATCCGCTCAAAGGCAGCATCAAAACGCAGTTTGGCTAAAGGCTCTGCCATGTCGATCAATTTGCCGTTACCTATGTGAAGGATGGCGTGGCCATCATCCTTGTGGAAAATGACCAGTGTCCGGCCAAACATATCTTCGTATTCATTGAGGCATCGT
Source organism: Oceanobacter sp. (assembly GCA_045430275.1). Classification (GTDB taxonomy): domain Bacteria; phylum Pseudomonadota; class Gammaproteobacteria; order Pseudomonadales; family Oceanobacteraceae; genus Oceanobacter. The sequence continues at coordinate 145,086 of JAILXU010000008.1, read as the reverse complement.
ATGGAGCCAACGGTCACGTCGACGGTAGCCCTGCCTTCTGGTAAGAACAGCTGACTGTTGATCTCCAGATCTTTTGGGGATAAGGGTTTTTTGGGCTTGTCCTTGTCGAAGGTTTTTTTACTGACCCGCTTGCCATGCAGATACCAGTTGTTCTCTTTATAGCCATCGGCGGTTGCGATGTAGTGGATACGATGTGCACCGATGCTGGCCAGCGATGGCATAAACCAGTCAACGTGTTCAGGAGTGTAGGTATAACCGTAAAACATCAGGCGGTCTTTGGTTTGTTTGATGCTTTCAATATTGATCGTATCCCTTTGATAGGCCGCAATATTATCTATTGAGTGGATGGAATGGCAGGCTTGGCTCAGGTCGTGATCATGTTGCTTCAAAGCGGCCTTTAATTGTGACTTTGCCGCTTTTGCCTGATCTGTATCCGGGAAGGTACAGGTGATGGTGAAACGTCTTTCGACTCCCATAATCATCAACTCCTTGATGTATCGGTTTTATGTGTTGGGCTGTATCTGGCTGGCTTCGGCAATGCGTTGGGCGCTGGATAGCCACACGGCCAGATCCAATAATGCAGTGGCCCGGTCGGTGGGCGGCTGTTGTGGATCGGCCAGTATCAAAGCCAGGTTCTTAGGCTCTGGCCAGCCCAGAGCGTCTGCTTGCTGGCACCAGAGATGGCTTTGGTCAAGCAGGTTCTGACTGGCGTTGGCCAGTCCCACGGCTTGCAGCTTTGCCAGCCAGAGCTGGCCTTGGGTGATCCAGTCGATGACCGTGTTCATATTGTTATATCTCTTCTCTTTATTGGTACGCTCTTGGCCATGTGACTCTCACAAGGTCAGGTGTACCAGCGCCTTATTGTCACCGCTGAGGATGCTGATCGGGCGAATGAAAAGTTGCCCTTGTTCTACCCAAATGGGGCCAAATACCGCGTTGATAGCTTCATGGCGCAGCAGACGCGCTTGCATTCGATCCAATGCCTTGCGGCCATAGCGGTCGATGGTGCCTTGCAGAATCACGGATTGCCCTTGGGAGTCGCGTGTATCAAGCCGCCAGAGTCGCTGATGTTTGTCTTGTTCGATGGTGTCGTAGTGAGCGATATCCAGCCATGCCAGGGTGTTTTCCGGTTTACGCCAGGGGTCTGAAAGCAGGCTTTGTTGTCGTTGTTGCAGCAGTTCCATCTTATCCCGAATTGGGTAGCTCAATGGCTCGTCCAGCCTGCGCAGTTGCGTACCTTCGCGCCCGGACAAGCGCCCTTCGCGGCTGATCCAGCCGCTGATCAAGCGGTGAGGAGCATTTAGCAACCGCTGTACAGGTATCTCCGCCAGTCGGGCATCGCGCCAGGCTGAGCGTGGTTCCCAGCCGACATCCTGTTCCTGGCTGCGGGCCTGACTCCAGCTCAGATAATGCCCGCTGTGACAATCACGCAGATGCAGGGTAAAGCCGCGATAACCACTCAGGGTTTCCCAGACTTCAACCGCTTCGGCCTGCAAGGTTCGGTTGCGTTGGTGACGATAGTGCTGTCGATGCTCACCAGCCAGTTCCATCCAGGGGCGAGGAGTCGGGTGTTGTTGCAGGCCGCGCAAGAGTATCCAGATATTGGCCAGTCGATCAGCGATGTGTTGGCGGGTGTCGTGGCTGCGCTGTTGTTGCTGGCGCAGCAGCTCCACCAGTGCTTGCAAGGCTTTGGCTGGGCGTGGCAAGTCGCACTGACGTAGCTCGGTGGCCAGCACTTCCCCCTGATCAATAAAGGCCGGACCTGTGCTGCTATTACCTTGCAGAATCAAGGCAGTGAGCCAGTGTTGCACCTGTTGTACCCGTCTGGATTCTTGTTCGCCTAACAGCCGCACCGCCAGTTCAGGAATCGCCAGTCCGGCTTGCTGGCGGGTTTGTATCACCACCAGAGCACGATGGTAACAACGACTGGCCTTGCAACTGCACACACTGGCGGCCAAGCCGCCATAGCGCGGGATACGCAGCTGGACTTCCTGACCCGCGTCGAGTGACACGATCAGTTCGTCATCGCGATATTCCAGCTCAGCCTGATACCCCCAGGCTAACCATCGCAGGGCTTTGCCGATGTTGGCCTTGCCCAATACTGACTCCAGACCATCAACATCCCCGTCCAGCCAGGGTTCTGGCAACGCTTCGGAGACTGTGTCATCTGAGGTATCTGCTGCTTCTGTGTTGTGCTGACTGGCCCGCGTTTGCAAGCCGAGTACAAAAGACACCAAGTGATGGCATGGGCCGAAGGCGGCGCAGTTGCAGCTGAGTGCATCAAAACCAACCCCGTTCAGTTGCTGCTGATGGCCATCAATGTCGGCGCTGGCCTGATCTGCTTGCAGTTGCCAGGATTCAGGCTCGCAGTTGGCCAAGGTTTTTTTGCCGCGTCGCAGCAAGCCCTTGTTGGCCCAGGTGGCAATCTGGTCTTCGTTCAGGCTACTTAACCAGGCATGCATCATGTTCTGGCCTCCCCAACATGGGCGGCGAACCAGTCGACCAGTTGATCCGGGGTTTTGCTGCCAACCTGGGCACCGGCATGGCTGAGTGCGTTCGCCATATCCCGGTCAAACCAGGTTTCCCCTTGTTCGTTTAATGCGGTCAGAGCAAGCAAGGTGACGCCACTGGCGATCAGGTTGCGGCTTTGCATAATGGCATCCTGCTGGTCATAGCCTTCTTCCAGGTCGCTGATCAGAATCACCATGCTACGGTGAGGCTGTTCTATTTGTGCAGCTGCCGCAGCCAGGCCGCAGCCAATGTTAGTGCCGCCGCCCAATTGTGCACCTAACAGAATTTCTTCCGGGGTATGGAGCTGATCACTGACATCCACCACATCGGTATCAAACAGCAGCAGATGTGTTTTGATCGAGGGGAGCCGGGCAAAAATACCGGCGATCACCGCGCTATAAATCATGGAATCGGCCATGGAGCCACTCTGGTCAACCACCAGCCAAAGATGCCAGGGCAGTTGATGACGTGACCGGGGGAAGAAAAACAGCCGTTCGAGTATGAGTTGCTGCTGTTCTGGCTGGTAGTGCTTGAGGTTATGGCGCAGGGTGCGTTTCCAGTCGAGATCGACCAGTCGTGGTCGGCCCCCACGGCCATGGCGCAGGCGGCGATTGGCAAAAATACTTTGTAATCGGGGTTCCAGTTGTTGTTCCAGCTCTTTGATCACCTTGCGAATAATATTGCGTACTTGTTCCAGTAAGGCGGGTGGAATGCGCTCCTTCACTGCCAGCAAGGTTTGCACCAGAGCCAGATTGGGCGTCGCTTGTTGCAATACCTCCGGGTCGCTGAGCAATCCGGTCATGCCGTAACGCTCCAGTGCGTCTCTTTGCAATATCTCAACCGCTGGTTGAGGAAACAGGGTGCGGGATTCATTCAGCCAGCGAACCCCTAGAGGCATGGACACCTCGGTGCCGCCCCGGCGACTGAACTCCTGGTTGTAAAGGTCACTGAGAGCCTTGTCCCGGCGCAGGTCTTGTTCCGATAGCGTGAATTGTTTGTTTGGTTGTTCCGGGTTTTCCTCTGTGTTTTTACTGCCATTTTTGCTGTTGTCGGCATCACTGCCCAGAATCAGCCGCCAGCGACGTTGGCTTTCGCTGTCCATAATCTGGCTGATATCGGTTTTCGCTGTGGAAAGGGTATTGAATTGACTCATGGCAGTATCCCCCAGTCTTGCATCAGGGTTCGGGTTTGCTGATACAGCGCCTGACTGTGTTGTTTCTGAGCGGCATCTGGATCGGAAAAATCGGGTAACTCTGATGTGGACAACTGCCCGGCCAACGCGTCGGCCAACTGAGCCAATTGCAGGTGGCTCAGTTGACTGAATGCCAGTCGCAAAGCGGGCAAGCCAAACAGAAATTCATCTTCGCTCCATTGCCGAATCAGTCGGGTCAGGCGGATTAACGTCGGTGGGTGATTGATCAACCAGACACTGGCCAGCCGCAAAAAACCTTGCAGATATTCGCCCATGCGTGAGGCATCGATCAGGCATAATCCCAACTGATCGGCGAGTGCGGTTTCGATCTGCTCTGGTCGCCAATGACCACTCATGGCCAGAATCGCAGTGGCAATCCCCCGAATGCCCGGTGCTACGTCCCGTTGTTGCAGGGTTTCGCAGGCTTCCAGTAATAGCAGCTGATCCGCCCACGGAGCCATGCGGTTGGCCATGCCATACAAGTCGGCGAGTGCGCCGAGCATCTCCTGATGTTGTTCCGGGTCGAGCTGGCCGCAGGACGGTAGATGCAGGCAGGTTTGTTGCCAGGCCTGTTGCAGCAATGGCAGCAAGCTGGATTGCTGGCTTCCCCCCAGCACCTGATGGGCCTCATAGGCCTGGGCCAAACGGCAGCAGGATTGGGCCAATCCGGTGGCATCCAGGCTGTGGGCAAGCCAATGCTCGACCGCATCCAGTACTGGTTGGGCAACGTTGTCCAGCCCCATCACCAGTGTTTGTAAGACCAGAGGCGCTGGAGACTGACGGCTTTGATTCAGGTCTTCCAGCAGCTTGTGGCTGGCGGCTTCGGCCAGGGTGTCGCCATAACGGCTGAGTTCGATCAGAGCGGTACGGGTTTCGATGTTCCAGCGTAATTGCCAGCGTTCCCGCACTCGCTGTAGCTGGCTGCCCGCGACAAAGTCCGGGCCATATTCGCGTTTGCCATAGGGCACTTGCAGGAAGGTCAGGCGATGCAACCCTTGTGACATCTGGCGATGACGTTCATGGCGATAAATATCAAGATCTTTTTGGACGTCGGGGACGGGGCGATCAGGTAGGCGAAATTGCTGACAGAACGCCAGCATATCCTGCTCCAGTGATGACAGGCTGGCGTTATCCGGCAGCGTGCCCAGGTGTGGCGGCGCTAAAGTAGTGCGCAGTGTTCGGTGCCACAGTGGCAGCTCATTGTCATCTCGAATAAGAGTTGTTTGCAGAGATTCAAGGATTTCGGTTCGGCCACCCGGATATCCACGCAAGCGGGACAATCCGGTCGCCATGCGTGTAGCCTCGACAGCATCGGGCAGGGTAACCGCGAGCCCTTGGTCGCGCAGTTGATCCGTTAGACTGGCCGCCAGATTAGGCCAGATAGCCTGCCAGTGATGAGTATCATCGTTCTTGTGTCGATGCTGTGTCCAGTTGTGCCAGACTTGCTGGTAATAGCCCGGATCAGGAATGCCCGCGCTATAACCATGGGCATTCGATAAGCGTTTCAGGCTGTAGGGAATCACATGCGCATGAATATTCGCCGCATCTGCCATATCCAGTTCAGGAGCCACGGGCGTTTCCAGTAGCTGGTGGCGTTGTAATATTTCACTGATGTCTTCAGGCAAACAATCACTCAGCCGCGACAGCAAACCGGTCAGGTGAAAACCGCCACAAATCACCATGCAAGACTGGCCATTGTCGAGAGCCTGGCGAATCTGCTCGGCCATGCAGTGTTCTCTCGCCTGATTCTCGCGGTCGTTCGTCTGACCGTCAGTATTGGCCGGATGGCGCAACAGCAGGCTGAACCCCAGCAGGCTGGCGAAAAACTCCTGATCGTTGGTTGGTGTAATGCCGGACTCAAAATGCCGATCCCACCATTCGTCAAAATCGCGGCAGGTGCTGTTGTCTATCAGTTGCTCAATGATGTCCGGGGCTTGTTGCAGTGGCTCGTCTGGCAGTAGGGGTTCTTGATCCGAGAGATAGAGGGCCTCGTTTGTACCTGACAAGTTGATATGTCCGGCAAAGGGGAGGTCGATAAAACGGACGCTGGCCTTGTGCGCTCCGGCATGGCGAAGGGCGACCCATTCCGGGGAGAATTCCGCAAACGGCACGTATACCCGGCTGCGTACGGAGTCCTGTTTCTTGCTTGCCCGATAGTATAGATACCCAGCCAATGGAGGCTTGGCCTTGCTGTGTTGCAATACGGGTAAAAGGGCATTCAGTTCTTGCGGGCCTTCGATCAGAATCTGCTGGGGTTTGAATGCATTGAGTTGTTGTTGCAGGTGATACGCACAACGTGGACTGTGGTGGCGTACGGGCACAAAGGTCAGGTGCTCCTGTGGCGACAACAGGCGTTGTAACTCTGACGCATCAGGCATGTTTGCCCCCCTGAACAAAATCTTGCCAGGCATCACTGTTACTGCGACGGCTACCGACCAGACGCAGATAATCCTGAAAGCGCTTGCGGTCGTCTTCGTTGTCCTTGATCACGGTGCCAATCAGGTAGCGTGACAAATGCCGGGGTTGCAAGCTGGGTTCGCCGAAATACCAGCACTCGGTGGCAGCATTGCACACTACGCTGATGGCTTCAGCCATCGACATGACGGTGCCGGGCTTGTCGATGCTGGTGGTGCCCGCGACTTTTCCTTCGCGCAGTTCCTGAAACGCTGTGGCCAGTATTTGAATAACGTCCGGCTGAATCTCAATGCCAATCTGTTGCTGTTGTAGCTGAAGGCTGGCTTCCTGCTGAATCAGTCTGGCTTGCGCTTCAATGCCTTGCAGCGGTTGCATGGTCTCAAAATTAAAGCGCCGCTTGAGCGCTGCCGACATCTCATTGACACCCCGGTCATGCAGATTGGCAGTGGCAATGACATTAAAACCGGGTTGAGCGGCCAGCCAGGGCGTATCGGATTTGAGTTCGGGGATATGCAGCAGGCGTTCGGACAGCACGGGCACCAGACAGTCTTGCACTTCGGTGGCGCAGCGACTGACCTCTTCAAAACGCATCAATTTTCCATGGCTCATGGCCCGATGCAGAGGGCCGGAAACCAGAGCTTCCTGGCTGGGGCCGTCGCGCAGCAGCAGGGCATAGTTCCAGCTGTAACGGATTTGCTCTTCCACAATGCCCGCACCGCCCTGAACCGTCAGGGTGCTGTCGCCGCCAATCGCGGCTGCCAACAGCTCCGACAGCATGGATTTGGCGGTGCCCGGTTCACCCACCAACATCAGGCCACGTTGGCCTGCCAACGTCACAATCGAGCGTTCGACCACCGCATCGTTACCAAACACCTTGCGCTTGATGGTGGGTTGCCCTTGCTCCTGGGAGTCGGGCTGATTTCCGAGAATAAAGCGTCGTACCGCACGCGGACTGAGCTGCCAGCCCTCCGGTTTCGGGCCGCTGTCGGCTTCTTTCAGTGCAGTTAGCTCTTCGGCCAACGTCATTTCAGCAGGGAGACGCTGGGCGTGGGGTGATGATGGGGTCATTGGCTGATCCTTGCGTTAATCAGTGTGTCGATATGACTTTGCAATGTGGCTTGCAGGGCTACTGGCAGTTTCGGAATTTGTCGATTTCTGAGCTGGCGCTGGGGAATAAATCTTAAGGTTTCCAATTGAACCTGATTATCGTCCTCATGCCAGGGAAAGCAGTCGTCCATATCAAGGTGTATTTCCAGATGGAGGGCGGGGATATCGAGGTACCAGTATTCGACTCGCTGACCACCCCCGACAGGGCCTTGTTGGTAACCAAATTTGCGTAGCAGGTTGATCAGTGTGGTTTGCTGCAACAGGAGGCTGTCTGGAAGTATGAACGAGCCATCATTGCGTTGTGGCAGATCCAATAACGCCACGGAGGCATTGGTTTGATCGACCATGGGAATAAGTTGATAGTCACTCAAATAGTCGTTCCATACCTGGGTTTCTTCGGTAGATGCATTGGCCGGGTGCCATAGGCTGATTTGTCCATGGCGTTCCAGTGAGTAAGGCTCGTCATCTGAGCTGACCAGACTGAAGTCTTCGCTGATACGGAAGCTTTGCCCATGATTGTCGACCCAAATCAGGCTCTGGCCCATCACGCGTAACAACGGGTGCTGCTGAAACAGTCGCTTCCAGCGATCAGAAGGCCAGCTTGTGCCAAATTGAAAGGCTTGAGTGATGCGAGGTTTTTGGTTGCGCAGTACTTTTTTCAGGTTGCTATTGAGCTGTTTGAACTGCTGGTTGGCTTTGTCCCAATCGGTCTGTAGTTCGGGTTCTTTGATTTTGGGGAAGCTTTTGGTTTGTCTACCAGTGCTTTTGTTATGAACTCTTAGCGTCAAATCCCCTTGTAGTTGTATCTCGAATTGGTGAGGGCCGACATGAAGTTGCACTCCCTTCGCCAGCCCAAAATCCGGCGTCAGCTCTTCGTAGAGTTGGTCTAGCGTCAATCTTTGTTGTTTGGCGATGCGTTTCAGCGTTATTTTTGCCCGCTCTCGTAATGCCGGATGTAGTTGACTGGAAGTGGCGAGATCTTTCAGATGTAGCCGGACTGACAGGCCTCCAATACTAATCAGAATTTCCAATGCACGTTTGGCTCGTGACACTTTGTAATAATTCCATTTACGAATCACCGCCACCAGTTTTGGCACAGACTCATCATTGGCAGCGGATTGCCATAGGTTGACTGGCCAGTAATGCTTTGTATCCCCTTCACTGTGAATCCAGCTGGCAAGTGCCAGCATGAACAGTTCAGATCGCTGTTCAATAGGAATATGTCGGCGCAGGTCTCGGGTCAGGTCTGAGCGTTTTTTTTCGGTTGCGGCCAAATGAAGCAGAGTTCGTGCTGCCTGGCTCGACAGGGGGCGCATCAGTTTCAGAGTGGCGGGGGTGTCGAACGGTGCGATAAATTTGGAGAATCTTTTTTGCTTGGCAGTAATGGCCTCCAGCGTACTGAGCGGATCATCATGGTGTTCTATGATTTCAGTGGGTGTTTCTACCTCAATTCCTTTTTGTTTTAACCAAAGAATAGCCTTGTCGTATGTACTCTGGTCAGGAGACCCATTGGCTAACAGGGTTTGCACCAGTGCTGGTGTATCAGGGGTGGTGACAGACGACAAATATTGGAACGCGAGTGTCGCCAGGTTCTTGTTGGGCTTGATCAGCCAGTGCTGTTCAAGCCAATGAATGTCCAGATCGCTGTGACGTGAAGCCCAGGCCGTTTGTAAAGCCTTTGATGAGGATTTGGATGATACTCGGGTAAGTTCAGCAAAGTGCGCTTCAATAAACTCTGTTGAACAAATGCCCAGTACAGTAACTAACTGAGCGGCTGTCAGATTCTGAAGCAGGGAGGGATTCCGATCCAGTAAGCCCACCATCATTTCAGCTAGGCGAACACGTTTGCGTTTGCGCTCGCCCTGACGTAAAGAGTCCTGAATCTGTTTTTGCAAGCCCGGAAGCAATGCCTGCATTAATACTGGCCACTTATACTCATCAATCAGTTCAATGAAGTTGGTCGCAAGGGGGTGACCCGCGCGCATATGTTCAAGCAGATCGTCTGGGTTTCTATCTAAAAGTTTCTCAATGCGCCGAGCCACATATTGTCGGTTGCTCGTTATTTCCATGCCAATGCTGTCGAGCATGAGTGGGATATTAATTACTTGCACGGGATGTCCTTATACCTGGGGTTCTTGAATCGCTATCAACTGCTCAATATGACTTTGCAACGTGGCTTGCAGGGCTTTGGGGAGACTGTGAATATTGACGGGTTCGTTAATATCCCTCGTTTCTTTGCTGACGGTTAGATGCTCCAGTGTGATTGAGCGATATTCCTTGTCTCTGTCATGTAGATAGTACTCTTGGTAAAGGATGGAAATGGGAGCATGGTGCAGCTTAATGATTAATCCTTCGGGTGCCAGAGACCAATAATGGTCATGTGTGTCGCCACGATGCTGACGTGCACCGCTGCGATATCCCAGTTTTTTCAGCAGCGTGATCAGTGCACGGCAGTCCACTTTGACTCCGTCCGGGATCGGGATTTGCCCAGTGGGATGATCAGGTGGAATGGTCGGCAATTGTGCGGTGGCGTTGAGCTGGTCGATCATGGGTGTGATTTCGTAATCGGCAAAATAATCCTGCCACTCCTGTCGCGCTTTTGGAGTCGTGTTAGCGGGGTGCCACAGGCTGACTTGCCCATTGCGGGCCAGTGAATAAGGCTCGTCATCGGAGCGAACCAGACTGCCATCTTCGCTAATACGAAAACTGTGTCCTTTGTTGTCTGCCCAAATCAGACTTTGTCCCATTGCTCGGAACAGCGGTGATTGCAGGAACAGGTTTTGCCAGCGACTGGCTGACCATTTTGAGCCGGTAATAAAAGCCGCGTACATTCGTGGTTGCTGACGCTTGATCACGGTCTTGAGGTTTTTATTCAGTTCCTTCCATTGTGCTTTGCTCTGCTCCCATTCGGTGAGTAGGGTATTGTCTTTCGGCTTGGGGATGCTTTTGGTGAGTTTTTCTTGAGCATTACGAACACGCAGTGTCAGATCTCCTTGCAGTTCAACGGCAAAAGATTGTGATCCGACCTTCATTGTAAGGCCTTTGGATAGCCCAAAATCTGGTGTGAGTTGATCCCGAAGTTCACTGAGGGAGATACCTTGTGTTTCGGCAGTGGCTTGTAATATGCCGTTTGCCCGTTCTGCAATGCTCTTGCGAATACCTCGAATCTCGGTAATAGCCTGAACCTGCATCAAAGCATACGCGGTGCCAAAGCTCGCCATTTTCTCCAGTGCGAACATGGTTTCTTGCCAATGTGGTTTGTGCCAGCGTTTGATCGTGGCAAACAATACATCGACCAGTGAGTTATGCCGGGTTGTGAGTAGTTGGGACAAAGTCCAACGCAGTTGATAATTGCCGTTTAAGGCTATCCAGGATTCCAGTAAATAACGATTCAGGTTCAGGTGTTTATTACTATCGAGCTGGTTCTTCAGCTTGATTGCGAGCGGAGACAGGGGCTCGCTTTTGGCTTCCTTGATCAATTGCAGCAGTACGCCGGTCGCATGTTCTGACAGTGGGTGGGTAATCTCAAGCAACGGTGTTGTCAGCATACGTTTGACATCATCATCCATTTGAGTAATTCGAGCAGCGCGGCGTTCCAGTTCTTCAAGTGAAAGTGAGTTTCCTGCTGTGTCTAACAGGCAATCATCCAGGCGGCTGATGTCGTGGGAATTCATCCAGTCCGCAGGCTCAGGATACAAGGATTGCAATCGTTCAGTGGCTGCCGGGTCAGGATGAACCAGCAATACTTCCAACCCAAGGCGGCGCAGGCTTTTGGTGGGTTTTTCGAACCAGCCAGCCGCTTGAAAGGCTGACAGGGGAAGTTTGGGAGCTATCCGAACCCAAAATTTCCGTAGTTGTTGTTGTGATGTGCTTTTACGATTGATCGTCAGGTGAGGTAATAGCGCTACTAATGTGTCTGGCTTTAGAAAGGGCGCAATGCTCAGGAATTGCCTTGGGGTAAATGAACGAGCGGTGTGGGGCAGTGTTCGCGCCAGGTTGTTGAGTATGCTGGAATAGCCTCGGAGGCTATCTTGTCTCCTGCGTATTGCACCTTTCAGACTGGCCTGTATATAACCTGTATCCGATGCGGAATATCTGGCAAGGTCTGTTTGATCTTCCAGAATCTTGTCTCGTATTTCTACGATGGTGAGCAAGAGAGTGTTTCGGGCATCATGGCTGCCATTGCGTTCTACATACAGTGCGGCCGAGCGGTTTGGCAGGGACTTTAGACGCTTGACAAACCCATTGGGTGCGTCAGCTTGCATGGCGTCCAGCAGTTCATAGATGCTTGCCTGGTCTTCAGGGGCACAGTCGTGGAGCAGTGCAAACATGTTGCTAAACAGTCTGACTCGCGCACCAGGTGCTGTATCCTGCCAGCATTGATACAGGTCGCGGAAGTTGTCGGGTATGGCCAGATTGGTATCTTGGCTATTTGATACACAAGAGTTTTTTTCCATTGTTGCCATGTTGGTGCTTCCTTATTCGTAGTTCGGCTTGTCCCGTAAAAAGCAGGTTATTTTTGTGCATTGTAAGAAAGGGGTGCGACAAACATTGTCGCAGCGGTGAATGTTTAACGGTGAAGTATGAGGTCAGCGTTCAGGTATTGTTTTTGATATGAGTTTGTCCCTGCTTGTCCATCGTAAAACAATCGAAGTCATTCACCATATAGAGTTCGCCAGAATAAGACGCTTGTGCTTCCTGTTGCATCGTCTCAATGGAGTGGTGCGTCTTCAGTAACTGGTGCTGCGTGCCTTCGCCACAATCGATCAGATACCAATGACTGCCCTGACTCTCTTTCAGGGCGATGGCGCTGACGTTTCTGGTTTTGGTCGGAGTGCCGGAAGCTGTGCCGAGGAAGGTGATTTCCATTCGATAAATCCTGAAAGTAATGCGGTTGTTGGTGCGGCAGGGGCTGAGTTTCTGGAAGAATATATGGGGAAGCCGGCTTTCAGCAAGCGGGGTGGCTGTTCAGTCCGGCATTGGGCCTCACACCAGTACGGTGCTAGAATGCGCCAGACCGGACTGTTTAGCTCGCCAGTTAACCCGAGCTGTAGCGTGAATATTTATTCGATACAAAATTAATACGGAGACGTATGTTTAGTGACACTTCAACCCGTTTAAATAAATACATCAGTGAAAGCGGTATTTGCTCAAGAAGAGAGGCCGACCGCTATATTGAACAAGGCAATGTGTTTATTAATGGGAAACGCGCGCAGATAGGCGATAGGGTGGCACCTGGTGATCTGGTTAAGGTCAATGGTCAATTAATTGAGCCGAGCGAAGCAGAAGATTTTATCTTTATCGCCTTGAATAAGCCTGTCGGTATTGTTAGCACAACAGAAGGCAGCGAAAGAAACAACATTGTTGATTTTGTAAGCCACAGCGTGCGCATATTTCCCATCGGGCGGCTGGATAAAGACTCTCAGGGATTGATTTTTCTGACCAGTAATGGCGATCTGGTTAATAAGATATTGCGCGCTGGTAATAATCACGAAAAAGAATATCGGGTTACGGTCAATAAGCCCATTACCGACGAGTTCATATCAGGTATGGCATCCGGTGTCCCGATGTTGGGCGTGACCACCAAAAAATGCAAGGTTGTCAAAGAATCACCTTTTGAATTCAGCATCACATTGGTACAAGGTCTGAATCGCCAAATCCGCCGTATGTGTGAATACTTCAATTATGAAGTTGAGAAGCTCAATCGTGTTCGTATTATGCAGGTCGGATTGAAAGGCCTTCCTGTCGGCGAATGGCGAGATTTGACAGAAAAGGAATTAACGACGTTATTAAAATCGGTCGAAAATTCGTCATCTGAATCTTCAAAAAAACCGGCCAACCCCAAAAAACCTACAAAACCAGCGAAGAAGGCAGGGACTCCTTCCAGCAGACGCCACAAGCCCAAAGCCACATCGCACTCGAAAAGCAATTCTACTTCGCACTCGAAAAGCAATTCTACTTCGCACTCAAAAAACAAACCGGCATCTCGCTCGAAAAACAAGCCAGCGCCTCATTCAAAAAGCAAACCACAGCGTTCAAGTACGAAGCCGAGGCGACGTTAGATGCCCGTAGTAGACAACTACAATAAGCGGGCATCTGGCTTGATATGGTGGTTCTCGTGCATCAGGTCGGAGAGTGTTCGAAATTCTTTGTCAGCCTATCCCGCTTTCTTGCTCTGCTTGCCCGCGTGGGAGTCTAGGTTTTGTCCGCTGCATTCCCCGCGAGAACATGGGAGCGAGGCCTTGCGATGAATGGTCTGAAATTCACTAACCCGCCTTGGCGCATTGCGCATTTACCGGCCTGTCTGTAGCGTTCTGTATCAATTGCATCATTGCGTATCCATAACTCAGGCCGGTTTTTCATGTCTTTATCTTTTCCTTTATCAGCAAAGCATTGTGCTGTTGTTTTGATTGCTGCCGGTTTGCTGGTTGCTTGCGGTGGTGGGTCTGGTGGCGGTTCCAGTGCCAGTAATAACCCTCCCGATCCTGATGTTGTTGTGCCGACAAATCCGATCACCAAGGCCTGGTTTCGGGATCAAAACGGTGCTGTCGGGAAGGTCTCGGGTCGGGTTTCAATTGAAACCCCCGGCTCAGCCGATGATGTTGATACGGTTCGCTTGTATTGGGCTGATCAGCAAGGACAGACGATAGGGAGTCACTGGCTGTCTACGGATAAGCAAGGTGCTTTTGACATCGTGATTGCTGATGCCGAGATACCGGACGGTGCCAGTGCTTTGTTGTTGTTTCCCGCTAATGAAGCTGGGCAGGCAGAGCAGGGCACGTTGGTGCGTTTTCACGATTTTACCGGCAACGCCGAGCTGTCTGGGCCGGGTGGTAATTACGATGAATCCTGGCAATACGGTGACGACCGTCCTGCTATTCCGGTGCATCGTACGAGTTTGGATACACTGGCGACGTGTGTATTCGATAACGGTTTGGTCAGTGTGGTGGATATGGCCAATGAGCGAGATGAGGCCTGGCATGCGGCAAGTGATGGTCGGGCAAATCAGGCGGATGACGCTGCTTTTCCGCCGTATCAATTTGAGTGTGGTCAGAATCCGGTGAACACCCACCGCAAGGTGTCGGATGACTTTGGGGTCTGGACGTATTCGACCATCAATGATGCCATGTTCTATGGCACGTTGGTGTACGACACGTATGTGAAGTACTTGGGCGAGCCACCGCTGGAGGACAAAATCCGTTTGCGTGTGCACTATGCCGGGCGCTCCCGCGACTATGCCTATTGGGACGGTGCTTATGCCAACTTCAGTGATGCATATCCGCATCAGTATTCCATGGCCCCGCTGGATGCGATTGCGCACGAAGTTGGGCATGGTGTGTTGAATCGAATTTCCAATGTGAATGCGTTTGAGTATCCGGTCAGTCAGGATGTGCGCACGGTGCATGAGGCGTTTGCCGATGTTTCCGGCGTGATGGCCAAATACGCATTAACGGGTAATTCTGATCAGTGGATTCATGGCGAGGAGGCCAGAGGTCCGTGGGTGCGGCATCTGGATCGCATTCAAACTGAGCCGGATGCCATCCCCAGTCTGCTGGATTACGACGATGCGGGCGATAACTACTATTTGCGCATCGGCATGATGACGTATCCGTTTTATCTGCTGAGTCAGCAGTGGGGGCTGGAAGCTACTTATGGTGTGTATGTCGAGGCGGCTCGCCATTGCTGGCAAGCACAGATGTCGCTGACGGACGCTGCTCAGTGCATCAAGACACAAGCGGGGGCGCAGGGGCATTCAGAGCAGGCGGTGGTGGAGGCATTTAAAACCGTCAAAATAGCCCTGTTTGATGCAGGGCTGCTGAGCCACTTTACTGCTCAAGCGAATCAGCTTCAGGTGGTGTTTGCCGATAATAGCCAGAATGTTGGCGGTTCCAACGCACACGCTGTTGTTCAATGGCAGTGGGATTTTGGTGATGGCCATTTCTCGACTGTGGCGAACCCGGTGCATATTTATGCGGAAGCCGGAAATTATTCAGTGACGCTGACGGTGACGGATCAGTCTGGTGGAGCCGACAGTTTTACGCGTGCGGTCTTGGTAACTCAGGCTGTGGATTGACTCTTGTTATGTACTGGTTCACATTGTGATCAAATTATGACTATCCATTTGATATGCTTTGTATATACTAAGTATATCTTCAGAGGGCATTCCCATGGCGGTAGAAGATTCCGGTGCTAAAACTGGCAAACGCAAGGCGAGTAAGAAAGACGCTCAACTTCTGATTCGTATCAACGGAGCTGAGCGAGATGAGTTTATCGCCTTGTGTGATGAGCTGGACACCAGTGCTGCCAGAGAGATTCGTCGGTTTATTCGTACATTTGTGCGAGACAATCAGTCCGACTGAAGGTATTTAAATCATCAAACGGTTAATGCGACCGACAGGAGTGAATCATGAGCAAGGCAAAAAAAGTTTCCAAAAAAGTTGCTGCCCTGAAAGATGAAATCAGCGCACGTAAAGCCAAGATCAGCAAGCACGAAGGCAAGCTGAAGCAGTTGAAGAAAAAGCTGAAAAAAGCGGCTTGATCGATACAGATTGTCAGTGATGCTTCATCCCTGACACTGCACAAAAACCCTGCCTCATGCGTGACGCGGGGTTTTTGCGTTTTAAATGGCTGACAAAGTGGTTTGGTTGGCTTATACGCCCACCAGCTCTTTCATCATGGCTTCGATGTACTCGTAAGACGCGTCGTTCGGTACGGTCAGAGAGAGATAACCATCACCACGGAAACGACGATCCAGTTCGATCAAGGCGTGGGTTTCTTCGTGGTCAGTAATAAACGAGGCCTCAATTTCTTGCAGGCTGCTGAACAAGCCAAAACCGGATGGACGGAACTCAATTTCCTGATAGCAACCGGACTCGGACGAGAAACCGTCACCGTTCAGATAGCCTTTTTCAACGTCAGTTTTGGCAATCTCAAAACCGTTGTTATTCAGGCAATCGATAAAGTGCTGAATGACTGGCGTTGGTTGTACGGCCAGATAATCCTTGTCGCTTGGGTCGATGGCCATATCAATATCCAGCTCGGTGCTGAGCCAGACTCTGGATTCACCGCCCAGTGTGGTGATTGGGGTTTCTGAGCCAAGCTGGAACGAAAAGGGAATAACACGCGATTCTTTGGGTTGCAGGGTGAAGGCATCGGCCACGTAGAATGCCTGCAAGCGTTTGTTCTGCCAGGCAATTTCCTCTTCTTCCGTTTCGTATTTGACGCGTGTTTTTACCTCCAGCTCAATGCCTTTGATTTCCTGCTCAACATTGCCGCCGGTTGCGCGGATTTCGCCTTCCAGAAAACCGCCCGGCATCAGACATTCGGTGGTCAGTACGGCATCAACCTTGGCTGATCCGATACCCACTGAAGCGAGAATCTTTGAAAACATATGACTTCCTTCGTTTTTCTTTGAAATGTTCGTGCGGGATTATTGCGGCCTGTTCGTCAGCCAGCAATGGCTATTCTGAGGGAGTGCAACTTTATTACCCAAAAATATCGGTTTTGGGTGTTTAACAGGAACTTAATCAATTCAATGATTCATATTTGATTAGGTAAGGCGTACTGCGTCTAATGTCACTATTGTGGTCTAGAATTGGTTGTATGATTTTTATGACCCTGGACGGTGGTGTGGCAGGGAGTGATACAGGCAGGAGCTTGTTGTGCTTTTTTCTTCTCTCAGATGGTTGAATACTTTTCTGTATGTTGTGGCGTTGTGGCTGATGCTGGCGGGTTCCTCGTTAAGCCTGGCAGATCGCTCAGAACGTGTTTTGTTGATTTATTCCTGTCATCCAACCTCGCTGGTGTCTGATAGTGTTCTGGCGGGAATTCAGTCGGTATTGGGGCAGCGGGACTCCGTTGTACTGGACGTGGAATTTATGGATGCCGTACGTCATGGCGATCATTATTCTCAGCAACATTTTCTGACAGGACTCAAGTATCGTTTGTCAGGGCGGCCTGACTACGACTTGGTGATGGTGGCGGGGAATGCCGCTTTGGCATTGGCTGGAGAACATCATCAGACGCTTTTCCGAGAGTCGCCGCTGGTCTTTCTGGGGGTTAAAAATCAGGAATATGCCCGTGAATTATCGGAGCGCGGCATTGCAACCGGCGTCATTGCACAGCCAAGCGTGCTGGAAACTTTGCGCCTGATGCGGCAGTTGGTGCCAGAAAGAAAGCAGGTACACATTGTTTCAGATGACACACCTATTGATCAGCCGCTTTTGGATCAGACTCTGAATGCTTTCCGGCGCATCAAGGGTCTCACGCCTCATGTGCTGTCGTTGCAACACCTGCGCTGGTCTGAATTGAATCATCAGCTGCAGCATTTGGACGATGATGACACCTTGTTGCTGTTGTCCGCTCGTCAGGATGCTGACGGGATTTCTCGTGGCTTCAGTGAAAGCCTGCAGGAAATGCTCGCCCACATTCAGGTGCCTGTGTTTCATTTGTGGGAGCACGGCATGGGGGAAGGTATTCTTGGTGGGGCGATGGTCAGTCATTTTGAGCAGGGCCGGGTGGCGGCTGAATACGCTGAGAAAATACTCGGAAGCACACCCGTCAGCCACATTCCCGCCTTGTTTAAAAGCCCCAATATTCTTCAGGTCGATGTTCGGGAAGCGCTTCGATTGGGTATTGATGAGTTGCGCATCCCCGACAATGCTGTGCGCTTGTATGACACGCCGTCTTTTCTGGATCGGCATCAGACATCGGTTGTCTGGGCGCTGTCGATGTTACCGATCCTGATCGGACTGTTGTTTTTTCTCTGGCGGCAGGGCCGATCCCGGCTGCGCCTGTCTCGCAAGTTGTCCGACAAGCAAATGCAGTTGAGCCTGTTGATTCGTACCATCCCGGATTTGGTCTGGTTCAAGGATCTGGATGGCCGCTATATCATGTGCAATCGGGCCATGGAAGAGTTTCTGGGAGTAGAGGAAGCCCGGATGGCTGGAAAAACGGTTCATGAGCTGTTTGATGCCTCCATTGCCGATGCCATTCAAGAGATTGACCAGACGGTCATGAACACGCGCTCCCCTCATACGTTTGAACAACATATGAAGTCGGTAGAGGGGAAAGCGAGTCTGGATATTGAAACCATTCGGGTGCCATTCTTTGACGCCGAAGGCACCTTGCAGGGAGTGTTGGGCATTGGTCGGGACATTACCCGACGAGTGGCGGCAGAGCAGCACTCTCAGGAACGCGAAGCCTTGTTGAGTGCCGTGATTAACGAAATGCCAGAGTTGTTCAGTCTCAAAGATGCAGCCGGACGATTTTTATTGTGTAACGATAATGTCGCGCGGCAGTACGGTAGCGTTCCCGAAGCCATGGTGGGTAAGAATGAAGCTGACCTGGGTATGTCCCCGGCGCTGGCTTCTGAAATAAAGGAGCACGTATGTTCCTTGATGGAATATGGGAGGTCTGAAATGGTCTATGAAGATAGCATTGATGCTGAAAGTGGTGAGGTGCGGCATTACAAGTCGACACGCAAACCCATTATTGATGGTCAGGGCGGTCGCCAGATTATCGTGATTGCCCAGGACATCACCGATCTGGCCCGAGCACAGCAGCGCCTGCGGGAAAACGAGCAGAAACTGAACCGTATTCTGGATGGTGTGGATGCCTATATCTATCTTAAGGATACTTCCGGCAACTATCTATTTGTGAATCGTCTGGTGCGGGAATTATGGCAATTAAATGATGCTGAAATTCTGGGTAAGTCAGACGAGACCTTCTTCGATCAAGACTCGGTGCGCCTGATCCGGGATATGGATAATCGGGTGCTGAATCACGGCGAAACCGTGAAAAGTGAGGAGTACATTACTCCCAGCAGTACTGGCCAGTCGATGTCATTTCAGGTAACGAAAATGCCATTACGCAACGAACAAGGCGACATTTACGCGCTGTGTGGCATCTCCGTTGATATGACGGCTCGGCTGGAATATCAGAGGCAACTGGAGCATATGGCGCACTACGATGTGTTAACGGGTATTTTGAATCGCAGCTACTTTTCGCAAATCTTGCAGGAGCAAATGATACAGGCCCGACATTGCAAGGGTACCTTGCTGATTCTGTACATCGATCTGGATGGCTTCAAGCAACTGAATGACACTCATGGTCATGATGTTGGCGATCATTTTCTGGCCTGCATGGCGCGGCGTCTGCAGGATGTGTTGGGCGAGCAGGCGACTTTGGCCCGTTACGGTGGCGATGAATTTATTACGGTGATGCCTCACGTATTCCGCAAGAATATGACTGATAACATGCTGCAACGGATACTGGATGAATTATCAGAGTCGGTTGCGGTTGATGGCCTGTTGTTGCGAGTAACGGCCAGTATTGGAGTGACACATTACCCTCAGCAAGAAGAACAGGACGCCGATCAGATGGTACGTCAGGCCAATCGGGCGATGTTTGATGCCAAAATGCGCGGTAAAAACCGCTATCACTATTTTGATTCAGAACTCAGTCGTCGTATTGCGGATCGCACCAGCAATTTGAAGCGACTGGAAAAAGCGCTGGAAAATAATGAATTTGAGCTGTACTTCCAGCCCAAGGTCAATATGAAAACCGGCAAGGTTATTGGTGCTGAAGCCCTGATTCGCTGGTGCCATCCGACCCGTGGTATTTTGCCACCGGGGCTGTTTTTGCCAGACACCGAAACCGATTTGCTGGGGGTCAAGATTGGTGATTGGGTGATTGCCAAGGCCCTGAGTACCTTGTCTGAATGGCAAGCGCAGGGGTGTTTGGTGCCAATCAGTGTGAACGTCAGTAACTTGCAACTGAGTCAGACCAATTTTGTCGAGAAACTGGCGCAAAATCTGGATCTTTATCCCAACCTGAAACCCGGTTCGCTGGAGATGGAAATTCTTGAAACCAGCAGCTTGTATGACTTGTCTGAAGTAACGAAAACCATTCATCAGTGTGAAGTGATGGGTGTGTACTTTTCGCTGGATGATTTTGGTACGGGGTATTCCTCGATGACGTACCTCAAGCAGCTTCCGGCCCGGCAATTAAAAATTGATCGCAGTTTTGTGCAGGATATTTTGAAAAACCCGGATGACCTGACCATTGTGAAAGGCGTCTTCAGTCTTGCCAGTGCCTTTGGTATGGAAGTGGTGGCTGAAGGGGTTGAAGAGGAAGAGCATGGTTGTGTGTTGTTGGCGCTCGGCTGCGAGCTTGGGCAAGGGTACGGCATTGCCCGCCCGATGCCGGTAGCGGATTTTAGCGAGTGGATGGAAAAATGGCAGCCACCAGAATGCTGGTTGTCTTATGAGTGATTTCAACAGGTTTTCTTTTGCAACAACGTCAATTTTTTCAACGTTTCTCTGTGCTGGCACTGGGTGTCAGCCTTACTTCTCTTGCTCTTGTTAGTTCGGCTTCTGATATTGAATTGTATTCCGGGTTGAGTGTGACCGGGCATGCCGAACCTGTGCCGGTGTATGACATGATCAATGGTTGGGATGGCCCGTTCCAGAGTGGTCGTTATGCGTTGGGGGATGTGCGGCTGGTGGCGGGTGTTCAATGGCAACACTGGTTTCTGGAACGTGAATCCCGCTGGCATTACGATTTGCGCTTTTCTCGGGGCATGTCACGTTACTACGCCGCTCAGGAACAGAATCGACTTCTGGCGTCATCCGAGTCGCTGATGCTGGATGTCAAAAGCATCGAAGCCTGGGGGGCGCGTCTCGGAAGGCGCTTTGAGTGGTCGTCTGACTGGGGCGAATGGCAATTGTCTCCGGCGCTGGCCTTGTACCGGGCCGGACATTTTCAGTTTGGGCATCTGTCTGGCGTAGCGGAAGCCGGGGGTACGGAGCGAGCATCTGCCCGGCTGCAATACTTCTATGATGAAGACAAAATTCTGGAGCACGATCCGCAGGTGCCCAAAGGCTGGGGTGCCAGTGTGGATGTTCATACCCGCTGGCACGCCGGGGCGTGGCAAGCCGAGTTGCAGATTCAGGATGTGCTGAATCGCTGGCAGTGGGATGAGGCTGCGTTCACAACGGCGTGCATCAACTTCAATGACCCGCAACAATCTGTGTGCAGCAGCTCGGGTACGGCGTCAGGCCGCTCCGGGCAAACGCGTTTGATTGAACGCCTGACGCCCACAACTCGCGCCCGTGTGGCCCATAGCCAATGGCAAACCGAAGCCGGGCTGGAATGGCACGGTGATTATCGCCGTCTGGGTGTGTATCAATTTTTCGGAAATGGGCGTTTGGGCGTGTCGGCGCACACCACGCGGCAACTGGGTGTTCACTGGCGTTCAGACTGGCTGACCTTTCAATGGCTCAGTGATGATCTGCGCCTGACCCATGCCCGCGATCTGGATGTGCAAATGGGTATCCGGGTCGGGTGGTGAATGATTTTCAATCCCTCCAGCGAGCGTCATGCAAATCCGTTATGATGCCGCCCTGTTTGCATCGACCCTGAGCTGCTGAATGTATCTTGATCATTTCGGGTTATCCCGCTTTCCGTTCACCATTGCGCCTGATCCTGATTTTCTGTTCCCGTCAACCGGGCATCAGGAGGCCTTGGCGCATCTGCACTACGCCTTGTCAGGACACGGTGGACTGATTTGTCTGACGGGCGAAGTGGGTACCGGTAAAACCACTTTGTGCCGGGCGTTTCTGAGCACTGAGGCCGATGATGTCAAAACCGCCTATATCTTTAATCCGCAGTTATCTGCGCGGGAGTTGCTGCAATCCCTGTGCGATGAGCTGGGCATTGAATACGATCCTGATGCCAGCCAGAAAGCGCTGTACGCACGCCTGAACGACGCCTTGCTCGACGGCTATGCCAATGGCCAGCGCGTGATCTGTGTGATCGATGAAGCCCAGAGCATGCCTGCGCCTTTGCTGGAACAAATCCGCCTGCTGACCAATCTGGAAACCAATCGGGAGAAGCTGCTGACCCTGATTCTGGTTGGTCAGCCCGAGCTGCGCGATATTCTGGCTCGACACGAGCTGCGACAGCTCAATCAGCGCATTACCGCGCGCTATCACCTGAATCATCTCGGGGAGCTGGAAACACTGGCGTACCTAAAACACCGTCTGGCGACCGCTGGGTGTACCCAGCCTGTTTTTGATGCCGCTTGCGTCCGCATTATCTGGCGCGGCAGTGTCGGTGTTCCCCGGTTGATTAACAGCATTGCAGACCGGGCACTGTTGGGGGCTTACGCCAACGGCTTGAGCGCTGTGACGCCAGCCATCGCCAAACGTGCCTTGCAGGAAGTAACCGGAGGCGAAACCCGTGCTTCATCGGTTTCTTCCGGGATGCGCTCGCCATGGCATTGGGCAGCGGTATTGGCTGCTGGCAGCCTGTTGCCCGTTGCCGGGTATCTGATGTGGCAGAAACAGGATGCTCTGGAAGCCTGGTGGTCGCCGGTTGAGCCGATGCTGGTTCAATCACAGTCAGAAACAACCATTGTTCCTGGTATGGCTCCTGGTATGGCTCCTGGTATCGCGTCGGGCGATGTCTCTGCCCAGACTGATTCGCCGTCTGCTGCTGCGGAAACACCTGCTGCCGTTGTTAAGAATCCGGGGCCGGAAGCCTTGCTGGCGGCCTCTCTGGGCGTGCCGGACAGTGATTGCAACGGCCTGAAAGCCGCAGGCTGGCATTGCAGTTGGGTAGCGTGGTCAAGGCAGCAACTGGTGAGCGCCGCTGTGCCGCTGGTGGCGAAGCATCGTAAGGATGGCCGCTGGGAAGCGATTACACAGCCGACGCTGGACAATTTGCAGAGCACTCATGCCCGCACTCTGATTGCCTGGCAGCCCCCTAAGGGCTACCGTCGGGGTTTGAAACCCGGCCAGTCGGGTGTTCTTGTGCGCTGGGTTCGGCAGCAGTTGGGTATGGACTGGCATGGCGGCTGGACGGTGATTGGCCCGAAGGGGGCCAGTAGCAGCGCCAGACCGGACGAAAATCTGTACGACCCCTTGTTGGCCAATCGTGTGATGCAATTTCAGGTGCGCCATGGTCTGGATGCTGACCGGATTCTGGGGCCACAAACGCTGATTTTTCTGCAGCGTTACCCTGAAACCAAGACAGCCGGAGAGTCCTGATTCATGTCGTACATTCTTGATGCTCTGAAAAAATCCGAGCAGCAAAAGCGCGAGCGCGATGGTGCGTCCGGCGTGGATATGACACCACTGATGATGACAGCAGCGCCTGTGGCGGAAGCTCCCCGATTACCGTGGCTCGTCTGGGCGATGGCGGTTGCTCTGATCGGTTTGATGGCCAGTGTGGCGGTATTGCTCTGGCTGCCTGCTGAAAACTCCGAACCCACTGCCCCGGTGGTGGAACCCTCGGTCGTTGCAGCGCCAGTACACACAGTGAATCCTGTGGTCGTTAGCCCTGAAGTTGTCAAGCCTGCTGTTACTAAACCTGCTGCTGTTCAGCCTAAAGCGGCCAAAATCCCGGAGCCAGCCCCAAGGTTGATTACGCCATCAGTGCCCAAAACACCGCCGCCAGAACCTGTCGCTGCCCGTGCAAAAATACCCGAGTTTGAGAAGGTTGCTGAGATAGAGAGTGTTGCTGAGGTTGAAAACAGTGATGAAGCGGAACGCGTAGGCGAGACATCGCGCCCCGGTGTTGAGCGACGTTTGCTGCCGCCATTGACCTCGCTGCGCAAAATCCCCGACCTGATTATCACCAGTCATATCTACAGCGTCGATGCCAGCACTCGCAGTGTCAGCATGAACGGACGCAACTGGCACGAGGGCAGCTGGATTGCACCGGGCGTGACACTGGATAAAATCACCGAAACCGGCATCCTGCTGGACGTCGAAGGCTTCCCGTTTCCGGTGCATCGCCAGAATGGCTGGCAGTCCATCGCCGAATAATTTGACCGCTCAGAGTTCATTGAATACATGCTCACCAAAGAAACCAAAGAACAAATCCAGGCGCTGTACCGTGAGTGCATTCGTGAACTGGATCTGAAACCTCGTTACGGTCAACGCCTGATGATTGCTGAAATTGCCAAATCATTGGGGGCGGTTTCCAGTAATGATGACGGCGAACGCAGCAACGATCAGGGCATTGTTGTGGTCGAAGCCGGTACAGGAACGGGTAAAACCCTGGCGTACTTGTTGGCGGCGTTACCTGTGGCGCTGGCACAGGAAAAGAAACTGCTGATCTCGACCGCAACCGTGGCGTTGCAAGAGCAGATTCTCGATAAGGATTTGCCCAACCTGCAAAAGACCATTTCTTTGCCGTTCAGCTTTGCGTTGGCCAAAGGCCGCGGACGCTATCTGTGTCTGGTGAAGCTGGACAAGGCTTTGCAGCAGTTGTCCGGGTTGCTGTCGACGGTGGACTTGTTCGAGCAAACCCCGGAAGAACAAGATCAGGAACTGTACGAATCCATGCTGGGGAAATACGCCTCAGGTGACTGGGACGGCGATCGTGATCGCTGGCCGGACGAAATTGACGACCCGCAGTGGGGCCATCTGACCGCGACGCACCGTGAATGCTCCAATCGGCGCTGTCCACAGTTTCAGAATTGCGCCTTCTTCAAGGCGCGCAGCGCGATGGAAGAGGCTGACATCATCGTTGCCAACCATGATCTGGTGCTGGCGGATGCCTCGCTGGGCGGTGGTGCAGTGCTGCCTGCGCCTGAAAAAACCGTCTATGTGTTCGATGAGGGTCACCATCTGGCGGACAAGGCATTGAATCACTTCCGCATGGAAATGGGAGTGCGATCCCAGCGTCAGTGGCTCAAGCAATTGGAGCAGGGTATTGGTCAGTTTGTTTCCGCAACGGGTATGCCGCCATCGATCATGCACTCTCTGCGTGACGCCCCGGAACAATGCCGAGAGATTTATCAGTCGATGAATCTGTTGTGGCCGCTGGTGCTGGATTTGCTGGGGGAGCGTGAGCGCGAACGGTTCGAGTTCGGGCGCATTCCCGAGAATCTGCGAGAAGTGCTGAACAACATCAAGGGGCCGCTGCAGCCTCTGCTGCAATGTCTGGATAAACTGAACGACATGCTGCAGCAATCGCTGGATGCCAAGGGCGAGGGTGAATTCAGCCGCGATATTGCCGAAAGCTGGCAGGCTCCCATGGGCATTATGTTGTCGCGTGCAGAAACGTTGTGGGAGGCCGTTACCTGGCTGGCCGCAGAAGAACAGGAAGGCGAACTGCCTGTCGCACGCTGGATTGCGCGGGTGAAATACGGTGAAGACTGGGATATTCGTCTCTGTGCATCGCCCATTTCGGTTGCGGAGCAATTGCGGCGCAATCTCTGGTGGCGTTGTCATGGGGCGGTGCTGACCTCGGCAACGCTGACGGCCCTGAACAACTTTAACAACCTGACGTTTGAAACCGGCTTGCCTGAGTGGGCGGAATATCACCGGGTGCCCAGTCCGTTCGATTACCCGAATCTGGGTCAGCTCAGTGTGGTGCAACTGGCTTCTGACCCGAAAAGTGAGCAGTTTCAGTCGGATATTGAAGCCTGGATGAAGGAACAGATTCGCCCGAATGAAGGCACGTTGGTGCTGTTCAGCTCGCGGGTACAACTGGAGGCGACGCGGGACACCTTTGTGCGTGAGTGGTACGAGCGCCTGCTGTGTCAGGGTTTTCTGCCGAAAGGCGAAATCGTGCGGCGACACAAGGAACGGATTGATGCGGGCAAGGGTAATATCATCTTTGGTCTGGCCAGCTTTGCCGAAGGCATCGACTTGCCGGGCGACTATGTCACTCACGTGGTGATTGTGAAAATTCCCTTCGCAGTGCCGGATGATCCGATTCATGCCGCGACCGGGGAATGGATTGAAAGTCGGGGACGTAATTCCTTTATGGATTTGACTCTGCCAGCAGCGTCGGTGCGGCTGGTTCAGGCCTGTGGCCGCCTGATTCGCAAGGAGGATGATACCGGCAGAATCAGTATTCTCGACAAGCGCTTGTCGACGTCCCGTTACGGCCAATTGCTGCTGGATGCCTTGCCACCGCTGAGGCGCGTGTAACAGAGGCAGGTGTAACTGATCAGAGTTGCCTGTGCATGGCAGCCTCTGATCAGTTTGATAATGCAACCGTCAAACGGCTCAGACGTTATCGAGGATCTGCTTGACTTGCTCGTCGGTTGGTACGGAGCCGGAATGCACCAACTGACCGTCCATGCCAACTGCCGGTGTGCTGACAACTCCGGCTTGCATGATGGCTTCCAGATCGGTGACTTTTTCAACCTGCACGTCCAGATTCCGGGCGCTGGCTTCTTGTGTCAGACGTTCGGCGGTGACGGTACAATTGCGGCAACCAGAGCCATAAACGTTGATGGTTTTCATACGAGTTCCTCTCTTCGGGTTTATAGAATCGAGATGGCATTGAACAGCCATCCGACCAGACAAAATGCGATTAATAAGTAAGCGGCGATCATGCCGAGCAGTCGTGCCTGCATGACCTGCTTCAGCATCATGAACTCCGGCAAGCTGACGGCCACCGCGCTCATGCAAAAGGCCAGTGTGGTGCCAAGTGGTACGCTTTTCAGTAGTAAACTTTCCATGATCGGCACCATGGAGGTGGCATTCACGTACATGGGAATAGCCAACAAGGTTGCCGCCGGAACCGACCACCATTGGCCGTCGCCCAGGTGTTGCTGGAACCATTGCTCCGGTATGAAACCATGGATTAATGCGCCCAGGCCGACCCCAATCAACACCCATTTCCAGATGCGTTGCAGAATTTCCTGCATCTCGTTACGTGCGAACTGGTGGCGCTGACGCAGACTCAGTTGCTGAACCTGATATTCCAGCGCGGCTGCGGGTTCCGGGTTTTCATACTGGCGTGCCAGAAACGGCACCAGCCAGCGCTCGGCTTTCAGGGTGTCGATCAGCCAGCCGCCAATAATCCCCAGAGTCAGGCCGACGGCCACATAGATCAGGGTGAATTTCCAGCCCAATAGTGAGCCGAGCAGCACGATGGCGACCTCGTTGATCATGGGGGAGGTCAGCAGAAAGGCCATGGTCACGCCCAGTGGGATGCGGGCCGAGACAAACCCCATAAACAGCGGAATCGAGCTGCAGGAGCAGAAAGGTGTCACCGAACCAAAAATAGCGCCCATGACGTAGCCGCTGTGACGGCCCTTGCCTTGCAGGAAGGCGCGCACCCGTTCCGGGTTCAGGCTGGCCCGCATCAGGGCGATGACGTAAATAAGCACCACCAGCAGAGCCAGAATCTTGGTGGTGTCTTCAATAAAGAAATGCAGGCCACTGGCCAGACGGCTGGTGGGTTCCAGACCGAGCAGGCTGTAGGTGATCCAGTCGGCCAGATCGGTAAATAGGGAAAGCATGATGTATCTCCGGTAGTACTTAACAGAGAACACGAACGAGGTTGGAAAAAGATGCGTTTGGGTGAGAGAAAATCAGGTGCGGGGCGTAAAACAGCAGGCTCGATTGTCTTTGAAGCGGATCTGACAGGCATCCACCATATTGGCTCGCAGGTGGCGGCGTGCGCGTTGCAATCGGGATTTGACCGCAGGCAGGCTTAACTGGTGTTGAGCCGCGAAATCCTGTTGTTTCATGCGTTCGATGTCGCAATGTTCCAGAATGTCGCGTTCATCCGGCGGCAGTTCTGATAATACCCGCAGCATGCAGGTGTGCAGCTCCAGCAGCGTGGACATGTCCTGGCTGTCTTCAGGGCCTGGTTCAGTTTCGGAATAGTCAGGTCGTACATCGTCCAGCAGGACGGGCAGGTGTTTGCGATGAGTGTCTGCGATCATATTGCGCGCCAATCGGAACAGCCAGCTTCGGGCATCGTCAAGGGTGCAGAAGCGCTCCTTGTGTCGCAGGGCTTTCAGAAACAGCTCCTGTAGCCAGTCTTCGGCCTGTTCCGGGGAATGGGCTTGCTGGATCAGCCAGCCCTTGAGTTCAGGTTCGTGGGCGTTCCAGGCCGCCATCAAGCAGTTCATGCGGTTTTCTAACCTTGTTCGAGTACAAATCCCATCAGGGCGCGGAGTTTTGCCGGGCGCACGGGCTTGTTCATTTTGGTGGCTCCGGCATTGGCGATCTCACGACGCACCCGGTCGGTACGGTCGGCAGTGATCACAATGGCCGGGATGCTGAATTGCAGTGCTTGTTGAATTGCCTCCAGTGAGTCCATGCCGGTTTCACCATGATCCAGATGGTAATCGGCCAGAATCAGGTCGGGCGGCATGCGTTCAGCCTGTTGCAGGGCTTCGGCGGTATCAGCGGCTGTCAGTGTGTCGCAGCCCCAGGTTTCCAACAGGCGGCTCATGCTGTCGCGGATCGGCTCTTCGTTATCGATCACCAGAACCCGGATACCTTCCAGTGAGGTGATACGGTTGCTGACTTCAGCCACTGGAGCTGGTTGCGGTTGTGTTCCCCGTGCGATTGGAACGGTGACGTAGAAGCAACTGCCGGAATTTGTGCGTGATCGTAACCCGATTGGGTGTTCCAGCATGCGAGCAATACGCTCAACAATCGCCAGTCCCAGTCCGACGCCTTTACTGCGGGCTTTATGGGCGTTTTCGAGTTGTCGAAATTCGCGGAAAATTTCCTGTTGCTGGTGTTCGGCGATGCCTGGGCCGGTGTCGCACACCACCAGCTCGATATGATCGCTGCGCTGGCGACAGCCAATCAATACCTTGCCGGTTTCGGTATAGCGAATGGCGTTGCTGATGAAGTTGCGCAGAATGCGCATCAACAAGCGCGCGTCACTGCGAATCAAATGACTGCTGTCGAGCTTGCGCAGCTCCAGCCCAGCTTGTTCGGCCACGGGCAAAAATTCACTGTGCAGGGTGTCGAAAACATCCTGAATGGGAATGCTCTGGACTTCCGGGATGACAGCATTGGCGTCGAGCCGGGAGATGTCCAGCAGATCGGCCAGCAACTCTTCGGCACTGGTCAGAGCGGTATGGATGCGTCCGACCATGTTCTGACTGTTGTTATCCAGCGGGCTTTCTTGCAGCGTTGCCACCAGCAGACGGGCGGCATTAAGCGGTTGCAGCAGGTCGTGGCTGGCGGCCGCGAGGTATTTGTCTTTGCTGGCGTTGGCCTCCTCGGCTTCCTGTTTGGCCAATCGCAGTTCGTGAGTGCGTTCCTCGACCCGTTGCTCCAGTTCGCTGTTCAGGCGAGCCATGTCTTCCTGGGAGCGTTTGCGTTCAGTGATGTCATGAACAAACACTTCAATAAGTCCTTGTTCGCGGTCTTTCAGCAAAACGTTCATGGACACGGGCACCGCGTCGCCACCAGCGCGTTTGAGGCGCGATTCAAACCCGACCCATTTGCCCTCACGGTTCAGGACGTTCATAAGTCGGTTCAGGTCGCCGGGATCGAAAAACAGGTGAGTGGACAGGTGTTTGATGCGTTCCTGAAAGTGTTCGGCAGAGCGGTAGCCACACATATGAGCAATGGCTGGATTTGCTTGACGAATGACCTGACGAGCATCGGAAGTATTGATCTCCGCCTGAAAAATGCCGTGCAGGGCATTTTCAAACAGCCATTTGTAGCGCTCTTTTTCGGCCTCCAGCTCATCAATTTTCTGCAACAGTTCCGGGTAGTAACTTTTGCGGGCAGAGAACGCACCCAGCCCAATCAGGTTTTCGATATCGGACGGTTGAGTTGACGGTCGGGGGTCTTCGCCTGGCTCGTGGTTCTGGCCGCGCGCGCGTTCTGGAGTGGCGGGTGTGAGCTGTGACTGGAAGTCAGAGCGCTTCCTCATACACGACCTCCATATCGCGTTTATTGGATTTGCGCGGATTGGTCAGAATGCAGGGGTCGGTCAGCGCTTTGCCAGACAGTTCCGGGATATCGGAAAGCGAGACACCGGCTTCGCCCAGGCTGTGAGTCAAGCCAACGCTGCTTTTGAGCTGTCGCACGTTGTTGGTCAGCTGGGCGCGAATGGTTTGCTGGCTCATGCCGCGTGTATCAATGCCCAGTGTTTCAGCGATGACTTTGAAGCGATCCTGGGCATGATCAAAGTTGTAGTCGATCACCCGTTCAACGAGGATTGAGTTGCATAAGCCGTGAGGCAAGTCGAGGTAGCCCCCCAGGCTGTGTGACATGGCATGGACAGCCCCGAGAATGGCGTTGGAAAAAGCCAGCCCGGCCTTGAGGCTGGCCAGCATCAGTTGTTCGCGCAGCTTGACATCATTCGGATTGGCGATCAGGGCAGGCAAGTTATTGGACACCAGCCGAATGGCTTCCAGCGCGTGTACGTCCGTCAGAGGGCCGCTGGCGGTGGAAACAAATGCTTCGATGGCATGCACCATGGCGTCAATGCCGGTGCAGGCACTGAGGAACGGGTCCATGCTCAGGGTGGTTTCCGGGTCAATCAAGGAAACGTCCGGCACCAGCGCTTTACTGATGATGGAGATCTTCATCCGGCTTTGCTGGTCGGAGATGATCGCAAACTGGGACACGTCAGCAGAGGTGCCTGCCGTGGTCGGGATGAAGATCAGCGGTGGAATCGGGGCGGTGATCTGGTCAACGCCTTCAAAGTCCAGAATGTGGCGGCGATTGGTGGACACAATGCCAATGCCCTTGGCGCAGTCCATTGGGCTGCCACCGCCGACGGCAATAATGACGTTGCAGCCTTCTTCGTGATACAGATTGGCTCCGATCATCACTTCTTCAGCCCGTGGGTTGGGGCTGACTTTGGTGTAGACGCAATAACGAATGCCAATTTCCTGCAGGCTGTGCTCCACATCGGCCACCCAGCCTGCTTTGACAACGCCGGGATCGGTGACAATCAGCACCTTCTGGGCACCGAAGTTACGGGCAAAATTGCCAACGGTGTGGCGTGCGCCGTTGCCGAAGATGATCTCCGGGGCAACAAATTTTCGCAGGGTGGGCAGGTCGTTATTCATTATTATTAGCCTTGCTGACAATCAACTGAGTGAAGGTACACCAGTAGCCTGATCCGGGTAAAGTCGGCCTTGATCTGGCCGACGGAAGGCGTTGACTGGTACGAATATTATCCTGCTTGCTCCGGTTGAATTGCGTCAGTTGCCAGCAGTGTGTCAGAGCGCGCCCGTTTACGCTGGCGTTTCTTTGCCGTCAATGTGCTGACGCATTGGTTGTCATCCTTGAGAATAACCACGCATTCGAGACACTGGATACATTCATCGTAGTCGATTTCTCCGCTGCTGCGGATGGCATTAATGCCACAGCGGCGCTTGCATAGCTGGCAAGGTGAGCCGCACATATCCACTCGTTCCAGCCAACTGAACAGACGCAGTCGCCCTAATGCGGCCAAGCCAGCGCCCAGAGGGCACAGGTAGCGGCAGTAAAATTTATGAATAAACAGGCTGGCGATCAGCAAGCCAATGGCATACAGCACGAATGGCCAGTGCCGCACAAAGTTCAGGGTCAACGCGGTTTTGAACGGTTCCACTTCGGCCAGTTGTTCCGCCAGTGTCAGTGAGTGGAAAGCGGTTGCTACCAGCCCCAGTAACAGCGGGTATTTGATCAGAATCAGGCGGCGGTGCCATTTTTCCGGTACTCGAACCTGTTTGATGTGTAGCTTGCGAGCGATCCAGGAGACCATCTCCTGCATGGCTCCAAAGGGGCACAGCCAGCCGCAGAAGAGTCCGCGTCCCCAAATGAACAGGCTGATGAAAGTGTACATCCAGAGAATGAAAATCACCGGGTCGAGCAGGAATATGCCAATGTCAAAACCGTCCCAGACCTGCAGGAACAGCGTATAGATGTTGACGACAGAGAGTTGTCCCTGAGCATAGTAGCCAATAAATACCGTGGTGTAGGCCAGAAAGCCCCAGCGGAAGTATTCAAACGTTTTGGCGTTGCGAATGTAGCGTTCCTGATGGGCGAAGACCCAGGTTAGTAACGTCAGACTGGCCACCAGCAAGACAATTTCAATCCAGCGATTTTTCCATAACCCGACCCAGAGTGGATCGCGGCTGGTTGCAAAGGGGTCATCGACTTCCACCCGTTCAAATAGGTCATCGGCAAAGTTTGCAGTCTGGCTGAAACGCACGTTGTTGATCACCAGGTGGTTCTTGCGCAGTTCCAGATTCATGTTCAACTGGGTTGGTTCGCCAGGATTGAATCCGGCATGGCCGCCGACACGAAACAGGTGGGCGTATTCGGTATAGGGAAGGTCGTCGGTGAGGCTGATTTGCCGGTCGAGTATGTCGGTGTCACGCAGTTCCACGCCGAGTTCGTTTTGGGTCATGGCCAGCCGGGATGGAACACTGCCAGGCCGATAGCTTTCGGAAACATGTGGGAACAGTCCGTTGGACATCACCAATAGCAATTGTTCACCCGGCTTGAGAATGTCCATCAGTTGCTTGAATCCTGCTTCTCCCAGCAGGTTGCGACCCACCATGGGGGCATTGATGTAGGCGTAGTAAAGGTCAATAAACCCTTCGTCATCGTCTGGATCACGGATAGAGGGATAGCTGGAAAGTGAACTGCCCAACTCGGTTTCGGCCTCTTCAATGCTCAGCTTCCAATGACCAACGTAGCCGCGTTCGAGCAGTTGATCCCAGCTCAATGCTTCAAAGTAGTTGGCTTTGGGTTGCACGGATGGGGCCTGTGTGAAGCCTTCCAGCTTTTTGCGGGCCACCTTGAGGGCCGAAGAAAGCACAGTGTCGTTAATGATGACGATGGACACAGTGGCTTTCGAAACGCCATCGAAATAGACCACGCTTTCGGTATTTTCCTGGCTGGCTCCGGCCTTGCTGCTGTCGATAACAATGTGGTCTTTCAGTGAACGGCCTTCGTATTGGTCAACAAAATCCCACAGAGGTTGTTCTCCCAAACCATGCAGAAAGACTGGCTCGTGATGAGAAACGACCCGGACGCCAGTAAAGTTGCCGATGGTGTCTATGCCAATCAGCAGGCGTATCGGCTTGCCGGAAAAGCCGGGCAGGTCACTGATGTCTTTGGATTCGTAGGCATAGCCCAGCAGTTCGTGGAGCTGGTATATCGGGTACACCGGGTAGTCTTCGAGCTTGTCCTCGATGCGGGTGGCTTTGGGAAAGAGTGACTGGATCATCTCCGGCAGGGATTGAGACGCCTGACCGGCGTGTGAATCCTGAGCATAAGACGGGCCAGTTGGGAGCAGTAATGCCAGCCATAAAGCCAGCAGGGGAATGTATTGGCGCATGAGCACGGTCTCCGGCACAGCCTCGAAATACCGGCATCAACGTGAGAAGGCTGACAACCAGACGAGCACTGTTTACGTTTTTATCGTTATGCCTTCATGCTAGAGGCTGTGCTGGTGGCGACAATGGTTCTTGAGGGCAAGAAATGTGCTACCAAAGTGGTGGCATCGTGACGGCATTGCCCCGATCAGAGCGCAACAGTCGTTAACGACAACAGCTAAAGTTATCGACGACGATTAACAATCAGGGAGTTGTGAATGGGTAAGCAGTCGTGGGGTCAACGCGGTTTCTGGGGTGTGCTGGGTGTGATGCTGTTGAGTGTGTGGGGTCTGGGTGGCTGTTCGTCATTAACCGGCCTGTATTTTCACCCCCAGCAGCAATGGGTAAGAACGCCAGCGGATCTGGGGTTGGTGTATGACGACGTGCAATTGACACCCCACGATGGCGTCATGCTGCATGCCTGGTGGCTGCCGGAGCAGCCCGAGTCATCCAGGCAGGAAGCGCAAGAGACGAACGGTGTGGTGCTACTGCCGAAAGCTGAAAGCCCCGTGGTGCTGTTTCTGCATGGTAATGCCGAAAACGTCAGCACGCATATGATGAGCGTGGCCTGGCTGCCCCGGAAGGGCATTCCTGTCTTGGCACTGGACTATCGCGGCTTCGGACATTCTCAGGGGTATCCGAAATTGCCAGGTGTTCTGTACGACATTCAGGCTGCCATGGACTGGTTAGAGCAGGAAATGCCGGGCAGACCGGTGGTGGTGTTTGGCCAGAGCATCGGCGCGGCGCTGGCCATCAGCTATGCGGGCAGTGATGCCGGGCTGTCGTCGGAGATTACAGCCGTGGTAGCGGAAGCGCCTTTTGATGGTTTCGGAGACATTGCCAGAACGCACATGTCGCGTTCGGTGATTGGCTGGTTGGTGTGGCCTTTTACCTGGTTGTTGCCATCGTCCTGGGACCCTGAAAACGCCGCCGGTCGCATCCGGGTGCCGGTACTGATTTTACACAGTCAGGATGATCGCATTATCCCTCAGGAGTCCGGGCGGCGAGTGTACGATGCTTTAGGCTCGGAGCGTTGCTGGATTTCCCTGAAAGGGCGGCATATCAGTGCCATGGGGCAACCGCAGGCACGAGAATCGGTGGCGACATTTATTCATCAGTCAGGCTGTTGAGCATTTACCAATGCGCCAGATTTGGCTACAATGCCGCGCCTTAATTTATCCGGGGGTCGTGTCGACACCTGTCAGACTTGCGGAGCAGGGCATTAGATTCGTGTCCTCTCACGCCTGTCGTTCGACGCTTCGGTTATTCACCCAATCCCATTCTGGAAGGCTCTGTATGTTGCGAATTGCTCAAGAAGCACTCACCTTTGACGATGTACTCCTGGTACCCGGTTATTCTGAAGTCTTGCCAAATGAGGTGTCGTTGAAGACTCGTTTGACACGTGGTATTGAGCTGAATATGCCTCTGATTTCTGCTGCGATGGATACCGTCACAGAAGCGCGTCTGGCTATTGCCATTGCTCAGGAAGGTGGTCTTGGCATTATTCACAAGAACCTGACCACAGAAGAGCAGGCGGCTGAAGTACGCACGGTCAAGAAGTTCGAAAGCGGTGTGGTTAAAGATCCAATTACTGTGACCAGCACCACGACCATTCGTGAAGTGCTGGCCATTTCTGAACAGCGCAATATCTCAGGTATGCCGGTTGTGGATGCTGAAGAGCTGGTGGGCATTGTGACCAGTCGTGATGTGCGCTTTGAAAAAAATCTGGATGCAACCGTTGCATCGGTCATGACGCCAAAAGACAAGCTGGTGACCGTTCAGGAAGGCACAGAGCCAAGCGTGGTTCAGGGGCTGTTGCACAAGCACCGCATCGAGAAAGTTCTGGTGCTGAGCACTGACGGCAAGCTGGCCGGTCTGATGACGGTGAAAGACATCGACAAGGCGCGTAATTACCCGAATGCGGCCAAAGACGATCAGGGCCGCCTGCGTGTTGGCGCTGCGGTAGGTACAGGCTACGGCACCGAAGAGCGTGTTGAAGCACTGGTGAAAGCCGGTGTGGACGTGATTGTGGTGGACACCGCCCACGGTCATACCAGCAACTCGAATGGCACCGGGGTTATTGACCGCGTACGCTGGGTGAAAGAAACCTTCCCGGAAGTACAGGTGATTGGCGGCAATATCGCCACCGCCGAAGCGGCCATTGCGCTGGCGGAAGCGGGTGCGGATGGCGTTAAAGTCGGCATTGGCCCTGGCTCCATCTGTACCACGCGTATTGTTGCCGGTGTGGGCGTTCCTCAAATCAGTGCGGTTGCCAATGTGGCAGCGGCGATGGACAAATACGGCATTCCGGTCGTGGCTGATGGCGGCGTGCGTTACTCTGGCGATATTGCCAAGGCGCTGGTGGCGGGTGCTTCCGTGATTATGGTGGGTTCCATGCTGGCGGGTACTGACGAAGCGCCGGGCGAAGTGGAATTGTTCCAGGGTCGTGCGTACAAGTCGTATCGTGGTATGGGTTCGTTGGGTGCCATGGGTCAGGCTCATGGTTCGTCGGATCGCTATTTTCAGGACAAAAAAGGCGGCGTTGACAAGTTGGTGCCTGAAGGTATTGAAGGCCGAATCGCCTGTAAAGGCCCGCTGGGTCAGGTTGCTCATCAGCTGATGGGCGGTGTGCGTGCTTCCATGGGTTACACCGGTTGTGCCACCATCGAAGAGATGCGTACCAAGCCTGAATTTGTCAAGATCAGTGCGGCAGGGATGAAAGAATCTCACGTCCAC
This sequence comes from Oceanobacter sp., assembly GCA_045430275.1. Lineage (GTDB taxonomy): Bacteria > Pseudomonadota > Gammaproteobacteria > Pseudomonadales > Oceanobacteraceae > Oceanobacter. The sequence goes on along the minus strand of JAILXU010000008.1, from coordinate 109,015 downwards.
GATGTTCAAATTACCAAGGAAGCGCCGAACTACCGTTTGGGCTAAGTCATTCGACCGTTTCTATCTTTTGTTGATGTTTCTTATGCCGGGCCTGGTTGCCCGGCGTTTTTGATTTACAGGTAAGCAATTTATGACCCAGGACATTCATGCCCAGAAAATTCTGATTCTGGATTTTGGCTCCCAATACACTCAACTGATCGCACGTCGTGTGCGCGAAATTGGTGTTTTTTCTGAAATTCGTGCGTTTGATATGGACGAAGCAGAGATTCGGGAATACAACCCAAGCGGCATTATTCTGGCGGGTGGCCCGGAATCGGTGACCGAAGCAGGTTCTCCGCGCGCGCCTCAATGCGTGTTTGAAATGGGTCTGCCAGTGCTGGGTATTTGTTACGGCATGCAAACCATGTCTGAACAATTGGGCGGTAAGGTGCAGGGTTCGGACGTCCGTGAGTTCGGTTATGCACAAATCAAGGTGGATGCTGAAACCACCCTGATTCGTGACATCAAGGATCATGTTGATGCCGAGACCGGCAAGAGCTTGCTGGATGTCTGGATGAGCCACGGTGACAAAGTGGTTGCCATGCCCGATGGCTTCGAGCTGATGCTCTCAACCGATTCTTGCCCTATCGCGGGTATGTACCACGCCGAGAAAAATTTCTTTGGTGTGCAGTTCCACCCGGAAGTGACCCACACGCTGCAAGGCCAGCGCATTCTGGAGCACTTCGTGATGGGAATCTGCGGCTGTGAAGCGCTGTGGACACCGGCCAAAATCATTGAAGACCAGATTGAAAAAGTCCGCGCTCAGGTCGGCAGCAACAAAGTTTTGCTGGGCTTGTCTGGTGGTGTCGATTCTTCTGTCGTGGCTGCCCTGTTGCACAAAGCCATTGGCGAGCAACTGACCTGTGTGTTCGTGGACAACGGCCTGCTGCGCAAGAATGAAGGCGACATGGTCATGGACATGTTCGCCAAAAACATGGGCGTCAAAGTGATCCGTTCAGACTCCGCTGACCTGTTCCTGGGTAAGCTGGAAGGCGTTTCAGATCCAGAAGCCAAGCGCAAAGTGATCGGCAATACCTTTATTGAGGTCTTTGACGAAGAAGCCAGCAAACTGAAAAATGTTCCTTTCCTGGCTCAGGGTACTATCTACCCGGATGTGATCGAGTCTGCCGCTGCCAAAACCGGCAAAGCACACGTGATCAAATCCCACCACAACGTCGGTGGTCTGCCAGATGACATGAAAATGGATCTGGTGGAGCCACTGCGTGAACTGTTCAAAGACGAAGTTCGCAAGATCGGTCTGGAGCTGGGTCTGCCATACGACATGGTTTACCGTCATCCATTTCCGGGGCCGGGTCTGGGTGTTCGCATCCTGGGTGAAGTCAAGAAAGAGTACGCCGACATCCTGCGCGAAGCCGATGCCATCTTCATTGAAGAGCTGCACAACTCCGGTTGGTACCACAAAACCTCTCAGGCCTTTGCTGTGTTTATTCCGCAAAAGTCTGTTGGTGTGGTCGGCGATCAGCGCCGCTACGAATGGGTGGTTTCCCTGCGTGCCGTTGAAACCATCGACTTTATGACCGCTCGCTGGGCGCACCTGCCGTATGAGCTGCTGGAGAAGGTCTCCAATCGCATCATCAACGAAATTGAACACGTATCTCGCGTGGCTTACGACGTATCGTCCAAGCCACCCGCGACGATTGAGTGGGAATAACTGACTGGCACCCATGCACTGTGTGGGTGCCAGGTTCTATCCGCTAACACGAAAAACGGGAGCTTCGGCTCCCGTTTGTGTCTCTGGTGTTTTGTCTTTTTAAAATGCGTCAGGAGTTGGTCAGCTTATCCATCAGGCGTTTCATCACGCCGGTTTCGTTGTCTGCCGGGCGTTGCATCTCGGTTTTGGCAATGCCATTTTGCTTGGATAGCTGAGTGGTATATCCCGCCATATGCGCCGCGCTGTAGAACTGGTAGACCTCTTCAACAGGAACCGTCAATAAGCGGGCAGCAATGTCCAGATGAATCGGCCGAGCTGCAAGCAGGGCGGCAATTTTGAGAGCGTTCGGGGTTCGGGCAACGCGGGTGAAGTTTGGCCATTGGGCCAGATGCACGATGTCTTCAGCACGGCAGCCATTGATCAGGCGACCGGAAGAGAGCTTGAAGGCCAGTTGCCACAGCAGTTCATCTATCGGGCGTCCAATTTTGCGCGCGCGTTTGCGAATCGGGGCGCTATCGTTCAGTGGGATGACTTTGATTTGTTTGTCAGTGCTGCTCAGGATGTGGCTGATGTTGATGTTCTGGGACAAATAGCACTTGGCTTTGCCCAGTATGGCCAGGTACCGATCACTGGAGCACAGGTACTCATCCGAATAAAACAGAATCTTGATGTCCTGCTCTTTCTTGAGTGCCTGATTCAGCAGATCGATCACCTTGTGGGTGGTTTCGGTCGGCGGCTGGCTCATGAGTTTCTCCGGTACAACAATCAGAAGAGACAATTTACGTTTGCTACACGCCCTTGAACTATAACCAAAATGTGAAGTGCTTCACCAGAAAAAAGTCAACTGCATCACGGATATTTCATGAAAAATACAATAGTTGGCTGTTTTTCAAACATTTCATAAGTGATTGTTTTTTATGTGACATTTATTCCATCAAGGAAACCTTCTAACGGTCGATATATGGCTTGTGTCGGTATCGGACGAGCGGTGTTTTTTGGCTGTTTTCGGGTAGGTTGTGTTCGTTGTCAAAGAGTACCTCTGGCGTTGTTTGTAAAACATCAGAGGCATTTCTTCCGTGATGGATTTGAATGTCAGGTAGGCAAGCGCAATAAATCGGCGACCGTTTGAATCGTCTCGGCGTCGGGCAAATGATGTTCGTGGTCGCTTTCTGGCAGTGCCAGTGATGCTTGGTAGGGAATGTGTCCCAGCATCGGGATGCGTGCGTTTTGCATGGCCTGGGTCAGGTAGGTCAGGTTGTCGGTTTCTGAAGGCATGTCTGGTTCCAGGCTGTTGGCAATCCAGCCCGCGATTTTCAGACCGCTGGCATGGACTGCCTGGGCGGTCAGCAGAGCATGACTGATGCAGCCAAGACGAATCCCGACCACGAGAATCACCGGAGCACTGAGCTGGATGGCCAGATCGGCCAGAGTATTCTGATTGTCCAGAGGCACCAGCCAGCCACCAGCTCCTTCGATCAGTTGCCAGTGATCCCGTTGTGGCTCCTGATTGGCTTCAATGGCCTGCATCAGACTGTGTTCACAGCGGGTGCTGAGGTTGTTCAGCGCCAGGCTTTGGGTTTGTCCTTCTTGTTGGGCTGCGATGTGTGGAGCGATGGCGGCATTGAGTGCGACCGGATTGTGCAGGCTGTAGGAGAGTTGAGTGCCGCTATGGCGCTGCAGTAGCAGGGCGTCGGAATTGGTGGCCGGTGTGCTGATGCACCCGGCGGCAACAGGCTTCAAGCCAAAGCTGGCATAACCTTGCTGTCCGGCCTTATGCAGCAGGGCGGCACTGATCACGGTTTTACCAACGTTGGTATCGGTGCCGGTGACGAAATAACGGTAGATCATAAACTCGGTGGTTCCGAAGTGAAGTGGACGGGCTTGGTCATAATGAGCCAGGCCGTCTGATATGTCAGGGGTAGCTGCTGTTGATCATCCCTGGGGTAGTTTTGTTCCAGTACATGGAATGTTTTTCGAGTGGTCAGGCCGGGTTTGCGCCCAGTATTGACATTCGTGGCACCAATGGCTTTTAGCTGACGCAATAAAGTACGCAGATCCGGGTGTTTTTCCACCAGTGATTGTTGCTCCAGTATCGAGATGTGCAACCCGGCAGAACGGGCGCTGTAACAAAGCTGGTCGGCGCTGTCGAATGGGTTGACGTGTACAAAGTCGTCAAGCTGTGACCAGGCGTGCTGAAGCTCCTTGTGTGTGCCGGGCAGCAGGGTAGCGATGGCTGCGGTGCCGCCGGGCTTCAGAACTCTGGCCCATTCCTTGAAAGTAGCGGTCAGATTTTCGCTCCATTGCAGCATGAGGCTGGAAATCAGACCGTCCATACTGTTGTTTGGCAAGGGCAGGGCATCGGCGTCAGCCAGTATGAGCTGGGTGTTAGAGAGCGTACGTTGTCGAGCTTGTTGCAGCATGCCTTCCGCAAGATCCACGCCTGTAATGTGCTGGGCACCCAGATCCAGTAACGGCTTGAGCGCCTTGCCGGTGCCGCAGCCGATATCCAGCCACTGCCCTTGAAGAGTGCCTTCCGGTTGGTGTTGCTGCAGATGACTCAACAGACCCTCAAGGGCCTGCGCCTGTATGTGGGCCGCCTGATCGTAAGTCGCTGCCGCACGGGAGAACTGATGGCTGACCTGACGCTTGTTGCGCTGTGGTGTGGTGTGGGTGGATATATCGACAAAGTGGTTCATGCGGGTTCATTCCGTTGTAAATGGGCCAGAACCTGGCTCTGGTTATCATCTTCCAGCCAGAAAGCGTGACTCCCCGGTAAGGTGTGCCGTGGCTGCAGACCTCCGGGGGCAAGAGCGTCCTGATCACCGTACAGGGCCAGCCCTGTGTGTGGATTCATGGTGATGTCGAAGTCTGTTAGCCAATTCAGAGTGGTGAGTAGTTGCGCAGTTTCGACGTCCGTGTTCGGGTGATTCTGGTTGGCGGTGAGCGTACGGCTCAATGCTCTGGGTGACAGGCTGCCTTGGCTGCACAAGGCTGTGAAGCGCTTCAGTGTTTTGGCTGGCTGGCGTTCAAACCCCTGAATAAAGGCTGCGAGTGTTTCTGCGGGCATGCCGTGCCCCTGATCGCTCTGGCGGCAAAATTGTGCGCCGGTGGCGAGTGTGGTTAATCGGGCTGGCTGGCTTGTTTGGCAGGCCGAGGCAGCCAGTGCGCCTCCGAGTGACCAGCCAACCCAATGTGCAGTGGCGTGGCTGTTGTTAGCCAGATACTCAGCAGCGGCCTGGAACGATGGCTCAGTCAACTCGGATAGCAAGTGGGCATAGTTCAGGCCAAAGTGTTGTCCAGGGATTTTCTCGTACAGCGGTGCAAAGATTTTGGTGTCAAAGCCCCAACCCGGCAGCCAGTACCAGATGGTATCTTTGACGGAAGTATCGCTGGCCGATATGTCTGAATGGGCGGAAGTGTCTCCCAGAGGCTGCCAGCCGGCGGGGTGAGGTGTTGTGGTCATCGGGCGGCTCCGGTTGTCTCTGTGTCGAGCAGTTCTGTTAGCGCATCCAGCAAGGTGTCAATGTCTTCCCGTGTGTGGGCGGCGGTCAGAGTGACGCGAAGACGGCTGGTGCCTGCAGGTACGGTGGGTGGACGAATGGCGGTGATCAGCAATCCACGTTGTCGCAGAGCCTGACTGATCGACATGGCCCGGCGTTCGTCGCCAATCAGTAACGGTTGAATGGGGGACTGTGATGCCATTAAGGGCAGTTGTCGGTGCTGTGCCTGTTCTCGAAAGTATTGAATATGGCCATTGAGTGTGGTGCGCAGATCGTCGTTTTGTAACCGCTCCAGATTATCGAGCATGGCCTCGGCCACTGCCGGGGGAATAGCAGTGGTGTAGATGTAGGGGCGGGCGAATTGAATCAGGTAGTCAATCAATGCATCGTCACCTGCGACAAAGGCCCCGAATCCGCCCAGTGCTTTTCCCAGTGTGCCGACATACAAAGGCAACTCCCGACTGCGGAGTCCGGCATCGTTGCGAATGCCTGCGCCTTGATTGCCCAGAACACCAAAGCCGTGGGCGTCATCGATCATCAATAAGGCATTGTGTTGCTGGCACAGGTCAGCCAGTTGATTCACGTCGGCAAGGTCGCCGTCCATGCTGAAAATGCTGTCTGAGACGACCAATGACAAGCCTTGCTCACGTTGCTGCAGGCGGGTGGCCAGATTGCGGTAGTTCTGGTGGGGGTATCGTTGAAAGTCTGCTCGACTCAACAGTGCGCCATCAATCAGAGAGGCATGATTCAGCTTGTCTTGAAAAATACCATCGCCCCGCTGGGTCAACGCTTGTATGCAACCGAGGTTGGCCATGTAACCGGTTGAAAACAGTAGTACCCTTGAGTAACCCGTGTGACGGGCGAGAGCCTGTTCCAGATCGTGATGGGCCTGGCTGTGTCCGCAGACCAGATGTGACGCACCACTGCCCAGCCCCCACTGTATTGCCGCCCGCTGTAACGCCGGTCCACCCTGTTCTGCCAAGCCGAGATAGTCATTGCTGCAGAAGTTGAGCAACGTCTGGCCATGGATGCGCAAAGTCCGCCCTTGTGGCGACTCAACGGTTTGACGCTGTCGCCACTGATTGTCTGCTCGTCGTTGAGACAAGCTGTCTTGAATGCGTTGTGTCCAGCTCATGATTCAGGCCCGGTTCACTCATTTGGAACGATTTTTAGCAACGCCTAGCAACATAGGGGTACTGAGAAGTGGGTCAACTGCCGGTGAGGGTTTGATGCGGGGCTGGTTTACTGGTGTCTGGACGGGTGACATTTGTATTCACTGTATCAATATGTCCCTTCGGTATGTCATGGAGCGGCAGGGTGGTGCGAGTAAAGTGGATCGCGTCTGTTCAAATTTTAAAATAATGAATTCAAGTAATGAATGAGAGCGCATTGCATGGCAACTATTGATGACAAGCTGGCTCAGGATCTGGCGTTTGATGCCCGGCATATCTGGCACCCTTACAGCTCCATGTCAGAACCGGCCCCGGTCTGGAAGGTGGCTTCTGCACACGGGGTGCGATTGACGCTGGCGGATGGTCGGGAGCTGGTGGACGGCATGTCTTCCTGGTGGAGTGCGGTACACGGTTATAACCACCCGGTTCTGAATCAGGCTGCTACGGAACAGTTGGCAGATATGTCTCATGTGATGTTCGGTGGTCTGACGCATGAGCCTGCAATTGAGTTGGCCCGCCGTCTGGTTGCGCTGACTCCCGATGGGCTGGATAAGGTATTTATTGCGGACTCCGGTTCGGTATCGGTTGAAGTGGCCATGAAAATGGCGATTCAGTACCAGCAAGCCCGAGGGAAACCGGAAAAACATCGCTTTGCCGCGTTGGAACGGGGTTATCACGGTGATACCACCGGGGCGATGTCGGTCTGTGATCCGAACCGTGGCATGCACCATGTCTTCTCGGGTGTGTTGTCGCAACAAGTGTTTGTGCCTGCACCGGCTGATAACTGGCGTGGTGATATTGCCCAACCTGATACGTTGGCGCAGGATCTGGACAATCTTGAACGAACGCTGGAACAACACTCTGACACGCTGGCGGCACTGATTCTGGAGCCAATAGTTCAGGGAGCGGGGGGAATGCGTTTTTATCACCCGGATTATCTGAAAGGCGCAAGGGCATTGTGTGACCAATACGATGTGTTATTGATCGCCGATGAAATCGCCACTGGATTTGGACGCACCGGACAGCTGTTCGCTTGCGACCATGCAGGTATTACGCCCGATATTCTGTGTCTCGGGAAAGCCCTGACAGGTGGTTATATGACGTTGGCGGCAACACTGACCACTGATTTGGTGGCTCGGGTGATCAGCGAGGGAGAGGCGGGGTGCTTCATGCATGGCCCCACTTTTATGGGTAATCCGTTGGCGTGTCGAGTGGCGTGTGCCAGTCTGGATTTGTTGCTGGCTTCCGATTGGCAATCTCAGGTGCGTCGAATAGGAGCGGGTCTGCACCGTGGACTGAATCCGCTGGCGGATCAGGTCGGTGTGGAAAATGTTCGTGTACTGGGAGCGATCGGAGTGGTGCAACTGGATCACACGGCAGATACCCGAGCATTGCAGCCCTTGCTGGTGGAACAGGGGATTTGGGTGCGGCCTTTTGCCAATCTGGTGTACATCATGCCGCCGTTCGTGATGACGGATTCCGATCTGGAGTACTTGTGTGCGGGTATCGAGACGGCTGTCAGAACGTATCTGATCAGCCGTTAGATGTGGAGGTGTCTGCTGTCCTGAGAGGGAGGTCTGTGATGAGCTATTGCGCTCTGAGACCTTGCAGCACCTTGCGCTGGTGGGTTTTGTTATTCAGTGACGCCGCGTCAATCCAGAGACGTGGCTGAGTGTAGTTATCACTTTCGCACTCGTAGGACTCGGAAAGGTCCATGTCGTAGAGCTTGCTGCCGTACGGGATTTTGAACAAGCCCTCAAATTCCCGGCCCAGCGGGGTGTAGTAGCCGCTGCTCTTGCCTTGTTCAACCCCGAAATGAAAATACGAGCCTTCTTCGAAGCTGACGGTAAGATGATGCTCTGAGTTTTGCAGAGCAATGCCGGGCGTCCAGGCGGGCACAACCACTTCTTCCAGGTTTTGCTGCTGTCGGCGAATCAGGCGGCCATCATTGATGTTCTTTTCAGTCACTTCGACGGCTCTGGCCATTTTCAGTGGTGGGCAAATATAGTATTGCAGACGTTGCAAATCGGCTTCACTTAATCCTTCTGCGTAACGCAGTTCCTGAGTGAAAGGGATGTAGTGCGGAGTGCTGCAAGCCGTTAGCAGGCCAAGCAGACAAAAAACCGGAATGTAAACAAGGCGCATGATGGATTACTCATTGTTTCCGTATTGGGCGACGATGGCGGAACCATACTTGAGAGGTCGGGGAGTCTCAAGAGGGAGGCGCTGGGAAAAACTGACCAGGGCAAATGGGTGTTTTGTGATCTGGTTCTCACCTGAATGCGGTGGTGTGGGTTTCGTGGCTGAGATTGCAACAAAGCTGATGATAGCGTGTCGTTCGTATTTTGTATTTCAAATGAAGGTGATCGGGTATGAGTGAGCATCCGGGGCAGGCTGTTCGGCAACACTGTATGCAACCACTGGGGCTGAATGTTACTCAGGCGGCTGGGTTGTTGGGTGTCAGTCGCAAAACCCTGTCAATGATTCTCAATGGCAAAGCGGGTATTACGCCTGAAATGGCGGTCAGGTTGGCATTGGTGTTTAACACCCGTGCTGAAAAGTGGCTGTATCGACAAGCGGATTATGATCTGTCACAAGTCGATCGTGATCAGCTCCAGTGTCAGACCCGGTCATTAATCCGGTGATATGGGTGTGTGTTGGTTATACCGTTATCTTTTTATGAGTTTGAAAAGTGCCTTAGATCTGAAGCATCAAATACAACAGGCGCTTACCATCCGGGGTAAGTGCCACGCGTCTTTCCCGACCCCCATCGGGGCTGGTTTCATAGCCACAAATGCAGAGTAAATCAGCTTCAATGGCCCGTGTGGTTTGTTGCATCAGAGCAGGGGCGTTGACTTGCATGGCAGCTAATAACGCACTGGCACAGCCATCGGTCAATTCTGTAGCGGCCAAAAGAGCAATACAGGAAAACGTACGGTCTGGATGTTCATCGCGCAGTTCTTGATAAATTTCAGCTCGGCGGGTAATGCTTGGTGTTTGCTCAGTGCGCTGGTAAGCACTCAGCAGTTGTTGGCCTTTTGGCGTCAGGCCGTAGCAATTACAACGGCGACCACCGTGTGTACTGGAACGCTTTTCAACGACTTCCACCAAATTACGCTTGATGTAGTTTCGAATCACGGAGCGTATCCCCGGTTCCGGGCGCTGCATCATGAAAGCCATGCTTTCATAATCCAGTGGCCCTCGTTCCAGTACACTCAAAAAGCCGAGGCTCAGAAGTTTGGTGTTGTAGTTGATTCGACCTTGCTGGTAAGACGTCAGAATAGACTGAAGAGCATCCTGATACATCATGATCCGCGCCCTGCTGTTTTGTAACGATTATGTAAGTCTGAAGCGGGCTTGCCAACCGCAAGGACGGGGTTGGTGCACGAAAATCACACGTTGGCCTGTTATTCCTCGTTCGCTTCTTCTTGTTGCTGGAACGTGTTGATCTCGTCATCGGTCAGGAAGTGCAGGCAGTCACCACCAAAAAACCACAGTAATTCCCGATTGATCAGGGGCGTTATCTGAGGAGCCATGCTCATGGTATGGGCGAGCCAGGCACTGGCATCTTGCCAGGCTGTGTCAGACTGTTGCGTGAGCTGATCAATGATCTGTTCAAGTTGGTGTAACATGGCGTCGCTTAGCACTTTGCTCTCACGTGCGTCGGTCAATTTCTGATGCAGTTCGGTCAGTTGTTGTATGTGATGCGGAAGTGATTCACTCATGCAGTTACTCGTTCAGGTTGGTTGAATATGGTTGCGGCACTGTCTGTACAGGGCTTGTCAAAAGTTTATGAAAACGGTTTTGAAGCACTCAAGAACATAGATCTTGCTGTCGAGCAGGGCGATTTTTTTGCTTTGCTCGGCCCCAATGGGGCCGGGAAGTCTACCACATTGGGGATTCTCTCCGGTCTGGTTCAGAAAACCTCAGGCCATGCTCAGGTCATGGGTCATGATGTGAACGGTTCACCGTTTCTGGCTCGTCAAAGCCTGGGCGTTGTGCCTCAGGAGTTTAATTTCAATCAGTTTGAAAAAGTTGCGGACATTGTGCTGACCCAGGCCGGGTATTACGGCATAGAGATGGCGGATGCCCAGGAACAAACCGAGCGTTTGTTAAAAGCGCTGGAATTGTGGGACAAGCGTGATCAGCCTTCTCGCATGTTGTCCGGCGGTATGAAACGACGCCTGATGATTGCTCGGGCGTTGGTGCATCAACCCGATGTTCTGATTCTGGATGAGCCAACGGCCGGGGTGGACATTGAACTGCGCCGTTCCATGTGGGGCTTTATGCAAGATCTGAACGAGCAGGGCACCACGATCATTCTGACAACGCACTATCTGGAAGAAGCCGAACAATTGTGCCGCAATGTGGCGATTATCAATCGGGGTGAAATTGTACAGAACACCAGTGTCCGGGCTTTGTTGGCACAACTCAAATCGGAAACCTTTATGCTTGACCTGGTAGAGCCACTGTCGGCTGCCCCGCAGTTGGATGGTTTTGATGTTTCTCAGGCAGACCCGGATTGCCTGATGGTGACGGTTGAGAAGGGTCAGGGGATCAATGGCTTGTTCCGGCAGTTGGATCAGCAAGGCGTGGTGGTACGCAGTATGAGACCGCAGGCTAATCGTCTGGAAGAATTGTTTGTCTCTATGGTGAAGGAGGCTTCCTGATGAGTCCGATGATGCGCGTTCAGTGGGTTGCGTTTAAAACCATTGTTGTGAAAGAAGTTCGTCGTTTTATGCGCATTTGGCAGCAAACTCTGCTCCCACCAGCCATTACGATGACGTTGTACTTTGTGATCTTCGGCAATTTGATCGGCCCGAGAATCGGTCAAATGGGCGGTGTGGACTATATGTCCTTTATTGTGCCGGGTTTGATTATGATGAGTGTGATCACCAATGCGTATGGCAATGTGGCTTCGTCGTTTTTCAGCAACAAGTTCCAGCGCAGCATTGAAGAGTTGATGGTGGCTCCGGTGCATCCGGGAACGATTCTGGCGGGATATGTGTGTGGTGGTGTTGCCCGTGGTGTTGCTGTTGGGCTGATCGTCACCTTGTTGTCGTTGTACTTTACCAGTCTGACGATTCACAGCGTCGGGGTCGTCGTGGGGATTATCGTGCTATCGGCTGTGCTGTTTGCATTGGGTGGGTTTATCAATGGTGTGCATGCTCGTAAATTTGATGATGTTTCTATTATCCCCACGTTTGTGATTACACCACTGACCTATCTGGGCGGTGTTTTTTATTCCATTTCCTTGTTGCCGGATCATTGGCAGCTGGTGTCCCAGTTGAATCCCATTCTGTATATGGTGAATACGTTTCGGTTTGGTATTCTTGGGGTGTCGGATGTGGGCGTCTGGATATCGTTTGGTATGATGACGCTGTTTATTGTCATTCTGAGCTTATACAGCCTGCGTTTGTTACGTAATGGCACAGGTATGCGCCAGTAATCGAGTTTTTGTGTCCGGCCAGGACTATATGATCGGCCCGCCTTTATGGCGGGCATTTTGTTTTTTGGAGTGGGTGTTTCGTGAGTTCAGACGAGAAAAGTGTTGTATTTAGTCCATTAGGTAAGCAGTCCGAATACGTTGATCAGTACGATGCTTCGTTGTTGTTTCCCATTCCTCGCTGTGAAAGTCGGGATCACACCGGGTTTGGTTCCCGGTCGGCCATTTTTGGGGAAGATATCTGGAATGGTTATGAAGTGTCCTGGCTGGGGCTGCGCGGGAAGCCGGAAGTACGTATTGCTGAAATCCGTATTCCGGCCCGAAGCCCGAATCTGATTGAATCGAAATCCCTGAAGCTGTATCTGAACTCGTTGAACCAGACTCGTTTTGCTTCCGATACCGATGTCTCCCGTCAGGTAGCGGCTGATCTGTCTCAGGTCGCCGGAGAAACCGTTGAAGTTCGCTTGTTGCCGTTATGGCATCCGTGGCCATCAGCACCAGAAGCGGTGTGTCTGGATCAACTGGATGTCGCTATTGACGCGTACGAACCGAATGCCGGTTTATTGCAAATGGTGCCGGAAACCACCTGGAATGGGTGGGTGTGTTCTCATCTGTTGAAATCCAACTGTCCGGTCACCGGGCAGCCGGATTGGGGCAGCGTGTACATTCATTATCATGGGCATCAGATTCAGCCAGAATCCCTGCTGGCTTACATCGTTTCCATGCGGCAGCACCAGGGCTTCCACGAACAGTGTGTGGAGCAAATTTTCTGCGATTTGATGGATCGGACCAGCCCGGATGAACTGACGGTTTGCGCCCGTTATGTCCGTCGAGGTGGTCTGGACATTAATCCAGTGCGATCAACGCGTCATATTTCACCATTCTCCAATTTTCGGTTGAACCGACAATAATCCCTGAATGCGCCTTTGGCAGGGATTGAAAGGCTGTAAATATGCGAGTAGTGTTCCTTTTCAATGCTATTCTTGAAAATAAGGTTGGTTGGTGGCTTGTCGAATTGTTGTAATTCAGGTCGCTAGAGTCGCCGTCAGGGCGATGGCTTTTCTGAATTCTGAAATCAGGAGATTTGCATGACCACGGTAATGGTCATTGACGATGACCCCAGCGTTCGGGAGAGTATTGCGGCATTTCTCGTCGAATACGAATATCAGGTGATCGCTTGTGCTGACCCGGATGATGCCTGGTTTGCTCTGAAAAGCCGTTCGGTTGACGCCGTTATTTGTGATCTTCGCATGGGCGGTGTGACGGGCATTGACTGGCTTGAACATATCAAGCAAGTGTATCCCAGATTGCCGGTCATTATTGTGTCTGGGGCAGGTGTCATGAATGACGCTGTGCGGGCTTTGCGATTGGGGGCCGATGACTTTCTGGTTAAGCCAATACCGGATCTGGAAGTGTTGCACTTTGCTCTTCAGCGGGCTTTGCAGCGATCAGAACTGGAATCGGAAAACACGGCTTACCGGGAGTATCTGGAAAAGACCAACTTTGATCTGAAACGCGGGCTTGATGAGTTAAGAGCGGATCAGATGGCCGGTCGGCAAATCCAGCTCAGCATGTTGCCTGAAGAACAGAATATCTGCGGGGTGCAATGCGAGCACTCCATTATTCCCTCCTTGTTGCTTAGCGGCGATTTTCTGGATTATTTCAGCCTTGATGAACATCGCATGGTGTTTTATATCGCTGACGTATCGGGTCATGGCGCATCTTCAGCGTTTGTAACCGTATTATTGAAAAATTTGACGTACCGGTTGCGCCGCAATTTCAAACGGGGTTCCAGCGATGATTTGCTTCACCCCGTCAAGGTATTGGATCGCTTGAATAATGAGTTGTTGGCGACGCATCTCAAAAAACATCTCACCATGTGTTATGGGCTGATTGATTTTCAGACCCAGGCGCTGACATACAGCATTGGTGGCCATTTGCCATTACCTGTGCTGCTAACCCGGGATGGGGTGTCGTATCTTAACGGCAAGGGCATGCCAGTTGGGTTATTTCCCGAGCCAGTTTATCGGGAGTACACACTGACACTTCCAGAAGACTTTGCATTGGTTATGTTTTCCGATGGCATTTTGGAAATACTGAACGAACCATCCATGGCAGCAAAAGAACAGGCGCTGCTGGATTTGGTCAAACAATCCAAAGGGGTGAAGTCTGACCTCTTTACTCTTCTGGAACTGGATCATCACGATGATGCGCCAGATGACATCGCGGTGATGTCATTGGTGCGTGGAGAAATTGAATGAATGGGCGTATTCAGGTTGGCGAACAGTCCGGGGTGCAAATCATCCGACTGGTTGGTGAAGTACGACTCACATTGTGTCCGGCTTTTGAGCGTTTTATTGCCGATGTGCTCGAAGGCAGTGAATACAACAATGTGCTAATTGATCTGTCTGATGTTGAAATGATTGATAGCAGTGCTCTGGGACAGTTGGCAAAAATATCCATGGCCAGTCAGCGCCATCGAGGTATTACACCAACGCTGTATTCGCCGGATCCCAGTATTACCCGTCTACTGGAAAGCATGGGGTTTGATGAAGTCTTTCATATTATTCAGGATTTCTGCCGGAACAGTACCCGCTTTTCGGAGTGGGCAGCGGAAACCATGTCAGAAGACGAAGCCAGAGACCGGGTAATCGAAGCCCACAAAGTCTTGATGGGCCTCAACGAAACCAATTATCAAACCTTCTGTAATTTGGTTGAATCGCTTGAGAATAGCCACAGCGGTGATGACGATGGATAAGCGGTAGCTTTTCCTGACACATTACGGTTATATGCGCATCTTATTTGAGGTCTGGTGCCTGATAGGCATCGATTCTGTTTGAATGCATCCCGGCTGTCGACGCAGGCTGCGGGTATGGAGGAATACGTGGGAATTAAAAAAGTGGCGGTGATCGGGGGCGGCAGCTTCGGTACCGTGATTGCTAACATTCTGGCTGATAATCATATCGAGTCTGTTCAATGGTTGCGCAATCAGGATATTGCCGACTCAATTAATCATCATCATCTGAATCCTCAGTATCTGCCCGATGTGAGTCTGAATCCTAATCTGATTGCAACAACCGAAATTGAGATGGCTCTGAAGGATGCGGATGTCGTCTTTGTTTCCATCCCCAGTCGTTCTTTTCGTTATGTTATTTCATCATTCGCACATCTGATCCAGCCACATCAAGCCTTGGTCAGTACCACCAAAGGAATAGAACCTGACGGTTTCAAACTGATGAGCCAGGTGCTTTCGGATGTTTTCCCTAACAATCCAACGGGCGTAATCAGTGGGCCTAATCTGGCCAAGGAAATTGCCCGAAAAGGGCTGGCCGCTACGGTTGTTGCCAGTAAGGACAGTGACTTGCGGCGCAATGTTCAGGAAGCTCTGAGCTGTCCGTATTTTCGCGTATACGCATCCAACGATATTTACGGCGTGGAATTGGGCGGTGCGCTCAAGAATATTTATGCCATCGTCAGTGGTTTTGTGTCTGCTTTGGGAATGGGGGAGAACACCCGCAGTATGATCATTACCCGCTCATTGGCAGAAATGAGCCGGTTCGCAGTTGCCATGGGGGCCAACCCTCTGACATTTCTCGGTTTGTCTGGTGTTGGGGATTTAATCGTTACCTGTATGTCGCCATTAAGTCGTAACTTTCGGGTTGGTTATGCGATAGGGCAGGGTAAAACCCTGGAAGATGCGGTTAATGAATTGGGTGAAGTGGCAGAAGGTGTCAGCACCTTGCGCTATGTCAGGGAAAAAGCGCTTGAGTCAGGTATTTATATGCCATTGGTAATGGGTGCTTATCAGGTGTTATTTGAAAAAGCAGACCCCAGAGCTGTTGCAGGCGGTTTAATGACGGGAGAGCATGCGTCCGATGTCGATTTTGCTTTACCCAAACATGAAATATAAAGGCAGTATCCATGAGTCAACCGAATTTCAAATCCTCTGCAACATCTGATGTTTTTTGGCTAAGAACAATTTATACCGTTATCTATTTATTGGTAGCTAAAATACTGGATCTTCTTCTTATAACTATTACATTAACTCAATGGTTATTTCGTTTATTCAGTGGCGACAATCAAAAAACATTAAAAAACTTCAGTTTTTCTCTGGGAATGTACTACCAGCAAGTCACTCATTATCTGACTGGATGCTCTGAAGAAAAACCTTTCCCATTTAAGGAATGGCCAGGGCATGATCATCATATTTATCCTGACAAGGAAAAAAACGAGTGAAAATTTATATTGTCCGCCATGGTTCTGCAGTGAAAGGTGATGTTAATGATCAAAGTCGATCATTAACCGAAAAAGGCCTCAAACAAACGGATATGGCGGGCAAATGGCTTTCATCCCAATCAATGAAAAATGCCGAATGCTGGCATAGCCCTTATCTACGGACTCGACAAACCGCTGAAAATATCGTCGCTGCTTGTGATATTCCACTCAGAGAAGAAAATGGTTTGATTCCTGGTGGCAATATCATTGAGTTGATCAACCAACTACAAAGCCTGAATCACGATGTAATTCTGGTTTCCCACCTTCCTCTTGTAGGGCATCTGGCTTCTTACTTGATCGACGGGGCTATTATGGAACAACCCTGGTCTCCAGCAGAATGTTGGCTGCTTGAAGGGGAGGCCGCAGGTTCATGCATGACAGCCACGGATGTCTGGTATCCGAACCTCAGTATTTAAAACGATTTGTTCCACCCGTGTCGTGCCATGTATTGTGCTGTAATAATCCGATACTGATTTTATTGGCAGGTAAATGGCGTGAAAGAAATTTTTTTTGAAACTCGTTTTGGTTCTCTGGCGGCATTGGAATTCGGCCAGCCAGAGGGTGATGTTATTCTGGCGTTACATGGATGGCTGGATAATGCCGCCTCTTTTGAAAAACTGATGCCTTTTCTTATGGATTACCGGGTCATTTGTCTGGACTCGCCGGGTCATGGCCATTCAGCCTGGTTACCTAACGAAGCGGATTATCATATCTGGACACCCGTCGAAGCAGTGGCGGATGTTATTCGAAATCTGAGCAAGCCAGTACATCTGCTTGGGCATTCAATGGGTGGAGCAGTCGCATTATTGTTAGCAGCAACGTTACCCAATTCTATATCCAGTGTAATCAGTATCGATATATTTGGGCCTCTGACACAAAAGCCAGAAGAGGCTATCAGTAATTTTCGGCAAGCTATTCAACCCGTTCCCGAAAAGCCCTTGCGTATATTTGAAAGCATTGAGCAAGCAGTACAGCTTCGTGCAACTGTCGGACAATTACCAAAAGAAATTGTCCGGTCAATCGTTATTCGTAATTTAAAAACGGTTGATGGCGGCTGGCAATGGAGTACTGATTCCCGGTTGAAAGCACGTTCCCGTTTTCGTTTTACACCCGATATTCTGGAGGCATTTCTTAAATCCATTGAATGTCCGGTGCTGGTCATTCGAGCGGAAGATGGCTATTTATCCCAGGATATAATGAATGAACGACTGACACTGGTTCCAACGGCTACGGGAATCACTGTGAAAGGGCATCATCATTGCCACCTGGATGCTCAATTCGTGAACCCCATTGCAGACGAGATACTCACCTTTTACGCGAGCGTTTCATGAACCTGAAAAGCACCATGCGTCGATATATCGGTCAGTTAAGCTGGTTTTTTGTACTCCTGGCTGCACTGACTGTTTCTATTTTAACCAGTTGGTTTGCCATATCCGATTTGGATTATGGCTTTCCATTTTGGTATGAGTTCTACAATATTGGACCGCACATTGATCATTTCGGCCCCCAGAATCGTTATGTGTCTGGTCTGGAGTTATTGCCAGCATCAGAACATATTCGCTTGTTCTCTGAAATCGTCTATTCCGTTCATCATCATGGAGTAGGGCTTGAAGACATCCGCTTTATTTATCAAGGTGAGAATCAGGCCATGCTGCGTAATGCAGAAGTCATCCATCTTCAAGACGTAGCTAATCTGATCGATAATCTGAGGAATCTCTTGTATACCAGTACCGCTATCCTGGTTGCCGGGATTCCTGTTCTGATCTGGCGAAGGAGTAGCCCGGATGTGAAAATACAAGGATTACTGCTCAGTTTCCTGATTGGAGCTATATCAGCCTGGGTGTTTGTTGTTGGAGCAAAGGAGGCCTTCTACCAGATACATGTCTGGATATTTCCACCGGATCATGACTGGTTCTTTTACTATCAGGACTCCCTGATGAGCACGTTGATGAAGGCACCGTATTTGTTTGGAGGGATTGCAATAGCTATCGTGGTTGGGGCTGCAGTGTTATTTGGTGGTATCTTACTGCTGATCAGGGCGCGGTATCGTTTGCTCGCCCTGACAGCAAGAGGATAGAAAAACGGGGGTTATTTGAAAAATTAAAATGGCGCTTCGCAACGGAGTGCCATGAACTCCCCGGAAGAGGGGTGTGTGAAGCCCAGTTCTCTGGCATGCAAACACATCTGGATAATCTGGCCTCTGGGGTAGTCTGGATGATAAAAAGTATCACCAATAATTGGGTGACCAATTTGCTGCATGTGAATCCGTAGCTGGTGAGATCGACCCGTGTTGGGGAACAGGTCAACACGCGTTCTTTTATCCGCTTCAAAGCCCGTTCGAGTCCAGCGTGTTAAGGCATAACGGCCTTCGCTGTGGCTGATCATCTGCAGTGGACGGTTGGGCCAATCCACTTTGATTGGCAAATTAATACAACCTCCGCTGGCCTGAAGTTCCCCTTCAACCACCGCTTCGTATGTTTTTGACGTCAGGCGGCGTTCAAATTGCTGCTGCAGAAATCGTAAAGCATCCTTGTGGCGCGCATATACGATAATGCCAGAGGTGTCCTGATCCAGTCGGTGCACAATGTGCAGTTCACCGACTTCTTCTGCCAGACGGCTGTAAGCTGAATCTTTATTGCGAACCCCGGGAACACTCAGGAGGCCACCGGGTTTGTTCAGTGCGATGATGTCATCGTCCTGATAAATAATATGGTCAAGAATCATTGATTTGGGTATTGATGTTTAGAAAGCAAATTCTGATATTCACCCGACTGGCGAATTCGATTTAGTATTTTATTGAAACCATCCAGTAAAGCCGGGGAGTCCGTTTGCCCGTTTAATGCCAGATGAATCGTGGTTTGTGCGATGCCTTTGGGTACAACGGTCAGATGTTCTGCAATGTTGTCTTTGCTGGCCAGCTCATTATCGGCAATCCAGCGGTCAACCAGAGCAAGGTCAATGTTGTTGTTGGCGACTTCCCGGAAAAGCTGGGAACAATAGTCCAATTTCTGAACGTCAAACTGTTCCGTAATTTTGCCCGTGTAGTCTTGATAGTTGTAACTGGAGAATATGCCGAGTCGATAGGATTTGTTAGTCATGAATTGACGAAGTTGTGTAGGGTTCTGATACACAAAAGGGTCGTCCAGGCGCTTGATAAAGCGTAATTCACTTTCGAGGTAGGACTCTGACAGTGCAAAGTGCTCTGGCGTTTGATTTGGCCAGGTTGCCAGAAGTCCATCCAGCTTGCCTTCGTTAACCCGGCCCACCAGCTTTTTCCAGGGTGAGAATTCGATGCTAACGCGATACCCCAGGTGCTCCAGAACGGTTGATACTATCGCCGCTGCCAGCCCTTTGTCCGGTAGGTTTTCACTGGCATAAGGCCCCCAACTATCGGAGCCGAGGGCAATGGTGCGTCTGTCATCGGGGTATTCTCGGGACAGCTTTGAAATTGCTCGTGCAACACCGTGTTGTTTGATCAGTTGCTGAATCTGATCACTGAAGGTTGTCACCAGACTGCTGCCATCAATCAGAATGTCATAAACCTGCCAGCGCCCATCCTGATGGTGCAAGCGATAATCCAGCTCAACTTTGTTGTTGGATACTTCAAGATGGCTGCGTATTAATGCTCTGTCAGTGTTGTTGTCTTGGGATCGGGTGGGGCCAAAGTGGATTTTTTGACCCTGATAAGATTTGAAGGCATAGGCGTAAGTGCGAATCAGCTTACGCTTGAACGCCGACTCAAATTCTTTTTTCTGGCTGATCGATGTACGCTTCCAGTATTTGCCCAACGCTTTGCGGCACATGTAGCGATAATCCACCACGCGGTCAAGCTGTTCACTGATCATTTGTTCCAGATAGTGCGGCTGAGACTTGATCAGTGAAGCATCTTCAAGCAACCGGCCAGATAGTACGCTGGCTTTGTCGCGCAACAGTAACAGGGGATCGGATTGTGCAATTGATACTGCAGGTAATGTCATCCAGGCAAATGCCAGCATGCATAAAACGGCCAGTCTCTGGTTCATCAAATATCCCCTGTTCCATCTCAGTGACACCGCCTGAGTGGATGTGAAAATCAGGGTTCAGTCTGACTCACTTCGCATCAGGCAGGTTACGAATCAACAGCATCTTATCATGGTTGTTCAGCGACGCGCCTTCTGGTGCTTCAATCTTGACCACAAAACCAGAGCCGGGAGCATCCTGTCGTTCACGGCCCTGGCGATCCCGTATTGCTTCTAATTTGAACTCATGATTACCTTCGCACGTCATCAGCTCAAGAACATCGCCCACTTCGAAGCGGTTTTTAACATCAACGGTCAAGGTTGTTCCTTCAATCCCCGTGATTTCACCCACAAACTGTTGCTGTGTACTCACGGAAACGCCACGCTCATAATTCTGATACTCATCGTGTACATGACGACGAAAGAAACCTTCGGTGTAACCCCGGTTAGACATATTTTCCAGCGTATCCATCAGGCCACGATCAAAACGTTGACCGGACACAGCGTCATCAATGGCTTTTCGATATGCCTGAGCGGTACGAGCAACATAATAGTGTGACTTGGTGCGGCCTTCGATTTTCAAAGAGTGCACGCCAAGTTCCACCAGCTTCTCAATGTGCTGAATCGCTCTCAGGTCGCGGGAATTCATAATGTAGGTGCCATGCTCATCTTCAAAAGCGGGCATGTACTCATTGTCGCGATTGCCTTCCTGGAGCAGGAAAATCTGATCCGATGTGCCGCCTTTGCCCAGCGTCGACTCCGCAGGTGTGAACAGAGGTTGTTCCTGATTCATTTCTTCTGCATTCACAGGAATGACATCGCCAGAGTCGGTTTCTTTCGCTTCGTGGGCATTGTAGTTCCAACGGCAAGCGTTGGTGCAAGTGCCCTGATTGGGGTCGCGATGATTCATATAACCTGACAGCAGACAGCGACCGGAATAGGCGATGCACAGCGCGCCATGAACAAACACCTCGATTTCCATTTCTGGGCAGCGCTGACGGATTTCGGCAATTTCCTCGAGCGATAATTCCCGCGACAGTATGATTCGGCTCACGCCCTGGCGACGCCAGAATTCAACCGAAGCATAGTTCACCACGTTGGCCTGCACCGACAAATGAATCACGGTGTCTGGCCAGCGATCTTTCACCAACATGATAAGGCCCGGATCGGACATGATCAGAGCATCCGGGTTCATGTTGATCACAGGTTCGATATCCCTCATATAGGTATCGACCTTGCTATTGTGCGGCGCAATATTACTGGCGACGTAAAACTGCTTTCCCAGCTCATGAGCACGAGCGATACCACGCTCCAGATTGTCCAGCGAGAAATTATTGTTGCGCACTCTCAGGCTGTATCTTGGCTGTCCGGCATAAACCGCATCCGCGCCATAGGCAAAGGCATATTCCATGTTTTTGAATGTGCCAGCAGGGGAAAGTAGCTCTGGTGTCATAATGTGTCGGGTTCCGGTCATCCAAGAAAAAGGGCAGTAAAAAAAGAAGGGCTATTCCGCCAGCCCAAACAGGCTAGTGTCCAGTGTATCCAGCCATTTGAAAATGGCCTGGCCAGCGGGGCGTTGTGAGACGGATTCAAGCTGGGTCATCAATTCTGCCCGGAGCGCCTTGGTGTACTCACGCAGGGGCTGGGTGTCGCTGCCCATCTCATCCATGGTGTCATGAATCTGGCCAATGTAAGAAAACAGCAACTCGGTGTCATCACATTCCGGGTCTTGCAGCATTTCAACAGAGGCATACAGTGCTGAACAGCACAATTCGGCAATCTGATCGTTTAATGTATCTTCAAATGCCTGCTGTTGTTGCCACTCTGAGAAAGCAACAAAGAAGCGCATCAGATTGGCTTCGGATTTCAGTTCACCCGTTAAAAAGCTGCGCTGTTTGCGCATCAGCTTTTGATAGTCCGAGATGTCATGACCTTGCTGTTCCAGCAACGCCATATGAGGACTGTTGATGGTCGCAATGGCCAACCCAATCAAACTGCATTGAACAGGTTTCATGATGGGCTTTCCTCTTTGGAGCCGCGAGGCAATACACAGGTGTACACCAGGAATTTGTCATTTTGACCGGATTGCCGAACCTGTCGAAAATGCTGCTTCAATTTAGGCAGGTAGGGCAAGTGTCGATTGGCAACTACGATCAATCGCCCCTTGGGCCGTAATCGTTTCGCCGATTGGCTGAACATGTTTTCTGCCAGATTGGTCATTTGGCGGTGGCCATCATGAAACGGTGGGTTGCAAATAATCGTGTCGAGCTGTCCGCTAACCGCTTCAAGGGTGTCACCATGCACAACCTCAGCATCCAGTTGGTTGGTGTTCGCGTTATCACGGGCAGATAGGGTGGCCGCTAACGAGTCATCGGTCATGACCAGATCAATATCCGGGTTTTGAGCTTTCAGAGACAACCCGAGCAAGCCATTGCCACAGCCAAGATCACACACGCGCCCGGTGACGGGAATCTGTTTGTTGGCCAGTGTTTCCAGAAGAAAACGACTGCCGGAGTCCAGTTGTTGACGACCAAAGACGCCGGGCAGTGACTGGAAATCCAAGCCATTGGCAGAGTATCCCACCATCCAGGAAGACGTTGTTGGTTCAGGAATCTGCAACCCGGTCAACGTCAGAAGTCGCGCCTTGCGTTGTATGGGGTGTTGCTGGTATTCCCCGCAATGCGCTTCCAGCCATTTGAGCCATTTAACCGGAATGTATTTGGCCATACCGGCAATATGAATAACCGTCGACGGTGAACACGACTGCTGACAGCGCCACAACCAATATTGGAGTTGTTCAAAGTCTTTCGGTGCGCGAATCAGAATCTGTTCCGGCCAGGGTGACTCATCCGCTGAAGATGACAACCAGTGTCGGGGTTCTGAATCACCATTCAATGCAAGATTGCGATTGGTAGCAATCTGCGCACAAGCCGATTCAAGCCATAACCGGGCATTCGGGAAATTCAGAGCCAGAGCGCCATAGCGGTCGTTGAAAATCAGCGATGCACGATGGTTGTCGGTCGCCTTGAGGAGGTACTCATCCGCAGCATCCCACGGTTGTGCCACGTTCTCTGGCACTTTTGGAAAGCATTCAAGCTCTTGTTCTGTATATTGCCAATGCATTAGTAAATATCTTTAAAATCAACGTCATCAAGCTGTTCCAGCAATGACTTTGGTGTATCGTTACGCGTTTTGGCAGGCTTCTCTTTTTTGGCTTCTGGTTCAGAAACAGTGGGAGGCGGCGTTTTGGGTGGTTGGCCAGAAGCTTGATGTTCCCGTGCTTCAGGGTTCTCAGCCAGAAATTTCTCGTACACCGAGAGCGTGCGATTTTTAATGCGCTTGGATGACTGCCGATCGTTGCCAGCGGAGCGCTTGAGCTTCGAGGCACTGCCGGTTTTCACCTTGTGTATGCGTTTGAGTGATCGATTCTTCTTGATGCGAGTCATGTGCTGCCCGAAGTGGTTCAAAACCCGCTAATATACCGGAATCCTTTCCTGAAATCATTCAGCACCCAGTCTCATTGTCGCGGTGTTTTATTGGGCCTCTTATCCTCTTTTAATCATGCATTTTGAATCCTTGCTGTTTGCCAGCACTATTATTTTGCCGGTGTGCTTGCTGGTCTGTCTCGGCATTTTGCTTCGACGCTGGGCGATTATTGACTCAGCCTTCATTGATGTTTCATCCAGTCTGGTGTTCAAGGTCACACTCCCGACACTGATTTTTTTGGCCATCGCCGATATGCACATCAATCCCGCTGAGCAGTTTTGGCTGATGCTTTTTGTCGCAATCGCCATTCTCGCAACCTGCGCATTCAGTTATTTCTGGGCCTGGCTGATCAAATTGCCTCGGGAAGATCTGAGTGCTTTTGTTCAGGCATCGTTCCGAAGCAATCTTGGCATTGTTGGTATTGCCATGGTGGTTTACGCGTTTGGAGATGATGGTATTCGAACAGGTGCTCTGGTGCTGGCTGTCGGCGTGCCCATGTACAACCTGATTTCCGTTGTCATTTTGGCGCAAGGACAGTCTGTATCGATACCTGAGCAAGGTCAGCTTATCCTCAGAAATCCGTTAATTATTGCCATTATGCTGGCGATTCCATTCAGTATTTGGTCTATTCCGTTGCCATCAACCCTGAGAACAACGGCAGAAAGTCTGGGGAATATGACGTTGCCCCTGGCTCTGATCAGCATTGGTGGCTCGTTAAGCTGGACAGAATTCCATAAAGCCAATAAAACCACTGCACACATTATGCTGTTGAAGCTGGGGGTTTTTCCCGGACTTATTTTGGGAGCTGGGCTGATATTCGGCCTTCCAAAGCTTGAACTGAGCGTGATCGTGATTATGCTGGCGAGTCCCACAGCCGCTGCGGCCTTTGTCATGGCTCGCAATATGGGCGGCAATGCAACCCTGACGGCGAATGCGATTGCTCTTACGACTTTGGGGGCATTGATCACGACAGGGGCATATTTCTATGTTTTACGATTGCTGTCGCTGCTATAGTGACAATCTTGCGCAAAGAGTGACATTTTTTTGATTGGTGATTCGAATGCCAGATGAAAAACGATACCTGGTATACCTTGCTTCCAATGCTGAAAGGCTGGAATTGGAACGATATGAAATTGAACGTCAGCTGGCTCGTCAGGGAATGTTCAACATTGGCTTTGCGTGTCGGGAAGATGGCAATGTCTATGACTGGGATCTGGTCAGAAAACAAATCGACTGCTGTGATCTGTTTATATTGCTGGTAGGGGAAACGTATGGCCCGATGGCCCCAACCGGTATCAGCTTTCTGCATCGTGAATTTGTTCACGCACGCACTGCAGGAAAGCCCATACTCTCCTTTATTCAAAACCTGCCTGATCACAATTTATCGCCAGAGCAAAGTCGACTGCGAGGTTTTTGCCAGTTGGTTACGCAGCAAGGTCAATACAAGCGTTGGCATTTGCGCGATGAACTGATCTCTCACGTTCGCAGCAGCATCACTTCCATCAAAGGCAATTTGAATGGTGGCTGGTCGCGGGTAAGCAAGGAACTCAAGACCGTCGCTAAAACACCCGCCTCATCGGTTGTTACTCCATTACGACAAGTCGCAGCGGTTGACCCTTCCATGGCACGCAAGCGATTTGAAAAAGTACGCCAGGTTGTCAATTTGCAGATTGCGGCCAAGGTCTATGAAGGCGGCAATTTATCAACCGAAGAGATGCTATTGCCAGTAAGACTTGATCAAATATATCGGGCGTTCAGTGCCGTATTGTCCAACAGTGTCAGTGAAGATCGCCTGAGAGCGCATCTTGAAAACGTCGTATCGGCAACTGTCAAAAAGCAGCTGCTCAAGCGACGAACCAACGCTCACGCTGTTGATGATGTGCGTATCAGCAAGGGTCAATTTCGCGGCATTCTGGAAACGCTAAGGGATTTGGGTATGGTGAGATCAAACGGTGAAGCATCTCGTACTTTCTGGACAGGCACCGGAAGTGATCTGGGTGCGCGATCCATCTAGTCATCTGGATAGAAACCATCTGCCACAAAAGAAAAAACGAGACAGGTTGTATCAGTCTCGTTTTTTTATACTTGCCATTGTGTGTTCGGAGCAGAAAGTTTACTGACTCCTGCCACCCAGAACAGACTGGCGCTCTTGCCATTCGTCCTGCATGTTCGAACACACCGAATTGCACAGATCAAAAACAAACGGTGTACCAATGCTGAAATAGGCCATGTTGCCTTCCTGACGGCGCTTCACCAACCCATGCATCTTTAATGTTGACAGGTGTTTTGACACGTTAGGCTGGGATGCCCCCGTTGCTTCCACCAATTGCCCGACAGAGCGCTCACCCGACCGCAGGTGATGCAGGATTCTTAAACGCATCGGATCAGACAATAGTCGGAATCGTTGAGCCACCAGCTCCAGCATTTCGTCGGTCATGGTTTCTTGCATAGTATTTCTCGTGTAAGCAAATTGCGCGAGGCCCTAGGTTACACCCACTCTATATGCCTGTGGAATCATATTGGTATACTTAATAATTGTATTGTTATTCCAAAAAGAAATATAAAGACAATCAATCAGACCAAAACTCCACAGCGCCAGATTTTTATGTCTTTGTGATATTTGTCGTATTCCCATACTCTGAAGCTGATGCCCGTCAGGAATTGACGCTGGAGTGATCAATTCTCAGGCATGAATCTGCCGGTCAGTCACTGTATACTGGCCGCATTTTTTAATGTGGGAAATTCGATGTTGCGAGCAATTTTGATCGGGTTAGCCATTTCGCTAATGATGGGATGTGAGCAGTCGACTCCTCCTGTTCCATCAAGCGGTGCTGCATCGACTGCGGCTATAGTGCATAAGCTGCACGGTCAGACCATGGGCACAACCTATAATATCAGCCTGGTTGAATCGCCAACCTTTGAGACCAGCACACTGCAGCAGCGCATCAACCAGAATCTACAGTCCCTCAATCGCTCTTTATCGACCTACGACCCTCAATCTGAACTGTCCCTGATTAATCATCAGAAAGATTCTCACGATCCCAACCAGTGGATCGATTTATCTCCTGAACTAACAACCGTTCTATCCCAATCCTTGTCCTTATATAAGAACAGCCGAGGCTATTTCGACGTAACGGTTGGCCCACTGGTCAATATCTGGGGCTTTGGCCCGGAAGAGACAGCAGAAAAAGCACCCTCTGATCATCAAATCACACAATTACTGCAACAAATCGGCTCGAATCACATCTCACTCGACAGTAACAATCATCGAATGAAACTGGCCAAGCCTGTGTATATTGATTTATCCGCTATTGCCAAAGGGTGGGGAGTCGATGAAATTTCACGGCTACTGGAAGCTCAGGGAATTGAAAACTATCTGGTAGAAATCGGTGGTGAACTTCGCACCAATGGCCATAAGCCCGGTGACACGCCCTGGAAAATTGCCGTTGAAAAACCGGCTTATCAAGCAGGTGAAAGAAAAGGGCAACTGATCATTGCGCCGGGTAATGCAGCCGTTGCAACATCCGGTGATTACCGGAATTATTTTGAGATTAATGGCACTCGCTTCTCACACACCATTAACCCGGCTACCGGACGCCCCATTACGCATAACCTGGCGTCCGTGACTGTCATACATCCAGATTGTGCCATGGCCGATGGCTGGGCAACGGCGTTAAATGTTGCAGGCCCGGAGGAAGGCTTTGCTCTGGCGCAGCAACACAATCTGGCCGCCTATTTTATTATCCGAAGCCCGCAGGGATTCGAGACTCGTCCAACCACTGCATTTGAACAGCAGTATGGTCATGACGCTCAGTCCATACCGGCTTCCCATTGAATACTGAACGGAGAATTAAACAATGACCATGATTTTAACGGCATTCGCTGCCATGCTGCTGATCGTCGCGGCCATGGCGGTTGGCGTCCTGATGGGGCGCAAACCCATTTCTGGTTCCTGCGGTGGCATGAGCGCTGTCGGCATGGAATCCGCTTGCGATGTGTGTGGTGGTGACAAAAAGAAATGTGATAAAGAAAGCGCTGAAGCCGCACAGCAATCAGATAAGGCCGAATTTTACGACGCAACACAAAAGTAGTCTTTACGCCGCGAATCTTTACAGCGATAAAGCAATAGCAGGAACCCTAAGCAGTCAGATTTCGCTCACCGGGGTTGTCTTCAGTGAGTGAAATCAGGGTCAGAACAACTATTCCTATAACAAACAGATGGAGTGAATGGCATGGCAGATTACCGCTACGATGTGATCATTATCGGGGCAGGCCCTGCAGGTGAGGGGGCAGCCATGAACGCTGCCAAGCACGGTAAGAAAGTTGCTGTTGTTGAGAACAAGTCTCTGGTTGGCGGTAACTGTACCCACTGGGGCACCATTCCTTCCAAGGCTTTGCGTCACGCAGTCAAGCAGATCATCCAGTTCAACACCAACCCGATGTTCCGTGAAATCGGAGAGCCACGCTGGTTTTCCTTTCCGCAAGTTTTAAAAAGCGCCGAGAAAGTTATCTCCAAGCAGGTCAAGCTACGCACCGAGTTCTACGCTCGAAACCGTATCAAGGTGTATACCGGCGAAGCCCGCTTTGCGACACCGAATACCGTCGAGGTTTTTCAGGGCGAGATCACTAACACTCGTTTGCATGCTGATGAAATCGTTGTTGCAACGGGTTCCAGTCCGTGGCGGCCAGCCAATATCGACTTCACCCATCAGCGCATCTACGATTCCGATACCGTTCTGAAGCTGGAGCATACGCCACGCACCATTATTATCTACGGTGCCGGTGTGATTGGTTGTGAGTACGCGTCTATTTTCTCAGGCCTGGGCGTTAAAGTAGATTTAATTCACCCTGGTGATCGCCTGCTGAACTTCCTTGATGCCGAAATCTCTGATGCACTGGGCTATCACTTGCGAGACAAGGGTGCGCTGATTCGACATAACGAGCACTTTGACTCCGTCGAAGCGAACGATCGTTATGTCACCATGACCATGGCCTCTGGCAAAAAAGTGAAAGCTGATGCCTTCTTGTGGGCAGCGGGTCGTAGTGGCAACACCAAGGGGCTTGGGCTGGAAGATATTGGTCTGGAGCCAAATTCACGAGGTCAAATCGACGTGGATCAGGAATACCGCACGGCCATTCCCAATATTTATGCCATCGGTGATGTGATTGGCTGGCCTGCATTGGCTTCTGCGGCCTATGACCAGGGTCGAGCGGCAGCATCTGTGATTGCCAGCCCGGAAGACTTCCATCGGGTCGATTCTGTACCAACAGGGATTTATACCATCCCGGAGATCAGCTCAGTCGGGAAAACAGAGCGTCAGCTCACCGATGAGAAAGTGCCTTATGAGATTGGCCAGGCATTCTTCAAAAGCATTGCCCGAGCACAGATCACCGGCGAAGGCGTGGGCATGCTGAAAATTCTGTTCCACCGCCAGACACTGGAAATCCTCGGTATTCATTGCTTTGGTGACCAGGCCGCCGAGATTATTCACATCGGCCAGGCCATCATGAATCAGGAAGGCGAGGGCAACACCCTGCGTTACTTCGTCAATAACACCTTCAACTATCCGACCATGGCAGAAGCCTACCGGATTGCCGCTCTGAATGGTCTGAATCGCCTCTGATTCGGACAGACAAAGAGCTTGATCAAAAAAGGCGCTGTTCAGCGCCTTTTTTATTGCTTACTGGATCGCATTCTCTGTCTACTCGTGCTCATCGACAAATACGCCGAAATCACCTTTTTCTTCCAGCATCAAGTGGTGCGCATGAATACGGCTCATGGTGCCTTTCTGGCAATACAGCAAGTGCCGAACGCCCGTTTCCAATGATGCCAGTTTGCTTTCCAGCTCATAGAACGGCAATTGAAGAACGCGATTGTTTGGCAGGACAAGCGGTGCTGCTTCGACTTCGTCAGGGTGA
Organism: Oceanobacter sp.; assembly: GCA_045430275.1. Lineage (GTDB taxonomy): Bacteria > Pseudomonadota > Gammaproteobacteria > Pseudomonadales > Oceanobacteraceae > Oceanobacter. The sequence goes on along the minus strand of JAILXU010000008.1, from coordinate 79,508 downwards.
CGAATATCAATAATGACATCGCTCAAAGCGGGCATGTTCACCAGTGCCACTTCGTCAATGCCGCTGTCAAGATTATCCAGAACCTCGTCAATTCGCTGGTAGGTGGAGCGGGCGAGAGCATCTTCCAGAACCGCCATATCAAAAGCCGATTCGGCTTCTTCGACGCGTTTCATATCACCAACTGTGGTTGGGTTAACGGAAATAACGCCGCAATATTCTGGCATGCTGGCAGCGAATGCTTCGGTGCCGATCCGGCGAGACAGCGAAATAATATCCAGCTTGTCCATGGCTGCCAGAGGACGAAGTACCATGTGATCCGATACACGATCAATCACCGCCAAGTTGGTGATGGTCTGGCTGGCAACCTGAGCAACGGCCTCACCCGTAACCAAGGCCGGAACACCCATGCGAGTCGCCGCTCTTGAAGCCGCTCGCAGCATCATACGTTTCAGCACAACACCCATTTGGCCGGTCTCGACATTTTTCAGAATCTCAGCCACTACGTCCTCAAACGGCACCGTAATGAACTTGACCCGGTGACTCTCGCCATAGCGCTGCCATAAATAGTGCGCGACCTGTTTGACGCCAATTTCATGAGCACTGCCACCCAGGTTAAAGAAGCAGTAGTGCGTTTTTAAACCTCGTCGAGTCATCAGGTAACTGGCAACCGTCGAGTCGTAGCCACCAGAAATGAGTGACAAGACATCCCCTTGACTGCCAAGCGGATAGCCGCCTAATCCGTCAATACGCTGGCGAACGACCTGAACCTTGTCATTACGAATTTCAGCATGCACAACCAGATCGGGGTGCTTCAGAGAAACCCCCGTCGCTCCGGTTTCCTTGAGCAAACCACCACCCATGTAAATTTCAGCCTGATGCGATGTAAAATCGTGGTTGCCAGCACGTTTGATGCGAACACAAAACGTTTTGCCCTCCAGGCTGCTCGCATACGCTTCCTTGACCCGCTGATAAGCATCATCGAGTGTGGTAAACGGATGTTCTTCAATTTCCAGGGAATACCCAACGCCCGAGGTATTGGACAATACATCGACTGTCTGTCGATGGCTGCGCTCGTCCGCAGAGTTCAATTCGACCAGCAAACTGTCCCAACGATTTTGAACATCGGCTGATACCTGATGTTTGCGGAGGCGAGTACGCAAGTTGGCCCGCAAGATTTTGGTCATCTGCTTGCGAACGGACTTGGACTTGATGGTAATTTCCGGGAATAGCTTTACAACAAACTTCATGAGTCAGGAATGTTTCTAGTCAGGGAGGGAAGGGCGCGCATTATACATCAGTACACACCCGATGAGTGATTGGATTGTCACAGAAGACAGCTCTGAAAAACTTTATCGCCAACTAACGAGTGTTTGATCAATATTGCGTGCATCACGACTAATAACTGAACGGGCATTCGTTTAATATTACATAACATAACAAACAATGTTTCCAATCATGCCAGCATCTTTGGAAACAGAGACATATTTACACCTTTCGATTAGTCTCTTCACCGTAATGTAATATCCAGATACGAATCTATAACCAGCGTTTACGAGTTCGTAACCAGTGAGGATAGGCATTACAGCATTGAGAATGAATTCAGTCTCCAGTGATGTCTGTTGCGTACTTGTAACGCCTTTATGTAATTACCACGAACGCAAAAGGAGTGGATGTATGTCAAAACGTGTCGCATTGGTCACAGGTGGAACCGGTGGTATCGGTACAGCAATTTGCAAGCAACTTCATGATGATGGCTATCAGGTTGTTGCCGGGTATTACTCTGGTGGCCAGCACGAGAAGGCTCTGGCATGGCAAGAAAAACTGAAATCAGAAGGCTACGACATCGCCCTGGGTTTCGGTAACATTACGGATTGGGAATCCTGTGAAGAATGCATCGATAATATCCGCAAGGATTTTGGCACTGTTGATGTTCTCGTAAACAATGGCGGTATTACTCGCGATACAACCCTGAAAAGAATGACTCCTGAAATGTGGCATGATGTTATCGCCACCAACCTGACGTCTGTATTTTTCATGACGCGTCTGGTTATCAACGACATGCTGGCCAAAAAATGGGGCCGCATTATTAATATTTCCTCTGTGAACGCTGAGAAAGGTCAATTCGGTCAAGCTAACTATTCTGCTGCAAAAGCGGGCATGCACGGTTTTACAAAAGCCGTAGCGCAAGAAGTTGCTTCAAAAGGCATTACCGTTAACACCGTTTCTCCTGGCTATATTGCTACCAAGATGATCATGGATGTTCCAGAAGATATCCGTAATCAGATCCTGACCGGCATCCCGGTAGGTCGCTTTGGTGAGCCTGAAGAAATCGGTCAAGTGATCAGCTTCCTGGTTAATGACAACGCTGGCTTCATCACAGGTACCAACCTGTCTGCCAACGGCGGCCAGCACATGAGCTAAGTCTCTGAAGCCGGGTTAAAAGTCCGGCTTCAACTTTTTGTGGCGAGCGCTGGCATGGCGTTCGCGCATTTCCGTATTAATGTACCGATCCGTTGTTGCCATACTGGCATGCCCAGCGTCTTCCTTGACGTGCTCTTTGGGTCGGATCTGAACATCTTCTGATATTCCCGTATGTCTCAGCCAATGCACCGTGGCTACTTTCAATTCCTGCGCATCCTCTGTCAATCCTTCCGCTACCATTCTCTGATACGCCTGATCAAAACAAAACTGCACCAGATAGCGAACCTGTCGTGTACTGGTCACTGGCCCTCGACCTTTGAGTTTGGGGACTAATGGCGCTCGATCGCCTGCAAATGGCAGGGGAGACAACCCCCGTGTCAGGCGATAACGTTTTACGGCAGTCAGCATGTCGTCAGACACCGTGACCATTCGCGCCTTATTGCCCTTGCCAACCACTCGAAGCCACCAATGACCATCGGCGTCTGACTGGAAATCTTCCATGACAGGAGTCGAACGCTCGTCGGCCACCAGCTCGGAAATACGCAGGTACATGCCAAACAAACATCGAATCACAAAGAGAGAGCGCTCATGCTCCTGTGGGTGCTGCTGCGCCAATTGCTCAACCGTTTCGAGAATGTAATCCCACTGCAAATTACTGATTCGGCGAATCGGGGCCATATAGGCGTGCTTTTGTACAAAACGACTGCGCTGACGCACCAGAGCAATAGGGTTGGCTTCAAGATAGCCATCCTGCAGAAGATAGTTAAAGTAGGTAGATAACACCGCAAACAAAGCCTGAACACTCTTTCGGGACAGCTCAAACTCCTCAACGCGTTTTCCAGAAGCAACGACAAAGGGCCGCCATTCAGAATTGGGCTTGCGAGTACCGTCCTGTTTTTTGAAACGAGCCACCTGTTTGGTGCCGATCCACTGCCTGGGCGGGGACTGACAAAACTGAATAAACTCTTCCATGTCCTGACGCCCAAGCTGCTTCAAGCTGGCATGACGCACGTAATGTGTCCATTGCAACAGTCGCTCAACCTCGCGCCGATAACTGTTGAACGTGGCCGTAGAACCGTTATAGCTCATCAGAAAACCAAAGCTTCGCAGTAAATCATCGGCCATATCATTTGATGCAGCCTCAACATGCACCACTAACGCCTGTCTGGCATCGTCTGCCGGATTGGTCAGTTGATGGATGCTGTCAAAAAAGGGAAGAGGGGCGCGATTCATGGACGGATAAGAACCTGACTCTAATGGAATGGAAAGTCACATCATATCAGCCACCCGCAGTGTTGTTTTAACTGTTGTTCTAACTGTTTTTTAAACCAGCCAGGAACAAAAAAGCCCCCTGACGGAGGCTAAAGCCAGCGAGTGGTGCGCTGACAGAGGAGCAAAACATAGAGGCGAAAAACATAAAGCGACTAACGACCACCAGCCCCCTGACGAGACTGTTCACTGGAACTCACCAGCACACCCGCACCCAGCCGGTTGATTTCAGCCCAAAGGCTGTCATTGATATTAATACCGGACTCTACGGTTCGCTCCTTGTTGAAAGCAACCTGACCCGAATCAAGACTGAGTGCTCCCGTATTGCCTTTGGATTCCTGCAAAGAAGACGTCAGATCTACCCGCGAACTGCAGATAATGGTCAAACCCTGAGCTTCAACGCCATCCGATTTCAAATTGGTGGTTGCTTCGCTGTAACTCGGGTAGCGATCACCGGCCTTGATGGCAGCAGTATGCTCGGTGATAACCTCACTGCCATTCTGCCAGTAAGCCGCCACACTGATGCCACGACGACCACAATCGGTCAGTGCTTTCAGAATAAACTTTCGATTGTGGCAGTTATGAACCTTCACCGTAGCAATGCCATTATCCAGCGCTTTGGCATGGGCCAGATCCACCGCTGCTGCAATACAGTTCAAGGCACTTCGACCATGACTGTCAATAATCGCAGAGGTGCTGTCTTCATACACCATGCTGCTGAGTGGCTTCTGGCGATCCTGATCAATGTAGGGCAGGGCGCGCGCCAACTCCTCCAGACCTTGCAAACCGTGTTTCTCCAGCCAGAAAATCATACTGGCGGCGTCTTCGTAGTTACCAACAAAGTACCCGGTGGCCTCAAAACAGCGGCGCAAGGCAGCACTCAACTCATTCATGGAAATGTGCATTACTTTTCTCCCGATTGCTGAGGTGCCAGCGGCATAAACCAGTCATCACTGAAAGGCTTGCCAATATCTTCCAGTAACGGCGCGCCCTGAAACATGGTATTTCGAACCCACAGGCGTGAGCGCGGGTCAAATTTGCTTACCCCGAAAAAAGCCAACTTGCAGCGCAGCAAGTGCATCGGCAGTACATTCTGATCGAGTAAATTGGCCTGAATATCGCCATATGTGCAGCGATTCATGCTCTGGATACGGCGAACAATGCCGCGCATTTTCGGGCGGGCGACCATAAAGCGAGCGGTTGTATGGTTTGCATGTTCGTTCATGTACTCACAAAGCTGGCTGTAGCACTTGTGAACCGCATAGCCAACACCCAGCGCCATCTGTTTGTCTTTGGCTTCCAGATCCGCAATGCTGCCCAGGCGGGGTTCCATTTTTTCTTCCGAACGATACCAGCAAGTCTCACGCGCCCCTTCGACCTCAAAATCAATATCCAAAGCCCAGTCGTAGCGGGTTTCAATGATGCGCTTCAGCTCATGGAGTGGCATCAGCGGGTCAAGATCCAGCATTTCTTCTGCACTGTGAAACTCTTCCAGCTCATCCACCAGCTCTGGATACAACTCCAGCATGATGGACACCAGCATTTCCTGACCTTGCAAGGAGCAGTGTGCTTCACTCCAGGTCAGCAGTGCATCCCAGCCTTCAAAATCCTCATCAACGTACTGTTTCAGAGCCAGAAGGTCTTGGCGCACAGCGGTGTTGTTATCCGTTTGCCAGTCATCTTCTGTTTCCGTTTCAGCCATATGTGTGCTGCAACGATCAATCAGCTTGTTCAATTGTTGTTTGATACTGTCATCGACATGACCCAGCGTGCGCACACGTGCCAGCGCCAATTCCCGCATTTCAATCCATTGATTGATCAACAGAGGATGATTCACCAGATACGGTGCCATGCCCAAACCCGTGGAATTGCCAATGCCAAAATAGCGTTTTATCTCGGGGTTCAGAGGCGTAAAGCGAGTCGGGGACTTGTGTCTGGCAATGTGTTCAGCCTGCATCAGGCTGAAGTTACGCAGCATCAGACAGACAAACATTTCACCGGCAAATGGCCGGGCAAAGTCTTTGTGTCGAGTGCGAACCTTTTCCCAGTCCGCCATACCCAGCTTGCCACTGCCGTAAACTGCTGTGGTGCGATACAGATAACCAACGCTGGCGATCCTGTCCACATCCGGCTGTTCACCTCGGGCCAACTGATCAACAACATAATCAAAGTTGCGAGCGCTGCGATTGGCACGAGACAGCACAAACACGCGCGCATCCACACGCCCGGCTTCTTGCCTGGGAACATTCTGGCGCAACTTCTCCAGGTACACGTCATCCACGGTGCCTTCCACCAGCGCCATGGTCAGATCCCACTGCGTTGCAATCACCCGATCATTACGTTCTTCTGGAGACAGGTAGCTGGAGAACAGTACAAAACTGAACACACCGTGCGGGGCGCGAACCTGATAAACAACGGTGCCATAGCCCTGAGCATCCAGTTGCAACAGGCTGGGGGCAATTTGCCAACGTTCTTTCATGATCCGGCGTACCAGAGTGCGCATGAAACTCAGGCGGCTTTGATGCAGGGAGCCCAGGCGCTCCAGGTCCATCACCTGGTTCGCTGGCCGTAATGGCAGAGCGTGATCACCCCTCAGCGAGGCGAGGATAGCAGCAGGCGTTGTCATTATTATAATCCTCTTGCAACACATCTTGATTCTTAATGGCTGGCATGGAGTCCAGCAGCAATATCCCTAGCGACTCATTCATCATGCGCAAATAAACAAAAACCTACAAATCAAAAGGTTATATCAGCCGATAAGCAAAACTTATAATCTAAGAATAGTATTAATGTATATATAAAGGGTTACTGCAAAACCCATTAAAGAACCCCACTAATCATGATTGAATCTGATTTTGGCGCGCATTTTCAACAATGAACTGAATCAGGGAATTTGCAGCCGGGGTCAGTGTTTTATTACTTAATTGGATAATGCCAATCTGACGCAGAATATAAGGGTCTTGTAATGGAATAAAAGCCAGATTGGCATTGCCTTCAGGAAAGGCAAACCAGGGGAGCGTTGTAATGCCCAGGCCCTGCTCAAGCATGGCAATCAATGAGATCATATTGGACACGTAGAACTGAGAAGAAGACAGCAGAGGTTCGGCCTCAGTATCCCGAAGCAGACGCGATGTGCCGTTACCAATCAGTTTATGATCCCGCAGTTCTTGCCAGTTCAGCTCCTTCCGCCCGGCCAGTGGGTGATCATTGCGGCAAACCACCCCGATTTTGTCTTCCCAAATGGGCGTGAAGGTCTTGTCGCTGTGCTCAGCCGCTTCCCACATGCTGGCGATGCCAAAATCGACTTGTTTGTTTTCAACCATTTTCAACACCGCTCCGGCGTTGTCATCGTAGAAACTGATGTGCAAATCAGGGGCGCTATCGGCAAAGCGAGACAGAATGTCGGGCAACATACGGCTGGCGATGGATGGCACAGAGGCCAGACGCAGGTGCCCCGTTTTGTGTTTCGACAACAACATCATATCCTGAACAATGCGATCATGATGTTCGATCAGCTCCTTGGCACGGGACAGAAAATCCTGACCGAAAGGGGTTAGCTCGGCCTTGGTTGTTTTGGCTTTATGCTTTTCAAACAAGGTTTCTCCCAGCTTGTTTTCCAGATCCCGTATAGAAAGAGAAATAGCTGGCTGGGTTCTATGCGCCTTTTCTGCCGCAATATGAAAACCTTTCAGCTCTGCCACCCAGACAAAATGTCGTAATTGGGTGATTTTTAATTCGGGCAGCATAGTGACACCTTTTGTTTTTATTGATGGTTGTCAGGCGTAAAAAACGACTTATTGATTGATATTCAATATACAAATAAGAAATCCTTATCGTCAAATATTAATTATTAATTATTATTATTTCCGGTGCCGACCTAAGATGATTTTAACAATCATTGGAGGTCAACATGTCTAATTCAGTTTTTCAAAATTACATTGCGGGTGAGTGGGTAGACGGCAACCAGGGCAGCGTGGCCAATATCAGCCCGGCCGACACCAGTGATGTCATCGGTCATTACGCTCAGGCCGACAAGGCACAAACCGAAGCGGCCATTGCCGCTGCCGCTCAAGGTCAGAAAGAGTGGGAAAAAAGCGGTCTGGAACAACGCTACTCCGTACTGATGGCGATTGGTGATGAACTGATTGCCCGAAAAGACGAACTGGGCGAGATTCTGGCCCGCGAAGAAGGAAAAACCCTGGCAGAAGGTGCTGGCGAAACCTACCGCTCCGGTCAGTTCTTCCACTATTACGCTGCCGAAGTGCTGCGCCAGATGGGTGAAACCGCCGACTCGGTACGTCCGGGTATCGAAATTGAAACCCGCCGCGAGCCAGTTGGTGTTGTTGGCATCATCACCCCCTGGAACTTCCCAACCGCAACCGGTGCCTGGAAGATCGCTCCGGCTCTGGCATTCGGTAACGCTGTCGTCTGGAAGCCCGCCAATCAGGTGCCTGCCTCAGCCTGGGCGCTGACTGAAATCATCTCCCGCCAAAGCTTGCCAGCAGGTACGTTCAATCTGGTCATGGGCCCTGGCGCTCAGGTCGGTGATGTTCTGATCAACTCCCGTGGCATTAACGCTCTGACCTTTACTGGCTCGCTGGAAACCGGCCGCAAAGTCGCCGCCGCAACCGCCGTTAATCTGGTCAAGTGCCAACTGGAAATGGGTTCCAAAAATGCTCTGGTTGTTCTCGACGATGCCGATCTGGATAACGCGGTTGAATGCGCTGTCGGTGGTGCATTTGGTGGTACGGGGCAGAAGTGCACGGCATCTTCCCGTTTGATCGTTACCGAAGGCATTCATGATCGTTTCGTTGAAGCGATGGTTGCACGCATGCAGAAACTGGTTGTGGGCCATCCGCTGAAAGAAGGCGTTCACATTGGCGCAGTCGCAGACGCCCGTCAGATGGAACAGAACCTGGAATACCTGGAGCTGGCCAAAGCAGAGGGTGGCCATCTGGTCTACGGCGGTGATGTCCTGAACGAAGACACCGATGGCTACTACATGCAGCCAGCACTGTTCACCGAAACCACCAATGCCATGCGCATCAACCGTGAAGAAGCGTTCGCGCCAATCGCCTGCGTGATCAAGGTGAAAGACTACGACGAAGCACTGGCCACTCTGAACGATACCAATTTTGGTCTGACCGGTGGCATTTGCACCGAGTCCCTGAAATACGCAACCGACTTCAAACGCAACGCCAAAACCGGCTGCGTGATGGTGAATCTGCCAACCGCTGGCACCGACTATCACGTGCCGTTTGGTGGCCGCAAGGATTCCAGTTTTGGCCCACGAGAGCAGGGTAGCTACGCCAAAGAGTTTTACACCGTTGTGAAAACCACTTACCTGCGTGCGTAATGGAGCAAGCTTATGAGCCCTAATCTGCATCAAGAGCTGATCGTGGTGGATGGCCTCCAGTACTCCAACTGGAATCGCCCGATCTTCGAACAACTGCGTGAAGGCGGCGTCACCATGGTGCACGTCACCATCGTCTACCACGAACAGATTCGTGAAACGCTGTTGCGTATTGCTGAGTGGAACCGTCACTTCGAATACAACAGCGACCTGATCATGCCGATCAAAAGCACGGCGGATATCCGCCTGGCGAAAGAGTTGGGCAAAGTGGGCATCATGTTTGGCGCGCAGAACTGCTCGCCGATTGAAGATGACATAGGCATGGTCGAGGTGATGCGTGAGCTGAACCTGATGATCATGCAGCTGACCTACAACAACCAGAGCCTGCTGGCCTGCGGTTGTTACGAAGCCGAAGACAGCGGTGTCACCCGCTTTGGCAAGCAGGTCATCAAGGAGATGAATCGCGTCGGCATGGTGGTGGACATGAGCCACAGTGGCGAGCGCAGCACACTCGATGCGATTGAGCTGTCAGAGCGTCCGATTGTGATTTCACACGCCAATCCCACCAGCTTTCACGCAGCGAAACGCAATAAGTCTGACACGGTGTTGAAAGCATTGGGCGAGTCGGGCGGCTTATTAGGGTTCAGCCTGTATCCATTCCACCTGAAAAACGGCCCGGACTGCACACTCGAAGACTTCTGCGACATGGTCGCCAGCACCGCCGACCTGATGGGCATCGACCATATCGGCATCGGTACGGATCTGTGCCAGGAACAACCGCTCTCGGTACTGGAATGGATGCGCAATGGTCGCTGGTCGAAAGAGAAAGATTACGGCGAAGGCTCCAAATCCAATGCCGACTGGCCCCGTCCGCTGTCGTGGTTCCGCGACAGCCGGGATTTCCCCCACCTGACTGCCGGATTGCAGGCGCGGGGATTCAGCAACGAAGAAGTGGCAAAAATCATGGGCCAGAACTGGCTCAACTACCTGGATGGTGCCCTGATTCCACAGCGCTGATCCAACCCGATAGTACGTATTGATACCGGCTTCACGCTGAAAACCGGACGTCTCGCAGTCTCCCGCTCAGGGTTGTTGCGAGGCGTACCAATGCACTCTGACTGACACATCATAAATATAAAAGCCCCGTCAGGAGACTAATATGAATACAACCACCCAGGTGTCCACCCCTCATCAGGAGATCAAGATGCCGAACAAACCCTCATTACTGGAAGGCGTTGATATACCTGTCTTCCTGATCAGTGGCGGCATCCTCGCACTGTTCGCCGCCTTTGCCCTGTACGACATCGAACTGGTGTCTGGTTGGGTCAATACAGCCTTTGCCTCCTCGACCAAGATCTTTGGTGCTTACTGGCAAGTGTTGTTACTGCTGACATTCATTATTGGTCTGTTCCTTGCCATTGGGCGCACTGGTGCGGTGGTTCTCGGCGGCATCAAAACCCCGGAAATTTCTACCTTCCAGTGGATCTCCATCATCATGTGTACCTTGCTTGCCGGTGGAGGCGTGTTCTGGGCCGCCGCTGAACCCATGGCGCATTTCACATCGCCGCCGCCGTTGTTTGCTGGGCCAGGGGCCGAAACCGGCACGGCTCAGGCAGCGTATAACGCGCTGGCACAAAGCTTCATGCACTGGGGTTTTCTGGCCTGGGCCATTCTCGGCAGCCTGACCGGCATTGTGTTCATGTACCTGCACTATGAAAAAGGTCTGCCACTGAAGCCTCGCACGCTGCTGTATCCGGTGCTGGGTGATCGTGTCATGAAAGGCCCATTGGGTGCGATTGTTGATTCCAGTTGTGTACTGGCGGTGGTTGCTGGCACGGTCGGGCCAATTGGATTTCTCGGCCTGCAAGTGAGTTTTGGCCTGGAAAAACTGTTCGGCATTCCGAACACCTACGGCACCCAGGTGGCGATTCTGGTGGGGTTGATCGGCATCTACACCTTGTCAGCCGTGAGCGGCGTCAACAAGGGCATCCAGATTTTGAGCCGTGCCAACGTGGTATTGGCGGTTGGCCTGATGGCGTTCATCCTGTTGTTTGGCCCAACGGCGTTCATTATTGATGGTTACCTGCATTCTTTTGGTATCTACGTTAAAGAGTTCATCCCGATGGCGACCTTCCGCGCCAATACCGGCTGGTTGGACTGGTGGACGGTGTTCTTCTGGGGCTGGTTCCTGGGTTATGGCCCGCTGATGGCGATGTTCGTAGCGCGCATTTCCCGTGGTCGTACCATCCGTGAAATGGTGCTGCTGATCTCGGTGGTTGCACCGATCATCACCTGCTTCTGGTTCACCATCGTAGGTGGTGCAGGCCTGTCGTTTGAACTGAACAACCCTGGCGTGATCTCCGAGCCATTCACCGGCTTCAATCTGCCCGCAGCCTTGTTAGCCATCACCGAACAACTGCCGATGGGCTTCCTGATCTCCGTTCTGTTCCTGATTCTGACCACCATCTTTGTGGCCACAACCGGTGACTCCATGACCTACTCAGTATCCATGGTAATGACGGGCACCGACCATCCACAAGCCAGCATTCGCGTGTTCTGGGGCGTGATGATGGGGGTGATGGCAGCCTTGCTGATCTCCATTGGCTCCGGTGGTATCTCGGCACTGCAATCCTTCATTGTGGTTACAGCCGTGCCTGTGTCTCTGGTGTTGCTGCCATCCCTTTGGACGGCACCGCAAATCGCCAACAAGATGGCAAAAGAGCAGGGGCTTTAACGCTCGCTTCTGAATGACTCTCGTTCCTTAACAGATGGCTGCCGCTGGCTCATAGACCGAGCCTGGCAGCTATCTGTTTTTCAATATTCCACGTACTCACTCAATTTCTGAATACAATCAACCTCTGGATATTTCCTATGAAAACAGCTGTTAAAACCGATCTTTTCGCCTCAAAAGCCCCGCTGGAATGGGCCATTATCGCCAATGGCACGCTCTCAACGGCACAAATTCCGATTGATGCTGAAGGCAAGGTTGTGGAAGGTGGCATCGAAGCCCAGGCCCGCCAGACCATGGAGAACTTCAAACACACCATTGAAGCCGCAGAATTGACCATGGACGACGTCACTCAGGTGCTGATTTACGTAACGGATCGCTCTCAGTTGCCAGCATTCAACAAGGTATACGCCGAATACTTTGAAGCACCGTATCCAAACCGGGCAGCCATGATCGTTGCCGGACTGGCGCGAGAAGAAATGCTGTGTGAAATCGTTGCCTACGCGGCTGTTCCGAATACCTGACCCGTCCACCAGCCACCGTTAAAACGACCGTGTGGCGATTGATTCCTGGCCCTGCTGGCAGTAGGGCCAGGCGTTAGATCAGCAGCAGACCCATTGAGTTGGAAAATACCGAATCTACGCGCTCATCACCCATGATTTATCTCCGATTTAACGGACACTTTTAAAAAAATCGCTCTCATCTTCAGTTGAGTCAATAGCATTGACCATACCAATGCCAATTAATAAAAAACAATTCAACAAAACAAATCACCTACCCATAGCACGCCATATAATCAGCAAGCTGAATCCAACAGAAACAGCCGCAATCAGCGGCTTGATATGTATTCGATTTAAATAGTCACCCCAGAATATCGACATCAGGAACCCCAGAATCACTGCTGGCACCAGCGGTATCACCAGCCCCAGTTGGCGCATGGAATAATTCCCAGACACCACCAGCAACATAATGGACAGACCCGTTCCAATCAGAAAATAAAACCCCAATTGCGCACGCACCGTTTCTGGATCGCTATTCTGATACACCAGTGCCATAGGCGGGCCACCGACAGAGGTCGTCGTGCCCATCATTCCAGAAAAGAACCCCGCCACCAGCAGATTATTTCGTGAGGCTTCAACCGTCACACGACGATAACTCAGGATTACTGACGCAATAATCAACACGCCAAACCCCAGAGAAATAGCACTCTGGGAAGCGACCACCAGCAAAACAAGACCTGCCAGAGAGCCGGGGATTCGCCCATACAAAGCCAGCAACGTATTCCCGAGATGCAATGTCCGTCGATAACGCCAACTTGTCAGAACAGACAGGCAAAAGCCCAACGTCAGTATCGGCCCTGGCAAAAAATCGCTGTCCAGCAATACCAGCAGCGGGGCAGCCACCAGAGCCAGTCCGATACCCGAGACGCTTTGCAACACAGCCGCCAGTGTTACCACAAAGAACGCGATACAATAATTTTCAAAAGGCATCAGCCATAATCCAGTGTTTCTGAATGCCCATTCTAATAATCAAAATACCGGATTGATTATTAGAAAAACTTACCATTCGATAAGAATTTAAAATACCCAGGGTTTGATTATCAGCCATTTCCGGAAAATATGTTCGATCACAAAAAACCAATAAAAGTTTCTTATTTTCCTATTAATTTAACTGGCTTTACAGCAGGGTAGGGGATTTCTATATTTTAATCCTCAACTGCAAAACGCCCAGATTATTAAAAAATCAAATACAAGCACGCTATTTATGGTGGAGAGCCTGATGAAAATAAAAAGAATTTGCCTTGCCCTGACTTGTGCTGCATTCATACCCGTTACCAACGCAGAAAGTAATGCAGAAAAGATTGATTATTCATTTTATGGCAGCCTGAGAGCCATGGTCGAATCCACCAAGCACGACAATGGCGACGATTTCAAAGATACCCTGAGTCGTATTGGCATCAAGGGATCTCACGATCTGGGCAATGGTTTGTCTGGTTTTGCGCTTTACGAACTCAAGGTTGATATTGCCGAAGGCGAATTAGGCTCTGAAACCGGCAAAGATGCCCGTCAGGCATACATCGGACTGAGCGGGGACTTTGGCACCGTGATGGCAGGCCGCTATTGGTCAACGTTCTACAACGCCATTGCCTGGGCACCGGATCAACTGCTGCTGAGTTCTGCGCCCGTGTATTACACACTGGATGCGAACTTCCACATCGGCAAATCCGTTATGTACACCAGCCCGGATCTCAACGGTTTGCAGGTCTCGGCGTTGTACAGCAACGAAGTTGAGCAAAGCCAGTTTGCCGCCACTTACAGAATCTCGGACAGCCTGAAAGTTGCTGCCGGTATGATCAACGACGATGAAAACGATTCTGCTGCCGTGGCCGTGTATTACAACACCAACGGCTATTACCTCAACGGCATGTACATGGACAAAGACAACACCGGCCAGGGCGCGGATATCATGGGCGGCGTGACATCTGGAAAAAATTCCTATGCGCTGGGCGTATCCACCTTTGAAGACAGCACCGATGCAGGCAATGATTTTGATGCGGTCATCCTGAGCTATCAGCACGCCATTCATCCTCAAATGCAATTCTGGCTTGAAGCCTCAGCCTGGGATGGCGTGCTGTACGGCACGCCGGATTCCAACGTCACCCGGGTTGGCATCAAGTACGACTTCTAGCAGGTACTCAGTCCAGCCAGATATCTCTCCATGCACAGCACATAATCAAAACTGATCAAAAGCCGAGACTGCCAACGCTGTATCGGCTTTTTTAATTTGCGACGTAAAACAGGCTTTTTCAAAACTTCCGATAATAACAATTATCGGAAATATGACTTGACTGACAGACATGAAAAGGTAGCCTTCAACGTACCTTTTCTATCTGGACACGACCCTCCCGATGAACCTGCTGCTGGTCGAAGACGACCCTCATCTGAGCCGAGACATCCTGACCTTTCTCTCCGAAGCTGGTCATTTATGCGAGCATCTGGCTCGCGGCGACTGGGCGTGTGATTACCTGACCAATCCGGCAGTCAATTTTGACGCCGTTATTCTCGATATCGGCCTGCCGGAACGTTCCGGCATTGAGGTGCTGCGGCACTGGCGAGCGGCAGGCATCACCCTGCCAGTGCTGATTCTGACTGCTCGTAACAGTTGGCAAGAGCGTGTCGAAGGCCTTAACGCAGGCGCTGATGACTACCTCGGCAAGCCCTTCCAACGTGAGGAGCTGATGGCCCGCCTCGAAGCGCTGCATCGTCGCATGACGCGTCAGGGTCGCAACACGCTGGAGGTCGCGGGCATGTGTCTCGATCTGGAAGCCAAATGCATCACCCTGTCATCAGGCGCACAGCCATCACTGACCGAAACCGAGTTCGCCATGCTGCAATTGCTGATGCAAAACCCCGGACACATCATCAGCAAACAGAAACTGCTGGACGCCACCAACGACTGGCAGGAAGAAAAAAGCGACAATCTGGTTGAGGTCTACATTCGCCGCCTGCGACAAAAACTGGGCAAACAACTTATCACCACTCATCGCGGCCTGGGCTATCGCATGGAGAACCGCTGATGTGGTCGTTATCCGCCCGTTTGTTTCGACAACTGCTGGCCGGTCAACTGCTGATCACCGCGCTGGTGATTGTCATCGCCGCCGCATCCCTACTGATCACAGCCACTGAATATTTTCAGACCCGATTGCAGCACGATCGTGATTTGTTAATGCAGGAACTGCACTGGGATGACGGCAAGCTGGATCTTCATCAAAACATCCTGCCGCCCATCTTTGTAGCGCCCTTGTCCGGTCATTACTTCCAGTTACGCTGGCGAGATCAGGTGATCTCATCACCGTCGCTGTTGAAGCTCGACCTTCCAGACACACAGTCAGAAACACGGCCAGAGGCTCGGCACGAGGAACACTGGAGCTGGCACGCCGCGCATTCCGACGAGCACCTTTACGTTCTGACCCAGACCCTGCGCATTCAACATCAGGACATCGAGCTGCGCATTGCAGAAGATATGATGCCCATCCTGAGTGTGTTTGGTCAGGCATTCCTGAATCTGATGCTGCTTCTACTGGCCGCCATGTGGCTGGTTTTCACCTGGCAGCGTCACCACACGCACGCACTGCTGCTGCCCTTTTCGGCCACGCAAGATGCGCTGCGCAAGCTCGGACGACAAGAAATTGACCGACTTGATGCCCCGGATATGAAAGAGCTTGCCCCTCTGGTGGACGAAATCAATCAACTGGGGGCACGCATGCAAGAACGTCTGATACGCGCCCGACTGGCCAGTGGCAACCTGTCCCACTCACTGAAAACGCCCCTCGCCATTCTGAACAACCGGCTGGATGACCTGCAAGGCGATACCGCCACACTGAATGAAGCCAAAGCACAGATTCAGCGCATCAATCAGCTGATTGATAATGAAATGAAACGAGCCCGCATCGCTGGGATGATGAGCCAGGCGGCACAACTGGATCTGCACAGTCTGCTGCAGGAATTAATCTCGGGAATGACCAAACTGTATCCCCGGATCACCATTCATTTATCGGAAACCGATCCAACCCAATACCCCAGCGACCGAGAAGACATGTTTGAAATGCTCGGCAATCTGCTGG
The DNA here is from genome assembly GCA_045430275.1 of Oceanobacter sp. GTDB lineage: Bacteria > Pseudomonadota > Gammaproteobacteria > Pseudomonadales > Oceanobacteraceae > Oceanobacter. The sequence goes on along the minus strand of JAILXU010000008.1, from coordinate 63,113 downwards.
ACAACGGCTGCAAATGGGCCGCCAGTGAGATTCAGGTATCACTGACCCATGCCGATGGCGACCTGATCATTCGCATGGAAGACGACGGCCCCGGTGTGCCAAAGCAACAGCTTGAGTGCTTGCATCGCCCCGGCTTGCGACTGGATGAACAGACCGAAGGGCACGGACTGGGGCTGGCCATTGTGGCCGACATCATCAGTCAATATCAGGGCACGCTTGTTTTTGGCCGCAGCGAACGTCTGGGTGGTCTGGAAGTGGAGGTGCGGCTGCCCCGCTAGAGACAGCCGCCATGGCGGCGACTGCGCCAAGCTTCTCAGTCACCATCCAAACTGTTGCCTGCTTCACCAATGTCCTGAAGAGAACCTGCTTTCATCACAGGCTGAGTCCAGAAATGCACATTCAGATGCGGATAACAGGCTGATAACGTATGAAGCAAACGATCCGCCTGGGTGGATTCCAGATGCAGGGCCACAAACACCCGGTTTTCCTTACCCTGAATTTGCTCCCGCAAGGTCATCTTGCTCGGGTCGCTGGTGTGCCCCCACCCTTGCCAGGAGCTGAAGCCTGCAAACCCCTGCTCAAACAGCCAGTCGGTCAAAAGAGCTTCCTGAGCCGGTGGTAACGACAGGGTTAACAAACAATCCATGCTCATGAGGCAGCCTCCAGAATAAAGCGACGATACAACAGCGGAAGAACATACAGCGTCAGCAGTGTTGAGGTAATCAGCCCACCTGTTACGACAATGGCCAGTGGCTTCTGGATTTCACTGCCCGGCCCGGTGGCAAACAACAACGGCAACAAGCCAACGGCTCCGGTGGTCGCAGTCATCAGAACCGGTCGCAAGCGGCCACTGGCCCCGTCCAGAACGGTATGCAGCGGGTCATATCCCTGCCCTTGCAAATGCCGGAATTGATCCACCAGAACCACGCCATTCATCACCGCTACACCCAACAGCGCGATGAATCCAACCGACGCCGGAACCGACAGGTATTCGCCACTGATCCACAACGCCAGAACCCCACCAATCAGGGCAAATGGGATATTGCAGAGAATCAGCAGGGCTTCACTCATGCGGCCAAAGGTACTGAACAGCACCAGCAACACCAGACCAACGGCCAACGGCACCATCAAGCCCAAACGCGCACTGGCACGCTGCTGATTTTCAAATTCGCCGCCCCAACTCAGCCGATACCCGGAGGGCAAAGTGATCGCATCTGGCAGCATGCTCTGGGCACTTGCCACAAAATCACCCAGAGCAACTCCGTCGATGTTCACCGTGACGACAGCAAAACGCTGACCGCTCTCTCGCTTGATCAGCACCGGGCCAGACACCTCTCGCACCTCAACCAGATTCCCCAGCGGCACCAGATCACCACGCGGGGTTGCCAGCCATTGTTCCTGCAATAAACCGCTGATCTGACGCGGCTGCGCCTGTTTCAACACAATCGGCACTTGCCGATCCGGGAAGATGACATCTCCCAGTTGATGCCCTTCCAGAGCACTGCGCAGAGCTTCCTGCACGGCCATCTGAGTCAACTGCAATTCATTGATGCGTATTTCATTCGGGATCACCTGCAGATAATGCATGCCATCGGTTTGCGATTGCAGCACTTCAGCCGCCCCCGGCAGCGTGCGAACCTGGCTGGCAATGTCGGCCGCAATGGCCTCCAGACGTTCAAGATCCGGGCCAAACACCTTAATGGCCAGATCACCACGGGAACCTGAAAGCATTTCGGAAACACGCATATCAATCGGCTGGGTAAAGCCATAGTTCAGACCGGGAAAGGTGTCCAGAACGGCACGAACCTGTTCCTGCAAGTCCGCCTTGTCGCTCGACTGTCGTTGTTCCAGCGGCTTTAACTGCAGAAACATATCAGTTTCGTTCAGGCTCATCGGGTCAAGGCCCAACTCATCCGACCCAACACGGGCAATCACTCGTTCAATATCCGGCACCGCTTCCAGCAAGGCACGTTCGATACGCATGTCCATGTCCACAGAAGTGGCCAAATTGATGGTCGGGATCTTCTCCACCTGAACCAACAAATCGCCCTCATCCATTTCTGGCATAAAGGCCTTGCCTGTCTGAGTAAAGGCCCAACCTGCTACTCCTGAAATCAGGACAAGACAGATCGCAACCGGCCAGGGCTGGCGCAGTACAGCCGCCAACGACTGTCGATAACCCCGCTCCATAGCACTCACCCAACCGGGCGTACGCACTTTACTGGCATCAACCAACACGCTGGTCAATACCGGAATCAGGGTCAGCGACAGCAACAAACTGCTGGCCAGCGCAACCATAATGGTCATGGCAACGGGTGCGAACAGCTTGCCTTCCAACCCTTCCAGCATCACCAGCGGCGAAAACACCAGCAGGATGATCAGCGTGCCGGAGGTAATGGGAACCGCCACTTCCCGAATGGCCCGGAAAATCACGTGCAGACGCGGCAAAGACGAGTGACTGCTCTGCAATCGACTGACGCTGTTTTCAACCACTACAACCGCGCCATCAACCAGCATGCCGATCGCAATGGCCAAACCGCCCAGACTCATCAGATTGGCGCTCATACCCAACGCATCCATCACGATAAAGGTCATCAGCGCTGCCATGGGCAAATTGACGGCCACCACCAGAGCCGTCCGAACGTTGCCGATAAACACCCCCAGCAACAGAATCACCAACGCCACAGCAATCCACAGCGCTTCACTCACGGTACCAATGGCCCGCTCAATCAGATGACTGCGGTCGTAAAAGACATTCAGCGTCAGGCCATCGGGCAGCCCCGGTTCAATTTGGGCCAGCACCGCTCGCACACCGGCAATGACTTTCTGGGCATCCGCATCGCGCAGGGACACCACCAAAGCTTCTACTGTCTCGCCACGACCGCTGTCCGTCACCGCTCCGTAGCGGGTTAAATGCGACAGCGATACCGAGGCAATATCACTCAGTCGTACCGGATTACCGTTGTGGTAACGCACAATGCGTTCGCTCATATCCGCCAGACTGGTAAGACGCCCGGTGCTGCTGACGATGATGGTCTCTTCGCCGTCATCCAGACGCCCGGCCCCGTCGTTGCGGTTTACCTGCTGTAAGAACTCACGCAGATCTGTCATGGACAACTCAACCGCCGCCATCGCCACCGGATCAGGCGTCACCTGGTAAGTTTCGCTGTAACCGCCCAGCACATTGATGTCTGCTACACCGGGGACGGTGCGCAACAACGGACGAATCTGCCAGTCCAGAATGCGGCGCTTTTCTTCCAGCGATTGCGGCCCATCGAGGGTAAACATAAACAGTTCGCCCAGAGGCGTGCTCATGGGTGCGATGCCACCGCTGATGTTATCCGGCAAGTCGGGCCATACCGCTGCCAGACGCTCGGAGACTTGCTGACGCGCCCAATAAATGTCCGTGCCATCGGCAAAATCCAGCGTAATGTCGGTCAGGCCGTATTTGATCACTGACCGCAACATGCTCTGATGCGGAATCCCCAACAGTTCCACTTCGATTTTTCGGGTCACCCGGGTTTCCAGCTCTTCCGGCGGCAGCCCCGGAGCCTTGATGATGATCTTGACCTGAGTCGGTGAAATTTCCGGGAAGGCATCAATGCGCAACTGTTGAAAGCTAAACACCCCGGCCAATATCACCCCCAGCGCGGCCATCAGAATCAGAACACGTTGCTGCAAAACAGCTTGCAGCCATACCGAAATCATTCGTCACCCTCCCCGGCCAGCCACAGTGAACGCAGAGCCGAAGCCCCGGAAATGGCCACCGCACGCCGGTCATCCAGATCGTTTTGGCGCTGATCCAGCAACAAGGCACCGCCGCCTTCGGCCACTGGCTTGACGGCCAGTGGCTGCACACCGCTTGGCGTGCGCACAAAAATCCATTGCTGCCCTTCAGCCCGAATGCGCGCCGTTGCAGGCACCACCCAGCCTTCCTGTGCTGCGGGAAGATGAACCTGCCAACGCTGACCGGGCACAATCTCCGCTTCCTCTTTTGCGCCATTTTCTGCGCTTTTCACCTGCAACCAGACGGAAAACAGGCCGGTGACATCAGCCACATCACTGCGCTGATAAACACGGGCCAATTGCAAGCCTGACGGTTGACCCAGCGGCGACACCTGAACATTTGCCCCGGCACTTTGAAGCTGCTGCCATTGCGCCTCGGTCATGCGTGTACGAATCGTCATGGCAGTGGCGGGCCAGAAATCGGCCAGTACTGCTCCGGCAGCAACCAGTGTCCCCGAAGGCTGTCGAGCCGTCATCAGCCAGCCTCGCTCGGTGGCAGACAATCCGAATTCTGCACCGGTTCCGGTTTGCCAGTCCGATGGCAAGTGCGCCAGCACATCCTTCATGGCGGTGCGTTGATCCTTCAATGCCTGACACTGAATGGCCTGTTCCTGAACATCCAGCCGCGCTGCCAGTCCATTGCGCTGCCGCTGGGTCACGTTGTTCAAACGTTCCCGACACAGATCGGACTTCAGCTTTAATCGCCGATACTGTTGCAAGAACTCCAGCCCTTCATGACTGTGCAACTGCAACAACGGTTGTCCTGCCTCAACCTGTTGCCCTGCCTGAACCGACCAGAATTCAACCCGCGAGGCAAACGGAATCAGCAGGCTCTGGCGCTGAGCTGGCATCACGTCGGATACACCGGGCAACCGGGTGGACGTCAGAGTGCGAGGTGTACCCAACGGCTCAAAGCGCACGCCCAGACGATTTTGCTCCGGCTCGGACAAAGGCAGCTCGGGCGCTGATTCCGCGTACGCCGGTAACGACGCTACTCCGGCTGACACGACCGCAGCCAAACAGGCCGATAAACAAGAGAATTTTTTCATTGTGGGATAACTCCCTGTAATTGATTCCAGCGGCTGATGCTTTTCAGATAGTCCAGCTCGGCTTCATCGGCTTGCTGCTGTAACTGCCAGATACTGCGTTGGATCTGTAGCCAACGAAATCCGGGTAAAGAACCGCTTTTCCAGGCCTGTTGTTGAAGGGTGTATTGGTGTTCGGCATCCTTGGATAACGCCATCAATTGCTGATAACGCCGTTTCAAAGTAGGCAATTGCGCGGCCAGCACGGTTCTTTCACGTTCCAGTGCCTGTCGCTGCTCCAGAACAGATTGCTTCAGGCTGGCGACCTGCTGAATGGCCTCTCGCTGGGCCTGATAACCGGTCTGTCCCAGCGGCAGGGAAACTCCCAGTTGAAACACGTTGGCCGCCGGAACAGTCTGCACCTCCGCGACTCGCTTGACCCCAAGCGACACCGTCGGAGCAAACGCCTGACTCTGCGACAAGCCCTGCTGCAATTGCACCTGCTGCAGACGTTGCTGCAACACCTGCAAGGCCGGGTGCTGCTCTAACGGACGTTCTGAAATCCGGTCGAAGTGCCAGTTTTTGGGCAACACCTCCAGCCCACTCCACTGCTGAAACTGCATGGCCAGACTGTGAATGCGGCTGTCCAATAGCTGCAACGCTTGCTCAAGCTGCCCCGCTTGCTGCTGCAACTCGATCAGGTCAAACGCCGGGCGTTCACCTTGCTGGATCAATAACGTCAGCCAGCGACTCTGCGTTGTCAGGGATTGTTGTTGCTGTTGGGTGCGCAAGACGGCTCGGTTTGCTTCCTGCCATTGCCACCACCAGTTCTGCAGTTGCATTGCCAGACGCCAGCGCACCTCATCGGCCTGAGCAGCAAGATGCGGGCGTTCAAGACTGGCCAGTGTTTGGTAAGCCCCGAACTGATCCGGGCGAACCAACGCCAGAGAGAGCTGCGCTTGCCACTCCGTTGCCAACCCGGCACGGTCATCCCCTTGCTGATAATCCAGTGACAGCTCGGGTGCAGACTGCAACCAGTCTGGCCGCCTCTGACTGAACGCCAAACGTTGCTGCTCCAGATTTTCAACCACCGGCAAGCGCTGCCATGCGGCTTCCAGTGCATCAGAAAAGGACGGAGAACCCAGCGTTGTCGCGCTCCAGAGTGCGACCAGGCCACCCAGTAACGGCCTGGTAGCGGTGCGCATTGCCGGAATAAAAACCGGAGAAGAAAACATGATGAAACATCCCAGACTGTGATATCCGGGATGTTAAGAGCACAAGCTGAATTGAAACTGAATTTGGCTGTATTCCAGCAGTTCGAGCTGCTGTAGGAGTAAATCAAGCCAAAATTATCGGAGGTGTTTTGCCAGGGTTTCCTTTTTCTCATCAATTTCTGACATATCCCATCGACTTATGCCGCTACGCATTGGGTTTTACAGGCCCATTGCGTTAGACTGCGCGCCATTCTGGTATGCCCGTACTATGATGTGTATACCGCTTTCCAAACTCGACACACAGACAGGGGAATTATGTACCTGGTAGGACAGCGCTGGATCAGCGAAGCAGAAACCGATTTGGGACTGGGACTGGTGCAAAGCGCCGATTTTCGTTCCGTAACCCTGTATTTCCCCACCATCGACGATGTTCGCACCTACGCCAGGCAAAGTGCTCCCCTGACCCGTGTTATCTTCAAGATCGGCGACAAGGTGCCCTTGCAGGATGGTTCAGTGGTTGAGATCACTGATGTCGAGGAAATTGATGGCATCGCCTTCTATTGCTCCGACGACCGGACAATTTCTGAAATTCAGCTAAGTGGCCACATTCAGTTGAACCAGCCCGCCGACCGTTTGTTCTCCGGCCAGATTGACAACAACAATCTGTACGAGCTGCGACAGTTGGCATTCAAGCAAATCACCCAACTGCGCAAACGTCCGTTTTACGGTTTGCTCGGTGGTCGCACCAATTTGCTGCCGCATCAGTTATACATTGCCCAACAGCTCACCCAAGACTCGCTCCCGCGCGCTCTGCTAGCCGATGAAGTTGGTTTGGGTAAAACCATTGAAGCCGGTCTGATTTTGCATCGTTTGCTGATGCAACAACGCATACAGCGCGTGCTGGTGCTGGTGCCGGATCATCTGGTTCATCAGTGGCTGGTGGAAATGATTCGTCGTTTCAACCTGCGTTTTGAAATCCGCCATGCTCACGATTTCGTCGCCCACGATGAAGAAGATGTGCCTTTGGGTTTCAGTACTGGCCAACTGTTTTTGTGCCCGGCATCGCTGGCCAAGCAAGCGACAGCGGCCACTGCCATGATGCAGGAGTCCTGGGACATGCTGGTGGTGGACGAAGCCCACCATCTGGAATGGAACGAAGCAGAGCCTGACGCCGCTTATCAACTGGTGGAAGCCCTGTCTCTGAAAACCGCCGGTACGCTGTTATTGACGGCGACGCCGGAACAGTTGGGTGTCGAAGGCCACTTTGCCCGTTTGCGCCTGCTCGACCCGGAGCGTTATCCGTCGCTGGACAAATTCCTTGAACAGCAGCGTCACTACCAGCCGATTGCCGAGCTGGCGGGACAGATTTCCGACAATCAGGAACTGTCTGACGAACAGGCGGCCCAGTTGGAAGCCCTGCTGCCAGATTTTGAAGGTTTCTCCGACACATCCCGGACACTGGAAGCCCTCATCGACCGCTATGGCCCAGGCCGTGCGATGTACCGCAACACCCGCCACGGCGTTACCGGCTTTCCAAAGCGCATGCCGCACACGCATTTGCTGCCTTGCCCGGACTACGCAACGCCAACCGGTGAACTGGAATTTTTCCCGGAAGCCGATTACCCCGCCTGGGTCGACAGTGATCCTCGCATCGACTGGCTGGAAGACTTCCTGAAAAGCACGGGTAAAGACAAGGTGGTTCTGATCTGCCATCACGCCCAAACCGTGTTGGAGTTGGAACAGATTTTATGGAGTCGCTTTGGCATTCAGGTTGCTGTTTTCCACGAAGATATGGATCTGATCGAGCGTGACCGCGCTGCCGCCTACTTCTCCGATGCCGAAACCGGTGCGCGCTTGTTGCTGTGCTCCGAAATCGGCAGTGAAGGCCGTAACTTCCAGTTTGCTCACCATCTTGTGCTGTTTGATTTGCCGTTCAACTGCGACCTGATCGAGCAGCGCATTGGGCGTCTGGATCGCATCGGCCAGTCTGAAGCCATCAACATTCATGCGCTCGCCTTTGCCGACCACACCACCGGTTACTGGGCGCAGTTGCTGGATCAGGGCATGGATTCGTTCTCGCATCCGAATGTTGCCGCTCAGGCCTTGCTGGAAAAACATCGCGCTGATATTGAGCAGCATCTGACAGCCGGTGAACAGCAAGCTGAGATCATCAGTACGCTGACTCAGGAACGCCAGGCACTGGAGGCGGAACTGGAGCAAGGTCGGGACAAGCTGCTGGAATTGCACTCCTGCCATCCGAGCAAAGCCACTCAAATGGCTCAGGAGCTGACCATTACGCACATCGAAGATGAAGCTGAACTGAACGACTTCATCGATTTGTTCACGGATGCCTTCGGTATTGAAATGGCCGACCTGGGTGATGACTGCATCACACTGGCACCGGGCGATCACATGCTGGTGCCTGATCTGCCACACCTGCCGGAAGATGGCTTTATGGCCACGACTCGCCGTGAAGTGGCATTGTCTCGTGATGATGTGCAGTTCCTGAGCTGGGAACATCCGTTTATTGATCAGGCACTGGAGCTGATCACCAGCAGCGCCATGGGTAACGCCGCCGTCGGTTATGTGGATATGCACGACTTCAACACAGGCGATTGCTACGCCCAGTTGCAGTTCGTCGCTCAATGCCCGGCTCCCAAACATCTGGGGATTGAACGCTACCTGCCTGCGGATGCCATGCATTTGACGTTCACCCCGGCGGGTGACCTGAAGGTGAACGAACCAGAACTGACCAGCTTTGTACTGCCTGTGCCCAAACGCGGCACTGCACGTGGTCTGGTTGAGCAGAAAACGGCTGAGATTAAACCGGTAATTCAGAAGCTGGAAAAACTCGGCAGCAATCAGCTTGACAAGATCATCCAGCGTGCAGTTGAGCGAGCCGAAGCAGCGTATGGCGACCGTCTACAACGGTTGCGCGCCATGGCTGAGCAGAACGCTAATATTCCGGCGCAGCTGATTCGTGAAGTGGAGCAAGAAGAAGTGGACGTTGTGAAGGCCATTTCAGAAGCCCAGTTGCAGATGGACAGCATCCGGCTGGTGTTCTGCGGCTAACGCCGAGCACGTTTAAAACTCGACCCCGCTCAACACAACAGCCCTTGCCGTTCAAACAGCAAGGGCTGTTTGCGTTATTTCACCTGCTGAAGCAACTCTTTGGCGGCATTGCGATCCAGTGCCCGGCCTTCTTCAATATATTCACGCACCGTCGCATCCTGTTTCCAGCCGCCTTGTTTGCGTATCAGCTCAAAGTCCACACCAGCCTGCGCTGCCGAGGTAGTCAGACCACGGCGGAAGCTGTGGCTGCTGAATTTGTCTGCGCCTTCCAGTCCTGCCTGCATGGCCAGCTTTTTCAGAATCAGGTTAACCGAACTGGCATCCATGGCCTGGGTACCCGGCTGATCCCAGCGGTTGATGCGTCGGAAAATCGCACCCTTCTGTGATTCCGTATGCGGATCAATGGCTTCCATCCAGTGTTTCAGAGCTGTCACCGGGCACAGGTGATTATCGCTGCACGGCAATGCACGTTGCATGCCTTCGCCTGACTGGTCGGTTTTCGAGCGTTCCAGTGTCACCACCATGCCATCATCGAACCACTCCAGATTGCCGTATTGCAACCCAACCAGTTCGCTGCGCCGGAATGCACCAAAATATGCAACCAGCAGCAAGGCACGATTGCGCTCCCGCATCAGGGAAGCGGGCTGCTGGTTCAGCCAGTCGATCAGAGCCGACAGGGCTTCAATGCTGAGCGGACGCGCTTTCTGACGCGGCTGACCATGACGGCGGCGCATGCCTTCAAGGGTTTTCTGAATCAGTGGATCACGGGTCGGGTCAGTCAGTTGCTGATATTCGTGCCACTGCCGCAAGGCCGTGATGTGCAAATCCAGCGTGCGCATATTCAGCTCCGGCTGCCGTTCCAGTAAATAACGCAACACCATGTCCCGATCAGCGGGCAAGCGTCCACCCCAGCGCACAAACTGGCGCACGGCTGACTGATAGGTGCGGCGCGTATTGTCTGAGGTCGCGGCGTGCAAATAATCCCGAACCGCTTCGGTTTCCAATGTGGTCAGTGGTTGACTGGTCGTAAGATCTCGCGGGGGTGTTTTCATGGCAGGCATTCAGGGCTGATACAAAGCGCTCAACATGGCGGATTCTGCTTGTCGGTGCAAATTCTTTTGCAGTATCGAGAACTTTTCTCGAATCTGATGCTCTAGGTTTGTATACTCGCATTATTTCTAGGGGGGATTTGTTACTGATGACGCGCTCGGTTTCTTTCACATTCTTGCACACAGGCTGGCTGCTCATCGCAGTAATGCTGTTTCAGTGTGCCTGGGTGACGAATGAGCTAGGCGAAGCAGAAGCATTATCTGAATCTACCGAAATTATTCATAATGTGGGCCTGCACCTTACCGAGTCGATAAGCGACACTTCAACAGATGACTCTTTGAGTGACTGTGATCATTGCTGTCAATGCAGTGGCCATGGCTCCCATATCACTATATTTCCAACCTTGCCGGAGTGGATGCAGCTCAACACTCGCGGTATCTATCTTGTGTTTTCTGGCGTGCCATCTCATCTAAACGAGAGTATTTTCCGCCCACCTCTTTCCTGATCCTGTTCGACCTTTCGTCAACTTCTAACAGGATTTTTATCATGAAATTTATATTCGACACTCGTCGAGGTGTGGCTGTGCTTGGTCTATTGATCTTGAACGCTCCCACTTTTGCGACTGAACCGCCACTTGGTCGTCAATTGACGCTTTCTCAAGCATCACGTTTGACACTGGAAAACCACCCGGATTTCCGACTCTGGCAATGGCAAGAAAAAACCCGGCAAGCAGATCGGGATATTGCCGCTTTGAAGCCTGGCTATCAGCTTTCTCTGCAGGGCGATAACCTGATTGGGACTGGCAGCCATCAAGGCTTTGATCAGGCTGAGTTGGGCTTGAGCCTGTCGTCCGTGATTGAGCTGGGCAACAAACGAGAGCGCCGCATGGATTCAGCCACCGCCGCGTTATCCGTTGCTCGTGCCAGGCAACAAGTGCGTAGTCTGGATTTGCTGGCACAAGTTGCTCATACCTATGCTTCAGCATTATCACTACAGGCTCAAGAGCGTATCCAGTTGCAAGCGGCTCAATTGGCCCAGCAGGCTCTGGATGTTGTGCGGCGACGCGTCAAACGTGGGGCCAGTCCTGAATCAGAAGCTATTCGTGCCGATGCCAACCTGATTCGCTCTCGTCTTGCCTTGACGAGCATCAGTGCTCGCCTGTCTGCCGAAAAAGCCCGACTTGCGTCGTATTGGGGAGCAACAGAAGACAGTATTCCGGCGCTCCATGGTAGTTTGTCCAATCTTCCGGTGGTTGGCGACTTCACCGAACTCTATCAGCGCAGTCTGAACGCCCCGGCGACAGCCGTTTTTGCGTCCGAACAACGCTGGTACGAAACCGAGCGGCAACGTGTTATAGCCCAGTCATCAACCAATATAGAATGGCAGGCTGGCCTGACACGATTCCAGAGCAATGGTGATGTTGCTGCTTCAGCGGGGGTATCCATCCCTTTGTTTCAATCCTCCCGTAATCAGGCGGCTGTTCGGCGTATTACAACGGAGCAACAAGCTGCTCAAATCCAGCAAGAAAGTACCCTTCAAGCATTGCGCCCTCGCCTGTTCGATGCCTGGCAGCGTTACACTGTTAACCGAAAACAGACCTTACAACTGGCGGCCAGTGTTATTCCAGCCCTGGAGCTGGCCGTGGATCAGACGCGCACCGCTTATGAGCGTGGGCGCTATCGCTATTCTGACTGGTCAGTTGCTCGACAAGAGTTACTGGATGCACGCTTCAGCCGCATTGATGCCGCCACTCGTGCGTTGCACGCCCAGATCACCATCGAACACATGACCGCTCAGCCTCTGATTAAACGCTAACACTTTCTGGATATTGATTATGCGAATCTCTGATTGTTTACGGGCAGCATTGTTGCTGCCGTTTTTAGCCATTGCCACCATCGCCATGGCGGGTGGTGATCAAGATACAGATCACGAAGAACACGACCACGATGCATATGAGGAAGCCAGTCACGTACAGATTCAAGCCGATATCGCTCATGCTGCTGGTATTCGTACCGATACCGCCACCCGCCAGGCGCTCACGCTGGGATCTCTGTCCTATGGGCGACTGACCACCCCGCCAAACAAACGCATGGCCATCCGGGCACGCTTTCCTGGCATAGTTATAAAAGTACAAGTTAAGAGTGGCGATACGGTCAAACGCAATGACGTGTTGGCGCAAGTAGAAAGCAATGAAAGCCTGAGAGGCTATGAAATTCGTGCCCCCTTTGCAGGTACGATACTGTCCCGACATGTGAATCCGGGCAGTGTTGTGGATCAGCAACCACTGTTTCAACTGATTAATACCGATACGCTCTGGGCCGAGATCCGCCTATTTGGTGATCAGCAGAAAAGTGTCCAGCCGGGTCAGATGGTTCGTTTTCAAACTCAATCGCAGTCGTCGGAATCCCTACTTGAGGGCCAAATCGAACGCTTAATCCCTGTTCTTCAGCAACCCTATACATTAGCTCGTGCCGTTATTGACAACCGTGACGACCACTATTCGCCAGGCGACTTGCTGGAAGCTCAGGTTTTGACCGAATCCCGCAACAATGTGCTTACCGTCGATAGCAAGGCAATACAAGAGCACGATGGCCAATCAGTGGTGTTTGTGGTGCTCGACGATACCTACGAAGCACATCCAGTATTGATTGGTCAAAGCAATGGCCGGTTGACGGAGGTTATTCAAGGTCTGGAAGAGGGCGAGCGTTATGTCACCCAGGGCAGTTATGTGATTAAGGCTGATCTGGAGAAATCCGGCGCCTCTCACGACCATTAAGGAGGCGACCATGATTGATTCCCTTATTCGCAGTGCCATTGAGCGCCGCTATTTTGTCCTCAGTCTGATTCTGCTTCTGGTTGGTGCTGGCGTCTGGAGTTACCAAAAACTCCCGATTGATGCCGTGCCTGATATCACCAATGTACAGGTTCAAATCAATACTGAAGCACCGGGTTATTCACCTCTGGAGGCCGAGCAGCGCATTACCTTTCCAGTTGAAACAGCCCTCTACGGTTTGCCAGAGCTGGATTACACTCGCTCGCTGTCACGCTACGGGCTGTCTCAGGTAACGGTGGTTTTCAAGGAAGGAACCGATATTTACTTTGCCCGCGATAGAATTGATGAGCGCCTCAGCACCATTAAAGCCAAGTTACCACTCGGATTGGAGCCGGAGATGGGGCCTGTTGCTACCGGTCTGGGTGAGATATTCAGCTACACCCTGATGGCGTCTGGCGATAGTCGCCAGGCGAACGGTCAGCCTTACGATGCCATGGCCCTGCGTGAGATTCAGGACTGGATCATCAAGCCGCAATTGGCTCAGGTCCCAGGCGTGGTTGAAATCAACACCATTGGTGGCTTTGATAAGCAATACCATGTAAAGCCTGATCCAGCCCGAATGTTACAGCACAACATTTCGTTTGTAGATATCAGTACAGCACTGATCAATAACAACGACAACCGGGGGGCGGGTTATATAGAACGTAACGGTCAGCAATGGTTGGTACGCTCCCCTGGACAACTCGCTGATATACGCGCCATAGAGAACGTAGTTGTCGGTCAGTATGACGACAGTCCAATTCGGATTCGTGATGTCGCCACTGTAGCATTGGGAAAGGAGTTGCGCACCGGAGCAGCAACCCGCGATGGAAAAGAAACTGTTATGGGCACCGCCATGATGCTGATTGGAGAAAATGCTCGCACGGTTTCCCAGGCTCTGGATACCCGGTTGCGGCAAATTCAGGCATCCCTCCCGGAAGGTATCACTGCCGAGGTGGTGTACAACCGCACCACTCTGGTCGATAAAACCATTGCTACAGTGCAAAAAAACCTGCTAGAGGGCGCGTTGCTGGTGGTTGCCGTGCTGTTTCTTCTGCTGGGTAATATTCGCGCTGCTCTAATTACGGCGGCAGTGGTACCACTTTCGATGCTCGCAACCATCACGGGGATGGTGCAAGTGGGTGTTTCAGCCAATTTGATGAGTCTGGGTGCGCTCGACTTCGGACTAATTGTAGATGGTGCCGTAATTATCGTCGAAAATTGCATTCGTCGTTTGGGGTTCGCACAGCGTGCTAATACAGAATTGAATTTAAAACAGCGTTTGAATATTGTCTTCGATGCAACGCAAGAAGTGATTCGTCCCAGCCTGTTTGGGGTTGCTATCATCGCTGTGGTGTATATCCCGGTGTTTGCACTCACGGGCGTGGAAGGAAAAATGTTCCACCCCATGGCAGCAACGGTTGTGATGGCATTGTTGGCAGCCATGGTGTTCTCCCTGACCCTGGTTCCAGCGGCGGTCGCCGTCTTTATGACGGGTAAAATCAGCGAATATGAAAGTCCGGTGGTTCGAGTGAGTAAATCGCTTTACCGCCCAATTTTAACGTTGGCACTCAAGCTAAAGTGGCTTGTTATGGGTGTCACCCTGATATTGTTGTCAGGTAGCGGCTGGCTGCTGACCCAGTTTGGTACCGAATTTATTCCGCAACTGGATGAGGGTGATATTGCCTTGCATGCCATGCGCATTCCGGGAACCGGTCTGGAGCAGTCGGTTGCCATGCAGACTTTGCTGGAGCAACGACTCAAACAGTTTGACGAAGTGGACAAGGTGTTCGCCAAAATTGGAACTCCAGAGGTGGCGACCGATCCTATGCCCCCAAATGTGGCAGACAATTTTGTCATGCTCAAGCCGCGTTCAGAATGGCCTGATCCAACCCGATCCAAAGCTGATTTGGTCTCTTCAATGGAAGCCGCTGCCAATGAATTACCAGGTAATAATTACGAGTTTACGCAACCAATTCAAATGCGCTTTAACGAGCTGATTTCTGGTGTTCGATCAGATCTTGGTATTAAAATTTTTGGCGATGATTTAAAACAACTGCAGGCAACAGCAGAGGAAGTCCTGGAGGTGATCGAGGCCATCCCTGGGGCTGCTGATACTCGAGTTGAGCAAGTCAGTGGTTTGCCGATGTTAATCATTACGCCTAATCGTACCGCATTGTCTCGTTACGGATTGAATGTCAGAGATGTGCAAAGCCTGGTGGCCAGCGCTATTGGTGGCCACCAGGCGGGGTTGATTTACGAAGGTGATCGGCGCTTCAAGCTGGTGGTACGCCTGCCGGAATCGCTGCGAAATGACCCGGATCGATTAAAAGCCTTGCCGGTGCCGACACCGGATGGCGAATACGTACCTCTGCAAGAGCTGGCTACTCTGGAGTTAAAGCCTTCCCCTGCCCAGATCAGTCGAGAGAATGGTAAGCGCCGCATTGTTGTCACGGCCAATGTTCGTAACCGCGATCTCGGTGGCTTTGTCACGGATGTGCGGCAACGCATTCAGTCCGAAGTTAACATCCCGACTGGGTATTGGATCAACTACGGTGGGACTTTTGAACAACTGGAGTCAGCCAGTCAGCGGCTTGCCATTGTAGTACCTGTAACGCTACTGCTGATTATCGGGTTGCTGCTGATGGCTTTTGGCTCCATCAAGGACTCTCTGATCATATTTACCGGCGTGCCGCTGGCACTGACAGGCGGTGTGATTGCACTCTGGTTACGTGACTTGCCTTTGTCGATTTCGGCTGGGGTAGGATTTATCGCTCTTTCTGGTGTGGCGGTACTTAACGGTCTGGTGTTGGTGTCCTTCATTCGTCAGCGCTGGTATGAAACACAGGACTTGCTGGCGGCCATCATCGACGGCTCACTAACCCGGTTGCGCCCGGTATTGATGACAGCACTGGTGGCCAGTCTGGGTTTTGTGCCCATGGCTCTGAATACCGGCACTGGGGCGGAAGTTCAACGCCCGCTAGCAACGGTGGTTATTGGAGGTATTGTGTCGTCAACCCTGTTGACGCTGCTGGTTCTGCCGGTACTCTATCACTGGGCGCATCGTAAGGACTCGATACCTTCCTGACAGTTGTGCAGGCTTTCTTGTGACACCGGATTGCTCTGGTGTCATTTTCTATCTTCTATTTTCTGTCTTTTTTCTTTTGCATTTCCTGCTCTACTCCTCTCTCCCTGTTCTGGTCCATTTCTTCTCTTCATCTACTCTGTTGTGTACTGGCCGCCCGAATACATTACAAAAACCCTGGTTTAATCTTATAACTCACGATAAATAATATTATCGTGAGCTAATGGCTTAAAATAAATGAAAACAAAAACAATAAAATAAGATACTATTACGTACTACTCAGTACATTACAAAAGGATGGAAAATATGGCAAGAATCGGCGTTACACTGGACGATGTCAGCCAAGCAGCCACTACCCTGAGGGAACAAGGGCAATCGCCTACGGTGGATCGTGTGCGGGAATATTTGGGGAGAGGCAGCAAGAGCACCATCACTCCTTTACTTCGACAGTGGCGACAGCAACAACATGAACCGGTGGATTTGGGCGAGCTGCCCGAAGAAATTGGACGTGCCGTGATTGCCTTGCACAAACAGCTTCAGGCCGTCGCACAGCAACGAATGGACAGCAACGAAGAAAAGCTGAATCAGGAAAAGACCCACTGGCTGGAAACCATCAACCAACTCAAAGAGCAAACAACAGAACAACAGAGCACAATTGAGGAGCTCACCCAACAACTTGAACTGTCCCAAAATCAAGAGAAACACTTGAACGAGAGCCTTCAAACCCACCGGGTACAACTGGCTACAACAGAAGCACAGCGCGATGCTGTACAGCAGGAAAACAGCACTCTGCAAAAGCTGCACAACCAGCAACAACAGGAACTCACCGCACTCAGGGAGCAATTCGAGCACTATCAGGAATACACCGCAGAAGAACGCCAGAAAGAAAAAGAAGAGTTTTTGCACACCCGCCGACAACTGGAAGACAGCTTGCACAACAAGCAGATTTCACTGGAGCAAGCCAGCAACCTGAACACTCACTTGCAGCAAGAGCTATCCAATTACCGCGTAAGGCAAGATGCCTTGCACCAGCAACAACTGGAACAAGCTGCCAACGCCGAAAGATTCAAAGCCCAGAACCAGACATTAACAGAGCAACTCAATGCCAGCGACGCAAGCCGGAAAACCCTGACGGATCAAAACAATAGCCTGCAAGAGCAACTGGGAACGATCGCAACGGAATTGGCATCGATCAAAACAGCTCACGATCTGCAATCAGAACAGGCCAAACAACTGAATGAACAACTGATACAGGAGCGCCGAGAGTCGCAACAACTCACCGTCAATCATGCAAAGCTGGAGGTTCAACTAGCAGCACTGCAAGCAGATACGGATAAAAGCTGACACTAGCGAATAACCAGCACCCGTCGTACAAAAAACAAAAAAGGGGTCGAAACCCCTTTCAATCAATCACTTACCAGTCAGATGAATTAGCGAGTGCGTGAACGCATGGTCACAAATTCTTCTGCTGCCGTTGGATGAATACCAATCGTCTGATCAAATACAGCCTTGGTTGCTCCCGCCTTCACGGCGACCGCCAGACCCTGCATGATTTCACCAGAATCAGCACCCACCATATGAATACCAAGTACTTTATCAGTGCTGATTTGAACCAGCAGTTTCATATAAGCACGCTCTGGCAAACCACTGATGGTGTGCTTCATTGGACGGAAGCTGGATTCATACACCGCCAGATCATCACCAAATTGTTCGCTGGCCTGTTCTTCACTTAAGCCGACGGTTGCAATGTTCGGCTGACAGAAAACAGCCGTCGCAATGTTGCTGTAGTCCATTGGCGTGGTGTCGCCATCAAACCACTGAGCCACCAATTTCATGCCTTGAGCCAGAGCAACAGGCGTCAATGCCGGAGTACCGATCACATCACCCAGAGCGTAGATACTTTCAACCGACGTCTGGAACTGTTCATTGGCAACGATGGTGCCGTTCGAGCGGGTTTCAACACCCAGCGCTTCCAGATTCAGGCCATCAGTCATTGGGCGACGACCCGTGGCGTACATGACACAATCAACAACGATGGACTCACCGTTATTCAACGCACAAACCAGCTCACCCGCTGAGTTTTTCTCGATGGATGTGATGTCGGTATTCGTACGAACATGAATGCCCTTGGCTGCAATTTGTTCAGCCGCAAAGTCACGAACGCCATTATCAAAGCCACGCAACACCTGCTCACCGCGATACAGCAGATCAACGTTAGAGCCGAGGCCGTTAAAGATGCCCGCAAACTCAACCGCAATATAACCACCACCAACGACGACGACGCGCTTGGGAAAAGTGTCCAGATAGAAGGCTTCATTGGAAGTAATCGCCAAATCTGCGCCCGGAACGTCCGGCTTGAATGGCCAGCCACCGGTAGCAATCAGGATTTTTTCAGCTGTATAAGACTGATCGCCCACAACGACAGTGTGTGAATCCGTAATGCTGGCAGTGCCGTTGATCAACGTCACGCCTGCATTCTGAAGCAAATTTCCATAAATACCGTTCAGGCGTTCGATTTCCTGGGTTTTGTTGTCACGCAGGGTTGGCCAATCAAAGCCCGTGATCTCACCCGTCAAACCAAAGCCGCGTGCTTCTTCAATTTTTTCAGCGTATTCAGACGCGTACACAAACAGCTTTTTCGGAACACAACCAACATTGACACAGGTGCCACCCAGGTAGCGATTCTCGACAACCGCCACTTTTGCACCACGACCCGCTGCCATACGAGAGGCACGAACACCACCAGACCCAGCACCAATCACCAGCAAATCAAAATCGTAAGACATACATTTTCCTCCGGCAGCCTTGCCTGTATTTGATATAAGAGATGGGACGAGCTTAGGCTCAGACGGCGCAAACAACAACCAAAAGACGATAGGGATTATTAATAGGCTTGATCGGAAAAACAGCGTAATAAACGGAGCTGGTCAACGACCAACTCCGGTGGTCGAGACTCAGCCAGAAACCAGCGTTGCTCGCACATCCGCCCAGCCAGCGGCATCATCCCGATCCAGCGATATCTGACTGACGTAAATATGATGCTGGTTGCCCAGAGATTCTACCCAGCCAATAAATTGATCGAATTTCACCTTGTCCAGCCAGATTCGAACACCTTTGCCATCCTGCTCATAACGATCCAGTTTGATACCAGAACGCCGAGCCGATTGAGTAACTCGCGACAATAATGGCCCCGAAGTGCTCGATGCACTGACAGAAGAAACACCGCCAAAGCGCCCCGCATTGTCGGCAATCAGTTCATACACGGCCAGACGCTTTTCCAGCCCGGCCTGAAGGGTTTGATTGGTACGCATCAGAGGCGCAAACACCAGTACAAAAATCAGCGCTGCAACCAACAGGGACGCAACACTCTTAACCACCAAACGGTCGCGTTCGGGCAAAGCCAGATACCACCCCTGAGCGGACACCCACTGCGGATGTTCACTGATTTGCTGGCGTAACTCTTCAATCCGGCTCATGCTGAAGCTCCTATTTTCAAACGCCCTTTCACGCCGTTTTTGTCGTTACTGGCGGATGCCACTTCGGCCTTCAAACCTTGCTTTTCCAGTGACTGTCGCAATGCCTGAACATCCGACAACTTTGACGCAGCCACCTCAACCATCAATTCCTGCAAGCGGTCGTTGTAACGCACCGAGGTGATTTTCAACGACTTCAAACCGGAAGATGAATACGCCTGTGCGGTGCCGTTAATCAATGAAACAAAACCGACAGAAGCAGTTGAGCCGCCCTCTTTCAATTTCTCCCGAAACTGTCGCTCCAGCATGCGAATACGCTCACCGGGAAACAGTTGCTTATAAAGCGCCACACTTTGCTTTTGCACTTCAAGAGTCTGGGCCTTCAACTGATGATTTTGAACCATCAGATAACCGGCCGTCAGCACCAGCCAAACCGCCGCCAGCGCTGCCAGTGGTCGCCACCAGACATTGGATTTTCCATCAGACGCGTCATTGCGAGGCTGAAATTGACCGGTCAGAAAGTTGGGTAAGCCAGATTGTTCCAGCCCTTGCTGTAAAACTGAATCTGCACTATCCAGTGTGGTTTGAATGTCAGTAAATGCCCCTGGAAATCCGGTTTCCAGCGAGGTTTCCAACAAACGCGCCTGATCCATGGCTGATGCACGAATATCCAGGGCGGACTCGGTTTGTTGCTCATCCAGTACCGATTCCAGCACTGGCGTCAGAGCCACATCCATCACCCGCCCTTCCAGCCTGCCGGGTAAAGAAAGCAGCCAGTCATGGCCATCACGCACCATGCAGTGCGTCTTGGGCAATAAGGCGGTTTCTGGAATCAACTGCCGAACCAACAAGTGATGCGCCTTGCAGCTTTCAAGCAAACGCTCGATCAATTCGGCGTTCGCCACATAAGCCCGAACCAGATTTTTGGTCTTTCCTGCCGCCACAATCTGGTAATGATCCAGATCGTCAACCAGGCTTTCTTCTAACGCGAACGGCAAAGCCCTTTGCAAATTTCGACCTGAAACACCCGGTAAATTCACCCAGTGACAGCTGTAATTCATGGCGTTCAAAACTAGCTTGACCGGTGTCAAGTCCGGCTGGCCAGCCGCCCATTGAGGCAGTGTCAGCCCCTCTGATGACGACAACGACGTCCCATCCAGAGGACTGACCAGCCACTCACCACGCTGGGCACTCCAGCTCACTCGTATCGTCAGCATATGACTTGTTTCTCTTTAATAACTCATCGCACATGCGTTTCATGCACGGCTTTATCGTGTCAGTTTTGTGGCAAAGGTCGTGCTTCCCGGCGTGAAAAGTCACGATACCAGGTATCGATGTACCCGGTTGCCACGTCTCGCTTCAATAAAAATTCATTGGTTGCAACCCAGTCGCCTGAATCACCCATTTCGACTCGGGTAAAACCTTCAAAATATTCTGAGCGCACCGAAAAATCATTGGCATCCCAAGGCTTCTTCGTTGACTGCTGATTGCCATTATTCGCCGCTGTGTTGTTACTGCTCGGTGGCTTGGCGTATGTCGACACCGCATCCAGCGCCAAAAAATCCGCTACGGCTGCGATGCCATTTTTATCACGGGCGGAGATCACCTGCTCTGCTTCAGCAACCGTCATCCGACTGTCCAAAGCGGACAGCACAGATGCCGATGCTGTATTGATATTCAGCTGGGTATCCATTGGCAAACAGGTGACGTAAGGCAACAGTTGCTGATAAATCTCCGTTGTCACACCTTCAATCAGCATCAATTCACTGGTGTGTTTGCAAATCCGGTAAGCGGCTCGATAAGGCGGATCCTGGGACAGGTAAGTATCATCTGCCTGGCTGGTTTCATCCATCCAGTCGGATACGTAGTTGGCCACAATGGGGTCGACCTCCAAGCGCTTGAGCAAATTTCTCAGCCGCTGCCACCAGACAGTGCGATTGGCGGCCTTGGGATGCAGCCAGTTCAGATTGAAGCGACCTTGCAGGTCGGAAATGCGGACAAATACGGTACCCGGCTCCATCGGAAACGTGCGCTCTACTGTCCACTCTTCCAGGTAATGATCAATATCAGGGTCGTTATCCCAGTCCAGATACAAACCGGTTCGCACCACACTCTCGGCCCCATCGGCAAACGCTCGTGCCTGCTGTGTTCCCAGTCGATTGGTGATTCTCTGAATATCGGCAGATTGAGACTGAATAATCCCTGTCGCCACGATGCTGACCATGGCAAAGATCATCAGCACCATCAATAGAGCCATTCCTGACTGTTGTGTTGGCTTCATGGCACCTCACCATCGTGAGCAATTTCCCAAACGCGTTCCAATTCTCCCCAAACGGGCAGTTCCAGTTTCCAGCGCATGGCGACCAGCACCAATCGGGTGCCAGAATTCTGCAACGCTGGCCAACTGCTGTACCAATCCTGGCTTTTGACCGGGCTACCTGAGGATGCCTGAGTGTTGCGCTCATCAACCAGCACACTGATTTCCAGATACTCCAACTGATCCAGTACCACCATCGCCTGAGGGTCAGACTGATCCCCCCGATCCAGTACATTCCAGACGTAACGCACCAGACAGTCACCGTCCGGCTCTGACTGACCTGGCACCGTCAAGCGCTTGCGGGCGCTGTCACATGCCTCGTCATCCATGGATTCAATGCGATAAGCCACCCGCTGCAGTTCGGCCCGTGGATCTTCCGTCGCCGGGCGATTACGCCAACCTGTCCGAGTCAATTCCAACAGATAATCACCTGACTCCAATAACATCGCATCCTGCAATTCACCGTATTGGTCTCGTATCGGACGATTGATAAATTGTGCAATATCACGCGCAACCACCGCATTAAAGCGCTGTAAGTTAGATAACTGTTGCGAACGTTTGGAAATGCCATCGCGGGTTTGGGTAATACTGGTGATGACTTGCACAGCACCAACACCAATCATGGCTGTGATGCTGACAGCGATCAGCACTTCTAATAGTGTAAAGCCACGATGAATATGCGGCATTATCGCGCTCCCAGAATCGTGGCCACACTGGCGAGGTTGTATTCCTTATCACGCTCCAACGCGACAGAAATCGTGATGCGCACCACACCCGGAAAGTCTGTCTTTTCGACATGGGTTTTCACCACCCACTCTCGCCCGGCCATTTCCAGAGTATCTTTGGATTGTGTTTGAGGCGGCAACGCCTGCGAAGCTCGTGTTTGAATACGCATTTGAGTCAGTGCATTTTCCGCTACCCAGGTAGCCAACACTTTTTCTTCAAGGTGCAGGGTGTTATTAACAGCCTGACTGGCCGTTGAACTGATAGTCACCGCCAGCGCCGCAAAAATAGTCAGTGCAATCATGACTTCCAGCAGCGTAAAGCCCGATGAGTACGGTCTAGTCCTCATATTGAATCAGCTCATGCCAAACAGGGTTAAAACCGTCACCGTGCAGCCGCACTTCAAAGCGCTGATCAGCATCATGCTGGATGACCAGTTCAAATGGTGAGTAATCTTCTGATGAAAAAAACATCAAGGCAGGTTTGGGGCCTTCGTCGTCATCACCCAGGAAGTCATCGAAATCAATTTCGTCCCCTTCGATCAGTAAAACAAAGGTGATGCCCTCAATGACATCCGGCGAACTGAAAAGGCTATTGTTATACGGTTGCCATGGGTTCTGTTTCTCTTCTTCCGATTCAAAACCCGCTTCAAACTTCACTTTTTCTTCGGCCGCATTTTTTTGCTGCAACTGCTCGGGCGACTGGTAACTCAGCAGCAGCATCTCGTTGACATCAATAGCCAAACCCAGGTCTTCATTGCGATAAACCGCTTCCTCCCGATACAGGTTCATTAAAACTTGTAATTTCTGGGCAAAGCGCCGGGTATCATCCTGAACCCGGTTTTCAGTAAAATTCAGATTTGACATGCCAACGAGCAAGCCAATCACAAATAACACCACCATGACTTCCAGCAAGGTAAAACCGTGCATGGATGTATATTGGCGGCGCATCTGAGAATGGGTCATAAAGAATTTAATCAGTCAGCCGAGGAAATATCAGCAAATTCAGCCTCGCCACCTTCAACACCGTCAGCACCGAGGGAAACAATTTCGTACTTACCTTTTTCCATAAAATACAGAAACGGATTGCCCCAAGCATCGGTTGGCAAAGAGTTGCCTTTCAAATAACCGCCAGACCGATAATTTTTTGGCTCAGGCGAGCTGGATGGCTTGTTAATCAAGGCTTCCAGACCTTGCTCAGATGCTGGATAGGTAAAGTTGTCCAACTTATACATATCAAGAGAACTTTCGATCAGTTTCATCTGACTCTTGGTGGTTTTAATCTGCGCATCAACGGCACTACCAAGGATATTGGTCGCAACCAGCGCCATAATGCCGCCAATGATGGCCAAAACGACCATCACTTCAAGCAGCGTAAAACCCTGTACACGACGACGGGATTGCATATCAAATGTCTCCTATTGGACCATATTTTGTAATTCAAGAATGGGAAGCATGATCGCTGCAACAATCAGAGCCACAATGGCTCCCATACCAACCAGCATCAGTGGTTCAAAGATACTGACCAACGCGGTTACGGTATTCGCCAGGGTGGTTTCTTGCTGATGTGCTGTACGCGCCAGCATGGAGTCCAGCTCTCCGCTGTTTTCACCACTGGCAATCATATGCAGCATAATCGGTGGGAAATAACCCGTTTCGGTCAGCGCCTGATACAAGCTGCCACCTTCGCTGACAACAACCGTTGCATCAGAAAGCGACTTGCGGATAGGAATGTTTTCAACAACCTGACTGGCAATTCTCATGGCTTCCACCAAAGGCACGCCAGAGCTGGTCAAAATTGCCAGAGTACTGCCAAAACGCGCGGTATTGCTGTCTTTGATAAAACCGCCCAAAACCGGGAAACTCAGTAAGAACCGGTGAACACCTGCCCGAAAACCTTCTCGGCGCATTCCCAGTACAAACAGAAAAAACGAGACCCCGAAACCAACCAGAGCATGCACTCCGTAGTTCGTAATGGCGTGGCTCAAATCCAGCATAAACTGCGTCAGACCCGGCAGTTCCTGACCGTTTTTAACAAAAACCTCAACAATATCTGGCACGACAAATGTCAACAAGCCCACCACAATCCCTATGGCCACCAGACTGAGAATGGCTGGATACATGGCCGCCAACTGGATTTTCTGCCGAGCTTGCTGCTGTGATTCTGTATAGTCCGCCAGACGATTCAGCACCGCATCCAAATGACCCGCATGTTCACCAGCACTGACGGTTGAACGGTATAAATGCGGAAAAGCCCGTGGGTATTCGCCCAATGCTTTCGCCAGCGTGTAACCTTCCAATACTTTGGAACGAATGGCCAACACCATCGCTTTGGTTTTTTGCTTGTCTGTTTGCTCCGCCAAAGCGCGTAGACATTCATCGATTGGCAAACCGGCGGCAATCAGCGTTGCTAACTGACGCGTCATCAACGACAAATCCATCACCGACAGGCGAGGTCCACCCCGAGCGACACTGCCCGATTTTTGCTTTGTGGACGTAGCCTCGACTGAGAGAGGCATCCAGCCTTTTTCACGCAATCGATGACGTATCTGACGGGCACTATCGCCTTCCATCACGCCTTTTTGCTGCTTCCCTTTGGCGTCAACAGCCTGATAAACAAAGGCTCCCATACGTTATCCCTTGGAAACCCTTAATAATTCTTCAATCGTGGTCAAGCCAGCCAGTACTTTACGGATACCATCGTCGTTGATACCCGGCCCCAATTTGCGCACATGAGTCGTCATTTCCTGCTCACCCGCCCCATCATGGATCAAGGTTTTCAGACCGTCATCAACTTCAATGATTTCATAAATACCCTGTCTACCCCGATACCCCAACTGGTTGCACTTTTCACAGCCGCGAGCGTGGTAAATTTCAGGCGGATTGCTTGCATCCACACCCAGCACTTCACACTCAGATTCGTCGGCAGTGACGGCTTCCTTACAATCTTCACACAGCACGCGCACCAAACGCTGAGCAACGACCCCGATCAGACTGGATGAAAGCAAAAATGGCTCGAGACCCATGTCCTGCAAGCGCGTCACGGCACCGACAGCGGTATTGGTGTGCAACGTCGAAAGCACCAGGTGACCGGTCAAACTGGCCTGAATGGCAATTTCCACGGTTTCAATATCACGGATTTCACCAATCATGACGACGTCCGGGTCTTGACGTAAAATCGCTCGAAGCCCTTTGGCAAAGGTCATTTCGACCTTGGTATTCACCTGTGTCTGACCAATGCCCGGCAAGCTGTATTCAATCGGATCTTCCACCGTCAGAATATTACGACTGGCGTCGTTCAGATCACTCAGAGCACCGTAGAGTGTGGTGGTTTTACCGGAACCGGTTGGCCCGGTAACCAGAATAATACCGTGAGGCTTACTGATGATATTGCGCATGGTGCGCAAATCGCGGTCGGACATACCCAACTGTGCCAGACTCAAACGCCCAGCCTGTTTGTCGAGCAAACGCATCACTACGCGTTCACCATGGCTGGATGGCATGGTCGATACCCGTACATCCACTTCCCGGCCACCAATACGCAAGGCAATCCGGCCATCCTGAGGCACTCGCTTTTCAGCAATATCAAGCTTGGCCATGACCTTGATACGGGAAACCAGCAAGGGGGCCAGTGCTCGCTTGGGTTGCACCACTTCCCGCAAAACACCGTCGACCCGAAAGCGAACGACCAGTCGCTTTTCATAGGTCTCAATATGAATATCCGAAGCGTTATCTTTTACCGCTTCGGTCAAAAGGGCGTTGATCAGTCGAATAATTGGAGCATCACCTTCTTGCTCCAGCAAATCTTCCGTCTCGGGGACTGAGTCAGCCAGACTGGCCAGATCCATTTCATCCCCAAGCCCTTCAACCATTTCCATGGCTTCCGAAGAATCGCTTTGATAAGCCAACCCCAACCGACGATCGAACTCATCCGATGCAATGGCTTCCAGGCGAAAAGGCGCACTCAAAAAGCGCTGCACTTCCATAATCGCGGCAGCAGAAACACCGTCCCGGTGCAATACTTTCAACTGGTCGTGAGTGCCCTCCACCAGCACACCAAAGCGCTTGGCAAACCCAAAAGGCAATCGTGTTGCGTAATTGGAGGACAGAGCTGCAGAATCGTCAGGGGGCAGCGTATCGATCTGAGGAGTGGCTGTCATAATTATCCGAATGTACGGCCAATACCCGAGTAGTCAAAACCCTGATCTTTCAGGGCTTTAGGATCATACTGGTTGCGACCATCAATAATAATAGGGTGCTTCAGTAACTTCTTGATGGCAATAAAGTCGGGCTGACGAAACGGTTTCCATTCCGTCACCAGTACCATGGCATCTGCGTCCAGCAGTGCATCGTATTGATGCTGTGTCAGTTGCAGGTGATTCTCATCAAAATATCGAGCTGGAAAATAGCGCTTTGCGGCGTCCATCGCAACCGGATCATACGCTCTGACCTGCGCACCGGCCTCAATCAGACGTTCAATCAGCGCAACCGAGCTGGATTCTTCCAAATCTTGTGTATTTGGTTTGAATGATAATCCCCAAACACCCACTACACGCCCGCTCATATCCTCGCCAAATCGCGCTTGCAGTTTTTCAAACGGGCGCTGCTTTTGATCTTCGTTGCGGCCTTCGACGGCACGGAGCAGTTTTGGTTCAAAATCGAATTCTTCAGAGGCTGCAATGAGTGCTCGTACATCTTTAGGAAAACATGAGCCGCCATAGCCACATCCTGGATAGATAAACGAGTAACCAATACGGTTATCTGAACCTATGCCTTTGCGCACATTTTCAATGTCCACATTCAAGTGTTCTGCCAGATTGGAGATTTCGTTCATAAAGGAGATTTTGGTGGCCAACATAGCGGTTGCAGCGTATTTGGTCATTTCAGCATCGCGAACGCCCATAAACAGGAGTTTGTCACGATTACGCGAAAAGGACTGGTAAATATCTCCCATAATCGCTTTAGCCCGATCACAATTCACTCCGACCACGATGCGGTCTGGGCTCATGAAATCATCTACAGCACTGCCTTCTTTCATAAATTCAGGATTGGAAACCACATCAAATTCAGTGTCACTGCCCTTCTCATCCAGAATCTGTTGAATCCGTGCGGTGACTTTATCAGCGGTTCCGACAGGAACGGTTGACTTTATAACGATAACGGTATAACCACAGATGTGCTGAGCAATCGTATCCGCCACACTCATTATGGCAGGCAGCTCTTCACCACCACCGATTTCCTGTGGCAGGCCGGTAGCGATAAAACACACATCACAACTGGCCAAAGCCCGTGGGATTTCTTCAGAAAATGTCAGGCGTCCAGCCTGGCAGTTCTCTTTGACCACGTTCTCAAGCCCTGGCTCGTAAAACGGGACAATATTATCCTGCAGTGGGGCAATGTTTTCCCCATCGACATCAACACACGTGACGGTGTTGCCCATCTCGGCAAAACACGTGCCTGTTACCAGGCCAACGTAGCCGGTTCCCACTACGGTAATATTCACTGCGCTATCCTTTGTCATTACATATTCTCAAGGTCATGGAGCCTATGTCTATTTAATGACAAATTGGTGACATAAAAAAGCCCGGTATTAACCGGGCTTGGCTTAACATTTTGATGTTAAACAAGTTTTTCCATTTCGGGAACGGCTTCGAACAGGTCTGCGACCAGGCCATAGTCCGCAACCTGAAAGATGGGTGCTTCTTCATCTTTGTTGATTGCAACAATCACCTTCGAGTCTTTCATGCCTGCCAGGTGCTGGATCGCACCTGAAATGCCCACAGCCACATACAAGTCAGGAGCCACTATCTTGCCGGTTTGACCAACCTGCAGATCATTTGGAACAAAACCCGCATCAACAGCAGCACGCGATGCACCAACCGCTGCACCCAGTTTGTCAGCCAACTGATACAGCATGGAGAAATTATCGCCATTCTGAAGACCACGACCACCGGAGATAACAACCGGGGCGGCTGTCAGCTCAGGACGATCAGATTTCGCCAGTTCTTCGCTCACAAATTCTGACACGCTCGCGCTGTCATCCAGAGCCACTGTTACAATTTCTGCGGAACCACCGTCTGCTGGAACCGCATCAAATGCAGTTGTACGTACCGTCAGAATCTTGATGGCATCCGCTGTTTGATACGTAGCAATCGCATTACCAGCGTAAATTGGGCGCGAGAAAGTATCAGAACTTTCAACGGCGATCACATCAGACAGCATATTCACATCGAGCAATGCCGCTGCACGAGGCAGGAAATCCTTACAGGTCGTGGTTGCCGGAGCCAGAATATGGGAATAATCAGAGCCAATACGCCCCACCAGATCACCCATGGCCTCACCAAGCTGATGTTCCAGCGCATCGCTTTCAGCAACCAGAACCTTGCTCACACCGGCCACAGCCGCTGCAGTTTCTGCGACAGGAGAACACCCCTGACCAGCCACCAGTACGTGAACATCGCCGCCAATTTGAGCCGCGGCCGCCAGAGTGTTCAACGTGGCGGATTTCAAAGCACTGTTATCGTGTTCTGCAATTACCAGAATAGTCATAGTGAATTACCTCGTTTACAGTACTTTTGCTTCGGTTTTCAATTTTTCGACCAGCTCGGTAACGCTGCTCACCTTAACACCTGCCTGACGCTCTGCCGGAGGCGTAACACGTACCAGCGTTTGCGTATTGGTCACTTCAACACCCAGATCAGCAGGCGTAGTCATTTCCAGTGGCTTGCGCTTGGCTTTCATGATGTTTGGCAAAGAAGCGTAACGCGGCTCATTCAAGCGCAAATCGGTAGTGACAATGGCGGGCAAACTCATGGAGATCTTGCGCAGTCCACCATCGACTTCACGAGTGATGACAGCTTTTTCTCCATCGACAGCCACTTCGGAAGCAAACGTTCCTTGCGGCATACCGGTCAAGGCACCCAGCATTTGGCCAGTCTGATTGTTGTCACTGTCGATGGTCTGCTTGCCCATCAGAATCAGTTGAGGCTGTTCCTTATCGACAACCGCTTTCAGTACTTTCGCAACGCTCAGGGACTCCAGACGCGCATCGGTTTCAACCAGAATGCCTCGATCAGCTCCCAGAGCCAGGGCCGTACGAACCTGTTCCTGAGCCACCTTAGGCCCAATAGAAACCACAACAATTTCGGTAGCCACGCCCTTTTCTTTCAATCGCACGGCTTCTTCAACCGCGATTTCACAGAATGGATTCATAGCCATTTTGACATTGGCCAAATCGACATCGGACTGATCGGCTTTAACGCGAGCTTTAACGTTGTAATCAATAACGCGTTTGACAGCGACGAGAACCTTCATGGATTCCTCTTATATCTGTTATCAATAATGAATAAAAAAGGCCGTCTGAACGCTCATTCTTCGGCCTGCCTGACCCGAAGAATTATTCTGACTTTTTCCTTTAAGGTCAATAGTCGCTTTCCTTTGTTGCCAAAATGGCAGCATTCCAGCAAGCTTAACGTAAGGGATAACCCCAATTAAGGGTAAAGTTGCGAGTCAATCAGCCTCTCGTATAATGGCCGACTATTTACTATTGCCCGGCTCGAAACGAGGCAACTCCTGTGCGCGCATCCCTACCCGGTCGCAGCTCTCTAGCACAGCAACAATAACGATACAGAGGAACTTTTCATGCAACGTGATGTGATGGAATACGATGTTCTGGTTGTAGGCGGCGGCCCTGCCGGTCTGTCAACCGCTTGTCGAATCAAACAACTGGCGGAAGAACAAGGTCAGGACATTTCTGTTTGCCTGGTCGAAAAAGGCTCAGAAATCGGCGCTCATATTTTATCCGGTGCGGTGATTGAAGACCGCGCCCTGTCCGAACTTTTCCCAAATTGGAAGGAAGCCGGTGCCCCTCTGAACTGCCCGGTCAAACGAGATGAAGTTTACTTCATGACCAATGACTCAAAATCCATTCAGTCACCCAATTGGGCTGTACCGAAGCCGATGCACAACGATGGCAATTACATTGTCAGCGTTGGTAATTTGTGCCGCTGGTTGGGTGAGCGAGCAGAGGAACTCGGGGTTGAAATTTATCCGGGCTTCACCGCCGCTGAACTGCTGATAGAAGAAGGTGCCGTTCGTGGCGTCATTACTGGCGACATGGGTGTTAGCGCGACCGGTGAACAAAAAGATACCTATATGCCAGGCATGGAGCTGCGCGCCAAATACACCGTATTTTCAGAAGGTTGCCGAGGCCACTTAGGCAAACAACTGATCTCTGAGTTTGATCTGGACAAGGGCAAAGACCCCCAGCATTACGGTATCGGTATCAAGGAGCTGTGGGACATCCCGGAATCCCAGCATGAAGCCGGACTGGTTCTGCACGGTACCGGCTGGCCATTGAATGAAAGCGGTTCATCTGGCGGTTTCTTCCTGTATCACACGGAAAACAACCAGGTGGTGGTTGGCCTGATTACGGACTTGTCCTATTCCAACCCGCATCTCAGCCCATTCGATGAATTCCAGCGCATGAAGCACCACCCGCTGATTCGTCAGTATCTGGAAAATGGCACCCGTGTTTCCTACGGTGCCCGTGCAATCACCAAAGGCGGTCTGAATTGCCTGCCGAAGATGACCTTTGCCGGTGGCCTGGTTGTTGGTTGCGATGCTGGCACATTGAACTTCGCCAAGATCAAAGGTGTTCACACCGCCATGAAGAGCGGCATGGTTGCAGCAGAAGAAGTGGTAAAAGCGCTTGCTTCCGACCGATCTCATGATGAAATCACCGAGTTCACCACCGCGTTTGAAGCCAGTTGGGCCTTTCAGGAGCTGCATCGCAGCCGTAATTTCGGGCCAGCCATGCATAAGTTCGGCATTTTTGGTGGCGCTGCATTCAACTTTGTTGATCAAAACCTGTTTGCATTGCCCGTGACGTTACATGACACGCACCCCGATCATGAAATGCTGAAACCGGCTTCAGAATGCAAGAAAATTGACTATCCAAAACCCGATGGAAAGTTAAGTTTCAATAAGTTGGATTCCGTCTTCATTGGCAACGTAAACCACGCCGAAGACCAGCCATGCCACCTGAAACTGAAAGATGAAGCCATTCCTCTGGAAGTCAATTTACCCAAATGGGATGAGCCAGCCCAGCGCTACTGCCCAGCCGGGGTTTATGAGATCGTAGAGGATGAGCAAGGCAAACGCTTCCAGATCAATTCTCAGAACTGTGTTCACTGCAAGACCTGTGACATTAAGGACCCATTGCAAAATATCACCTGGGTAACTCCAGAAGGCAGCGGTGGCCCTAACTACCCTAATATGTAAGCCGCCTCAGCAGATACAAAAATGCCGGTCAATGAAACATTGACCGGCATTTTTTATGGCTACGAACAGCAGATGATCAAGAGTCTGAAGCAGACTCCGGACGCACTACCTCGGTAACTTCCTGAGCCCATTTGGCATAGCTCGTCAATTGCTCTCTTCCTTTTGATGCCGCCAACACACCTCGGGCTTCCTCATTCACGCTAACAGCGTCCAGCTCTGGGGTTGCAACCGATTGAAGCTTCACAATAGCAACACCACCAGACACATCCACGATATCGGACGTGCCTTCCGCCATAGCAAACGCTTTCATTTGAACGGAACGAGGAGTTTCTGCCGTCTCAGCAAACACAGCCTGGACTTCTTTCCACTCCAGAGTTTCATCAGACGACTCACCATCCGCTATAGCCTTGGCATTCAGACGCGCCTGCTCTGCTGCCTTTTCTTGCTGAAGAGTCATTTTGATGCCGTTCTGTACAGTTTCAAGTGGTAATAGCTCGGGAGTTTTATGTTCAGCAATGGCTAATACATACGCCTCGCCATTTGCTTCAATGACTTCACTCAACTCACCATCCAGCAACACGTTATCTGCAAAAGCCGCGTTACGAACGGCAGCGTGGGTTGCAACCCCACTGCCAGAACCGCGCGTAAACTGGTCGCTGGTTTCTACCGTCAGACCAAAAGTACTTGCTACCTCTTCAACATTGGCAGCAGTAAAGGCGATATTGGAAAGCTCCTGAATTTGCTCAGCGAGCAAGGCTTGCGCCATGCCGTTTTTAACATCCAGCGTCAGTGCCGCCTGGCGCTGTTCAAACGACTCGGGCTGTTCGCCACGCACATCCATCAGTTTAATCAGGTGATAACCAAATTCGGTTTTAACCGGTTCGGAAACCTGATTGCGTTCCAGTGCAAACAAGGCCTGTTCAAATGCCGGGTCGTAGATACCTTTACCTGAAAAACCCAGGTCTCCACCATCGGTGCTGGTTGCAATATCGTCAGACTGCTTGGCCAGTTCAGCAAAGGATTCACCAGCAGCCAGTTTCTGAGCCAGCTCATTAATCATCTGACTGGCTTCCGCTTCTGAACGATCATCATTGATTTCAATCAGAATATGGCTTGCCTGACGCTCTTCTTTTTCAGACAACGCCGTCACATAGTCATCATAGGCCGCACGAAGATCCGCCTCATCAACCTCTTCCAGTTGATTCATCAGATGCTTACGAGACAGAGTCACATAGTTCACAGACACGGTTTCAGGGCTTTTGAAGCGATCGCCGTTTTGCTGATAGTAGGTATCAATGTCTTCATCCGTCACCTCAACATCTGCCAGCAAATCGTTAAAACGAACTTCGGCAAAGCTGAAAGTACGCTTTTCCTGAGCCATCAACTCATTCATCTGCACAGAATAATCTGACGGATATTCAGTCAACGACAACGCCAACTGAACCTGATTCACCTTGATGTCCTGAGCCAGGCTATCGCGGAAGCTCAACGGCGACCAACCATTCAGACGCAAGATACTGCGGAACTGCTCCTTGTTGAATTTACCATCAAGCTGAAACGCCGGTATCGACAAAATCATTTCATCAATCTGGTTACCCGAAGCGTACAGACCCAGCTCGTCTGCCTGGACAATGGCGATGTTTTGCTGAACCAGTTGTTCAATTGCTGACGACCTCAACAAGTCCTCGCTAAACAGGTTCTCATCAAATTGCTCACCAAACTGGCGACGCAGATTGGCTTTTTGCTGTTCGACGGCACGTGTGATGTCCAGTTCGCTGATCTCCAGACCACCGACGGTGGCGGAAGGCTCATCTCCCCCTCCAAGACTTACGATGCTTTCAACGCCAAACAGCGCAAACACAATGATGATAAAAAATACGATGACTTTGGCGATAATACCCTGGGCATTATCCCGCATTGCTTGAAGCATTCTTCCTCCAGAATGTGCTATTCAATGGATATTGTTATGACACTAGCTGCTTATCATAATCAACTTCCATAAAAAAAGCGCACCAACCGATGCGCTCTTTTTTATTTTTCGGGTAGCCAGTCAATAACCGACACCTAAATACATACGCTCAGTTAACAGCGTCTTTCAATGCTTTGCCAGGCTTGAACCCAGGCACTGTGGCAGCCTTGATCTGAATAGGCTCACCCGTTTGCGGGTTGCGACCAGTACGCTCTGCACGTTCTTTAACAGAAAAAGTACCAAAACCTACCAGGGCAACTTGATCCCCTTCTTTTAATGCCGTGCCGATATTCTCCAACATGGCATCCAACGCACGTCCCGCTGCTGCTTTTGAAATATCAGCGGAAGCCGCCATCGCGTCGATTAACTCAGACTTGTTCACACTCATCCCCTCACTCTGTGCGCAATAATTGTTTCTTGTTCTGCGACTGGGCGATCGCTACAGGAAAATCAAGAGCGTCGATTTATACCAACTGGGCCATACAGCGTCAAGCAACCTCAGTGCGTACTGGGACGCTCATTTTTACGCTGATGAACCACGGTATCTTTCGCAACACTGGCTGGCTTGATGCCTTCAGGCAATGTTTCCAGCGCAGCGTCCAGCACTTGATCAATCCACTCAACCGGCAGAATCGTCAAATCGTCTTTAATATTATCTGGAATATCCCGAAGATCCTTTTCATTTTCTTTGGGGATGATCACAGTATTGATGCCACCACGATGCGCCGCCAGCATTTTTTCCTTCAGACCACCAATTGCCAGTACTTTGCCACGCAGGGTGATCTCTCCGGTCATGGCAACCTCAGCTCGAACCGGAATGCCGGTCGCGATAGACACCAGAGCAGTCGCCATACCGATGCCCGCACTCGGGCCGTCTTTTGGGGTTGCGCCCTCTGGAACGTGTACGTGGAGATCTTGTTTCTCAAAAAAGTCGTCTGCTACACCCATGGCCTTGGCACGACTTCGAACCACTGTCAGAGCCGCCTGAATGGATTCCTGCATAACATCACCCAGGGAACCGGTTTTAACAATCCGACCCTTGCCGGGTGTGCAGGCTGCTTCCAGATCCAGCAATTCACCACCAACGGATGTCCAGGCCAACCCGGTTACCTGACCAACTTCATTTTTCAGACCAGCCAGACCGTAGCGGAATTTTTCAACGCCCAGATAATCTTCCAGATCGGCAGCGGCGATATCCCAGGTTTTTCTGGATTCCTTGCCCAGTACGGCTGCCTTTACAACACGACGACACAGCTTGGCCAACTCACGTTCAAGACCTCGAACACCCGCCTCACGCGTGTAATGGCGAATGACTGCTCGAATGACGTCATCAGAAATGCTGACTTCGCCTTCTTTAAGGCCGTTCAGCTTCAATTGTTTAGGCAACAGGTAGCGCTCAGCGATGCTGACTTTTTCAGCCTCGGTATAGCCTGGCAAACGAATAATTTCCATTCGATCCAACAGCGCATCCGGGATGTTCATACTGTTGGAAGTACAAACAAACATGACATCCGACAAGTCGTAGTCAACTTCCAGATAATGATCCGCGAAGGTGTTGTTCTGCTCTGGATCAAGCACTTCCAGCAAGGCAGAAGCTGGATCTCCACGATTATCCATGCCCATTTTGTCAATCTCATCCAGCAGGAACAGCGGATTGCGCACCCCTACTTTCGACATTTTTTGCACCAGCTTACCCGGCATGGAACCGATGTACGTGCGGCGATGGCCACGAATTTCAGCCTCATCGCGCATACCGCCCAGCGCCATACGGGTGTACTTACGGCCTGTTGCACGGGCGATTGATTTACCCAGGGACGTTTTGCCCACTCCCGGTGGCCCTACCAGGCACAATACCGCTCCGCGCACATTTTTGACCCGGCTTTGTACAGCCAGGTACTCAAGAATGCGATCCTTGACTTCATCCAGCCCATAATGATCTGCATCCAGAATTTCCTGCGCCTTTGTCAGGTTGTAGCTGACACGGCTGCGTTTTTTCCAGGGCAGGCTCACGATCCAGTCCAGATAGCCTCGTACGACCGAGGCTTCAGCAGACATGGGCGACATCATCTTCAATTTTTTCAGTTCTGAATGAGACTTTTCCAGAGCTTCCTGGGTCATCCCTGCATCATCGATGCGTTTCGCCAGCTCCTCGAATTCATCACCGTTTTCATCCAGATCGCCCAGTTCTTTCTGAATGGCTTTCATTTGCTCATTCAGATAATACTCACGCTGGCTTTTCTCCATCTGCTTTTTGACACGCCCCTGAAGACGTTTTTCCATCGTCATCAAGTCCACCTCGGACTCAATGATTTTCAACACATGTTCAATCTGATCGCGAGGCTCAACCTGACTCAAGACTTCCTGTTTCTCTTCTGGCTTCAGGGACAAATGAGCCGCAATATGATTTGCCAGAGAGACAGCTTCTGAGATACCGGACAAACTGCCAAGGACTTCGCTCGGCACTTTTTTACTCAGCTTGACGTATTCTTCAAAGTTGCTATTGAGCAAACGAACAAGAATATCATTTTCAGCAGAGTCCAGCTTTTCTTCTTCAAGCGGCGTTATCTGCGCTTGCACATAAGCACCCGCTTCCGCTTCAGAAATGTTCTCCACACCGTCCAATCGGGCACGCTGCTCACCCTCAACCAGAACCTTAACGGTGCCGTCAGGTAAACGTAGATATTGCAAAGCCGTTGCAACCGTACCAATGGCATGCAAATCGGACTGTTCAGGATCCTCATCTGAGGCATCCATCTGAGCCACCAGAAAAACTCGCTTGTCATTTGCCATGGCTTCTTCAAGCGCACTAATGGACTTCTCGCGTCCGACAAACAGTGGAACCACCATTCCGGGAAAAACCACCACATCCCGCAAAGGAAGCAAAGGCAAAGATTCTTGAGACATAAGATGAGCACCCTGTCTGAAATAAAACCGATATTAGGTAAGTTTTGGGGTGTAATCAGGAAAAAACAAGGGAGCCAGCCAATCCGTAACAGTGGCAACGCAACATTTTATCCGTCAATGTGACAAACCCGGCCTTCTGATGCATACATCAGGGGCCGGGTTTGTTACTGGAAAATCGAATCAATCAGATTCTGACGAAGCCACGCCCGCTTCTTTGCTTTCATAAATAAGAATGGGATCTGACGTTCCGTTAATCACGGTATCTTCTACAACGACCTTGGTAACATCAGACTGAGATGGAATCTCATACATGGTATGCAGCAGGACTTTTTCCAGAATGGAACGTAATCCCCTGGCCCCTGTCTTGCGCTTCATCGCGTACTCTGCAATGGCATCCAGCGCAGAAGCACGTACATCCAGCTCAACCGATTCCATTTCAAACAGTTGCGTAAACTGACGCACCAACGAATTCTTGGGTTCCGTCAGAATTTGAATCAATGCTGCCCGATCCAA
This sequence comes from Oceanobacter sp., assembly GCA_045430275.1. Classification (GTDB taxonomy): domain Bacteria; phylum Pseudomonadota; class Gammaproteobacteria; order Pseudomonadales; family Oceanobacteraceae; genus Oceanobacter. The sequence continues at coordinate 25,889 of JAILXU010000008.1, read as the reverse complement.
TTCATCCAGCGTTGCCCAAACAGGCAAACGACCAATAAATTCAGGGATCAAGCCGTACTTAACCAAATCTTCTGATTGAATTTCCTGAAGCGCCTCGCCAATGGTTTTCTGATCTTCCTTACCCTTCACCGTCGCAGAGAAGCCAATACTGCTTCTTTCTGAACGATCACGAATAATTTGATCAAGACCGGCAAAAGCCCCGCCGCAGATGAACAGAATGTTCGACGTATCTACGTGCAGAAATTCCTGCTGGGGATGCTTGCGTCCACCCTGTGGCGGAACCGAAGCTACCGTGCCTTCAATCAGCTTCAAGAGCGCTTGCTGAACGCCTTCACCCGAGACATCACGGGTAATGGAAGGGTTGTCTGATTTACGAGAAATCTTGTCAATTTCGTCAATGTAGACAATCCCGCGCTGAGCGCGCTCTACATCGTAATCACACTTTTGCAGCAACTTCTGAATGATGTTTTCAACATCTTCACCGACATAACCGGCTTCCGTTAATGTCGTTGCATCCGCAATGGTAAAAGGAACATTCAGCAAACGAGCCAGCGTCTCTGCCAGCAAGGTTTTACCGCTACCCGTTGGGCCAATCAGCAAAATATTACTTTTGGCCAACTCGACATCACTTTTTCCGCTGCCGTGCTTAAGACGCTTGTAGTGATTATATACAGCAACCGCCAAAACAATTTTGGCCTGTTCCTGACCAATCACATACTCATCCAGAGTATTTTTGATTTCCTTTGGCGTTGGTAATTTGTCCGATGCCGTTGCGCTTTCAGCTTCCTGAACTTCTTCACGAATAATGTCATTACACAGATCAACACATTCGTCGCAAATAAAAACAGAAGGCCCGGCAATCAGCTTGCGGACTTCATGCTGGCTTTTGCCGCAGAAGGAGCAATAAAGCAATTTACCGCTGTCTTCTCCGGTGCCTTTGGTATCGTCGGACATTCAACCGCCTCTTCTATTTATATCCATGGTCACAAGGTGGGTGCAAAGTAAAAAAATTCAACCCTGAACAATCCCTGAAACCAGCGGCCAACACAGAATGTCGGCTCACTCGCCCAAAACAGGCTATTTCTGATACGGCAACAAGCGGAATTAGCCGCCGCGCTTTGAAATCACACTATCGATCAAACCGTATTCACGGGCTTCCTGAGCGGTCATGAAATTATCTCGCTCAGTATCAGCCGCTATCTTCTCAATGGGCTGGCCAGTGTGGTCGGCCATAATCTGGTTCAGGCGATCCTTGGTGTGCTGGATATTCTGCGCCTGAATCTGGATATCGGTGGCCTGCCCCTGCGCACCGCCACTTGGCTGGTGAATCATGACGCGGGAGTTTGGCACACTGAAACGCTTGCCTGGTGCACCCGCCGCCAACAAAAACGCACCCATACTGCACGCCTGACCAATCACCATGGTGCTGACATCGGGTTTGATAAACTGCATGGTGTCATAAATGGACAAGCCTGCACTGACGGAGCCGCCCGGCGAGTTGATATAGAGGTGAATATCCTTATCCGGGTTCTCAGACTCCAAAAACAGCAACTGAGCTACCACCAGGTTAGCCATATGGTCTTCCACCGGCCCCACCAGAAAGATAACGCGTTCCTTAAGGAGACGAGAATAAATGTCGTAAGAACGCTCTCCTCTCGCAGTTTGCTCCACCACCATTGGAACCAGTGCATTGCTTACATCAAAGTGATTCATACCATGAGAGTGCTCGCTCATTCCTTCTGCTCCATAACCAACATTCTTAATACGATAGTAACAAAAACAGCCACCTTAACATGGTAGCTGTTTTTGAGTTTAGCGACTGATTATCAACCTGTCAGTTTTGGACAGATATCAAGCAGGCTGCTGAGTGTTCGCCGCGCGAATAATATCTTCATAGCTGGACTCTACCTGGGTAACGTTCGCACCCGCCAGAACCTTTTCTACGACCTGCTCCTCCAGAGCCAGAGACTCAACCTGAGACTTCTGCTCTGCATTGGCATTGTAGTATTCACGAACCTGATCCGGATCCTGATAAGTTGATGCAATCTCTTCGATCAACTCGTCAATCTTCTCATCAGATGCCGTCAGCTCATTGGAGTCAATCACAGCATTGATCAACAAACCTGTCTGTACGCGCTTCTCAGCCTGTGGCTTGAAGATTTCAGCCGGGATCTGGCTGGCATCCATTTGACCACCAAATTGCTGCACAGCCTGCTGACGCAAACGATCAACTTCCTGATCAATCAGGGAAGATGGCACATCAATCTTATTGGCTTCCAGCAGACCATCCAGAACCTTCTGCTTGGTCAGAGAACGTAATGCGCGTGTCAGTTCACGTTCCATATTGGTACGGATTTCTGCAACAAAGTTCTCTTCGTTGTCTGTTTCTACACCAAAAGATTTGTAGAACTCTTCGTTCATCTCAGGCAGAGCGCCCTTCTCAACCTTGCTGACAGTCACTTTGAACTGTGCAGGCTTACCTTGAAGGTCGTCTTTCTGGTAGTCGTCCGGGAAGGTAACGTCCAGCGTTGTTTCTTCACCAGCCTTGGTACCAACCAGGCCGCTTTCAAAACCAGGAATCATGGAATTGGAACCCAATACCAGGACGTGACCGGTAGCAGAGCCACCCTCAAACGCTTCACCATCGATGAAACCTTCAAAGTCGATGGTAGTGCGGTCGCCATCAGCAGCAGCGTCGTCAGACTCTTCCCAGTTGATATTCTGCTTCTGCAGCGTTTCAACCATCTTGCTGACATCTTCGTCAGTGATTGAGGCACTCTGCTGCTCAACAGAAATGGTGTCAAAGCCGTTCAGCTCAATTTCAGGGTACACTTCAAACGTTGCTTTGAACTCAAGATCCTTGCCATCTTCATTAACAGTTGGATCAAACGCAGGCATACCAGCCAGCTTTACAGACTGCTCTTGAACAGCCTGAAAGAAGGATTCCTGCATTTGCTGATAAATCGCCTCATAGCGTGCTTGCTGACCAAACATACGCTTGATCACAGAAGGAGGGACCTTGCCTGGGCGGAATCCGTCGATACGGCGACCTTTAGCCAGCTTCTTCAGCTCTACAGTCACTTTCTCTTCAACTTGCGCCGCTGGAACACCAACAGTCATACAACGTTGAAGGCCAGAGATTGTCTCGATGGACACTTGCATAGATGCCTCTCAATTCAGGGTTTGTAGTCTAATTCGAGCCAAAATCAATCGGCCACCAATTTGGAAAGCCGCGAATTATATCCCAAGGGATAACGTGAATAAACGCCCAATATCAAATGATTACGCGACCAACAACAGGGGTTGCGTTTAAACCGCGACTTATTATGGATAAAGATCTGGCGCACCGTCTAGATTCGCTTCAAAACACCCTGAACACCTCGCCAAAAGCGCGAAGTTTCAGAGGCATAATATACATGCCCACCTACTCGGACAGCCAAATACATCAAGACAGCCCGCCACTTCGCCACATTATTTCGACGCAATAAGTAATAGAAAATAACATCCTGAAACACCCGCTTTGAGCGGTCTTCATAGCCCGAATCATGAATCAGGGAAGGCACCCTGAAGTCCCGATCCAGAGGGCGGCCAATCAACCACTGGGCAAAACCTGGAATAGATGCACCATCCCATTCAAATCCAAATGGCACATCCATATCAATCACGCGACCACTGACCTTGAAGACCAAAGCCATTGATTGCCCCGAATAAACCAGCGACTCATCATTCACCTGAACAGACGCCAAAACCTGAGACAAGTCCGGCACCTCCTCGACAACATATGAGATTCCATTTAAGCCATTGATTTTCATAAAGCTACTGCACCTACTCCAAAAACCACAATTCAGTATAAGAAGCCGGAGTATCGACAGAGGCAAAGGTTCTTGCAAGAACCCAAAACCATCCAGAACGGCAGTTAAGCCTGCTACAACACAAACAGAGAAGAGAGAAGAGAGAAGAGAGAAGAGAGAAGAGAGAAGAAAAGAGGATCGCCAGGGAAATTCAAATTCCGATCAAATCAGACAGACGTTAAAAACAGCGAGTAGAAAGAAAAACAAACCATCGGGCAGGTAAGCCATCACCAGAACAGGCGCAGAGAGAAATAGAGAGTATTTTGAACTTAAGAGTATTTAATTAGAGGGCATCTACCGAGTCATATATCCGGAAGAAAAAATTAATATAAGAAGGAGAAAGAAGAAAAAGTGGGGTGGCCGACGGGGATCGAACCCGCGACAACAGGAATCACAATCCTGGACTCTACCAACTGAGCTACGGCCACCACATTGTACACTGCGAGTCATCCACTCAATGAGTGGCGCACCCGGCAGGGCTTGAACCTGCAACCCTCGGCTTAGAAGGCCGATGCTCTATCCAGTTGAGCTACGGGCGCATGAACCATTTTCATAAAAAAATGGTCGGGGTAGAGAGATTCGAACTCCCGACATCCTGCTCCCAAAGCAGGCGCGCTACCAGACTGCGCTATACCCCGTCGTCTTCACTCTTTGGGTTACCCCGTCGAGTGGCTGCGCATACTATAGACCTCCCCCATGCCCGTCAACGCTTTTTTTAAAAAAATTATAAAAAACAATTGGTTCGGTGTTTTTTTGATCAACCCCACCCTTTTCACGCCATACAGATTCAAGCTTTGCATTCCTGAAACGGCATGAGAAAATCGCACCATCAAAGACTTTCAAGTGACAGGTTCCACGGCAAATGACAGCACAACTGATTGACGGTAAGGCCAAAGCTGAAGAAATTCGCGAAAACATTCGCCATAAGGTAACAACCCGAGTGGAACAAGGACAACGTCCACCAGGGCTGGCTGTTATCCTGGTTGGCGACGACCCGGCCTCACAGGTGTACGTATCGCACAAGCGCAGGGACTGTGAGCAAGTCGGTATTATCAGCAAGGCTTGGGATCTCCCCTCTTCTACACCACAGGCCGAGCTGGAAGAGCTGATAGACACCCTGAACGCCGACAGCAGCATTGATGGCATCCTCGTCCAACTGCCACTCCCTGACGGACTGGAAGCAGACCGCATTCTGGAGCGCATCGCACCAGATAAGGACGTTGATGGATTCCACCCGTTCAACATGGGCCGCCTGGCCCAGCGTATCCCTCTCTTACGCCCTTGCACACCGGCTGGTGTCGTTGATCTGCTGGATGACACCGGTATTGATATTCGCGGCCTTCACGCCGTTGTAGTGGGCGCCTCCAATATTGTAGGACGCCCCATGGGACTGGAGCTATTACTGCGTGGCTGCACCGTAACAACATGCCACCGCTTCACCAAAGACCTGGAGTCCCATGTCCGCCGCGCCGACTTGCTGGTTGTCGCCGTGGGTCGCCCCGGCATCGTTGATAGCCAGTGGATCAAACAGGATGCTCTGGTCATTGACGTGGGCATCAACCGACAGGAAAACGGCAAATTGGTTGGCGACATAGATTTTGACGTCGCCTCCGAGCGCGCCAGCCACATCACCCCCGTCCCTGGCGGCGTTGGCCCCATGACACGCGCCAAGCTGTTGGAAAACACCCTGTTTGCGTGCGAAGAACTGCACAGCTAATACAAAAACTGCGCATAAAAAAACCGGAGGCTGTCTCCAGCGCTCCGGTTTTGCAATCTATCGAATATCAGCGCATTAACGCGTCCAGGTCGTTCCTTCTGGCCCATCCCTTAACACGATGCCTTTCGCCTGCAGCTCATCACGAACAGAATCTGCCGTCGCAAAATCCTTGTCTTTTTTCGCCTGAGCACGCTTGGCAATCATACTTTCAACCCAGGCCGACTCGTCTTCATCTGCGCCTTGCAGGAACTCCGAAGGCTCCAGTTGCAAACAGCCCAGAACAGCGCCCAGATACTTCAACTGCCCAGCCAACGCCAGAGCTTCAGCGCCGTCGGCCTTATTCAATGCCCGCACCAGATCAAACAGCACGGCAATAGCGACTGGCGTATTGAAGTCATCATCCATCGCAGCATGGAAGCGCTCGGAGTAGTCATTCTCAATATCCGCAGCAACCACATCGCCATCAACCAATGACAAAGCATTGTAGAAACGATCCAGCTTGACCTGAGACTCTTTCAGACTGTCTTCACTGTAGTTAATAGCGCTGCGATATTGGCTCGACAACAGCAAGAATCGAACAACTTCTGCGGGATATTTATCCAGAATGTCCCGGATGGTGAAGAAATTACCCAGCGATTTGGACATTTTCTCGCCGTCCACACGCACAGCACCGGCATGCATCCAGGTGTTGACGTAGGACTTGCCATTCGCCGCTTCAGATTGCGCAATCTCGTTCTCGTGATGCGGGAATTTCAGATCCGGGCCACCGCCGTGAATATCGAAGGTGTCACCCAGGCAGCATTTTGACATCGCCGAACATTCAATGTGCCAGCCAGGACGACCAATCCCCCAAGGCGATTCCCAATGCGGCTCTTCTGGCTTGGCCGACTTCCAGAGCACGAAATCCAGCGGATCTTGCTTGAATTCATCAACCCCAACACGAGCACCAGCCTCCAGCTCGTCCAGAATTTTGCCCGACAGCTTGCCGTAATTCTCGAACTTGCGAACCGAGTAGTAAACGTCACCATTCTCAGCCGGATACGCAAACCCCTTGTCGATCAGGGTTTCCACCAACTCAATAATGTCACCAATGTGCGACGTAGCCCGAGGCTCGGCATCAGGCGGCTCAATCGCCAGCGACTCGGCGTCTTTGTTCATTTCAGCGATAAAGCGCTCGGTCAAGTCATCAAAGGCTTCGCCATTTTCGTTGGCGCGAGTGATGATCTTATCGTCGATGTCCGTGATATTACGAATGTAATTCACCTCGTAACCACGATGACGCAGGTATCGGGCAATCACATCAAAGGCAATCATGACGCGAGCGTGTCCCAGGTGACAGAAGTCATACACCGTCATACCACAGACGTACATGCCGACTTTACCGGGCACTACGGGAACAAATTCTTCTTTTTGACGCGACAGCGTGTTGTAAACCTTCAAACTCATATGCTCATCCTCAAGAACGCGTCAGGGATTTGTCTTCACGCAGACCAATCGTCAAATTAAATACCGGCTTTTCCGCCGTGTGATCAAAGCGATCCGACACAAAATAGCCTTCACGCTCGAACTGAAAACGGGTTTCTGCCTCAACGTCAGCCAGAGCCGGTTCAACCCAGCCCTGCTGAACCACCAGAGAAGTCGGATTCAGGAATTCACGATAGTCATCACCAGAACGATCCGGTGTTGGATCGGTAAACAGTCGCTGATACATGCGCAGCTCCGCCGCCTTACCATGAGAAGCCGACACCCAATGCACCACGCCTTTGGGCTTGTCGCCATCTTCCGGGTCACAACCCAGCGTATTTTCAATCAGGCGCGCACGCACCAGGGTCACATTACCCTGCTCGTCCTTGTCGTAATCAACCGCCTCAAGCACGTAACCCTGACGCAAACGGATGCGCTTGCCCGGCGTGAACTTTTTCTTGAACTTCTTGCTGTATTCTTCCTTGAAATCACCCTGATCAATCATGATTTCACGAGTGAATGGCATTTCACGCGCGCCAAGATCCAGCTCTGGATGGAACGGCGCTGACAGCATCTCCAGATGATCTTCTGGCAGATTTTCGATCACAACTTTCAACGGATTAATCACACACATGGCACGCGGCGCATTGCGGTTCAGATCGTCACGCACGGCGTGTTCCAGCATGGCAATGTCCACCATGCCATCACTGCGAGTGACACCGATCATGTCGCAGAAGGTGCGAATGGAAGACGGCGTAAAACCGCGACGACGCATGCCAGAAATGGTCGGCATACGCGGATCGTCCCAACCCGTCACAATATTCTCATCAACCAGTGATTTGAGTTTACGCTTGGAGGTCAGGGTGTAATCCAGATTCAGGCGGCCAAACTCATACTGTTTTGGTTCCGCAGGAAGCGGCAAACTGGCCACAAACCATTCGTACAACGGGCGATGATCTTCAAATTCCAGCGTACAGACCGAGTGCGTTACGCCTTCAATTGCATCCGACTGACCGTGCGTGAAGTCATAGGTTGGATAGATACACCATTTATCACCGGTTTGATGGTGTGTGACTTTGCGAATGCGATAGATAATCGGATCGCGCAAGTTCATGTTGCTGGATGTCATGTCGATTTTTGCGCGCAACACACAAGCGCCTTCATCAAACTCACCGGCTCGCATACGCTCGAACAATTCGAGGTTTTCTTCTGCAGTGCGCTCACGATATGGGCTGTTCTTGCCCGGCTCCGTCAATGTGCCGCGATACGCACGAGCCTCTTCCGGGCTTAAATCACACACATAAGCCAGACCTTCACGAATCAAATGCAATGCCCATTCGTGCAACTGATCGAAATAATCCGAGGCGTAGCGAATGTCCCCTGCCCACTCAAAGCCCAGCCAGTTCACATCCGACTTGATCGCTTCAATGAATTCCTGGCTTTCTTTTTCCGGGTTGGTGTCATCAAAACGCAGATTACACTCACCACCGAATTGTTGAGCCACTCCGAAGTTCAGACAAATGGATTTGGCATGTCCAACGTGCAGAAAGCCGTTGGGCTCTGGAGGAAACCGCATCACGACCTTTTCGGTCTTGCCACTTGAGATGTCTTCCTCAACGATTTTGGCAACAAAGTTGTTACCACGAGCGACTGTGTCTGTCATATTTTCCCGCTGTTACGCACTGATGTACTCTCAACCTTCAACGAAAGCCCTGCTGGCGCGCTGAAAGCCCAAAAAAAAGAGGGTATTATACGCGCACTCAACCATCATGGGAGTGCAGCGCGAGACTTTTAGATTCGTTATCACTCTCTTATCAGGAAGTTGTTTGCCACAACAGGTAAACATTCATTCCCTTTACTTGATACACAAGCAGGAAAACTATGATTCTTTTAAAAACCAATTTCGGCGACATCACCATCGAACTCAACTACGAAAAGGCCCCAAAAACAGCCGCCAACTTCGAAGCCTACGTTAAAGACGGTTTTTACGACGGCCTGGTTTTTCACCGCGTGATTGATGGTTTCATGGTTCAGGGTGGTGCATTCACCCAAGGCATGGCCGAAATGAAAAAAGGCAACGCCCCTATTGAAAACGAAGCCGACAATGGCCTCGCCAACGAATGCGGCACGCTGGCCATGGCACGCACCATGGACCCACACTCCGCCAGCTCTCAATTCTTCATTAACGTAAATGATAATGAGTTCCTGAACCACACTGGCAAAAACGCTCAAGGCTGGGGCTACTGCGTATTCGGCAAAGTCGTTGAAGGCATGGACGTTGTTAATCGCATCAAAGCGGTTGAAACAACTTCCAGCATGGGCCACCAGGATGTTCCTGCTGAAGACGTTATCATCGAAAAAGCAGAAATGATCGACTGATATGGCCATCTACTTCATCTCTGATCTGCATCTGGACATGACCACACCTGACATGGTCGCAGGTTTTGTCCGATTCACTGAAAACCTGAAAGACGCTGAGTCACTCTACATTCTGGGAGATTTCTTTGAAGCCTGGATTGGAGATGATGTAGAAACACCGGTCAGTCAGGCCGTTGCAGCCGCACTGGGGCAACTGGCCCAGCGCGGTTGTCGCATTCACATCATGCATGGCAACCGGGATTTTCTGATTGGCAACGCCTTTTGCCAGCAATGCAACGCCCATCTGATTCCAGAAGGCAGTGTGATTACACTGGGAAGCCAGACCGCGCTACTGCTTCATGGTGACAGCCTCTGCACTGATGACGTCGCGTACCAGCAAGTCCGTACCATGTTACGCAACCCCGCCTGGCAGCAAGACATTCTGAGCAAGTCCGTTGAGGAGCGCATCGCGTTTGCCAAGCAGGCTCGCATGGAAAGCCAGAACAGCAATGCCATGAAAAGCGATGACATCATGGACGTTAATCAGGCAGCAGTTGAGCAAGCCCTGCAGGAAGCCAATGTTGACCTGATGATTCACGGCCACACGCATCGTCCATTTGATCATCGCTGGGAAATCGGTGACACACCTTATCGTCGCATCGTATTAGGTGACTGGAGCAGCCAACACGGCTGGATGATTCGCTTCAACCCTGATGAAGCCGATAGCCCCGACCAAGGCTTAACGCTGGAGCAGTTTCCTCTATTCTGACGTGCCAAGCACACCAGGCTCTGCCTCCAACTCGACACCAAACCGCTCCAACACCGAACGCTGGATACTGTGTTGCAACCTCAGCACATCATCCAGTGTTGCACCCTGCTGACACGTCATGACCAGCGCCTGCTGGTCGTGCATTCTCACCGGGCCTGATATCCGCCCCTTCCATCCAGCCTGCTCGATTAGCCAGCCTGCAGCCAATTTTACCTGCCCCTGGATACCTGTCCCGTACTGCGGCAGGCCAGGCCAGATTTCTGCGAGCGAGCAAGCGAGTGATTCCGACACAATCGGATTTTTGAAGAAAGACCCTGCATTGGGAATTTGCTCAGGATCGGGTAACTTTTCAGCCCGAATGGAAGCAACCCGCTGAATCAGTGCCTCAGGTGTCACTGCCGCCTTGTTTTCAGCCTGCCAGGCTTTTAGAGGGCCATAGGACAACACCGGCTCAAACCGGCGAGACAGGGAAAACACCACAGACAGCACAACAAAATCACCTGCCAGCTCCCGTTTGAAAACCGAATCTCGGTAACCAAATCGACATTCCGAGCGGGGTATGTGTCTGACTTGCCGGGTACTGATCTGATAACCGATCACAGTATCAATGCACTCTCCGACTTCCACGCCATAAGCACCGATGTTCTGGATCGGAGCAGCGCCGACTGTGCCAGGAATCAACGCCAGATTTTCCAGCCCATGACCATATTGAGTGCTTTCACACACCCACTGATGCCAGTTTTTTCCAGCCCCAACACGCACCTTGACGATACGATCACCCGCAGGCCAACACTCAACACGCTGATCAGCCGATTGAATAACCAACCCGCTAAGGCGGCGATTGAGCAGAACATTGCTGCCGCCACCCAAAACAGTCACAGGCCAGTCATTGCATCTGGCCTTCGCCAGCAGCAACTGCAATTCAGACAAGGAATGAAAACGACCAAATGCCTCCGCAACGGAAGACAATCTCATGGTATTGAGACGATTCAGGGAATAATTCTTGAGTATTTGGGGCAACAAATTCACCAGTACATCAGCTTGATCAGGCCACAAGCTCCGGGTGTTCTTTCAGAAGTGTCGCCAGCAGGTTATCGCAAGCGGCCTCGACCAGATCGAGAACCTCTTCAAACCCATCGGAACCACCATAGTATGGATCAGGCACGTTCTGACGTGCACCTGGCAAGTAGGTTGCCAGAAACAGCTCCGGCTCTGTCCTTGCATGAGCTACTTCGGAGCGCAGTACCTTCAGGTTGGCCAGATTGCTATCATCCATGGCCAGCACGTAATCATACTGCTCAAAGTCTTCCGCAACGGCCTGACGCGCGCGCAGTGCCGAGAGATCATAACCACGCTCCCGACCTGCCGCTGCCGAACGGGCATCCGGTGATTTACCGATATGCCAGGCGGCGGTTCCGGCAGAATCCACCAGAATATCTCCGGCCAGACCGGCCTGTTGAACCTTGCTCAGAAACACTGCATGAGCCGTTGGTGAACGACAAATATTTCCAAGGCAGACAAACAGCACCTGAACCGTCATCAGACGTCGGTACTCGCCGCACCGGACGCACGCTCCAGTTTTTCTTCAGCGGTCATATGACGCGCTTCCGTTTCCAGCATATTGGGGACACCATCCACAACCGGATAGGCCAGACCATCAAAGGTACAGATCAGTTCCTGCGCCTCACGATCATACTTCAGCTTGCCCTTGCACGATGGGCACACCAGCATACTCAACAATTGCTTATCCACGTTTTTTCTCTCCCCAAGTCAGTAACATCTTATCCAGTGTGTACCTCGTTTTCCTCACAGGCACGGCATCAACGGGCAGATACCAATAACGTTCCGTCACAAAATTCCGACATTTGACCCAGTCTTTTTCGGTCATCACAACCGGCAAGTCATCGTCATAATCAATATCAGACGCCTGAAATGGATGATGATCATCAAACGGATGCTCAATAACCGTCATATCCAGTGTGTTCAATGTGCTGAAAAAGCGGGCCGGATGACCAATGCCCGCCACCGCATGCACCTGTTTTCCTGCCAGGGTCAGCAAGTCTGCTTGCTCACCCGTGAGTGCATTCACCAGTTGCAGCGGTTGCAAAATAAAGTCTTTGCCATTTTCCACCACGCAATCAACGCTATCCAACCGGGTTTTTGGCTCTCGCAGCGGGCCAATGGGCAGCAACCAGCCGTTCCCAAAGCCACGTTCAGAATCAACCACCAGAATTTCAGCCACTCTCGGCATCGCATAATGCTGCATCCCGTCATCACTCAGAATCAGATCCACCTGCCCCTGAAGACGTTCGACCGCCTGAGTACGGCGCGGAGCAACCACTACCGGGCACCCCAATCGGTTGTGCAACAACCAGGGTTCATCCCCACAGACAGAAGGTGACATCTCGCTGGAGATGGTTAATGGATACTCTTCTGAATGACCGCCATAACCGCGACTGACAATACCAACCCGCATCCCCAATTCAGATGCCCGATTGGCCAACCAGACAATCAAGGGGGTTTTACCTGTTCCGCCAACGGTGATATTTCCCACCACAATCACCGGCACCTGACTGGCTGCCGGTGGAAATACGGCAAACCACAAGCGGCGCAGTAAAACGACAACCCAAAACAAGGTATGCAATGGCAACAGCCACAGGTTGGCCAATGGATGGCGATACCAGTTGAACGCTACCGCCTCCGCCAGGCGCTTCCCCATTGTCTGATCATCACCTGACATGATTATTCACCCATACCAAATTGCATTCGGTGTAACTGAGCGTACATTCCATTGGCGTCCAGCAATGACTGGTGCGAGCCATCTTCAATAATACAACCATCGTCCATCACCAGAATTCGGTCAGCCGACTCAATGGTGCTCAGTCGATGAGCAATCACAAAGGTTGTTCGGCCTTGCATCACCTCTTCCAGAGCCGCCTGAATGTGGCGTTCAGATTCGGTATCCAGAGCCGATGTCGCTTCATCCAGAATCAAAACAGGAGCATCTTTCAAAATAGCTCGGGCGATGGCGATGCGCTGGCGTTGACCACCTGACAACAAGGTGCCATTTTCACCCAGATTGGTGTCATACCCTTGCGGCAAACCCCGAATAAACTCATCCGCGTGGGCGGCAATAGCAGCCTGACGAATCTCTTCCTCGCTGCGATCACACAATGAGCCGTAGGCAATATTGTCTTTCACGGAGCCATCGAACAGCATCACCTGCTGACTGACAATCGCAATCTGATCCCGCAGACACGCCAGCGTCAGGTCTTCGATGGGAATGCCATCGATGTTAATACTGCCCTGACTGACGTCATAAAATCGGGGCAACAGATTGACCAGCGTGGTTTTACCGCTGCCAGAGCGCCCGACAATCGCCACGGAAGTACCGGCCTCTACCTGTAAATCGACCTGTTTCAAAGCAGGCGTTGCAGCACCTGGATAAGTAAATTGCATCCCGTCAAACGACACCCTGCCGCGTGCGCGCTCAATCATTCGAGTACCATGATCCGGTTCAGCGGGTGCATCCATCACCGTGAAAATAGATTCGGCAGCCGCCAGACCTTTCTGGATCACAGAATTAATATCGCTCAAGGCACGCAAGGGCTTGGCAATCAGAGAGGCAGCGGTGATGAACTGCAAAAACTCAGCGCTGGTCATGGCACCTTCAGCCACTCGCTGAAACATCAGATACACCATCACGCCCAGACCCAGAGCCACAATTTGCTGCGTCAACGGCACACTGATGGCATTGGTCAATTCAAACTTCAGAGACTGACGACGATTATAAAGACTGACCTTCTCAAAGCGCTTCTGCTCCATTTCAAGAGCGCCAAAAGCCCGTACTTCCCGGAATCCCTGAATCGTATCGTTGGTCACTTGCGTCACATCGCCCACCGATTTCTGAACCCGGTGGCTGTAACGACGAAAGAAGCGACTGGCACTGGCGACAATTACGCCAATCAAAGGAACAATGCCGAGAAAAATAAAGGTCAGTGTGTAATCCAGGTAAATCAGATAGCCCATCAACAGAATGACCGTCATGCCTTCCTGAATGACAGTCGTCAGCGCTCGTGTTGAAGCGCCCGTCACCTGATTCACATCAAAAATCACGCGTGAAATCAGACGGCCGCTGGATTCGCTTTCATAGTAGTGCGTCGGCAATCTCACCATGCGACCAAACAGTTCCAGCCGAATGGCGTGGATCACATTACGCCCGACAACCGCGATAAAGTATTTTCCCAGAAACGTTCCCACACCCCGAAACATAAAGGTGGCAATCAGAGCACCGACCAGTAACAGGATTTTATCTTCCGTGGGGTCTTCGAGGGTTTCCTCGACCACACCCATCAAATGGGCCAGCAACGGCTGGGAGGCCGCAAAAATGATAAATCCGACCAGACTGAGCGCGAATACGCTTTTGTGTGGCCAGACATAAGACAGCAACCGCCGGTACAACTGACCGGCGGTTGGCTTTGAGGTTGGAATGGAATCGGCGCTCATTACTCAGCAGGCTGTCGGGTAGTGATACTGATGTTGACCAATCCCAATTGTCCGGCAGCGTCCATGGCAAATACGACGGTTTCATGCGGTGCTTTGGCATCGGCTGTAATGATCAGAGGGGCCGATTGACGCTCACCCAATGCCTTGGCAAGACCACGGCGGATGGTTTCTGGTTTGCTGTTCAGCAACACCTGACCATTAATGCTGTATTCCGCTGCCGCAGAAATCACCACATCAATGGCTTCCACCGGCGCTTCTGCAGCGTCTGCCGATGCCTCAGGCAAATCAATACTGAGATGATTTTCCTGAGTAAAGGTCGTCGACACCATAAAAAAGATCAGCAACAGAAAAACAATATCGATCAAGGGCGTCATATTAACCGAGATGTCTTCCCGTGCCTGACGTTTGAAGTTCACTTCTTGCGAGCCTCTGTGTTATCAACCACTTCACGATCACCGTGCAGAACGTCCACCAGCTTGATCGCTTCCTGTTCCATATACACCACAATCTCATCAACCCGACGTTGCAAGGTGCGGTAACAAATCAGAGCCGGAATGGCGATGATCAAACCCGCCGCTGTTGTAATCAGGGCTTCAGAGATACCGCCCGCCAGCACACCAGCCTGACCGGTACCCTGAATCATGATCTCAGAAAACACCTTGATCATACCGATCACCGTTCCCAGAAGACCCATCAACGGGGCGACAGCAGCAATGGTGCCCAACGCGTTCAGGAAACGTTCCATCTGGTGAATCTCGTGAGAAGCCACTTCCTCGATGCTCTCTTTCATGATCTGACGACCATGACGAGAGTTCACCAGACCCGCAGCCAGAACACGGCCCAGCGGGCTGGACTCCTGCAATTCACGAATGCGTTCGGAATCCAGTTTCTTTTCTTTCATCCAGCCCCAAACACGCGCCAATAAATCGGGCGGGGCAATTTGCTCTGAACGTAACGTCCAGAAACGTTCCACACTGATTCCGAATGCCAATACAGATGTCAGGATGATTGGCACCATCATCCATCCTCCGCTCTGGATGATTTCTAACATGGAAGGCTACTCCAACGACTGAATTTTGCGCGTACTCTAGCACATGGCCAAAATATGTATAAGACCTGTTAGTTCGCTAACGTCAGAGGAATAATGATCTGTCTCACACATCGTCGAACGCCCTGTCATCGCTGTCGCCATGGAGGATGCCAACCAGCCCGCACGGTATCGAGTTCACCATCGGGCATCAAAATAACAGCCCCGGATTGAGCCGTTACCCAAACCGGGGAGTCTTGCCGGGAGACACGCGCCAGCACATCCGGGTGCGGATGACCAAAGCGATTATTGAATCCCGCCGATGCCCACACCCGAGCAGGGTCGACCGCCGCCAGAAACACTCGGGATGTACTGCTTCGACTGCCATGGTGAGACAACACCAGAATATCCGACGCCAGCTCACTTCCGTATCGAGCCACCAGCGCCCGCTCGACCCGCACACTGGCATCTCCCGGCACCAATAGCGTGTGTCCAAACCAGCGCACCTGCACCACACAAGAAGCATCGTTGTCGTCCAGACGATAACGCTTCGGCACCGACAGAAAACGAAAGGACAGATACTCATTGCGTACTTGCCATGCATCCGACAAGTGACAGTCCAGCACCTCCTTGACCTGAACTGGAATCGCCTTGTCCATCGTGCCTTTCTGGCCGTACCACTGGTTCTCAAACACCAGACCGGACGTCACTAACCCTTCCCAGCCACCGGCATGATCCAGATCGCTGTGACTGACCACCAGATCATTCACCACCTCAACGCCGAGTCGTCGCAGTTGTGGTGCAACAATCGCCTTGCCAGCGTTGAAACGGTCAGAAAACCGGGGGCCGACATCCAGCACCAGCGCCGATGCTTGGGCGCTCACATCGGACTGCGCCACTACGATCATCGCCTGCCCCTGCCCGACATCCGCCAGCACAATCCGGTTCATCGCCCTGGGAGACAACCCCATCAAGGCCGACAGACTCAACACCAATGCCAGTACCGCAATAACAGGACGCACACCCAGAGCCACCAGTACCAACAAGGCAACCCACATCAACAATGCCTCACCGGACAACCAGGACACCTCGGGCAATGGCCAGCGCACCGCCAACTCAAGCCCTTGCCAAAACAGATCACCCGTAGCCACCAGCCAATGTTCCCAAACACCTCCCGGCCAGGCGGCGGTCATCAACGCCAATGGCAACAGAACAAGACCCATCAGAGGAATAGCGATGGCATTACATATCAGATGAACCAGACCAACCGTTTGCCCCCACCACAACATCACCGGCAACAGTCCTGAAAATACTACCCAATGTGGTATCCAGAACCCGGCCAACCATCTCAGCTTCCGTCCATGCAGGAACAACAACAGACTGGCAACCGCCACCATTGAGAAGCTGAATCCGGCACCGGTATACATCAGAGGATTAATGGCCAGAATCACCGCAAAGGCATAAGACAAAGCCGCCAACGCCGAGAGGCGACGGGCAAACAGAAGAATCAGCAACAAGGCGAGCAGCATCACAAATGCGCGTTGCAAGGCCACCCCCGAACCCGCCAGATAGACGTACCACCCAGCACAGAACAACACCAACAGAGCCTGCAACCACAGAACTCCTTGTCCCTGCCGGATACGGGCGCTGAACGACCCGATCAACAGTCGCCGGAGAACGGCTATGAAAGCCACCACCATGGCCGCCAACATCCCCATGTGCAGTCCGCTCACCACCAGCAAGTGCAACGTACCGGTCTGCTGGGTCAGTTGCCATTGTGCATCACCGAATGCCGATTGTTCACCAAACACCAGCCCTGCCACCCATGGCCACGCAGATTCTGTAATGCGCTCCTGACGATGCTTAAGCCAGCGTATTCTCAACGGTTCGGCCACTGCGCTCTCTGACGCCACCTCATGCTGTATCAAACGCCGGATATAACCTCGGGCATCGATACGTTGGCGCAACATCCAGGCTTCGTAATCAAACGGCAAACCATTGGCCAAACCACGAATGGCTTTCAGCCGCACCTGGGCCGTCAGGCGATCCCCAGAAGCCAACACCGGTTCACGCTGGTAATAGTTCAGTTGAAGATGTCGCAAAGGAGGCAGGTCAGAAGCAACCAGGGAAGACTCAGAAGGAATTACAGAGACCTGAAGGCGTTGCCAGCGCTCGGCCTGCTCTGCACTGGTTACTTGCAGTACAAGCCGAACATCAGTCTTATCCTGATCGGCGGGCAAGCGATGCAACAATTGCCACGACACCCAGGAATGGCCCCATGCCATACCAATCGATGCCACCACCAGCAAAGACAAGGGAACTGAAATACCTGGCAACCACTTCGGCACCGACAAACCCCGACCGACCGACCACAGTCGCAACCCCGCCAGTAACCCAATCAGGCTTAACAGGCCCACAAGCTCGGGCAAGATCAACAGAGTGCCACTTATCGTGGCGAATCCGAACACTAACGCATGTCGCTGCATTGCCACTCCCTGGCGTTGTCGGCATAATCGCCCCACTCAATTGGTGGCGACCATCATGCCCAAGAAACTCATCAAAAAAATATTCCCATCTCCGGAACAGGTTCAGAATAATCAGTCGCTACGTTTTCTGTCACCTTTATTTGCCAAATCCAATCTCTGGCACCTGAATCGACGCTGTGTGGCACGGGCATTTCTGGTGGGTATGATCGCTGCTTTTCTGCCCTTACCTTTTCAGATGTTCATTGCCGCGTTTATCGCCTTCTACGCCAATGCCAACTTGCCGATATCCGTTGGTCTGGTCTGGATCAGCAACCCCATCACCATTCCACCGCTGTTTTACGGCACGTATCTGCTGGGTGCCTGGATGCTGGACACACCGACGGCCGAGCTGGAAATTGAGCTGTCGCTGGAATGGGCAATGACCGAACTGGGCAATATATGGGAACCCCTGCTTGTCGGCTCACTGACCACCGGTATCACCTTGGGGGTTGCCAGTTACTTCCTGATTCATCTGGTGTGGCGCATGCACGTGTGGGATAACTGGAAGAAACGTAAATTGCGTCAGAAAGCCTGCAAGTGATTGCTCCAACCCTCTTAAAAACTGCATAAACAAACAGCACACTGGTCAGGATTGGCAACTTACACTCACCCTGTCGGAAAAAGTTGCTCACCTTGCCAGTACTTGATAGCGTAAATTCTTGAATTCAGGGACGTCAGGCGAAAAATCTGCCTGATTTACGTGCCATATGAACCAGAAAAACACGCGTGCGTAGAAATATACTGTTAAGTGACCCGTGGAGTCTCCACACATAGAAGTAGAAAGGATTTTAAAATTGTTCAATATTAATGATCACATAGCAAAAATTTCCGATAAAAAAATCGAAGCTGTTGTGAAGCCAGCCTTTGAATTCTTTGAAGGAACTCCGTATTACCAGTTGAATAATTTACCAGCTTTTGAAGGTGCAGGAGTGTATGCACTCTTTCTCAAATCAACAGACGGAACTTGCTATGAGGGGCACCTGCCATCAATGCACCCAATCTATGTTGGTAAAGCTGTCCCTTCAGGTTCTCGACAGGGGAAAAAGACGGGAACTGGAACAGCTTTAAAAAGCAGATTGAGTAAGCATTTGAAGAGTATATCTGAGGCAGAAAATCTCGACACAGACACTTTTCTCTGTAG
The DNA here is from genome assembly GCA_045430275.1 of Oceanobacter sp. Lineage (GTDB taxonomy): Bacteria > Pseudomonadota > Gammaproteobacteria > Pseudomonadales > Oceanobacteraceae > Oceanobacter. The sequence goes on along the minus strand of JAILXU010000008.1, from coordinate 6,531 downwards.
ATTTATGATTCTCCAAGGACAAGCTACAGATATGATAAGTGCGATGGAATCATATCTAATTAGGCAATACAATCCTCTCTGGAACTCTTATATCGATGGGTTTGGGATCAATGCTCCAGGCGCTGGCCGCTATAACCAGTCTCCCTCAGAGTGGGATACTCTTCATCCCGGCCGGTATTATGCCAAACAGCTAACTGGTGCCCGAAGAGATAAAGATCAAATAACTAGTAAAATCGCTAATTACAAGCTTAAAAAGGTCAAATAACTAATGGCTAAAATGCCTTCTATTGAATTGTTTGCAGGTGCTGGAGGTTTGGCCTTAGGCCTTCATAGTGCGGGCTTTGCCCCAAAAGCTGTAGTTGAATTCAACAAAGATGCTTGCCGAACACTAAGAGCCAATAAAATTTTTACCTGTGGTACTGGGGTATACGAGGGTGATGTAACCCAGTTCGATTACCTAAATGTACCCGAATCAATTGAATTAATATCAGGTGGACCACCTTGCCAGCCATTCTCCCTTGGCGGAAAATCAAATGGACATAATGATTCTCGTGATATGTTCCCCGAGGCTGTTCGAGCTATCAGAGAGAAAAAACCTAGAGCATTCGTATTTGAGAATGTGAAAGGGTTGCTAAGAAAAAGTTTTTTCGAATATTTTGAATATATCACATTACAACTTCAATATCCCTCCATAGAAAAGAAGAAAAATGAGGAGTGGGAAGCCCACCGTCAACGTTTAGAAAAATACCACACCCAAAACGAAAACACAGGGATTGAATATAAGGTTTTATATCGCCTTGTAAATGCAGCAGATTATGGTGTCCCTCAAAAACGAGAACGAGTTTTTATAGTTGGGTTTAGATCTGATATTGATGCAAACTGGTCTTTCCCCCAACCGACTCATTCCGAAGATGCTTTGCTTTGGAGTAAATGGGTAACCAAGAATTACTGGAAAAGACATAACATTAAGTGTCCAATAATTGATGAAAAAACAGGCAAAAAAGTAGAGAAGTTAAAGAAAAAATACGGAATGCTCGAACCCGAGCTACAACCATGGCTTACTGTTAGAGATGCCATCTCAGATCTCCCTGATCCAAAAACAAAAAAAGCTCAAGAATTCAATCATCATGTTTTTAAAGATGGGGCAAAAATTTATCCGGGTCATACCGGCAGCTATATAGATGAGCCGTCTAAAGCACTAAAGGCGGGTGGGCATGGTGTGCCGGGAGGTGAAAACATGATCCGCTATGAGGATGGTAGTGTTCGCTATTTCACTGTTCGTGAAAGCGCCAGAATCCAAACATTTCCAGACAACTTTGACTTCCAAGGCTCTTGGGGAGAAGTAATGCGCCAGCTTGGCAATGCTGTTCCAGCAGAACTCGGTAGGAAAGTTGGCCAATCTATATTTCGTGCCCTTAATTCGAAAAGCACTTAATAAATCAAAGCACACGGACTCGGAAACTTGGCGTTCCTACGCGGATTCTAGAAACTTTTCAGAGCTAACTACCCCAGAGAATTCACGAGAGCGCGCGATTTTCTGTATAAACAACAAACAAAAATAGGGTGTGGAATATGGCCGATACTTTTTCTACAGCCTCGTTAACTGCACAGGCAATTCGAACATGGTAGTTGATAAGAATGGAAAGGAAATCAAAGTAGGTTCTAGAGTCCGAGTTCTTAAAATTGATCAATCACTTCTAGACATATTGCCCGAAGATGAGGCTGACGATGTAAAGTCTATGCTCAATGAGGTGCTAGAAGTTTACGAAATCGATGAATATGACTGTGCTTGGGTAGAGAAATGGTGGAGTCGTGGAGATGGTCGATCTGAAAGCCATAGCTTGTCTTTGTCATCCGCCGAGATGGAGTTGGTGCCATGAAAAAAGTATTGGCAGTTAACAAGTTACAGCCAAAACACACATTCAGTTAAAACACGCCATTGTCATTCTTGATATATCGCCACTACCGATCAAGGCATAAAACCTCATAGCGAGGCGTACAACAACAGAACCTGAAACTACGGATAGGTTTTTTCAGCGGATTATTTAAAAGGGAAGCTCGACAGAGCCTCCCTTTTATCCTTAAACGGCCTCAAGCGTCTGGTTTTTCAGCTCCATAACCCGATCCATACGCCGCGCCAGCACCGGGTCGTGTGTCACCACCACAAACGCGGTTTCCACAGAGTGCGTCAATTCCAGCATGGCTTCTTCAACCTGTGCCGCTGTTTGCTGATCCAGATTGCCGGTTGGCTCATCCATCAACACCAGCTTGGGCTGATTCACCAGCGCTCGGGCAATCGCCGTACGCTGACGTTCACCACCGGACAGTTCAGCGGGTTTATGACTCACACGACCGGCCAGTCCCAACTGCTCCAGCAAAACCCGAGCACGAGCTTCGCTATCCGAACGCTTCTGACCACCCAGAAGCAGCGGCAACATCACATTCTCAAGCGCCGAGAACTCCGGCAGCAAATGATGAAACTGATACACAAAGCCAATGTCCCGATTACGCAGACGAGTTCGAGCGGTTTCGTTTAATTCATGAACCGACTCACCCGATAGCCAGACCTTGCCGTCATCCAGCGTATCCAGCCCGCCCAACGCATTCAGCAACGTCGTTTTGCCCGACCCGGACGCTCCGATAATGGCCAATGTTTCCCCAGCCTTGACCGACAGCTCCACATCTTGCCAGACCGTGACCGACTGCGGCCCGGAGGTGTAGGTCTTTCGCAACCCCTCCGCTTTCAGTACTACGGAATCCTGATTACTCATAACGCAACGCCTCTGCAGGTTGAACACGAGACGCCCGCCAGGATGGGTACAAGGTCGCCAGAAAACTGAGCAGCAGGGATGCCGACGTCACAACCGCAACATCCGACCACTGCAATTGAGAAGGCAGGTAAGAGATAAAATACACATCGGCATTCAGAATCTGGAAGCCAAACGTCTGTTCTGCCCAGGCCACTACATCGGAAATACTCAAGGCCGCCAAAATGCCCAGGCCCGTCCCAAGCAAGACGCCAACTACCCCAATGGACAATCCCTGCACCATAAAGATCATCATAATGGTGCCCGGTCGTGCGCCCATGGTGCGCAAAATGGCGATGTCCGCCTGCTTGTCCGTCACCACCATCACCAATGTCGAAATAATATTAAACGCCGCCACCGCCACAATGATCAGCAACAGCAGGCCAATCATGGTTTTCTCCATCCGAATGGCCGCAAACAGATTGCCGTGCGTGCGCGTCCAGTCACTACCGGAGTAATACCCATCCAGACCGTTCACCAGCTTCCAGATCATATCCGGGGCATCAAACAGGTTATCAAAGCGAATCCTCAATGCCTGGGCTTCACCTCGCTGACGACCCAGCTTGCCCGCATCGACCAGATTCACCACCGCCAGATTGGCATCCAACTCGGCCCCGACCGAAAACGTACCCACCACCGTCAAACGTTTTACTCGTGGCAGCACACCCGCTGGAGAGATCGTCGCCTCAGGTAACATCAACGTCACCCGGTCGCCCTCTTTGACACCCAGACGTTTGGCCAGCAAGTCGCCCAACAACACACCAAAAGAACGCGGTGTCAGCGCATCCAAAGAGCCGGTTTTGATGTGATTCGGAAGAATGGACACGTCCTTTTCCGCCACCGGGTCAATCCCCGTGACCAGCACGCCTTTCACATTACCGCCATGCCCCATCATGCCTTGCAATCGCGTCAACGGTGCGGCAGCGGCAACACCCGGATAGGTTTTCACCTCTTCCGCCAACGCCTGCCAGTCTTTAATGCCGCCAGACTCGTACAACACCCCGTGCGGCACCATACCGAGAATGCGTTCACGCAACTCCCGATCAAAACCGTTCATGACCGACAGCACCAGAATCAGCACCGCCACTCCCAGTGTCATCCCCACCATGGAGGAAGCCGAAATAAACGAAATAAAATGATTACGGCGTTTGGCAGCCAGATAGCGCAGCCCGATGCCCAATGGCAACGAACCTGGAGAGAGAGAAATCAACAGCAGCAACTCCCGTTCAGAGGTCGATTTCCGGCGCTTATCGTCCTGCAGCGCCAGCGATCCAGAAAATTAAGTCGGCAAGTTTGCCCGAGCCAAGCCCGATTGGCGACCTTTGCGACAAGCAGAATGCACAAAAAGTTGCCATAATCGGCGGCTGTCATTCCTGGCGCATCATCCACCGGGATACATGACGAATATTTTTGAAACCCGAGAAGAGAGCACGCCTTTGAGCAAACGCATGCCAGCCGAGTGGGAACCCCAAACGGCCGTACAACTGACATGGCCAACCGCAAGCGGTGACTGGAAACCGGTTCTGAGCCGGGTTGAGCCGGTTTTTCATGCCATCACCACCGCCATTGCCCAACATCAGGACGTGATCATCAGTTGCGGCTCGGATGCCGACCTCTCACGTTTGTCGCATTTGTATCAGAACCACGCGCGCATTCGTTTCTATCGGGCTGATAACAACGACACCTGGGCACGGGATCATGGCCCCATCAGTTGCTACATCAATGGTGAACGAGAGCTGGTGGACTTCATGTTCAACGGCTGGGGCAACAAATACCCCAGCGTCCACGACAATCAGATTTCCCACCAATTGCTGTCATCAGGTGCCTATGGCAAAACCATCATGACAACCGAGCATTGGGTACTGGAGGGCGGCAGCCTCGAAACCGACGGCGCAGGCACTCTGCTCACAACCGAACAATGCCTCCTGAATCCAAATCGCAATGCGGGAATGACGCGCACCGACATAGAACACCGCCTCGAATCCGCACTGGGTATTGATCGAGTGCTGTGGTTAGCCAATGGCCACCTGGAAGGCGACGACACCGACGCTCACATCGACACGCTGGCGCGCTTCTGCAACACCAACACCATCGCTTATTGCCAGGCTCGTCAAGCCGACAGCCACTACACGGCTTTGCGCGCCATGGAAAAAGAGCTTCAGGCGTTGCGCCAGCGTAATGGCCAGCCGTACCAGTTGCTGCCACTGCCACTGCCCAGCGCCATTCACAACGATGATGGCGAGCGGCTGCCCGCTACGTACGCCAACTTCCTGATCATTAACAACGCCGTGCTGTTGCCAGTGTATGGCGTACCCGAAGATCTGGTTGCGGTTGAGCGCATGATGCAAGCCTTCCCGGATCGCTGGGTTCATCCCATTAACTGCCGCCCGGTGATTGAGCAATTCGGCTCATTGCACTGCCTCACCATGCAGATTCACCAGGAGACCAGCGATGTCCAGTAACACTCGACCATTGCGTGTCGCCGCCATCCAGCAAGCCTGGCACGGCAGCAAGGACGCTACGCTGGATCGTACCGAAGCCCTGATACGGGAAGCTGCCACCAGCGACGCTCAGCTTGTGTGCCTTCAGGAACTGCATGCCGGGCCTTACTTCTGCCAGCATCAGGCCGCCGAGCTGTTCGATCTGGCCGAACCACTCGACGGCCCCACCGCTCAGCGGCTGGGTCAATTGGCTGATGAACTCAACATCGTGATTGTTGGCTCCATCTTTGAAAAGCGCGGCACCGGCGTGTATCACAACACCGCTCTGGTGTTCGATTGCAGTCCAGAGCTGGCCGGTTTCTACCGCAAGATGCACATTCCGGACGACCCCGGTTTCTACGAGAAGTACTACTTTATTCCCGGCGATGCCGACGAACCGGGCTTTCAGCCGATTGAAACCTCGGTCGGCAAACTCGGTGTTTTAGTGTGCTGGGATCAGTGGTACCCGGAAGCCGCCCGCCTGATGGCACTGGCCGGAGCCGACATACTGATCTACCCCACCGCCATTGGCTGGGAACCGGAAGAAGACGCTGCCGAAAACGAACGCCAAACCGACGCCTGGATCACGGTTCAACGTGGCCATGCCGTCGCCAACAACCTGCCGGTTGTGTCCATCAACCGGGTCAGGCACGAAGCCGACCCAACCAGCGTGACCGATGGCATCCTGTTTTGGGGCAACAGCTTTATTTGTGGTGGGCAAGGTGAATTTCTGGCGCAGGCCGACCGAGAATCAGAAACCGTCCTGATGGCCGATCTGGATATGAACCGCACCGAACAACTGCGCCGTATCTGGCCTTACTTCCGCGACCGGCGTATTGATGCTTATGGTGACTTGAGCAAGCGCTATCGGGATTAGACAACGCCCTTCAAAATTTCAAGACTGCTTGGACAGTTCCACCATGGTTTCCAGTGCAGTCTTGAGTGCTTCCAGACCCGCTCCCGATGGAACGGCTTTCTTGGCGCATTCATTCACCGAAATCGCATGATTCATAAATAGCTGCGGTTGTGGGTAACGTTTTTTCAGAGAACCAACCACCTGAGCTTTATAAGCATCCACCTGCTGCTGCATTTGCCCCGCCTTGCCACGGTCACCTTTCGTAAAAGCCAACAATCCGGGAGTCACAATGTCCTGTTGAATGTATTGGTGATACCCGCTCAATCCGGCACGCACGGTGTTTACTTGGGCACCTCTGAATAATTCCCCAAGATAGGCGATAATACCG
>JAILXU010000007.1:0-196336 GCA_045430275.1 Oceanobacter sp. | reverse complement strand
CGTATCCGAGAGTGGTCAAAGCGAGGCCGCAGAAGTATCCGACCAGACGAAAAGGATGCCGATCAGTGCTTAACTGATCGGCATTATTCCCACGACCGCTGATGTCATCGGGTAGTTCGCTGCCGCACAGGCAGCTTAGAAAAGATGCCGCCGCGCCGTTTTCATGCGCGTTTGGTTCGCTGCCGCACAGGCAGCTTAGAAAAGTAATCGAAAATGGGCGGGCTTTTAAAAAGAGTTCGCTGCCGCACAGGCAGCTTAGAAAATCGGGCTAGTTATTGGGTGCTGGACGGATCGGTTCGCTGCCGCACAGGCAGCTTAGAAATCCTTGCGGCCCAGTGAAGGAGCATTGGCTTTGTTCGCTGCCGCACAGGCAGCTTAGAAACATGCGGGAATTGTCTATTGGAGCGTTTGTGGGTTCGCTGCCGCACAGGCAGCTTAGAAATGATGCAGGCCCAGTGGGTTGGGCTGGGGGGTGTTCGCTGCCGCACAGGCAGCTTAGAAATTTATCGAAATAACATTGTCGTCTTGGCGTTAGTTCGCTGCCGCACAGGCAGCTTAGAAATTTTGTTTGTTTGTTTAATTGTTTCTTTTGTAGGTTCGCTGCCGCACAGGCAGCTTAGAAACACATCCATATCCCCAGAAACAGACAATTCACGTTCGCTGCCGCACAGGCAGCTTAGAAAAGCTTGTGGAATGACTCCCAGTGCTCTGGCTTGTTCGCTGCCGCACAGGCAGCTTAGAAAGCTTCAGGTAGTCGTAAAGCGTTGACGGCGCAGTTCGCTGCCGCACAGGCAGCTTAGAAAGAGGGTGACCACTACACGCAGATCAAGCCATTGTTCGCTGCCGCACAGGCAGCTTAGAAAAGAGCAATGGATGGAGGAAATTGCTGCTATGTGTTCGCTGCCGCACAGGCAGCTTAGAAAAGCAAATCAATTCGGGCCGTGAGCTGGCTGCGGTTCGCTGCCGCACAGGCAGCTTAGAAAGGGAATCTGACCTGAAGCGAAGTGCTGCGCTGGTTCGCTGCCGCACAGGCAGCTTAGAAAAGCAACGGCAACGGTTTGATCACCAATCGCCTGTTCGCTGCCGCACAGGCAGCTTAGAAATCCATAAGTAGCTGCCAAATCGGATGAATATAAGTTCGCTGCCGCACAGGCAGCTTAGAAATGATACGCGCCTCACACTCCCGACACTGAACAGTTCGCTGCCGCACAGGCAGCTTAGAAAAGCCGCGTCACACCCATCTTCAAGGTGCTGGAGTTCGCTGCCGCACAGGCAGCTTAGAAATGGTCGATGTGGTGGGACTCCATTCCGTAAGAGTTCGCTGCCGCACAGGCAGCTTAGAAACGCAATCCCTTCGAATTGTTTGACCAGCCATTGTTCGCTGCCGCACAGGCAGTTTGAAGAATAGGGAAGGGGTAGAACGAAAAAAGGCTCTCAGATTTCCCTGAGAGCCTTTTTAGAATCTGGTAGCTATGGGCAGACTTGAACTGCCGACCCCAGCATTATGAAAACTCTTCCTATTTTTTAAGTTGTTGATTTTTAAGAGTTTAATTCTATTTGTTTTTTGTCCAATTCATCCAGAACCGTTTTTTGACCTGCTGCCAGTGTTTTTCCTGCTTCGCATTCTTCCTGTTTGAAGTCCTTGATCATTTTGATTCTTGAGCGTGCGTTTGTGACTGGTTGGCCATTTTTAATGAATGGGTAATGAGGGTGGTCTGTGTCCTGGTTCTCGTCTTCGTTCGCTTTTGTCAGTTTGTTAATTGTATTTTGTAGGGTGGCGATGATGTTTCGATATTCTTCAGCTTTCATTATTGTCATTTCTGCTTTTACCCCTTCTCTTTTTGCCAGTTCATACAGATCTTCTGCTTGCTTGGTACGTGTTTCTAATTCGTCAACGTACAGAAGCGCTTCATCTCGCTCTGTCTCTGCTGCTTCGATTGCTGCTTTTGCCTCTGCTCGTATTCTTCTTACTTCAGCTTCCATTTCAGTTTTTATGGTCTCGTAAACTTGCCTGGCTGCATCCATGACAAACCCTGGTACGTCTGATTCTTCAATCACAGTGGGCTGGTGTCCGTTTTTCCATTGCCTGAGCAATGGGGCGATGGTTGTCATTGATCCACTGCCTATTTCCTTCCTGACGGCCATGTTGGTAACTGGCTGTCCCATTGATGCCAGTTTTTCGGCTGCTGCATTTACCTGATCTTGCATAGACATACTTAAACTCCTTCTTTATCGCTGTAATATGATGTAATTGTAACAAATTACAGTCGTTATTACTGTAATTACATGTGTAATTACAGTAATAATTACGCCTTGAAATTACACTCAACATTACAAAACGGTCTATGCCTCGCGGCCTGCACGGTGCTGGCTGGTTACTCCTAAACCTTGCGGCTATCCGCCGATAGTGGGGCGCTGGGCATGATTAACCCTGTCCTTGGATGTAAAGACCGGTCAAGGGCGAAGCCGGGCCGCAAGGCCCGGCGCGTAGCGCCCTTGACGGGGATTTACTCCAAGGACTACGTGCTGTAAGCCCAGCTCACCACCTTCACATCGTGGCGGGCTGCTCGGTGTTGGGGAGCAAAGCGGTGTTGCGGTCAGGCCGCGTCAGGGATGCGAAGGATTCAAAACCCGCAGCCCACCAGGGCGAGGATTTCGAGCGTCTGCGTAGTCCGTAGCAGCCCGGCTGGCCAAGGTTTCACATGCCCCGGCTGGTAGCGAACAGCGCCCCAGCCGGGGCATGTGAGGCCGAAGGCCCAGGACGCCCCCCAACCCTTAGGTTCCTGTAACACCTAATTATAAAGAGGGTTTATTCTATTTAAGGATCGCCTATGTTACTGTGTAAGTCGGCTTTCATATTTAAAGAGAAATATCACAGATTTAGTTAGCGCTAGCAGCGCAAACTTAAGATAAAGTTGAAGACAACTTTGGAGTTTACACTCTGCTTGATCCGGTGACGCGATCGCGCGAACAGTCACTGGCGTGCCCGGATCGCATGTGCTGTGAGCACATGCAGGTTAGTGAGCAGGTAAAACCCTCCGACAATTCTCTGACGAGGAACTCTAGGTCACTCTGTGAGGCATCACACGTTTTGGTGTCGTGAACTTAGAGGTATATTTATGAAGTTATGGAAACGTTTGAAAGCCTTCGGGGGGCGATGTGTGGGTAGCTTGGGGCGTTCTTTGCGGCACCCCTTGGCGGTTCAAATCTTGGTTACAGTGGCGGGAGGAATCCTTATATGGTTGATCAAGGTTATAGTCGTTGTACTACTTTCGACGGTGGGGATAGCACTACCTATCACTTAGCGAGCGCAGCATTGCTCGCTGGGGGCATCACCAGCTCACGTATAACCTCATTTCAATAATGTGTCATAAGATTGCTGTTCATTTTCGTGAAATAATGGGGTTGAACATACCCGAACTTGCTAGTCAAGCGGGGTTGTCGGAAAGGATGATTTTAAAAGTAGAGAGTGGCGAACATCCTATTCCCTTGTCTCTAATTAATTTTTATTCAAATCATTTTAATATAAAATCCTCGATATTATCTGCTATATTTCGCCAAGAATTTTCGACAGAAGCAGAGCGGAACATGACTGTTGTTTGTCAGAAAATAATTTTAAATTATTTGAATGCTACTAAATGGATGGAATCATTCAATGAAAAAAAATAGGAAGTCTTACCCACTTAATCAGAGCCCCCTCTTTAAATTGAGAACCATCGATTCTCTTTCAAATGTTTTAAACTGCAAGCCAAGTACATTAAAAAGAATAGAAAGGCGTGGGAGCTTAAACTATTACTTTACTCACTTGGATGATTCGAAAAAACGAGAATTGCAAATCCCAAAAGTTCAGTTAAAGCGTGTTCACATTCGAATAAACAATTTATTGTCTAGAATCAAGCCACCAGTTTATCTACAGTCAGGTGTAAAAGGTCGGTCGAATATTGGAAATGCTAAATACCACATTTCAGGTGCACTCGCAAAATTGGACATTAAGAACTTTTATACCTCTACAACACAGTCTTTAGTAGAAAGAACTTTTAGAAAGATTTTTTCCTGCACAAGAGAAGTATCGGTTTTTTTGTCAAGTTTATGCTGTGTTAAAGGGCATCTGCCTACTGGCAGTCCAATCAGTCAGTCTTTGGCATTTTATTCTAACCTAGGAGCGTTTAACCATATATATCAATATGCTAGTTCCAGAGGTATTAAATTCTCAGTATATGTTGATGACTTAACTTTTTCTGGAAAGATGATTCCCCGTAATTTTCTCCATTATGTTTCTTGTTATTTAAATAAAAGTAGAGGTTATAAATGTCATAAGTTTAGGACTTATAACGCTACAACTCCAAAGGTGGTTACTGGCGCGGTTATTGATAATGGAGTTTTGAAAGTTAGAAATGCTCATAGACTTAAACTTTCAGATCTGCTGGGTAAATATGATCATGTTGTGGAATCGCATGAGCCCGATAGTGAAGAAATAGTAATATATTTTCAAAAATTAATTGGACACTTATTTTCAGCCGGCCAAATAAATGGTCGGTATTATCAGAAGGGTAGAATTATTGTTGAGCAGAGAGCTGGGTTAGGTATTAAGTCCCTAAATCAAAACTCTTCTTCAAAGTCTAATATTTGAGGTGTTAAATAGTTTATTTGATTTGAACTCGCTATTTTATTTAAATCTAAATCAAATGGCTATTTGGGATTTGTCTCTTCAACCCCCGCCTGAAGCTTTAGTACCATTCCCTTTGCTGCTTCCAGTGTCATTGTGTATTCAACCCTTCTTCGAGTTTCATCAGTGAAGGGTTCTGCTTCATCTATCTGTAGTATGACGACTGGCTCATTATCATGTTCATCGTGTGTTACTGAAACGTTTTTGATCGGGGCGTATTCTGTTGTGATCATTTGACTTTCCTTGTCAGTTTCTTACTTTTAGGTCTTTCTCGAATATACTCCACATCTAGCCAAGGATCGACACCCCCAATTTCAGGCGTCGCCGATCACGGAGGATACATGGCCAGACTTACTTCAATTCAACTGTTTCTCGCTCTTACTCTCGCCATATTTCTGGGTGGCTTCGCTTTGTTTTTTTCTGCCAAGCTCTACCTGGACTATGAAGCCAAAGTAAACGCTGAGGCCATGGCTAAGGAATTACGAGAGCATGAAATGCGTCGAAAGGCTGAAGCTGCTCTGCGAGCCAACCGTGCACGAATAGCAGCAGAAGAAGCAGAGCGAAAAGCCAAAGAGAAGGCCGAGCAAGCCAAGCAAGAATATGCTCGCATGCAAAGGCAACGGAGAGCCGATGCGGCTGCCCGTCAGACTTTGCGACAGACTTGTGATTTCTGGCGTTCAACCTATCGAAAGACTGGCCGTGATTACGACCGCATGATGAGAGACCAGGCTTGTGCTCGTTTGTAAATCCTATCAATGACGCTTTTATGAGCTATTATCCTGATTCCATGTTCTTGAGTGGCAGTTAAAGCTTCCAACGCTCCGCCACTCGTTTTGCCATCAACCAGCCCGCTGGGCTGTCTTTGAAAGTTCGTGCGCCTTCTTTGTCAGCGGGCTTATCTGTCCTGCTTCGGGAAGTTCAAGGCCCGTTGTTAGCCAATAGGCATATTCAGGCCACACAACTGCAAGCGCTTCTATTTCATCGCCTGAAATTCTGCCTCTCTTTGCTAAAACAGTTATCCAACGACTCTCCTTGATGTTCGTTCGTTCTGATAACTCGCGTTTAGAGACCTTTTCTAAGTCTAGTATTGTCTTCAACCGTTCTAAAACGGACATTTTTTATTCCAAAATAGTATCTTGTACATAGTGCAAGAATCTTGCTTATTAAAATCATGTTCTTGTACTCTGTACATGAAAGAGCGTTGCCGCGCTCATTGTTAAATTGCCAACCAAACAGCCTACCATGACTCTGCCCTAACCGGGGAGCTGGTCGGCAAGGGGTCGAACATGGAAGCCACCGCTGGCACATTGCCACAACCATTCCCGCACCCGGTGCAAGCCGAACTGCTCCCGGTATCCGGTCAAACCGCCTTTGACGAATACCGCGCCGCTTTCCACAACGAAAGCGCCCACATGCCCGAAGTCTCCCTTCGTTACCTCATTGCCCTGGTGCTGACCGATGCCCCACACGCCGAAATTCAAAAATTCGCCTGCCTGTGTCGCACCGAATTGAACGAACAACGCTTGCAGATTTTTCTGAAGCATGTTGGTCAGGAGGGGTGAGTATGGATATTCAAGCATCAATTGCCCTGGCTGCTGACTACCGCAACCAAGACCACGGCGACAACGTCGACTATTCGACCGGCTGGGTGATGGTTTATGGCTCTACCGTTGAAGGTTGGTCACTGAACGAACCTCGTCCAACATCCTGGAAGCCGGGAACCGTCGCCATCAATGCCCAGAACATCGCCATGATTGCCAAAGGCGGCAATGACTACGACGGCGCAGAGTGCTGGGAGCCAGAGCCGGTTGCCCTGGTTACGCCCAACACCCACGACACTGAAGCCCTGTCTTCCCCCGTCAGTGACCACCCCGTTCCATACCGCATTCCTGCCGCTTTAGCAGACCAAACCACACGACTGATACCCCCTGGTCAGTCGTTGAAAGAACCACAGGGACACACTGAGGAAACCACCATGCAATTTGAAATGCCTGTACTGCTCACTGGAGCAACCCGCTACGACATCGAAGGCAAGATCTTTGTCAGCCTGCAAGTGCTGAATAGCGACCCAACGAACAAAGCTCTGAAAGGTCTTCAACCCGCGAAAATGCCTGCGGAAGAAACCGTGTTTGACCGTCTGCCTTCTGAAGAAAGCGCGTATCCGTATCAGTGCCGCCTGATCGTGCTGAACAAGGTATCCGGCGGCAAAGTGACCCAACGCTGTATCGGCATCATGTCCGAAGAAAAGACCGCCACAGCACCCAACGCCAATCAGCAGGCCAAGAAGGCGAGCTGATGAAAGTTTTGATTTGTGAGGCACCGGCAGTACTGCCCGACGGCACACCCTCCTGTGACGCCTGGCAAACGGTGGCTTATGAATCACTCGCTCTGAAAACGGACTTGTTTCCGTTTGAAGAGTATCTCGGTTTTGACGGAGTGATATTCGGAAAGATACTCGCCGCTCTCCTTATATCGTTCATAACCGGACACGTAGGCGGATTAATCGTCAGAAATATGAACCGCGTATAACGCAATTAAATACTGTAAAAGGATATTCACCATGAAAAACAAACTTCGTGCGCTTCAGTTACGTTCTCAAAAGTCTGCTGCAAAAGCGGCGGCTATTTCAGCGGGCCTGGTCGTAGCATCACCAGCATTCGCTAATGCAGAAATTGCATCAGCTATTAACGCTTCGCTGGAATCTGGTAGCGCCAACGTTACCACTGTCGTAGTTGGCATTGTCGGTATTGCCGCCATTGCCCTGGGCTTGAGCATCATTCTCGGCCTGATGCGCAAGTCGTAACATGATCTCGGCAGGCGCGCTCGCAATTGCTCTTGCCATCTGTTTTGTATTCGGTTTTTACACCGGACGCATATCTTAAAGGGGCAATCGCCCCTTGTTTATCTATTTAATGGATTATGAATATGAGAATAGTCATTCTAATAATTACTCTGTTTCTGAGTGCTTATTCAGAATTAGTATTTTCTGGCAGCTTGTCTGACGCCTGTAAGTATGGTCACCGTAACATTAAGATAGACGCTCGTAATTATTCTATTTCTAGTAATTGTCCATCAATTTCTTTATCCACTGCAAATAGCCTTGCTAGTCAAGGCTATGTAGTCGGTGATCCTTATTTTTCTGGGCCGTCTGATGGTGTTGGTACATGTAAAGTGCCCTATGTTTCGTTTGAAGACTGTGCGAATAAAGCGGCTGATGATTCTAAACAAAATGGCTGTTATTCGGATGAAGACTGCGACCAAAATAATAAAGAATGTCATGATTCGTCGGGCAATACGTTTAACCTTCAAGTTACTAAAAGCTGTGATGATTATTGTAAGGGGCCAAAAACAGAACCCACATATAATTCTGATGGCTCCCTTTCATCGTATGAGCCGGTAAGCGGCCCAGAGGGCAGCGCCAGTGTTCATGTTTGTGGTGGTGATGAAGATCCGTATGGCGAAAAGCTATCAGATTCCCAAACAGAACAAGGTTATGACGGCCAGCATTGTGGCCCTGGTCAACGCTATAACGGCACTTCGTGCGAGTCGATCCCCAGCAACTGCGGTTACACGAACGGTATTTATACCTGTTCGGATTCAGACGGGAACACCTCTGCTTGTGGCAACACGTCTGGCAATCAAGATTTGCCTATTTGTGATGGTTCGGACGATGGTTCAGACGACGGTTCAGACGATGGTTCAGACGATGGTTCAGACGATGGTTCAGACGATGGCTCAGACGATGGCTCAGACGATGGTTCAGACGATGGCTCAGACGATGGCTCAGACGATGGCTCAGACGATGGCTCAGACGATGGCTCCGACGATGGCTCAGACGATGGCTCAGACGACGGTTCAGACGACGACATCCCTGATGGCCAAACAGAAGTAGACAACTGCGAAGGCATCTCACAATGCCAGTGCCGCCACAACAGTATGGCCATCAAGCAATGCTTCGCTCCCGATCCCGGCAACTGTTCCAAAGGTTACGGCCCAAACCCCATCGACGGCAAATGTGAACGTGACGACTGCAATATAGGCGAATACAGTCACCCACACCTCGGCTGTCAGCCCATCCAATGCGACAACGGCCAGCCGCCGGGTGATAAAGGTTGTGCTGAAGATCAACCTGCCCCAGATAAACCGGATGATCCAAAGCCAGACGACAAGCCAGACGACACAAAACCAGACGACAAACCAGACGACAAACCAGACGACAAACCCGGCGATAAACCCGGCGATAAACCCGGCGATAAACCCGGCGATAAACCCGGCGATGGCTCCGACTCGGGCAGTGGTTCAGGTTCAGGTGAAGACGACGACAAAGAAAGTGGCCCCTGCGATCCAACACAAGCGGATTATCTCACTTGTATTAAGTTGAACATTGGTTCTGGTAGCTTCGATGGTTTTGATAGCTTGGACAGCCAGATCAAACAAGCTCGCCAAAACTACGAAAGCAAGTTCAACCAGATAGCCAACGACTTCAAGAACAAGATCAAGATTGAAACCAGTAGCGTCACATCCCCGTTCTATCACGATTATAAAACTGTCATGGGTGCGGAAGTGGACTTCGGCACCGCCCGGCTCCAGCCCTTCCTTCAATATCTGCCCGCCCTGGTTATGTTTATGGCTGCCGTCTACAGCGGCTTCGTCATTCTTGGGGGTCATCGATCATGAAAGTACTGTGCCTGGTTATTCTGACCATGATCTCGTTCAGCGCCCTGGCTGCAGATGACAGTAGCGGTGCCAGTTCTGTAACCGACTTCTTTTCTGAAACCCTGGAGTTCATGAAAACCGGCATCTACGACTGGGCTGATACCGTCCTTGAGAGAATCGCTGCCTGGTACATCATCTGGAACCTGGAATTCAAACTTACGATGCTGGAAATCGCGGCTGGCATGGCAGATAGCATCGTCAGCACCTTCAACGTCTCCGGCAAAATTGAACAGCTACTTGGCGCTATCGACTCCAAATTACTCGCGTTTGTTGTCTGGCTCCGTATTCCCGAAGCGCTGAGCATGATGCTGTCAGCGCACATCGTCCGACTGATTCTGCAACTCTTTTAGGGACTGATATGACTGCCGTTATCCATCACGGGCCGCCCGGCTCCTACAAAACCTTTGCACTCATTCAGCGAGTGATCATCCCGGCCCTGCAAAAGGGCCGCACCGTCTGCCACAACATCCGTGGTCTGAACAGTGTTGAGCGCATAGCCAGCGCCATGGGAATAGAACTCCCTCCCGAAGCCAAACTGATCGCTGTTGAACACGACTCACAAGCCGGTTTTGAGCACATGGCTCGGTTTTTTCAGTGGGCACCCATGGGCGCACTGATCGTCATGGACGAAGGCCAGCGCGTCTACCCAACGCGATTACGGAACCTGGGCGAGTTCGACACACCCAGCGATGAACGGGAAACCCTGGACAGCGGCATCCAGCGCCCCAGCAATGTTGAAAACGCCTTCGACCAGCACCGGCACATGAACTGGGACATCTACATCAGCACCACCAACGTGGCGAAAATACACAAAGAAGTCCGGGCCGTTGTCGAATACGGCTTTCGACATCGTGACATGGCCGGGGTATTACCCTGGTACAAAAATAAATGGCGGGAGTTCAAGCATGATGCAGAAAGCAGCGGAAAAGCCGTTAGTCACTATATCGGTGCCCCCGTCATCTACACCGCCGATCCTAAGGTCTTCGAGTGCTACCAATCCACCGCCACCGGAACAGCTAAAGGGTCGAGCGAAAATAAAAGTATTTTTGCTGATCCAAAGCTTCGAGTATTTCTCGCAATTACAGTCCTGTGTGTCGGTTATTTCATCTATAGCATTGCGCAAATGCTGGAGCGTTACGAAGTGGGTACTGAAGAAACTGCTCCGGGTATTGTCGCGCCTCCTCATGTACCTGTTCACGTTAGTGCTCATCAGCCTGCTGCTAAAAATCCTGCTGTTCAGCGCCCTGGTCTAGCGCCGGGGCTGCGCTATTTACGCCGGTTCAACCCGGCCATCACGAGTTTTAGTCAGCATACATTCCCCCAGTCTGAACGCTGGCGTCTCGCGGGGGTATTCGACGGTACCAAAGGTGTTGCCCTGATCAGTGACGGGCATCAGACCATTACCCTGAACCTGAATCAGTCCTGTGCCTACACACTGAATCAGGAATGGTTGTGCTGGTTTGAAAACGCCATGGTCGCTACCCACACCGGCCCACTGCCAAGCAGTGACCCGGACATCACAACCGACCTGCAACCAATCTCCGCCCAACTGTGAGGGAACCACCATGGCCACCTATGAAAACAAATCCATGAACCGCCGTTACAACCCCAATACAGGTGAAGACATTTACACCACAGAGCGCGGGATCACCTACGACCTTAGCGACATGCGCTTTCTGCACGCGGGTATCGACACGATCCGCCAGCTTTACATTTGCAACCTCAAGCTTGATGTCCTGGCGTTGATCGATGAGCACCTGAAACAAGACGACACCAACATCATTACCCTGGGCGGCCAGCAGTGGAAGTTCAGCACCAGTGGCAAAGCCTCCGGTTATCAGTACAACTTCAAAAATTTGGAAATGGGCTTCGTGGTTCTGATGAAACACTTCTACACCCAATCCGATAGCCGAGGCCCACACCTCAAGATCGAAGTGTCACCACACGTCATCATCACACTGGGCCTGGAAAAGCTCACAAAAAAGCTGCGTGAAATCGGCAGCATTTTTGCCAAGACCCTGGAAGCGTCTGGTGTTGCAGTTCATATGGCCGTCGATATGAAAGGGCTGGATCAAACCCACGTTCTGGACGGCTTTGAAGAAAACCTCCACACCCGATCCCGGAGAAGTTTCAAAGTAAACGGCATCAGTGACGCCAGTTTCAGCACCGCTGAAGCCGCGTTCATCTACGGCAGAAGTGAAACCTTCCTGTTTGGCAAGTCTTCTGGCCTGCAACTGTGCTTGTATAACAAAACCCTGGAAGCCAACAAAAGCGGCAAGCTCAACTTCTGGGAAAGCATCTGGAGCCTGACCCCAAAACTCGAAACCAACAACGACGCCACCTTCTTCAGCACCGGTGTGCTTGAAGACGAATACAACGACGGCACAGACGGCACCGAACCCGACACCGTTTACCGGCTTGAATTTCGGATACACCACAGTGTTATTAAACAATTTGAGACCGGCAATTTTGAGCTGACGGGTAACCTGGTCTGTATCCGTGAACCCGTCGATCTGAAATTACACCTGAATGAACTCTGGCGCTACTGCCTGAACAACTTCCGTTTGTCCCACAGCAGTACCTACGAACACCCGGCCTGGACAAAGCTCCGTGATGACATCTGGTTTGCCGACATGGAACACCCCGAGTTCTTGTACAAGCGGGGGTACGGCCAAAAAAAGCTCACCGGCACCGAGCACCGAAACGTCGCCATGTACCTGGGTAACTATTTAAAGCTCTGTGCCTACAACAACGTTCCCCCTTTAACCGTCCTGAAACACCTGAAAGCCCCCAACATCCGACGATCAGTCAGGCGCTACTTTGAAAGTAAAACGGGAGACGAGCTGGACGACGTTGATTTTCAGAAACAGCTACAAGACTTCATCTGGAAGCGCCTGCAAGAACACCGACTGAATGGGGTGGCAGCGTGATGCCAGCGGTTTACCTGGTACGGACTTGTTATGACGATTGACTACGATCCTTCCACCTTCAACTTGAAGAAAGCCAGGTTAACCGAAGCGGTTAACCTCTGGTTCGTCGTTCATGGGCGCACGCTGAAGGACTCCCGCTATCGGTATTCCCGTACCATCGCCATGTGTGAAGCCATGGGAAATCCACTGATCAGGAAATTCACCGGGGCACAGTTTGCAGAATACCGGGGGCGTAGGCTGAACGAAGTGGCGACCAGCACGCTAAACCACGAACTGCGGTATCTGAGAGCGGTATTCAGTGAGTTGGTACGACTTCAGTATCTCGATATGAACCCGTTGAAAGACATTCGGTCGTTCTCCGTGGCCCAAACCGAGATGGGCTACCTCACCAAAGAGCAGATACAAGTGCTGTTTAACGAGCTGGAGCAGTGTCGGAACCGTTCCACCTACTGGGTGGCAAGGATCTGTCTGACGACAGGTGCCAGGTGGGGAGAAGCGGAAACCTTGTGTTGGCATAACCTGATTGAAAAGCCGATGCCCGCACTACGCTTCGTTGACACCAAAAACGGCAGAAACAGAACCGTTAATGTATCCGCTGACTTCATGGCGTCTCTACGCCTGAACGCCGATCACTACGATAATCACCGAATGTTTAAAAGTTGCCGGTCTGCCTTTAGACATGCGGTGCAACGAGCCAAGCTCAACTTGCCGACCCGGCAACTCACACACGTGCTGAGGCACACATTCGCGTCGCACTTCTTAATGAATGGTGGGGATCTGTTCGTATTGCAGAGGATATTAGGGCATTCGGACATATCAACGACCATGCGTTACTCGCACTTCTCGCCGTCCTTCATGGGGCAGGTTACTGACCTGACACCAGGGAATTATCTCTAGAAACGAAAAAGGCCTGACAGGGTAGGGTACTTGAAGTAACCGCTAACCTGTCAGGCCTTTTAGAATCTGGTAGCTATGGGCAGACTTGAACTGCCGACCCCAGCATTATGAATGCTGTGCTCTAACCAGCTGAGCTACATAGCCAGAACTTGATGAGTTGCTTGCGCTGTCTCGTTCAAGTGGCGCGTATTATGCCACCGGATTTTCAGCTGTCAAACTTTTTTTGCGATTTATTTCAACGAGTTAACAAGGGCTTGTTTGGAGTGATGGCTGGTGTGGATTGGTGGGAACTTTTACCGCTGTTCTGGCTTCTGTAGCCGTTGTTTGGTACTGGTGGTGCTGGGTTCAGCTTGAATTGGCAGGGCCTTCGTGTAGTGTAGCGGCCACCTTCATTTACTTAGTTGTGAGAACCGGAAATGAAATTATTGAAGACTGCTCCTGTTGTTCTGGCAGGTGCTTTGTTGTTGGCCGCGTGCGGTCAAGAGGAGAAAAAAGTAGTGACGTTTGAGAATCATATTGATCAGGCAAGTTATGGCGTTGGCTTGAACATTGGCCGTCAGTTGAGCCAGGAAGGCGTTGAAATGAACTCTGACGCTGTGGCGGCAGGTATCAAGGATGCACTGGCTAATGCTGAGCAGCGCCTTGATGATGAGACGATCAAGGCAGCTTTTGAGAAGATTCGTGAAGAGCAGACGCGTAAGCAGCAAGCTCTGAATGACGCTGCATCTCAGGCTAGCACGGATTATCTGGCTGAAAATGCCAAGAAAGATGGCGTAACCGCTACCGATTCCGGTTTGCAGTACGAAGTGATGACCGCTGTTGAAGGTGATGGCGCGAAGCCAACGCCTGAAAACGTTGTGCGCGTTCATTATCACGGCACGCTGATCGACGGCACTGTTTTTGACAGCTCTGTTGAGCGTGGCGACCCTGCACAGTTCCCTCTGAATGGTGTTATTCCAGGTTGGACGGAAGGTCTGCAGTTGATGAAAGTGGGCGAGAAGTTCAAGTTCACCATCCCGGCCGATCTGGCCTATGGTGCGCGTAGCCCAAGCCCGAAAATTCCTGCGAACTCTGCTCTGGTATTTGAAGTAGAGTTGTTGGAAATTGTTCAGGAATCCTGATTCCTGATGCCCACTTCGGTGGGCATTGTTCCTTCCGGCTGACTGTTCTTGTGGGCCGTGTTCCTGCCTTGTCTTATCCGTTCGCCATTGAAGGTTGTCGGTTCTTGCGTTTTGAGCGACGGTGATGCTTGGCGGGAGTGTGTGGGGCGTCTGGTGTGTTGGTGCTTGTCTGATTGCTGGATGTGTTGCCGCCACCAGGTTGCTGTTCTTCGGATGTCTTCTGTTGTGGCTGCTCGGGTGGCGTCTCTTGCGGTGGTTCCGCGAAGGGGTCGGGGAAGCTGTCGGCTATGGCGTCCTTTTTATCAACATAGTCGGCCATGCTGTGGAGTGTGCGTTCAATATCGCGCATGACTTTGGGGTCGATGGGAAAATGCGCTTGGCAATGGCGACACGTGGATTTCTTCTCCCGTAGCAGTTGGGCGATGGAGTAGGCGGTCATGCGCGTGCACTTGGGGCAGCGAACCGGGTATTGCGTAGCATTAGCGATAGACTTCACAGGGAAACAACTTCAAAAGCTTCGAATGAGCAATAGGCTAAAACAAAAAAGAGAATATCAAAAGCAACAAATTCAGCTTGATTGGAATAATTTGAAGAATTTCAAAACAGGAGGGAATAAGAAAAGAAGTGGTCGGGGTAGAGAGATTCGAACTCCCGACATCCTGCTCCCAAAGCAGGCGCGCTACCAGACTGCGCTATACCCCGAACTTGTTATTGAGTGGCTCCCCGAGTTGGACTTGAACCAACGACCAATAGATTAACAGTCTACTGCTCTACCGACTGAGCTATCGGGGAATGTCTCTCAACAACGGGGCGTATATTACGCCGGAGGTTTTTTTCTGTCAAACAGTTTTTTGAAGAAATTCAAAAAAAGTTTAAAGCAGGATAAATCGAGGGGAAAAGTGACCTGCAATCACCGGAGAGACTGCAGGTACAGGCGGGCGCTTACTTGAAGAAACGCTCGTAAACGTAGTTAGTGGCTTCTACGAATCCGTCCAGAGAGCCGCAGTCAAAACGCTTGCCACGGAATTTGTACGCGATGACCTTGCCTTCTTTGGCTTGTTTCATCAGTGCGTCAGTGATCTGGATTTCACCGTTAACGCCAGCGCCGGTTTCCGCAATTTTAGGGAACACGTCTGGTGTCAGGATGTAACGGCCAATAATGGCCAGATTGCTGGGTGCATCTTCACGAGCGGGTTTTTCAACCATGTCGCTGACACGGTATACGCCGTCTTCTTCCAACTCACCGGCGATGACGCCGTATTTGTGAATGGACTCTTCCGGTACTTCCTGTACGGCAACGACGGAACAGCCGTATTTCTCATGGATCTTGACCATCTGGGCCAGAACGCCTTCGTCGTTGTCATCGGCAACGCACAGGTCATCTGCCAGAACAACACCAAAGGCTTCGTCGCCCATCAGAACTTCACCACAGTGAATGGCGTGGCCGAGACCTTTCATTTCGTTCTGACGCTTGAAGGCAAATTCATTGTCTTCGATCAGGCTACGAATAGGAGTAATCAGCTCTTCCTTGCTACCACCGGCAATGGCGGTTTCAACTTCGAACGCCTTGTCAAAGTGGTCTTCGATGGAGCCTTTGTTTCGTCCGGTGATGAAACCCATAAAGCTGATGCCAGCTTCGGCTGCTTCTTCAACGCCGTATTGAACCAGTGGCTTGTTGACCAGTGGCAGCATTTCTTTGGGGACGGCTTTGGTGGCGGGCAGGAAACGGGTGCCATAACCGGCAACGGGGAACAAACACTTACGAACCATGAATCTGGATCCTTTCGGTTGAATAAAACAATATGCAGGCTGAGCCTAGGTCAGCGGTGTTGCAGTTGTGAGTCATTTCACGATTTGCGCCCAAAGCATGTCGAATGTGGTTGCCTTTGTAAATCTTTCTTGAGTGATCTGGTTTAACGACGACCCGCTTTGTGCCGGTTTATTGAGTGAATGCAGAGTAAATGTCCGCTTGGTCAAACTCTGTTGTCAAATGCTCAGGTAAAAAGGGGCCGATCCCGCTGTGGTTGAGCTGGCTGGCACGAATTCATTGTATGGTGCGGCCTTGACAGAGGGCTGCACTGGTTGGGGCGGTTCCATCCGAGAGGACTACTGAAGGCAGGAAGAGAGAATGGCTGAGAGTTTTGAAACATGCTTGCTGAATCGTCTGGCTCACATATATTCACTGGAACAGGCCAGCTCTGTGGTGGCGGAGCTGGAACGCATGTGTTGCCAGCATCGTCAGGGGGCGGTCGTTTCTGCAGGGCCTGAGGATGCTGAGCGTTGGTCAGAACAGGATGTGATCCTGATTACCTACGCCAACAGCGTGCAACAGGCGGAAGACATTCCACTGGATACCTTGCAGCGGTTTTTGCTGGAATACGTCGGTGATGCTTTCAATGCGGTGCATATCCTGCCGCTGTTTCCGTACAGCTCGGACGACGGCTTTTCCGTGATTGATTACTGTCAGGTCAAGCCGGACTGGGGCAACTGGTCTCAGGTGGAGTCGATTGCGAGCCATTATGATCTGATGATTGACCTGGTGATCAACCATTGTTCGCGTGAGAGCCTCTGGTTCAGCGATTTTGTTGCCAATCGTGAGCCGTACTCGGATTATTTTATTGAAATTGACCCGGAAACCGATGTCAGTGCCGTGACCCGTCCACGCAATACGCCACTGTTGACACCCGTCCACACGCATCGGGGCGTGCGACACGTCTGGGCGACCTTCAGTGAAGACCAGATAGATCTGAATATTGCCAATCCAGCGGTGCTGGTGGAGTTTATTCGCATTCTGCTGTTTTACATTGAGCGCGGTGCCCGTTTTATTCGCCTCGATGCCATCGCATTTTTGTGGAAGCAACTGGGCACTTCCTGCATTCATTTGCCGCAAACCCACGAGGTGGTGAAGCTGTTTCGGGATATTGTGGAATTTGCGGCACCTCAGGTGGTGCTGATTACGGAAACCAATGTCCCGGTCGCGGAAAATCTGAGTTATTTCGGTGACGGTGATGAAGCACATATGGTCTACCAGTTCGGCTTGCCGCCGCTGGTCTTGCACGCCCTGAACCGGGGGCGGTCGGATTATTTGTCCGACTGGATGAGCCATATTCCCGCCTTGCCAGACGGCTGTACCTATCTGAATTTCACCGCCTCTCACGACGGGATTGGAGTTCGACCGGTCGAAGGCCTGCTGCCCGAGCGTGAAGTGCAGGATCTGATTGATTGCATGCACCGTTTTGGTGGCTTTGTCAGCATGAAAGCCAACCCGGATGGTTCTGAAAGCCCGTATGAAATCAACATCAGTTTGTTTGATGCCTGCATGGGCACCCGGCGCGGCGTGGATCATCTGCAGGTGCAGCGCTTTTTATGCTCCCAGGCGATTATGTTGGCTCTGCAGGGGATTCCGGCGGTGTATATCCACAGTCTGACGGCCAGTCCGAACGACTTGAGCCACGTTGAGCAAACCGGTCGTACGCGCTCCATCAATCGGCGCATCTGGAACTGGAATGAGCTGACGTGCCTGCTCGACAACCCGGTGACGCCTCAGGCCGAGGTGTATCGGGAAATGACGCGCATGATTCGTATCCGACGCCAGCAAGCGGCGTTTCATCCCTCGGCGCGTCAGGAGGTGATTCCGGTCAATTCCGATATTCTGGTGAATAAACGTTCGGCGGCCAGTGGTCAGGTGATCTATGCCATTTCCAATGTGACCGAACGCCTGATTGATTTACCACTGGATGTGTTGGGCTTTTTGCCGCCAGGGCTGATGGATTTGCTGTCTCTGGATGAAAACCGGGCGCTGTGGGATGTGTTGTCTCTGGGGCCGTATCAGAGCGTATGGCTGACGGCTGATGAGGGTTGATGACGGCTGAGGGAGAATGTAACTCGGGCGTGTGAAACACCGGGGACGCTATGGTGATGCTATAGCGATCCCGGTTGGCTGTCTGCTAGGACGAATGGTCGGCGTTGTCGGCTTCCACGGCTTCGTAAATCTGGTCAAGAATGTCCGGGATGGCTGAAATCACCCGGTTCCAGCTCGGAATAAAGGGCGTTTCCATTGGATTTTCCAGAAAATAATCACCGGCTCGCATGATGTTTTCCGCAAATAACTCCACTGCGGCCTCTTCCTTGTGACGATCCAGCGCCAGGCCGTTCATCAGGGCGTCGTTGTAGTAGGTCTCGACAAAATCCAGCGCAATGCGGAAGTAGGTGGCCTTGATGGTGCGGAAGGTCTCGGTGTTGAACACTTCGCCCTGAGTCGCCAGCTTGCGAAAAATGCTTTTGCAAATATCAATGCTCATCTTCGACAGACCGGCGGCGGCATCATCCGGTGACAGCGGCTGGTGCTTGTGGTCGTAGTTGTCGGTGATGTCGACCTGACAAATCCGGTTGGTGCTGTAGTTGCGCTTCATTTCCGACAGAACACCGATTTCCAAGCCCCAATCGCTGGGAATGCGGATGTCATTAAGCACATCCACACGCATCGAGAATTCGCCGGACAGCGGGTAACGGAAGGAATCCAGATAGTCGAGGTAATCAATCGGCCCGAAGACTTTCTTCAAGGCCCGGATCAGCGGCGTGACCAGCAAGCGGCAGACGCGGCCATTCATCTTGCCGTCGGCGGTGCGGGCGTAGAATCCCTTGGCAAATTCGTAATTGAACGCCGGATTGGCGACCGGGTACATCAGTCGTGCCAGCAGGCTACGGTCGTAGGTGACGATATCACAATCGTGCAGGGCCACGGCTTCAGCTCGTCCCGAAGCCAGTACGTAACCGTAGCAGTACCAGACGTTTCGGCCTTTGCCCATTTCCTTCGGAGCCAGCCCCTTGGCTTCCAGCATGGCGTCGATTTTTCTCAAGCGGGGGCCATCGTTCCAGAGCACTCGATGGTGTTGTGGGAGCTGGTTAAAGAAATCGCGGGCGTGTCGATATTCGCTTTCTGATGCTTGATCCAGACCCACCACAATCTCGTTGAGGTAAGGCACTTCGGCGACTTCCTCCACGATGTGCTCCAGGGCGGGGCCTTGCAACTCTGAATACAGAGAAGGCAACACCAGCGACATGGGCCGCACTCGTGAGAAGCTCATCAGCTCTTTTTCCATGGCCTCCAATGGGCGGTCTGTCAGGTTGTGCAGGGTGGTGACGATGCCGTTCTGATAAAAATCAGCCACGATGGAACTCCTTCTGTAAATATTCCAGTAATGCGTTGATGCTGGTGTTCCAGCCTTCCGGGCCTGCCGAGGGGGCGGTGATGGTGTTCGGGTGTTCCAGTGTCAGGGTCTGGCTGGCTCCGGGGATCACAATGGGGTGGTCGGCGTTTTCCAGCATGCCCCGGTCGTTGTCGCCATCTCCGAGGGCAATGATGCGCACCTCGGATTGCCAGCAGTGAGCGTAGTAATGACGGAAAAACTCGACGCCGCTGGTTTTGTCGGTGTTGCCCATCACATGCAGAAAACGCCCACCGCGCACGGCGTGCAAGTTGCTCACAGACAGAGCCGTAACAAAGCGCTCCAGGGCGTCATCGGTGTCGTTCCAGATCAGGGGTTCCGAGCCATGGCGTTGCTTGGCCAGATGCGCCTGTTCTGCGGTCAGTCCGGTCAGGGCGGCCACTTCGCTGGCGGGCATGTCGTTGAAACCCCGAAAGCGAAAGCCATCGGTGCGCAGTTGATGCAGGGCTTTCAGGATATCGGCGTAGCTGGCTCCGAGGATTTCCGGGTTGTAGCCGCTGTGGTCAGCACGCGGTAGAAAAACCGCGCTGCCGTTTTCGCACACAAAGGGATCGTGGTTGTCGAGTTGCTGACGCAGTGCGATCACTTCGTCGCGGGTTTTGCTGGTGTTGAAAATAACCGGAATGCGCCATTGTTTCAGGCGCTGCAAGGCCGGTTGGGCGGCGGCGGCGGAGTAACTGTGATGATCGAGCAGGGTGCCATCGAGATCGGTTAATACCACCAGTGGCAGTTCGGGTTGTGTGTCTGGTCGTGCGTTGCATTCGGTTTGCGTGTTCATGGCATGCTGTCTCCTGAATAAGACGGTGTCGATCAGGTGGGCAGTGTGATACGACTCACTGCATGCTGGGGGTTCAGTTCCAATACCAGGTCGGCCTGGTTCGGCAGTGCTTGCAGGGCATGGAGCGTCAGACGTTCGTAATGCTGGATAAAGCGCTGTAAAGCGGCATCGTCCATGCTGCGATCCGACTGGCCCAGGGTGTTGTTCCGGTTTTCCTGTTCTTGCTGCCGCCGCCACTGAAAAACAGCCTGCATGTCGGGGACTTTCAGCATGATCAGGCGATCCATTTGCTCAAACCAGTGGTGATAATCGTGGGCGAGCGCCTGATTAACACTCTGACGCCAGCGTTGATCCGCATCTTCGGTGGCTTCCAGTGCATTGATGGGAATTTCAAGCTGGCTTTCCGGCACAGGTTTGCAGCCAACACACCAGCCTTCAAACAGAATCAGATCCACCGGCCCTGTGATGGTGTGCCATTGATCGGGTGGCAGTCGGTCGTCCGAGACCTTGTCAAAGCGGGGCATGCTCAGCGTTTCTCCGGGAGCAAGTTGCTGCAGTTGTCGGAACAGTTTTTGACCCAAAATCACATCGTGAGTGCCGGGAACGCCTCGGGTTGCCAGCAACGGGTGCTGAGACTGGCTCAGCGCCTGGCGTTCCTGATGGCTCAGGTACAGGTCGTCAATCGACACAATCACGGTATTCCATTGGAAAACCTGGCGGTAAATATCCGCCAACGCCTGACTCAAGGTGGATTTGCCCGAACCTTGCCCGCCGTGAATGCCGATAATGGGGGTTGAGCCGGGCTGTTTCTGGTCGGCAACCCAGGCGGCGACATGCACCCAGACATCCTGATACTGGGCGAGCCAGGCTTCTGGCGCTGACAAGGTCGCCGAGACATCGACCGATGGCTGCCGGAACAAGGGCAGCGATTGGGGGGTATGGTTGTTGGGCCACAGTGGCGTGCAGTCGGTCATGGTGCTTTCCTGTCAGTCAGAATGGAATGGCCTGATGATGGGTGAAGCAGTTTGTGTGCCACTCACGAAGGCCGGTCAATAAGCGGGAATGGCCGCTTTGCTACAATGCCGCCATGACAGCGGCTCGAAAGGCGGATGGATGTTCTTTTGTTGGGCATGAGCACGCACATGTCATACAGGTCATGATTCATTATGGTTCATTGTGTCGCATTGCGTATTCCGTTGGGCACTTTTATGGTGCTTTGTCTGGATGAATGCACTGAGAACGTTCGGGTCGATTTATTTATTCGTTGAGGGGAAAAGATTGGACATCGTGAAAGGTCGTGTGGCGTATCAGGGAGCTGAAGGCGCGTATTCTCATTTGGCGTGCAAACAGGTATTTCCTGATTGGGAATATGTGGCGTGTGATGATTTTCAGTCAGCCATGGAGCTGGTATCCGATGGCACGGTGGATCGGGCAGTGATTCCGCTGGAAAATTCGACCGCCGGGCGGGTGGAGGAAATTTATCGGTTGCTGCGGCGTACTCGTTTGCATGTGATTGGTGAGCACTTTGAGCCGATCAATCATTGTCTGCTGGCGCTGCCTGGTGTGCGTCTGGATGAAATTGAGGAGGTGTCGTCTCATCCTCAGGCGCTGGCGCAATGTCATCAGCGCATTATCAATCTGGGCATGAAAGCCATTGCGATGGTGGATACCGCTGCCGAGGCCAAAGCGCTGAAAGCATCGGGGAATCGCAAACGGGCGGCTCTGGCTTCGTTTCTGGCCGGTGATCTGTACGGGCTGGAAGTGTTGCATGAGAATTTTCAGGATGTGATGGGCAACACCACGCGTTTCCTGATTTTTGCCCGTGAACAGCAGCACCTGGAAATGGAACCCGGCCAGCGTTACGTCACCAGCTTGTTGTTCACTGTGCGTAATATTCCAGCAGCCTTGTACAAAGCACTGGGTGGATTTGCAACCAATGGCGTGAACCTGCTCAAGCTGGAAAGCTATATGGACGGCATTCGCATGGAGGCCAGTGAGTTTCATATTGATATCGAGGGCCATCCATCCCAGCGCAATATGCAGTTTGCATTGGAAGAATTGCAGTACTTTGCGCGTGAAGTGCGAGTGCTGGGCACCTATCCAGTGCATGAATATCGGCTGGATTGATGCGGATGTTCTGGAGAGAAGCCCGGTTCTGGGCTGTCATGATCGCGTTGGCCCCGGTGATCGCCTGGCAAGGCAAGCAGGTTCGCCGCACAACGCCTCGCTTGCCGGAACCGCCGGGGTTGCGTCTTCACTGGCCTGACGAACGTTCAGTCTCTTTGCTGGTGGTAGGCGATTCAGCCGCTGCTGGCGTTGGGGCATCTGATCAGTCTGAAGCCTTGCTGGGGCAGCTTCTGGAGCGCTTGCCTTGCCAAGGTGATGAGGAAGCGGGCTTTTGCCTGCTGGCCAATACAGGAGACACGGCTCAGGATGTGATTGGCAAACTGGATCAGATTCCTGATGCACAATTTGACTGGATCGTGGTGTCCGTTGGCGTCAACGATGTCACCGGGTTTACCTCTCTGAAGCGCTGGCGACAGCAGCTACTGAGTTTGCGCCGCTCGCTGCAAGCACGCTGTCAGCCAGAACATATGCTGTTTACCGCTGTGCCTCCCATGCATCACTTTCCGGCTTTGCCTCAGCCTTTGCGCGGGTTGCTGGGTTGGCGCGCCCGGCAGTTGAATCGGGTGCTGCGGGAAACCCTGGGCGCGCACGAGGTGCTGGCGGTTGAGATTCCTTTCGATGCCCGTTATATGGCCCGTGATGGCTTTCATCCGGGGCCGTTGGGCTACGCTTGTTGGGCCGAGCAGGTGATTGCGCGCACAACAGATAGAACAGATCCAAAGTTGCATGTCTGATCCTGCTTTATTGCGGTGTGCTTACTGGTAAGCTGGCAGCCGCCAAATATCTGTTGGAGATTAGAGAAAAATCATGCTGATTGAAAAGATACAAAACCGGGAAAGTGGCATCGTTCTGTACGGCATTGTGCCGCCCAAAGCCGGAACGGCGCCAGAACGGGTGCAGGAAATCGCCGCGCTTCAAGCTCAGCGTATTTCACCGTTGCCGGTTGATGGGCTGGTGGTGTATGACATCTTTGATGAAACCAGTCGTACGGCTGAAAAACGCCCGTTCCCGTTTATGGAAACCCTGGATGGTTGTGAATACAGCCAGACGTATTTGTCCGAGCTGGATATGCCGCGCGTGATTTATCGCTCCGCGGGCAAATACTCCGAGGCGGAGCTGACCCAATTCCTGCAGCGGGCTGAGCAAGATGAATTGCTGACGGTGTTTGTGGGGGCTGCCTCTAAAAATCAGTCGGTCAGCATGACGATGCCAGAAGCCTACGCGCTGAAAAATCGCGTTGCGCCTGCGGTGCCGCTGGGTGGTGTCACCATTCCTGAACGCCATGTCAGCAAGGGCAATGAACATCTGAATGTGTTTAACAAGATCCAGCAAGGCTGTTCTTTCTTTGTTTCTCAGGGTGTGTACGACCTGACGGCCTCGAAGGATTTATTGTCGGATTATTACTACCACGCGCAGGACAACAACCTGCCGATGGTGCCGATTATTTTTACCCTGACGCCGTGTGGCTCTCCTCAGACGCTGCGCTTCATGAAATGGCTGGGTATCAGCATTCCTCGCTGGCTTGAGAACGACTTGCGCCATGCCACGGATATTCTGGAAAAGTCGGTGGATGTGTCGGAGCAAAACTGGCTGGAACTGAAAGCCTATGCCGATGAAAAAGGCATTCCGGTCGGCTGCAATATTGAAAGTGTGGCGATTCGAAAGCTGGAAGTGGAAGCCTCGATTGAGCTGGTTCAGCGCATTGTGAAGTAGCACTGGCAGGAATCGGGTTGTCTGCACTGGACAGACAACCCGTAACGACTTACTGGTTACGCTTTGGCAAGACGTCTTTCAGCTTGTCATGCATGGTCAGCAGGGCAGTTTCGGTTTCTTCCCAACTGATACAACCGTCGGTTACGGACAGGCCGTATTCCAGATCATCCAGATTGGCCGGAATGTTCTGACGACCGTGCTTCAGGTTGGATTCAACCATCAGACCAATGATGGACTGATTGCCTTCCAGAATCTGGTTGGTCACGTTGTCCAGAACCAGTGGCTGCAAGGCCGGGTTTTTGCTGGAGTTCTCGTGGCTACAGTCGATCATGATGTTGTTGGCGAGATCGGCTTTGTCCAGCGCCTGTTCGGCCAGTGATACATTCACTGAATCGTAGTTTGGCTTGCCGCCGCCACCACGCAGTACCACGTGGCCATACGGGTTGCCCTGAGTGCTGACAATGGACACGTTACCGTTCTGGTTGATGCCCAGGAAACGATGCGGGTTGGCAACGGATTTCAGGGCGTTGGTGGCGACCGTCAGGCTGCCATCGGTACCGTTCTTGAAGCCAACCGCAGAAGACAGGCCAGAAGCCATTTCACGGTGAGTCTGGGATTCGGTGGTACGCGCACCAATAGCAGACCAGGCGATCAGGTCTTGCAGGTACTGAGGCGAGATCGGGTCGAGTGCTTCGGTTGACAGCGGCAGACCTTTTTCCGCCAGATCCAGCAGCAAGCGACGGGAAATGTGCAGACCTTCTTCTACTTTGAAGGTGTCGTTCAGGTAAGGGTCGTTAATCAGACCTTTCCAGCCAACCGTTGTACGTGGCTTCTCAAAGTAAACACGCATCACCAGATACAAGGTGTCGCTCACTTTCTCGGCCAATTCACGCAGACGCTCAGCATACTCGTGAGCCGCGTCTACATCGTGGATAGAGCAGGGGCCAACCACGACAAAAATACGGTGATCCTTGCGATCCAGAATATCGCGGATAACCTGGCGTCCTTGCTGGACACTGGCAACAGCGGTGTCCGAAATCGGCATTTCGGTTTTTAGTTGGTCGGGAGTGATCAGGGTGTTGATCGACTCAATATTTAAATCTTCAACGCGATTATCAGACATGATGATCCTATAGGTTTTTCTGGTAGCCGTTTGGCTGAACTCTCAAAAAGCGTGCGGTTGCAGGCCGCCATCCCAAGCGGGGATACTGGCCCGCTATGATTGGCCGGGATTATGACAAATGATCAATGCAACTGCACCTGAGAAGCGCAATACCCCGTCAGATAGTCCGGGATTGCCGCGAATGGGGTTGCCAATGTGGTATTTACCCGAGTGGCGAGGAGGGCTGTTATCGCCGGATTCAGCATCGACCACTGCTCTGAAAGATTACAGTCAGGTGTTTGATTCGGTTGAGGGAAATACGACCTTTTACGGATTACCCGATGCTGCCCGTCTGGCACACTGGTGGCAACAGGTGCCGGAATCTTTTCGGTTTTGCTTCAAGCTGCCTCGAGACCTGACGCATGTGGGTGATCCGGTTCAGGCACTGAAAGGACAGCCAGGGCAACGATGGTGTGATTTTCTGCGCGCCATTGCCCATCTGGATACGGCCAAACTGGGTGTTCTGATGGTGCAGTTGCCAGAACGATTTACCGTAGCTGATGAATCCGTCTTGTGGTGCTTTCTGGATGAATTGTCCCGGTGTGTGGAACGGGAGCTGGGTGCTAACTGGGGCGGTGGCATCGCACTGGAATGCCGACATCTTTCGTTCTTTCTGAAAGATGACACTGAGCGCCGATTACTGCGAGGCTTGGCTGATCGCGCCATGGATCGGGTTATTTTTGATTCTCGGGGCTTGCAGATGGATGATTCAAACAGCGATGCGGTTCTGGATGCCAAGCGCAAGAAACCCAATATGCCGGTGCATGCTGTGGCGACCGGGCGGCACCCGGTGGTGCGTTTTATTGGTCATTCCCAATGGGAAAAAAATGCACCGGGGCTGCAGCAATGGCATCGAAAGCTGACGCAGTGGCAAGAAGAAGGGAAGCAGCCCTTTGTGTTTTGGCATACGGTCGGGAATCAGGACGTTCCCGGTTTTCATCGCTGGATTATGGAAACCTGCTGGCGGCGAGAAGTGCTCTGGCCCGGCGAAAATGCAGCCGGGCAAACACTGGATTTGTGGTAGGCGAGTGTGTGGCCCGCGCGATCAAAACAGCGAGTATTTGATGCCAAGGCCAAACAGCATGCTGGCCAGTGCGTTACGGAGAATGGTTTCCGGGATGCGCTTGGCCAGACGGCTGGCGACATGAATGGCTGGAATGGAACCAATCAGCAACGCGCCCAGCAATGAAAAGTCAACATTGCCGAGGTACATATGAATGGCCCCTGCTGCCAAGGTCAGAGGCACCGCGTGAGCAATATCAGTACCGACAACGTGCGTGGAGCGCAAGGCAGGGTACAAAATCATCAACAGCGCCGTACCGATGGCTCCGGCACCAACCGATGATAATGTGACCAGTACGCCCAGTATGACGCCGGTTAGAGTTGTCACTGCGATTCGTCGGCCTTCGGACGCATTCAGAAAGCCATTTGACCAGCGCTGTAGCCAGGGTCGCAAGATAATCGCCATGGCGGTAAACAGCAGCATGGCTCCGAGGACGGTGGTTAACAGGTAGCCATATTGTTCCGATGATTCAAAGAAGTGACTGAGTGCCACTCCGGTGATCAGGCTCGCCGTTATACTGCCAGCAGCAAGGTACTTGAGAATATGCCAGTTAACATGGCCCTGTTTATGATGAACCCACGCACCAGACGCCTTGGTCAGACCGGCATACATCAGGTCAGTACCAATCGCAATATTGGGTGGGAAACCAAACAGTAAAAGCAGGGGCGTCATTAAGGCTCCGCCGCCGATGCCAGTTAGCCCGACGATGAAACCAACCGAGGCTCCGGCGATGATGTATAGCAAAAAGTCCATAAAAACGGGCCGACTTATTCTGGAGTGTAGGAATTGGGTTGTACTCTAGGGCTTGTCTTCTATAATTAAAAAGAATATTTGATTATATTTTTATAACGTTCTGTATCCGTTTCGGAGGGATTATGAAGCTGCAGCAACTGAAGTACATCTGGGAAGTCGCCCATCATGACTTGAATGTGTCGGCAACGGCTCAGGCGCTTTTTACCTCTCAGCCTGGTATTAGCAAACAGATTCGTATGCTGGAAGAAGAGTTGGGGGTTGAGATCTTCTCTCGCAGTGGCAAACACCTGACGCGCATCACTCCGGCGGGTGAATCCATTCTGGCGATTACAGGGGATATTCTGCGACAGGTCGAGAGCGTCAAGCGTGTTGCACAGGAGTTCAGTGATGAAGCGCGCGGTGATTTGGGCATTGCAACGACCCACACTCAAGCGCGTTATGCCTTGCCTGAGGTGATCAAGGTCTTTATGCAGCGCTACCCTGAGGTGACCTTGCATATGAATCAGGGAACACCAACCCAGATTGCGGAAATGGCCGCCAATGGCAGCGTTGATTTTGCCATTGCTACGGAAGGGATGGATCACTTTAATGATCTGGTGATGATGCCTTGTTACCGCTGGAATCGCAGCATTCTGGTGCCACGAGGTCATCCGTTGGCCGATCATCCAAGGCCGACGCTGGAGCAAATTGCCAACTATCCGATTGTCACGTACGTGTTTGGTTTTACGGGCCGTTCCAAGCTGGATGATGCGTTCAAATCCCGTGAGCTGACGCCACGGGTGGCTTTTACGGCAGCGGATGCGGATGTCATCAAAACGTATGTACGTCTGGGAGTCGGGATTGGTATCGTGGCCAGTATGGCGATTGATCCTGAACTGGATAAAGATCTGGTGGCGATTGATGCCAGCCATCTATTTGCATCCAGTGTCACCAAGATCGGTTTCCGAAAGGGAACGTTTTTGCGCGGGTATATGTACGATTTTATCTCGGCGTTTGCCCCTCATCTGACCCGCCCTGTGGTCGACAAGGTGTTGCAAACACCGGCAAAGGCCGATGTGGAAGCCTTGTTTGAGGGCGTCGAACTGCCGTTGTTATAAATTCAGACGCACTGAAAAGGTGTGGATTCAGGCCGGGTGTCCGGCCTGTGGCTGCAATCTTTGGGCATTCAGCCTTTTGAAATGATATTGCCGGAGTGCAAACCGCACTCTTTATGAGTGGCGTCTTCCCACCACCAACGGCCTTCGCGCTCGTGCTGGTGAGGAAGAGTGGGGCGAGTGCATGGCTCGCAGCCAATGCTGACAAAACCACGCTCGTGCAGGCTGTTGTAAGGCACATCAAACATCTTGATGTATTCCCATACCTGCTGCGAGCTCCAGTTGGCCAATGGGTTGTACTTCACCAGTGCGCCATTGGCTCCCTGAAACGCCGTATCCTGCTCGGCCAGATCAATATTGCTGCGGGTTCCCGGACTTTGATCCTTGCGCTGTCCTGTGATCCAGGCATCCAGCGTTGACAGCTTGGCTCGCAAGGGAGCAATTTTACGGATGCCACAACATTCGTTATGGCCGTCTTCGTAGAAACTGAACAGGCCTTTCTCGCTCACAAATTGCTGCAAGGCGACTTGATCCGGTGTTTGTACCTGAATCTGGATGCCGTAGTGTTTACGAATCTGTTCAATAAACTGGTACGTTTCCGGGTGCAAGCGACCGGTATCCAGTGTGAAGACCTCGACATCCTTGCGAATCTTGACGGCCATATCAATCAGTACCACATCCTCAGCGCCACTGAATGACACCGCAATGCGATCGTGTTGTTCCAGAGCATAACGAATCAGGTCCTTGGGACGCTGGTTTGCGTATTCCTGGTTGAGTTGAGCAAAATCAGTCATGCGATAACCACGGTTTGTAGGAATTATTAAAACGCATGCTATCACGCAGTTTGATAGCTCAAAAAATAATAATAAAGAATACTTGAAGATCTTTTTGTTCTATCGAGCTATGAAACGACCGGATTTTTAGCCATATATAGCAATGAAGCAGGTTCTTATGCCGGAATTCTGGCAGCAACGATTGTCACTGTTCGACAGACTGGCTAGAGTACCGCCATCTTATACAGCGTTGTCTGGCCAGCTTGGTATGACTGGTCGGATGCGCATTTTGTCATCATGAATAAACCACAAGGCGGAGTCATCATGGAAATTGCATGTCTGGACCTCGAAGGCGTACTGATCCCGGAAATCTGGATCGAATTTGCTAATAAAACCGGAATCGAAGAGCTGAAGGCAACGACTCGTGATATTCCTGATTACGACGTGCTGATGCAGCAGCGTTTGCGTCTGTTGAAAGACAACGGTTACAAGTTGCAGGATATTCAGGAAGTGATTGCGACCTTGTCTCCACTGGAAGGCGCGCGTGAATTCATCGACTGGCTGCGTGAGCGTTTTCAGGTCATCATTTTGTCCGATACTTTCTACGAATTCTCTCAGCCGCTGATGCGTCAGTTGGGTTTCCCGACGTTGTTCTGTCACCGTCTGGTGACTGACGAAGAGGGCAACGTAACCGACTACAAGCTGCGTCAGGCCGATCCAAAGCGTCAGTCTATCCGCGCGTTGCAGACCATCTACTACCGCACCATTGCGGCGGGTGATTCCTACAACGACACCACCATGCTGGCCGAAGCGGATGCAGGCATCCTGTTCCACGCGCCACAAAATGTGATCGAAGAGTTCCCTCAGTTCCCGGCAGTACACACGTTCGAAGACCTGAAAAAAGAGTTTATCAAAGCCAGTAACCGTGAACTGACTCTGTAAGTTCAGCGATTGGCAGGCAGCTGTTACACAAGAGCCATCGACGCTTGTTTAATCACAAGATCGATGGCTTTTTTATTCCTTCTCTGGCTGGTCAGTCGCTAGCCGCCAGCACCCTCGACTCCGGCCTTGTTGCGCAGCCAGCGCGAACAGCCGTCAACCAGCATGGTGAGTGCGATGGTCACCAGAATCAGAAAGAAGGCCCGGTCATAACGGATTTCCTCAAACGCCGAGTCAATATAAAAGCCCAGTGTGGTGATGCCCAGCACGCCCATGATGGCACTTTCCCGCAGCATGACTTCCCAGCGATAGAACAGCCAGGCGAGCAGTGATGGCAATTGGCGAGGGGTTTCAATGTATGCATAACGAGCAATACCTGCTGGATCATCAAGGCGGTTGCGCTCGTCGGTATCGCTGTTTCGTGCAACCAGATAGCCAATCAAACCTCCGTTGTGAATCGCCAATGCCAGTACGGCAGGCAAGCCGGAAGGCCCAAACAGCAGCATAAACACAAACGCCAGCATCATTTCGGGTGTCGAGCGCATCACCAGCAGCAAGACGTGTCCCACACGGGCGTTCAATCGACCTGCTATCGCCTGACTGGCGACTGGATAGACAATCAGCGTGATGACTAATGTCAGAAACAGGGCAAGTTGGGTGAGCAATACGGTTTGAACCAGCCCTGGCCAGGCTTGCTCCTGCCATAAGCGAGTAGCCCAGTTGAACGTGCCCGTCAGGTCGCCGTTCAGAAGCGGCGTTGGCCAGATGTCCTGGCTGATAAATTGCCACAAATAGCCAGAATTGCTGAAGCCGATGGTTTCTGGCAGTAGCCAAACCGCAGCCACCAGATAAACAGGAATCAGCCGTGGCTGGAGCCAATAACGCAGAGTGCCGATCAGAATCAGGAATGCCCACAGCAGTGCTCCGGCCTGGCTGTACAGCCCTTGCTTGAATGCGGTTTCCAGATGAAAACCGAGTGTCGGCAGACCAATAAATCCGAGAATGGCACTGGATCGCAACGCACACTCAAACCGATAGCGGGTATAACTCAGCAAGGCAGGCAACGCCTGGGGAATGCGGGTGTAACTCCACAAGGCGAGTTGGTTGGCAAAGCGAGGCTTTAACGAGATGGAATGCGCGGGTGTTTTATCTTGAAGTGCCAGGGTTTCAGCAAAAACCTTGGCGAACACGCCGCTATAAGGAATCAATATGGCCAGCAGACCGGTGGTGGCGCTAAGACCAGACACCTGCATCAGCAACAGTCCCCAGAACAACTCATGCACGGAACGGACAGCGGCGCAAAGCCAGCGTATCAATCGCCAATGGAATGCCAGTGCCAAAACCATCCCCAAGGGTGCTGACAAGGCAACGGCCAGCAGTGCAAATGCGAGGGTTTGTCCGAGCGACTCTAATAATACAAGTGGTTCCTCCCAATACGGCAGTAACAGACCTTCGCCCAGTCGCTTCAGCTCTGGCCATGGCTCGGACTGCACAATCTCCAGATCTGCCCAGGGCAAAGCGATAGCGGCCAAGATCACCAGTAAGGCAATGACGCCGGTCAGACGGCGAGCAGTAGATTGAACACTAAAAGAGTGGGCCGGATTCAGAGCAGGTAGCATAAGGTGAGGTGTGTCATCAAAGAGATCAGCGTTGAATTTTGCCGGTGACGCAGGCTTCCGGGCTGGAGATGATCGAGGGCCTGGAAGTCGTGGCATTGCAGAAAACGTCTGGGTGATCATTAGCGGTGTAGCTGGCTTTGAGATTGGCCAGTGTGAGCTGGTGGGCGGGTTGATCCAGCTCGACTCGCCCGGCTTTCATCACAATGATGCGATCAAACAGCGCCAGCGCGAGCGCCGGACTGTGCAGGCAGACCACCGCTGTAGAGTGCTGTTGTAGCACATGATGCAGTAGGGCTTCGGCCTGAATCGGATCAAGTGCAGAGACCGGCTCGTCGCCGAGAAACGTGTCTTTTTGACGAAACAATGCCCGCCCCAGTGCAACGCGCTGACGTTGGCCGCCGGACAGGCGGTCAGCCGATTTCCATAACTCTGAATGCAACCCCAGTTGCGCCGCGATGGCTTCAATTGGGCTTCGAGCACGGCTCAGGGGGCGAACCAGATTCCACAGCGATGCGGTGGTCGAGTAGCGTTCAAGGCCGCCCATAAAGATATTGTGATAAGCCGACAAAATATCCACCAGACCGTTGTCCTGCGGGCAAAGCGCACACTGCTCGGCGCGCTGTTGATACAGCAAATTCAGCAGGCTGGATTTACCAGCACCGGAAGGCCCGAGCAGGGCGACCTTTTCCCCTTCGTCAATCGACAGGTGAAGGTTATCCAGCACCTGAACCTGTCCGTATGACAGGCTCGCATCGGTCAGCTGAAAGATGGGCGGGTGGTTGGCAGACACTGGCTTAGTCGATCAGGCCGATGGCTTTGGCGGTGTCCTTGATCGGAGCGTAGTCCTGATTGCTGGCAGGAACGAACGATTCACGCGGGAAGCTGGCCAGCAGGTTTTTATCCGTCATCCCCAACAATGCGTTGCGAATGCGATCCTTGAAGCCCGTGCCAAAGCGCTGGTCGACATCACCGCGAACTGTCCACTGGTAGTCCGGGTACGTTGGCGTAGTCCAGATCACCTTGACCTTATTGGTGTCGATTTTACCTTCGGCCAGTTGAGTGTCCCAAACGCTGTAGTTCACCGCGCCCAACTGCCACGCACCGGACTGAACCTGAGCGATGGTGCGGCTGTGGTCGCCCGAAAAGCCGACCCGTTTGAAGACGGATGATGGCGCGGCCTTGAATTGCTCACGCAAATAGAATTCTGGCATCAGGCGGCCCGAGGTGGAGCCTTTGGAGCCAAACGTAAACGTCTTGCCCTTCAACTGATTGGCGATATCCGCCAGAGAATCCGCTGCATTAACCTTGGCGCTTTGGTGCGCAATCAGGTAGGTCTTGAAGAACTGGTCTTCCTTACCTTGAGCCAGCGCTTCTGAGTCGGGCACCAGACGGCGCGCCTGAACACCGGACAAGCCACCAAACCATGCCAGCTGTACCTGGTTGTTACGGAATGCGGTGATCGCTGCCGAGTAGGACTTCACCGGAATGTACTTCACGTCAACGCCCAGCTCTTTTGACAGATAGTCAGCGACCTTGCCAAAACGCTGCTGCAAGCGGGTTTCATCCTGATCTGGAATGGCGGTGAAGACAAACGTGTCGGCTTGAGTGGCGACGGCAACCGTTGCCATCAACGAGGCAGCGAGCAAGCGTTGAACGAAATTCATGAGCAGTCCTGAGCGGTAAAATAGTGGAGGTAACGCCGGTCTGATTGGGCGTTGGATCAGGTGGCGGAGTGTACAACAGTTGTGAGAAAGGGAGTAGAAAGGGAGTCGTGAAGGTAATGGAGAGGGAATGGTGAAGGTAATAGGAAAGAGAGCATGGAGCGACACGTCCCTGTGTCGCTTTCGTGTTATCAGAATGACAACACAACACCCATGGAAAACGCTTTTGGCGTTTGTCCTGCGGTGGTTTTCAGTTCATCCGTAATACCCGCGTCGACGCCCTGATAAGAGGCGTTGTCGTCGTTTTGGGTCTGGGTATAGAGCGCATAGCCTTTCATGGATTTGGAGAACTTGCGCTCGGCACCAATGGTCGTCATGACTGCGCCGGTGTCTTTGCTGCCCTTGTAATCATCCGCAACCAGTACGCTACCGATCAGTTTGGTCTTGTTGATCTTGTAGGCAATCTGTCCGCCCCAGGCCTTGCGATTCAGATCGTCAGACTTGCGCAGATTCTCAGCCAGCAAAATCACGGCCCATGGGCCGGTCTTGTAGCGGGTGTTAATGCGGCTCAGGTGCATGTTGTCATCGGTGCCGTTCTTCCAGTAGTCGTGCGCGGCACGAACATCCAGATTCTTGCCCGACCAGGAGAAACCCGCAGCGGTTAAGCCTTGTTCGTTGTCATCGACGGTGCCTTTGCTGCGCTGTGCCTGAGCAGAGTACTGGAGAGACAGCTTCAGTTTGCCGTTCAGCGCTTGGGTGTACCAGGTACCCAGCAGCATGTTGGCAACACGCTTGTCGGCCTTGTTGCCGGAATTAGCCCCTGCGCCCGTGATCGCACGACGGTCAGCGGCGGTGTCACGCAGCATAAACAGGTCACCGGCCAGCTTGCCAAGGGTGTAGTGGTAGCCGAGCTTCACATCCCAGAGGGCTTTCTTGTTGTCATCCAGACCCCGGACGCCCATGAAGCTGTCTCGCGTGGTGAAGGTGTCGCCGTTATGGCCGTCGAGATTGACGGTCTGTTCCAGTTGGAAGATACCGACCAGATCATCAATGCCGGTGGGCAGGGTGCCCTTGAAACCCAGGCGGGATGAATTGGAAGAGATGCTGACATCGCCATTAGACAGCGCATTGCTATTGTCTTCGGCGTTGGAATTGATGTCGGAATCCATATAGCTGATGGCTCCGTGCAATCGGCCATACACATCGACGGATACGTCGTCAATGTTCAGGGCGTGTCCGTAGCTGGTCGAGAAAAGGGTCGCTGTACCAAAAAACAGAGCGGGCAAAGAAGCTTTCATTGCCGTGGATCTCCAGGGTCGTCGTTGGATGAAATATTCGGAGTCCGGTAAAACCAGATGGCTCCGAGAGATCAAGAAAACCAGGAAGAATTAGCCGGGGAATAAATCCTGCACCGGCAACCACGTACGGTTAGTGGTCTGTTGTCAGCCAGGCTGCCACAACACACTCCACCACACTCTCTTGATGGCGCGCACTGTAACACTGAAGAAATATTTTAGAAATATAACTGAAACCATATGTACATAAATTTGAAATAAAAATTTCAGTCGGTCACATTTTGAGCAGTTGTTTATTGGGATTTTTTTGGGATGGCTCGAAATGTCATATTTGAAGTGAGATGGCCGTTTCCAGCATGCCTGTAAAAGTAGGAGGTGAGCGGATCACCTCCAATGAATGGCTTCAGGGGTTTATAACAGTGCCTCCAGATCCGTCTGTGACGGCGCAAACCAGTAGGAACCGGTTTTGGCGCTGGAGTAGTGGATTAACTGGTCGTGCAGGCCGTCGTTAGTGATGCCGTACATCCGATCAAGCTGCACCTGAAAACGGCGAATCTCACAGCCAAACGCCAGAAAGTACAAGCCGTGTTCCGTTGCATTGCCATACGGCGCGCTGCGGCGGTAAATTTTCATCGCCGTGCCATCGACCTTGGCGTCAGTGCGGCTGACGTGAGAATTGTTCGGCATATCGTCGCCTTCCAGCTCAATGCTGTCCTGCTTGGTGCGACCCACCACCTTTTCCTGTTGTTCAAGCGGCAATCGGTTGAACGCCGCCAGATTGTGAACCCACTGCTGGCCCAACACGTAGCTGCCTCCGGCACCCGGCTGTCCTTCCGGGATCAGCGCCGCCAGCATGCGGGCGTCTTCTTTGGGGTTGGCTGAACCATCGACAAAGCCGATTAAATCGCGGTCGTCGTGATAGCGAAATCCGGCCAGATCCAGCGTAACTGTGGCAACGCCTGCCAGTGCGGCCTGAATCGTTAACATCTGATCAAATACATCATCCCTGTTCTGACCGTGAATCCAGAAGAACAGATCCGATTGGGTCGAAGGCGCGGTGTGGCCATCGACACCGTTGATGGTTTCAAAATCCGCCAGGTCTGCCGGTGCCCAGGCAGGCTGCAAACGATCCCAGGCTCGCTTACCGAAGGCGACAACCTGTTGAATGCTCGGGTTCCTGATTGATGCTTTGGCCAGTGCAGTGCGAAGGACTGTCTCAGAAACCGAGCTGTCCAGTTGGTATTCCAAATGATAAAAATGGCGACTGCCTTCAACAAAAATATCGGCTTGGGGTATGGTCATGGGGAAGCTCCCTGTGGCATTCATCACGGTGATTCCACACTACACCCGAGCCTGTGCAGAACCAAGTATGGCACTGATAGCGACAGTCTATTTGCTATTGGCCTTTGATCCAAAACACCAGAACAGCAGGCAAACCATGTCCCAGCTCAAACTCGTTACCCTGACCACATTGGGCATGATCGCCTTTGCCGGAAATTCCATTCTGTGCCGTGCTGCACTGGCCGAGACAGACATTGACGCAGGCAGCTTCACCAGCTTGCGGTTGATCTCCGGCGCGCTGATGTTGTGGCTGTTGCTTCAATTGCAGCGCAACAAAACCGCTGACAAGCCTGCGGTGGGCGGTGACTGGTTATCGGCGCTGATGTTGTTTATCTACGCCGCCGGGTTCTCCTTCGCCTATATCAACCTGCCTGCAGGAAGTGGGGCTTTGCTGCTGTTCGGTGCGGTGCAGATTTCCATGATCAGCGCCGGTCTGATTGCCGGTGAAAAGCTCGGGCGCTGGCAAATTGGCGGTTATGCGCTGGCGTTCGCCGGATTGATTGGGCTGCTGCTTCCCGGTGCAGAATCGCCGTCGTTGCTGGCGGCGCTGTTGATGGTTGCGGCGGGCATCGCCTGGGGTGTGTACTCTCTGCGTGGCCGTCAGGGCGGTGATCCACTCTACAATACCGGCGGTAATTTTATTCGTGCCGTGCCCATGACGGCAGCGCTGAGCCTGTTGTTTATCGGTGATATCAACCTTGATAGCAGCGGTGTAATGCTGGCGATTGCATCCGGTGCCATCGCCTCGGGCATTGGCTACGCCATCTGGTACGCTGCCCTGCCAGCACTGCAAGCGACCACTGCTGCCATTGTGCAGTTAAGCGTGCCGATTATCGCCACCGTTGGCGGCCTGATCTGGCTGGATGAAGCCATTACCCTGCGCCTGATGCTGGCATCCATAGCAGTACTGGGTGGCATCGCGGTGTTTGTATTGATGAAAGGAAAAGACAAGGACGCCTGAACGTGAAGATATTTCTGATATGGACATCATCCCTGTTGCTAGCGGTGATCGTGCTGTTGGCACTCAGCCCAATGCTTATCTACTGGTGGGGGCTATCAAACCTCGATACCCCACCAGTGCCCTCGCAGCTTGAGCTCACCTCAGAGCAACAACGCCAGATCTGGAAGTATGAAGTATATGGACACTACTTCAATCAGAGCTGCCTTAAGATATGAAAATACGTAACAAGCCCAACCGCAATCACCCATGACGCCAGAATTTTTGGCCTCTGATTATGGTTTGATATTACAGAAGATTTACGTATACAAGCTGGTTTCAGGAATGATATGTGGAAAGTCTACTCAGTCAAAACTTTGTATCAAACAGATACGATCGGAAAGCCTGAAAAGGTAAACGATGATTACCGTGATGACCTGGTTCTTATCGAAGAGCGTATAATTACGTTAAAAGCGCGCACATTCGATGAGGCAATATCTAAAGGCGAAAAAGAAGCTATTGCCTATGCCAGTGATGTGTCACATATTAATCCGTATGGTCAGAAAGTAGAGCAAAAGTATCTGGGGTACATTAATGTATTTGATCCGTATGACGAGGTTGCGCCAAACATAGAGGTATTTTCATCAACCTTCTTGGCCGAGAAAAAGCTGTCTAACACGCAAATAATTAACCGTGTTGTGGGTATTGAATATGAGAATGAAAGGCAATTAAGGCTTAAATTCTGTAACCGAGAGTTCAGTGGTGAAATCTAGCAATGCCAACAAGAACGATGATGAGAACGTTCAAAGCTCTGTATCAGCTCAGGCTCAACCTGTGAACCTGCACTGACAGATACGTTTCCCATCTTCCAATATTGCCTCACCCCGCCACCACAAACCGGTGCAAGTACTTCCTGCTGACGATCAGCGTCTCATTCATTCCTTTCAAAAACACTTCTAGCCTGCCGGTTTCCGTGCGGGTGCTGTAGTCCATAAAGCTGGTATTCAGAATGGCGCTGCGGTGGATGCGCCAGAAGGTATCCGGCGGCAGTTCGGTTTCCAGTTGTTTCAGTGGTTCGTTCAGCAGATAGTCGGCGTTGGGGCCGATGGCGCGGGTGTATTTGCCATCGGATTGGAAGTAGGCGATATCCGCCACCGATAGCAGCAGCCGTTTTTGTCCGACGCTGACCGACAAATGAGTGCGGTAATCGGTATCGGGTGCCGGGTTTTCCGGGCTTTTTTCCGAGAGTCGTTGTTGCAGCCGTTCGATGGTTTTGTGCAGCCGCGCTTCGGTGCCGGGTTTGAGCAGGTAATCCAGCGC
The DNA here is from genome assembly GCA_045430275.1 of Oceanobacter sp. GTDB lineage: Bacteria > Pseudomonadota > Gammaproteobacteria > Pseudomonadales > Oceanobacteraceae > Oceanobacter. Next base: position 158,203 of record JAILXU010000007.1, on the reverse strand, counting down.
CTGTTGCTCGAAGGCTTCGATGGCGTACTGGTCGTAGGCGGTGACAAACACCAGCAGTGGTTGTGGCTGGCCGCTCTGGTTCAGCCGCCTGGCAATATCCATCCCATTCAGGAACGGCATATTGATATCCAGAAAGGCAATGTCCGGCTGGTGGCTGTGAATGCTGTCGAGTGCAGATTGGCCGTCGTAACACACGGCGACGACTTCCAGCTCTGGCCATAAAGTGCGCAGTTGGCTGGCCAGTGAATGCGCCAGTAGCGGTTCGTCATCGGCCAGCAGGGCAGTCGCTTTCATGGCGTCTCTCTCGTGCTGTGGAGGGGAATCTGAATGGTTGATATGACGCCGGGCTTGGCATCGCCGAGCGTCAGACTGGCATTGTCGCCGTAATGGCTGTTCAACCGTGCGCGAATATTGTTCAGCGCGACGTGCTCGCCGGACGTTTGGCTTGGCGTGTTGGGGAGGCCCTGTTGCCTGGAGGCGTTTTGCTCCAGCCCCACGCCGTTATCGCTGACCCGAATCTCCAGCACATCGCCTGCCGTCACCTGGCACTGAATATCAATCTGGCCAATGTTGCCCTTGGGTGACAGTCCGTGCACAAAGGCATTCTCGACCAGCGGTTGCAGCAGCAGGGGAGGAATCCGGATGTTGCCCAGTTCGTCGGCCATCGTTACCGAGAAGTGGATATTGGGAAAGCGCACCTGCTGAATCCGCAAGTAGCGCTGAATCATGCTGATTTCGTCTTTAAGCGGCCACAGGGTCTGGGTTGAAACGCGCATGGTGTCGCGCAGAAATTCGGTGTATTCCGTCAACAAGGTTTTGGCCTGAGCGGGAGAAAAGTCGATCAGGGCGCTGATGTTGGCCAGCGTATTAAACAAAAAGTGCGGTTCGATCTGGTTTTGCAGTGTCCGCAGTTCCATTTGTACAGCGTGCTTGTGTGCCTTTTCCTGCTCGGTTTTGGCCGCCTGGCTGGCCACTTTGGCCTCGCTGATGCGCGACAGAAAATAAAACACCAGCGAAGCGGGAATGCCAAACAGAATGGCGGTGGTGTACGTCTGGTAGAAGGGTTGGTAGCCGAATAAAAACAAATGTCCGAAACCGCTGCCAACCAGAGCGGCCAACGGCTGGGCCGCCAGCATAATCCGAATATCGCTGCCAAAACGCGGGTAAAAATATTTGACCGTGGTGCGCGTCACCAGAAAGCAGCCGATTCCAATGCCGTTGGCTGCTCCAAAAATCGTCCAGAAAAAACGCCACTCCATCAGGGTAAAGATAATCAGCGTAATGCCCAGATTGATCAGTGCCAGAATGCCAAGCGAGACCAGAAATTCAGACTGTGGCTGACGTGGAAATGTGAGCATGGATGTGATGGTCGGCCTGTCTTTCAAAATACCCATTGTCCCCCCAAACGGTAGATGGATTGCCAGGGCACTCGCCCGAATTCTGTGCTGTCGTTGCCTGAGAAGCGATCCATCTCTGCCCACAGCGACAGGCTCCAGTTGATATGACGAGTGTAACGGATTTGCGACCAGTGACTGTGATCGGCACCTAACAGCAGCGACGCGCTCCATTGTTGCTCGGTATCTTCCCAGCGATAGTTGCCGTAAAGATAGCGTTGCTGGTGGCGATCTTTACTCAGCAGGCGAATGGCGTCGCCCAGATTGCCAAGAGCCGTTGCCACTTCCTGTGTCATGGGTGTTGAAGACGCGCTGGCACTGGTGCTGGCGCTATCCGTGTTCTGATACAGCGCTTTTTGTTCCCGTCGTGTCAGTTTGCGGCGGTCGTAATGCAGTTCAAGCATCAGGGTTTGTGACAATCCAGACCACTGAATGCCCTGAGAAAGTCGCGGAAAATAACCGCGCTGCTGTGAGCGATAGGGTGACGGTGTGCTGGTGTCTGGCAGTGCGGGCGCGGATGCCTGCAGTTGCTCAACCGACTGGTTCAATATGCCGGATGCCCGATTATAGCCCGCCAGATACCGGCTGCCTTCGCGCACAAAACCACTGCCGGAAAACTGCCAACTGGTGCCAGACACCCAACTGTAGCCAAAGCCCAGCCCGGCTTTTTGCCCCTGAAACTGCTGCGCCAGCAGAGTGGTGGAAAGGCTGTCGAAATCCCGCTCCATCACCAATCCCCATTGATGCGGTGAGCGCTCTTGATCGGGCAGGCGCTGTGCGGCGGTTGCCGGGAATTGTTCAGGCGCATTGCGGGCAATGATCGGCGTGATGATCCAGCCGTCCAGCCAGCTCGGCTGCTGATGTTCATCACTGTCGTGAATCCACCAGGTCAGACTGGCCATCCAGACACCTTCGATGCTGGCAAAGCTGTCGAACGGTGCGGCGGGCGTCTGAAAAAATCCCAGTGGCTGAAACAGGGTTGAGCGTTCAATGTCCTGGCTGAATTTGCCAATTCGCAACGACAGTTGATTGTTCAGGGCCGGATTCCACGACAGTTCTGCTAGCTGACGTTCGGTGCGGGAGCCGTCGGTATCCAGCCGTTGTTGATGCTGAAGTTGCCAGACGGCGGCCCAGTTGTACCAGCGATGCTCGCCAGTCAATTGCGTATGCCACGCGGTTTGATCGGCTTCTGTCCGCTGTTGCCGATGTTCCATTCGGGTGGCGGGCGTGATGGTGGTGGGTATGAGAGCTGTGGCCCATTCGTCCGCGAGAACCGTTGGGGTGGGCAGAGTAAAAGAGATGGGAATCAGCAGTTTCACAGCCAAAGCTATGGTCATTGAAGCTCGTAAAGGCTGATCTGATAGGGTTATACCGTTATCTTTATTTGGTTCTGATTTGAAGGCCGAAGATTGCATCATCGGATAAACCCCTGACGTGTAAACAGGCTGGCCGGGAATTGCGCCTCGACTGGATCACTGGCCGTCATCTGGGTGTATTGCTTGCTCTTGCCGGGTGTCAGGAATCGAGTGGTGCGCACAAACGGCAGGCCATCCAGTTGTTCAATCTGGTAGTGGGCGGACTTCATCTGTTTGCCGCTGGCGAGGAAGAAATCGGCTTTGATGGGATGATTGTTGTTGGCATCCAGCCATAACTGGATGCGACGGTAAGTGGCCGACTGGCGGTCGGCGATCAGGCCAATTCGAACCCTGTTGGAGCCGTTGTCATCGGTCTCGGCCAGCAGCGGTTGGCCATCCCAGCGGTATTCCTTGGCCCAGCTCAGGCTGGCGACATCGCCGTAGCTGGCTTGTCCCATCAGGCGTTGCATTGGGGTGATGCGAATCGCCTTGCGGGTGCGGGGCACAAACAGCCACATGGCGTTCTTCAACAGCAGCACTTTTTGCCCTTTGGAACGGGTGTCCTGCATGCTGACACGGCTGTCGCCGTTGTCATTAAACTGCACCTGATAGCGGTTGGATTCCACCGCCTTGTCGTTGCGATACAGGGTGATCTCAGACAGCAACTCGCCGCTGTTGAAGCGTGAGCGCACAGTATCCGCTTGCTGAATGCGTTGCTTGACTTCGGCAGCGGTCGTCGCAGTGTCATCGGCTGTATCAGCCATGGCACTGACGGAGATAGAAGATGAGAGAAACAGCAACAGGCTAGCCACCAGCGGTTGTATTGTCTTTCGAGTGATGGCAGACAGAACAGGGATCATAGTGGTGGCCTCAGAAGTGGTTCAGTGCATTTGTGATGGATAATCGGGTCATCTTGCGGGCCGGAAACCAGGCCGCCAGTGCGCCGCACAGACTCATGCTGATAAAGATGCCGATGGCAGCCAGTGGCTCCCAGTTGAGCACCAGTGGATAGCCGGTTGAACGCCCCGGAGGCGGTGGCATCTGGATCATGGCGCTGTTGATCAGAAGAATCAGCACGCTGCCAACGATCAGGCCCAGCAAGGCTCCGGCGACGCCCACGATGATGCCTTCCTGGGTAAACAGCCCGATCACCCGCGCCCGTGAGAAACCGTACGCCCGTAAGGTGCCGCTTTCGTTCACGCGCTCCATAATCACCATCACCATGGTGTTGGAGACCGACAAAAACACCACCACAAAGATAATGCCGCCCATCACCCCGAAAATATTTTTATAGAGCGTGACCACGGACTGGTAAAAGGGGAACAGCTCGCCCCAGGTTTGGGTGCTGGTGTTCTCGAATGCCTGTGCGCGTTCAGCAACGGTGTCGGTATCGGCGGTTTGATTCAGCGCCACCACAATCCGGTTGACCTGTTCGCTGTCGGTCAGAATCTGCGCCGCTTCCAATGGCATCATAATGAAACGCTCGTCCAGCTCCGGGATGCCCGAGCGGTTAAAACCGACCACGGTTACGTCAATGGCGTTGATGCCCTGATAACGCGTGGTGGCCAGTACGGTCACCGAATCGCCAATGTTGATTTTGAGGTTGTTTGCCAGCCGCTCGCCCAGAACCGCCGAAAACGGATCGTCGTGGCGGCTCAGGTTGCGGCCTTCGACAATGGGGGAAAACACGCTGATCTTGCGCTCATTGGCGATGTCCACGCCGCGTCCCATCGAGGCAATGGTGATGTCGCCGCTGGAAACCAGTCCTTCAAACAGCACCCTGCGAGTGGTCAGGCGAACTTCTGGCATGGCGTTCAGTTGCGTTTCCATGTCGGCGGTTTGCTCCGGCGACAGACCTTGCAGATCGGCTTCACGGTCATCAAAGGCGTTTTTCGGGGCGATTTGCAGATGCCCAAGGCCGCCCTGAATCGTGCTTTCGCGCAGTCCCTCAAAGGTGGCGGCGACGTACCCGGCGGCCAGCAACAGCGCCAGACTGCCAAGCGCAATGATGCCGGTGGAGATCAGGCTGCGGCGGGTGTTGCGGATCACATTCAGCCAGCTCAATGCCAGCCATTTGAACGAATTCATGCTGTTACCTCCGCGTCCAGTTTGCCGTCTTGCAGAATCACCTGACGATCAACGTGTGCTAACAGGCGTTCGTCGTGGGTGGAGAACAGCAGCGTTGTGCCGGTGGTTTGATTCAAATGGCGCAGCGCCTGAACCAGTTGTGCGGTGGAGTGGCTGTCGAGGTTGGCGGTGGGTTCGTCGGCCAGCACCAGACGAGGTTCGGTCATCAGCGCTCGGGCAGCGGCAACGCGCTGTTGCTGACCGCCGGACAGCTCGCCGGGTTTGTGATTGAGCCGGTCGCCAAGGCCGACCTGTTCCAGCAACTCGGCGGCTTTTTGATGTCGGGCAGTGGGTGAGGCGTCGGTCAGCAATAATGGAATGGCGACATTCTCCAGCGCGGTCAGGGCCGGGTTGAGGTTGAAGTTCTGGAACACAAACCCAAGCCCCGACTGACGCAGTTGCTCGTGCTGGCGGATGCAGCCGGTATTCAACTGGCCGGATTTCTTGCGCTCATAACGCACCGGATTGCCCCACAGGGTCAGCTCGCCATCGTCGGGCAGTTCCAGCGTGCCGATCACATTCAGCAGGGTGCTTTTGCCGCTGCCGGAATGGCCACAAATGGCGACAAATTCACCCGCGTCAATGGTCAGATCCACGCCGGAGAGCGCCGGAATACGGCTCTCTCCTTGCTGGAACGACTTGTGAATATTGCGCGCGACCACAACGGGGGAAGCGGTTCCGGGCGCGTTCGCTTGGAGAATATTTGATTGAGGAGCATTCATGATTTACTCCTCGCTGTCGGCGTCTTGTATGTCGGACAGGCGTGTCAGAATCCGTTGCTGCTCTTCCTCGGTCAGCTCTGACCACTGCGGCAATTGCTGCGCCGCAATCAAGTCTTCGACGGCCATGTCCTTGCGACCGAACATGGATGGCAGGTGGGAATTCACAAAGCCGCGCTCGATATAGGCATGCAGCAGATCCGTTGACTGACCACCGGCTTCCAGTGCCTGTAGCGATTCATCCATCTGATCCATGCAGCGGTTGGCGTAACGCATCTTGTTCCAGGGAAACCAGGCATCCCGCGCGATCAGGCAATTCAAGGCACCGCGATAGAGGCCAATCAGGTGTTCGGTCGGGTGTTGCTGCTGCCACTGGTCAAACTTCTCTGCGGTGGCATCGCCATCGGCTTTGCCTTTAGTGACGGCGCGATACTGTTCACGCATATCCTGAAATTCAGGCAGGTCAGCCGTGCCGGCATGACTGGCCAGAGGGGCGTGGAGTGCTACCGCACATATGGCCAGAGCAACAGTCTTGATGGGCCAGCTATTCAGGCTCAAACGGAGGTTTTGACGGCATTCCATGGTTGGCTCCTTGAAGGTATACAGATTGAAAAAGCGCTCAATTGGCTTGATGGAATCAGTATGTGCAGCCTGTATCCGTGGTGACAGTGTAAGGGGAATGAAGTGGAACAAGGCGGGTATGAAGTGGGTATGAAGCGGAGTTTTGATACGTGCTTCGAGCCGGTTGTTGGCTCTCAGCCGGGCATCAGTTTGACTGAGAGAGTGATGTCTACCGGGCCTTCTGTATCGTGTGGGTTGTGGGTGATTTCCAATGCCGGTGTGTCATTGGCGGGCTGTAGCCCTTCGGAGACCAGATACATGATCAGCGCCTCCCAGGCGGCGTAGTACCCCAGCGTTGAAGTTAACGAGACGCGCACCGACAAAAACTCGCCTCCGGTTAACATGTAATTGGCGCTGTCCGGTTCGACAGCGTATCCAACCCAGACCTTGAGATCGTTCAGAGTATCCGTGTGTGGGTTTCCCAGAGTCAGGGAAATCATTTCCTGCTGGCTGTCGCTGGCCATAGCATGCCAGCGTTCGTAGCTGTCAGTGATGGTCGCCTGTTTGACCCGAACACATTGAAAATGGCGGTCTGGGCATGTGTGACGGACAAAGGACAGTCGAGCGGCAATGGTCTGTTCCTGAGTCGGATTCTGTTCAGATTGAGTGGGTTGCCCCAAGTGCGCATGAATGGCAGTAATAGTGGTTAGCCCCGGCTGGTTTCTGGCTGCCCGTATCTCGCTAGCGGTTAGCCCGGTTTGTTTCTTAAGGGCTTTTGCCAGCGCCTGGGGAGAGGAAAAGCCGCAGTCCAGCGCGATATCAATCACAGGGCGGTCGGTTTCCAGCAGGTGGTCAGCCGCCAGAATCAATCGGGCACGACGAATATAGCTGCCGACAGGTTCACCAAAGGCGGCTTTGAACATGCGGTGAAAGTAGTACGAAGAGAGTTCCACCCGCGCGGCGAGTTCGGTCACCGGCAACGGTTGATCCAGATGTTCCCAGATAAAACACGCCAGTTGCGTAAAACGCTGGGCCCAAAGTGGCGACAGTTGATGAATGATTTCCAGTTCCGGGCTTAGCGGTTGAGGATTAGACAACGGCTGGCCAGAAAGAGGTGAGCTGGAGAAGGGTGAATCAGAGAGAGAGTGGTGCTGCATGTGCGCCTCCTGAGAAACGCACGCAGTTTACCACCCATATTCAGGCTTCAGTAGTTGGGTTTAGGTGTTGGATTTAGTAGTTGATACGCAATCCCATACCAAACACCGCATGACTTTTATTGATCTTGATACGATCTTCCTGCATCAGGCTGACCCACGGGCTGACCGAGATTTCATCACTCAGATAAAAGGGCAGGTTGAAATCGACGTTTTGCTGTTCACCGATGCCATGAGCACGGGCCTCCAGTTCCAGAGCGCTATCCCAGAATTGCTTGCGAAGGCCTACTTCCCAGGCCAGCGAGGTCTTGCGAGTGTCGAGGTCGGTGGATTCTTCACCCTGCGGGTTGGAAACATCGAGTCTGGAATGCTGCTTGAAGCCTCCAATGCCCAGTCCGGCGAAAATATCCATGGTCTCGCCAATGCCAAAGGCACCGCCCACCAGCACGGAATAGTTGGTCTGACGGGTTACCAGCTCATAGCGGTTGTTGCTGTAGGTTTCATCGCCATCGCCGCTCAGGCGGGCCAGATTCAGGGTGCTGTACAGGTTGTCGGAAATCATGCCTGACCAGCGGGCTGCAAAATTTCGGGTGCGCAGGTCTTCACGGAAGTCCGCGGCTTCCACCCCCAGTTTGCCGATACCGGCGTTGAATTCGACAAAGTCATAGCCCAGGTTGGCCGGGGCTGCCTGGGAAGCAAGGGCCGGGGTGGCCAGGGCCGTTGCGATGACTGCGGCGCGTATCATTTTCATAGTCGATTGCCTCGAAATAGGGGGCTGTTGGAAATGGCGTTGACAGCCGCACTATAGGGCGTGTGTTGAGAGGCGCGTGTCCACAGTTGCGGGGTGTGTAAGGAAAGCCGTTATCACATCCCCAATTGTTGATACATGTTGGGGATGACGGATTCAATAATGTGTTTTTCCGGGTGCGTCACGGCGATGGCCAGCCCTGGTAAATAGAAGAATCCGACGTTCAGTGGCAAATTGGTGCTGTTGTCCTGACGCCATTGCACGCCGCGTTTGCGAGGCTCCCGGTGTTGATCCTGACGAATAAACAGCGTCAGCGTGGCGTGTTCCGGGTGTTGATACAGCAAGATCAGCCCGGCTCCCATCGGGCTGGCGACCTGTTGCAGTTGGGTCAGGTGAAATCCTTGTTGGTGCAGAGTTGGCAGGATGGATTCGATATCCACCCCGAACAGACGTTGGCTATGTTGCAGCAGTGGCGCTTGGGCAGTGGCCGCTTGTGTGTGCAAGGCAACTGGATGCAGGGTGAGTTGTCGGTGGATATTCAGCGCATCCTGCATGGGAAGCGGTTGGTGTTCCGAGGCCGGATACAGCCCGTGCAGCAGACTGCCGGTGATGACGCCACAAGCAAACAGGCCGACAGCCTTGAGCCAGCTCTGAAAATGGTGGTGATTGGCCGCGTGTTCTGGTGCATGTTCAGGCGTGTGCTTTGATGGTGCTGATGTCAGATCAAACGCTCGCTCCGGTAACGTGTGTTGTTGAAAGGCTTGTGTTAATTCGGATTCAATCTTGTTATCCAGCGCCTGAACATGGGCATCGTTATTGATTGGCGTCGTCATGTGTCAAAGCCTCTGTTGTGGATGGACTGTTGTGGATGGACTGCTGGGAATCGACTGTTGTGGATGGCGGGGATGTATCCTGAAGGTACAAACGTCGCAAAGACTGCCGTGCTCGTGACAATCGTGACATCACGGTGCCTGCGGGTAACTCCAGAATGCTGGCGGTTTCGTCGTAGGTGAAGCCTTCGATACCGACCAGAAACAGCACTTCCCGATGTTGGCTGGAGAGTTGTCCGAACAGCTTGAGCAGGTCGGTGGTAAAGGCAGCATCGTAACCGGTGTCGAGGCTGTTCTGTTCCAGCTCCGGCTCACTGTTCAGGTTACGCACGTCAGCCAGCCGTCGATGGCTGATGTACGTATTGCGCAGAATACGAAACAGCCAGGCGCGCAGGTTCTGGCCATCAAACTGATGCCAGGCTGATAAGGCCTTTAACAAGGTTTCCTGAACCAGATCATCGGCCAGCGACGATTCGCCGGTCAATGAACGGGCGAAGGTTCGAAGGGCGGGTATCTGAACTTCAATAGGGTGCATCAGTGCGCTGGTTTCCGTGGGTGTGTCTGATGAACGCATCAGGAGCGTGCATTATTCCCTGTCATCATCAAAAAAACAGACGGATGGGATTCTGTGTGACGTACTTGCAACAGGAAGCCCGATATTTCTGCGCCGGTGGTTTTTCCTCTGTTGGCCCAGCCTGTTAGAATGGCAGCCGTTTCTGCCCATTCGGGCATCTGTTTTTGCGTGGCCGGTTGTGTTTGTGTTGCCGCTCATGCCTTTCTTGATAGGTTTTCTTTTGCAAGATCAAACGTCAACATCGAGTGAATCGACCCCACTGACGCTGGATAAGTCAGCGTTGCACAAAGCCATTGATCAATGCCTGATCAAAGATCGCTTCCGCTTCCATCGTTCGGTTCGGGATATTGATGCGTTGCACCGCCAAGGTAAGCCGTTTGATGCCGCGCTGGGCAAGCTTCTGACGGGTATTGAAAAAAGCCAACGTCAGGTCAAGGCGCGCAGTGAAGCCGTCACACTGAACTACCCGGATCTGCCGGTCAGTGATCGTCGTGACGATATTCTCAAGGCGATTCAAGACAATCAGGTGGTGGTGGTGGCCGGTGAAACCGGTTCTGGTAAAACCACCCAGTTGCCGAAAATCTGTATTGAAGCCGGGTTGGGGCGTTATGGTCGCATTGGCCACACCCAGCCGCGTCGTCTGGCGGCGCGTTCGGTGGCGCAGCGAGTGGCGGATGAACTGGGCTGCGAGCTGGGTACGTCCGTGGGTTATCAGGTGCGATTTACCGATCAGAGCAACGAAGCCACGCGCATCAAATTGATGACCGACGGCATTCTGTTGGCGCAAACCCAGCGCGACCGTTTTTTGAATGAATACGACGTCATCATCATCGATGAAGCCCACGAGCGCAGTCTGAATATCGATTTTCTGCTGGGCTACCTCAAGCAGTTGTTGCCGAAGCGCCCGGATCTCAAGCTGGTGATCACCTCGGCAACGATTGATGTCGAACGTTTCTCTCAGCATTTTGACAAGGCCCCGGTGATTGAAGTCTCGGGCCGTACCTTTCCGGTAGAAACCCGTTATCGCCCCTTGGTACGGGAGTCGGAAGAGGAAGATGATCGCAGTGTGTTTGAAGGTATTCACGATGCCTTGGCGGAACTGCGTCAGGAAGACAAAAAACACAATCGGCCGGGTGATGTGCTGGTGTTTTTGCCGGGTGAGCGGGACATCCGGGAATGTGCGGAATATCTGCGTCGGGCCAGCTTGCCCGCTACGGAAATTTTGCCGTTGTACGCACGTCTGGGTAGCGCAGATCAACAGAAGATTTTCCGCCCGACCGGAGGGCGACGAGTGGTGCTGGCCACCAACGTGGCAGAAACCTCGCTGACAGTGCCGGGCATTCGCTATGTGATTGATTCGGGTGTGGCGCGAATCAGCCGTTACAGCTATCGCTCCAAGGTTCAGCGCTTGCCGATTGAAGCCATCTCTCAAGCCAGTGCCAACCAGCGCGCGGGTCGTTGTGGGCGGGTCGAGCCGGGCGTGTGCATTCGCCTGTTTGAAGAAAGCGATTTTCAGGCTCGTTCGGAGTTTACCGACCCGGAAATTCGTCGCACCAATCTGGCCTCGGTGATTCTGCAAATGCTGCATCTGGGTTTGGGCAGACTGCAGGATTTCCCGTTTGTTGATCCGCCGGATGAACGTTTCATCAAAGATGGTTTTACGCTGCTGCAAGAGCTGGAAGCGGTTGATAAAAAACAGCAGATGACTCAATTGGGTCGTCAGATGGCCCGCCTGCCAACCGATCCACGATTGGCCCGCATGATGCTGGAAGCCCGGAAGCAGGGAGCTTTGTCAGAGGTGGTGATCATCGCCGCTGCGTTGTCGGTACAAGACCCGCGTGAACGTCCGCAGGAAAAGAAACAGCAATCCGATGAGAAGCACCGCCAGTGGCAAGATGAGGATTCCGACTTCGTTGCGCTGGTGAACCTGTGGAATGGCTTTGAAGAACAGCGTCAGGAGTTGACGCAAAATCAGTTGCGCAAGTGGTGTGCGAAGAACTTCCTCAATTACATGCGCATGCGTGAATGGCGCGATACGCATCGCCAGTTGCACTTGCTGTGCAAGGAACTGGAGCTGAAAGCGAATCCGCAGCCGTGCAATTACGAAGCGCTGCACAAATCCTTGCTGGCGGGAATGCTGAGCCAGATTGGTTTCAAGGGCGAAGGTCAGGAATACCTCGGCGCGCGTAATCGCAAGCTGTTTATTTTTCCGGCGTCCAGTCAGTACAAAAAGAAGCCCAAATGGATGATGGCGGCAGAGCTGGTGGAAACCAGCAAGCTGTATGCTCGCACCGTGGCTAAAATTGAGCCGCAATGGCTGGAAGAAATTGGGCGTCCACTGCTGAAGTACCAGTATTTTGAACCGCACTGGCACGAGAAACGCGGTCAGGTCATTGCCTTTGAACAAAGCACGCTGTACGGCCTGATTGTGAACCCGCGCAAGCGCGTGAATTACGCCAATAGTCATCCGAAAGAAGCCTGGGAAATCTTGATTCTGGAAGGGCTGGTGGGCCAGAAAATGCGCACCAAAGCCGATTTTCTGAAGAAAAATATTCATCTGATCAAAGACGTCACTGAGTATGAGGAGAAGTCACGTCGCCGCGATCTGGTGATTGATGACAACTTCCTGATCGACTTCTATCAGCAGCACATTCCCGACAGCGTGGTGACGACGCGGCACCTGGAAAGCTGGTATGGCAAAGCGTCCACATCCGAGAAAAAAGCGCTGCTACTGACCCAGAATCAGTTGCTCAGCGATGAAGCCGCAGGCATCAGTGACAACGAATTTCCGGTTGAACTGGAGTGGCAGGGCATGGCGTTTCCACTCAGTTACCGCTTTGCACCAGGAGCCGATGACGATGGTGTGAGCCTGAGTGTGCCGGTGGCGATGCTGCAGCAAGTGCCGTCGGAACGTGTCGAATGGCTGGTGCCCGGATTCATGGCTGACAAGATTGCTGCCATCATCAAGGGATTGCCGAAAGCGACCCGCAAGCTGTTCGTGCCGGTGCCCAATACGGTGGAAGACTTCCTCAAAAGTGCTTCTCCGGCCAAAGGCGGCTTGTACAGCCAGTTGCTCGGGTATCTGAACAAAACGGCTCGGCCAGTGGTTGAGATGGAAGCCTTGCGACAGACTGAGTTGATCGCGCATTTCGAGATGAATATCCGGGTACTGGACGGCGGCAAGTTACTGGCCCAGAGTCGCAACCTTCAGGCGATTAAGGATGAATTCAGCGATCTGAGCCAGAGCCAGGTTCAGGGGCTGGTCAAACACAGCTTGCAGCGAGACAGTGTGCAGCGCTGGGACTTTGGTGATTTGCCACAAAGCACCCAAACCGATGTCAACGGCTTGCCAGTGCGAGCCTATCCCTGTCTGAAGCCGGTCAAGGATGGTCTGGAGCTGACGGTTGAGGCCGATGAACTGACCGCGCGTCAGAGTCATCGCCGGGGTTTGGTGAAGCTGTTTCGTCAATCTTTGTCGGATCAGGAGCGTACCTTCAAGGGGTTGATTCAGAAGAAAATGGGCAGCCAGTGGCTGCGAGCCAAGGGCATGGGAACCCAGCAAGCGCTGATTGAGGCTTTGATGCAAGCGGCTTTTCAGCAGGTATTTGTACCGCTGGATCAGCCATTGCCGTATCTGGAAAGCGAGTTCAAGGAACGTCTGGAGCGCCGCTCGGAGCTGGTGCCTCACGGTGAGCAATTGTTGGGACAGTTTTCCGAGTGGGTGACGCTGCGCCACAAAATTCTCAAATCCATGAGTGGGGCGGTGAGCCTGGATCGGGCCATGGCGTACAGCGATGTCAAAGCCAATCTGGAGCGTTTGCTGCAAGACGGTTTTATGCTGGACGCCAGTTGGTCGCAGCTCAAATGCTTTACGCGTTATCTGAAGGCCATGGATTACCGTCTCGACAAGTTGCAGGGCAATCTGCCACGCGATCGGGTTTCCATGACCGAATACGCTTCTGTCTACGACGCCTTTGTGGCGTACACCAAAGACAAGTCTCTGGATGAACCGGGTGAACTGACGGATTTCCGCTGGGCGCTGGAAGAATGGCGGGTGTCGCTGTTTGCACAGCCGTTAGGCACCAAAGAGCCGGTGTCGCTCAAGCGGCTGGAAAAACGCTGGGCTGACATTGTGGGGTGAGGCTGCAGATTGGCCAGAAAGCGACGCAGTTCGTTTCTTTGTCAACAAGGCTCAGATTCCCTTGCCTGAGCGGGCAATCGCAGTCTTGTCACTGATCTGGATCAGTTTCGGGTTGGTGGCAGTGAGTAACCTCTGCTGTTTTCTGATGCAGGAGGGGAAATTCCATGGCGTACTTTGAATGGCAGGACAGTTTTAATATCGGTGTGGATCTGATCGATAACCAGCACATGCGCATTGCGGATTACATTAATCAGCTGGATGACGCGATCAAGCTCAGTGATATGGCAGCGGTCTATCAGATTCTGAGGCAGCTCAAGGATTACACACTGGATCACTTCACGTTTGAAGAGCAGTTGATGGAGAAGGCCGGGTATCCACTTTTGCCTGATCATATCGACGTGCATCGCCGCTTTTCAGGTAAGGTGCTGGAGTTTGAAGCCTTGCTGAATCAGGGCCACGACCCGTTAGGTGTGGCCCGGCGCGTGCGGACAGAGTTGATGCGCTGGCTGATCGAACATATTCGCCATGAAGACCGTAATTATTCAGAGCAGGTACATCGATATCTCAAGCAGGAAACCAGTTGGGTCGGGTCGGCGTTGAAGCGGATCTTCGGCTCCAGTGACGCCCCGGTGACGTGAAAACCGGTGGGCGATGTTACTCCGCCCGCTTGAGCAGTGCTTCCGCCGCTTTCAGATATTGGCCACGATAAAATAACAGGTGCCAGCGGCGTCCGCCGACCTGTCGCCACAAAATGGCGGCTCGAATTCCGGCCAGTAACAGGGTGCGCACCTGATTGGCTACCCGCTCATTCTGCAGGTGGGCCGGGGAGCCACTGACGTGGATGCGGTAGCTCAGGTTACTCAGGGTGTTTTTGTACAGGTCAGCCAGGGCGGCGATGGTATTTTCATGCGTTGATGAAAAATGCTCTGCCTGGCGGGAAGCCTGCTGAATACCATTGCCTAACGCATTCATCATGTCGTTGTTGCGACGCAGTTTGTTTTCAAGGTGAAGCAGGGCGACGATGTAGCGCGTGACATCCGGGTTGGCGCGGGTGTCACTGCCGGATGACATCTGGTGGTAGTTTTGTAATCCCGTGTGCAGCGTTTTTGAAGCGTTGCCATAAATGTCGTCAAACGACTCCGGGTTCTGGGCGAACAGGCTGTTGACCAGTGGCTCGAAATCCTGGCCAGGAATGCTGCCGGTGCGAGCAATTTGTTCAACCAGAACCGCCGTCTGGGTAATGGCGGCCATAGCAGTAACCTGCTGTCGGCGATCAGTCATGATGATTTCCTGTAGATTCGATGACACCGCCTCCCAGGCAGTTATCATTCAGATAAAAGACAACGGATTGTCCGGGAGTGATGGCGCGTTGCGGATCATCAAAAACAACTCGATAGCCGCTCTTGCCTTGATGGTCGGTATGGGCTTCGATCGTACACGGTTGGTCACCCTGGCGATAACGTACCTTGGCGGTGCAGCGCAGCGGCAGTTCCGGGGCCTGATTGACCCAGAAAACATCTGAGCAGGTGAGCCAATCCTTGAACAGAAGAGGATGGTTCTTGCCCTGTACGGCAATCAGTACATTGCGCTCCAGGTCTTTTCCGGCCACAAACCAGGGGGCATCGGAATAGTTCTTCAAGCCGCCAATGCCCAGCCCCTGACGCTGTCCAAGTGTGTGGTACATCAACCCCTGATGCTCGCCAATGTCGTCACCGGTTTCGGTTTCAATGCGTCCCGGCTGGGCGGGCAAATATTGTTTGAGGAAATCACGGAAGCGACGTTCACCGATAAAGCAGATGCCGGTGGAATCTTTCTTGTTGTGAGTGATCAGGTCTTGCTCTTCGGCAATGCGGCGGACTTCCGGTTTCTCCAGTTCGCCAACCGGGAACAGGGTCTGGGCAATTTCAGCCGCACCAACGGCGTGCAGAAAATAGCTCTGGTCCTTGTTGGCATCCAGACCTTTCAACAGGCAAACCTGTTCATCGCGTTCGCCACGGCGGACATAGTGGCCCGTCGCGATGAGATCAGCGCCAAGAATTCTGGCGTATTCCAGAAACGCCTTGAACTTGATTTCGCGGTTGCACAGGATGTCCGGATTTGGGGTGCGGCCTGCCTTGTACTCATTCAGGAAATACTCAAACACGTTGTCCCAGTATTCTGCCGCAAAGTTAGCCTGATGCAGATGAATGCCCAACTTGTCGCAAACAGCCTGGGCATCGGCCAGATCTTCCTTGGCGGTGCAGTATTCGGTGCCGTCGTCCTCGTCCCAGTTTTTCATGAACAGGCCTTCGACCTGATAGCCCTGTTGCATCAACAGGTACGCTGAAACGGACGAATCCACACCGCCGGACATACCGACGATGACTTTGGTGTTTTCCGGAGTCATTTATGCAAGTTGCTCTGTGATCAGGGTTAGCGGAAAGCGGCGTCCTGACAGGTAGTCTTCAACGCAGTTCAATACCATAGGGCTTCTGAGATTGGGGCACTGACGCAATTCTTCAATGGTCATCCAGCGCGCCCGGATAATACCGTCATCCAGAGGCGAATCAGGGTGGTGTTGCTCGGCGCGGGCGGCAAAACAGTAACGGTGGTAGGTGACACCGTTGGAGGGTGCAGTGTAAACGTACAGACCGACCAGAGCCGTGGGTGTGACTGACCAGCCCGATTCTTCCAGTGTTTCCCGGCAGGCGGCGTCGGTAACGGATTCCCCTTCTTCTATATGCCCGGCTGGTTGGTTAACGACACGCTTGCCTGATGATATTTCTTCAATCATCAGAAATTTTCCGTCTTGTTCGACGATGGTGGCGACGGTTGAATGGGGTGTCCAGCGCTCAGACATGAGAATCCTCCAGTAGGTCAGGCTCGCATACTATACGAATCGGCCTTCATCGCTCAAATCAGGCCGGGTGTGATCAGTTGCGTTTTCGTGGTGGTCGGCGATTGTTGTGGGTGCGACGTTGCGGAGCGCCGGGTACGTGTACCTGGGTTTCCAGATACTGACCGGGTTGTAACTGATCGAGTGACCAGGAGCCAATCCGGGTGCGTATCAGGCGCAATGTCGGATGACCGATATGAGCCGTCATGCGTCGCACCTGACGGTTCTTGCCTTCGCTGATGATGATTTCCAGCCAGCTCAGAGTGTCATTGTTACGTTGTCGAACCGGTGGATTGCGCTGCCAGAGCGTGGGTTCTGCAACGCGTCTGACCTGAGCCGGGCGAGTTTTCCCATCTTTGAGTTCCACACCTTTGCGCAAGGAAGCCAGTGCCTCATCGGATGGCGAGCCTTCGACTTGCACCAGATAGGTTTTGGGCATTTTCTGGCGAGGTTCGGCGATACGGGCCTGCAACTGACCATTGTCGGTCAGCAGCAACAGTCCTTCGGAGTCGTAATCCAGTCGGCCAGCCGGGTAAACACCCGATACGGGTACGAAGTCGGCGAGGGTGGAACGATTTTCGGTGTCAGTGAACTGACAAAGCACCTGAAAAGGTTTGTTAAGCAGGATAAGTCGGGCCATATGTGTGTTTTTGCCTGTAAGAAAACTACTGCTTCTTTCGTCTAGCTTGCTTTTTTTGTAGAAAAACTACAAATTATGCCCCTGATACTGGACGGGGTTGTACGCGAAAGTGCAGTGATTCGCGAACCTTAACCATCTGCAGGTGTGTTTTCCAGTCTCAGGGGCTTTTGAGTGAGAAACCATCGCCACAAGTGATGAATTTATAGCCCAGCGATATAGCGAACATAACAATTCAACAGGAGTAAGCATGTCAAACGAGAAGCCAACCATTATTTACACCGAGACTGATGAGGCCCCAGCGCTGGCAACCTTGTCTTTCCTGCCAGTCGTTGAAGCCTTTGCAGGCAAGGCTGACATTGCTGTTGAAACCCGTGATATTTCACTTGCTGCTCGTATTATTTCCCAGTTCCCGGAGTATCTGGAAGCCAAGCAACGTCAGGTGGATAATCTGGCTTACCTGGGTGAGTTGGCCAAAACTCCTGATGCAAACATTATTAAGCTGCCAAACATCAGTGCTTCCATTCCACAGTTGGAAGCGACGATTAAAGAATTGCAAGACAAGGGTTATCACTTGCCTGATTACCCGGCTGCGCCTATTAGTGGTGAAGAAGCCAATATTCGTGCCCGTTACGACAAGGTAAAAGGCAGTGCAGTAAACCCGGTTCTGCGTGAAGGTAACTCTGACCGTCGTGCTCCAGAATCTGTTAAAGCGTACGCACGTGCCAACCCGCACTCCATGGGTGAGTGGGTTGCCGAATCCAAGTCCCGTGTTGCTCACATGGAAGACGGCGATTTCTTCAGCAGCGAGCAGTCTGTAACGATTGCTGAAGCAACTGAGGTGAACATCGAGCTGGTTAACGCAGCGGGTGAAACCAAGGTTCTGAAAGAAGAACTGAAATTGCTGCCGGGCGAAGTGATTGATTCTGCCTGTATGAGCATCGCCAAGTTGCGTGAGTTCTACGAGCAAGCAACCGTCGAAGCCAAAGATGAAAGCGTTCTGCTGTCTCTGCACCTGAAAGCCACCATGATGAAGGTTTCTGACCCAATCATGTTCGGCCATGCGGTCTCTGTCTTCTTTAAAGATGTTTTCGCCAAGCACGCCGCGAAATTCGAAGAGCTGGGTGTGGATGTGAAGAACGGTCTGGGCGACGTTTACGCCAAGATCCAGTCTCTGCCAGAAGCTGAACGTGAAGCGATCGAAGCCGATATCGAATGGGTTTACAAGCATCGTCCAGAGCTGGCGATGGTGAATTCTGACAAAGGCATCACCAACCTGCACGTGCCTAACGATGTGATTGTTGACGCATCCATGCCTGCCATGATCCGTTCTTCCGGTCAGATGTGGGGCCCGGATGGAGAGCTGCACGACACCATCGCGATGATCCCTGATCGTTGCTACGCCGGTGTGTATCAGGAAACCATTGACTTCTGTAAAGAGAACGGTGCTTTCGATCCTCGCACCATGGGTACTGTACCTAACGTTGGTCTGATGGCTCAGAAAGCGGAAGAATACGGCTCTCACGACAAGACTTTCGAAGTTGCTGAAGCAGGCACCATGCGCATCGTTGATGCGGCGGGTAACGTTCTGATGCAGCACGAAGTGGAAGAAGGCGATATCTGGCGTATGTGTCAGGTGAAAGATGCGCCGATCAAAGATTGGGTGAAGCTGGCTGTTTCCCGCGCGCGCGCAACAGGCTGGCCTACTGTTTTCTGGCTGGACGCAAGTCGTGCACATGATGCACAGTTGATCGAAAAGGTTAACGCTTACTTGCCAGAGTTTGACACGAACGGTCTGGATATCAGCATCATGGCCCCGTGTGAAGCGACTCGCTTCTCGCTGGAACGTATGAAGAAAGGTGAAAACACCATTTCTGTCACTGGTAACGTACTGCGTGATTACCTGACTGACCTGTTCCCGATTCTGGAGCTGGGTACGTCCGCCAAAATGCTGTCCATCGTGCCTCTGATGAATGGCGGCGGTCTGTTTGAAACAGGTGCCGGTGGTTCTGCACCGAAGCACGTCGAGCAGCTGGTCAAGCAGAACTACCTGCGCTGGGATTCTCTGGGTGAGTTCATGGCATTGGCTGCTTCTTTGGAGCACCTGTCAACGCATGCTGATAATGCCCAAGCGGCTGTATTGGGTAAAGCTCTGGATGTTGCTACTGCCAAATTCCTGATTGAGAATAAGTCTCCAACGCGTCGTTTGGGTGGCATTGATAACCGTGGTAGCCATTTCTACCTGACCATGTATTGGGCGGAAGCGTTGGCATCACAGGATGATGATGCAGATCTGAAAGAAATCTTCACACCGGTTGCGGCCGCGATGACTGAACAAGAAGAAACCATTGTGGCTGAGCTGAATGGCGCTCAAGGTGCTGCGGCTGAAATTGGTGGTTACTACCAGTTCAATAAGGATATGGCTGCAACAGTTATGCGCCCCAGCGCAACACTGAACGCAATTGTTGATGGCTTGAAATAAGCCCTCGATTAGCCTTTGGCGAAAAAGCCGCCCCCTGTTTCAGGTGGCGGCTTTTTTATGCTCGTTTGATCGGCCTGTGGGAAGGGAGCAGGCACTAAAAAGGCCGCTATGGCGGCCTCTGAATCATCATGTGGTGATTTATTCTGCGACGGAGAGGTCGCAGGGGCGAATCTGGATGGCGTGGTAGCCCGTATTTTCTGACTTGACATCAAACATAACACGTTGCCCGGCTTTCAGGGTTTTGTAGCCGTCCATCTCAATGTTGGAAAAATGAGCGAACAGGTCTTCATCACTTCCTTCTGCATTGATAAAGCCGTAACCTTTGGCGTTATTGAACCATTTAACGGTCCCTGTTTTCATCGCGAACTCTCTCCGGGTTGAGGACGTGACGCAGTATCGCGCGTTAGTCCGTTAACGTTATGCGTCACAACACTACCGGGGGCGGTGAATGTCGTCAAGCCAGTGTCGCAATTGGGACGGGCTTGGGTATTATAAAAGCAAAGAGAATCAGAAATTTCTTCCTATGTTCCCAGTGTCAGAATTTTTACTAGACTTGAATATGAGCAATGACCCAGGGCGGGGCAATTCAGGTGAGGCCGTCGAAGCAACTCGTCCTCAGCTCAAGCGTCCACAGATGTATCGGGTCATTATGCTGAACGATGATTACACGCCAATGGAGTTCGTGATCGAAGTGTTGCAGCGTTTCTTCGACAAGAGTGAAGAGCAGGCAACGCAAATCATGTTAACAGTCCATAACAAGGGCAGTGCTGTGTGTGCTGTACATACGCGAGATATTGCTGAAACAAAAGCCGCAATCGTGAATCAATATTCAAGAGATTGTGAGCATCCGCTACTGTGCGAAATTGCACCGGTTGATGATTAGGGGGAAATACCATGCTCAGCAAAGAGTTAGAAAATACCCTGAATGACGCATTCAGGGACGCCCGCTCAAAGCGGCATGAGTTTATGACGGTTGAGCATTTGTTGTTGGCACTAACAGGTAATGATGCTGCCGTTCGTGTGTTGGGTGCCTGTGGGGCGAATCTGGAGCGCCTCAAGGTGGATCTGGAAGAGTTTATTGACGCAACCACGCCGCGCCTGTCGGATCAGAATGATGCCCAGGAGACTCAGCCAACACTGGGTTTCCAGCGGGTGCTGCAGCGCGCTGTGTTTCACGTCCAGTCCTCCGGTCGGGAAGAAGTGACCGGGGCAAATGTGATGGTGGCCATTTTTAATGAGAAAGAAAGTCAGGCGGTGTATTTTCTGAATCAACAGGAAATACATCGAATGGATGTGGTGAATTACATCTCTCATGGTATCTCCAAGGTGTCGGACCCCGGCAGTCAGGATAAACCCAGTGAAGAAGATCATGAGCAGAGCCTGGATGCAGAAAGTGAAGCAGCATCCAATGACGCGCTGGAAGGGTATGCGACCAATCTGAATCGGCTGGCAATGGAGGGGAAAATTGACCCTCTGATTGGTCGTGATGAGGAAGTCAGTCGTCTGGTGCAGATTTTGTCGCGCCGCCGCAAAAACAACCCGTTGCTGGTTGGTGATTCCGGTGTTGGTAAAACGGCGATTGTCGAAGGCCTGGCGAAGCGTATCGTGGATGGTGACGTGCCGGATGTGATCGCCGAAGCAACGGTCTACAGCCTGGATATGGGAGCCTTGCTGGCTGGAACCAAGTACCGGGGCGATTTTGAAAAACGCTTGAAGGCTCTGTTGGCAGAGCTGAAAAAACAACCGCATGGTGTGCTGTTTATTGATGAAATTCATACCATTATCGGAGCAGGTGCCGCATCGGGTGGTGTGATGGATGCCAGCAATCTGCTGAAGCCCATGCTCAGTAGCGGTGAGATACGCTGTGTGGGTTCAACGACCTTCACGGAATTCCGGGGTATCTTTGAGAAAGACAGTGCCCTGACTCGTCGCTTCCAGAAGATTGATGTGGCAGCACCGTCGGTTGAAGACACCTATCTGATTTTGAAAGGTTTGAAGAGCCGCTTTGAAGAACATCACAACATCAAATACACCGACAAGGCGTTGAGAGCGGCCTCTGAGCTGTCTGAGCGTTATATCAATGATCGTAACCTGCCAGACAAGGCCATTGATGTCATTGACGAAGTAGGGGCGTTGCAGCAGTTGTTGCCGGTTTCACGGCGCAAGAAGCAAATCAACGTCACTGAAATTGAGAAGGTGGTGGCCTCTATTGCCCGAATTCCGCCAAAAAGTGTGTCTTCGGATGACAAGGAATTGTTGTTCAAGCTGGAAGACAAACTGCAGATGGTGGTGTTTGGTCAGGACGAAGCAATTGTGAACCTGTCAACGGCCATCAAGATGTCACGTGCTGGCTTGACGGCCCCTGACAAGCCTATTGGCTCATTTCTGTTTGCCGGGCCAACCGGGGTTGGTAAAACCGAAGTGGCGCGTCAGTTAGCCAATGTGATGGGCATGGAACTGATTCGCTTCGATATGTCTGAATACATGGAACGTCATACCGTCTCTCGCTTGATCGGCGCACCTCCGGGATACGTTGGTTATGACCAGGGTGGTCTTCTGACGGAAGCGGTGAATAAAACCCCTCATTGCGTGTTGCTGCTGGATGAAATCGAGAAGGCGCATTCCGAAGTCTTCAATATTCTGTTGCAAGTCATGGATCACGGTACATTGACGGATAATAACGGTCGAAAAACCGATTTCCGTAATGTCATTTTGATCATGACCACCAACGCAGGTGCTGAGCAGATGAGTCGTTCCAGTATTGGCTTTACGCTTCAGGATCATTCGACGGATGGTGCTGAAGAGTTGAAGAAAGTCTTTACACCTGAATTCCGCAATCGTATCGATGCGACGGTTCAGTTTGCACCACTCTCTGAAACCGTCATTTTGAATGTCGTCGACAAGTTTGTGGCGGAGCTGCAAGGTCAACTGGATGACAAGAAAGTAATGCTCACCTTGACTCAGAATGCACGCGAATGGCTGGCTATTCGAGGGTACGACAAGGCAATGGGGGCACGACCTATGGCCAGGCTGGTTCAGGAAAAGGTCAAAAAGCCACTGGCAGAGAAGATTCTCTTTGGAGAGCTGGCAGATGGTGGTGAGGTAATTATTGATACGCTGGACGATGATCTGGTCATTGAATCAGCAGAGCCTGTATCGGCTTGATGGAATGTTTGATGAAATAACAGAGAGCAGGGATGCTCTTGCGTTTGGAATTCTTTGGATTTTACTGAAAGTTGCGTGTTGCTGAAAGAAAGCTCTGATGGTGTCGGAAGACACCACCATGCTCTTCAGGCTAGGAAGAGAACAATCAACGTGCTCGATACGTGATGCGCCCTTTACTCAGATCGTAAGGAGTCAGCTCAACCTTGACCTTATCTCCGGTCAGAATTCGGATGTAATTCTTGCGCATTTTGCCAGAAATGTGGGCCGTTACTACGTGGCCGTTTTCCAGCTGAACACGGAACATGGTGTTTGGCAGGGTATCAATAACCTCGCCATCCATTTCAATATGATCGTCTTTCGCCATTCGTCACCTGTTTGAGGAATATACAAAGCGGGCGCATTCTGCACTAATTCCCGAGAATAATCAAAGCTCGTTCTGCGATAATTCCTGCCATTTCCGATCAATAAAATATTGCAGGGGGCTGAAGTCCTGTTTGTAAGACATTTTGTCGCATCCTTTCACCCAATAACCCAAGTAGTGGTAGTGCAATCCCAGCATCTGTGTCAGACGAGTCAGGTTGGTGATCAGAAAAATACCGGGCGAAAAATGTGAGTACTCCGGGTCGAAAAAGCAGTAGACAGAGGATAAGCCATCACTGAGTTGGTCAAACACCAGAACAGCTCGAACCTGTCCATTTTCCCGAGCAACCAGGAAACGCCCTGTCTCGTATCCAGAGATCAAAAACTGGCGAAATTCACGGGTGCTGGGGGGGTACATGCTGCCCTCGCTGTGACGAGCACTGATGTAGCGTGCGTAGAGCGGATAAAAACGCATGCTTGGCTCTTCCACCGATAATTGCCAGTGTTTGAGTGCTTTGAGCGTTCGTCGGAAGCGGCGTTTGAGCTGAAAGCGGTGGGCGGGGATTCTCACCGAAACACAGGCCTGACAGCCAGCGCAAGCCGGTCGATAAATATTCACACCACTGCGCCGGAAACCGGATAGATTCAGCAGCGACAGCAGCTCAATGTCGGGTTTAATGTCAGGGTGAAGGTAGTCGTTATTGGCCTGGCGGTCGTTAAAGTACCCACAGGGGTGAGGATGGGTGGGCCTGATAATAGGGACGCGTCTCATGTGTCTGGCCCTGAGTGAATCAAGGTGGGCAGTCTGGAATGAGCATATGGCTGAGACAGCTTTTCCTGGTGCAAATGGAATTCAAATTGTTGCCGAGTGCATTCGATCAGTCCGAAGCGGGCCATGTGTTGTGTGTTCATCTGGCAGTCAATCAGCGTAACGCCGTGTTTGAACAAACAGGGTGCTGCGGCTGCAAAGGCCAGTTGAGATGCATTGCTGTCGATGGAGAACATGGACTCACCAAAAAAAACATGCCCCAGAAGCACCCCATAAAACCCGCCCGCCAATTGTTGTTGGGCGTTCCAGTACTCAATGCTGATGGCCGGGCCAGCGCGGTGTAGTTGTTTGTAGGCCTGCTGC
Source organism: Oceanobacter sp. (assembly GCA_045430275.1). GTDB lineage: Bacteria > Pseudomonadota > Gammaproteobacteria > Pseudomonadales > Oceanobacteraceae > Oceanobacter. Next base: position 133,949 of record JAILXU010000007.1, on the reverse strand, counting down.
ATGTCGGTGGTAATCCAGGTGCCATGGCAAGGAGAGCCGTCTTCGTCTGTGCGCTGAATGGTGGCACAGTGTTCAACGACGGCATCAAATGCCTGGTTGCAGGTGATGGTCGCTCGGGAACGTTTCAGTAGCTTGCGAACGGTTCTGGGAATACGAAAAGAAGTGGGTGTGATCACTGCTCTGGGTGCCGGACTCCACCAAAGAATGGGAGAGTCGTCCTCGTACCAGGGGAAAATGCCCAGTGTGTAGGCTTTTAGTAGCCATTCAGGTGATAACCTGCCGCCTGCTACCAGTAATCCATTAGGGTTGTCCAGCGCAGTATCAGTGGCGGGAAAGGCCGGGGCGCTGTATTCATCCATCCAGTCAATCATGCTTTTGCCGTGGTAAACTCGTGCCCATCATTGTTGTGTGCAGAATATTGATTTGTCAAAGGATACTTCGTTGTCTGAACAATCGCTAAATGAAAAAGAAGTCATGCCAGAACGTTGGGGACGAATGCAGGATGTTGCGTTTGTCGGTTTGGCACTGGGGTGTGTTCTGTTATTTATGGCCCTGTTTTCGTACAACCCTGCGGACAGTGGCTGGGCCAGTTCCGGGGGAAATGTGACCGGTAATGCGGTGGGGCAGGTGGGAGCCGTACTGGCCGATGTGTTGTTTCATTTTCTGGGTTATCTGGCGTTTGCCTTTCCGGGGCTGGTGCTGGCCAAGCTGGCGATGATGTTTCGTTCGCCGGTGGCATCCACCTGGGCTGAATGGGGGCAGCGTCTGATTGGCTTTACGATGACGCTTTGTACATTGTGTGCTCTGGCAAGTGTCAGTATCTGGCCCGGTGAGGGTTTGCCGGTTGGCTCGGGCGGTGCCATGGGCGTGGCGGTTTTTTCGGGCCTGACGCCGTTGTTCGGGTTCGCTGGTTCCGTTGTGCTATTGGCCGGATTCTTGTCGCTGGGGCTGATGCTGTTTCTGGAGTTTTCATGGATTACTGTATTTGACCGGGTGGGAGGCTGGCTGTTGGGTTCTGAGTCGGGCAAGCCCTCCTCTGATGATGAACCGCTAGGTGCTGCTGTAGCTTTGCCTGGCCCAACGTATCATTTCCCGCCAGCGGACATCCCGGTATCTGCCATGGCTGCAGCACCTGTGTCGTCTTTGGACGATGCTGAGCCGACTTCTGTGCGAGATTCTGATGTTGATGATTACCCCGAAGTGGAATTAACCGCTGAACCCGAGTCGCCCTCCGAACCCGAGTCGTCCCCTGACTTTGAGCCTGTCCCTGAGCGGGTTTCAGAGCGAACGATTGAACCCACCTTGTCCGATTTCTCAGAGTTACCCGGCATGGAAGGCACCACGGAGTCTACAGCGCCGGTGGCACGTGCTCGGATTCAGGATACGCATAAAGCATTTGTCCCGGTTCCCGTGCCAGTCCCTGTGCTGGAAGAAGTCGCGGAGGTTGCTGAAGTAATCAGTGATGTCGAGTTGCCGCCTGTGCTTCAGGAGTCTGTCGTGACCGCCGCCAATAATGTAGTGGCCGCCGATGAGACTCTGGTTGATATCGTTGACGTACCACCAGAGATTCTTGCTGAGCCAGAGCCAGAGCCAGAGCCAGAGCCAGAGCCAGAGCCAGAGCCAGAGCCAGAGCCAGAGCCAGAGCCAGAGCCAGTGGCCGAAATTCCGGTGGAACCATTGGAAAAACGCCCAGATAGCGAGCCATTGGACAGTGACGTCATTCGCCAGCAGGCCCTGGAGCTGGGTTTGCCATCGGTGGACGTACTTGATCCTCCGAGAACAGATCAGCCTGGCGGATTCTCACCGGAAAGATTGCAAGATTTATCGGCCTTGTTGGTTCAAAAACTGGCCGATTTTGGCGTCAAAATCGAAGTGGTGGCGGTAGCCCCCGGGCCGGTGATTACGCGCTTTGAAATTCAACCGGCACCGGGCGTGAAAGCCAGTAAAATCACCAATCTGGCCAAAGATCTGGCACGCTCCATGGCCATGATCAGCGTTCGGGTTGTGGAAGTAATTCCCGGCAAGTCGGTGATGGGAATCGAAGTGCCCAATGAAAATCGGGCACTGGTTTCGTTGTCGGAAGTGTTGTCTTCGCCGGTGTTTGATCAAGCTGAGTCGGTGCTTACCCTGGCTTTGGGGCACGACATTGGCGGCAACCCGATGGTCGCCAATTTGGCTAAAATGCCGCACTTGTTGGTGGCGGGCACCACCGGTTCGGGTAAATCAGTCGGCGTGAACGCGATGATTTTGTCGATGCTGTTCAAGGCCACGCCAGAGCAATTACGCCTGATTATGGTCGATCCCAAGATGCTGGAATTGTCGGTGTATGAAGGCATTCCACACTTGTTGTCCCCCGTGATCACCGATATGAAAGAAGCCGCCAACGGCCTGCGCTGGTGTGTGGAAGAAATGGAACGGCGTTATCAACTGCTGGCGTCTCAGGGGGTGCGTAACATCATCTCCTACAACAAAAAAGTGCAGGCTGCGATCGATGCAGGCCAGCCGATTCTTGATCCGCTCTGGAGCATTGAAACCTCGTACGACACCACGCCACGCACGCTGGAACCGTTGCCGTACATCGTGATCGTGGTGGACGAATTTGCCGACATGATGATGATGGTTGGCAAAACCGTGGAAGAATACATTGCCCGAATTGCTCAAAAGGCACGAGCGGCGGGCATTCATATGATTCTGGCAACACAGCGCCCGTCAGTGGATGTGATTACGGGTCTGATCAAGGCCAATGTACCGACTCGAATTGCGTTTCAGGTGTCGTCCCGCATTGACTCACGCACCATTCTGGATCAGGGCGGTGCCGAGCAGTTGTTGGGTCATGGTGACATGCTGTTTATGCCGCCAGGATTGGCATTGCCGGAACGGATTCACGGTGCTTTTGTGGATGATGATGAAGTGCATCGGGTGGTGGCTGAATGGAAGCTGCGAGGAGAACCCGACTACATTGAAGCCGTCACACAAGGTGAAGAAAACCCGGCTGCTGGCGGTGAAGCGGGTGCAGGTGGCAGTGAACAGGATGAACTCTTTGATCAGGCTGTTGCCTTTGTAACACAGACTCGCAAATGCTCGGCATCGGGGCTGCAGCGCAAAATGCGCATCGGTTATAACCGGGCTGCCCGGTTGGTGGAATCTATGGAAGCCGCGGGCATTGTGTCAATGCCTGGCAATAACGGCGCTCGTGAAGTGTTGGCTCCGCCGCCGCCAGAGTAGTGCAAACCAAACAATACAAGCCAGATAGTACAAGACAAGATAGTACAAAACAGTTCCCGGTTGTGTTTCGGGCAAAATGGTAAAGGAACGTTATATGGTATTTCGATCGTGTACCCAATGGGTGTTGTCGCTGATGTTAATGGTATTTTCAGCGCTGGTATCCGCTTCTGACCTGGAAGAATTTTCGCGTCGACTCAGTGCCATGGAAACGATGTCGGCGGGCTTTACGCAAACGGTGTTTGATCACAGTGGCCGGGTATTACAGCAACTTGAAGGCAATCTTGCGGTGAAAACACCGGGCAAGATGCACTGGCAAACCAGTGAAGATTATGGCCAGTTGGTGGTTTCCGATGGCCAGACCTTATGGATCTATGATGAGGATCTGGAGCAAGTGACCATTCGGGATCTGGCCAGTAACATTCAGGATACTCCTGCGCTTCTGCTCAGCGGCAACGAAGGGGAAATTGGTCAGCACTTTGAGGTGACGGCTGTCTCTCTGCCGGAAGAAACCCGTTACCGGTTGGTGCCTAAAGACAAAAGCCGCTTATTTGAAGCGCTGGATTTCTCCTACGTCAAGGACGAGCTGGCCAATATGACCATTCTGGATGCTGCCGGTCAGGTGACAGTCGTCAGCTTTATCGAGCGTCAACATAATCCTGAGCTGGACGATGCCCTGTTCACGTTTGTGATTCCTGAAGACACCGACGTGATTGATGCCCGTGGCGGATGACCTGTTCGCCACCGAACCGGCGTATGAGCCATTGGCGTCCAGAATGCGGCCCCGGTCGCTGGCGCAGTACGCTGGTCAGACGCATGTGGTGGGAGAAGGTACGGCCTTGCGTCAGGCGTTGGACAGAGGGCAGTTACACTCACTGATTTTTTGGGGGCCGCCGGGCGTTGGCAAAACCACGCTGGCGCGCTTGCTGGCCAATTACGTTGATGCCGGATTTATCTCGCTCAGTGCGGTGATGTCGGGCGTGAAAGAAATTCGTGAAGCGGTTGAGCGTGCTCGACAGAACCGTGTGACGGGTCGTAAAACCGTGCTGTTTATCGACGAAGTCCACCGTTTTAATAAGTCCCAGCAGGATGCTTTCTTGCCTCATGTGGAAGACGGCACCCTGATCTTTATCGGTGCGACCACCGAAAATCCCTCCTTTGAACTTAACAATGCCTTGTTGTCACGCGCCAAGGTGTATGTCCTGAAAAGCCTGTCCGACGAGGAGCTGATACAAATCGCCGCTCAGGCGCTGGCAGTGCTGGTTTTGGATAGCAGCGTTTCTGGTTCAAGCGTTTCTGGTGCAAGCGCTAGGGATAGTCGAATTGAGCCTGAGGCTCTGTCTCTGCTGGTTCAGTTGGCAGACGGTGATGCCCGACGTTTGCTGAATCACCTGGAATTTGCCCATCAGTTATCTCAGGGGGACGTGATCACCCGAGCCATGGTCGCGGATGTTGCCGGTACATCCGTGCGCCGATTCGACAAGGGTGGTGAAGCGTTTTATGACCAGATTTCAGCGTTGCACAAGTCGGTGCGTGGTTCTGATCCGGACGCGTCCCTATATTGGCTGATGCGGATGCTGGACGGTGGCTGTGATCCCTTGTACGTTGCCCGGCGCATTGTGCGCATGGCCAGTGAAGACATTGGCAATGCTGATCCACGAGCGCTGACACTGGCAATGAATGCCTGGGATGTGCAGGAACGTCTGGGCAGCCCGGAAGGAGAACTGGCTCTTGCCCAAGCGGTGGTGTATCTGGCCAGTGCGCCGAAAAGCAACGCGGTGTATACGGCGTTCAAACAGGTGCGCGCCCTGATCGTCAATGCTCCGGCCAGTGAGGTGCCGATGCACTTGCGCAATGCGCCAACATCCTTGATGGAAGAGTTGGGCTACGGTGAAGAGTACCGCTACGCGCACGATGAGCCGGAAGCCTTTGCCGCTGGTGAAACCTATTTGCCGCCGGAATTGGCTGGAATGCGGTTTTATTCACCGGTTGAGCGTGGTCTGGAAAGCAAGATTGCGCGTAAGCTTGACCATCTCGACGAATTGAACCGTCAATCGGAACGACAACGCTACACAAGGGCCAATGAGAGCGAATCATCGGTCGGTCATTACTCTGCGGAATCAACGAAACACCCATGAACGTATTCTGGATCGCCGCTGGCGGTGCCCTTGGTGCTGTCAGTCGTTATTATGTCGCTACATCCGTCTTCAAGTGGGCGGGCAAGCCGTTCCCCTATGGTACGCTTTCCGTGAACCTGTTAGGCTCCTTCGTCATCGGGATGGCCTACGTTTGGCTGGTGCAAAATGAGTGGGGTTCAGAACACCACAAGCACTTGGCTATGGTGGGTTTTCTGGGCGCATTTACAACTTTCTCAACCTTCTCGCTTGAAAGTGTCGGCTTGCTGGAACAGCAACGCTGGGTTGCTGCGTTTGCCTATATCAGTAGCAGTCTGGTGGGCTGTATGGCGGCCACCGTGGCCGGTATGTGGCTGGCTCGGCAATTCAGTCAGACGTGACTGGTTGAGGCTGCTGCCCGCCATTCCGAATCAGGATTTTTGTCATATCAATCTGACCCTCTGGTGAACATTCAACATGCTCGATATCAAAACCATCCGTGACAATCTGGATCAGGTAAAAGGTGCTTTGGCCAAGAAAGGCTTTCGTCTCGATACAGAGGCGTTTCAGGCCATGGACGAACGCCGTAAAGTGGCTCTGACACGAGCCCAGTCTCTGCAAGCCGAAAAGAAAAAAGCCTCCAAGCAGATTGGTGCCCTGATTGGTCAGGGTATGTCGCCAGAAGATGCCAAAGCCCAAGTGATGGGCGGCATCGACTCTGACATCACCGTTGCCCAGGCCGAAGCCAAAGAAGCTGAAACCGCTTTGAATGATTGGCTGATGGGGGTTCCGAACCTGCCTGATGAAGCCGTTCCATTCGGGGACGATGAAGACAGCAATGTTGAAGTGTCCGTTTGGGGCGAGATTCCGCAACTGGATTTTGAAGCCAAAGATCACGTCGACGTGGCAGAACCTCTGGGCATGAGTTTTGATGCCGGTGCGACCGTTGCCGGTTCCCGATTTGTGGCCATGAGCGGCAAGATTGCCCGTCTGCACCGCGCCATCACCCAGTTCATGCTGGATACTCATACCGAAGAACACGGCTACGAAGAAACCTACGTTCCGTATCTGGTCAACAAGGATGCCCTGAGAGGTACGGGTCAGCTTCCTAAATTTGAAGAAGATCTGTTCCGCATTCCGAATGCACAGGGCGACAAGGATCTGTACCTGATTCCAACGGCTGAAGTGCCTGTGACCAATCTGATGCGTGAAACCGTGTTTGATGGTGAGCTGCCACTGAAAAAAGTCGCGCATACGCCGTGTTTCCGCAGCGAAGCGGGCAGCTATGGCCGTGATACGCGTGGCATGATTCGTCAGCATCAGTTCGACAAGGTTGAGCTGGTTCAGTTTGTTCGTGCTGGTGATGCTGATGCGGCGTTGGAGCAACTGACGGGCCACGCAGAAGCCATTCTTCAAAAGCTGAATCTGCCATATCGCAAGGTGATCTTGTGTGGTGGGGATCTGGGCTTTTCTGCGGCCAGAACCTACGATCTGGAAGTGTGGTTGCCCGGTCAGGCCAAATACCGCGAAATCTCTTCTTGCAGCAACTTCCGCGATTATCAGGCACGCCGTATGCAAGCGCGCTGGAGAAACCCGGAAACCGGCAAGCCAGAATTGCTGCACACCCTGAACGGCTCTGGTCTGGCGGTGGGTCGCTGTCTTGTGGCTGTATTGGAAAACTACCAGCAGGCCGATGGCTCTGTTGTGGTGCCAGAAGCACTGCGTGGCTACATGGGTGGCCTTGAGGTGATTAGCGCATGATGACACTGCCGCTGGTTTTTCGTGGGGACGCCAGTCCCTTCGTGGTAATCGGCGGTGGTGCCGTTGCCAGTCGCAAAATCCAGACACTGGTCAAGGCCGGTGCTGATGTCAGAGTGGTTGCCAGCATGGCAGACGCGTCTGTCGCTCATTTGGCGCAGCAGGGCTGTATCACGTTGGAGATACGCGATGCGGTGGCTGATGAAGTGTTTGAACCGGGTTCCATGGTGGTCGTTGCCACCAACGATTCGGATTTGAACGAAGCACTGGCCGTATCTGCTCGCAAGCAAGGCTGTCTGGTGTGCCGTAGTGATCGCAACGACGATAGCGATTTTGCCTTTCCGGCAGTGGTTGACCGGTCTCCGGTACTGGTTGCCATTTCAAGCAGCGGCACATCTCCGGCGCTGACGCGTCACCTCAAACAACGTATTGAAGCCTTTTTGCCGCAAGAATATCGCCAACTGGGTGAGCTGGTGGAAGAGCTGCGTGAACGCGTCAAAACCCGTCTGGCAGCGCCGCTTCGAGCGCCATTCTGGCGCAGGCTGATGGCCAGTCAGGTGCCCGAGCTGGTGTTGGCTCGACAACCAGAACGCGCCAATGCGGTGGCCAAGAGTTTGTTGTCGGGTCATGAAAATACACACGGTGAGGTGTATCTGGTTGGTGCGGGGCCGGGTGATCCGGATTTGCTGACCTTCCGCGCCCTGCGATTGATTCAGTCGGCGGACGTGGTGTTCTACGATCGCCTGGTTGGGCCGGGCGTCATGGCGCTGATCTCACCGGACGCTGAACGTATTTACGTCGGCAAGGCTAAAAGTGATCATGCCGTGCCGCAGGATGACATCAACCAATGTCTGGTCGATGCCGCCAAACAAGGCAAACGGGTGTTGCGTTTGAAAGGCGGCGATCCGTTTATCTTTGGTCGTGGCGGTGAAGAAATCGAACGGCTGGCACAATACGGAGTGCCATTTCAGGTGGTGCCAGGCATTACTGCAGCCAGTGGCTGTGCAGCGTATTCCGGTATTCCGCTGACTCACCGTGATCACGCCCAAAGCGTGCGTTTTGTCACCGGTCATTTACGCGACAATACCTGTAACTTGCCATGGAGTGAACTGGTTCATCCGAACCAGACACTGGTGATTTATATGGGCCTTAGCGGCATCGTTGAAATTTGTCGCCAACTGATCGCCAATGGCATGGATGAACAATCACCCATCGCATTGGTGGAAAAGGGCACATTGCCTGATCAAAAAGTACACATCAGCACACTGGCGGATATGCCGGAGCTGATCGCCTCAACCGAAATACAGGCACCGACACTGACCATTATTGGCAGTGTCGTGACGCTGCATTCGAAGTTGGCGTGGCGTTAAACGCCTTCAAGTAAAAAAACCGGCAATATGCCGGTTTTTTTATGGCTGAACATTACTCCCCGCGTTTAATCGATACTGACGCTTTTAACACCCGTTTATGGTAGCGGGCGGTGTCGCGTTCCGATTGTCGGCGTTCGGCCAGTGAGGCGTTGTTCAATGCCAGTTCCCGTTGCAGTTTTTCGTAATTGCGCAGCCGTCTCGGGTCGAGCTGTCCATTCTGGATGGCGGCCTGAACGGCGCAGCCGGGTTCGTCATGGTGGCTACAATCGCCAAAACGGCATTGCTGGGCCAGAGCCTCGATATCGGCGAAGGTGGCGGATAGGCCGTCTTCAGTGCCGGTCAGTTGTAGCTCACGCATTCCTGGTGTATCCAGAATCAGGCCGCCATCAGCGGTTGCAAGCAGTGAACGGCGTGTTGTGGTGTGACGGCCTTTGTCATCGTCTTCCCGAATGCCACCGGTTGATTGATGTTCTTCGCCCACCAGCTGATTCACCAGTGTGGATTTCCCCACCCCGGACGAGCCGAGCACCGCCACGGTTTGTCCGCTGCCCAGCCAGGGCTGGAGCTGGTTGGTTTGCTCGTGGTTGCGCGCGTCCATGGCCAGTACCGTCAGGCGATTATCCAGTCCCCGGATTTGATCAATATAGCCGTTGGGATCAGAGCACAAATCGGCTTTGGTCAGCAGAATCACGGCCTCGCTGCCCGCTTCCTGAACCAGACACAAATAGCGCTCAATCCGGTTGAGATTGAAGTCTTCGTTCAGGGAACAGGTAATCAGGGCGGTGTCGATATTGGCAGCAATCAATTGCTCGCTGACTTTGCTTCCGGCGGCCTTGCGCTTGAATAGGCTGGTGCGTTCCAGCTCCCTCAGGAATGCGCCATTGTGATCGAGCAGAATCCAGTCGCCCACCGTCAGTGTTGGCATGGAAGGGAGAAGGGGAACGTCCAGATGCTCAGTCGCTGTGGCAACTTCAAGCCGCGAGCGGTGCTGCTCAACGATGCGGGCCGGTTGTGCGGTTTCCCATTCATCGAGGGAGAGTTGTTGTTGGAAAAAGGGCTGCCAGCCCAATGAAATCAGTGCAGAAAAATCAGTCACGATAACCCCTGACGCCGTGCGTCATATGGTTTGAGTACAGGAGCACGAAGCTCCGGTTAACACATCACCGGGATATCGGGTTGAGCGCGAACGGACTGGAAAAGTCGATTTTAGCCGATCGCCTGAACACCGTTCCCGGAGGGGTTGGTTACAATCATCTTCTGCTCTCCAGGTGGGTTGAAATAAGTGAGTTGGAATGGCGTCACTATAGCACCGGAGTGACTGTGCTCCAAAACGAGTTGTTGTTCCACTCAGGGTGCGGTCTGTTGTCGCAGGTGCGACAATCTGCCCGGTTGTTGGCTAACAGTCTTGTCACTAATCTCTGCCGCCGATATTCGATCGGGGTTCAGAGGAAGCAAGATGAGTCGGAAATACAGCGGTAGTTTTTTGGGGTGCTCAATGAGCACGGCCTGTGCGGTTATGTTGGCCAGTCCGGTGGTCTGGGCAAATGATGATGCGGTCGAAGAAGTGGTGGTGTGGGCAACCCAGCCAGATGTACGGGATGCCAGCTACAGCAGCCCGACCAGTACGCTGAACCCGGACGATTTCACCAGCATCAATACCGCCACTACGGAAGATCTGGTCAAGTTTGAGCCGAGCCTGGTGGTTCGTCGTCGGTTTATTGGCGATTCCAACGGCACGCTGGGGATTCGTGGCTCAAATATGTTCCAGACCACCCGTTCCATGGTGTTTGCTGACGGCGTGCCGCTGCATTATCTGCTGCAATCGCGCTGGAATGGCGCGCCGCGCTGGTCGATGGTATCCGCTAGTGAGATTGCTCAGGTTGATGTGATTTACGGCCCTTTTTCGGCGGAGTACAGTGGCAATGCCATGGGCGGTGTGGTGCTGATCGAGACCGCGATCCCACAGCAGGAAGAGTTCCACTTTGACGCCGGTTACTTCCGCCAGCAGTTCTCGGATTACGGTTACGACGGTTCGGTCGATGGCTACAAGAGCTTTGTCTCTTACGGCAACAAGGTTCGTGATCTGAGCTATTACCTGTCGTACAACTACCTCAATAACGATTCCCAGCCGCAGTCGTTTTATTACGGCTCCAAGCCCGCTGACTCGCTGACGGATGCAGATTTCACCAACGTATCTGGTGCCATTGTCGGGAATGACAATAAAGGCCGAACCCAGCGTTTTTACGGTGATTCCGGGGTGGTCAATACCGAAACCCAGAACTACAAACTCAAGCTGGGATATGACTTTGGCGGCTGGGAAACGCTGTTGAATCTGGCCTATGAAGATCGTTCGTCCGATACCGACAAACAGAATTCCTACCTGAAGGATGATCAGGGCAACACCGTCTGGAGCGGTAATCTGGTTCAGAGCGGCACGCAGTTTGCGGTGTCCAAAAGTCGTTTGGGAGAGCGCTTTCTGGTGCGTGAAAGCTTTTCCAAGGGCTTGCGCCTGAAAGGCGAGGTGGCCGAAGGCTGGACGCTGGAATCCAACGTCAACCAGTTTGATGTACTGAAGGACGAAACCCGCAAATCGAAAGCCAATCCGAACGACCCGGCCTACACCGCAGCCGGTGAAGTCTCCCGCTATCATGATACCGGTTGGGAAACCGCTGAAGTCAAACTGAAGGGCGATGACATTGCAGCCGCGTTCGGAATAAACGACCTTGGGCTGGTTACTGGCCTGCGCTACGAGCATTACCGCCTGAATTACGACGTTTACAACTCCGATAACTATCGCGCGGGTGATCGCGCCAGCTTCAAGAGTCGCAGTGGCGGTGAAACCGTACTGACGTCAGCGTTCGCCCAGTTGCATTGGGACGTGGATATGGCCTGGGATGTGTCGCTGGGTGGCCGTTACGAACACTGGAAAAGTCAGGATGGTTATTACTCCGCTGATGATGCCAATACGCCCGCGTTTGATCTGGTGTCGGCCCCGGGCAATGACGTCACCCGTTTCTCGCCCAAGTTCTCAGTCGGTTATCAGCCAACGGATGAATGGATCACCCGTTACTCGCTGGCCAAAGCGTACCGTTTCCCGATTGTCGAGGAGCTGTACAGCCAGTTCAAAGCCTACGATTCCAAAAGCGTTGCCAACCCGGAACTGCGCCCGGAAGACGGTTTGCACCACAACCTGATGATCGAACGCCAGTTAGAGCACGGTTTTGTGCGGGTGAATCTGTTTCAGGAAACCATCAACGACGTGATCGAATCCCAGACCGACACCAATGCCCAGGGCGTGTCGGTGCGTACTTTTGTGCCCATCGACGAGCTGGAAACCCGTGGTGTCGAGCTGATTGTGCAGCAGCAGGATCTGATGGAACAACTGGATCTGCGCTTCAATATGACCTGGCTGGATTCTGAAATTGTGCGCAACGAACCGAAGCCGGAATACGAAGGCCAGCAGTTCCCGCGTATGCCGACCTGGCGTGGCAATCTGTTGGCGACCTGGCATGCCACGGATCAGTGGGATTTGGGCGGCAGCGTTCAGTACGCGTCTAACAGCCATGGCCAGTTGGATAATTCCGACACCGCATCGAACGTGTACGGTGCGCAGGACAGCTTTACCCGACTGGGCCTGAAAACCAGTTATCAACTCACGTCTCAATGGCGTGTCAGTGCCGGAATCGACAACCTGACCAACGAGATTGCCTACGTGGCGCATCCGTGGCCAGGCCGCACCTGGTATCTGAACGCGGCTTACGATCTGTAAGCCACCACTCTGGGTTTTCTCTTCGGGATGTCGTCCATGTCTTCTGTCGCTTCTTCTCGCGCATCGGCTGAATCAGCGGCTTCTGCCGCAACAACGAGCCACTCGAAACACTGGTATCCGGTGCTGTGGCGCTGGCACTTTTACGCCGGTCTGTTCAGCATTCCGTTTGTGATTACCCTGTCGATTTCGGGAGCCATCTACCTGTTTAAACCCTGGTTTGATGCCCAGGCTTTCGAGCCGTACAGCCAATTGGCCATGATGGGCGAGCGCCGCAGTGCTAACGAGCAAATACAGACTGCGCTGGCAGCGTTGCCTGGTAGTCGTTTTATGAGTTACCGACTGCCGCTAGAAGCCGACGATGCGGTGGTGATCAGCGTGTTGCATCAGGGCGAGCGCACCAACGTCACGGTCAATCCATGGACGCTGGATGTGCTGCATGTGCAAGGCTACGAAGACAGTTTTATCCGCATGGTGCGTACCTTTCATGGGGAATTACTGGCTGGGAATGTCGGCTCGATTCTGGTGGAGCTGGCCAGTTGCTGGGCCATTGTGCTGATTGTGACGGGCTTGCTGATGAGCTGGGCCAAACGCGATGGGCTGGCGGGCATTGTGTACATTCGCACGGGGGCCGGAAAGCGGCTGTTTTGGCGTGATCTGCATTCGGCTCTGGGCTGGTACGTCTCGGTACTGGCGCTGTTTCTGCTGATTACCGGCTTGCCCTGGGCGCTGGTGTGGGGTGGTGCTTTCAAGGAGATTCGGCAGTGGTCGAAGCCAGTGCCTGTGCAGCAGAGCTGGAGTCAGGGGCGCAAACAGGAAAAGCAAACCTGGGGGCCAAAGGCGGTGGTGTCTGTCGATCTGCCGCGTGAAGTGCTTCAACAAGCGACGGCACTCAAGCTGGCTCCTCCGGTGGTGTTGTCGGTGGCGAATGGCGAGAAAAACCTCTGGAAAGCCCAGTCCCGTCATCAAAATCGTCCGTTACGGGCCGATGCCTGGATTGACGGCTACAGTGGCGATGTGACCCGGATGCGTACCTTTGAGGAAAAGTCCGCAGTGGATCGCGCCATCGGCATAGGTATTGCCGCCCATGAAGGCCATTTGTTTGGCTGGTTCAATCAGTTGCTGGGTGTCTTTACGGCGTTGGCACTGGTGACCATCAGCATCAGTGGCGCGGTGTTGTGGTGGCGACGCAAGCCCGCAGATTCTCTGGGCGCACCGCCAAAACTTCAGGGTCGACGTATTCCAGCGCTGATGGCGGCTTTCCTGATGTTCTGGATCGCGTTTCTGCCGCTGTTGGCAATATCCGTGGTGGTGATTCTGGTATGCGAATGGGTGTTGAATCTGCGACGTACTCGCTTGGGCGCTGAAGGTGGGATTTGAACGATAGAGTTGAGTGCCGAAATAGGGAACTGAAATAGGGCTGAAATGGGGAGACTCAAGGCCCCCAGCGGTTGGTATCCCACAGTAGCCAGCTGCCCGGGTTCCGGGTGATCACGGCGCTGAAGTAATCATTAATGGCAGTCGTGGTCTGGTTAATAGTGGCCTGGGAGGTGCCAGTGTCGGTGCTAAGGATCGGCTCGCCAAATATCTGCTGGTAGTGGTCGGGGGCATCGGGCTGCCGCTCCAGGTGCACTGGAACAATCACCATGTTGTGCTGGCTCGCCATGTCAGCCGCAAACAGGGATGTCCAGGCGGGCAGTTTGCAGAACGGGATTTTCTTACCGTTGCGGCCTTTTTTAACCTTGATATCCATCATCATAAAGCCGTGTTGGCCATCTTCTAAAGCCTGAATATAGCGGCTGGTCTGGTGAGTCGGAATGGAAGGGCCAAAGCGGTGTTTGTGGTTGTATCGACGGTGATTAAACAGTTGTTGGCTGTAGTCGCGGTAAAAACTGACGATGGGAAAGTCCAGTTTGAGCAGATTGGTTCGGCAAATTTCCCAGTTGTTGATGTGGCAGGAAACAAACATGATCCGGTTGGTGGCAGCCAGTTCTTTGACAGCATCCAGCCCGATAAATTGAGTGTGCTGAAACGCCGTATCAGACAGAATGGCGGACTCAATGCCAGTGGTCAGCATGTTGCGATATACGTCGTGGGTGACGCCGGTATAAAACTGTTCTGGCTGATCCGGGAATACATTGGCCAGATTTTGCCCGAGATAATCCCGGTGTTTTCTGAGCAGCTTGCGAATCAGCGGATGAACCCACATTACCTTGTCGGACTTCTGAACCCATCGCAGAAGCCGCTGTTTTCCAACCAGAAAGGCAAGGAGTCGAATCCCCCAAAACACACCGCACGCCACGCCATGCAGCGCTGCCTGATAAGCCTTGCGCATTATTTGGGCGTCAAATTATCGGTATTGAACCAGCCGCACTTCAGACACAGTTGGAAAATCTGGTTGACCAGCGGGTTGCTCCAGCCATTCAACATGCAGAAGTCATGACCCAGATTCAAATGATGGGAGTGGTGTTTTTTGGCAGTGACAAACAACCCCAGGCGTTGCAGCAGGGCAGGAATGGGCGGCACTTCTTTTTTGTGAGCGCAAGCATGGGCGTATTGGCAGATGGTGGTGCCAGCGGTTAACAGGCTGAGAAAGATAAACCACTCGGTGCTGATCCAGTCGAAGCCGTACAGGCACAGCGTTAGCACCGACATGGGCAAACCGCTGAAGTAAATCACGGGCAAAGTCAGGCGCAGAAAAGGACGACGACCCAGCGTGCCCGGACTGATGTGATGAATCTTGAAATCAAAAACCATTTCTTCAAACGCGTTGATGCGCTTCATGGCGTCGGCGCGCTGGCGAGTGTAGGTCTCACTGCCTTTGCTGCCCTTGAAATAGAACAGTTCCTTCAGTCCTCGGTCAGTCGGGGTTGGGGTGTAATCCAGAAAAAAATGCGCGATACCGGACAAGGCATCGGCCAGATACATGGCCAGGAAGGCGGCTATCAAAGCCCAGAGTCCCAATTCTCCCGACACTAAAATCAATGCCAGTTGCACAGTAAATAAACCAAAAAACAACCAGGCTGCACCGTATTGAATCAATTGCCGGGGGGAAAGGGCAGCAATAAACGACATGGTGAAGGTTATCCTTAAATCAATAAACGTTGTTGAAACGGGCGTTTGGAGACTACCTGAAAGCATTCGGTGATAAAACACGTAACAGGCCATAATGAGAGGATTATCGGAACATCAGTGGCGAATTGCAGAGGCTTGGGTCAATCTTTGAGTAATGTGATCTGTTTCTCATTGTGAACCGGAGGTTGTATGGAGTCTGCTCGTTTGCAGTTGTTGCAAGGGATGCCAATATTCGGAGCTTTGAAAGAATCCACACTGGAATACCTGTGTGAACAAAGTGTGGTTCGGTTTGCTTTGGCCGGTGAATCGTTTTTTCGGGAGGGTGATACGGCCCAGTCATTATTTGTGCTGGAATCCGGGGCCGCCAAGGTCGAGAAGTCTGCAATAGATGGCCAGCGTCTGCTGCATCGTTTTGGGCCAGGGGACTGTTTTGGTGAAATGGCGCTGGTGGACATGAACCCTCGCAGCGCGTCCGTAATTGCACTGACGGATTGCAAGGCGCTGGAAATCCATAACCTGTCGCTGTTCGGTTTATACGAACGCGATCTGGAGCAATTCACCCTGATCCAGATGAATCTGATGCGGGAAGTTAGCCGTCGGCTGCGAGTATTGGATCAGCGCCTGGCAGATATGCAGGCGCAGGTTGGGCTGGTGAGGTAGTAAAGACAGTTATCATAAAAAGCCCCCCAACATATGCCGGGGGCTTTTTATTGCCTGCTCAGAGGCGATCGCCGTAGAGCATGCCGCCGCCAAAGTAGCCGTAGATAATCTTGTTGCTATTGGCGGGGTCAAAGCAGACCGAATGGGCATTGCGCTGCAATGGAGGACGGGTGTCCTGAACCCAGCTCTGGCCACCATCGGTCGTTACTCTCATGCCGCCATTGCCCCAACTGTCTGGCCCGGCGACGACAACGTAGTTGCTGTTGTCATGTGCGATGTTGATGTCCAGCCCGAAGGTGTGCTGTTCAACAAATGTCCAGCCTTGACCGTGGTTGGTGGATTTCCAGACCCCGCTTGCGCCTGCTTGTGCGGTGCGCGGTTCCATATCCGTCAGCCACAGCACATTGCTGTTGTTGGGATCAACGGCAAAGGCCATGGGGCGTTTCCAGGGCTGGTGATTCGGATTCCAGTTGCCGTGGGAGTTCAGGTCAATCTGGCCGCGCAGCAATTGCCAGGTGGTGGCACCGTTCACCACATCCAGAAAGTAGATGCCGGTCTGGGCATGGTTGATCCAGCTGTAGTACTGGGTGCTGCCACCGGAAGTGTCCACAATCAGTTGATTTTGCGGCAGGTTCAGTTGTGATACTTCGCTGGCCGTCAATTCAGGACGCACACCGGTTACCAGCGCATAAACGTTGCCGTTGGCCAGTACTTCGATTTGTGGCACCACCAGATCCATGGCGTAGCTGGTGCCCGGTAAGGTAGATGGCAAACCGGCGTTGAATTTCTCCCAGGTGATGCCGCCATCCAGCGAGCGTGCGATACCGTCGCTGTGGCTGCCCGCATAAATGTCGTTGCGGCTGGTGTCGTAGCCAATCGACAAATACTGGCGATTGTAGGCGGCGTTGTCGGGCGTCAGGCGCTGCCAGCTATTGCCCTTGTTGGTGGATTTGTAGACACCGCCATTGCCGACCAGTGACAAGTCCCGGAATGGCCAGTCATGTTGACTGCCGTTGACCATAAAGACGGTGTTGGCGTCGCCGGAGTCAAAGGCAAAGTCGTAGATGGAGTTCTGGTTATTCGGCAAAATCTGCCAGGTAGCACCGTGGTCGGTTGAGCGAACGCCGTGGATGTCGGCATAGGCGGCGTAGACATCGCTGTTGTTGGCCGGGTGGAACTTGATGTCGTAGACCGAGGTCACGTTCAGCCCGCCAGTTGACCAGAGGTCGCTGCCGGATGGGGCGGTTGGATTACTGTCCTCGTATTCGTTGGTGAGGTCTTTCCAGTGGCCGCCGCTGTCTTCCGTTGCGTGCATAAAGAAGTTACCAGAGCCGCCGAACTGGGCACTGTTGAGCTGGTTGATACCCGTGGTGTAGTAACCGGCATCGTACCAGCCAACGTTCAGAGCAACCGGGTTGTGTTCCAGCAGCAACGCACTCCAGGGCGAGAAAGGGTTGGTGTCCCAGTTGTATTGCAACAACTGAAGCTGCCAACTGGCACCGCCATCTTCCGAAACATACACCGAGGTGCCCTTGTCACGGCCCCAGCTACGGCTGCCGGTCACGTACAGGGTCTGGGAGTCGTTCTGAGCCATGGCCAGGTGGCTGCCCGCAAACTGACTGGTCTGGACAAAACCGGTGTCGTTCTGGTTCACGTACACCATACCAGCGCTGATCTCATTACCGGCACCGGAGGGCTTGGTATACGTCGAGACCACATCGCCGTTTTGTAATCCGACTTGCAGGGAAGCGGCGATAGCCTCGGCACTTTCATTGCTGACGTAGGCGAGCGTTTTGACACTGGCACCGGAGCCGCCGCTGAAGCGGTGAATCAGGTGTGTGATTGGTGTGTAGTAGTTGGTGAAGTTGATGCCATTGGTGGAGGTCAGAATGGCCGACTCGGTGGCAATATACAGGCGTCCACTGTCATTGTTGTCGACGAACATACCCTTGATGGCTCCGCCGCCATAAATAAAGGCCCAGTTTTGACCAGCATCGGCTGAGCGCCATAAGCCGTGGTCGGTCATCGCGTATATCGTGCCTACATTCTGGGTGTCGCTGTACCAGCCTGTGATGCGTTCGTCGTTGGTTGCGTTGCCGTCATCGCTGTAAATCAGTTGGAAACTGTTGGGTGCGCCGAATGTCTGGCCGCCGTCCGTGGAGCGAACCGGCTTCAGGCCTTCCGGGGCGTAGAGCAGGTTTTTGGGGCCAGCAAAACCGACGGATGCGGCGTAACCCAATTGTGATGAGTAGATGGTTTCTGTGTGTCGAACCGGTGCCCAGTTGACGCCGCCATTTAATGACCGAAACAGAGTGCCCATATCGGTGCCGACAAAGCGCATCTGGCTATCAAACGGGTTGATGGAGTAACCGGCCATGGCACCGCCACCGCCAATGCCCCAGCTACTGAACCCCAGAATGTGTCCGGCGATGTCGCCATCGGAGCAACCCTGAGCATTCACCACGGAACCCTGTTCGGTTTGAATGCAAATATCCGTGGCGTTGTTGACGCTATCGGCATCATCGTCTTTTTGGGTATCGGAGCAACCGTTGCTGTCGATGCTTTCGCCCGTTGGCGTGGCAGCACACTGGTCAAACTGGTCATCAACGGTGTCGTTGTCGCTGTCCAGCAATGTAAACGTCGGCGCATCCGTCAGGCCGACCCGGCCACCTGTGCTACTGGTGGTGTGATAGGTGGTGGTAGTCGGAATAAACCCTTGCTGAACCCAGTCAATCAGGTCGCTGATGTTGATGTTGCCCTGATAGTGAGCGGTGTATTGAGAATGGCTGGCTAACTGGTTCAGGCGTGTGACATCGGCACTGGTCAGATGGCGCGTCAGGAACGCGTAGTAAGCGGACTCATCGGTGCCATCCAGCCCCAGAACGTCGGCTCCGTAGCTGGCCAGACGACGCTGGTCGTCGTGGAAACGTGGTGCGTGACTGGAGATGGCAGAAACCGGCGTGTGGCTAAGTGGCAAATCCAGCTCGGCAAACTGGCCATCGCTGCGGGCCTGAAACGCGGTGTTGTGTGTGTAAGCACCGCTGCCGAGAATGTCCGTTGTTGAAGTGCTGGTCAGGCTTGCAATGACATAGCCTTCCAGACCTGCATCTCCCCAGAAAATGTTGTCTTGCACCTGCGTCAGGGTGTTGGCCGGTGTTTGGCTGGCTTCGTTCAATGACAGGGCGCGGTTGTTCCAGGGAATGTGTACGACGTTGTTTTTAAGCTGAACTTGACGACCATTCTGATTGCTGTTGTTGAACGTCAAAAAAGTGTTGCCCTGATGACCGTTCAGGTTTTTCAACGATACGTTGTCGCGGATGGTGACCACTTCATTGGCACTGCCCGCGCCGTCGAACAGGTAGTTGTCGCCGCTTTCACTGCTTTCCTGATTCTGAAAATCAAACACGATGCTATCCAGCACACGCTGACTCAGACTGCCACCGGCCAGGCTGAAACCATGAGGATTCATGCGCTCGCTGCGGAAGTACACGTTGGTCATTTCAGCGCTGCCAACAGGCAGGGTATCAACGTTGTACAGCAACCAGTTCTGAATGTTCTGAAAAGCGTTGTTGGGCAATGTCATCGCCAGCGATTTGACCACCCAGTCGTTCATGCGGAATTCCGGGCGAGTGTAGTAGCCAACGCCGCCATCCACAGAGAGTCCGTCAAGGTTGTAAGACGACCCTTGCGTGGTGCTGCCTGCCAGCCCAATGCTGGTGAAAGCCGTGCTGTGCGTTGGGCTGAGAATGGTCAGGTTGCTGAAGTCGCAGGTGCCGTTGTCGCCCGCGTAATAACGCAGCTCAAACTGCCCGCTGTTGGTGAACAGGGTGTCGGGCATGTTGCAGTCGCGGGTGGCAACGCGGTCGTAGCCATCGTGGATATAACCAGTGCTGAAACCGTTTAAATGGACATTGCCACCGCTGATATTGGAGCCGAGGTAGACGTGTTTGTCGTATTTGAAGGTTGCAGCCGAGCCGGGTTTCAGACCAAAAAAGGCCTTGTTGTTGGCGGTTGCCTCAACCTTCACGGATGGATAACCGTAGTACTGTGATGCGGCCTTGTAGGTGCGCAACAGGCCGGAATCGCCATCGAATTCAACACTGGCCCCGGCTTTGAGGACGTTCTGGGTGTTGGGCTGGCTGGCGTCCCAGTCACCATTGATGACCAGAGTCGTGTCAGCAGCCACAATGAACTCGCCGGTCAGGGCAATACTGCCTTGAGCATCCGTCAGTTGACCCGCAATGAAGGGCTGATCAATGGTGATGGTGAAGCTGCCTGCCTCCAGGCGGTCGCCGTTCTGAGGGATGACACCAAACGTCGCCGGATCAGAAATAGGCCCGGACTGAACCGCTGTCAGCAATTGTGGTGTATACACCATCGCCTGTGTAATAGGAGTACTGGCCATACTGAACGTGCTGACGCTGGCATCTGTGGTACTGGCGCTATTCTCTACAACGAGGCTGCTGTCTGACAAAGTCGATATCTCAGGAGCGCCGAGGGTATCGCAATACGAGGGCAGAAGCGTTTTGCCTCGTTTGATCAGGTGGTCGCATACTTCCTGTTGTCTGGCGAGCAATTTGGCGCGTTGTTTTTCCTCACGCAAGCGTTTCTTTTCCAGTCTGGCGCGTTGTTTCTGCTCTCGCTTGAGCTGTTTTTCCAGCTTGCGCTGTTCCTTCGCGTCTTCCTTGGCGAGCTGTTTTTGCTCTGCTTTGGATAACGCTTCAACATCAGTCTGAGCGGCATGAGTCGATAGGGGAATGGCCAGGGAAACCAGACAAGTCAGTGCCAGTAATCGCACGGGAGCTGGGTTTGGGGCCTTGAGTGACATCGGTCGGTTACGATATTTCATGGTGTCGCCCTCTTGTTATAGCAGTCAGGGAATTGGTAATACGGCTCATAAATGCACCCTCCGTCCTTCCTGTAACGCAAGGGAAGTTTCCCGAATCTCTTCAAACTGACGCTGCCGTCGCTCGCACTCCCGACGATGATTCAGGCAGGTGTTACCGGATTGTTGATCCCACTCCAGGTAGCCGCACGGGATGGCCAGCAACTGGTGATGAGAATGAATATCCACATTGCGTCGGATACTCAAGCGGCTGATACGCTGGCTTAGCTGTACCAGGGGATGTTCCTGCAGGCCCGGATATTCTTCTTTCAGCAACAGCACAACGGAATGATGGCGTGATGCTTTCAGGTAATGCAGCAGGAGAGTTCGTGTGGTGTCGTGTCGCCATAGTGAGGCACGAATGTCGCAGGTACTGATCAGCACCTGGCGTGGTTCCTGAGCCAGCAGGCTTTGAAGAAAGCCGATGGCGATTATGTCGTCTGGATCACTTTGCCACTGATAGTGATGTGGATCCTGCCCCAGAGTCAGGCGCTGGGTGACGTTGTTGTCGTCAGCCAGCTCATGGTGAATCAGGTCGTACACCATGGGAACGTGGGGGATGTTGGCATCCCAATGAAACTCCGGTGGAATGCGGGGCGATTCGTGTGCGGCAGGAATGTACCAGTTGTTATGCAGGTAGAAAGCCAAAGCCGAACACTGCACATCTGCTTTCAGTTGCTGGCAATGATAGCCATGATGATGCAAGCGTGAAGGTGCCTGGGTGACAATGTCATGGAGCAAGCGAGAACCCAGACCGACCCGGCGATGCGCGGGCAGTATGGCAACGCGTCCGAGGACGGCGATGCCAGGATGTCTGGCGTCAATCACCAGGCGCGCACAGCCAACGGGTTCGCCATCCAGTGTGATTAACCAGTGCAGGGCAGAAGCATCGGCATGATCCCATTCAAGTTCAGCAGGTACATTCTGTTCCTGAATAAATACGCGCTGGCGCAAGGCCATCAGTGTTTGCTGTTGATCTGCCCAAAATGCGGCTTCTACCCGTATGTGATCCATTGCTTGTCCATTCATTAAATCTGCGAGGCTGGCCCTTGTTTATACATTACTCATCAAAAAATGAGTAACAGGTCACAAATTAAACCTAGCATGATTGTAGGACAATTTTCTGATGTCGGTCAGTTTTTGGCGAAACTGTCAATAAAGCAGTTGCTTGCACCATAGGCGCTGGATCAAACTTCGGGCCTTTGTGTCGTTTTTGATCCAATCAAGCAATGTGTTTGCGTCGTATTCGTTATGATCGGTCAAGTAAATGGCCAGAGCTTCCAGTGAATGTGGAATCATCCAGCTTTGAGCAGCGGCATAAAAAGCCACATCGTCAGCGCGTTTCCGAAAGGCAAAGCGGGCCTGTTCGGAGCGGCGGACGAAACCGTTCTGGACGATGTCTTCCAGCCACTCTGGCCATTCCTCATCCGAACGGGCTTCGGGTTGGTGCTCCGGGTATTTCGATTCGGTCATCAGGTGACCCAGTACATCCCCGAGTAAATCAGGTTGTTCCAGCGCCTGTGCAAGCATGTGTTTCAGACGTTCAACGGCTTCCGGCTCGATGGCTCCCGGATGTTTCTGGCCCCGGAAATCCGCATCGGTGTAACGTTGGTCTTCGGTGCTGGTTTGCATCACCTGATCCAGTGTGGCCTGAGCCAGTTCGTTCAGACTGGGCGCGCGAAAACCGATGGAGTAGGTCTGGCATTCGCCCTGAGAAATACCCCAGTGTGCCAGTTGCGGCGGCAGATACAGCATGTCGCCGGGATTCAGTACCCAGCGATCCGTTTCTTCGAATGCTTCCAGAATGCGAATTTTGGGGCCGTTCAAAATGGGAGAGGTTTCACTGCACATCTGACCGATGCGCCATTCCCGCTGGCCTTCCGCCTGTAGCAAAAAAACGTCGTACTGGTCGTAATGCGGGCCGACGCTGCCGCCATCGACGGCGTAGCTGATCATCAGGTCGTCGATGCGCCAGTTGGGAATAAAGCGGAAATGTTGCAGCAGGTCGGCGGCTTCGGGAATCCAGTGGTCAACGGCCTGTACCAGCAGCGTCCATTTTTCTTCCGGCAGTTGCTGGTAGTCGGCTTCGGTAAATGGCCCCTTGCGAATGTCCCATGGGCCTTCCGGGCCGTTTTCCATCACCAGACGGGATTCAATATCGCCTTCCAGACTCAGACCCGCCAGCTCATCGGATGCCAGTAATGGCTCGAAATCTGGCCAGGCGTTGCGAATCAAAACCGGCTTCTTCTGCCAGTAATCGCGCAGAAATTCTTCAACCGAAAGATGACCAAGTACGTGCATGAAAAAGTGCCCCAAATGTGCTGGAAAGCGCGTTGCGCAACCGTGAATCGAAAGCGGGGTATTGTCGGTGATTAGTCTGAGGATGCAATAATCCAGAACAAGAGAATGTCAGATATTGCGATGGAGAGAAGCATGAAGCACTCAGCCCACTTTTTGTTAATGGCCCGTTACAACCAGCGTATGAATCAGCAGGTGTACGCCGCTGCCGGGCGTTTGACGCCACAAGAACTGGTGCAGGAACGCGGCGCTTTTTTTGGCTCGATACTGGGAACGTTAAATCATTTGCTGGTCGGGGACTTGATCTGGTTGCGGCGCTTTGCCGCTCACTCCGAGCGTTATGAGGCTCTGAATGCTCTGGGTGTGTTGCCCATTCCCAATGGGCTGGACGACCGGCTTTATCATCATCTGGATGATTTGGAACCTGTGCGCTATACCGTGGATATGGTGATCTTGAGCTGGCTTGATCATGAGGTTGAAGAAGAT
Organism: Oceanobacter sp.; assembly: GCA_045430275.1. Classification (GTDB taxonomy): domain Bacteria; phylum Pseudomonadota; class Gammaproteobacteria; order Pseudomonadales; family Oceanobacteraceae; genus Oceanobacter. The sequence continues at coordinate 110,315 of JAILXU010000007.1, read as the reverse complement.
GACTTTTCCCGCTCTCTGGAATACCGAAACGTTCAGGGAGTGTCTTTCGAACGCGATTTTGGTGAGCTGTTATCGCATTTGTTTAATCATCAAACCCACCATCGTGGCCAGGTTTCGACGTTGCTCAGTCAATGCGGACAGGACGTTGGTGTGACCGACTTCTTGATGGATATTCCAGAGTTGTGAACGGCGTAATAACCATGTTGAATGTTGCAATAGTAAGGAGAATGACATGAACATTCAGATTATTCAGGCCGATTATTCCGATTCAAAACACCAGTCCGACATCATCGCCTTATTGGATGCTTACGCGCATGATCCCATGGGTGGCGGAGCCGGGTTGTCGGCTCACGCCAAGGAGCATCTGGTTAGCGAGCTGGCGAAATTACCCCATGCCTTTACCCTGATTGCCTATGTGGATGAACAACCCGCCGGGCTTGCCAATTGCTTTGAAGCGTTCTCAACCTTTGCCTGTCAGCCGATTGTGAATGTGCACGATCTGGTGGTGCTGGAACCATTCCGTGGCAGGGGATTAAGCCATCGCATTCTGGACAAGGTTGAGAGCGTGGCCCGCTCGAAAAACTGCTGCAAGGTGACGTTGGAAGTGCTGTCGAATAATAACGTCGCCAAAGCGTCTTATCAGAAGTTTGGCTTTGCTGGATACGAACTTGATCCAGAGGCGGGTCATGCGCTGTTTTGGGAGAAAAAGCTGAAGTCTGAGACCCTGCCCGAGTGATGCAAGGCGGGGATACTCAGGTTCTATGAGGAAAAGAGAAAGCCAGAACGGCGGTGTGAAGGAAAGTCCAGTCGTCACTCGGATGCATTCTCGCTCATTCGCAACCCCAAAAGAGCAGAGTGCTTGCTGTGGCTCATGTTGTGTTGATGCTTGGTGGCTTCATCAAACTGGCTGGTAACAGCGATAAATACCGGGATGGTGCCAATGGGGTCGACAACGGCGAAGAACGTGATAAACGTTGCTGTAATATCAATCATACCCTGACTCCGTTTTCTGAAAATCCAACAGTAGATACGCCGTGAAGCTGGCGGTTCCGGTTGTTGGTGGAATGGTTGATGGTTTTAGTATGGACGAGGAAATTGTATAAGTGGTGTCATGTTAGGCGCACTGGGGGATTTATGATTTTTTGTCGTAAAAGGTTGCTCGTGTTGCCAGCAGTTGATAGCGTAACGGGCTGAAATTGGGGGTTGAATGAATAAAGAGGATGAGGGGTAAGTGGAGGCGTTCATATCACCTGCTTTTTTAGTGCTACTAAGTGCTGCGCTAAGGAACTTTATAGTTAACAAAAGTAGTACGCCAACCATTCTTGGTGAAATCTTATTGGGATTGCCAGTAGACCTTACTTTTGTTGCACTTTCAGTTGCTATCTCATCAGCCGCAATGGAGGAGTATTGGTTAGATAAGCGAGCAACTCTAATAGTTGGAGTGTTATTAGTGGCAGTGTTTCAATTAGGTGCTTTGTATAGGCCATGTAAAGAATACATAGATGAAGATAAAAATTGGCATTCGTTTGGTTTATGGTTCTTGAATTTTCTTGTGACATTTTTAGTGTTTGTTTTTTTGGTTTTTGAGGTGATGGTATGATGGGAGATATTAGCTCATTCGAATTTATTATAGCTTTTTCCATCTTTATGCTAGCTATGACTGCTATTATGGCTTTGATGTTTTACACGATGCAAAAGAGAAGAGAGTCACATTATGATGAGGAAAGAAAGAAAATTGAACTAGACTTACTTCGTCACAATGTGGAATCAGAAATATATGGTTTAAATAAAAGGATTAGCAAAACCTCTGCAAGATTTGAAGACTCATATCATCTTCAATTGGGTGGTAATAAAAGCTCTGTTGAAACCGAGAAGTCAAATATTGCTATAAACGGGTTCTTGAAGAGCGCTGGTCTCAAGCAGTCAGACCTAATTGAAAAGGATTTTGTATTTGTTCTTACTCCGTTTCATAGTGAGTTTGATGAGGTTTATGAAGTCATCGAATCTATATGCCGAAAAGCTGACATTAGATGTATCCGGGGAGATGAACAAAACTTTAAAGGTGACATTTTCTCACATGTTTTGAAGAACCTTGTTCAAGCTAAAGTTATTATTGCAAATCTTGGCGGGAGAAACCCAAATGTGTTGTATGAACTCGGATTGGCACATGCTCTGGATAAAACCACAATTTTGGTGTCTCAGCTTTTGGATGAACTGCCTGTGGACATTAAGTCAAAGAGAGTTGTTACCTATAAAAGCTTTTCTGATTTGGAGAGCACTCTACTAGTAGAGCTTCTTAAGGCAATGAAATAAAACATAACAAGCGACTGGAGGGTATTCAAAATCCTGTGTCAGCTATTTCCGCTGCCCTCATTCTCATTACTCCGGCTTTTAAAATGACATGATTTTTTTATAAGCCAGATCAATAGTCCGACATATCCAGAATGTTTATTAATACACCATTAACCGGGCAGGTGTGTTCAACAGGGAGTAAGGCTGTGGCTGCTTCAAGGTTGTCTGAATCCATTCATTGACGTAAATCGGGGACGAGTGAAGAAGGGCAGCCACCACACTGTTGCACGGTGGCTGGGTCTTGCGAAGAGGTCTTAAACCGCTTTTGCCTGCGCTTCGGCATTACCGATGTAGCTGGCTGGGGTCATTGCGTTCAGCTCGGCTTTGACGGCATCTGGCAAGTCGAGGCTGGCGATAAAGTCACCCATGGCGTCCTGGGTGATGGCCTTGCCACGGGTGAAGGCTTTCAGCTTCTCGTACGGCTGTTCGATGCCGTAACGACGCATTACGGTCTGGATCGGCTCGGCCAGTACTTCCCAAGCGTTATCAAGGTCTTGCGCAATGCGTGCTTCGTTCACTTGCAGCTTGCTGATGCCTTTCAGGGTGGCTTGGTAAGCAACCAGGCTGTAGCCGATGCCAACGCCCATGTTGCGCAGGACAGTGGAGTCGGTCAGGTCACGCTGCCAGCGGGAAATCGGCAGTTTGGCAGACAGGTGGTTCATCACGGCATTGGCCAGACCCAGATTGCCTTCGGAGTTTTCGAAGTCGATTGGGTTGACCTTGTGCGGCATGGTGGAAGAACCCACTTCGCCCGCAATGGTGCGCTGCTTGAAGTAACCGTTGGAAATGTACGCCCAGATATCGCGGTCGAAGTCGATCACGATGGTGTTGTAGCGTGCGATGGCATCGAACAGTTCGGCGATGTAATCGTGTGGCTCAATCTGGGTAGTGTACGGGTTCCAGGTCAGGCCCAGAGAGGTCACGAATTCTTCAGCGGTGGCTTGCCAGTCAACGTCTGCGTAAGCCGACAGGTGAGCGTTGTAGTTACCAACGGCACCGTTGATTTTGCCCAGCAGGGAAACGGCTTTGACTTGCTCAATCTGACGCTCCAGACGAGCCACCACGTTGGCCATTTCCTTACCCAGGGTGGTCGGGGAAGCGGTTTGACCGTGGGTACGGGACAGCATTGGCAGAGCAGCGTGCTCGTGCGCCAGCTCACGGATGGCGTTGGCGATGTCCTGCATCTGCGCCACGGTGATGTCACGGCCTTCTTTCAGCATCAGGGCATGAGACAGGTTGTTGATGTCTTCGGAAGTACAGGCGAAATGTACAAACTCGTTGGCGGCGTTCAGTTCAGCGTTGTCAGCGAACTGTTCCTTGATGAAGTATTCAACCGCTTTTACGTCGTGGTTGGTGGTCGCTTCGATGTCCTTGATGCGTTGAGCCTGTTCTTCACCGAAGTTAGCCACGATGCCATCCAGCAGGGCGTTGGCGTCTGCCGAGAACGCAGGCAGTTCGGCGATGCTATCCATGGCTGCCAGACGCTGCAACCAGCGCACTTCTACTTCAACCCGAGCCTTGATCAGACCGAATTCGGAGAAAACCGAACGCAGTGCTTTGGTTTTGCTGCCGTAACGGCCATCGATTGGAGAAATTGCGCTGAGTGCAGACAGATCCATAGATGTTTCCTGCTAGTGACGTTACCTCAGCCAATGCCGTGGTAACGAGGAGTTAATGACGAAAGGAGGCGGATTCTAGCGGAAATCTGCGCAAAACTCAGCAGTCGATTCAGGAATGCGGCAACAGCCTGTCACCGCAGGCTAATACGGGCTAGACCAGCAGGCCGGTGCGAGCCATCACAAAGCCTCCCTGAGTGGTGGAAAGTGTCCAGCGCTGATCCTGATCGAGTGATAACGATGGCTCGATGGGCAAGGCTGTATGGCCGAGCGCCTGATGGTACAGGTCGGGGCGATAACACTCCGCCACCAGTGCGCTGGCGTCGATGTCCGGGTTAGCCCAGCCCCAGCGTTGTAACTGCTGCACAAACCATTCGCCGTGCGATTGCCAGGGGTAATTGGCCAGATAGCGGTGAAACACCAGCATGTCCGGTTGCTGATTCACCGCACCGTCTAATCGATAGCAGAACTGGCCGGTCAGGGCTGGCAGCAGGGCTTCTGCTGGCAGGTCGATGTATCGGCCCAGAATGGTGGCGGCTTCTTCGCGGTGGTGTTCGAGCCATTCCCCGGCTTCATACAAAGCCTGCATCAACGCTTGCAAGGTGTGGGGGTGCTGTTCGGCCCAGTCGCGGGTCATGCCCAGCACCTTGTCCGGGGCGGCGGGCCACAAGTCCGGGCCGCTGATCAGGCATTCTGCGATACCGGCCTGAATAGCAACAGTGTTCCAGGGCGCACCGGCAAAAAAGCCGTCGATGTGGTTTTGCTTCAGGTGATCGACCATCTGCGACGGCGGCAAGACCACCAGCTTGATGTCGGTGTCCGGGTCAATCTGAACGCTGGCCAAGCCGTGGCGCAGCAGCAGGTTATGAATGGAAAACGGAAACACTGTTGCCAGCACCAATGCCGGTTGTTCACGAGTTTTGCGTTCCTGCACCAGTTGGGCCAGCCGCTCCAGTGCATCTCGGGCAACGTTGCCGCTGGCGGGGACGCCAGGAACAGCGGCCAGTTGCTGTGATAGCTGAGTGGAAATGGTCAGGGCGTTGCCATTCAGCCCCAGCGCCATGGGCGCGGCCATGGCTTTGCGCAAACCGCCCAATCCGGCGTGGGTGGCCAACAGCATGGGAGCCAGCATGGGCGCGGCATCCAGTTGTCCCACCACGACCTTGTCGCGAATATTGGCCCAGGAGACTTCCTGTTGCAGCGTCACATCCAGTCCGTGCGCCTGAAACAGCCCACGATCTTGAGCCACCAGTAACGGCAGGCTGTCGGTGAGCGGCATATAGCCCAGAGTGAGTGAGGTTTTTTCCAGCGCGGGTGTGTGTTCGGTCATAGCAATATCTACTCACTCAGCAATTTCATAACGGAAATGATGTTGCGGGCTACATCAACCATGCGTTGCCCCTTGTCCATCGCCATCTTGCGGATGGCGTGATAGGCCTCTTCTTCAGACAACTGCTTGTGTTTGATCAGCAGTGATTTGGCTTCGTCGATGGTTTTGCGGTCGGCCAACTGGTTGCGGGTTTTTTCCAGCTCCTGACGCAGCGCCTGGTATTCGCGGAAGCGCGCCACGGCCACGTCCATGATCGACTTCAATCGGGACGGGTTGAGGCCATCAACCACGTAGGCGCTGACCCCGGCCCGCATGGCTTTTTCGATGGTGGCGGTGTCGTCTTCGTCGGAAAACATGATCACCGGGCGCGGATTGTGCTGATTCAGCACGCTCATGTGCTCCAGTACGTCACGGTCAGGGCTGTCGATGTCGATGATGATTACGTCCGGCTGGTGGTCCTCGACCTGTTTGATCAGGCCCTGGGCGCTGGCCAGCCGGGTGATGACTTCGCAGCCAGCGTCGTTCAACGCCTGTTCGAGAATGGCTGCACGGGGTGGCTGGTCGTCCACCAGCATGATGCGGGGGCGAGACGAGTTCAGCGAGTCTGATGGGGAGTGCCGGTTTTTAGCCATGGTGTTCTGCATCGTTGGTGATAACAGGGCGCATTCACTGCGCCCGCGAGGTATTGCGTTCAGGCGGCGACAATCTGGTTGACCCAGCGTTGCCCCAGCAACAGATAATCACGGTATGGGCCGATGTCGGTCTGTTGGGTCATCAGCTCGTAGTACCAGCCGGAATCCATCACATCGCCAATGCACAGCGCGCCCTGTATGCGTTGATTGTTGATGATCAGTTTTTTGTAAACGCCGTTATTCAGGTCTTCCAGCGTCAGCACCTCATCGAGCTGTCCGGTGCGTGGGTCGACGTCCGGGGCCGGGTTGAAACGTCCGAGGCTGTGTATGTCTACGCCGGAAACCTTGAGTTTGGTCAGGTGCTCACGTTCCCGATACGGCGAGGACAGCGGTTGTTGTTGTGGTTGTTGTGGTTGTTGTTGTGGTTGCTGTTGCAGCAACTGCCGCGCAACCACGTCAGCCTGATCCCATATCGGCGCGACCAGTCCGTAGGTGTGGTGCTCGTATTGGCAGCATTCGCCCAACGCGAACACATTCAGGGCGGAGGTCTGCATATGAGCGTTGACGCAGATGCCGCGATCCACGTTCAGACCGGCCTGCTCGGCCAGCTCCCGGTTGGGCAGAATGCCAGTAGCAAAAACCACCATCCCGGTTGGGCACTGGTGTGTCTGCTGCTGTGTCGGTTGTTGAGTCTGGCGCTCGGTGAATTCAACGGCGCAGGCGTTGTGCCCGGTATCCAGCGTCAGGGCGTCCGGGTTTACGCCGGTCAGCACTTCTATGCCGCGCTTCACCAGTTCGTCGGTGAGAATGCGGGAACCCAGAGCGTCGAGCTGGCGGTTCATCAACACCGGGTTACGATGCATCAGGGTGACGTCCAGACCGTGCGCTTTCAGGCCCACTGCCGCTTCGACGCCCAGTAATCCGGCCCCAATGACGGTGGCGTGCTGGATGTCTGGCAGCGAATCCAGCATCTGATCGACATCGGCCATGCTGCGAAAACCCAGCACGTTATTGGCTTCGGTGCCGGGTAGCGGTGGCATCGCCGAGCGGGAACCCGTGGCAAACACCAGTTGCTGATAGTCGAATGCCTCGCCGTCTTGCGTGATCACCTGCTGCTGTTCGGTATCGACGCGCTGCACGGGTTGGTTCAGGTGAACCTGAATCCGGCGGGCCTGATACCAATGGTCATCGTGCGGGGTGATGTCACCCAGCGTGGTTTCCTGTGCCAACAACGGCGACAGCATGATGCGGTTGTAATGAGCGCAGTGCTCATCGCTGAAAACGTGAATGGCATCAAACGGGTGTTCGGTGCCGAGTGCTTCCAGAATGCGATTGGTGGCCATGCCATTACCAATCAGAATCAGTTGTGTCGTGTTCATGGATTCGCCTGTTTGCACGTAGGTTGCCGTAAGTACCGCAGTAATCGAGGTGTATGACTGACGTCAAGCACGTTTGATGCCAGGTGTGAAAAGGACCGGTATGTCCGCTTTGTCGGGCTGCTTGAGCTGAAAAACACACCCTGAAATGTACCTTGATGCACCTTATTGGTGCGTTCCGTTCAGAAAAATCTGCACAATGTTCAGTATCAGCAACAAGGCGGCGATGCCTTGCCACACCAGCGTCGGGTTTTTTTCGATCAGGGGCTGGTGGCGTATGCGGGCCTCCAGGTGTTTGTTCGGAACGGTCAAGTCCTGAATAAATTCAGAGTACGCCTCGTAGCGATGGGTCGGGTTGGGTTGCAACGCCTTGCGCAAACAGCCTTCCATCCACAAGGGCAGATTGCGGCGGTGGTGGATGGCCGGTGTGTAGCTGAACTCGGCGTAATGGCTGATGGCGACCTGCCGGGTTGTGCGTTCGGCAAAGGGCAGATGGCCCGTTAACATTTCGTAGACAATGACCGCGAGCGAAAACAGGTCGGAACGGAAGGTGCCAGTCTCACCCATCAGGTATTCCGGTGCGACGTAATTGACAGACCCTTGCGGGATGGACTTGTCCAGTGGTGAGGTCATTTCTTCAATGCCTGCGATTCGGGCGGTGCCAAAGTCGAGTATTTTCACCCGGCCATCGGTGTCAATCATGATGTTTTCAGGTTTGATGTCCTGGTGAATCATGTCTGCCCGTTGAAAGGCCCGCAGCCCCTGAACAATCTGGGCGGTCAGGCGTCGTACTTCATCCAGTCCGGGATTGGGGTGGTCGTGCATCCATTCGCGCAGGGTCATGCCTTCAATGTGCTCGCCCAGATAGTACAGAAAACGCTTGGCCCGAGGAGGCTGGAACGTTTTCATCACATTGGGGTGGTTGATCTTCTGGCCGACCCATTCTTCACGAATGAATCCATCCAGATAAAGGGTGTCGTCGCTGAAGTTCAAAGACGGCGCTTTCAACACGTAGTGCTGGCCGGTGGCGTTGTCCTTGACTTGATACATGTGGCTGCGGGTGCCACTGAAAATCACGTCCAGCACCTTGTAGTCATCCACGCTGTTACCCGCCGTCAGTACTGGAGGAATGGGCAGGTGAGTGACTCGATGATGGCTCTCGTCCAGGGTTTCCTGTGGCAGTTGGTCGATGCCGATCAGGAGCGCGGTGAGGTTGTCGTCGCTGCCGTGTTGCTCGGCCAGATGCACCAGCCTGGCGGCGGTTTGCTCCAGGTCGTCGGTTGCATTCGCCAGAACATCGCGGATTTGCGCATGCGTCAGTGATTCGTGCACACCGTCGGTGGTGAGCAGTAACAGGGTGCCGGTTTCCAGAATGGCGGAGCGATAATCGACCTCCAGGTGCTGGTCGCCTCCCATCGCTCGGGACAGGTAATTGCGCCCGGCTTCCCGGCGGATATGGTCGTTGGTCAGTAGCTCCAGTTCACCATGGTGGTAGCGGTAGATTCGGGAGTCTCCGACATGAAACCAGTGCAGCGTGTTGGACTTGATCACCAGCGCCGAAAAGGTACACAACAGGCTGTCTTTTTCACGTTGGGAACGGCTGTTTTCCTGATGCAACCAGTTGTTCAGCCCCGTCAGAACACGGGAAACCGAGTGCTTGACGCTCCAGCTATGAGGTGTGCTGAAGTAATCCTGAATAAAACTGGTGACGCACGTCTGGCTGGCAATGTGGGAGTCGGCACAACTGCTGACGCCGTCGGCGATAGCAGCGGCCACCCCCTTGAATTCCAGCTCGGTGCCCTGAGGTTGATGCGCGGCAAAAGCATCCTGATTGATGGCTTTGACACCGGCATCCGATTGGCCACCAATACGGACGCGGAGTGTTTGAAGAGAAGGGTGTTGGCTCGTCATGATCGCTTCCGGTAATCAGTGGGTGCGGCGAAGCCCGCTTTGTTGAGAAAAGGGCCAGCCCACCAGGAAAAATGGGCCAGCTCGTCAGGAAAAGCGGATCAAAAAAGCAGGTCAGGAGACCTCAATCAGCTCAACTGAACCGTCTTCTTTAACCTCGGCCATGTGTCCCTTGGGTTCTTCCAGGAACAGCAGGGTCACAAAGCCCAGTACCGCTGTTCCGGCAATCACGCTGAAGAACACGTCATAGCTCACCATGGACAGAATGGTCAGGTAGAACACCGCACCCACGTTGCCGTAGGCACCGGTCATACCGGCAATCTGGCCCGTCAGGCGGCGTTTGATCAAGGGCACCACAGCAAAGACCGCGCCTTCACCAGCCTGCACAAAGAAGGAACACGCCATGGCGGCAAGAACCGCGAGGAACAGCGGCCAGGAGCTGTCGATCATCGACATGGTGGCGTAACCGATTGCCAGACCGGCGGTCAGAATCAACAGGGTTTTCTTGCGGCCAAAACGGTCGCTGATCCAGCCGCCGCCGGGGCGGGACATCAGGTTCATAAAGGCATAAGCCGACGCCAGCAGACCGGCGTATACCATGTCCAGTTCAAACACATCGGCGAAGAACAGCGGCAGCATCGAGACGACCGCCAGCTCAGAGCCAAACGTAGCGAAGTAGAGCACGTTCAGCACGGCAATTTGTTTGAACTTGTACTGATGGACTTCGGGCACGGGGGTGACAAAGATCTCACGGTTGACGTCGTAAGCGCTGTAGCAGTCGTAAACGAAAATCACAGCCAGACCAACGTAAATACCGAGTGCAACGTTGTCGGACAGCATGTCGACGCCCGCCGGAGACAGCTTCCAGGTCAGCAGTGCCAGCGCGGCGTACATCGGAATTTTCATGAATAGCAAAAAGACGAAGTCAGATTGGCTGGTGACTTCCAGGCCGCCAATTTTCTTGGGCTTGAAGTAGGTGGAGCCTTTGGGCGTGTCGGAGACGTTGTTGTACCAGATGACGCTGAACGCCAGGCTGATCACACCCGTCAGGGCCACGGCGTAGCGCCAGCCGTCTTCTCCGCCAAACATCAGGGCCAGAGTGGGCAGCAACATCGCTGCGGCTGCTGAACCAAAGTTGCCCCAGCCGCCGTAAATGCCTTCCGCCGTGCCCAGTTCATTGGCCGGGAACCACTCGCTCACCATCCGAATGCCGATCACGAAACCCGCGCCGATAAAGCCCAGCAGGAAGCGCGAAATGGCAGCTTCCATAAAGTTGTCCGACAGCGCGAACATAAAGCAGGGAATGCTGGAAATAAATAACAAGGCTGAATAGGTGATTCGGGGGCCGAACTTGTCGGTCAGCATGCCGATGATGATGCGGGCCGGAATGGTCAGTGCAACGTTCAGAATCAGCAGGGTTTTGACTTCTGATTTGGTCAGACCGAGTGACTCGGCAATGGAACCCAGCAACGGTGCGTGGTTGAACCACACAAAGAACGTAATAAAAAATGCGAGCCAGCTAAAGTGCAGGATCTTCATCTTCCCCGTGAAGGAAAGCAGGTTGATTTTTCCACTGTCGTGCATGTGATTGCCCTCTTTAAAATGCAAAAAAGGCGTTCATACGGCCAGAGTCTCAGGTGAGAACCGGGGTATGAACGCCTTTGTCCAAAACGGTGCACTGGTGTGTGGCTGTTGCACTGTGTTGACGCGACATTGCACCAACGTGCTGCAGCACATCCCTTCGGTTTTATGGCCCTGAAGTCGCTGGAAGGCGACGTTTCGGGGCAGTTGCCGGGATTGGATGACCACCGGTGACTGTGTTTGCACCGGTGAGTGCAGTGTAATAACCAAAATCAAGCACGGAGTGTGCCATTGTGATTCGTGGTGGTCTTTTGTGGGGCAAATCGGGTGTCGGGTTTCGAGTATCGGGCTGAAGCGTGCCAAGGAAGGGGGGAGTGTTCCTTCACTCCCAGATCATAAAGCGTTCCGGTGAATTACAACTTGGCCGAGAGCCAGAGCCACATTTTGTTGGTGTCTACTTTCTTGCTATCGGCATCACCCTGGGTATAGCGGGCCACCTTGATGCCGGTGCTCAGGTGCTTGTTCAGCTTCTTGGCGGCGAGAAAGTTCATTTCATCACCGTAATCGGTGCTGCCTTCGTCGGCTTTATAGGTGTGGTACATGGCCAGCAGCTTGATGCCTTCCACCTTGGTAACAGCCTTGAGATACGTATCGCTCAGACCCACGGTGGGCGTGGCCAGAAACTGATCGGCCCAGCCATTAAAGGCATGCTTGGTCGCCAGAGGAGTCTGAAAACCGTAGTTGCCGTCGTCACTGCCGAGGGTTTCGTTGCCGACAAACAGGCTCACCCCTGATAGCGTCAGGCCCAGTTCCAGATGTGTGTAGGAAGCGTCAAACTTCTTGGCCGACTGGGCAGCATACTCGGCCTTGTAGTGCAAAGTCAGGTCGTTCAGCTTCTGCTTGCCCTTGAGGCTGATGCCACGCGTATCGGCATTCTTGACCGCATGGCCCGAATCATCATCGTCTTCCAGCAGGTAGGAATAGGCCGTAATGGTGCCCACCGGCAGGCCGGTATAGGCGATGTTGGTCAAATGGTGAGAGGTGTCGGCGTCAAACGTGCGCAGAATGCCATTCACCTGATCCACGTAGGCGTATTGAATGTTCAGCGTGTCGGTCTTGTAACCCAGCTTGACGGCGTCGAACGTCTGTTCATTTTGACGCCAGCCGACGTTGCCGACAAATCGGGCGTTATCGAGAATGATGCGTTGACGGCCCACAATGGCACTGAAACCGTCACGGCTGTATTGCAACTGGGCGCGGTTGAATTCGGTGTTCTCCGGGTCGGCTACGACGTCGAAGCCCTTGCTTTCCGGGGCGTAGGCATCGCGGAAGGCCTGCACATCTTCGATCTCGAACAAGCCGGTCAGACCTTGATAGTCGCCGAACTGAACCCCCAGTCGTGAGCGCAGGGTAATGGCTTTGGCTGGGCTGTTGCCTGTCGCATCGTCGGTGTCGTTGGACTCATAACGCAGGTTCAGGTTGGCAATCGGTTTGGCCTGGTCAAGCAGCACCATAGGGCTGTCGGCCTGGGCGCTGCTGGTGTAAAGCAGGCCTTGCGTGGACGCGAGCGTGATTGCGGCAGTCAGTAACGTCTTTTTCTGCATGGGTGTCTCCATCTGGACAATGAAAGCGAAAGCGTTGGCAGATCAGCGGCCACAAGCTGTCCGTTCCAGCGTCGTGGGGAGACGCTGGAGCCGGATAGAAAGCCGTGTCTGCGTTGGGAAGTTAAAGCGTCAGGCGACCTGAGCGTTGGCTTGGGTCTTGCGCGCTTTTTTCGGGCTGATGGGTTCAACCTTCTTTTGTTTTTCGTACAGGAATCGAAGCACCTGATGACGGAAATGGTTGTATCTGGGGTCATCGGCCAGCTCAATGCGGTTGCGCGGGCGTGGCAGATCCACTTCCAGAATTTCACCGACAGTGGCGGCGGGGCCATTGGTCATCATGACGATGCGATCCGACAGTAATACGGCTTCGTCGACGTCGTGGGTGATCATGATCACGGTGTTGTTCAGCTCTTTCTGGATTTCCATCAGCGAGTCTTGCAGATGGGCGCGGGTCAGAGCATCCAGTGCGCCGAACGGCTCATCCATCAGTAACACGTCCGGTTCCATCGCCAGAGCGCGAGCGATGCCAACACGCTGTTTCATGCCACCGGAGATTTCATCAGGGCGCTTGTGCAAGGCGTGATCCATGTGTACCAGCGACAGATTGTGCTCGATCCATTCCTTCATTTCGGCTTTGGACTTCTTGCCCTTGAAGACGGTGTTCACCGCCAGCTCGACGTTCTGGTACGCCGTCAGCCAGGGCAGCAAGGAATGGTTCTGGAACACCACAGCGCGTTCCGGGCCGGGTTCGTTCACTTCCTTGCCGTTCAGCATCACACCGCCTTCGGTGGCCTGCAGCAGACCGGCCACGATGTTCAGTACGGTGGACTTGCCACAGCCGGAGTGACCGATCAGCGAGATGTATTCGCCTTTCTTGATTTTCAGGTCAACGTCACGCAGGGCGCGGAACGGGCCTTTGGGGGTCTGGAATTCAATGCCACACTGGCTGATGTCGAGTAATACGCTCATGCTGTTCTCCTCGGCGCTGCGGTCGTTGCAGCGCGGTCACTCGGTTCACATTCGGTTCAGATTCGGTTCACGTTTGATTCGGGGCGTGGGGGTTAACGCAGCGTGGCGGACTTGTCCCAGGACACGGCTTTTTGCAGCGACAGCATCACCCGGTCGAGGAAGAAGCCGATCAGGCCAATGGTCAGTACCGCGACCATGATGCGGCCCAGCGAGTTGGACGAACCGTTCTGGAACTCGTCCCAGACGAATTTTCCCAGCCCCGGATTCTGCGCCAGCATTTCAGCGGCGATCAGTACCATCCAGGCAATCCCCAGCGACAAACGCAGGCCGGTGAACATCATCGGAATGGAGGACGGCAGCACAATTTTGGTGACGTGGGTAAAGAAGCCCAGGCGCAGTACCTGACTGACGTTCTGCAAGTCCTTGGAAATCGAGGCCACACCCACGGCGGTGTTCAGCAGTGTTGGCCACAGGCTGCACAGCATCACGGTGATCATGGAGTTCACGAACGACTTCGGCACGGCCGGGTCATCGGAGACGTACAGCGCGCTCACCACCATCGTCACCAGCGGCAACCAGGCCAGCGGCGACACCGGCTTGAAAATCTGGATAACCGGGTTAAATGCGGCGTTCAGGGTGCTGCTCAGCCCCGTCACAATCCCCAGCGGAATGGCGATCAGGGTGGCGAGGAAAAAGCCGGTCAGCACAGTCACCAAGCTGGTCGCAATCTGGTCGAAATAGGTTTCCTTGCCGGTGTAAGGACGGATTTTGGCAACGTAATCCGGGTCGTCGGCCAGACGCTGGGCATTGCGTGCTTCCTGGCGTTCGTAAAAGGCTTCGGCTCTTTCGCGTTCTTCAAAGTGTTCTGCAATCAGGCCCTGGCTTTGTTCGTAGACATCGGCGGGGCCGGGGAAATGACCCAGAGAGGTTTCGATATTGCTGGCTGCCGCATGCCAGATCATCAGGAAAACCAGAATGCCCGCCAAAGGAACGCCAATGGCCTTGACGATGGTCTGAATATTCTGGGCGACATCTTCTCCCCTGGCGATTTTTACCACCGGTTCGAGCCAGGGCATGTTGGACAGTGCAATATTCATGAGGGTTGCTCCTTAAAATGCTCGGCGGCACAGGCACCGCCGAGGGTCGTGCTCATACGTGGAATCAGATTTTGTCGGAGCCTTTCAGGCCAATGTCGAACTGTTTCAGGTAGGCGTTCGGCTGGGTGCCGTCGTAGGTCACGCCGTCGATGAACTCTTTCTGAGGTGGCTTGAAGCCGGTCTCGGTGTCGAAGCTCGGGAAGTCGGCGGCTTTCAGTTTGCCTTCCTTGATCAGCTCTTTGGCAGCGGTGGCGTAGACGTCCGGGCGATAGACTTTCTTAGCGATGTCCATGTACCAGCTATCCGGCTTTTCGTCGGCGATCTGGCCCCAGCGGCGCATTTGCGTCAGATACCAGATGGCGTCGGAGTAGTACGGATAAGTGGCGTTGTGGCGGAAGAACACGTTGAAGTCAGGCACCTCACGCTTGTCGCCTTTTTCGTATTCGAAAGTGCCTGTCATGGAATTGGCAATGACGTCGTAATCCGCACCCACATAGCTGGACTTGGACAGAATCTTCACCGCTTCCGGGCGGTTGGCGTTGTCGTTGGCGTCGAGCCAGGCGGCTGCACGGATCAGGGCTTTCACAACGGCTTTGTGGGTGATCGGGTATTTGTCCGACCAGGCTTTGGACACACCGAAGACTTTCTCCGGGTTATTTTTCCAGATTTCGTAATCCGTAATCACCGGTACACCAATGCCCTTGAAGACGGCCTGCTGATTCCAGGGTTCGCCTACGCAGTAGCCGTAGATGGTTCCGGCTTCCATGGTGGCGGGCATTTGCGGTGGAGGCGTTACAGACAGCAGGGCATCGGCGTCGATCTGACCTGAGGTGTCGCCTTTGTGCGGCGCGTAGTAGCCTGGGTGAATGCCGCCAGCGGCGAGCCAGTAACGCAGTTCATAGTTGTGAGTCGAAACCGGGAATACCATGCCCATATTGAACGGCTTGCCATCGGCCTTGTACTTCTCAACCACCGGCTTCAGAGCATCGGCCTTGATTGGGTGAACCGGCTTGCCATCGGCCCGCTTGGGAATGTTCGGTTTCATCTGCTTCCAGATGTCGTTGGAAACCGTGATGCCGTTGCCGTTCAAGTCCATGCTGAATGCCGTCACGATGTCGGCCTTGGTGCCAAAACCAATGGTGGCTCCCAGAGGCTGACCAGCCAGCATGTGCGCGCCATCAAGCTGGCCGTCAATCACACGGTCGAGCAGCACTTTCCAGTTAGCCTGCGCTTCCAGTGAGACATACAAGCCTTCGTCTTCGAAGTAACCCTTTTCATAGGCAATCGCCAGCGGTGCCATGTCCGTCAGCTTGATGAAGCCAAATTTCAATTCTTCCTTTTCCGGGTACTCGGCTGCCATGACCGGGCCGGACAATGCTGCTGTTGTGGCAGCGGCAATCACAGCGCTTTTCAGTAGGGCTCGACGTAACTTGTTGATTTTTTGCATCATTTTTCCTCGTCGTGAGTATTTGGAGGCCTAGAAACCAAAAAAGGCGCAGCAATGTCCGTGGACATTGTCAGCGCCTTTGCCTGATTCGATTCGGTACAGCGCCGTCGTTGGAGCGGTGTGAATCGAAGGGGAAATTAATTGTTACAAGGACTTATCCAAAAGCCGTGCCAACATTGAAATGATGATAAATCGGCGGAAATAACCGCTCACGCGGTCATTTTTGCGGGTGTTGAGCGCTGTGTGATGAATGATGGTGCGCGATCAGCACCGGGGTGATTGCTTCTGGTGCATGTGACATGCCCGGATTTGGGTCGCGGGTGCTGCATTAACAGGCGTGGGGGTTTATTGTGGTGTGCTTGTGGCCCGGCAAATGCCGGGCCTTGTTGTTATCCCTCTTGTTTGACCTCTTCACGCTTTTCCAACCATGGCAAAGCCACCAGTAACAACAGCACCGCAGAAATAATCGGGAAGGTGAGCCGGTTCAGTTCATGCCAGCCGGAAATATTCAGTTGGTGGCCAGCTCCCAGTGACGCAACGGCTACGGTGCTGAACACCAGTAAATCGTTCAGTGATTGCACCTTGGCTTTCTCGGAAGGGCGGTAGGCTCGGGTGAGCAGGGTGGTGGCACCAATAAAGCCGAAATTCCAGCCCAGCCCTAGCAGAATCAGCGATCCCCAGAAGTGGATGATTTCCAGCCCAGACAGAGCCGCCAGCCCGGAAGAAAACAGCAGTATCAGCCCCAGTGCGGTGATGGTGGTGTCGCCAAAGCGGGAAATCAGTTTGCCGGTAAAAAAGCTGGGCGCGAACATCGCCAGAATATGCCATTGAATGCCCAGTGTGGCGTCGTCGGGTGTGTGGCCGTGATGCGTCATGGCCAGTGGGGCAGCGGTCATGATGAAGGACATCAAACTGTACGACACCATGGCGGCGAGTACGGCCACAATAAAGGTCGGTGTGCGAGTGATTTCCGACAGGGGGCGAGCATCCTGCTGTTGCTGCTCAACCTGAGTTGGCGGTGTTTTCAGCGTCCAGAGAATCGGAATTGCCAAGGCCGCCAGCATGGCCTGACCAATAAAACTGCCCGCAAAGGGCGCTTGTTCCCAAGCGTCCCGGCTCCAGATTACGACCTGAGGGCCGATAATGGCCGCCGCCAGACCGCCAATCATAATCAGAGAAATGGCGTTGGGTTTGTGCTCGGTTTCGACCAGATCGGAAGCCGCAAAGCGGTAGTTCTGTACACAGGCTCCATAAAAGCCCGCCAGGGCTGTGCCGATGCAGAATAACCAGAATGAGGATTGCACAATGGCCAGAGTGGACAGACTTGCTGCAAACACACACAGCAGCGCTCCGGCCAGATAAGTGAAACGTCGGCCCTGACTGCGCATCAGCAGTGCTACAGGAATCATCGACAGCGCGACACCAATGCCATACAAGCTGACGGGGAGTGTTGCCAGCGCTGGGTCGGGCGTGAGTTGCTGACCAATCATCCCGCCCAGAGACACGATAATGGGCGCAGAAGAAGCGCCCAGTGCCTGTGCGGCGACAAGCAGGTTGAGATTGCGGCGGGTGGATGGAGCAACGGAAGATAACGACACGGGTCGGCCTGAATTGCGGATGACGGAAGCGCGAGTCTAGCGCCAGTCAGGCTAGAGTCGAGGGAAATAATGATCCATGGCCGGGAATCATTATTTCATCAGCCAATATAGGCTTAATAGGCTTATTCCGTTGTTGATTGCTCGTTGGCTTCGCAGCGGCGCACAAATTCAGCGATTAACTGGCCGGAAATGGAGACTTGTGTGGGTGTCTCGGGCAAGTCCTTGTAGTGGAACCAGCGCGCGTCTGTGATCTCGTCTTCATCAATGTGAATGATGCCGTCAGCGTAACGCGCGATGTAGCCGACCATCAACTGACCCGGAAACGGCCAGCTCTGGCTGCCAAAGTATTCCAGTTGATCCACGGTCAGGCCGACTTCTTCCTTAACCTCTCGGTGCAATGCCTGTTCCAGTGATTCTCCGGCTTCTACAAACCCGGCCAGCGTGCTGTAAAACGCCTGAGCGTAGCGGGTGTGATGGGCGAGCAAACAGTAGTCTCCGCGTGTGATCAGCACGATGATGCAAGGCGAAATACGCGGAAAATACAGCTTCTGGCAAGGCTCGCAATGCTGGGCAGGCTCGGAAGGGTGAAGGCTGACTGGATTGCCACACTGGCTACAGAACTGGTGTTCAGTTACCCAGTTCACCAGTTGCAAAGCTCGTGACATGGCATCGAAGTCGGCGGCCTTCAGGTTGCGGAACAAGGCTCGTGGCGGCATCCATTCCAGCTCGCCAGCGTTGCAAGGCTGCTCTACCGCCAGTACATAACAGACATAAGCCTGATTGGCGATGCCAATTCTCAGGCTCTGTTGGCGTTGTTCGTCGGAGCAAATATCCAGCACTTCGTCGGTGGATAACCAGGCCATATGGCGCTCTGGTTCGGCCAGAATATTGCCTTCCGAAACCAGCAGATAACGGGCCGGAAACGAGGCTGTTTCCGGCGATTCGGCCTCCAGGGCCAGTGATTCAATCGTCAGCATGGGCGTGTATTCATTCAGAGTTTCGCCATACCCTAACGCGTGCATGAGGCGAAAGTCATTACAACGTGGACGAAAATAGCGTTCCAAGCGTATTTCCTGACTGCATAGTTAATGGCCAGACTGCCCGATACTGGATAACCTTGCTGCTTCCTCGGCTGATAACTGATAAAAGAAACATTGAATGGTAAAAAGGAGTTTCTTGTTGTGATTGAAACCGTATCGCACAGCAACCTGCATGACGTGTTGCCGCTTATTCGTGCCTATCAGGCGTTCTATCAGGTGGCTGATATTGATGATGAACGCAATCGTACGTTTTTCTCACAGTTTGGAGAGAACAGTGAGCAGGGGTGTCAGTTTCTCTATCGGGACGGGGAGCGAGTGGTGGGCTTTGCAACGGTCTACTTCAGCTTTACGTCCACCATTGCTGCCAAAGTAGCGGTCTTGAACGACCTGTACACTGAGCCGGATTGTCGCGGTCAGGGTGTGGGCAAGCAGTTGATTGAACACTGCCGCCAATACGCCGCCGAAAAAGGCGCAGCTCGCTTGCAATGGGTGACCGCACCGGATAACACCCAGGCGCAGGCGTTGTATGACTCGCTTGATACACGCAAGAGCAGCTGGTTTTTCTACAGCTATGGTGTGTGATGGATTCGGAGCCGACATCTGCGCCTGACACCATGATCGTCCCGCGTTATTGGGCCGAGTCAAAAACGAAAAAAATCGTCAATGGGCGTTCATTCAGCCTACGTCGTCTGGGGTGGTCAGATGTAGCTGAGGAAGCTGCCCAGCAGCATGCCAATGCTCGCCTGAATGAAGCCATTTCAATACTGGAGCGCGATGGCGATGTCCGGCAGATTGATCACAAGACGTCCTATAACGGTGCTGAAGGTATTCCCATTCGGGAGGAAGTGGTTTCCAAACATCAGGATGTGGTGATTTCCCGCAACGGATACGGAGCTTTGTGCCTGAACACACCGGATGTGCTGTTTTCTGATGTCGATTTTGAATATGAAGGCTCTTTTGGCACCTTTCTGGTGTCATGCCTTCTGACTTTTACAGGCATCTCGTTTCTGACACTGGATATACCCGCATGGATTGTATGGGGAGCTGGTTTACTGGTTGCTATCGCTTTGATGAATCCACTTCATCGCATAAAAAACTGGCTCTCTGGAGGCGTGGAGAAACAAGCCATAAGCCGCATTCAACAGGTGTCAGAGGAACATCCGGAACTGAATATGCGGGTTTATCGCACGCCCAGAGGAATGCGGGTGCTGGTGATGAACCAGATATACAGTCCAACTTCCACTGAGGCGCTTGCGTTGCTGGAGAAGCTGGATACAGATCGTTTGTATACCCTGATGTGCAAAAACCAGAACTGTTTTCGGGCGCGAGTCAGTCCCAAGCCCTGGCGAATGGGAATGGTGCGTTTGAGAACGGGAATCTGGCCCATCAAATCCGAGCGAACAGCAGAACACCGAGCCTGGGTTGAGCAGTATCATCAGCAAGCGGCTGGATATTCCTCCTGTCGTTATCTGTTTCAACTGGGCAGCTCAGAGGTGCATGAAAAAGCAGAGTTTGTGAGGCTGTTGCATGACGACTTGTGCCGGGCATTGGATATGACGTCAGAAATTGCCTGAGTTGAGTAGCTGTTCCAACAGGCAGCTTCGGCATGCGCTTCGTGTACATCGTCGGGCAAAGGCGTATGCGGTTGTGCAGAAGTAAGCGTGGTGAGGTATGACGCTGAGCGGCGGGGCTTATTCCTTTGATTTATATCAACTGTCAGTGATATGCCTGTGAAACATCTGACTCCCTTGATCCTTATCCATATTTCTTGCGGTGCGATTCTCTAGGGTAGCGCCAACAACAATTAGCGATGTGATTGCACCCTAGAGAGGTAAAACCCTATGTTCTGTGTTCAGTGTGAGCAAACGATTCAAGCACCATCCGGTGCAGGCTGTGCCTACGCTCAGGGAATGTGCGGTAAAACGGCCGAGGTATCCGATCTGCAGGATTTGCTGATCTATGCCCTGCAGGGTGCGTCTTTTTATGCCGAGAAAGCGCGTGAGTTCAATATCGTCGATGCCGAAATAGACGCCTTTATTCCTCGTGCTTTTTTCGCCACGCTGACGAATGTCAACTTCGAAGCCGAGCGCATTACCGAGTACGCCCAGCAGGCGCAGCAGTACCGTGAGCAGTTGCGAGCGCAGTACGAAGCAGCGTGTCAGGAAGCAGGCAAGCAGCCGGTTGAACCCAGCGCTGTGGCCTCGTTCATGCTGGCGAAAGACGCTGCCGGGTTGCAAGCTCAGGCACCGTTGGCGGCTGTCAATCGCGGTAAGGATCAGATCAGTGACGATGTGTTGGGTTTGCGTCTGTTATGCCTGTATGGGTTGAAAGGTGCGGCGGCGTACATGGAACATGCCTACGTGTTGGGTCAGCAGGATGCTGACATCGCGGCAGAGTTCCACGTCATCATGGCGTGGCTGGCCACCGACCCGGAAGAATTGCAGCCGCTGCTGGATACTGCGATGGCGATTGGTCAGTTGAACTATCGCGTCATGGCGATGCTGAACACCGGTGAAACCGAAACCTTTGGCCACCCGGTGCCAAGTCAGGTCAACGTCAAGCCGGTAACGGGCAAGGCGATTCTGGTCTCAGGGCATGATCTGCGCGATCTGGAGCTGATCCTCAAGCAAACCGAAGGCACTGGCATCAATGTGTACACTCACGGTGAAATGCTGCCTGCTCACGGTTATCCAAAACTGAACAAATACCCACATCTGGTGGGCAACTATGGCACCGCCTGGCAGAACCAGCAAAAAGAATTTGAACAGTTCCCCGGCGCGATTGTGATGACGTCCAACTGCCTGATCGATCCGAAAGTGGGTCGTTATACGGACCGTATTTTCACCTGCAACATCGTGGGCTGGCCTGGTGTGACGCACATCGAAGGCGAAGACTTCAGCCAGGTGATCGAGTGTGCACAGTCGCTGGAAGGCTTCCAGTATGACGAAATTCCACAGCAAATTACGGTTGGCTTTGGCGGTAATGCGCTGGCAGGCGCGGCTCCGGCGGTGGTTGATCAGGTGAAGCAGGGCAATATTCGTCACTTCTTCCTGGTGGGTGGTTGTGATGGTGACAAGTCGGAGCGTAATTACTACACCGACCTGGCGGCGGCTGTTCCTGATGATTGTGTGGTACTGACGCTGGGTTGTGCCAAATTCCGTTTCAACAAGAAGCAGTTTGGCGATATCAACGGCATTCCGCGCTTGCTGGATATTGGCCAGTGCAACGACACGTACTCGGCCATTCAGTTGGCGATTGCGTTGTCAGAAGCGTTCGAATGCGACATCAATGAGTTGCCTTTGAATCTGGTACTGAGCTGGTTTGAGCAGAAAGCCATCGTGGTACTGCTGACCTTGTTGTCTCTGGGTGTGAAGAACATTCGGGTTGGCCCAACAGTGCCGGGTTTCCTGACGGAAAATCTGGTCAATGTGCTGCAAGACAGCTTTAACCTGACTCTGATTGATAACGCTGAAGATGATCTCAAGACCATGTTGAAAACAGCGTAACTTTCCTGCTCAAAGCCCGGTGTCGCCGGGCTTTTTCTTTCGAACAAAACGAGTTTTCCCATGGAACAAAGTCTGGAATCCCCAGCGGCGCTTTTTAATCCGTTGCTGTGCGTTAACCGCACGGAAGAAACCTCTGACGCTGCAACCTTTGAATTCAGAGCCATCGACTCATCGCCTTTTGAGTACAAGCCGGGCCAGTTCATCACCTTTCAGGTGGATGTGGCTGATGAGCAACTGCACCGTTCCTATTCGCTGTCTTCCTCGCCATCACGCCCGGAAACCGTGGCTATCACGGTCAAGCGGGTTGAGGACGGTCGGGTATCCAATTTTCTGATGGATAACCTGAAGCCGGGACACGCCTTAAAAGCCATGGCTCCGGCAGGTGAGTTCAATATTATTGATCGTCCTTCCACATCCCGTGTGGTATTGCTGAGTGCTGGCAGCGGTATTACGCCGTGTATGTCGATTGCACGCTGGTTGCTGGATCAGCAGAAGGGCGTGGATATTCAGTTTATTTACAGCGCTCGCAGTCAGGCCGATGTCATTATGCGGGAAGCCTTGAATCAACTGGCCGCTGATCACGATAACTTTCATTTGCACCGCATTCTGGATCAAGTGGAAACCGACCATGACCATCAGGGCCTGATGGACGAAGCCTTGTTCATGCGTTTGTTGCCCGAGCTGGAAGGTCGCACACTGTTTATTTGTGGTCCTCAAGGTTATATGGAAGCCGTCGAAGGTTTTGCCAAGGCTCGTGACTTCGATATGACGTACTTCCACAAAGAGAGCTTTGTACCTTTGGAAGCCGCTGCCAATACGGACGCAAACGCCGCTGATTGCCAGGTTACAGCTCCGGCAATGGGTAAAAGCAAGGTGGTTAAAGCCGGGGATAATCTGCTTGCGTCACTGGAAGGCGCCGGAGTGCCCATCGTTGCGGCCTGTCGAGCGGGTGTTTGTGGCGCGTGTAAATGCAAGCTGGTATCAGGGGAAGTGGAATCGACCAGTCAGGCAACCTTAACGGATGACGACATTGCCGCTGGCTATGTTCTGGCCTGCAGCAGTCAGATTAAAACTGATGTTGCGGTTGAACTCTGATCTTTCCTGACCCGAGCTGGCAGTCGATTGGGTCACCGAGTGGATGCTCCAGATTGGGCATCGTTCACTGCGGAAATAACGATGGGTAGTAGTCGCTACAGTGCCGATGATAATGCCCAGTCTGATTCGCAATACACCAGGTGTGCATCAGGTTCGGGTAGTAAGGCTGCAAACGGAGTAATAGCGTGAGTGCCTTTCTCAGAGTGCTGCTGTGACATCTGCTGATAATGCTTCAGGCGTTGATCATCTTCTGGCTGCCAAACGGCGGGCAGTGATTGCTGAAGATGCAGCAGCACGGCTGCCGCTTCAGAGGCTTGCCCCTGTTCGTAATAAGCGCGCGCCAGGTATATTGCTTGTAAGCGGGTCGTGATTCGATCGGCTTTCATGGTAATCACAGCCTGAAAATTCCCCTCATCCAGATAGGTTTTCATCAGGGAATAACTGGCATAGCCGTAAGTTACTGGCATACGGTAGCGATCACTCAGGGTTTTGGCTTGCTCCAGGTAAACGCGTGCGGTGTTGTAGTCATCAAGGTCCGCATACGCCCACCCCAGAAAAACCAGAGTGCCCGTTTTAAGCACTGTACTTTGCTTGTCATTTAAAACCGCTTGAAACGCGTTGATTGCTGAACGCAGTTTTTCGGCGTCCCGCCCATGTCGCCCCAAAGCTTGTTGATCCAGGCCTTGATCCAACAACGCAAACGCCTGATAAAAACGCGCCAGTTTGAGTAAATCGTTCAAGCCATGACGATGAGCCAATGCATGCGCCTCGTCGAAATACTGCGCAGCCTGATCACCCCGATGCAGCTGCATATTGAAAAAACCGGCGTAAATCAATGTCTGGGTCAGCTCATAGGGGTACGCCAGTGCTCGATAACCGGCAATGGCTGTGTCTAAAGACTGTTTGCGAACGTCCATCGGCAGGATAAAGTTGCGAGCCAATGCAAATTCAGTCGCAATCACCATCGGTTGATGACGCAGTTGTTGGTAGAAATTCAGCGCTTTCAGTAAGTATTGCTGGTTGTCTTCCAGATCATTATCAGGAGCACGTTCCAGACCGTCATTAGCTGGATTCCCAAGATAAAATAACTTGTCAGCCTGTATCTGAAGCGTGTTATTGAAAGAGGCCAGTTGATTGGCTTTTTCTAACCAGACCGCGTGTGCGTCCCAGTCCAACTGATGCCAGGCCGCATTAGCCCGAAGACGATAGATTCTGGCCAACTGGTTCTCATCTCCGGACGCTTTTGCCGGGCCAATAGCCTGTTCCAATACGGTCAGAAACGCTGGACTGTCCTGACCTTGCTGCCGGGCAATCAGCTCAGCCTGCCAATAAATGATATCGGCTTGTAATCGGGCATCGCAGCGTGAGCAAGTTGCCCGGATATGAGAGAGTAGGTCGCTGGCGTCAGAGTACTGCCCCAACAGTAACAAGCTTTCTGCATGGTGCACTGTGGCCCAGGGTGAGTTTGGCTGCAAGATACGGCTGGCTCGAAAATATCGCTCGGCGTCTGATGCCCCGTGTCGTTTCAGGGTGTTGATGCCTTCAGCGAGGGCCTGAGCCGCAATCGGATTTGTTGCTTCTTCTGATGCCTGACTCGACGGGGCACGCGGTTGCACCGGAGTAATCAAGTGCGTTAGTTGTTTTGCAATGGCGGCTGTTGCGGCGGGCAAGGATGGATAGCGAATGCTACCTTGTTTCACCTTGCCATCCTGAAACAGCAATTGAAAATCCAACACTTGCTGGCCTTTGTGCAAGCGAACACTGGCGTATAACGCACTGTCCATGTTGTGTAGCTGCATCAAGGCCCGTACCTGAGCAGGTAAACCAGGCCAGGCCACATTTTCTGACAGCAGCCACTGGTGAGCAGTCATTGGTGGTACAACCGTCAGGTTCGGTGCTCCGTGCAGCTCATCAGCCAGCATGTCGGCCAATCCCAGTTCCAGCCAGTCCATACTGTCATCCTGGGTTTCATTCAATAACGGTAATATTAATATACGCTGGTGCCTGGCATGGTGCTCCTGCTCTGTTTCTGCACTTGTCTGGGAGTTCTGTTGTCTGGAAAAGTAATGAGCAGACAACTCGGTTATTAATCCTGCCATGACCAAGCAGAGCAAGACGATCCATTTCACTTGAACCAGTACCCTTGTCCAGGCCCGTAATCTGGACAGTGTCGATTCGTTGGTTACATCATGAATCAGGCTGTCCAGAGTGCTGTCTTGTGCATGGCTTCCTGAACCCTGTTCCAGTGCCACTGCTGCAGATTGTGTCGGCGGTGCCATCAGATCGTCGTCGATTATACTCGCCCGATCAGCCGTCTCGATTACAGTGGCAGGCTCGGGTTTGTGTTCACGCCCGGTGGTTTCTTGTGTCTCCATTTGAGTGGGCCGCAGCGACTCAGTCTCACACACCCACTGATAGCCCCGCTGTGGGAACGTTCGAATAAATACGGGGTTCTGGGCGTTGTCTCCCAGATTTTTTCGCAACTCCCGGATGCTTTGAGTCAGAGAGTTTTCGCGATAGTCACCGTGCTCCCACAAAGCCCCCAGCAGTTCTTCTTTGCTGACAACTCGTTGCCGATGCTGAATCAGATAGTCCAGCAAGCTGGCAACCTTATGCCGCAGCGAGATCTCCAGCGGTACATGGAGAGCCGTAACGCTATGTTCAGAGGATTTACCGCACTGCTCTTTTTCTTCGGTTACCAATGGTGTTTCAGTGCTCTTTTTTGTCAGATACAGGCAGCCGGATGTGCGATCAAATCGAAAGTGAGAAAAGCAGTAATGAGTAATGCCATCAGAGGGCAGGTGTGTCGGCGGCATTGGTGGTTGTGGTGTCCTGTTCGGTGAAATCCGGTGTTTCTGCCTGTCAGATAGTACGTGAATACGGTGTGCCAGGGTAATGAATGCATCGTTTCATAAAACACGTAACTTAATGATTTATAAGAATAAATTTATTTTTCATGTCGATTTTATATCGATTAAAGACCAATTTCATATTTAGCTCTGCCCAGCATCCTATAACTCTCGCCATCAATGAGCCAATGCAACGCACTGCATCTCTTTTTTACACACGGTGAGGCCATATGGAATCGTTTATTCAATCGTCATTACAAGTCGATCAACACTCTATTGGGGTCATCGCAGCCGTCTTTGTTACTGGCTTGTTGACCAGTTTAACACCCTGCATCTATCCCATGATTCCTGTCACTGTCTCAGTGGTCGGCAATCAGGCAACCAGCCGTCGTCATGGTTTAGGGCTATCGCTGATGTATGTGCTCGGGCTGGCGTGCGTGTACAGCTTACTCGGCATCCTGGCAGCCAGTACCGGGCGATTGTTCGGCAGTGTCGCCAGTCACCCGGTCACACTGATGATGGTCAGTGCGTTTTGTCTTCTGATGGCGGCCTGGATTCTTGGATGGGTCAGGGTGCCGTCAGGTTGGTCAATACCTGTCATTTCCAGCCGCCGACCGGCCTTGAATGTCTTCTTGTCTGGCAGTGTATCTGGCCTGGTGATGGCTCCGTGTACATCGCCGGTGCTTGGTATGTTGCTGATGTACGTTGCCGCCTCCGGGGATACCGCCTGGGCAGCCACCCTGATGTTTGTCTTTGCTATGGGGATGAGCGCCTTGCTGGTGCTCGCAGGCAGTTTGTCCGGTTTTCTTTCCATGCTGCCTCGTTCCGGGCATTGGCTCAATGCCTCCAAGTGGCTGATGGCGGCTCTGATGTCCGCCACCGCCCTTTATTTTTTCTCGCTTGCTTTCTTTTCTGACCTTCAATTTGGAGTGTGATATGACTGATCCAAAGACTGATCCGATACGACCTGTTTTTCCGAGGGCTTTTCTCCATCCGTTACGCTGCACCTTGATAAGGGTTGTGTGTTGTGTCGGAGCACTATTGCCACTCAGCAGTCAGGCTGATAACGCATCGGTGGGTGATACCGCCCCTGTTTTCAATGCCACCACTATCACGGGTGATGTGGTCAGACTGGCGGAGTTTAGAGGTGAAAAGCCGGTTTACCTGAAATTCTGGGCCACCTGGTGCTCATATTGCAAAGCGGAAATGCCGCATTTGAAAACCATTCGTGAACAATACGGCGATGCCGTTGAGGTCATGACTGTCAATGTAGGAATGAATGATTCTGTTGCCAATATCAACGCATTCTTTCAACAGCAGGGCTATCGTTTGCCGACCATTTTCGATGCCAAAGGAGACCTGACCAGTCAGTACGGTGTTATTGGTACACCCCAACACATTCTGATCGATGAGCGTGGTGAGGTGGTTTACCGCACGTTTCTGGCAAACGATGAGCTGGATTCTCAATTGGCTCAGTGGGCCAGAGATGCAGCCATGTTTTCCGAGCAATCCAAACCCCGTTCGCTGACTCACCACAGACGCTAAGGAGTTGATCTCATGACGATTAGTCCACTGCTACGTTCGATGACAGCCGCTTCAGTGGCGGCGATTGCTTTATCCGCTTGTGCTGCACCCTCGCCAGAGGGGCAACACTCTTCAGCATCAAATGCCGCGCCGAACACAGTAACTGAGTCGCCGCTCAGTGCAGGGCAGGTATTCACCACTTATAACCATCGGGCTATTGATCTTGAACCCGGAAAACTCACCCATCTGGTGTTTATGGATATCTGGGATATCTACGCCGGTCAGGGTATTGAACAGAACGTCGCTCAATTACCCGCTGATTTTCTGGAGAGCAGTCAGCAAATATGGGTTCAACCACACATTAACGTCACACGCGCTCAAATGGCGGAATTCCAGCAGTATTATCCAGCGGTTCAGCCATTGGTGCTCGATCGCGGCTACCAGTTAATGCGCCAAAACAATGCCTGGAGTCGGCCTTACCATGTCTTGCTTGATGACGGGAAGCCGGTTTTTTCTGGCACTACACACGCGTTGTATCGCCATCTCTCTGTGCCAGAAACCTCAAGTGCCGCGTCTCACACGCCAGCGAATGCCGCAATAGAAAATGTAAACAGCTTAGTGAGTGGCAACGCTCCCACACGTTATAAGAGACCCGAAGTGGGGGAAGCGGCTCCGGTGTTCCATGCTACTACTCTGGACAATCGGGTATTTTCTTTAGCCCAGTGGGCCAAGAGCAGCAATCCGGTGAATCTGATTTTCCTGGACTCTCTGTGCCCAATTCCTCATCTTCCAGGCTGCGAAGCCACGATTAAAGACCTGGTTCATGATATTGAAAGCAACCCTCAACAACACTGGTTAGGTGTGGTGAATTCGTTCTACGTGGATGCCAGTGCTGTAACGGCTTTTGCCAATAAGCATCAACTGAAGATCCCGCTGATTTTTGATGAGGGTAATCGGATTTTTCATCAATACGGCGTCAGTGCCACACCTTACACGGTTGTATTGAATCAAACTGAGCAAGGGCAATTTCGCGTAGCCAAACGAGGAATGTCAGAAGTGGATTAAAAGCGATAGATGTAACGTCATCAGTCGTAGCAACCGGTTGGGTGTGATGGATACATTCCTGAATTCACCCCAGTCTCGATTCAATATCCTTCACGTCTTCCATCACCACATAGGTGCTGGTGTTGGTGACGTGGGGGAGTGACGAGATTTTCTCTCCCAGTACCGTCCGGTACGACTCCATATCCGATGTGCGAATTTTCAGCAGGTAGTCGAAGTTGGCAGCCGTCATATGGCATTGCTCGACTTCAGGAATTTGCCGCACCGCTTCATTAAAGGCGTTGAGTGCCTGGGTGCGCGTGTCCGAGAGCGTCACCTGTACAAACGCCACGTGATTGGCGTTGAGTTTTTTCAAATCCACCAGCGCGATATAACCGAGAATATAGCCCTGTTCTTCCAGACGTTTCATGCGTATCTGGCACGGCGTTTTTGATAAGCCCACGCGCGAGGAGAGTTCTGTCACGGTGATTCGGCCATTTTTCTGAAGTTCACGGATGATGGCGAGATCAAATTTATCGAGTTTATCCATTATGGCTGCGTTCATTCTTGTTGTTAGTGCTTTTATCCTAGGCGGATTCTCGTCATAAAACCATTGTCGTTTCGGTGGTGAATAATCAGGCAAAGAGGTCGTATTTGGTCTGGTTTGAACGAAAGACCGTGGCAGCTGCGATCTTGCACCATAATGACAGTGTGATGAAGCTTTGTGATGGGTGCCTGTACTTGGTATTTACGACTAAAAAAACCGACCATTTCAGGAGCTTGGTCTTTCAATAGGGTTGTTTTGTGAAAATTGACCTTCTGTCATGCATTAGTCTGTTACACACCAATACCGGACGGCTTGCCGGTATCGGGCCAATCCATCCAAATGGGTCTCAATGCTGCTCGCCGGGGTTCGGTTTGTCATCTGCCCGATTCCGGTAGCGGCGCTGTATTCGGGCTGTGGGTCCCCAGGGCATCTGCCTTCGCAGTTTGAATGCTTTTCGCAGAAAAATAACGAGGAAGACTATGATTACCCTGACTTTTATACTCTATCTGGCGCTGATGCTTGGCATTGGTATCTGGGCCTATCGCCGTACTCAGGATTTGTCTGATTACGTACTGGGTGGCCGCAACCTTGGCCCTCTGCCCAGTGCGTTGAGTGCCGGAGCCTCAGACATGAGCGGCTGGCTGCTGCTGGGCTTGCCGGGTTACGCGATGAGCGATGGCTACGGGGCATTCTGGCTGGCGGGTGGTCTGCTGGTGGGCACCTGGCTGAACTGGCTGCTGGTGGCGCAACGTCTGCGTGTTTACTCTCAAAAAGCCGATAATTCCCTGACCTTGCCTGCTTTCTTCGAGAACCGTTTTAAGGATTCCAGCCACAGCCTTCGTGTTATCTCTGCATTCTTTATTCTTGTCTTCTTCCTTTTTTATACCAGTTCTGGTCTGGTTGCCGGTGGCAAGCTGTTTGAAACCGTGTTCGGCTTCGATTACCAGATTGCCGTTGTGATTGGCGCGGTGGCAGTGATCTCTTATACCTTATTCGGTGGCTTTCTGGCGGTGTCCTGGACGGATGTGGTGCAAGGTTTGTTGATGGTTGGCGCGCTGCTTCTGGTGCCCGTGATTGCGTTGTCCGATCTGGGTGGTCTGGATGCAGCCTTTACGGCGATTGAGAGCAAAAACCCGGAGCTACTGAATATGTTCACCAACCCGGATGGCACCAGCATCACGGTGATTGGCACCTTGTCGCTGCTGGGCTGGGGCATGGGTTACTTTGGTCAGCCGCACATTCTGGCGCGTTTCAAAGGCATTGAGAGTAAAGACAGTGTTCCAACTGCGCGACGTATTGCCGTGATCTGGTCGGCGGCCTCCATGATGGGTTCGATCCTGATTGGTCTGCTCGCCATTGCTTACCTGAAGACGGGGTTGGGCGACAGCGAAACCGTTTTTATGGTGATGGTCGATGCGTTGTTCCACCCGGTAATTGCCGGTGTTCTGCTGGCGGCGATTCTGGCGGCGGTGATGAGCACAGCCGATTCCCAGTTGCTGGTGGCCTCGTCTTCTCTGGCAGAAGATTTCTACAAGGCGCTGTTCAACAAAACTGCGACGCCTGAACACCTGATGACCATCGGTCGTCTGGCTGTGATTGGCATCGCCATCGTTGCGACTCTGCTGGCGCTGGATGAAAACTCCGGCGTACTGTCGCTGGTGTCGTATGCCTGGGCGGGCTTTGGTGCGGCCTTTGGCCCAGTGCTGATTCTGAGCCTGTACTGGAAGCGCATGAACCGCATGGGTGCCCTGGCCGGTATCGTTGTCGGTGGTTTGACGGTGGTGATCTGGAAGCAATTGGAAGGCGGTGTGTTTGATCTGTACGAGATCATTCCGGGCATCATTCTGGCGACCATTGCTGCCATTGTGGGTTCGCTGACGACTCCAGAACCGGATGCGTCGATCCAGAAACAGTTTGATGAAGTGATCGACGAAGTGAGAAGCTGAGTGTGTTAGCTTCAAAAGCGGTTTGATCCAAAAGGCCCGAAAGAGCGATCTTTCGGGCCTTTTCTTTTTTGGTTTAATTCTCTATAAAAAATTAATTTACAGATTTTTAATCTGGTTTATTGATTTATATAAAGTGAAAAGTTGTTGTTTTTAGTGGTTTTTTGGTTAAAAAGTTCTCTTTCTAATGGGTAAGCTGTCTGTCACTTTTGTGAATAACGCGTCTGGATCTCTCCTGCCACCATGAGCGGAGGAGGGCCTGGCCACGACAGGAGATGCCCATGTCCAGCATTAACGAAATCCGCAACACCATTCAACGTCACTACCTGGCGGATGAAGCCGCTGTATTGAAGCAGTTGATGTCCGACTCCGGTTTAAGCACCGCCAAACGTCAACAGATATCTGGCCGTGCGGCTGAATTGGTTTCCCGAGTGCGTTCAGAAAGCAGCCCCAGCATGATGGAAAATTTCCTCGCCGAGTACGGTTTGTCGACGCGGGAAGGTGTGGCGCTGATGTGCCTGGCGGAAGCCTTGCTGCGTGTGCCGGATGCGCTGACCATCGACGCTCTGATTGAAGACAAGGTGGCCTACGGCGAATGGCGAGAGCATCTGGGTTCTTCTGCGTCGTCGCTGGTGAACAGCTCCACCTGGGCGTTGATGCTGACCGGCAAAATGATCGGCCCAACCGGTGATCAGGGCATTACCACCACCCTGCGGGGTCTGGTCAAGCGCCTGGGCGAACCGGTGATTCGTGTGGCCGTGGGTCAGGCGATGAAAGAGCTGGGCCGTCAGTTTGTGCTGGGTCGCAATATCAATGAAGCCGCCAAGCATGCGACCAAGCTGGAAAACAAGGGCTACACCTATTCCTACGACATGCTGGGCGAAGCGGCGCGCACCGATGATGATGCGCTGGCCTATCTGAAAGCCTACAGTGATGCCATTTCTGCGCTGACGCCGTTGTGTACTCACGAGCGCATTGCTGATAATCCGGGAATTTCCGTCAAACTGTCGGCGCTGCATCCACGTTATGAATTCGCCAAGCGCGAGCGCGTGATGGACGAGCTGGTTGAACGCACCCGTCAACTGGCGCGCCAGGCGGCCAAAGCCAATATGGGCTTTAACATCGATGCGGAAGAAGCGGATCGTCTCGATCTGTCGCTGGATGTGATCGAAGCCGTATTGTCCGATCCTGAACTGGAAGGTTGGGATGGCTTTGGCGTCGTCGTACAGGCGTTCGGCCAGCGTGCCTCGTTTGTGCTCGATTGGTTGTATCAGCAAGCAGAGCGTCTGGATCGTCGCATCATGGTACGGCTGGTAAAAGGCGCGTACTGGGACGCAGAAATCAAACGCGCCCAAACGCTGGGTCTGGACGGCTTCCCGGTATACACCCGCAAGGTGCATTCCGATGTGTCCTATCTGTGTTGTGCCGAGAAACTGCTGGCCAGTACTGACCGTATTTATCCGCAGTTCGCCACTCATAACGCGCATTCCGTTGCTGCCGTGCTGACCATGGCGGCGGGCATGGATCGCAACTTGTTTGAATTCCAGCGTCTTCACGGCATGGGTGAATCGCTGCACGAACAGGTGCGCGCCGATGAAAATACCCGCTGTCGCATCTATGCGCCGGTCGGTGAACATCAGGACTTGCTGGCGTACCTGG
Organism: Oceanobacter sp.; assembly: GCA_045430275.1. Lineage (GTDB taxonomy): Bacteria > Pseudomonadota > Gammaproteobacteria > Pseudomonadales > Oceanobacteraceae > Oceanobacter. Next base: position 77,601 of record JAILXU010000007.1, on the reverse strand, counting down.
TGCGCCGCCTGCTGGAAAACGGGGCCAACAGCTCCTTTGTGAATCAGATTGTTGATACCAGCATTGCGCCGGAAGTGATCGCGCAAGACCCATTCGATCAGGTTGAAAAAGCCGGTGGTGCCCAGCCAAGCAAGGTGATTTTGCGCCCGGAAAACCTCTACGATGAAGGACGCCGCAACGCCAAAGGCTGGGACATTACCGATCCGCTGGTGGTGGCCGATCTGGATCGCCAGCGCACTGCGTTCCGCAATACCGAGTGGCGTTGTACGCCGATGATTGCCGGTGCAGGCGAAGCGGGCAGTCGTGGCAAACGCTGGCAAGGTGACTGGCGCTTGCCGGTTGCCAACCCGTCGAACCCGAACGAGCGCGTCGGCGAGGTTGTCACGGCCTCCGAAGCCGATATTGAGCAGGCCATTCGTAGTGCTCGCAGTGGCTTCCTGAAATGGTCGGGTATGCCGGTCGAACAGCGGGCCGAGATTGTGTCTCGCGTTGGTGATCTGTACGAAGAACACGCCGCCGAGCTGTTTGCGCTGGCCACTCGTGAAGCGGGTAAAACCCTGCTCGACGGCGTCGGTGAAGTGCGCGAAGCGGTGGATTTTGCCCATTATTACGCCCAGCAAGCCCGCAAGGTGTTGCTGGGTGACGAGGGCAGCGATCTGCGTCCTCGTGGGGTGATTGCCTGTATCTCGCCGTGGAACTTCCCGCTGGCGATCTTCACTGGTCAGATTCTGGCCGCCGTGGCGGCAGGTAATGCCGTGTTGGCCAAGCCTGCGGATCAAACGCCGCTGATTGCTGCCCGTGCCGTCGAGCTGATGCATGAAGCCGGTGTGCCGCTGGACGTGGTGCAGTTGCTGCCAGGCAGTGGCGTCAAAGTGGGAGCGGCGCTGACCGCCAGCAGCCGGATTGATGGCGTCTGCTTCACCGGTTCGACCGCTACCGCAACGCACATCAACCGCAATATGGCCAAACATATGGCCGCCGATGCGCCACTGATTGCCGAAACCGGCGGCCTGAACGCCATGATGGTGGATTCCACCGCCTTGCCGGAGCAGGTGGTGAACGATGTACTGGCGTCGGCGTTCCAGAGTGCCGGTCAGCGTTGTTCCGCCCTGCGCGTGCTGTACGTACAGGAAGACATTGCTGACAACCTGCTGCATATGCTGTTCGGTGCCATGGATGAGCTGCAACTGGCCAATCCATGGGAGCTGCACACCGACGTTGGCCCGGTGATTGATCAGGCGGCGCGCAAAAAGATTCAGGATTACTGCGAATCCTTCCGCAAGCGCGGCCAGGTATTGAAAGCGCTGGACACCCCGGCGGGTGAGCTGGCCAAGGGGCTGTACGTTGCGCCGACCGTGATCAAGGTCAGCGGCATTGAGGAAATGGACGAAGAAATCTTCGGCCCGGTACTGCATGTGGCGACGTTCCGCGCCGATGAAGTCGATGACGTGGTTGATCAGATCAACGCCAAGGGCTTTGGTCTGACGTTCGGGCTGCACACCCGCATGGATACCCGCATCGAACAGGTTACAAGCCGCATTCGTGTCGGCAACGCCTACGTTAACCGCAACCAGATTGGTGCCATCGTGGGTTCGCAGCCATTCGGCGGTGAAGGCCTGTCGGGCACTGGCCCGAAAGCGGGTGGCCCTGCGTATCTGAAGCGCTTCCTGAGCGGGCGTTCGGCGCAGTCAGTACAGGTAGCCAATGCCCAATTGGTGGACGCCAGCGGTTTGCAAGCCGCACTGGATCAGCAAAATGATGCGGCCCGCACCGTTGCTGTACCGGACAAACTGGCGGCCATGTTCCGTCAACTGGGCGTCACCATGCCTGCAGCCATTGCCGTAACGGAAGACATGCCTGGGCCAACCGGTGAACTGAATCGCCTGTCGATCTGCCCGCGTGGCCTGATTCTGTGCCTTGGCCCGGACACCGCAACTGCGCTGGTGCAGGCGGCTTACGCGCTGCATGCCGGAAACCGTGCGGTGGTGGTTGCGCCGGGTGTGGTGGCAACGGCCAAGCGCATGGATCTGGCTGGTCTGCCGCTGACGTGTATTGATGGCCAACTGGAGCCATCCGCCCTGACCGAAGCAAACGGTTTCAAAGCCGTGATCACTAATGCTGATCCGGGCAACCTGAGCCGCTACCGTCTGGCGCTTGCTGAACGTACTGGCGAGCTGTTGCCGCTGGTGACGGAATATCTGGATATCGAGCGTTACCAGATTGAGCGTCACCTGTGTATCGACACCACGGCAGCGGGGGGTAACGCCAGCCTGATCGCAGCGGCGGAGTAAGTCGCTGCCTGATACGTTTCTTTGATACCGGGCCTGAAATTGAGCGCATCATCAGGCCCATTCTCTCTTTGATCCTTCCGATAGACTCTCCTGTTGTTCACTCCTCAAGAAGTGGATGTTTACGGGGCACTGCCTGCCCCGTCTTTTTCTCTTTTCTTCGCTTTCTTTTTTGCTGACTGTCTTTGGCTAACTGTGTGCTTTTTGCCCAAAGGGATAAATTGCCTCAAAGGATGCTTTATCTGGTTAAGGTGACTTTCAGATGGTTTTAATAAGGTGTTTTTTCTTTTCTGGTGAGGTTTTAAAGGAAAATCGTTTTTCCGGGTTTGGTTAGTCTGAAAGGGATGCGTCAGAGCGCTCCGGGGACGGCGTGAGGGCGACATCACCCAACGACGAATAAAACGAATAAATAGAACCTCCCTGGAGAAGTCATGAATTACACCAAACTTGCTCTTGCCACCTCTGCGCTGGCGTTGTCGGTTACCAGTGCTCACGCCGCACCATCCATCAACTGGTACGGCTTTGTCGATGTTGGTCTGGAGAAATACACCGACACCGGCATCAACGGCGGTGCCGATATTTTTCAGGGTCAGGACACGCCCAACGGCAACTCCAATGAAAAGCAATTTGCGCTGACCAACAACGTGCAATCGCGCATTGGCCTGAAGGGTGAAGAAGATCTGGAAGATGGCTGGAAGGGCAGCTACCGTCTGGAATTCCGCGCCAACGTACTGGACGACGGCGGTCAGGCGCTGCGTACCCGTTTGGGCTGGCTGGGTTTGTCGAAAGGTGAACATGCCATCAAGGTGGGTGCTCAGTGGTCGCCGCTGTACGGTTACAGCGCCTGGAATACGCATCGCAGTGAATCCCATGGTCACGGTTCCTATTTTTACACCACCGACCAGTTGCTCGGCTCTCAGGCTTACGGTTTCCGTAATGACAGCGTGATCTCCTACACCTACGGCAGCGGCCCGTACAGTGCCAGCCCATTCACCGCGACCGTGGCTTTGAATGTGGCGGATGACAGCCGTGGCAACGACGACGGTTTGTACAACGACAGCGGCATTACCGGCGTTACCGTGGGCACTGCAGCCAGCTTTGGTGCGCTGACCTTGAACGCGGTATTGGTGAAAAGTCTGGTGAAAGAGTCGGACATTGCCAAGGCTGAAAACGTTGATTTGACCGCGCCATCACTGATCGGCTTTGGTGGCAAGTTCCAGGCAACCGACGTGCTGGACTTCGGCTTCGCGTATCGCCAGATCGACCGTGACACCGGCAAAGACAGCCTGCGCTCCGCCGTGGAAGCGTCGGTTCAGTACCAGATCAACGACAAGCTGAACCTGCACGTGGGTGCGGCGACCGGTGAAGATGAAGACGATACCCAGCGCCAGCTCGACAGCAATATCTACGGCCAGTTGATGTATCAGGTGACTGACAGCCGTCACGTCCGCTTTGAATTTGAACGCGTTGACTACGGCAAGTCCGATGTCAATGGCACTCAAAAAGATCTGGGCAACGCCCATATTCTGCTGTTCTCTATGCGTCAGGGCTTCTGAGGCGCTTTGCCCGTCTTCGTCTGAAGGCGGGCCTTTTTACTGTTATTCGCAGTACACTGTACGCCCGCCAGTTACAAGGCACTGATAGCTACATGTACCGACCGATGAACCTCATATCCCGCCCCGTGAATCGTCACGATGCCTATCACGCTCATATCTACTTCGACCAGAACAGCCGCGTTCATGCCCGCTGGTTGATCGAACAAACGGTCAGCCAATTTGGCCTGACTGTGGGTCGCTTTCATGAAAAGCCGGTTGGGCCGCATTCCTGCTGGAGTGTTCAGGTGGTGTTCAGCGCCAGTGACTTTGAGCACTACATCCCTTGGTTGGATCAACATCGGCAGGGCCTGACGGTTCTGGTGCATGGCCTGACGGGTGACCACCTGAAAGATCATACCGACTATGCCTATTGGCTCGGTGAGCCTCAGGTGCTGGATTTATCGATTTTTGGTGTGGATGCGTAGTTTTTCGTACCATTTCCTGACTCAAGCTCTGCAATAGATTCCAAAAGCTCGCGGGCATTGGCCGGAGTCCCTAGCAGGTACATAGTCTCTTGCATGGCGTTGTAGTCCGCCAATGAAATCATCACTACCGGAGCTTCACCTTCACGTGTGATGGCGACAGGAACGTGATCATCGCAGACACTCGTCATGATACTGGCCAAATTGGCTTTGGCGGTGGTGTGGCTAATGGCATCCATGAAACCTTCCGAATGTACCTGTGCGTCAAGGAATGAATAGTAGCGCAAGGACAGCGTGTGCGCAGGGCCAGATTTATCGATGTTCAGTGCGTGAGCATTTTAGTCAAAGTCGTAAGTCTCTAATTTGCCAGCATCTTTCTCTGCCTTTGCAATCAAGGCTCGTTTGACAAACTCATAAGGCAAGTCCGGGTTGGCTTTTATTATTTCAGCAAGTTTTGCCTTTTGCGCTGCTTGTTCCAGAGTCGCTTGGTTAAGCGTTTTTGCCATGACTGTGTTCCTTTCTATAGAATCGGCAGCAGTCTACGAGTGTAGCAACTTAGTCCAGCCCATCACTCCGGGCGAGTCGATAAAAACTCGCGCACTTCAACCCGGTAGCTCGGTTTTCAACACTTGATAAAGTACAGCTTTGAACCTTGAGGTGCTTGGCGACAAAATCGTCTTTATTGCGTATTGTGTGAATCTTAAAGGTGTGTATAACTAGCTGTTCGTGGTTCTTTATTCGGTGAAAGCTCATTCAATAATTGAGAATTCACATATGAAAGCCAGATGCTTTAATCTATTTCGTAATAGTATGAACTATTGAGAAAAATGCATGCAAAAAACAATCTATTAATTCTATCTCAGGATTTGGAGTGATAATGAGTAATAAGAGTAATATCACCATAGGTATTGTCATTGTTCTGGTCGGCATAATTGTCCTGATGTGGGGGTCTTACCATGATGGAAAGCCCTTGGTTGAGAATATAAAGTTATTTGCTCAAGCTTTGGGTTGTGCGATTATTATGGCGGGTATCTTTGGGGTTATTCTTGAATGGAAGTCTACAAGAGATTATTTTGGAAATAGGTTGTCAGAGATAATACTTGAAGATGATTACCTTAAGCGTTTGTCGAAAGATAGGTTGAAGAATCTCTTTTTATCAATTCAGCGTCATATTTTTGATACGAGTGATGTCGAGAAGGAGGGCGGGTTTCTTGATTATTTTAACAAGTATCTTCATGGTTACATTGTACAGCCTTATAGAGAGAATGTTAGCGCTGAAATGTCGTTCACTGAAAATGATAACAACGACCTTGATGTTAAAGATAAAATCTCATATCGATGCCGAGAAATGAATGGCCAGATTCAGGAGTTTGTCCAAGTAAAGCCCGAAAAAGGTGAGTTTTTATCATGGGTTTATTTATGTGTAACTCTTGGGTCTGGAAATGAACAGGAAAAGAAAGTATTTGATGAAGAAGAACTAAATAAATTTCTGGAAGGTGAAGTGCCGTTGAAGGTTGATATTCCAGAAAACCTTAAATTTGATAATCTCAAAGTTGAAATCGAGCAACACTACTCAATTAAGAAATCAAAGTTACAATCGTGGCAGATGTCGCATCCGACAAGAGGCTTCAAAGTCTCTATTTCTTATCCAATAACCCTGAATATAGATACACTTCCGCTACTTGAAGTACGTGATGAGGCAACCATTACTAACCAGAGAGGGTACTATGGCATTACCTATAATGAGTGGATGCTTCCGCAAAGCGGCATTACATGGACATTCAATGAGTGAAATGATTTGACAGGCTGATGAATTTTTTTTACGTCCTCCTGTTGTATGGCCTTTGTGGGATGTTAGAGGCTTTGCACTAGAAGGTGTTGACCATTTTAATATGAGGCTATGAGGGAGTCTGATGAGTAATAGATATTTGATACATGCTTCTAATAGATTGAGATCTTCTATAAGGTATGTTGATGGTTCGAGTCTCAAATATGATCCAGACGGAATCAATGATTTTTTCTCTGTGGCTTGTGATGCTCTCAGGGATTTGGCCAATGATTCGAAGTCTATTAAACACATTGTCGATGGATACAATCAAGCACCTAATGAGATTTATGAGCAATTTGGTGATTTTATGGGTGAGTTTGTTGGGCCGGATATTGATCTTATGGTTGAGGCTGGAATGGATAGAAAAGTAGTGGACTATTTGTTTAATGATATAGATGAAATGCTAAAGAGTGTTTTTCGGAAAGACTTTGTTGGTAGGGAAAGAATGTCTGCGTATAAAATGCATGAGAAAATAGTGAGTCTTCAGCTTGACATTTGTAGAGTCAAGAAGATTCATGATAAAAGAAAGTTATTGAAAAGAGCATTGGGTGTTATTGGTGGTTCAGCAGTTATAGTAGTAAATGTTTCTGCTGAGTCAGCAATTGGATCAATTCCAAGTGCATTTTCTACATCTTATGGAGCGTGGTTGGCTGGAAATGGATTAAATGGCTAACGGAGGCCTGTCAAATCTGCCACTTTTTCATGTTTTTGTACAAAAAATACCAATTTTGCTAGTTGCTGTGGCTAAGCATCAACCAGCGTAGCACCACGCCGCTCATCCGTATCAATGCTGGCTTTCTGCCAGCCCATCACTCCGGGCGAGTCGATAAAAACTCACGTACTTCGGCCCGATTTCCCCGAAACACAATCTTGTCTTCGCGTTTGCTGAGTTGATACTCGTACATCGGGTCGTAGTAGTCGGTCAGTAGTGCTGAAATCCAGCCTCGGTGAGCATCTGGCTCGCCGTTTTTGTGGGCCTCCAATGCCTGAGTCAGATCTTTGCCCAACTCCTTGTAACGCACGCCACCTAGGCGACGGCGCACCCGGTGCAGTGAGTCGGTCAGGTCTTCTGCGAAGCGGTCGAAGGCCGTTTCTTCGCCAACGGTAGATTGCCATTCAGAAAGCTTGCGCAGAATGTAGTTGCGGTAGGTGTGTTCAACGCGTTCTTCGATGCTGGCTTCCAGTACCACCAGCGGTGCTTTATCCATGGCATGCCGCAGCGTCAGTGGCAGGGAGCAGCGCCCAATCAGCAGGCTTTCGTCTTCCAGTACCAGTGGCAAGCCAGATTGCATGGCCTCGGTGTGTTCGGCTTTGAGCATGGCGACGGCCAGCGCATTTTCAAAGTTGAGCTGGGTCGGTTGGCCGGAGGGACGTCTTCCAAAGGAAGAGCCAAGGTGGTTGGCCAGCCCTTCCAGGTCAACCTGATTCGGCAGTTGCAGCAGCAAGCCGGTTTTGTCACAGCCGGTTTTTCCCGCCAGCGTCACCATCGGTAGCTCGCGGCACTGGCGCTCGAACTGTTCCAGAATCCAGGTACGCATGGCTTTGTAGCCGCCGGTAATGCGCGGGTAATCGCAGTCTGCATCGCGCATCCATTGTTGGCAGATTTGGCTGCGCAGGCCGCCACGCCAGCAATACAAATAGCCTTGAGGGTACTGTTCGGCAAAACCAAGCCAGGCGTTGACGCGTTGTTCCTTGATGTCGCCGCTGACCAGTTCGTGGCCGAGTGTGATGGCTTTGTCCTGACCTTGCTGTTTGTAGCAGGTGCCGACGAGTGTGCGCTCGTCGTTGGTCATCAGTGGCAGGCTGATGCTGGTAGGGAAGGCACCTTTTTCGAATTCAACCGGTGCCCGTGTGTCGATCATGGGCGCGTCGTTGAGGAATATGTCCAGAAACTCACGGGCGTCCGGGCGCTGGGTGCTCATAGCAGTTCCCCGGCGACCTGAATGCGTGGCTCGCCGTTGGGTGCCGGATGGTCAAGCAGGCCGATGGCCTGATGGCAAACACTGGCCTGGCGCAGCAGCGCTTCGAGTGCTGGTGATTGTTCCGGTGACACCGCAATCAGCAAGCCGCCGCTGGTTTGTGGGTCGCACAGCAGGTTGCAAATGTCGTCAGGCATGTCGCCGAGTTTGTCGCCGTAGCTGTCCTGATTGCGCAAGGTGCCGCCGGGAATGCAGCCCTGAACCAGATAGTCGCGGGCTTCCGGGATCACCGGAATGCGGCCCAGTTCCAGCGTGGCGTTGAGGTTGCTGCCTTCGCAGACTTCCAACAGGTGGCCCATCAGGCCAAAACCGGTCACGTCGGTGATGGCATGAACTTCGGTCAGTGCGGACACATCGGCACCGACGGTGTTCATTTCGCACATCACATCGCGGGCCAGATGAGTGTGTTCAGACAGCAATTTTTTCTGTTTCTGGGCGGTGGTCAGGATGCCAATGCCGAGTGGTTTGGTGAGATACAGCAAGTCACCGGCCTGAGCCTGATTGTTCTGCTTCAGGCGCTCGCGGTGCGTCAGGCCTGTGACGGCCAGCCCGAAAATCGGCTCGGGGGCGTCAATACTGTGGCCGCCTGCCAGCGGAATACCGGCTTCGGCGCAGGCTTGACGGCCGCCGTCGATCACCTTTTGGGCAACCTCCGGTGACAGTTTGTCAATGGGCCAGCCAAGAATGGCGATGGCCATCAGTGGCTTGCCACCCATGGCAAAAATATCGCTGATGGCGTTGGTGGCGGCGATGCGGCCAAAATCGAATGGGTCATCGACAATCGGCATAAAGAAGTCTGTCGTGCTGAGCACCACGTTGTCGCCCTCGATCTGATAGGCGGCGGCATCGTCCTTGGTGCTGTTTCCAACCAGCAAGTTGGGGAATTGGGGCAGCTCCAGTTGGCTGGGCAGAATCTGATCCAGTACTTTGGGAGAAATCTTGCAACCACAACCGGCTCCGTGACTGTACTCCGTCAGGCGAATAGTGGACTCAGACATGCGATAACTCCTGGACAACAAATCAAAAAATGACGAGCCGCACATAGTACGGGGTAACGAGCCACTTGTCAGGTCGGCCCGGTTAGCATGTGTTGGCACAGTATCAGGATGATGATCAGTTCGATGGCCGCCATGGTTTGCCAGAACACCACCGGGTTGCGCTCGATCAGCGGTGGTCGGCTTTGACGCAGGAAATGCGGGTTTGGATGGCGCAGGTCGTGAACAAACTCAAACACATCCTGATAGCGCTTGTGAGGTTCGATTCGAGTCGCTTTGTGAATGGCGTGATCGACCCAGGCAGGCACCTCGGTTTCTTCATCAATCAGAATGCTGCGATAGCGCAGCCGTCGTTGCGCGGCGGCGGACTGGCATTGAGCCACCGCGGTGCCGTAGGGGAAGGTGCCGGTCAGCAGGTGATAGGCCAGTACCCCCAGCGAATATTGATCCGACGCCGGACTGCCTCCCAGACCAAGAAAATATTCCGGGGCCATATACAGGGCCGTACCCGGCAGTGTTTGTGGACTCTGCAGGGGAATGTCTTCCAGCCCGGTGATGCAGGTAGAGCCGAAGTCGATGATGATCACGGTGCCCTGAGCGTCGATCAGCAGATTGTCGGGCTTAATGTCCTGATGCAGCATTTCCTGACGATGGAAAGCACGCAAGCCACGGGCGACCTGCTCAATGATGTCACGCACCTGTTCCAGTGTCGGTGCCGGGTGGTCGTTGATCCACTGGCTCAGGGTTTGTCCTTCACGATATTCAGTGGCGGTGTACAGGCAGGTACGAGGCTGATCATGCGGGTGCGCCTGAATGATATGAGGGCTGTGCAGCCGCTTGGCGATCCATTCTTCCATCATCAGGCGGTCGAGGTAGTCCTGATCGTGCTGATGCTCCACCGAGGGGACTTTCAGCGCCACTCGCTGGTGGCTGTGGATGTCTTCAGCCAGAAAAACGTGGCTGCGGCTGGACGTGTGAATATTGCGCAGAATGCGGTAGCCGTCGCACTGCATTCCGGCTTCCAGCGCAGGAGGCAATGGCAGCACGCGAGCTTCTGGCACCAGTGTGCGGTCGTGCCCGGAAGGCAATTGCATCACCCGGATCAGTTGCAGGGTGAGATTGTCGTCACTGCCCAGCGCCAGCGCCTGTTCGGCAATGTGCTGGGCAGCCAATGCCAGGTTGTCGCGGTTGCGTGCCAGCTCGGAGCAAATAGCTTCCGGGCTGATAAATTCAAAAATGCCGTCGGTGGCAAGCAGGAATACATCGTCTGGCTCGATAGCGACAGCACGATAATCAACCTCAATGTGATCGGCCATGCCCAGTGCGCGGGCGAGGTAGCTTTTCTCTGAGGATTCCCAGATACGATGGTCGTTGGTCAGTTGCTCCAGACCGCCCTGTCGCAGCCGATAAATGCGGCTGTCACCAACGTGAAACAGATGCGCGGTGCGTTCACGCAGAATCAGGGCGCTGAGGGTGCAGACATAACCCTTGTTCAGGTCGTAACGGTGTTCGCTGCGTCGTGACTGGGAGTAGAGCCAGGCGTTGATGGCCTGAATAATGCCGCAACCTGCGCGCTGCACGGTCCAGGTTTCCGGGCTGGCGTAATAATCGTCGAGCAGAGTATGGATAGCAGTTTCGCTGGCTTGATGGCTGACATCACTGCTGCTGATGCCATCGGCCACGGCGGCGCAAATGCCTTTGAGGTGTTGCTGTGAGGTGTCGGGTTCGATCAGGCCGTAACAGTCCTGATTGACGGGCTTGAGACCGGCATCAGAATACTGGCCAATAGTGATGGTAAGCCGAGTGTTCATGGTTATTATCCGGGAGTCTCAAAGCACAAAAAAAGGGGGAAGGGAGCCTTGTGACTCCCTGCCTGACATCCTGTTCCAGAAGCCCCTCTCAAAAACTTCTGCTGCCAGGCAGGGCAAGGCTAAAACCGGTTATGCGGTGCGAGTTGTGCCTGTGGTGGTGTCCAGCGTCGCCTTGGCTTTGGCCTTGGTGCGAACGTGGGTCATGTACAGTGGCAGACCGACCAGACAGAAACCACCCACCAGATTACCCAGCGCAGTCGGCAGCTCGTTCCAGACAACGTATTCCATAAAGGTGAATTCACCGCCCATGATCATGGAGAACGGGAACAGGAACATGTTCACGATGGAGTGCTCGAAGCCCATAAAGAAAAACAGCATGATCGGCATCCACATGGCGGCCATCTTGCCGGTGGCCGAGGTGGAAATCATCGCGCCCACCACGCCCATGGAGACCATCCAGTTACACAGCATGCCGCGAATGAAAATAGTGAACCAGCCGTCGGCTCCGTGTGAGGCATAGCCCAGTGTGCGAGATTCACCGATGCTGGCTACTTTTGCGGCAATGGCACCGCCGTCGGTGTTGTAACCGTAGGTCAGAATAAACGACATCATAAAGGCGACGGTCAGCGCTCCGGCGAAATTGCCAATGAAAACCAGCCCCCAGTTACGCAGCAGTTGCTGCATATTGACGCCTGGGCGCTTATCGAGCAGCGCCAGTGGCACCAGAGTGAACACACCGGTCAGCAGGTCAAACTTCATCAGATACAGCATGATAAAACCAACCGGGAACAGAATGGAGCCGACCAGTAACGACCCGGTCTTGGTAGCGACGGTAATCGCAAATACCGCCGCCAGCGCCAGAATGGCACCGGCCATAAAAGCCCGGATCACGGTGTCGCGTGTGGACATGTGAATCTTTTCTTCACCAGCGTCAACCATTTTGGTGACGAACTCGGCAGGAGCGAGATAGGACATAATGATTTCCTTTTTGGGTAAGGGTCGGAGCCTGAACCGGACATGTCCGGGTTTAAAAAATATTGAGGTGATCGTCACAACGCTGTGGATGGCCCAAAAACCAAAAACGGCACTTGCCCGACCGACCGCTCGTGTTGAGAAGCCAGAAGTGCAAACGCCGTTGTTGGATGCCAAATGATCGCCGTTAATCATTGGATGGTTTGGTTAAAGCGAGATACGTGCCAGATTTGAAAATCCCGGTAAAAGATAGGGAAATCGGGTTTTTGGAGCAGAAATAGAACAGGTGTGTGCCATATTCTGGCGCATTTGTGGTGCTTGGGCTGTTTTATGGTGCAGGCTTGGGCTGATCTGGCTCCACCGTAGTCGCGTAGTTGCGTAGTTGCGTAGTTGCGTAGTTGCGTAGGTGCGTAGGTGCGTAGTTGCGTAGTTGCGTGAGAACGAGAGTGAGATTCGATGGAAACGAGAGCGTCCTCTAGAGCAACGGTTATCAATAGAATTGTCACTGGAAAGATAGCAATAGCGCGGGATTGCATCGCTTTTTGTCTACTATATGATTGGCCCGCACACTGGGATAGTGGCTATATCCGGTGTCGTCTTTATACCGAACAACAGAATATCGAATAACAGAAAGCCCCAGACATCCGAGTGTCTGTATCAGGCGGGAGAAACATGTGCTGACTCGAGGTCTTTGCTTTTTGTACGAGTTGATGGCCGTGCCAATCGTGGTGGTGGATACCGCCAGCGAACAAGTCACGTACGCCAATAGCCATTGGCAACAGTGGGCGAATGCGGCAAAAGACGACCATGGTGACTTGCAACGTTACATGTCTGCACCTGAAAGCCACTCGCTCTTGCGGTTTTTGCGTCAGGCAACACCGGGTGCCAGCGATTACTTTCTGTTCACGGTCGGCGATCAAAAGAAAAGCATGGAAGTCACCTTTATTCAGCGTCTTGGGGAGCGCAGCCAGGCTCTTGCACTGAGCGTTGAACCTGTATTGGGCTGCACCGAGTCCGTGCTGCGGGAAGAATACAAACGCCTGCGGTTTTCCCTCAATAACTCCGCCATTGGTACCTGGGACTGGAACACCCGCACGGGTCAGGTGATTCTGAATGATCACTGGGCCGATATGTTGGGCTATTCGTTGCAGGAAATTGCCCCGGACGTCAGTAGCTGGGAGCATCGCATTCATCCGGCGGACAAGAAGCGCGTCCTGCATACCTTGCAGCAGCATCTGGATGGCAAAATCGATCATTACAGTTGCCAGCATCGCTTGCGTCACCGCGACGGTTCCTGGATCTGGGTCAATGATCGTGGCCGGGTGGTCGAGTGGGACGAGCACGGAAAACCGTTGCGAGTGATCGGCACCCACTCGGATATTACTGATCTGAAGTTGACTGAAGCCAACCTGAAGCAGGAGCGGGATCTGTTTGTGGACGGCCCGGTAATGCTGTTCAAGTGGCGCAACGCCGAAGGCTGGCCGGTGGAATATGTGTCGGCCAACGTGCTTGAGCGGCTGGGGTATTCGGCGGATGATTTTGTGTGTGGACGGCATGATTACGTTGACCTGATTCACCCGGATGATCTGGATCGGGTGGCGGAAGAAGTGGGGGGACAGGATCAGTCGTCCGTTTTTGTGCATTTGCCGTATCGGTTGAAAACCCGGTTTGGCACCTGGATCAGTGTCTTGGATCAGACCACCTGCATTCGCAATGACAGCGGTTTGATCACGCATTACCACGGTTATCTGGTGGATGTGACCTCCAGAATTGAAGCTGAAAAGGAATTGGGTTTTCTGAATGCGATTGTCAATATATCGCCCGACCCACTGTACGTATTAGTAGCTGATGCGTCGTTAAATCTGATATACGCCAACCACAGCGCCCGACATTTGCTCGGGCAAACCAATAAAGACGTTATTTCCCTGCACGCGCTGAATGCCCGTTTTGCCCGTGACAATCTGACAGCCCTGCAACGAATGAAAGACGGTGTTGAGCAAGTCAGCTTTGAAAGCCAGTGCTTCGCCCGTGATTACTGCGAATGCGCGGAGGTGTCGGTTTCTCGCGTGGATTACGACGGTCAGCAATTTCTGGTCGGAATGATTCAGAACATTGATGATCGCAAGGCCATGCTGCACCGAATGCACCAGCGTGAATCGCAGCTAAACGCTATTTTTCAAAATGCCAATGTCGGCATCATGATGCTGAAGGGCGACAGGGTATTTGAACAGGGTAATCAGCGTCTGGCGGATATTTTCGGTTTTGCATCGGCAGCCGACATGGCCCAGATCAGCATGCGGCAGTTGCACATTGATGAAGTGCATTTTCAGACATTCGGTCAGCAGTACTATCGCCAGTTGGCCTACCAGGATCTGTTTCAGGTTGAATACCCGCTGTCACGCCAGGATGGTAGCCGGGTGTGGGTCAGTTTGTCGGGACGGGCGATGGATGAGAACCGTCCAGCGGACTTGAGCAAGGGTGTGATCTGGATTGTGGATGACATCACTGAACGGCTGGAAACCGAGCAGGCACTCAACAAGGCGGAAGAGCAATCCCGCTTGCTGCTGGAGTTTTCCAACGAAGGTATTTTTGGGTTGGATACCCAGGGCGTGATGACGTTCGTGAATCCAGCCGCCGCGCGCATGCTGGGTTATAGCGTATCTGAAATGGTCGGGCGGTGCAATCATGAATTGATTCACTACGCCAGTGCGTGTGGTCGGCCCCTGGCGCGGAGCGATTGTCGCATGGGCCGAGCCGCTGTGGTTGGGCAGTCGTATCACGTGGAAGATGAAGTGCTCTGGCGTAAAGATGGCAGCTATTTTCCGGTCGAGTACTGGAGTACGCCCATCGTGCGTGACGATGAGCTGACGGGTGCTGTGGTGATTTTTCACGATATCTCCGAACGCCAGGCTGCAGAACAGCAAATCCGGGAGCTGGCTTATAATGATCCGCTGACCGGTTTACCCAATCGCCGCCGATTTCTGGAAACGCTGGAACAGGAGCGTGGTCGCGCCCTGATGGCGGGCAGCCAGTTTGCTTTGCTGATTCTCGATCTGGATCACTTCAAAGACGTGAATGACACGCAGGGCCACCCCACGGGTGACAAATTGCTGCAGCAGGTTGCCTTGCGTTTGACAGGGGCCATTCGGGCACAAGATATGGTGGCGCGCCTGGGCGGTGATGAGTTTGTCATTATCATGTCGGATGTGGAGGACGCGTCTGAAATTGCGCCGTTGTGTGAGCGTCTGGTCGCCGCGATCAGTCAGCCGGTATTGATCGACTTTCGGGAAATCATGACCGGCACCAGTATGGGCGTGTACGTGTTCGATGGCACTGATGTGTCCCCGGATGTGATGCTGTCACGGGCGGACATGGCCTTGTATCAGGCAAAAGCGCGCGGTCGGGGAAATGTGGCGTTTTACGAGCGTGCAATGGCCGAGAAAGTCCGCTACGAAGCGGAAATCGCACGCCAGTTAGCGCTGGCTTTGTCTCGCAACGAACTGCAAATGCATGTCCAGCCCAAGTTTCATTTGCCGTGTGGACAGTTGTCTGGCTACGAACTGCTGATGCGCTGGACGTCTTCGACGCTGGGGTGTATCAGCCCGAGTGAATTTATTCCCATTGCGGAGCAGCGTGGGCTGATTCGGGATCTGGGCCTCTGGGTTGCGCAAGAGGCGTGTCGGCATGCGCGCTTGTTCTCCAGTCTGAATGTGCCGTTCGCCCCCTTGTCTCTCAACGTCTCCAGAATGCAATTAAAAGACCCGGATCACGTGGCCGAGCTGCTGGATTGCTTGCGTCAGTCCGGTCTGGGTCTGGGTGTGTTTGAAATCGAAATTACCGAGACGGCGTACTCGGACGTCAAGGAAGACGTTAAAGCACTGCTGGAGCAGGCCCGTCAGCACGGTTTAAGAATTGCCATCGACGATTTTGGCACCGGCTATTCATCGCTGGTCTCACTGCGGCAGTTGCATGCCTCCAGCCTGAAGATTGACTGCCAGTTTATCCGTGATATGAACAAAGACCCGAACGATCGCCTGATCGTTGAGGCCACCATTAACATGGCCCATGCCCTGAATATGAAAGTGATTGCCGAGGGGGTCGAAACCCCGGATCAGCTGGACATACTGCGGCAATTGGGCTGTGACATGGTGCAGGGCTATCTGGGTGGCAAACCGCGACCTCTGGAGCAGTTTGCCGATGTGCCGGGTGGGTTGTCGATCGCGCATTTGCTGAAGACATCGTGATCAGCGATGCACAATATCCGCCCATTCGGTCAGGCCAGACACCACGCTACCGAAGTGGTCGCCATCCAGCACGGGAATCTCGCCCAGCGTTTGTGCAATGGCCTGACGCAGCATGGGGGAACGGGCACTGCCACCGGTAATAAAAATAGCGTCCGGGCGACTGCCTGCCTGATTAATGGCTTCCTGCATCAGCCGTGTGATGCGCTCTAGCGGTCGTTCAATAGCATTCTGAAAGCCTTCCCGGTTGATCTCGGTGCTCAGCCCTT
The DNA here is from genome assembly GCA_045430275.1 of Oceanobacter sp. Taxonomy (GTDB): domain Bacteria; phylum Pseudomonadota; class Gammaproteobacteria; order Pseudomonadales; family Oceanobacteraceae; genus Oceanobacter. The sequence continues at coordinate 61,201 of JAILXU010000007.1, read as the reverse complement.
GCTCAACGTAATCCAGTAAAACGCGGGTTGTGTCGTCGTCTGAAAGGGCAATCTTGGCTTGCTCGGCCTGGCGCACCAGTTGCTGGTTCTGGCGGTTTTTCTGCAGTTTCAGCAAGCGAGCGATGCGTTCCGGCTGCAGGCAGTCACGTTGCAGTTGTTCCAGATACAGGGTGGTTTCGAGGCTGCTGAAGCGGGTCAGGGCGCTGACGTCGTTGGTGCGCACGGCATCCAGAAAAGTCTGGGTACCCATGGGTTTGCCGCTTTTCAGCGGTGCATCCATGCCAAACAGCGGCATCAGTTGTTTGCCCGCCAGTTGAATGTCGAGGTCGTTACCGCCAATCCGTTCACCGGTATGGCCAAGGAAATCGGCGCTGCGGTCGGTCTTGCCGCGATGATCCGGCCCCATGCGCACCATGGCGCAGTCACTGGTGCCGCCGCCAATATCCACTACCAATACGGTCTGGTTGTCGCTCAGGTGACGTTCAAATCCGAGTCCAGCGGCGATGGGCTCGTAGAGGAATTCGATGTGTTTGAAACCGCTGCGCTGTGCCGCCGTGGTCAGAATTGCCAGCGCCTGACGGTTGCTGTGTTCGGCATCCATGCCCTGAAAATTGACCGGTCGGCCAATCACCGTGTGGGTCAGTGCATGGCCCAGCGACGCTTCGGCGCGCTGTTTGACCGTCTGCATCATGGCGGTGACGATGTCTTCAAAGAAGTGGACGAATTCGGGTCTCAGGCCGCTGGCTCCCAGAAACGACTTGGGTGACTTGACGAAATAGCCTTCTTCCGGGTCGTCGAAGTAGTGCTGAAAGGCGTGGTGGCCGACGAACATGGACTGCTCGTCCGGGGCGATGTCCAATTCCCGGCGTACCCGTTGAGCCAGTTGCAGCGGGCCGCGACGTTGCTCTACAAAGTCGTCTCGTTGGGAGCCGGGAGGGAGCGACCGACCGACCTGTTCACAAATCAGTTCGCGCCCGAGGGCGTAGAGCGCGGACGGCATAAAGGCTTTGCCCTGACCGTGTTCATCCTGATCGACGGTTGCCAGTTGTACTGTGTCTTGTACCAGGGTGCCAATGGCACAATTGGAGGTGCCGTAGTCGAATCCGCAGATCATGAGTGTTTCTGTCTCGCCGCAAAAAAGCCGCGCACGGTATCACAGCGAGGAGGCAGGTCAAGGTGTGGGTTTATTCCCAGAATTTCCACCAGGGCTTGTCATCGACGATGTTTTCTTCAGCCCATTCCTTGGCATCACCGGCTTTGTCTTTACTCCAGTCAACGGCAACCTCGGCCTTGTCCTTGCTCCATTCGGCGGCATCCTTGAGCGTTTCCTTGCTGACATCGGATGCATCCTTTAAGGCATCTTTGCTCCATTCGGCGGCATCTTCAGCCTTGTCCTTGCTCCACTCGGACACGTCGCCAGCCACATCGCTGACTTTTTCCCTGGCGTCTTCAACGTAGGATTCCAGCTTGTTGGCCATGGTGGGCGCGCTGAGCAAGGCGGTGAGTAACAGGGCGGTCGGGATGTACTTCATAAATCGTTCCTGAACGGTGGGGAAGGTGGACTAGTGTAGAACAAAACGGAATAAGCCGTCGCTGATTGGACACAATGGCCAAAGGCTGCGACCATCCGGTGCTCTTGTAACAGACTGGAAGTGCACCCATAAGTGCATTCAAAGGTTCCCGTCTGTGTATTCATTCCAAAGGAAGGTGAAAGCATATGAACAAAACACTGATCATCGGTGCCGGTGTGGCCCTGGCGGCGGGTGGCGCTGCGTACGCGCAGCACACGCTCAATCAGCACGTTGAACAGGAGCTGACGGCGGCAACGAACAGTCAGCGCTGGTCAAAACAACTGGGTGTGCCGGTGACGGTTGAGCCGCGTGAGCAAAACCATGGCTACCTCAATAGCAACGGCACGCTGGTGGTTCAGTCAGAATTTCCAGATGCTCTGGTGGAAATACAGGTGGATTACCGCATTGATCACAACGTGATCAGTGGCATCGCTTATGAATTTGTAATGCCGGAGCTGACGGTGAAGGGCGATGAGACATTCTCTCTGAATGACGAGTTGTTCCAGGGACAGGCTATTCGTTTTGTTGGTACGGCCGATACCCAGGGCAGCCAAGGACAAATGCTGATACCGGCCGTGAACGGCACGGGTGACAAGGGCGTGGTCGTAACCATGTCAGCATTTCCGATTGATGTAATCACCAAGGGCTTTGAAGACGGTAGCCTGTTTGGCGACTACACCACCGATGCGCTGATTCCAGCGTTGGACATCACTCACCCCAACGGCAAAACCCACGTTGAGAATATTCGTCTGGCACAGGCGTATCAGGGCAGTCAGTCGGTGGTGAAAGGCAGTATGACCGTCAGTGTCGATAAAATCGACAACCAGGGGAAGGGGCTGGTGAGTCGCTTCAATCTGGAGAAAGCGGCGCTGAACATGTCGTCGGATGTGGGTGAGGAAGCATCGGGTTCACTGGAACTGACGCTGGCCTCTGCCACCAGCATGATGGGCGCGGTGTCGGATGTGAGCCTCAAGGCGAGTACCGGAGGCGTGGATGGTGCCATTCTGAAAGAAGTCATTCAAAAAGCCGAACAGATTGATCAAAGCGCTGACCCGGATGCGCTGATGGCGGATCTGACGTCGTACTTGCAGGAACATGTTGATGCTCTGGTTGCTCCGTCACCGTATCTTCAGATTGAGCAAATGCAGTTCGATATGAACGGCCAGCGCTTTGTGGACGCCAGTGGCAAGGTGACTTTGCAAGCCGACAGATTGCCGGAGAAATATTTTTCAGGGCTGATCGCCAGCCAGTCTGAACCGGATCAACAGGTGTTGATGTCGGCAGTGGACGCCAGTCTGGACACCTCATTTGGCCCGCAAGCGGCAATGATGATCGGGCCGATGCACCCGATGCTGATGGGGTTGCTGCAAAGTGGTCAGCCGCTGTCTTTCAAACTGAAAAATGGCCAGATGATGCTGAATGGTCAGCCACTCTAGAAAATGCAGGCTAGCGAATCACCAGATTCGGTAGCCAGCGCAACGTTGGGTCGATCTCGTCTCGCTCGGCTTCATTGACGGGCGGAACCGTCAGATCATCCGGTGGTGAGGCCAGCAAATTCAGGTCAACGGCCTGGGCTTCACCACGAATCACATCACCCTCCACCCGCATGTCGTAATAGATGCCATTCCAGAAATTGGCACCAAACTCGCTTTTCTTCTTGAACATAAACAGCAGGTCATGAGATAGCCAGCTCAGGTCATCTTTTGTGACGGTGTTGGGCTGCTGATAAGGGTAGGCCAGATGACACATCAGCTCGGGGCCTTCGAGGCACTTCATTTCCTTCATCGAGAGAAAGAAATCCTTGAAGTGTTCGTGTGCCATGTGCAGGGAATACTGAACTGGCCCATCCGAGGGCGTGAAAGTAATAGAGCCAATGAGAATTTCGTGCTGCTTTTTGTCGATCAGAAAAATCTGTTTGTGACCGTTTAAAACGTCGGCTGATGCGGTGGTGGCCACCAGCGCCGATGAGAAAATCAGAATGGATATTCCTGTGTGTCTCAGCATAAAACCCCACCTTGATCTTGTTGTTTCTTTCGAGTGTAGCGGTTTTCAGGCGGATCACTATGGTGCTTGAGTACTGAATTTGGGGAGGGGAAACAGGCCGGATGCGGCTCTGTAAAGCATCATCCGGCTGTTGAGTGGTGTCAGAACTTACTTGATAGGAGACAGCAGCTCAGGGTTGATCACCAGGTTACGAACGCCGTGAGCGTGGTCTTCCTTGAAGGCGTTGTTGCTGTTACACCATTGACCAATTGTCTCGATGTTCACAAACGCAACTTCCGGGCGCACTGACCAGGTAACCAGCAACGGGGACGCTTTCTCGTTGTAGCCTGGGCCCGTGGTGGAACCTGCGTAAACCACTGGCTCGCCAGTGTTGTTCGGGATGTTGACAGCCTGATACAGACCATCGGTGTACTCGAAGTGAGTCAGCTCGGCGAAGTTCAGACCCTTCTTGTCGTTGGTCAGGACATAAACCTGAGTTTCAACGCGCAGTTGTGGGTTCATCATGCTGTCGGACAGGCAGGAACCCAGACCGGAACCTGGCTTGACTGGAGCCATGGAGTGTACGTAGTGCAACTCAATGGTGTCGCCAGACTGCAGGCCGCCGTATTTGCCCTTACACACTTCTTCTTCCAGAGGTGCGCTCTGCTCTGCGGTCAGCTCGCCGGAGTACAGGTAGCCGGAACCGTGGCCTTTGCCGTCGCCGTTACCAGCGTATTTGGTGAACTCGCCGCCTTTGTGCTCGGCACCTTCATGGAAGTGGATGTTACACAGGTTCATGCGTGTGTAATCCGGTGCTGGCGCGAATTCGTGCTGGTTGGTGCCGGTTGCACTGTCGATGTCACGTGGAGCCTGAGGGCCATAGCCCTTGCCCTTGGTGTTGATCGCCAGAACGGCACGCTGGGCTTCAATAACGGAATTGGCAACACCGCCCTGTTCAGCGTCGGTTTTGTCAGCTTTGCCGCTTTCTTTGGTGGTGATGGCATCGTCAGCAGCCACTTCTTCTTCAACAGCAGCTTTGGTCTCTACGGCCACTTCTTCCGTTTCTGGTTCGGCAGCGGCTTTCTCGGCAGTTTTTTCTGCTTTTGGTGCCGCTTTTTCTTCAGCGGCTACGGCTTTGGATACGGTTGCTTCGACGGCAGCCTTGTCTTCGGAAGGGGCGGCACTGGTTACTTCTGCGGCATCGTCGCCAGTGGCGGAGATACCAGCGTACAAGGCAACCAACATCGAACCGGCCATACCAAGCGCCATCGTTTCCTTCTTGATCATTGTTATTGTCCCATTATCTGTCTGTAGGGTGAGTGGAGTTAAACTGCCCCTCGTTAGAGGGTGCTGAAACGCATACTATTTTCCATATATGAAATCTCAAGTGTGGAAATGTATACGAATGGCTAATTTGTCGTTACCACAACACTGGGAGCGTACTCAATTCCTGAACACGGCAAACAGTACATCAGTGTTACGGGTTCTCCCTGATGTCATTCTCAGACAGAACTCGCGTCAGCGCAAAGGATTTTGGTCGGATTGTGATCCGTAGCCTGATGCTATCGGGCCAGGAAACGGCGTACCAGGCTGGTGAACATTTCTGGCTTTTCAGCGTGTAGCCAATGGCCTGCGCCTGCGATGATCTTGTAATCAGCGTTCGGGAACCACGTCAGAATCTCCTGCTGATACTTCGGCAGAATGTAATTGCTGTTTCCTCCCTTGATAAACAGCGTTGGGCCTTCAAACGGCTGCTCCATGGCCGGTGCCTTGCGTATCTCGCTGTAGTGGCTGAACAGCAAATCGACGTTGGCTCGCCAGGCAAATTTGCCTTCGTGACGGTACAGGTTTGTCAGCAGAAAGGCGCGCACAGACGGGTCATCCACGTGCTCGGCGATGCAATGGTCGGCTTCCTGGCGTGAACGAACGCGGTTGGTGTCCACGGCCTGTAACCCGGCAAATACCGTGCGGTGCTGGTCGTCGTAAGCGACGGGCGCAATATCCGCTACGATCAGCTTGTCGATGGGGGAGTCTGGCTCACACGCCAACTGCATGGCGACCTTGCCGCCCATTGAATGCCCCAGCAGATCGACCTTCTCGTGCCCCAGATCAGCAATCAATTGACGAACATCCGCCGCCATTAACGGATAACTGAGATCGGTGGAGTGCGGTGAGCGGCCATGGTCGCGCAGATCCACGGTGATCACCTGAAACTCATCCGCCAGCGCCTTGGTCTGCGCTCCCCAGTTCTGCAACATGCCAAACAATCCGTGGAGGATTACCAACGGCTTGCCTTCACCGTGTACCTGATAATTGAGTTTCTGCACCGACATAAAGGCTCCTGTGGACGCAAATGCTACGGGGTAGCGAAAGAGTGAAAAATCAGCCTTCAGGCTGGTGGTTACAGCGCGAGAATTTACAGCAAATTGGTGGAGGTGACACCCTGAGCGGGCGCTTGTCATCCGACCTGTCATATTTTTGACACACCGAATGGCATCCCGAAACGCCAGCCGTTACAGTGGCCCCCATCTGATAGACCCTGGATTTTCAGAGCAAGTAACACAAAGGATGACCTGAACAGAATATGCCCAATAAAAGCACGAGGTAATAATGGAAAACAAAAAGAACATCACGCGATTTTTGCAAGCGGTCAGCCTGGCGGCGGTCACGGTTGTGTCTCTGTCGGCTAACGCTGCCGACAAGGTGTATCGACTCAAATTGGCTGAAACCTGGGGAACCGGAACGCCGATTCTGGGCGATGCCAGCAAGAACATGGCGCGGCTGGCGAACGAGATGTCTAACGGTCGTCTGGAAATTCGGATTGACTCATCCAACAAACACAAAGCGCCGTTTGGTGTGTTCGATATGGTCAAGGCCGGTCAGTACGATCTCGGTCATTCCAGCTCCTATTACTGGAAGGGCAAGGTGCCCAATACACTGTTCTTTTCTTCCATGCCCTTCGGGATGATGAGCACTGAACAGTACGCCTGGTTCTACCGTGGGGGTGGTATGGAACTGATGCAGGAGGTGTACGCACCGCACAATCTGCTGTCGTTTCCGGGCGGTAACTCCGATATCCAGATGGGCGGCTGGTTCAAGAAAGAAATCAAATCGCTGGCCGATCTTCAGGGCCTGAAAATGCGTATTCCCGGATTTGCCGGTGAAGTTTTTGCTCGCGTTGGAGCCAGCCCGACCAACATCCCGCCGGGTGAACTGTTTACATCACTGGAGCGCGGCACCATCGACGCCCTTGAATGGGTTGGCCCGGCTTTTGACCTGCGCATGGGCTTCCAGAAAGTCGCTCCGTACTACTACACCGCATGGCATGAGCCGGGTTCTGAAACCCAGTTTCTGGTGAACAAGCGCAAGTGGGACTCACTACCAAAAGACCTACAAGTGATTCTGGAAACCGCCTTCCGCGTGGCCGCGTTTGATATGTACGTGCAAGCCGTCGATGCCAACGCGCAAGCGTGGGACACAATGCTGAAAGAGAATCCGAACATCAAAGTACGCGACTTCCCCGAAGACGTGATGGACGCCATGCGAGAGGCTAACAAGGCGCTGCTTGCCGAGCTGACCGAAAAGGATGAACAGGCCAAACGCATTGTGGAATCTCAGGCGGAATACCTGAAGAAAGTGCGGGCGTGGACGGATATTTCAGCCAAAGCCTATCTGGAGACCAGTCAGGCGAAGTGATTGGCTCAGCCTCACCGCTCTGATGAGCGTCTGGTTCCCATGCTCCGCGTGGGAGCCTTCTCTCACCCAAACAAGGAATGTTGATGGGTCGCAGTCGTTATCATTTTATCTATCCTGACCAGCCGCATTTTATGACGCTCACCGTACAAGGCTGGCTTCCCGTTTTTACCCGCCCGGAGACGGTGCAAATCCTGCTGGATTCATTTCGCTTTTTGATGCAGCAGGAATTCCGGCTCCATGCCTGGGTGATTCTTGAAAATCATGTGCACCTGATTGCCCAAAGTCCGCAGCTTGATAGGGATATTGCCCGATTCAAATCATTTACTGCGCGGCAGTTGCTGGCGTATCTGAAGCAACAAAGGGCCGTGACGCTGCTTAACCAGTTTCAGCAACTCAAGCTGGCACATAAAACAGACAGGCCATGGCAGCTCTGGCAGGAGGGTGTTCACCCGGAGTGGATCAGCAGCTTGGAAATGATGCGCCAGAAGATTGACTATATACATCAAAATCCGGTGAAACGCGGGTATATTGAGCAACCGGAGCACTGGCGTTATTCCAGTGCGCGTGACTACACGGGTGTTGATGGACTGCTGCCGGTGGATAAGAGCTGGTGGGGTTGACGTGTGTGAATAGTCTTCCAACTGACTCCCGCGCTCTGCGTGGTAGCCTGATGATCCGTTGCATTCCCACGCGGGAGCGTGGGAACGAGCAGATATAGCTAATTTACACTGGCTCCCATGCTCCTGCGTGGGAGCCGAAGGCTGGGCCGCTGCCAGTTGATAAAAGCCAGTGGGGCTGAAGTGTACAGATAGCCTTTATGTTTCCGAGCGGTAATCGAAAGGAAGAGAAAGTTGCATTCCCACGCGGGAGCGTGGGAACGAGAAGACATAGCCAATTTACACTGGCTCCCATGCTCCTGCGTGGGAGCCTGATGATCCGCTGCATTCCCACGCAGGAGCGTGGGAACGAGATGGGTAATGGGCGGAATCAGCAAGACAAAAAACAACAAAGCCCGCAAGCGCGGGCTTTGTTGTTTCTGGTGATTAAGCGAGGCGTTTAGTCCTCGTAGTTCTCAATCGCCGGGCAGGAGCAGATCAGGTTGCGGTCGCCGTAAACGTCGTCGATACGGCCCACGGATGGCCAGAATTTGTGAGCGCCGAGGTTCTGGGTCGGGTAGGCCGCCAGCTGGCGGCTGTACGGACGTTCCCAGTCACCAGCAATCACGGTGGCGGTGTGTGGGGCGTTTTTCAGCGGGTTGTTGTCGGCGTCGAGCTGGCCGTTGGTGACGGCGTCAATCTCGCCTTTGATGGCAATCATGGCGTCGGCGAAGCGGTCGATTTCGGCTTTGGATTCCGATTCAGTCGGCTCGATCATAAAGGTGCCCGCCACCGGGAAGGACATGGTCGGAGCGTGGAAGCCGTAGTCCATCAGGCGCTTGGCGATATCGACTTCGGTGATGCCAGTGTCAGCCTTGATCGGGCGCAGGTCGACGATGCACTCGTGCGCCACGCGACCGTTCTGGCCGGTGTACAGAATCGGGTAGTGATCCGCCAGTCGCTTGGCCAGGTAGTTGGCTTTCAGCAGGGCGTTCTGGGTCGCCAGTCGCAGGCCATTGCCACCCATCAGGGTGATGTACATCCAGCTGATGGGCAGGATGCTGGCGGAGCCATAAGGCGCTGCGGATACCGCGCCATTGCCCTTGGCGGCGTTGTTGATCGGGCGTACCGCGTGGTTGGCAACGAACGGAGCCAGATGCTCGGCCACACCAATTGGCCCCATGCCAGGGCCACCGCCACCGTGTGGGATGGCGAAGGTTTTGTGCAGGTTCATATGGGTCACGTCCGCGCCGATATGACCCGGCTGGGTCAGGCCAACCTGAGCGTTGAGGTTGGCACCGTCCATATACACCTGACCGCCGTGCTGGTGAATCAGGTCGCAGATTTCACGCACGCCTTCTTCGTACACGCCGTGGGTCGATGGGTAGGTCAGCATCAGGCAAGACAGCTGGTCGCTCAGTTCTTCGGCCTTTTGCTTCAGGTCGTCGAAATCAACGTTGCCGTGTTCGTCGCAGTTGGTCACCACCACGCGCATGGAGGCCATTTGCGCCGATGCCGGGTTGGTGCCGTGAGCAGAGCGTGGAATCAGGCAGACGTTACGATGCCCTTCGCCACGGCTCTCGTGGTAGTTCTTGATCGCCAGCAGACCAGCGTATTCACCCTGCGCGCCGGAGTTCGGCTGCATACAGATGGCCGGGAAGCCGGTAACGGTCTTGAGGTAGTCATCCAGTTCGTTGATCATCTTCTGATAACCCTCGGTCTGAGAGGCCGGGGCGAACGGGTGGATGTTGGCAAATTCCGGCCAGGTCACCGGGATCATCTCGGTGGTGGCATTCAGCTTCATTGTGCAGGAACCCAGCGTGATCATGCTGTGGTTCATGGCCAGATCTTTTGATTCCAGACCCTTGATGTAGCGGAGCATCTCGTGCTCGGTGTGGTAGCGGTTGAAGGTCGGGTGCGTCAGGAACTCGGAAGTACGCGCCAGTTCCGCCGGAATAGAGCCTGCGCCTTCGTTGGCCAGTGAAGCGACCACGCGGGCATCCAGCTCGTACACATCGAGGCCGTGGTGTTCGCCCAGCAGCACGTCGAACAGTTGTTGTACGTCGTCGGCGGTGGTTTTCTCGCTCAGGGAAACGCCCAGTGTGTCTGTGCCCAGCAGCTCGGCGTCGTCACGCAGGTTGATTTCTGCCGCTTCTGCACGTGCCAGAACGGCGCTGCGGTCGTCGACTTTCAGCGTCAGAGTATCGAACCAGTTGGCGTTCACCACCTCAACGCCTGCGCTGGAGGATAGGCCGGACGCCAGAATGTCGGTCAGGCGGTGAATGCGTGCAGCGATGGTCTTCAGGCCAATCGGGCCGTGGTAAACGGCATAGAAAGACGACAGATTGGCCAGCAGCACCTGAGCGGTACAGATGTTGGAGTTGGCTTTCTCACGGCGGATGTGCTGCTCACGGGTTTGCAATGCCATGCGCAATGCCGGATTGCCCTGAGCGTCGATGGAAACACCGATAATACGACCCGGAATGGCACGCTTGAAGCTGTCACGGGTGGCGAAGAATGCCGCGTGCGGGCCACCAAAGCCCATTGGTACGCCGAAGTGCTGAGCGTTACCCAGTACGATGTCCGCGCCCATTTCGCCGGGTGATTTCAGTGCCACCAGCGCCATCAGATCACTGGCGACCACGGCCAGTGCGTTTTTGTCGTGCAGGGCGGCGATGATGTCGGTGAAGTCACGCACGTCACCGTTTTTGCCCGGATACTGGAACAGGGCACCGAAAACGTCGGCGTCTGCGGCAGTGTCGGCGGGGCCAACCTGTACATTCCAGCCAAAGGCTTCAGCGCGAGTAGCAACCACGTCGATGGTCTGAGGCAGGCAGTTTTCATCAATAAAGAAGGTGTTGGACTTGTTCTTGCGCACCGAACGCTTGGCCATTGCCATGGCTTCGGCGGCAGCGGTGCCTTCGTCGAGCAGTGAGGCGTTGGCCAGTTCCATGCCGGTCATGTCGATGACCATTTGCTGGAAGTTCAGCAGTGCTTCCAGACGGCCTTGGGCGATTTCTGGTTGGTACGGCGTGTAGGCGGTATACCAACCCGGATTTTCCATCACATTGCGCAGGATGACCGGCGGAATGATGGTGTCGTGGTAACCCAGACCGATGTAGCTCTTGAAGACCTTGTTGCGGTGGGCCAGCGAGCGCAGGTACGACAACGCCTCGAATTCGGTTTTACTGTCGGCGATGTTCAGAAACGGCTCGCGCAGCAGGTCAGCCGGGACGATGTCGGCAGTCAGGGCGTCCAGAGTCTCAGCGCCGACGGCGTGCAGCATGGAGGCGGTTTCGTTGTTGTCCAGGCCGGTACCGTCCGAGGCGATATGGCGACCGACAAAGTTGTCGCGTTGTTCCAGTTGATGCAGTGACGGGGCTTGAGTCATAGGGTTACCTGTGGAGCGTCAAAAACAAGGGAGAGGGGTTGGTAAAGCAAAGAACCCCTGAGATGAAGTCAGAGGTTCTGAAATAGCGCCAGAAAGACCCTGTTTCCGCGCGATGCAGAACACGGGTCTGTATGACTTAGCTTTCGCAGAGTGCCGCGTAGCCGTCGGCGTCCAGCAGTGAGTCCAGCGCAGCGGCGTCAGCCACTTCCATCTTGAAGAACCAGGCTTCGCCGTATGGGTCTTCGTTGACTTTTTCAGGCGCGTCGATCAGTTCTTCGTTGATGGCGATGATTTTGCCAGCAATCGGAGCGTAGATGTCGGAAGCGGCTTTAACCGATTCAACCACGGCGCAGTCAGCGTCGGCGTCCAGTTCCGTATCGACTTCTGGCAGGTCAACGAAGACCACGTCACCCAGTTGTTCCTGAGCGAAGTCGGTAATACCGATGGTGACGGTGCCATCGGCTTCGGTGCGAATCCATTCGTGAGATGCAACGTATTTCAGGTCGGCAGGTACATTGGCCATAATTTTCTCCGAAAAAATAAGGCGACACCGGGTTCTGGGGTGGGTGTCGCAGGTCTTGTGTATTCAGACTGAAGCACAGCCCAACGTCGGTTATTCGTATACTTTTTTGCCGTTACGGACGAATGGCAATTTGATCACGCGGGCGGGCACCTGTTTGCCACGAATATCAACGTGACAGGTGTCGCCGGTAGCCTTGGGCACGCGGGCCATGGCGATGGAGTTTTGCAAGGTCGGTGAGAAAGTGCCCGAAGTCACTTCACCTTCGCCCTCTTCGCCATTGCCAAGATCCACCAGCACTTTCTGGTGCGAGCGCATCACGCCACGGCCTTCCAGTACCAGGCCCACCAGTTTGGTGGCGACGCCAGCGGCTTTTTCGGCTTCCAGCGCGTCGCGGCCAATAAAGGCGCGGTCAGCGGGTTCCCAGGCTACTGTCCAGCCCATGGCGGCTTGCAACGGGCTGATGGTTTCGTCCATATCGTTGCCGTACAGGTTCATACCGGCTTCCAGGCGCAGGGTGTCACGCGCACCCAGACCACAAGGCTGAACGCCTGCAGACAACAGGTCTTGCCAGAAATCCGCCGCTTCGGCTTCTGGGACCATGATTTCCAGACCGTCTTCACCGGTGTAGCCGGTGCGGGCAAAGAACCAGTTGGACTGACTGCGGCCCTGGAAGACTTTCAGACCGTCGATGGCGGTGGCGCTTTCCGGGCGAGCCAGCTTGACCAGACCCATGGCTTTCGGGCCTTGAACGGCAATCATGGCCAGTTCCGGGTGCTCGGTCAGGGTCAGGTTGTCGAATCCGCGCAGATGGCGTTCCATCCACTCCAGATCCTTGGCGCGAGTGGCCGAGTTGACCACCAGACGGTAGCCGTTGTCGGCCTTGTATACGATCAGGTCGTCGATTACGCCGCCATCCTGATTCAGCATGGCGCTGTACAGGGCCTTGCCTTTTTCCTGCAGACGGGCCACGTCGTTGGCCAGCAGCTTTTGCAGGTAGTCGGTGGCGTCGGAGCCGTTGACGTCCACGATGGTCATGTGGGAAACGTCGAACATACCGGCCTGCTCACGGACGGCATTGTGTTCCTGAATCTGGGAACCGTAATGGATGGGCATGTCCCAGCCCGCGAAATCGACCATTTTGGCGTTGGCTTCGAGGTGCTTCGCGTATAAGGCGGTGCGTTTGGCCATGAGCGTTCCTGTTGTCGTATTGCGCTTGATGAACCGGCCTGTCTCGGTAAAAACAGGTGGGCGCGGAAAAAAGGGCGGCGATTATAGCGCTTTCATCCGGGTGTCGCACTAGCATGATAGTCGCGGCCAAAAGGTCGCACTTTACAGCGGCTAAACAGCGCCTAAAGCCCGCGCGCGCACCCTGAAGAAAACTTAAACCGCTTTGCGAATTTCGACCATCAGCTCGTCGCTGAGACTTTCCAGATCGTCGGCCAACTCGTCCTGGTCGAAGTCTTCCGGTACTTCCAGCTCGGCTTCGGCGCGGAACGTCGGGGTGGCGGACATTTCAGCCGCGAAGCAGCCAGTGATCAGTTCCTGTACGTTGACGTGATGGCGGGCCAGAACCGCACTCACTTCCTGCACGATGCCCGGACGGTCGTTGCCAATCACCGACAAGGTCAGATGAACGGTGGTGGCGCTGTCGGCACTGCCACGCTCGGCGCGGACTTCAATGCCTTGTGATTGCAGGGCTGACAAGCCTTCCAGCAACGCCTTGCTGCGATCTTCCGCAATATTAATGCGCAAGATACCGGCGAATTTTCCGGCCATGGTGGCCATGCGGCTTTCCAGCCAATTACCCTGATGATCGCGCACCACGGCGGCAACCTGTTCAACGATGCCGGGCTTGTCGTCGGCGATAACGGTGAGAACCAGTGAGATGCTCATAATCTGTCCTGAAAAGAAGAAAATCGAATGCTCTGACGCTAACCCGAGAAGCGGCGTGCGTCCAGCCTGTGATGCCGTGATTGGGGCAGTCGGAGGAGGATATTTGTGTTCATCCAATGGAATCCTTGCGGGGGATGATCCCGTCCGGCCCGGATTATGGTACATTCACGCCGATTCGGTTCATGACCAAGGCAAGCAGTCTTGCCGATTTTGATGAGTAATGTATTAACGAGTTAGGAGAAAGCTTTGAAACCGGTAAACGTTGGTATTTGCGGTTTGGGTACCGTAGGCGGTGGCACATTCAACGTGCTGACCGAGAACGCTCAGGATATCGCTCGTCGCGCCGGTCGTGAGATTGTGATTGCTCAGGTAGGCGCTCGTCGAGACAACCCGGCCTGTGATACCAGCACCACGACCGTGAGCCGTGATATTTTTGACGTCGCCAAAAACCCGGACATTGATATCGTGGTTGAGCTGATCGGTGGCTATGACGTGGCCAAAGAACTGGTCATGACCGCGATTGAAAACGGCAAGCACGTGGTGACTGCCAACAAGGCATTGATTGCTGAACACGGTGATGAAATCTTTGCTGCAGCAGAAGCCAAAGGCGTTTCTGTGATGTACGAAGCGGGCGTTGCTGGTGGCATTCCGATCATCAAGGCACTGCGCGAAGGTCTGGCTGCCAACAGCGTTAACTGGCTGGCGGGTATCATTAACGGTACTGGCAACTTCATTCTGACCGAGATGCGCGACAAGGGTCGTGATTTCGACGACGTCCTGAAAGAAGCGCAGGAACTGGGCTACGCTGAAGCTGATCCAACGTTTGACGTTGAAGGCATCGACGCGGCGCACAAGCTGACCATTCTGTCGTCCATTGCTTACGGCATCCCGCTGCAGTTTGAGCGTTGTTTCACCGAAGGCATCAGCAAGATCACCCGTGACGACGTTGAGTACGCCGAAGAGCTGGGCTACCGCATCAAGCATCTGGGTGTGAGCCGCAAGTCGGCCAATGGCATCGACCTGCGTGTGCATCCAACGCTGATCCCGGAATCTCGTCCAATCGCGACAGTTGACGGCGTTCTGAACGCAGTGATGGTGAACGGCAATGCAGTAGGCGACACCCTGTACGTGGGCGCTGGTGCCGGTGCTGGCCCAACTGCTTCTGCGGTTGTGGCGGACATTGTTGATCTGGCTCGCACCATCGACGCGGATGCGTCTGCCCGTGTGAATCATCTGGCGTTTGATCAGGTAGACACCACCGAAGTGCTTTCCATGGACGATGTGGAAACGGCTTACTACCTGCGCATTCCGGTTCAGGACAAAACCGGTGTGCTGGCCAGCATTGCGTCCATTCTGAGTGAGCGTGGCATCAACATCGAAGCCATCATTCAGAAAGAGCCAAAAGACGATGAAGCACTGGCGCAGATCATCTTGCTGACGCACAGCATTGTTGAACGCACCATGAACGACGCCATGGCCGCGATTGAAGCGCTGGACAGCACCGTGGGTGATGTGACGCGTATTCGTGTGGAACACCTGGACTGATCTTATGGACTGACCGTTACGACGTTCAGAAGACACCGGAACCCCGAGCCGAAATGCTCGGGGTTTTTTGTTTTCAGAGAGGGGAATCAGGCAAAAAAGCGCTTTTTCATGCGGCTGACAAAACCACCTTCGAGGGATTTTTTGACGTAGGGGACGTAATGCTTGTCATCACGCTGAATGTGGTTGGTGAGCCACAGACCGATGTCCGAGCGCACTTCCTTGGCGATCTTGATGCAGTCTTCACCATCATCAATACGCTGCTGGTAAGAAAGCGCACGGGTACGGAAGGCTTCATGCACCTTGGCGTGTGCGGTCAGAATAGGGTACTTGGCCTGTTCCATCAGGGTTTCTTCAAAGGCATTGTGAGAAATGGAATAGTCAATCAATGATCGAACTACCTGTATCACAACTTCAGGGTCTTGTTTGTCGATGGCTTGATCTGTTTCGACGAGATATTCAAAAATGCGCTTGTGCTGGGAGTCGATGACATCGATTCCGGTTTCGAACTCAGGTAGCCATTGATAATTCTGCATAACTCTATTTTCCACTTGTTACATAGCAGAAACAGTATAGGAGCAAATTTTAAACCAGAATGACTTATTTATATGTTAGTCAGCTGTATGTCATGGTTGGGTCTGGTTTATTGCTATTTCAGGGCTGCTTTCTCTGCTTCAGATGCGCACGCAGGGTCAAAATCAGTACGCTGCCCGCCAGAATCAGCGTGACGGTATTGGCCAGAATCATCGGCCAGTTTTCCAACGCCAGACCGTACACCAGCCACATGGCAACCCCGAAGGTGAAAATGCTGTACATGCCCAGTGAAATGCCCTGGGTTTCTCGGGTTTTCAGGATACGGATCACCTGGGGCAAAAAGGAAATGGTGGTGCAGAACGCAGCGATATAGCCCGTGAGGGTCATCATGTCCATGGAAAGAGTTCCCGTGAGAATCGACGTAGAAATTCAGAACGAAACCCTACGTGGCCGCCGTGTCTGAAACAAGACACATCTGGACGTTCAAACGCTGCGGTTATTCTGGATAAACATGAACAGATTCAGCCGGGTGTGACCTTGGTCGAACAGGCTTTCAGAAATTTTTCACAATTTTTTTGTTCTGAGGGTGTAAGAATCTGGCACGTCCTTCGACAGATTACATAAACAAACTCACTACAAAAGCTGATTCAAATCATCGGCTTAAATAAAAAAGGTACGATTATCATGGCTAAATCAACTGTAAAACCTCTGTCTGCTCTGTTGGGTGCTGCGTTTGTTGCGACCATGGCTCAAGCGCCTCTGGCGACGGCTGCCGAGAACCCATTCGCCTCGGCGGAATTGTCTTCCGGCTACAAAGTGGCGGGTAATCACGCGGAAGGTAAGTGTGGCGAAGGCAAGTGCGGTGGTTCAGCCAAGTCTTCCGGTGAAGGCAAATGCGGCGAAGGTAAGTGCGGTGGTTCGGCCAAGTCTTCCGGTGAAGGTAAATGCGGCGAAGGCAAGTGCGGTGGTTCAGCCAAGTCTTCCGGTGAAGGTAAATGCGGTGAAGGCAAGTGTGGTGGCTCGGCCAAGTCTTCTGGTGAAGGTAAATGTGGCGAAGGCAAATGCGGTGGCTCGGCCAAGTCTTCTGGTGAAGGTAAATGTGGCGAAGGCAAATGCGGTGGCTCGGCCAAATCTTCCGGTGAAGGCAAGTGTGGCGAAGGCAAATGCGGTGGTTCTGCCAAGTCTTCCGGTGAAGGCAAATGTGGCGAAGGTAAGTGTGGTGGCAGCAAGTAATAACCGCCAGTCCACAGCGTAGCCCCGAGGCTGCGCTGTTTTCTTTCTATACTCTCTGATATGTGTGGACACTGATTATGCATCCCATGACGTTTACCCCGCCAGCAACTGCGCCTTCAGACGCGCATTCAACGATGAACCAATATCCGGTTCAGGGTGCCGGAATGGGCTTGCGCCGTGGGTTGATGAATCAGATGTTCGACCTGCCAGACGGTGCCGTGGACTTTATGGAAGTGGCCCCGGAAAACTGGATTGGTATCGGTGGCCGATTGGGACGCCAGTTCCGCGAGTTTACCGAGCGTTACGATTTTCTCGTGCATGGCCTGTCGCTGTCGATTGGCGGCCCGTCAGCGCTGGACGAAGACCTGGTGCGTTCCGTGCGTGACTTTATGCGCGAACATGGCATCAAGGCCTATAGCGAACACCTGAGCTACTGCAGTGACAACGGTCATATGTACGACCTGATGCCAATTCCTTTTACGGAAGAGGCGGTGAATTACGTCGCTGAGCGTATCCAGCGAGTGCAGGATATTCTGGGTGAAGAACTGATCATTGAAAATGTCTCGACCTACGCCGAACCCGGTAAGGAAATGTCCGAACCCGAGTTTGTCCGGGCCGTGATTGAAAAAGCCGACTGTGGCCTGCTGCTGGATGTGAACAATATTTTTGTGAATACCCATAACCACGGTGGCGATGCCGAAGCCTATATTCGGGCGATGCCAACCGAACGGATTCGTTATTTGCACATTGCCGGACACTTTGAAGAAACCGCCGACACCTTTGTCGATACCCACGGTATGGAGGTCAAGCAGGATGTCTGGGACTTGCTGCACCTGACCTATCAGACACACGGCGTGGTGCCGACCTTGCTGGAGCGGGACTTCAACTTTCCACCCATCAATGAACTGCTGGATGAAGTGGCCCTGATTCGACAGATTCAGCAACAGCATCAACGCCCGGCTCAATCCCCGGACATAATGGAGGCCGGACGCCATGCCATCTGATTTCAAACAGCTTCAGCATCAATTTGCCGGACACATTCGCTCGCGTGGTGCTGACGCTGCGCCGGACGGCATTCCCGAGCATCGTCTGAAAGTGTACCGGGAGTTGTTCTTCAATAACGTCAAAGGGTTTCTGGATGGCACCTTCCCGGTGTGTGCCGAAGTAATGGGGGAGGCTCGCTGGGAGGCGCTGGGCGATCTGTTTTTTCGCACTCATCACTGCGAAACACCGTACTTTGCTGAAATCTGTCAGGAATTTCTGGGCTTTCTGGAACAAGGTTACGACGGTCAGGAGCAAGATCCGCCCTGGCTGTACGAGCTGGCGCATTATGAATGGCTGGAGCTGGCGGTGGACATTGCCGTGTCCGAGCTGCCAGCGTTCGACGCCGATGGTGATGTGATTGACGGCGTTCCGGTGTTTGCGCCCGCCACGGAAGCGTTTCTGTATCAATACCCGGTGCACACCATCTCAACGGAAAACACCGACCCGGAGCCAGAACATACGGCGATTATTGTCTATCGGGATGCCGATGAAGACGTGCGTTTTGTCCACACCAACCCGATTACCCTGGCGCTGCTGGGGCTGCTGCAAGAGCAACCACTGACCGGGCGACAAGCCGTTCACGCCTTGCTGGAAGCGCAGGGCATCGCCGCCAGTGACGCTGCGGTTAACGGCGGTTTGGGCATTCTGCAGCAATGGCAGCAGCAAGGTCTGGTACTGGGCGCACGCCAGAACGCATAAATCCATCACACACCGCAGACTCCGGCCTGACGGTGTCTTTTTATCCGCCGGGTGAGCTGGTTTAATAGCGCCTCACAATGGAGGAAGCCCCCATGATCAAACCCTTGATGCTGACGATTGCGCTGCTGTTCAGTGGCGTTGCGGTTGCCGAAGACGAATACAACGCCGACCCCTGGGAAGGATTTAACCGTCGAGTCTTTGCTTTTAACGAAGTGATGGACAAATACGTCGCCAAGCCATTGGCACAAGGCTATCAGTACGTTACCCCGCAGGATGTGGATGACTCGGTCACCAACTTCTTCAACAACCTGGGCGATGTGCTGGTGGTGGTCAACGATCTGGGGCAACTCAAGTTTGGTCAGGCGCTGTCGGATACCGGACGCTTTCTGGTTAACTCCACCGTGGGGTTCTTTGGCTTCTTTGATGTGGCAACCCACATCGGACTGGAGCGCCATGAAGAAGACTTCGGCCAAACGCTTGGATACTGGGGCGTGGGCACAGGCCCGTATTTGGTGCTGCCATTGCTGGGGCCAAGCACACTGCGCGATACCGGCGGCACTGGGCTGGAGTTTGTCAGTGGCCTGGGTTCAACGTCAATCGGGGATAACTGGCCGAAGAAAATCGGCATCTTCACGGTCGAGAATGTCGACAAACGCGCTGACCTGATTGCTTCCGAAGGTCTGATAACCGGCGATAAATACGTATTCCTCCGCAGCCTGTACCTGCAACGCCGCGAATATCTGGTTAATGACGGCGTGACCGCAGACGACTTCGGTGATTTCGACGACTTCGATGATGAAGAGTGGGATGACGAGGAGTGGGACGAAGACTGGGACAAGGAAGAAAGCGCAGAATAACGCCATTCGACAAAACGCTTTTCAAAACGAATACCGTGTAAAAATCCAGTGCTTTAACCGGGCACTGGATTTTTTGGTTAATGGCGACAATTTCAGTTTGTAGGGTGTATTAGCACAGCGTAATACACCACTGATATTGCTGATAATCTGTTTTTCACTGCCGTCTGGTTCAGTCGCAGCAAATGGTTTTATCTATCCTGAATGAGCTGTTTGAATCAATAAATTATTGGTCAAATCAGGAGGGTTGTTCTTTTTTGTCAGAATATGTTGCTCGATTTGCCTGCAATTGATAGTGTGAAGCCCTGAATCTAGGGATGTTAGGCAAGAAAGCTATCTGCTTTGTGTGCCATGTGAAACATAAAAGTGTGTATGCGCAGAATCAAGCTGTTATGTTTAGGAGAAACGGTGACAATAGACCACGAAAAATACAAGGCACTTTATGAGTACCAGAAAGATCAGTTTGAATCTGAAAGCAGTCGATTTAACCGGTTAGAAGACAAGGCTGTTAAGTATTTAAGTTCAATAACTGTTGCCGTTAGTGCTTATGTTCTTCTCGTTCGATGGTCTGCTGACAAGATAATGCCGCCTTCAGGATTACTAGACTGGCTAGTATTCATTTCAATTGCATGCACTATTCTCTCTATGGCCTCAGCTTGGAGTTTTATATTTCGAAGCTTAAAACTTCAGAAGTTAATGAAGATGCCTGTAGGAGATGAAATCTCAGAATTGTTTCATGCCAATGAAAGGGCAACTGTTTATCTTAGTTTATCCAAAAGATATTCTGAAGCAGCGGAAGAAAAAGCAATGCAATATAATCTTAAGCTTGAAAATGTGCGGAAAGGATATTCAGATATTGTTTTATCAGGATGGTGTTTTCTCATATCAATCTCTTTGATTTTTTCTAATGTATGGCTGGAGGGCTAAATATGAGTGATGAAGATCGTGACAATGAAACTCAAACTACCAATGAGCGACCACCAGAAGTTGATGCGCCAGAATTGGTTTCTATAATGGAGGGGTATACCATTCAAGATGATGAAGGTGAGCAATAAAGATTAATAACAGAATAGGCGCCCCCCTGTACCAACGGGAGCCATCTGGCTCCCGTTTTGATTGCCCTCTAAATCCCTCTCAAAAACACCAGCAAGTCCTGCTGTTCTTCATCCGTTAACAAATTCCACGCCACTTTGGATGCCGCCGCTTCGCCACCGTGCCACTGAATGGCCTCTGGTAAGGTTTTGGCCCGTCCATCATGCAGGAAGCGGGATTCGCCGCGCCCTTCGATCAGGCCCATACCCCAGAGTGGTGGTGTGCGCCATTCGTTGCCAGTGGCACTGCCTTCCATCACGCCATCCGCCAGCTCGTCACCCATATCGTGCAGTAGCAAGTCGGTGTAAGCGTACAATGTTTGCTGGTTCAGTTGGCTGAACTGCGGGTGAGCTGTTCTAATCGGTCAAATCAGGAATGCAATAATAGGTTGCTCGTTTTTCCTGCAATTGATAGCGTAATGCCCTGAATCTAGGGGGCCCTAGGTAAGAAAACTGTCTGCTTTGCGTACCATGTAAAACAAAAAAGTGCTGAATTATTGGAGTGCTTACGAGTTTCTGGCCAAAAAGCGCGTGTCACTTATGATGGGGGCCCTAAGGGCTACTATATGTCGAATTTAACAAGGAAGGAGGGTTTTTTGCTGACATTAAGGGGTGGGTTTTTAATAACGTCTGTGTTGTCTTTTATTATAACATCGGCTGTAATTTTTTTGGAGATTGTAGGTGCTAACCATGGGGTTTTGACATACACCCTTGATGATCCATACATACATTTGGCTTTAGCTGAAAATATTCGAGATTTTCATTATGGTGTGAATCTTGGAGAGTACTCTGCGCCCTCGTCCAGTATTTTGTGGCCAATATTAATTTCGATGTTGTCTGTTGCTGAAACAGCACCGCTTGTTTTTAATATTTTGATAACGATGTTGTCTATTTATATGGTAGCCATTCAACTGCCAGAGCCTGAAGGTAAAAGCCTGTCTGGGTTTTTATTGGGAGGTGTTTTTTCATTTTTATTCGTATATTCAACCAATGCTGTTGGGTTGGTTTATACTGGTATGGAGCATTCTTTGCAGGTTCTTTGTGTGATCGCTACCTGTTATGGGATGCAAGAGATAGGCAAGACTAATAAAGTTCCGCTGTGGTTTGTGGTGGTGGTGGTGGTGGTTTCTCCGCTTGTAAGATATGAGAATATGGCTATATCTGCGTCAGCTATTATGTACCTTGCATTGATTGGTCAGTTTAGAGCTTCAGCTATTACCTCAATTGTGATGATATCCTTACTAGCTGGCTTCTCAATGTATTTGAACTATCTTGGGTTAGGGTATTTCCCATCCTCGATACTTGCAAAGTCAAGTATAGTTGAGGGGTCGGGAGGTCGGATGGAATCCTTAATGTCAAACTTTACCAGTAATATATCGCATAGTAGTGGGTATTTTCTTTTCTTTTCTCTTATTTTGGGTGTGGCTAGTCTGGTATTTCGTAGAAATAGAAGAGCAATAAGTTTGGTCATTGTTTTGTTTTTGGGCGTATTGATGCACTTGTTGCTTGGAAGGCATGGATGGTTTAATCGATATGAGATATATTCACTTGTATTTTCGATTTGTATTTTGTTTTTGATTTATAAGGATGAGCTAACCAGACCGTGGAAATATAAAATGGTTGTTTCTGGAGTTGTTGTTGTTTTTATTTTCTTTGGTCGAAACTATTTGTTTGATCTGGTAGAAGTACCTCAGGCAAGTAATAACATATATAGTCAGCAGTTTCAGATGCATCGTTTTGTTACTGAGTACTATAAAAACCCTGTTGCAGTTAATGACCTGGGCTGGGTTGCATATGAGAATGATAACTATGTTTTGGATCTTTGGGGTTTGGCTTCTTTTGAAGCTTTGAAGTCGAGGTTGAATGAAGAACATGACTGGATTGAACGAATAACTCAGGAAAAAGATGTTCGGTTGGTGATGGTATATAAGCCATGGTTTCCGAAATTGCCGAAAAGTTGGGTGAAGATTGGTGACCTGGAAACCTCTGGTAAATTAGTAACACCTGCTTATTACAAAGTATCTTTTTATAGTACCAACCCTGATGAAGTCCCGTATTTGAAGGAATTAATCTTAAGGTATTCAAAAACATTGCCAAAAAATTCGAAATTTAACATGATGGATTTATGATTGAATATCCAAATTGTCACTACATCATAGGTGAAGTGACACGCGGTTCTTGAAAATATTCATATCTCTATACCAACGGGAGCCATCTGGCTCCCGTTTTCATTGCCCTCTAAATCCCTCTCAAAAACACCAGCAAGTCCTGCTGTTCTTCATCCGTTAACAGATCCCACGCCACTTTGGATGCCGCCGCTTCGCCACCGTGCCACTGAATGGCCTCTGGTAAGGTTTTGGCCCGTCCATCATGCATGAAGCGGGATTCGCCGCGTCCTTCGATCAAGCCCATACCCCAGAGTGGTGGTGTGCGCCATTCGTTACCAGTGGCACTGCCTTCCATCACGCCATCCGCCAGCTCGTCACCCATATCGTGTAGGAGCAAGTCGGTGTAGGCGTACAACGTTTGCTGGTTCAGTTGGCTGAATTGCGGGTGAGTGCCTGTGGTCAGTGTCGGGCGATGACAGTCATCACAACCGACTTGCTCGAACAGGTCAGCACCACGATCAAACTGGTCTTGATCGTCAACGCGCCGTTCATACACCGCCAGCAATGTCAGGAAGTCGTTAATGGCATTCAGGCCAACCAGGCTGACTTCCGGCTCGCCGCCATTAGGCTGATCAGCGCAGATAGACTGGTGACTGGTGCAGTTTTCCACGGGATTAACGGGTGTTGTCAGCCCCATATCCTGATTCAGTGCGCCCGCGCTTTGGCCGCGCAGCGTACATTGCATGGACTTCCAACCGAAGCGTCCTACGCAGTTAACGCCTTCACGCTCTACCCAGTGCGCCCGCCCGGAAATGCCATCCTGATTTTGATCATCAGGGTCGTGTCGTTCCAGGATTTGGCTTTCGGGCACCAGTTGCAACAGTCCGACACCGGTCAATTGCGGCGACAGGCGAGGGCCAATATTGACGTTGTCATCCAGTGTGCGATGGCTGCCCGTTAACTGAAATTTTGGACGTCCCAGACCAATATCCTGCCAGCCCATCGCGGCTTCCGGTGATCCAGCGGTCGCGGATGTCTGAAGCTGGCCGCCAAAATGAGAGTCCGGCTGACCATCGAGAGTGCCCAGTCGGAACAGAATGCCGTGGGACGTGGTGCCGTCATCGTTCAGGCTGGCCGCTCGACCGGATGCCAGATGGCAATCGGAGCAGGCATCGGCAATAAACAGCGGCCCGAGGCCATCCAGCAGAGGGCGGGAGCCGGGGGCCGCTGTCCAGTCGGCGACAAAGAGTTCTCGTCCCTGGGATACTGTCGGTGCAGAACCAAGATCCAGATCAGGAATAAACTGCAAAAAAGCCAGATTGTCTTTGAAGGCAACGGTTGCGTTGCCACCGACAGGCTGCCATTCGCGTGCTTGAGGTGTGTCGGGGGTGTCAGAGGATTTACCTGCACCACCAGAAGAACGGTCGGAACCACAGCCACTCACGGAAACCAAAATGGTCGCCCAAAGGGCGACCATTCGATGACGTTTTATTGTTGTTAGTGTCGTATTCATAGCTGTATGGAAGGCATCACCAGAGTAGGTACGCGGTAAGACCACAGGTCGATAGTGCCTTCACCGCCGCCCAATGACCCCTGGAAACTCCAGCCCCAGGAGAACACGCTGCCGTCTTGACGCATGCCGATGGTGTGAAGAGCGCCATTGCCCAGATCAACCACCTTGTCGAAACCAAACACTGAAGAAGACGGTGATTGAACGTTGCCATTAAATTCGACGCCCAGAGTGCCCAGCATGTTCTGACCCCATGGGTAAACCATGCCATCCTGACGTTCGGCAAAGCTCTGGTTGCCATTGGCCCAAACCGCTACGGCATCGGAGAACCAGGGCAGTTTCTTGGGTGACAAAACTTCTTTAGGCCAGTCCGGGTCAACGTTGTCACGATCAAACATGCCAATCTGGCTGCTGAAGTTCAGACCCCAGCCATAAACCGCGCCACTGCGTGCAACGGCCAATGCGTGGCCTTTACCGGCTACCACGGCTTCAATGGCTTCATCGAAGTTGATTTGGGTTGGCGTGCTGGTGTGTTCTTCGGTGCCCAGGCCAAGCTGTCCGTAGTTGTTTTGACCCCAGCTCCAGACGCGCCCATCGGCGTCCACGGCCAGAGAGAACGAACCCCCCGACGCCAGTTGAACAATATTGCTGACGGCAGGCTTCACCGGCATGTCGCGGTTCTCGGTAGTGCCATCACCCAACTGGCCGTAACGGTTCTCACCAAATGCGGATACCGTGCCATCGGCGTGCAGCACCAGCGTCTGGTTATAGCCGCGTACAACGGCCACGGCGTCCGTAATGCCGGGTACTTGCACGGGTGTAGCGGAATCGCCTTCATTCAGGTCATTGCCCGCAACGCCCTGACCCAACTGACCATGGCTACCATCGCCCCAGGCCCAGATCGTGCCATCGTCAGCAAGAGCGGCGGTGGTGTTCTGGCCAAATGCCAGAGAGACGAATTGGGTGTCTGTTGTCACCATGGCGGGAGTAAACGGATGCTGATCAACATTGAGGTCTTTGCGAGGATCAGACACCACTCCCAGACCTGTTTGGCCGAAGTTGTTACGCCCCCAGGTGTACAAGCCGTCCGGGCGAATCGCACCAGAGTGAGCGTTGCCGCCCATCACCTGCTTGCCGAAGTAGGCGGTGTGGGTTTCTGACACCTGATTACCTGCGGCGTCTGTGGCCGTCACAGTGTAACTGTTGCTGCCCGGTGTCAGCGTCAGACGTGCCTGGTATTGATCGTCGACCTTATCTGCGGTGATGTCCTGATCACCCATCACCACCTTGACGCTATCAACCGACTGGTTGTCTTCAGCATTGATTCGGATGGTCGTGACCAGTGCCTGAGTGGCGTGGCCGTTGGCGGGGAAGACCATCGACAGCGTTGGCTGGTCGGCATCCAGAATCACGGTGCGGGTTTCTGTCTGTGTGTTACCCGCGTTATCGGTGGCCATGATTTCAAGAGTATTGCTGCCAGCCGACAGAGTGACGTCCGCCGAGAATGTGCCGTTATCGACAGTCGCATCTACGGTCTTGCCACCATAAGTAACGCTGACTGAGCGAATGGCTTCGTTGTCGGCAACATTGCCGCCAATAGAGACAGCCGCAGTCTTGGTGTACATGGAATTTGTCGGTGTGATGTTCGACAGAGTGGGGCTTTCAACATCCTTTGTTGAACGGGAGTCAGAATCCGATCCGCAGCCGACCAGTGCCAGAGAGGCAACAAACACGGAGTAGCAAAGGCGATTCATGATAAATGCTCTTTTGTTGATTTTTGTATCAATAAGTAAGTGCGAGCAGGGTAATGGGGATTAAAATCAAATGCAAATCATTATCATGAGTGTTTTATTTTCTTTTGGTTCGATGCGGTGCAGTACGGTATAGAGCACCGATGTTGAGGGAGGGCGTTGAAAGCGGTGTTCAGAGTGGTGTGGCAGATTGCAGAGAAAAGAGCTGAGTCGTTCAGAAAAACAGTTGAAAAATTATTGGCGGCGCTCTCACGATTGAGAACGCCGCGTGTTGGCTATTCTTCGGCTTCGGCTTCGGCTTCCGCCTGGCGCGGTTCGGTGTACACCCAGCAACGCGGATTGTGTTCAAAGCCCTGCTTGGGGTAGTAGTCATTGGCATCGGGAGCCGCAATCAGAATCAGTTTGCACGTCGGTTCTAACTGGTGTTCAGTCAGTTTCAGCAGCTCCTGGCCGATGCCCTGTTTCTGATGTTCCTGACACACCGCCAGATCGGAAAGATAACAGGCGTAATGGAAGTCGGTCAGTGAACGGGCAACCCCGACCAGAATGTCGTCGTCCCAGGCTGAGACCGTCAGCGTGGCCTGGGTAATCATGCCTTCCATGCAGTTACGATCATCCACCGGGCGACGTTCACCCAGAGTCGAGCGCTGCAGCAAGTCGATAAAATCATCGGTTGAGACGGGTGCGTTGATCAGATAATTAATAGCCATAACTGCCTCCATGAAATTCGTTCGGCATTATGGCCTGAGGCTATGGTGACTGTCTTCTGTATCAGTGAACGATTTGGGCAAACAAAAAGCCCGCTACCACCGAAGTGAGTAGCGGGAAAGAACCACGAGAGTGGTTGGCCGTGTGAAGAGGGTTAGCGGGTGTTGAAGCCGAAGCTAAAGCGGTGTCTAGTCATCGCGTTCTAGGCAGACCACCAGAACAGGGGTCACGCCCTGACAGCGCATTGGAATGGCGTACGAACGCACGCCGCCGGGCAGGCGCAAGTTAGCGGGTTCGCCTTCGACCACCAGCGGTACGGAAATCTGAAACTGTTTGCCAAATTCTGAACGGGCGTTACCGGCGATGGTGTTGGCGATCTCTCCAGCCAGATCGAGCAAGTTGTCGGCAGACACATCCGGGTCGCCCTGAATGCGGGCAACGTGTGCCAGAAACGAAGTCGGAGCGGTGAAATACACCACACCGCGATGCTTGCCAGAAATACCAATAATGCCGGTGATGTCGTGGCTAACGGGTGTTTTCTGATCGACCAGATACGGCGTGCCGACTTCCACTTCCAGCGGCTGCAATAGCTGGAAGTAATTCACCAGCCCATCTACAAATACATTGACGAATTTTTCTTTCATAGCCGTGGCTCCTCACTTGGCCTGAATCAGTTTGTCGAGCGCCACCTGCAACTGCTCGTCGGTAAAGGGTTTGCACAAAAAGCCGCGCGCGCCCTTGGTCAGAGCGGCGATGCCCGTGGCTTTGTCCGACAGCGCCGACACCACCAGAATGCGGATGTCCGGGCGTTCGCCGATCATCTTTTCAATACAGGCAATGCCGTCCATCTCTGGCATGGTCAGATCCATGGTGACGATGTCGGGTTTGTACAATTCCAGATACGCCACGCCAACCTTGCCGTTGGACGCCTTGGCCACCACATCAACCTGTGCGTGATCCTGATACACCCGTTCGATACGGGAGCGAATAAAGTTGGAATCATCCACAACCAAAAGGCGTTTCATAACGTGGTCTCCGTCGAAGCGGGTGGGGGAAGCAAAATGTCGAATTCGCAAAAGCGCCCGCGTATTTGCTGGATACGAATGCGGCCACCCAAGGCCCGAATCTGATCCCGGATGACATCCATTCCGACGCCACGACCGGCGTGCATATCGACCTGCTCGGCGGTGGAAAAACCGGGCTGAAAGATCGTGCTGATCAGTTTTCGGTCGGGCCACTGAGCCACGCTTTCCGGGGTTTCGGTGCCGTTTTGTATCAGCTTTTCACGAATCGCTTGCGTGTCGATGCCCTGGCCGTCATCGCGCAGCCGCAATTCCAGATGACCGTCCTGAAGTTGTGCCAGCCGAATATCAATGCGGCCCGCCGTGGGTTTGTGTCGGGCCTCGCGTTCCGGGCCAGTTTCCAGACCGTGGGTGATGGCATTGCGGATCAGTTGCACGCACATGTCATTGATGGCCTCAATCTGAGGCGTACTGAGCGTCGTTTCCTGCAGGCCGCTGGTGATCAGGTTGACCTGCTTGTTCTGCTCGCGGGCAACCTGTTGTGTCAGTGTGTGCAGGTGTTGCCAGGAATGCGACGGGCTGGCCGTCACCGTGGTTTGGCCCGGCCCAGCCAATTGCTCCGACAGGCTTTTCAGTACCTCAGCCTGAGAAATCAGCGTATCCAGACGAATGGCCAGCGGCAGGAAATCCATGCCTTCGACCTGCTCGGCCTGTCGCAACTCGTCGATGGCGTTTTCAAACCGATGGGCCTGATGCGCGAACACATCGAGTTTGATGGCGTAGGCGTCGCCTTTCAGGCGATGCACGCGGCTGAACAGACGCTGGATTTTTTCGCGGTAATCGGTGCGGTCACGAATTGGCTCACGCAAAATGGCGTTGATGTCATCCAGACTGTTCAGGGCCGAATGAATAAAGCGCCCCAATTGCTGGCGGTCGGCCTTGAGCACCGACATCAGCAAGTCCAGATGGCGTTCACCTTCCTGACGCGTGCTTTCCAGTTCCTGTTCCAACGTGATCTGGTCGGTGATGTCACGTACGGACACCAGAATGTCTTCAATTTCGTCATCGGCCATCACGCGGTAGAACTCGAAGTTCAGGTGCTTGTGGCGGAGGCTGCCATCGGCCTGAGCCAGCGTTACTTCCACCCGTTCGAGCGGGTTCAGGTTGCCGGTCAGGTCTTCAATGATGTGCGGTGCAAACAGCAGCTTTAAAAAGCCTTCGATCACGTCCAGCTCTTGCGGGTCGATCAGCTCGGCCAGCAGGTCATTCAGGCGTCGCCCAGCAATGTTTGGGGTGTTGAAGATGTCTTCCATTTCGCGGGAGTACTGGCCACCAATCACCAGTTCGCTGTCCACCAGAAACAGGCCCTCGCGCACGGTGGTCAGAATTTCCTGGGTCTCCTTGCGCGCGTTATCCAGTTGTTTATCGTTTTCCATCAGGCGGCGTACGGTGCGGAAAATGGTCAGAAAAAACATGCCGATGGCGAACACAATACCGCCAATCTGAGCCGCGCGCATATAGCTGAGATTGCCCTCGCTCTGGCGCTGCAACTGCTGCGCAAACTGGCCAGAAAGCTGCGCCAGCCGGTCGTTGTTTTCTTCCACAAATTCCGTTGCCACCCGCAAGGCAAGTTGGCTGTTGTCGGCCTGATCAAACAGCGGCGAGACGTGTTCCTGATAGCCTTGCCAGAGTTGCTGCAGTTGCGATAGCAAATCCAGTGCTTCAGCGGAGTAGCTGGCCGGTGCACTCACCGTGCTCTGGCCACCGTCCGAGGTCTTGTGCGCCAGTTGGCCATGGCGAATAAAGGCCATCAGCGTGGTGTCGAACTGCTGCACCGTGGTGCGCAAGTCATCTTTCTCCGCCTGATAGGGCAGCACCTTCTGATAGCGCGAGGTAATGATGAACAACTGCCGCGACATCTGCTGCACCAGCGTGGTCTGGCGGGACGCCGCTTCCATGATGCGGCTGTTTTGTTCAATCTGGGCCGAGAAGTACAGGTTCAGCGACAGTACCGCCACGATCACCAGAATCAGGCTGCTGATGTACAGCGCCAGCCCCCGGTATTTGCCCAATAAACCGGGCTGTTCAGTGTCTATTGTGGTGCCTGTTGCGGTGTTGTTGGCAAGCTGGGATTCCGGCTCGGTCATTGGCCCGGCGGCCAGTGTGGTTGTCTGGTTCATAATCACATCTCCCGCTTACAGGCCGGTGTTGTTCAGGTACGCCTGATCAGAAATCCGCGTCCAAAGACGGGCTTTTTTCTGATAGGTCTGTAATGACAGCAAGATCTCTCGCGTCAGTAGCGAGCCATCGTCGGCAATCTGCGTCAGTTGCTGCTGGGTTTCCTTGCGAATGGCCCGCATCACGCTGGTGGGGAAGGCACGAATCTGAATGTTCGGGTATTCCTGCTGCATCACCGCTAGGTTCTCGATACTGGCGTGATACGACTCGATGTACGTATCGTAGGCCGCCAGCTTCATCGACACTTGCAGCACTTTTTGCAGGTCAGCAGGCAGCTTGTTGTACGCCGTGCGATTGACCACAAATTGCAGCTCGGTGCCCGGCTCATGCCAGCCGGTGTAATAGAAGCGAGCGGTGCGATGAAAGCCCATGTCCAGATCCAGCGATGGCCCAACCCATTCCAGCGCATCCAGCGTGCCGCTTTCGAGCGCGTCCAGCAGATTGCCCGCAGGCAGATTGACGGTACGCACGCCGAGAGACTTCATCACCTCACCGGCCAGCCCCGGAATCCGCATTCGCAGACCTTTCAGATCGTCCAGTGTCGTGATCTCGCGGTTAAACCAGCCGCCCATCTGATTGCCGGTATTGCCACCGGGAAAGGCCAGCACCTTGTGCTCCTGATAGGCCCGCTGCATCAGTTCCATGCCGCCGCCGTGGTAAAACCAGGCGTAGCGCTCCGGCGCGATCATGCCCATCGGCAGGGTGGTGAAAAACAGCGTGTTGATGTCCTTGTCTTTCCAGTAATAGGACGCGGTGTGGCCCATTTCATACTGCTGGGCACGCACCATTTCCAGCACGCCGAAGGCTTTGCCATGGTGTTCTTTCGGGTGTGTGGTGATCTTCAGGCGTCCGCCCGACAGGTCGTGGGCGTAGTGAATCATCTTCTCGACGGCACCGCCGAAAATTGGCAGATCTTCCGGCCAGGATTCGGCCAGTCGCCATTCGTAGACTTTTGGGGCGGCGTGTGTAATCAGGCTAAACGGCATTATCAGGATCAGCAGGCACAGGGCGGCTGTCCGGGATTTTGTTGTTATGGTCATGCTGGCTCCGGGGGAGGCGGGTTATCCCTAACGGAAAGAGTGGTATCCATGCGGTAGCCTAATGCCTCTTGGCAGAGAGTGACTATTCGCAATGCTGCGGGCTGGTGGATGAAAAAATACCCGGCGCGATGCTGGTTAGTACGAGGGTGAGATAGGGAGTAGTACGGAGCTGGAGTGTGGGGTGTTTTGGGAGGTAGGGAAGAAAGGTACGGCCCCGTATCAGAGCCGCACACCAGAGGTTCAAAGAATCAGGGATCGACTGGCAGGGTGTCTTGCACCAGAGCGCGGTTCTCGAACGGGGCGATGGCCGCCAGAATCGCCGGGTACTCGCGGTAGTCCACCAGGTTGCGGAATTGCGTCCAGTGAACCATGGTCAGCAGGCACATGTTGAGGTAATTCCACTCGCTCAAGTCGCGGCTGAGGCATTGCTGTTCGAGCCAGTTGAGGCTGTCTTTGATGCGTTCGGTCTGGAGCGCAAAAATCAGCAAGTCCGGGTCAACTTCGATGCCGGAGCGCTTGCACATCATCACCGTAACCAGAGAATCCAGCACCGAATCAATCACGCTGATCAGGTTCTGGTCGTCAATCGACAGCTCCGGCAGCGCCAGCGTTTTGAACAGATGCTGCTGAATGGTGTGGGAGTCAAAAATACGCGTGCCGTTGTCGTCCAGTACTGGCACTTTACGAATTGGCGTGATCTGCGCATAGGCCTGACGCGGCTTGGCTTCAAAAAAATTGACGAACTGAAACTCGCAGTCCAGTGGTTCCATCAGCAGGCGAATGCGGCGGGCGAACGGGGACGTTGGCGTGCCGTACAAAACAAGTGACATAACAGGCTCCGGGGTAGCGTGGTTGGGAACGAACATCGTTTACGACCGTAACAGCCTGCGCGCGCGTTGAGAAACCAACCGCACTAGAACGGAGCGTTTCAGCAGCAGAAGCGGTAATATCACGCCATTATTTTTTCAGATCTGTGTGGCTCAGGCCGTTGCCGTTCACGCGGTTGCCGCTCTGGCAGTGGCAAAGCGCCTTCTGATGCCGACACACAACGGAGCTTTTTTTACGTGGAACACACATCCAACAACCTCGCGGCCTATTGTTGGTCGATTGCCGACCTGTTACGCGGTGATTTCAAGCAAAGCCAATATGGCCGGGTCATTCTGCCATTCACGTTATTGCGCCGGTTAGAGTGCGTTCTGGAAAGCACCAAAGACGCCGTACTGACCGAGCATGAGCGCATTCAGAGCATGAATCTGCCGGAAGATGCCGAGGAAAAATTCCTGCTCAGAGCCAGTGGCCTCAGCTTCTTTAACACCTCGCGGATGACGCTGGCCACGCTGGGTCAGAACGAGATCAAAAGCAATCTGGAAAACTACCTTCAAGGGTTCTCGAAAGACGCCCGCGAGATTTTCGAGTACTTCAACTTTGCCGAATTTGTTGGCCAGCTCAACGACGCCGACTTGCTGTACAAGGTGGTTAAGCAAGTCCGGGGCATGAATCTCGATCCCAACGTGGTCACCAATCACGATATGGGCCTGGTGTTTGAAGAGTTGATTCGTCGCTTTGCGGAAAGCTCCAACGAAACCGCCGGGGAACACTTCACGCCCCGCGATATCGTTAATCTGACCACGTCGCTGGTGTTTCTGGAGGACGACGACGTACTGATCCGTGATGGGATCGTCCGTACCATCTACGACCCAACCGCTGGCACTGGTGGCTTTTTGTCGGCGGGTATGGAATACGTAAACATGTTAAACCCCAATGCCAAGATTCGGGCCTACGGTCAGGAGCTGAACCCGGAAAGCTACGCCATCTGCAAGGCGGATATGATGATCAAGGGCCAGCGGGTCGATGACATCAAACTGGGCAATACGTTGTCCAATGACCAGCTCGGGGCGGCCAGATTTGACTACATGCTGTCCAATCCGCCGTTTGGTGTGGACTGGAAAAAGATCGTTGACAAGATCAAGGACGAACACACGCTACAGGGCTTTGAAGGCCGCTTTGGCCCCGGCCTGCCGCGTGTGTCGGACGGCTCGTTGTTGTTTCTGATGCACCTGATCAGCAAGCTGCGCGATACCTCTGAAGGCGGTGGCCGCATTGGCATTATCCTCAACGGTTCGCCGCTGTTTACCGGCGGTGCGGGGTCGGGTGAGTCGGAAATTCGCCGCTACATTCTGGAAGCGGATCTGCTGGAAACCATCGTTGCCCTGCCAACGGACATGTTCTACAACACCGGCATTGCCACTTACGTGTGGGTGCTGTCGAACAAGAAATCGCCGGAGCGCAAGGGCAAGGTGCAGTTGATTAACGGCGTCAATCTGTACGGCAAAATGCGTAAGTCGCTGGGCAGCAAGCGCCATGTGATGAGCGAAGAGGACATTCGTCTGATTACTCGCACGTTCGGTGATTTTGAGGCCGTCGATGCCTACGCACTGGACAAGCCCGGTGAGCAAAAGAGCAACCGGGGCCGTCAGTCGGCCAACCCCAAGGCGGAAGCGCCGAAAACCTTTGCCTGCAAGATTTTTGCGAACCATGAATTTGGCTATCGTCGCGTGACCATTGAGCGTCCACTGCGGGAGAGCTACCAGTTCAGTGATGAACGTCTGGCGGCGCTGCGTTTTGCGCCCAAGCCGTTGAATGCGCCGATGCAATGGCTGTATGACACCTATGGGGAATACTGGAGTGATGACGAACACTGCACGCATTACGGCCAGTTGCACGAGCATGAGCCAGCCATTCGCAAGCACCTGAAGAACCATTTCAGCGACCTGAAAGAAGCCAAAATCAAAGAGTTGCTGAACGTGGATACGTGGGACAAACACAAGCAGGTTCTGCTGAAAGCCCGCCGTCTGCAAGCAGAGATCGGCACTGCGCAATGTGACGATATGAACACCTACGACGCGACGCTCAAGGCCGCCTGCAAGACGGCGTCAGTCACGCTGGATGCGCCTCAGAAAAAAGCCATGACGGCGGCGGTAAGCTGGATTAATCCAGAAGCCGAGAAAGTCATCAAAAAGACGCACAAAAACGCCGAGGCCGACCCGCTGTACGGCTTGTTTGAGGTTGATGGTCAGGTGGTCGAGTACAAGCCCGATGGCAACTTGCGCGACCATGAGAACGTGGCGCTCGACCCAAGCCAGAGCGTGGACGCGCTGAACGAAGCGTACTTCCAGAAAGAAGTGCAGCCGCATGTGCCCGATGCGTGGATGGACGCCACCAAGACCGATGAGAAAGACAAAAAAGTCGGGATGGTTGGGTATGACTTAAATTTCAAGCAGTTTATACCGGGAATGAAAAATGAAATTTCAAAGATAAAAAAGGAAGCTTCTGTTCGAATTAAAAATATATTTAGTTTGGATAAGAATGGGAGCTATAGTCTTGATTTTAGATCTTTTTTTATTAAAAGATATGATTTAAATGAATCGTATCGCTCGATAAGGGTCGAAATTGATAGAAGTATTTTGAGTGTTGATTATTTTAATTTCATTATAAGTGATCCAGAAGGAAATGACTGGATTGAATCTCTTAGGTGTAGCAATAATTCAGTGTCAGTTTCTGTACGTGATTTTATGGATGCAAAGATTTATTTGCCGTCGTTGGCTGAGCAGATAAAGGTCGTTCTTTTACACGAGAATTACATTGCATTGCAAAAAAAGATTAGCTCGATGAAGTCAATCCTTTCATCTGATTGTGTGAGGTTTGAGCAGTTATTAGAGCCATATCTAAATGCACCCGAGCGTTATCAAAGTGAGTTTCAACATAAATTACCTCATCCTTTAGCTGTTTTATGGATTCAATCACAGTCATCTTCAGGGAAAGAACAATGTGAGGATATTTGTAAGTTCTATGAATACTTGTGTCTGTATTTGGTTTCAATTGTTTTTTGTTTTTCAGAAAATAAGGATGTAATTAAAGAGTTGAGATTAAATAACAAAAGGTCGTCGGTCGGCCTTACCATGGGTTATTCTTCTAGAATTATTAAAGAATTTTCGGAAAAGGGCTGTGAGAATTTTCCTGAAGGCCTGAAGTGTATTTTATCTGAAGAAACTGTAGGGTTGTTGGCTCAGGCTACTGATATAAGAAATGATATTGCACATCGAGGTTTAAGCTCTGGAAGTATAGTGAAGGAAGTGCAGCGTAAATTAGAGACTCTGAATGATAAGATGCAGAATATCCTGAAAGATTTTTTTTCGGATTATACGTTATTTACTCCTGTTTATAGTACCTATGATGGGCGGAGGTTTGAATATGAGGTGGAAATATTGAGTGGCTTGGCTTTGAATCCTAGTGTTAAAAGCAAAGTGCATACAAATATTCCATTGGAAAATGGGCAGCTTTATATTGGTGTGATGAATGATAATGGTGAAGTGGTCAGTTGTCATTGTATTTACCCATTAATTATTCTCGAAGAAAGTATTGATGGGTCTGATTTTAAGGCCTTCTATTTTTACAACGATTCAGTTGAATCACAATATTCTGAAGAGTCAGAATTTGAATTAAGATTCGTATGTCCATACCCGAATGTAAATATGTATAAGCTAAAAGAACTTGAAACTCTACGACGAGGGAGCTGAACTAAATCTCTATCACCTCCAGATTTCCCCGTACGTGCTGAGAGTGATTGAAAACAGCCATAGAGGTATAAGTTCGGTGCTGTGAGGGACAGCGCCTTGAGAAATATCTAGTCAATTAGAAGGTTTTGATTTGGTTTTATTGAATACCCATGGTCAGATAACCCTATTACAATAGCGCCGCTGTTACCGGCAAGATTGATGTGCGCGGCTGGCAGCCACCCGCCAAATCTCAGCCATGCTAAATTGATCCCTCAATACAGAAGCCGAGTCCCGTATGAGCCACACTGCCCGTAAACGACTGCCCATTGGTATCCAGACCTTCAGCGAGATTCGTCAGGAAAACCATTACTACGTCGATAAAACCGATCAGGCACTGCAGTTGATCGCAGAAGGCAAACATTACTTTCTGTCGCGGCCTCGTCGCTTTGGCAAAAGCCTGTTTATCGACACCCTGAAAGAACTGTTTGAAGGCAACGAGCCACTGTTTAAAGGGCTGGCTGCCGAAAAACAATGGGACTGGTCGGTTAAATACCCGGTGATACGGTTCAGCTTTGGCAAGGGACACTTTGGCTCTGTTGAGTACTTGCACAAAAATGTCACGGCACAACTGGATCAACTGGATCAGCAATTCAATCATCACTCACCGTATGACACCGCGCCTGAACGCCTGAGCAGTTTGCTGTCACACATACGGCAACAACAGCAACAAAAAGTGGTGGTTCTGATTGATGAATACGACAAACCGATTCTGGATGCGTTAGACAACGCAGACGTTGCCAGAACGAATCGTGATTACCTGAGAGGCTTCTATTCGACCATCAAGGACAGCGACGCCGATATCAAATTCAGCTTGTTAACGGGAGTTAGCAAGTTCTCCCGTGTGAGTTTGTTTTCAGGGCTGAATAATCTCTATGATCTGACGATGGCTCCTGAATTTTCGGCGATCTGCGGCTATACCGATCATGATATTGATACCGTGTTTGCGCCTGAATTGCTGAATGTCGACCGGGATGACATTCGTCAGTGGTATAACGGCTATAACTGGTTGGGTGACGGTGTTTATAACCCGTTTGATATTTTGCAATTTTTCAAAAGCCGTGAGTTTAAAAGTTACTGGTTTGAAAGCGCAACGCCCACATTTTTGGTGGATATGTTATTCAAGCGACAGGTGGTCACACTGAATCTGGATAATCTGTTCAGCAGCAGCGCGATGTTATCCAGCTTTGAAGTCGGTCAAATCGACACCGAAGCCTTGCTGTTTCAAACGGGTTATTTGACCATCAAAAAACAGGAGCGCATGGGTAATCAGGATTTTTATACGCTGGGCTATCCTAATCTGGAAGTTTACCAAAGCCTGAACGATGTGCTGTTGTCTGCGCTGGTATTCGATAAATCGGCACAAGCGATTAACAGCGCGCAATTGTATCAATGCCTGCTGGCGAATGATTTCGACGGTCTGGAAGCACTCTTTCACCGCTTTTATGCGAGTATTCCGCACCAATGGTATAACAATAACCATATTCAGGCATACGAAGGCTATTACGCGTCTGTATTTTATTCTTATTTTGCGTCACTCGGTCTGGATGTCACGGTAGAGGATGTGACCAATGTGGGTCGTGTCGATATGACGCTGAAGTTTAACCAGCAAATATACATCTTTGAATTTAAAGTGGTCGATGATAAAGCGAAGGGTGACGCCCTTCAGCAAATTAAAGACAAGGGCTACGCCGATAAATTCAGAACACCCGAGCAGCCGATCTATTTGATCGGTGTGGAATTCAGTAAAACAACACGCAATGTGATAGCGGTTGACGTGGAAAAGGACGGGAATGATTGATGAGCGTATTGTACGGCAAGGACAAGTCCACAGAATATGTGTTTCAGAACGACATGATCCGCCAAATGCTGGCCAGCGGCTGGCTACTCGGCGACCCGAAACACTATAACCGGGAACTGGCGTTGTACTCCGAAGACGTGCTGGGTTTCGTCAAAGACACTCAGGGCAAGCAGTGGCAAAAATACCGCGCCCTGTACCCTTCCAACCCGGAGCAGACGTTTCTGGAGCGGGTTGCCTCGCAACTCAACAAAGCCGACCCGAACGCTGCGAACAGAACCGTCCGCACGTTTGGCACCCTCGGCGTGCTGCGCCACGAACTGCGCGACCGGGGCACCCGCTTCAGCCTGTGCCAGTTCAAACCCGAGCACGACCTCAACCCCGATACGCTGGCCCGTTACCAGCAAAACCGCCTGCGCGTGGTGCCCGAACTGGTGTACAGCCCGTGGGCCACGGAGGCATACGAAGCCGAAACCGGCGTCCGGGCAAAAAAGTGGCGCATTGATCTGGTGCTGTTCGTCAATGGCTTGCCGGTGGCCACCCTGGAGCTGAAGTCGGAGTTCAAGCAGTCGGTCAATAACGCCCTGACGCAATACAAAACCACCCGTCTGCCGATTGACCCGATCACCAAAAAACCGGAGCCGCTGTTAACCTTCAAGCGTGGCGCACTGGTGCATTTCGCGGTGAGCCAGTACGAGGTGTATATGGCCACCCGGCTGGAAGGCAATGACACCTTTTTTCTGCCATTTAACAAGGGCACCAAAGACGGCGGGGCAGGCAACGATACACCCACTGAGGCTAACCAATACGCCACGGATTATTTGTGGAACGAGGTCTTGCAGCCCGACAACCTGCTGAACATTCTCGCCCGGTTTGTCCACCTCGACATTCAGGAAAAAGAAGACTGGGAAGGCCGCAAGACCAAAAAAGAGACGCTGATTTTCCCGCGTTATCATCAGTGGGACGTCGTCCGAAAGCTGATTCATGCCGCCCAGACCGATGGCCCCGGTCATAAATATCTGATTCAGCACAGCGCCGGTTCTGGCAAGTCGAACTCCATTGCGTGGTCGGCGCACCAGTTGTCGGCGCTGCATTGTGACGATGGCCGCAAGTTGTACGACTCGGTGATTGTTGTCACCGACCGCACGGTGCTGGACGACCAGTTACAGGAAACCATCTCGCAATTCACCTCGGTCGATGGTGTCGTGGGCCGCATTAACCGCAAGGAAGGCGAAGGCTCCAAATCGGAGCAGTTGGCCTCGGCGCTGGAGCATTCGCAGCCGATCATCATCGTTACCATCCAGACCTTCCCGTACGTGCTGAAAGCGATTGAAAACAGCGCCCAACTGAAAACCCGCAATTATGTGGTGATCGCCGACGAGGCACACAGCTCGCAAACCGGCAGCACCGCGCGGAAGTTAAAAGACGTGCTCAAGGCCGACAGCATCTCGAACGAGGATGCTGGTGCGGACAACGACGCTGCAAGTAATGAAGCAATGACAGAAGATGCGTCCGATGTCGTGCAGCACAGCAGCTTGCGCAACCTCAGTTATCTGGCCTTTACCGCGACCCCGAAAGACAAAACCCTGCAACTGTTTGGCCGCTTGCCGAATCCGGCGGAACCGCCTTCCAAAACCAACAAGCCCGAAGCATTCCACGTGTACAGCATGCGTCAGGCGATTGAGGAAGGGTTTATTCTCGATGTGCTGAAGAATTACACCAACTACAAGGTCGCTTATAACCTGGCAATGAACATCGCCGGGCGTGATGAAGAAGTGGAAAGCAAAAAGGCCAAAGTCAAACTGAACCAGTGGGTGCGCCTGCACGACTACAACATCAGCCAGAAAGTGCAGGTGATTGTGGAGCACTTCAAAGACAACGTCATGGGCCTGCTGGGCGGACAAGCCAAAGCCATGGTGGTCACCGGCTCCCGCAAGGAAGCGGTGCGCTACAAACTGGGCTTCGACAAGTACATAGCCGACAAGGGTTACGACAAAATAACCGCCATGGTGGCGTTTTCTGGCGAAGTGGCCTTTGACGAACACGACCCGACCGCCGCCGCTTTGCTGGGCGAGACCTTTACTGAAAACAGCATGAACCCCGGCCTCAAGGGACGCGACATGCGCAAGGCGTTCGACAGCGACGACTATCAGGTGATGATCGTCGCCAACAAGTTCCAGACCGGCTTTGACCAGCCCAAGCTGTGCGCCATGTACGTGGATAAAAAACTCGGCGGCGTGGAATGCGTGCAAACCTTGTCGCGCCTGAACCGGACATTTCCCGGCAAGGCCGAGTGCGGCACCTACGTGCTGGATTTCTTCAACCAGCCAGACGACATTCTGGCGGCGTTTCAGCCGTACTATCAAACCGCCGAGCTGGCCGATGTGTCTGACCCGGATCTGGTGTTTGATCTGTTCGAGAAATTACGCGCCGCCGGTGTTTTTCAATGGCAGGAAGTCGAGCAGTTCTGTGAAGCGTTTCTGGTGAAAAGCAAAAGCAACGCGGCCATTGCCAACCTCTGCAAACCGGCGGTGGATCGCTGGCAAAAACGTTACAAACAGGCGGTTGAAGACTGCAAGGAAGCGGGGGACATGTTCGAGCGGGT
Organism: Oceanobacter sp.; assembly: GCA_045430275.1. Lineage (GTDB taxonomy): Bacteria > Pseudomonadota > Gammaproteobacteria > Pseudomonadales > Oceanobacteraceae > Oceanobacter. The sequence goes on along the minus strand of JAILXU010000007.1, from coordinate 21,158 downwards.
CAAGCAATTCAATGACCCGGTGGTGCTGGCGAATACCGAAAACACCCTGAAAGACAGCCTCAAGGCCAAAGACACGCTGGTGATATTCAAAAAAGATCTCGGCAGCTTTGTGCGCTTTTATGAGTTCATGTCCCAGATTGTGGATTATGACGATAAAGATCTGGACAAGCTCAGCCTGTACGCACGCAACCTGCAGCCCATGCTGCGTGAAACCGTGTTGGAGGAAGACGAGATTGACCTGAGCCAGGTGGTGCTCAGCCATTACCGGCTGTCTGCGATTCGTCAGCAGCACATCAAGCTGAAAGAAGACGCAGCGGGCTATCAGATTGAACCGGGAGACAGTCTGGGCAGTGCCAAACCAAAAGATGAAAAAGAGGAGTTCTTGTCGCAAATTATCGACAAGCTGAATGAGATTTTTATCACCGATGGGCTGACCAATCAGGATCTGGTCAATTACGCCTACGCCATTCGGGACAAGGTCAGAGAATATCCGCATGTCATGAGTCAGTTGGAAAACAACACCGAAGAACAAGCCATGCTGGGGGATTTCAGTCAGGCGGTGGATGACGCCATTCTCGACAGCAACGAGGCACAGCAGAATCAGATGATGCAGTTGCTCTCGAACCCGAAAAGCAATCAGGGGTTCCGAAAAGTGATCTTTGACCTGTTGCAAGCCAGTCACTAACGGCGTTAAGCGGTGTTAAAAGAAAATCCGACTTTTTTAGTCGGTTTTTCTTCAAGCGAGCGGCAGTTTTTGGGAGAATAGCCGGTTACGCATGATCCAATTGGACACCCTATGAGCCAGCGCCGTCATTCCAGCCCGACTTCCTCTTCTTCAAACATCGTCTCCAGCGACCAAACGCCGGAGCTGTTTTCGCATTATCCCTACTGGGCCGAGTGTTTCGGCACCGCGCCGTTTCTGCCGATGTCGCGGGAGGAAATGGATCAGCTCGGCTGGGACAGTTGTGACATCATTCTGGTGAACGGCGATGCCTACGTCGATCATCCGAGTTTTGGCGTGGCGGTGGTCGGACGACTGCTGGAAAGCCAGGGCTTTCGGGTCGGAGTGATCTGTCAGCCCGACTGGAACAACCCGGAAGAGTTTATGAAACTCGGCAAGCCGAATTTCTACTTCGGGGTGTCTGCCGGGAATATGGATTCCCTGATCAACAAGTACACCGCTGATCTGAAAGTACGCTCGGAAGACGCCTACACGCCCAACGGCGAATCGGACAAGCGCCCGGATCGGGCCGTGATTGTATATTCCCAGAAGATTCGGGAAGTGTATAAAGACGTGCCGATTGTGGTCGGAGGCATTGAAGCCAGCCTGCGCCGCATCGCCCAGTACGATTACTGGAGCGATCAGGTGCGCCGCTCGGTGTTGATTGATTCCGGGGCCGATATTCTGCTCTACGGTAATGCAGAGCGAGCCATTGTCGAGCTGACCCACGCGATGGCGAACGGTCGCAAGGTGGAAGACATCACCGAACTGCGCGGCACTGCCTTTGTGCGTCAGACGCCGCCATCGGGCTGGACGGAAATTGACTCCTCCCGCATCGACTGGCCGGGCCAGATTGACGCCATTCCCAACCCGTACGAAATGAAGGAAGCCAACACCAGCGACTGTGCATCCAACAATAACAAGGCACCGGAAGGGGAAGACCCGGACGTGATGCCGGTCAGAATTGTGCCGATGCCGCTGCAACGCAAGACCGATTTAGACCCGGACGCCACCTACATTCGTTTGCCATCGTTCGACAAGGTGCGCAACGACAGCGCGCTGTATGCGCATGCGTCACGGGTGTTGCATCAGGAATCCAATCCGTATAACGCCCGTCCACTGATGCAGAAACACGGCAGCCAGGAAGTGTGGGTGAATCCGCCGCCCATTCCGCTGGAAACCGATGAAATGGACAGCGTCTTCGGGTTTGCGTACCAGCGCATCCCGCATCCGAGTTATGGCGAAGCGCGCATTCCCGCGTATGACATGATTCGTTTCTCGGTCAACATCATGCGCGGTTGCTTCGGTGGCTGTACCTTCTGTTCCATCACCGAACACGAAGGCCGCATCATTCAGAGCCGCTCGCAGGAAAGCATTATTCATGAGATCGAAGAAATTCGTGACAAGGTGCCAGGCTTCACCGGAACGATTTCCGATCTGGGTGGCCCGACCGCCAACATGTATCGACTGAACTGCAAAAGCGAAAGCATTCTGAAAAGCTGCCGTCGCTTGTCGTGCGTATTCCCCGGCATTTGTAAAAACCTCGAAACCAGCCACAAACACACCACCGAGCTGTATCGTGCTGCGCGAGCCTTGCCGGGCGTTAAGCGCATCGCCATTGCTTCGGGCCTGCGCTACGACCTGGCGGTGGAAGACCCGGAATACGTCCGTGAACTGGTGACGCACCACGTCGGCGGCCTGCTGAAAATTGCCCCGGAGCACACCGAGAAAAACGTGCTCACCAAAATGATGAAGCCGGGCATGGGCACCTACGATAACTTCAAACGCATGTTCGACAAGTTCTCGAAGGAAGCGGGCAAAGAGCAGTATCTGGTGCCGTACTTTATTGCGGCGCATCCGGGCACTGAAAACAGCGATATGATGAACCTCGCGCTGTGGCTCAAAAAACAGAAAATGCGCGTGGATCAGGTGCAAACCTTCTACCCGTCACCGATGTCTCTGGCGACCGCCATGTACCATTCCGAGCGCAACCCGCTGCAACGAATGAGCTACAAAACCAAAAAAATCACCATTCCGCGTGACATCAACCAGCGCCGCTTGCAGAAAGCCTTCCTGCGTTACCACGATGAGCGCAACTGGCCGATGCTGCGTGAAGAACTCAAACAGATGGGCCGTGCCGACCTGATTGGCAAAGGCCCGAATGCCTTGATTCCAGCGGAAGATGCTCCCTCAGGCAGAACGCCACGTCCGGGCTACAAGGCCAAAGGGCGCGGTACATCCTCCGGTCAGGGGCAGAAATCCGGCGTCAAGAAAAGCAGTGGCCAGAAAAGCAGACAGGGACAGAACGCTCCAGCGGGCAAGAAAGCCAATGCCAGACCCGGCGCGTCAAAACCCAAAACCTCTAACCCGAATGCGGCAAAGCCCAAACGGATGCGCAAGCTGAAGTAAGCGCAGCGCAATCACACCTGAGCGGGGCTTGGGTGTGATCTAATGGAACTATGACCTCTCGCATTCTCCCCATCATTCTGCTTGTAACGGTGCTCTCTGGCTGCGCTGGAATAGCCGTGGGCACGTATGGCAAAAAAGAGTGGGTCAGAGCCGAGTTCAGTCTGGCCAAAGCCCGCAACCAGTTCTCGTTTGAGGCGCGGAGCGGTTCGTATACCAGAGCAGACATTGCTGAACATTGGGGAGAGCCGGACGCTACCGAGTCTGTTGAAGCCTGTGAGGTGTTGATTTACAAGGACGGCACATCCTGGGCAGGTGTCGGCGCGTTTGTGGTGGTGGTTCCTGTGCCCTTGATGGTGCCGACCGGCTCGTACAAGAACCGGTTTTACCTGAGGGGCGGCGTTGCCGTCGGGCTGATACAGGAGTACGGCGAGGTCAAGCGCATGATCGGTTATACCTGTGGCAGCAACGAATGCGGTGCCAGCTTTGGCGAGAACACCGACACTTCGAAAGAGGGTTTCAGCCGGGCGCTGGAGCAGTGGTGCGCTCACAATCAATGATTGTTTTTCTTCTCTGATCCTGTCGAAAATATTCAATACCCCGGTTTATTCACACGCTATTTTCGGGTCTCTAACAGAGGAGATCAGCAATGACGTTGCGTGCAAATTACTTTGGTCTGGCATCCGGTGCGATGCAAATTTTAATGGAGCAGGAAAACTACCTGCGCGAGCAATTCAGTGTTTCAGAGACGGTCACGGTGCCGGTGTGGGAATTGGTTAAACTGCGGGTGTCGCAGATCAATCAGTGTGCATTCTGCATTGATATGCACAGTCAGGAAGCTGTGGCTCAGGGCGAAACCCATGAGCGTATTATCGGTTTGAGCGCATGGCGGGATATGCCGATGTATTCAGAAGTGGAGCAGGCTGCTCTGGCCTGGGCCGAGCGACAAATAGCCGCTTGTGAGGTAACGGATCAGGATTACCACAAGGCTGTTGAAGTGCTGGGCGAGCAGGCGGTGGTGGACTTGACCATCGCCGTCAACGCCATCAATAGCTGGAACCGGGTTGCGAGAACCTTCAAACCAGAGGTGGGCAGTTATAAACCGTCATAAACATGGTGAGCCTGAGTTTGATTTCCGGCTGTCCCGACCTTCGGGGCCGCTGGCGGATTTTGTGCAAGGCATCTGGTCGGTTTCGGTGCCGGATACTCAGGTGGTCGAAAAGCCGCTGTTTTCGGATGCAGGCAGCGGCATTATCTTTAATCTGTCGGGCGGTGTGAGCATTGGTCATCACCGCTTGCCGGAGGGTGTGATCATGCTGCCCGTCAGCAAACAGGCGGAAACCATTGTGTTGTCTCCCGGTGCTCGTCTGGCCGGTATCCGCTTTTACCCGGCGATTGGGTTTGGGGTGTTGGGGCGGCACTATGACCAGCCAACACCGCTACTTTCACAGCTACAATCAGCACCTGATCAGCCTGTCAGTCTTGATGGCTTGCACGCTCGGCTGAATGGTCAGCAGAGCCAGGATGATCATATTCAAACCCTGTCACGCTGGGCAGAGCAGTCGCTGGATTTTAGCAATGTGATCCCGGCTTCTCTGAAAAAGGCGCTGGCTTGCATGAATGAAGATCAGCCACTGGGGCAAATGAACAAACAGGTGGCGCTGAGTCAGCGCCAGATCGAGCGTTTGTGCAAACACCGGCTGGGCATGACGCCGAAGTATTATCAGCGAGTGTTGAGAATCAGAAATACCATTCGGTTTTTACGCCTGCACCGCACGGTAAGCCTGGCCGAGGTGGCCAGCCAGTTTGGTTTCAGCGATCAGGCCCATATGACGCGGGAATTCCAGACCATTGCGCGGATGACACCCGGTCAAATCCAGAATATTTGATAGTGTAAGAAAACTGTCAACTTCCCGACTAGCCTTATACGCAGAACATCATGCATAACGTTTTCTCGGTAAGGTACTCCTATGAACACTCATCGTCTGGAATATGTTGTCCTGACCGTCCGTGATATCGAAGCCACGATTCATTTCTATCAGTCAGTGATGGGCATGAAGAAAGTGGTGGCCAACGATCGTCACGCGGTATTGGCATTGGGGCAGCAGAAAATCAATTTGCTGGAAGGAGACAGCAAGCAACAGCCAGAGACGGCGCAAACAGACGCCAGCAACCCGGATGTCCGCTTTATGATTCAGCAGCCGGTGATGGAAGCCATCGAACATTTGAAAGGCTGTGACGTGAATGTGATTGATGGCCCGGTGGTGCGTTCGGAAATCATGGGTAAGGTGGTGTCGGCTTACTTCCGCGATCCCGACGGCAACCTGATTGAGGTGGCCAACTATATTGATGAGCTGCGCTGGCAGTAAATCGCTTGCCCTTGTATCAGGAACTGTCCAGATTTTAAACACTGTTCAGGTGTCAAACGCTGGCCATGGTGCTTCAGACGGTCGAAATACGGTCTGATGGACAGGTCAGCCACCTCCTTTCGTATGCCCGTTCCGGGTCTGAAAACAGCCTCAAAGCAGCATGTCGTTCTGGCGTAATTCCTCGCATTCTGTCAATACCAATAACAATAAAGACGGTATGACGTTATGAAAAAAGCCATTTCGACGCTCTTGATTTGTGGCTCTGCCCTGACAGCCTCATGCGCCAATATGGGGTTGATGGGCGACCCTCTGTCAGTAACCGAATCGACGACGGTTAATGCTCCGGCCAGCGAAGTCTGGGCGCTGGTGGGGGAGTTTAACGACCTTGAACGCTGGCACCCAGCGGTGACGATGAGCAAGCAACTGGCCGATCAGCGTTATCTGACGTTGGCCGACGGTGCTGAAATCGTTGAACAGGAAACCGCTCGTGACGATGCGGCGATGTCCTACAGCTACCGCATTCTGTCTGGCCCGCTGCCGGTGGAAGACTATCAGGCGACCATCAATGTCAGTTCGGTCAGTGCCAATGAATCCACCGTGACCTGGCGTTCCACCTTTGATGCCAACGGCGTTCCGGGTGATCAGGCTGAAGACGTCATTCGCGGCGTTTACAAGGCCGGGTTGCAGCACCTGAATCGTATGTATACTCGCTAACGTTCTCTTTCTGGCGTTATGCGCGCCTGGTGTTTTGTTGTGTGATGTTTTGTCGCGTGATGTTCTGTCTCAGCCCTGCATTCTGCGGGGCTGTTTTCCCTCCGCAGGCTGCTCGTTAACCCCTTGATTGGTCAGGCCAATTTTTGAAAAACGCCCTGTAATCATCGCTCTCTGGCCCTTTCCTTGATCAATGTTACAGAATGATGAAAACGGGCGTCGCGCTGGATCGGTTGCTGTGCGAAAATCGCGCGTTTTTCACCCCACAGAACGTCGCAGAGGTAAACATGAGCGTACATGAGATCCGTCATCCACTGGTTCGTCACAAAATTGGACTGATGCGCAATCAGTCGCTGAGTACTCGGGGTTTCCGGTTGCTGGCAAGTGAAGTTGGTAACCTGCTGACGTACGAAGCGACCCGTGATCTGGAACTGGAGGACTACGAACAAGACGGCTGGTGTGGCCCGGTGACGTGTGAGCGCATTCGTGGCAAGAAAATCACCGTAGTGCCGATTCTGCGCGCCGGTCTGGGCATGCTGGATGGCGTGCTGGAGCTGGTGCCCAGCGCCCGAGTCAGTGTGGTGGGGTTGTATCGGGATGAAGAGACTCTGGAACCGGTCAGCTATTTCGACAAGCTGGCACCGGATATGGATCAGCGCATGGCGCTGGTGGTTGATCCGATGCTGGCCACCGGCGGTTCGATGATCGCGACCATCGACCTGCTCAAGAAAAGCGGCTGTACCCGGATTCGTGCGCTGATTTTGGTGGCTGCACCAGAAGGCATCGAGAAAGTGCAACAAGCGCACCCGGACGTCGACATCTACACCGCGTCGGTGGACAGCCATCTGAATGAAAACGGCTACATCATTCCGGGTCTGGGTGATGCCGGTGACAAGATTTTCGGCACCAAATAACCCTCTGAGGAGCAGGCTCTGATGCAAGACAACGAGACTTATCGCGGCTGGCAAGTCGCCGCTGCCGGTGGCCAGATGCTGTTTGTGGCCTTTGGTGCGCTGGTGCTGATGCCTCTGATTACCGGCCTGAATCCCAGCGTGGCACTGTTCACCGCCGGTATCGGCACGCTGATCTTTCAATTTGTGACCAAACGTTCGATCCCGGTGTTTTTGGGGTCGTCCTTTGTGTTTATCGCACCGATCATGTTCAGCGTTGAAACCTGGGGCATGGCGGCGACGATGGGGGCGCTGTTCGTGGCCGGTCTGGTGTACGTAGCACTGGCCGGGCTGGTGGCCGTGCGCGGTTCTGGCTTTTTACACCGCTTGCTGCCCCCGGTTGTGACCGGGCCGATCATTATGATCATTGGCCTGGGCCTGGCGCCGATTGCGGTCAATATGGCGATGGGCAAAACCGGCGATGGCGCGGTGGAGCTGTTCCCATATGGCGAGGCCATGCTGGTGTCGATGTCGGCCTTGATGACCACGCTGCTGGTGGCGACGCAGGCCAAGGGGCTGTTTCGCTTGATGCCGATTCTCAGTGGTGTGGGGGTCGGTTATGTCATGGCCGCGATACTGGGGATGGTCGATTTCAGTGTGGTGGAGAACAGCGCCTGGCTCAGTGTGCCAGCGTTCGTAGCCCCGGAATTCAACCTGTCGGCGATTCTCTTTATGATTCCGGTGGCCATTGCTCCGGCGATTGAACACGTCGGGGATGTGCTGGCGATTGGCAGTGTGACCGGCAAGGATTACGTTAAAAAGCCCGGCTTGCATCGCACATTGCTGGGCGATGGTCTGGCGACGTCGGTTTCGTCGCTCTTTGGTGGCCCGCCCAACACCACCTATTCGGAAGTGACCGGCGCGGTCTTGCTGACTCGGGCGTTTAACCCGGTGATCATGATCTGGGCGGCCGTTTTTGCCATTATTCTGGCGTTCGTGGCCAAGTTCGGCGCGTTGTTGCAGACCATCCCGGCTCCGGTGATGGGCGGTATTCTGATCCTGCTGTTTGGCTCCATTGCCGGTGTCGGCATGAACATTCTGATCAAGGGACGGGTAGACCTGAATAATCAGCGCAATCTGGTGATTGTGGCGGTCACGCTGGTGTTTGGCATTGGTGGCATGGCGGTTGGAAACGGCTCCTGGCATCTGCAAGGTGTGAGCCTGTGCGGCATTGTGGCGATTGTTCTGAATCTGCTGCTTCCGCGTGGTGACAGTGCCGACGCCGACGATCTGCAGAAAGAACAGGAAATCGTTGAAGATATGGTGGATCATGGCCGCTGAGACCGGCTTGGTTTGACCTGCGAAGCGGCCACTTTGAACGTGGCCGTTTTTGTGTCCGCTTATCGCTCAATCCGCTGCCATGGGCGCTGGCCTCTTGCGCAGGCTGGAAGCAAGCGATATGTCTGTTGTGTGTGCTGGCCGGATATCACGGTGAGCGTAACTCTTTGAAAACCCTGTTGTTGTGACAAAGGAGGCTGTTGATGCTCGACGTGTCCGGGCTGACACGACGTTACGGTGATTTTACCGCCGTGGATAACGTCACATTTACGATTCAGAAGGGCGAGATTGTGGGCTTGCTGGGCCACAATGGCGCGGGCAAAACCACCATCATGAAAATGATCACCGGTTATCTGGAACCGGACAGTGGCTCGGTATCGCTGGATGGACTGTCGCTGCAGCAACAAGCGCGCACGGTGCAGGCCCGATTGGGGTATTTGCCCGAGAATCTGCCGCTGTACGCGGATATGACGGTGATTGATTATCTGGAATACGCCGCTGGCCTGAAACCGTTGACCCAAGCCGACAAGTGGCGGGAAATTCGCCGGGTGATTGACGCCACGGACATCGCCGACACGGTGCATCAGCGCATTGGGACTTTATCTCGTGGTTATCGGCAACGAGTCGGTGTGGCACAGGCGTTGCTCGGCAAGCCACAACTGCTGATTCTGGATGAACCCACCAATGGCCTTGATCCACATCAGACGGCCCAGATGCGAGCCTTGTTGCGCGATGTGGCCGAGCAGGCAACGGTGATTCTGTCCACGCACATCATGCAGGAAGTGGACGCGATTTGTTCCCGTGTACTGATGATGAAGCAAGGCCATCTGGTGGTGGATGAATCCCTGACCGAGTTGCAATATCAAAACGGCCTGATTCTGGAAGGTCAATTCAGCGAAGCCTGCCAGCAGGCGTTGGCCAATCTGGAAGGCATCGAACGCCTGTTTGTCTTGCTGCCTCATGAGCAACAACGTGTGCGCCTGACATTTAATGGCCGTCAGACCAGTGCTCTGACGACCCAACTGATTCGCACCGCGCTGGATCACAACGCCGAGCTGTTGCGCGTTCAGCCGGAACAACGCGACCTTGAAAGTCTGTTTAACGAGGTGAACCATGCAACCTGAATCACCGGCTTTGCCGCCTCGTCTGTTGAATGAGCAAGCCATTGCAGACATCACCCGCAAAGAGTTGATGCTGTTCTTTTCTTCTTCGGTGGCGTGGCTGTTTCTGGCGGCGTTTATCATCGTCACCCTGTTTGCCTTTTTCTGGGGCGAAGCCTTTTTCGCGCGCAATATCGCCGATGTGCGGCCCATGTTCGAGTGGATGCCGATTCTGCTGATTTTCCTGTCGGCGACCCTGACCATGAAACTCTGGAGCGATGAACGTCGTAACGGCACATTGGAGCATGTGCTCACCCAGTCGGTGCCGCTGTGGCAATTTGTGGTGGGCAAGTTTCTGGCCTGCTGGCTGTTGCTGGCGCTGGCATTACTGCTGACGTTGCCATTGCCGATCACCGTTGCGGTGCTGGCCCATCTGGACTGGGGGCCGGTGATTGCCGGATATCTGGCTTCCTGGTTGTTGGGGGGCGCATATCTGGCGCTGGGACTGGCGGTGTCATCCCGCACTGATAACCCCATTGTCAGCTTGCTGCTGGCCAGTGCCTTGGGCGGCACACTCTATGTGCTGGGTACGCCGACGATTACGGGCCTGGTGAGTGGTGACGGGGCCGAATGGCTGCGAGCCATGGGCACCGGGGCGCGGTTTGAATCCATTGCCCGAGGCGTGCTGGATCTGTCCGATTTGTACTATTACGTTGGCCTGATGCTGGTGTGTCTGTGTCTGAACATCCTGTTTCTGGAGCGTCAGCGCTGGGCTTTGTCCAGCCCGGAGCGCACGTCGGCTCATCGACTCTGGTATGGCATCACGGGGTTGGCGGTGCTGAACCTGCTGGTGGCCAATCTGTGGCTGGCGCAACTGGATCGGGTGCGGCTGGATGTAACGTCCGGCGGGTTGTATTCGATATCGGACGCCACGCGGGGCTATCTGAATCGTCTGCAGGAACCTCTGTTGCTGCGCGGTTATTTCAGCGAGCGCACCCACCCAATGCTGGCTCCTCTGGTGCCGCGCCTGAAAGATCTGATGAAAGAGTATGCTATTGCTTCCGATGGCAAGGTGCGAGTGGAGTTCGTTGACCCGCAACAATCGCCCGAACTGGCCGAAGAGGCGGCGGAAAAATACGCCATTCAGCCGGTGCCATTTCAGATTGCTGACCGTTATCAGTCGGCCATCGTCAGTGCCTATTTTGATGTGCTGGTCGAATACGGTGATGAACATCTGGTGCTGAACTTTGGGGATTTGATCGAGGTGCGTAACCCATCGGAACAGGATGTTCAGGTGGCGCTGAACAACCCGGAATACGACCTGACTCGTGCCATTCGCCAGACCACGCAAGCGTGGCAGAGCCGGGGCCGCCTGTTTGATCAGCTCAATAGCAATCTGACCCTGACGGCGTATGTCACCGACCTGGAGCGCACACCGCCAGAACTGGCGGCGTTCCGTCGCGCCGCAGAAACCCTGTTGACCGACTTGCAGCGCGAGTCGGGTGGCCGCTTGCTGATCGACTGGATTGACCCGGCAACCAGAGACGCCGATTTTCGGGCGCAACTGGCCCAGCGTTACGGGGTGAATCCGCTGCCGGTCGGGGTGCGTGGTGCACGCTCGTTCTATTTCAATCTGATTCTGGGGCAGGGCGAGAGAGCGATCAGTATTGGACTGGATAACACCGATATCGATGCCTTGAAACAACAGTTGGAAGTCAGCATTCGCCGCTTTTCTTCTGGCCTGACGCGCACACTGGCCTGGGTGGTGCCTCAGGTCAGTCCGGGCATGGCACAACTGAACCTGAGTCCGCAGTTCACGCAATTGCGCCAGCGGCTGGAAGCTGATTACCACGTGCTGGATGATGACTTGTCCGATGGGCGTGTCAGCCCAGAGGTCGATATGCTGCTGGTGCTGGCACCGGATCGTTTGTCCAGCAATGCCGTGCGCGCGGTGGATCGTTTTCTGATGCAGGGCGGCACGCTGTTGCTGGCCACATCGCCGTTTCAGGCGCGATTATCGGAACGGGCGCTGACCATGCGGCCACATCGCTCCGGGCTGGAGGCGTGGCTGGAACATCAGGGGCTGAGCATTCTGCCCAAGCTGGTGCTTGATCCGCGCAATGCGGCGTTCCCGGTGCCGGTGACGCGCACGGTGCAAGGGTATCCGGTACAGCAATTGGTGATGCTGGACTATCCGTACTTCCCGGATTTGCGCGATGATCAGCTCAATCGCAATAGCCTGATCACTCGCGGACTGCCGCAAGTCACCATTCCCTGGGCGTCACCCATCATTTTTCAGAACCGTGACAAGGGCCGCATCACGCCCTTGCTGTACAGCTCGGATGGCAGTTGGCTGTCTGATTCGCTGCAGGTTACGCCCGCCGTGGATGAGCAAAACACCGGCTATCTGCCACAAGGTGTACCACAGCCTTATCCACTGGCGGTGGTGGTGGATGGGCCGTTCACCTCGTTCTTTGACTCTGCCAACACGGCCACCTCGAACGAGGGCAATCAGTCGGTTGGTCAGCATATCAGCCAGTCACCAGCCAGCGCGCGCATTGTGCTGCTGGCGTCCAACGACCTGAATCGTGATCTGGTGTTGAACATCAGTCACAGCAGTCAGCAAGATGACTATCAACATCCGCTGCAACTGGTGATGAACGCGGTGGACTGGGCGCTGGAAGACCAGTCGTTGCTCAATATTCGCTCGCGTTCTGCCTTTAATCGCACCTTGCCGCCCATGGACGCCAGCGAGCAATTGTTCTGGGAATACCTGAACTACGTGATGGCGCTGGCGTTACTGCTGGCCATTTGGGGTGTGGTGCAGTGGCGACGTCGCCAGCGGGTGCAGGCACTGGATCGTATTCTGGCCGGGGAGGCAGCGTAATGTTGGCGTTAAATTCAAGAACCAGCTTACCTGCGGGTCAGTTGCTGGCGTTATTGCTGGTTCTGTTGCTGCTGCAGGGCGGCCTGATCAAAATGCTGCACTCTGGCGAAGAGCGTTTTGCACCCGTGGAAGTGGGGGCCTCACTGCTGGATGTGGAGACGGATAGCGTGACGCGCATTCAACTGAGCGACGGCGAACACCAGCGCACGCTGCTGAAAACCGATGGCGTGTGGTATCTGGACAGCGGTTTGCCAGCCAGTCGTGAACGAGCGGAGCAACTGCTGACAACGCTGGCCAGTGTGCGTGTGCAAGTGCCCGTGACTCGTCAGGCCAGCAGTCACAAGCGTTTGCACCTGGCGGATCAGGACTTCTTCCGCAAGGTGACACTGACCGGCGAAGGTGATGTCTCTTTGCTGGTGGGAACATCGCCCGGCTTTCGACAAAGCCATGTGCGTTTGAGTGATGATCCTCAAGTACAGATTGCCCCGCTTGATCCCTTTCGCTTGGGGTTAAAAGCCAGTGACTGGGCCGACCCGCTGTTGTTGAGTGTGGCGAATCCTGTGTCATTGGAAATGGACGGCGTGCGGTTGTTTCAGCGTGATGGTGACTGGTGGTTGAAGCAGGCCGATGCTGAACTACAGCCAGCGGATACCGACCGAGCCGTTCAGGCCATGGCCGCTTTACAGGATCTGATCGTGCGCGGCGGATTTGACAATTACGATGCCGACGTTGAGGCGGCCCAGGGCTTCCGAACCGAGCCGTATCTGGTGGTGACGACAGCGGATGAGCAACGCATTGCTTTCCATCGGCGTCATGTTGGTACTCAATACCTTCTGGCGCGGGAAGACGTGGCCTACGGCCACTGGTTTGAGGTCGAGCGGGACGTTTGGGACAGCATCAACACACCATTGATGACTCTGAAGGTGGAAGAGATAGAGGAGCCGGAGTCAGACTCCTTGCCTTCACCCTTCCGGTAGACTGTTACGTTTCATCAAGCAGAGGCCAGACCATGGCCTCCAGCTCCTCAATCAGCTCTGGCTGCATGTATTGATATTCATCCGGGATATTCAGTACGTGCAGTGGCTTGTATTCCAGCAAACGACCAAACTCCGCCTTCAGGCGGTTTTTGTGTTTTTGCTCCATCACAAAAATCATATCCGCCCAGCGAATATCGGCGGCACCGACTGTCTTGCGTGCACGCGGACTGGTTCCCGCTGAACGTGCTTCAAAACCTGGCTCCCTGCGCCACAGCGATTCTGCGGTTGGGCTGCGCCACTGATTGCGGCTACAGATAAAAAGTAGTTTGGTCATGTAAGGCGGCTCCTGTGTCTGAAGATGATGGTCTATATCGGACGGGTTGTAATATTTGTGCTTGCTTTGGCAAAAACAAGGTTGCTCGTTTTTTCAACAGTTGGTAGCGTAACATCCTGAGTTTAAGGGCGTTTGATGTTTGTTTTACTCGCCATTAAACCAAGAACAACGTGCTTGCTCAGAAATAAAGCTGTTAGCTGTAATCAAAAACAAAGGAATGTTCATGAAATTATTATATTTATCGTTGTTTCTGGCTGTGCGGTGCAACAAGACCATAAACCAGTAGCAGAGCCTCCAAGCATAGATTCAATTATTACCAATCAAGCATTAAAGTCATTCAAAACTGATTATTCAAAAGCTTCGAATCATAAAGCCTTTGCACAATCGCTAAGTGGAGCGTGGAGTTGGAAGTCAAGTGTGACATCAGTAGAGCATGCAAAAACGAGTGCACTTATCGCCTGTCAAAGAAACAATGAAAATTCAGAAGATCTTTATCCGTGTAAGATTATCAATGTGAATGATTTTTTGGATAAAGTAAATCAGCTGACAAGCCACTGCACTCGGAAATTTCACTCGCTTTGCTCTCAAAATTCCGGTGAGCGGGGCGCTAGCTTCAAAAGAGTAATCCATCATGACGAATAATTTAGACTTTCAAAGTTCAAGTAATGATTTTGAATTGCTTGACAAAATAAGAGTTAGGTATCAGATGTATGCTGGCGACATTAGATCACTAAATGGGGTATTGTTAGGTTTTAGTTTGGCCAAAAAACACTATGAAATGAATATTCCTGAATTTGGGAAATACTTAACCGATTTGAAGAAGGTTAACTCATATGCAATTTCATGGATGGATATAGTATCTAGCGAAGCCAGAAATAAAGAGTATGAAATCCCAATATTTTACAAATACCTTGATGACTTTCGTAAAATCAAACATGAAACTTTAGGCTCAATCGACTTAACTTGGGATCAAAGAGATCATGATTTTAAAAGAAGTTTATCTGTTATGAATATTGATTATCCAGGTTTACCTTTAAAGCCACCTCATAAGTTAGTTGCGGTTAAAATTCCGGGTGTAAAAGTTCATGCATTCTTTTATGATGAGGATAATTCAAAATACTATGAGCAGTGTTTGGGTGATTTCAATCGTTTAAAAACGTGGGCTAAAGAGTGTTTCCAAATAGATGAAGTTCAATGGGAAAGGTTGAGTTAACAAGCGACCCTAAAAGAGTGTTCAATTTCATTATGATTATATTTTTACTATCGAAAGAAGGCTTTAAAGAACTTGAAAGCATCATCCATACAGGAAAATATCCTGTGTGGGTCAGTGGTGGTGTTCTTACAGATATTGAGATGTCAACCGTAAGAGAAAAAGGCGTTGATCTGACAAGTTTTTCTTATCTGATAAATCCGTCTGATGATAAAGCTATTAAAGAAGCACTGGCAACTATTGCCGAACATCACCCAGGTGAGCGAGTTTGGTTAGAGTGTCAGCCTTGAAAGCAGAGGTGCTTTAAATAATTCGACCTGTTCTGTGAATAGACTGTTTACTCAGATGGAACCGATTGTCTGGCTTGCTGGATGAAGGTAGGGTTTTGCGTATTTCACCAATACAGTTTTGCAAGTCAGCTTCAGAATAGGGAGATTTATATGCTTGAATTTAAAAACATCAGCATCATCACTGCGGCAATCACATTAATCTTATGTGTCATCCTGATGCTGGCACCTGAGGTTATTTTTCTGATCTTTGATATTGAAGAAAGTAACTCCGCTTTCTTTATTGGGCGAAGGGCTGCAATGCTGTTTCTGGGCTTGTCGGTTTTGCTCTGGGCTGGACGCAATGCTCCACATTCAGAGTCCAGGCAAGCAGTCTGTTTGGGGCTTGCAGTTTCAATGTCCGGGCTGGCTGTTTTGGGAATAGCTGAGTACGCGAGAGGCTATGCAGGTTTGGGGATATTGCTGGCTGTGACGACGGAAGTTGCTTTGGCTGCGTTGTATTTCAGCGTATGGCGTTGTCACAAGAATTAAACGGTGATCGCTGGCCACCGCTGGTGGCCTTGATGCTTATGCCCGTTCACTAAACGCCAGCTTCATTCCCAGTGCTGCAAAGCTGGCAGAAAATACCTTCTGTATCGCCTCGCTGGCCTGCTGAGAGTTAATGACCCGCTCTCTGAAAACACCTGACAGAAATCCGTAGACAATAAATACAGCAAAGGTCATCAGCATAAATACGCTTCCCAACGTCAGCATATGCAGCAACGCACTGTCTGCGGAGACTGGAACGAACTGCGGTAAAAACGCCAGAAAAAATATAGAGAGCTTGGGGTTGAGAATATTCATCAAAAAGCCCTTCAGGATGATTGCCATATACTGGGGACTGTCATGGCCTTGATCCACAGAGAGCGGGCCAGAGGATTTCCACATTTGCCACGCCAGATAGAGCAAATAGGCAGCGCCAACGTACTTTACAACCTGAAATGCCAGTGCACTGGTGTGAAAAACCGCCGCCAGTCCAAACACGCTGGCGAGAAGTGCCGGGACGATGCCCAACGTGCAGCCCAGCGCGGCAAATACACTGGCTCTTTTTCCAATGAACAGGCCGGTTGCAACGGTGTATAAAACCCCGGTGCCGGGAATAAGTACCACAACAAGAGACGTAATCAGGAATTCGGTTGAGAGCATTCTGTGTTCCCGCTCTGAGGGTGAATAGGGCAGCCATCCTATTCATATCGTTAAAAACCAACAATCGCCGCTGAAAAAACAGAGTGTTTTTTACAGCCTGTTTTTCTTGATCGGAATCTCCAGCCCCACGCATAACCCCGGTTGCGTATTACGCATGCTGAGTTGAATCCCAAGCCGCTGGCAGGCGGTGTTGACCAGTGCCAGCCCCAGTCCAATACCGCCGGAGCGTCGATCCCGGCTGCTGTCGAGGCGGCTGTAGGGTTGCAGCGCCTGTTCCTGAAAGTCTTCGGGAATGCCGGGGCCGTCGTCCTGAATCTCAATATGGACGGCCTTGCCCTGAGTAAACAGGCGTACCTGCACGACGCGCTGGCTGTAGCGTTCGGCATTGCTGATCAGGTTGTCGATGATCAGCGTCAGAAAACGCTCGTCGGTTTCGAGCGTGATTGATGTCAGTTCTGCGTGCCATTCCAATGTGGATTCCCGGCCTTGTACGATGGTGAGCTTCTGGCGCAGCCAGGCGTCAAGGTCGATGGCGGTGGGATGGGTTTCAGAGTGTTGCAAGCGCACCAGTTGCAGGCTGTTTTGAGTGACGTTTTCCAGCTCGTCCATATACCGATCCATATCATCCAACAGCGCTTTGCCGTTGTCGTCATGGGGCTGACGTTGCAGCAGCGCCAATGCCAATCGGGCACGGCTGAGTGGCGTGCGCATCTCGTGAGCCATGGCGTTGGCGAGCAGGCGCTTTTCATCCAGATTGCTGCGTATCAGTCCGGTCATGCGATTAAAGCGTTGAGAAAGCTGAAAAAACGGGCTGATATTCAGCGCAGGCAAGGTAACGGAATAGTCCTCCTTAGCCAGAGCATCGGTTGCCTGTTCGAGCTGTTTCAGCCAGCGCAGCAGCCGCAACAATGGCCAGGATAGAAACAGCGCAATCGCGGCCAGCAGTGTCAGGGTAATCAATACGGCGGTCAGTAAGATGTCGAACACGGCGTCCTGGCTGTCGAGTGCCAGCTCCTGTACGTGTTCTTCGGAGTCACGCACCCACCAGCCGGGCTGATCATCAAGCTGGGCCTGATAGCCGTGGCGATAGCTGAAAATATCCAGCGTCAGGCGCTCGGTTTGCCATTGCTCGACCGGGTCGGCGTCGTGCGCGTAAAAAGTACGACTCAGCTCAAAGCCCAGCCGTTTCAGCTCGTTCTGGACGCAAGGCTCGGTCAGGTCGGTGCTCTGGCACTCAATCTGTGCGACCAGCATCACCTCGTGAATATCGCGGGCGAAGCCTTCCCAGTCACTCTGGCTCTCAACATGGTCGATGGTGAAGAACAGCGCACTGACAGTCAGCAGCAGGGCAACAGCCAGCACGCCATAAAGGTACGAGAAAATGCTAACGGGTTTCATCATTTGCCAATAAATAACCAACGCCACGCACGGTTTTGATCCAGCGCTGGGGAGCGCTGTCGCCGAGGCGTTTGCGCAGGGAAGAAATGCGCATGTCGAGGGAACGATCACAGCCATCGTAGTCGATGCCCCGCAAGGCGCGGTAACAGCGTTCGCGACTGACGGCCTGACCCTGATGGCGGGCCAGCAGTTCCAGCAGGTCAAACTCGGCGCTTTGCAGCGGCACTGAATTGCCGTTCAGTAGCACTTCACGACGACCGGGAATGATCTCTATCGGGCCGCTGCGGTAGTGTTCTGACGTTTGGCCAGTGTTGCCACAGCGCCGCAGCAGAGCCTGAATGCGCATCAGCAGCACATCGGGACGGATTGGCTTGCGAACGTAGTCGTCGGCACCGGAGCGGAAGGCGGTCAGCTCTGATACATCGTCATCGCAGGCGGTCAGCATCAGAATCGGCCCGCTGTAGAACGAACGCACCTGCTGACACACCTGCAAGCCGTCCTGACCGGGCAGCAGAATATCCAGCACGATCAGGTCGGGAGGCGTCTGACGCACCCGCAGCGGGGCCTGATCGCCATTCGGGCACACCTGAACCCGATAGCCTTCGGTCTGCAAGAAGATGGTCAACAGGCGACTGATTTCAGCGTCGTCTTCCACCACCAGAATGTGGGCGTCTGCGGGTGCGTTCATGGTGTTTCCTAGTCCAGTAGTGTCGCCAGCTCCAGTTCACCATCACTGAAGAGCAGCCATTCAATATTGCTGAGCTGGTCGGTGCCGTCACGGTCTGCGACCTGATCGGTGACGTGCCAGACGCCATCACGCAGTGCGATGGTGTACTCGCGGCTCAGGCCCTTAAAAATAGCGTAGTCCTGATCGCCTGCGCCACCATCAATGCGGTTATTGCCCTGATTACCTTGCAGCCGGTTGTTGGCATCATTACCCAGCAGATGGCTGTTGTTGCTGCCGGTCAGGCGAACGTGCGTCAGATACTGCGACTGATGGGTGTACGGCGTGTCGGCCTGATAGTGCAGCGAGAAGGTCTGGTCGGCTGGCCAGTCCGGGCTGATCGCCATCATGCTGCTGATGTGGCTGGGCCAGATTTCTTCAATGACGGCTTGGCCATTGGGGTCGCTGGTTTTCTGGGCGGCACGAGTGTTGCCTTGGTAGCCGTCCAGGCCGCTGTCCCGGTGGCCCCAGATGCCGTAATAGCCTTCGACCGCTGCGGCCAGGTATTCGTAGTTGACCGAGGTGTAGCCGTTGGCATCGGTTTCGGATTGCCATTCGGTTACGTCCTGGGAAATTGGATTCCAGATCTTGTCCATCAAAGCCTGATCCGCAATGGTGACGATGCGCTGTTGCAGTGCTTTTTCAGCCGGAGCCAGGCCGTGCCCTTGCACCAGATGCAGCACTTCCTCATAGGTCGCGTCGCGGCCATCGACGGTGGTGCGGTTGGTGTAGCGGTTGCCACCTTCGACAAACACCTCTGAGGCGTACAAGTCCTGACCGTGCTGTGCCAGAGGTGAGCTGCCCAGGCTGCCCTCGAACGCACGTTCAGACGCCGCTTCGTCGGCGAACATAAACAGACTGGCCTGATTATCCCCAAGCTTGGCGCTCATGGTTTTCTTGCTGGTCAGACCGTCCTGTTCGCGCAGGTAATGCTGCATAACAGAACGGGCTTTGGCGATTTGCAAGGGTGAAACGTCGTTGGCAGCAAAGATATGGATCGGCTTGTTGTTGGAAGCCTGAACCCAGGTGTATTGGTTGAACAAAGACTGGATCGCAGCATCCTTGGACGCGTGTGCGGTGATCATATTCAGCTCTTTTTCTGTGGTCTCACGCGTGGTGATGCCATATTGCTGGCGCTCGGCAACGCTCATCCAGTGAATGCTGTCGGCGGTGGCGGCCTGAATCGTGAACCAGTAGAAATCGGTGTTGATGCCCAGCTTGGTGTAGTAATCCAGATAGGGTTGGTGCGCCTCGTGGCCGCGTCCCAGTGTGCTGGCATCGGTGATGCCATTGCCGCCCCAGGAATGCACGCCAACCAGTACGTCGGGGGCTGCAAAGCGTTCTTTACCGGCCAGAAATAAATCGACACCGCCCGATGCAATTTCGCCGCCCGGTGGCAGGTAGGTGTTCAGCCCCAGTTCACGCAGGCGAATACCGGCCTTGAGGTTTTCTTCATCGTCGCTGGAGCCGGGAACGTCTTGCATCACCAGCGTGGTGACTTCCGGGTGAGCGGCCACCAGCGCGTTCAGTTCGGACACAATCTTGCTGGTGATTTCGCCGTGCATGATGGCCCAGTCGCCCCGCACCGTGAACAGCTTGGTGTTGATCGCCGCTGGATTGGGCTTTTGTTCCGAACCGGTATTGGGCGTTGGAGTGGACGTATTGCTGGATTTGCTGGAAGACGAATCGTCCGATCCACAAGCGGTCAGGCCCATAGCGGCAATCAGAGCAGTGGCGAGCAAGGTCTTGTTCATGAAAGTTCTCCTGTCGAGTGATGACGTTACCTTACGGTGAGCCTTGCGCCGGGTGGATCGCAGAAATGTCTGAAGATTGTCAGCAGATGTCAGCGGGCAGGGGAAATGCTAAGGTTTCTGAATTGGCAATATTGAAGTGAAGTCAGGAGTTGTAAATCTGTGTCTGCTCAAACCCGTACTCTGTTATGTCTGGTGTGTCTTGCTCTGATGCTCAGCGGCTGCGCCCGCACGATGGTTAGCCCGGAGGAGGTGGCGCGGCAGTCTCAACCGGCTCCGTCTTATTCCAGTGCCAGCCATCATTCTCTGGTTCCGTTGCTGTACCGCCAGCATGACCAATGGAAAGGCGCGCCTTATCGCTATGGCGGTACTAATCGGCGTGGTGTGGATTGCTCCGGGCTGGTGTACGTCACCTTCCGCGACAAACTGAACCGGACTGTTCCGCGCACGACAGCGCAGCAGTCAAAGCTGGGGCAGGCGGTGTCGCGCAGCCAGCTACAGGCGGGCGATCTGGTGTTCTTCAAAACTGGCGAAAAGTTGCGGCACGTGGGTATTTATATCGAGGATGAGAAATTCCTGCATGTATCCACCAAGAAAGGCGTTATGATTTCCCGGCTGGGAGATTATTACTGGCGTGATCGTTATCAGTATGCGCGCAGGGTGCGGTGAGCTTCAGAGGTGTTTGTTTTCTGAGTATTGGCTACTTTGAAAATTTATATCCATAACAGGTGCTCAAATCGCTAACATTGATCTTGCCCCGCTTTAACGGACACTTTTTTACACAACAAAAGGTGTCCAATGCCAGCCTATAAAAACCAGAAAAAGACCAAGCAATATTCGCTCGAATTCAAGCGATCAGCGGTTGAGATG
>JAILXU010000006.1:0-210322 GCA_045430275.1 Oceanobacter sp. | reverse complement strand
CGTATCCGAGAGTGGTCAAAGCGAGGCCGCAGAAGTATCCGACCAGACGAAAAGGATGCCGATCAGTGCTTAACTGATCGGCATTACAGTCTGTGATGGCCTTTTTACGACACCCCGGAGCCTGAACAGGCTCCGTTCAGGCAAAATCACCCGAAGGGGTGAAGAGCCTTCCAATATATTTCCATACAGTTCATGACCAAGCTTGCAACCTGCTATGGACATACGACTATGGAACTGAACAAACTCTTTCTGGCCATGATGGCCGCTTCATCGCTGGCGCTGACCGCTTGTGGCAGTGATTCCGATTCCAGCAACAAAACCTCTGATACTGACCCGACGGATACCCAGGTTCTGACTGGTACGGCAGCCACCGGTTTGGCGATGGACGGCACGGTGTATGTGTACGACGCCGAAGGCCGATCAACGAATGTTGTGATCAAGGATGACGGCACTTTCAGCGTGAACGTTGATGGCATGACGCCGCCGTTTATGCTGGAAGCACGCCCGGACGACACCAGTCTGGCGATTCAGTATTCCTTTGCCGAAGCGGCTGATATCAACGTGAACGTCACGCCGCTGACCACGCTGGCACTGTTCTTGGCCAATGACAAACAAAGCCTGGTAGCGCTATTGTCAGCCTGGGACGATGAAGCTGAGAGCTTTGATGAAACTGCTTTAGCCGAAGCTGAAGAAACCATCCGCGCCAACTTTGCCGATCAGTTTGAAGAACGGTCGATTGATCCCGAAACCTACGATCTGTTTAACGCGGTCTTCAGCGCTGACCATACCGGCTTTGATGCAGTGCTGGACGACGTGAAAATCGTCTTTGATATGGACGGTGGCAGCTTTGATGTCGACGTTGATGAAGTTGATTACACATTTGTACCTGATGCCGACTTTGATGACGAAACAGGCGGCGAAACAGGCGGCGAAACAGGCGGCGAAACAGGCGGCGAAACAGGCGGCGAAACAGGCGGCGAAACTGGTGGCGAAACAGATACAACGCCCGACGCGATCAGTTTTGCTTCTCAGACCGATGTTAACCCAGATGAAGACGCGTTCAGTGAAGCGGTGACCGTGACCGGCTTTGATGGTGAAGCAACAGTGACCATCACCAATGGACAGTTTCAGGTCAACAACGGCAACTGGGCGACTACTGGAACCATCAGTGCCGGGGACAGCTTGCGCTTGTTCCAGGAAGTACCGAATACCTTCGAAACGACCACGACTACGACCGTTTCCATTAATGGTCACGACTTCAGCTTTACCACCACAACCCGCGCTGCGGATGTCACGCCGGATAACATCAGCTTTACGGCCCAAACCGCTGTAGAACCGGCCACTGCTGTGACCAGTAATACGGTGACGCTGGCGGGCTTTGAAGGCCAGTTGGCGCTATCGGTCACGAATGGTTCGTTGCTGGTTAACGGCTCTGCTGCCGGAGCTTCGGCATCCGTGAGTGCAGGTGATCAAATTCAGGTTGTTCAGACCAGTTCTGGCGACTTTGGAACCTCTGTGATCAGTTCCGTCACGCTGGGCAGTGTGGCAACCGCCTTTACCACCACGACTCGTGCGATGGATACGACGCCAGACAGCTTCAGCTTTGTGTCTCAGTCGGATGTCGAAATCATGGCGGCCTCTTACAGCAATACCGTAACCCTGGCCGGTTTTGATGGCGAATTGCCGATCAGCGTAACGGGGAACGCCGGGCTGATTATCAATGGTGCGCCTCGGAGTGTAACGTCTGCCAATGTCTCTGCAGGCGATACGGTTCAAGTGATACAGGAAGTGGTGGGTGACTTCGGTTCCGATATGGTCACGACCGTGACACTGGGCAGTTATTCGACCACCTTTACCAGCACCATTCGTGATGCGGATACCAGCCCGAATGCCTTCAATCTGACCAATCTGACGGATGCCGAGCCAGATACCCTCATTGAAAGTAATACCGTCACGCTGGAGGGTTTTGATGGGCCGCTCACTCTGACGGTGACCAATGGCGAGTTGCGAGTGAATGGTAACCTGTCTGGTGCGTCCGTCAGTGTTGAAACGGGTGATGAGATCAGCGTGGTGCAGCAGTCGTCAGCCGATTCTGAAACGACGGTGGTCAGTACCGTGAGCCTGGGTAATTTCTCGACCACCTTTGAGACGACCACTCGTGAAACCAGCACCAATGTGGATGCGTTCAGCTTTGTGCAGCAAACGGATCTTGAACCTGGTGTGGAGGCCATCAGTAACGCCGTAACACTCAGTGGTTTTGATGGGGCGCAGACCTTTACCCTGCGCAATGACATTGGCAGCCTGATTGTTAATGGCGTCAATATGGGCACGTCAGCCAGTGTGTCGGCGGGTGACAGTCTCCAGTTGGCCGTGACAACCTCGGAAAACCTTGGCTGGAACGCCAACGCAGTCGTTGAATTCAGCAATGGTTCAGCCATGTTTATCGCCGGTACTCGGGCTGCCAACACCGTACCAGCGCCATTCAGCTTCACTTCTGTCACCGATGTTGAGCCGGGTGTTGAAGTAGTCAGTGAGCCGATCACCCTCAGCGGTCTGGAAGATTTCACCCGCATTGAGGTCACCAACGGTGCGGTTCGCTCCAGTCGTTATCCGGGGCAAACGCTGACCTCTCTGTCGGTACATCCTGGTGACAGCCTGACGGTCGTTCATACCAGCTCAAGCCAGTACGAAACCGATATGGTCACCACCGTGTCGACGCTCGAAGCGTATGGGTCGGTCAGCGCTACCTTTATCTCGACCACCAAAGCGGCTGCATCGGGCCAGACCAACCCTGTGATGGATACCCGCTGGAATCTGGGTCAGGACAGCATGACGGCCCTGAGCCTGGCGGTCAGCCCGGAAGCAAACGGCACCGAATTGCACATGCTGAAAAACACGGGCACCGCCAGTAGCCTGATGAACGTAAGCCCGGACTCTTCGGATCGTGAATTTGCCGAGCTGCAAGCCTTGGCCAGCAGCGATTATGAAGGGCTGGCTGTTGCCTTGCTGGAACAGGGCACCACCAGCGAACAGCTGATCTTCAGTTGTGACACCTCGGTTCAACCAGCGAAGCTGAGCGCCCGCCTGGCGTCCGATCCTGCGGCGGTTTCCAGTCTTGAGCTGTCGGATACAGTCAGCGCCAGTCTTGCTGGGCGAGCAAGCAGCTTGCAGGAAGGCATGCCCTGGAACATCAACGCCTGTGATGACCTGTCGATTGCGGATGTGACTTACAACCAAAGCGACGATACGTTTCAGATCAAGGTGGGTGTCAATGGCGCAGGCAAGATGAACACCAGTGATTACTATCAACTGGCGGTGTTCCAATACAGCTACGACCTGAATGCAGCCGATTCCAGCACCGCGCTGACCAAAACCGAGGCGTATCCGGTGTATCGCATCATGTTCGGCACCCAGCACTACAAGGCTGCGGAATTCTTCCTGGATGATCCTCAAAGTGGACGCTTCTTTGCCATGTTCAAGAACGATGGTGGAGATACTCACAGCTATCTGCGCATGTACTACGGTGGCGGCAGTAGTGTTGATTTGATCATCTCGCCTGACAATCAGTTTACCGCTGAGGCAGGCGCCTGGGATGTGGCCGATATGCATATCTGGATGGAATCTGATACGGCCTACCACCTGTATTTGACCTCTGAAACCATGGGGCTTTACGAAGTGGTATACGATCCAGACACCAACACTAAAACCTCCGAGCATTTGCACACCAGTGGTGATCAGCAGTTCTGTAAGGGCAGTATCACCGGGTCGGTATCTGGCTCAAATCCAACCTTCTGGTGCCACGATGCAACGGACGAAGGCAAGTTGATTGAGTTTGGTCATACATCTGTATCAGCAGCCCGAGTGCAATCGACGGCGTTAGAGGAGGAAGCTGAGCAAATCAAGGCTGAACTGGAAGGTGCTGGTGCCGAAGTGGAGGTGAAATAACGCCACGGTCGTTGCCAACCTGATCGTGATGGAACAACGATTGTGCCTGGCAATATAACCCTCAACCGTCATGGATGAAGCCGGTTGAGGATTGTACGATGTGTGTTCTCTGGCACAAATCAGCGCCTTTCTGACGCTCTTGAAAGGCGCTGGTTGTTCATACGGATGTAAAACAATCACGATGCGTTTGAATTCATTTCTGAATATGGGATTCCGCTCCCATCCTCTGGCCCACGCGATTCAGTGGGAACGTCACCATCTGTTTATGCGCGAAGTCGGGGGCCGGATGGTCGCAAGTGTGATTGTCGCGTTTCTGGTCGGCTTGCTGTTTATTGATTCGGCCAGTCAGACGGCTCTGGCGGTGTGGTTTGCGGCGGCCGGGTTTGTCTCTCTGAACTCGTTTCTGATCATTCGCTATTACAACCGCTGTGTCGGCATTGAGCGCCCGGACTACTTCCATGACAGCCTGGAAACCAAACGCGCGCGGTTGCGGGTGGCGCGGCGCTGGCATGTGATCAATCTCTATCAGTCCATTATCTGGGGCATTTTCTGGGCATTATCACCGTTTCTGTTTTTCCCCGACGCCAGTGTGGTGCAGGTGTATTCGCTGTTATTGCTGGTGGTGGTGATGTCGTCGATGCCGTCAATCAGCATGGGCTGTTACCCGGACATCTATCTGGCGTTTCTGGCACCGGTACTGGGCGCGTTTTCATGGCAACTGATGTCAATCGAGCTGGATGGCGGCTGGGTTCACAAGGTTGTCGGGCCGCTGACCTGGATCTCGCTGGTGGCGTATAGTCTGGCGATTTTCAAAACCCAGATCCGCTTTATTATCTTGCGTCTGGAACACCAGCAGGCACAGCGTGAAGCGGCGGATGCCAGTCAGGCCAAAACCCGCTTTCTGGCAGCAGCCAGTCATGATTTGCGCCAGCCCCTGCAAGCGGCACGGCTGTACATGCATGCCCTGATGCAGCGCTCGGATGTGCTGGTGGAAGGCGATCAGATGCTGCTGGAGCGTGTGAATCTGGGTTTGAATAATGCCAATGAATTGCTGGATCGGTTGCTGGATGTATCGAGACTGGATGCGGACAACGTGCCGGTCAATATCACCACGTTCGATGCGTGTGCATTGGGACAGGAATTGATCGAGCTGCTGTACCCAAAGGCTGAAGACAAGTCTCTGACGCTGCGTTTTCGACGCCCGGATACGCCCTGTCTGATCACCACCGACCGGGTGCTGTTGGCTCGCATTGTGCGCAATTTGCTGGAAAACGCTCTGCTGTATACCAAAGAGGGAGAGGTGACGCTGGTGATGCAGCGCATCAACAACCAGCTCAGAGTGGAGGTACAGGACACCGGGGTGGGGATTCCCTATGACCGGCAGCAGGAGATTTTTGAAGAATTCACGCGCCTGCATTCATCCGATGATGGCTCAACACCGGGGATTGGTCTGGGACTGCCGATTGTGCAGCGTTTATGTCAGTTGCTGGAGATTCGCCTGTCGCTGCAGTCGCAAGTCGGGCAAGGCACCTGTTTTGGGTTGAATATGCCGCTGGCGGAGGCCGATGCTATCGCAGCCATGGAGCAGGCGGCCTCTCTGGAAGCCATCTCCGAGTCGGAACCAGCGGATGAACACGGGTTGCATGATCGGGTACTGATGGTGGTGGATGATCAGGAAGAGATTCTGGATGCCATTTCCATGACGCTGATTCCGTACGGTTGTGATGTCT
Source organism: Oceanobacter sp. (assembly GCA_045430275.1). Taxonomy (GTDB): domain Bacteria; phylum Pseudomonadota; class Gammaproteobacteria; order Pseudomonadales; family Oceanobacteraceae; genus Oceanobacter. The sequence goes on along the minus strand of JAILXU010000006.1, from coordinate 204,647 downwards.
GGGTCGCGCAGTCGGTGGACGAGGCTGTTGAACAAATTCGCCAGCATCAACTGTCACTGGATGCGTTGATTTCGGATGATCATCTGGGGCCGCACACCTTGTCTGATGATGTGATTCAGGCGGTGCAGGCTCTGCAGGGTCAACCGGTGCCTGTGTGTGTACTGACTGGCAGCACCGCACCGCAGCGGGTGCGGGCGTTGGGGGAATCCGGCCATACGATCCTGCACAAGCCGGTAGCGCCAGAGCAACTGGTCAACACCTTGACGGGCATGTTGCGTTCGGCCTGATTACAGTAGCTTGAATTGCTCGGCCTTGAGCAGGCAGTCCTGACGGTTGCGGGCGTCCAGACGGTCGTACAACAAGCGGATATGGGTTTTGACGGTGTTGGGGCTGATGTGCAACAAATCCGCGATTTGCTGGTTGGAATGCCCAACCTTGATCAGCCTTAGAATGGCCAGTTGGCGTTCGGGAATGGCCGGTGCGCTGGGGGTGTCGTCCTCGGTGCTTTCTCCCAGAGCGGTTTGCAAGTGTGGAGGGTAGTAGGAATTCCCCGCCAGTGTTGCCTGAACCGCCGTTACTGCCGCCGAAGCGGGCTGGGATTTGGACAAATAGGTGCAGACGCCTTGCTGCCGTAGCTGCTGCAAGGTGCTGATGTCGTCACTCCCGGAGCACACCAGAATGGGGATATTGGCGTACAGGGCGGCGTAACTTTCCACAAAGCCGAGACCATCAATGCCGGGCATGGCCAGATCGAGAATAATCAGATCAAATTTCTGTCCCTGAGACAGATGCTGCAACGCTTGATGCGCGTCATCGCACTGGGTGACTGTCAGGTTTTGAAAGTGCGCTGTCAGTGTCAGTGACAAGGCATCGGAAAACAGTGTGTGGTCATCTATGATCAGAAAATGCACAGGTATTCGTTTCACAGTTTGTTGGTGGTGGGTCGATCCTTGACGATGTATGAGTGTATCAGCTGTTCATTGCTGGTGATTCAACACAAAAACAAGCGTATCAAATGTGTGTTTGAATGAAGTGGATTCTGTCGTCGCTGCAGCGGCTTGTCTATTGCCTTTTGGGCCGGTAATGTGTTTTTTATGAGCAAAGGCCCAAAAATGGTGCGATTTATCTGTCACTCAGTGGTTTTTTGTAATAGCCATTTGAAAACAAAGGGTTCTTGAGCAAAGGCTTTAAAGCGTTTGCAACGCAGTGAATAATGGATCATTTATCTTGCTTGATTTGTCGAACAAAGCCAGCCTGAGTAATCAGGCTGGCTTTTTTGATGGCGCGGAATTAACCGGCTTTATTCAGCAGATAGTTCACCAACAGAGAAACCGGGCGACCGGTTGAGCCTTTGGCTTTACCACCGCTGTTCCAGGCGGTTCCGGCAATGTCCAGATGCGCCCACGGCGTGCCTTTGGTGAAACGGGCCAGGAAGCAAGCGGCGGTGGTTGCACCCGCCAGCGGGCCACCGATGTTGGCCATGTCGGCAAAGTTGGAGTCCAACAGGTCCTGATAGTCGTCTTCCAGCGGCAAACGCCAGACCTTGTCCTGACTGTAGCTGGACGCTTGTTGCAGCTCTTCGGCCAGATTTTCATCCTGAGTGAACAGGCCGGTGTTCACATTGCCCAGAGCGGCCATGCACGCGCCAGTCAGGGTGGCGATATCGACAATGGACGCAGGCTGATAATGGTTAATGCCGTAGGTCAGGGCATCGCACAGCACCAGACGGCCTTCGGCATCGGTGTTGAGGATTTCGATGGTTTTACCGGACAGGCTGGTGACAACATCGCCCGGCTTGCTGGCGTTACCGGCAGGCAGGTTTTCTGCCGCAGTGACCATGCCAATCACATTGATGGCGGGCTGGATCTCCAGAATGGCTTTCATGGTGCCTAGTACCGAGGCGGCACCGCACATGTCGTACTTCATTTCGTCCATTTTAGCGCCGGGCTTGAGGCTGATGCCGCCGCTGTCAAAGGTGATGCCCTTGCCCAGAATCATGTGGTAAGGCGCGTCGGCGTCGGCACCGGTGTACTTCATGATGATCAGCTTGCCCGGCTCAACCGAGCCTTTGGCAACGGACACAAACGCACCGGCTCCCATGGCTTCGAGTTCGCTTTCATCGACGACCTGGGTTTCAACACCTTCGGCCATCGCCAGTGCCTGAGCCTGCTCCGCCAGATAAGACGGTGTACAGATGTTCGGCGGCATATTGCCCAGCTCTTTGGCCAGTTGCACACCGTTGCCGATGGCCTGACCACCCGCGAAAGCTTCAGCCGTGTTGCTGCCAACCCAGATCAGCGTCTCGGCTTTGGGTGCGTCGGCTTTTTTGGAGAGAGTTTCGGTGAAACGGTATTGTGCGTCTGCGAAGGCAATCGCGGTTTGTTCCGCCAGCCAGTCGGCACTCAGGTCGTCGTTGGTCAGCTCTTCAACGGTTACGGCGATACTGCCTTCAATGCCGGAAGTGGCCTTGGCGACAGCGCTCAGTACCTTGCGGGCGGTGGTGGCGGTCAGAGCATCGCTGCCGGTGCCGACCAGCAGCACACGCTTGGCCTGAATACCTGCAACGCCCGGCAGCAGCAGGGTTTCTGCCAGCTTGCCTTTGATGTCATTCTCCGCCACGCGCTGGTTGATAAAGCCCTGGCTAGCGGTATCCACGGCCTTTGCCGCCGGTGACAGCTTGCCTGACTGGTCGAGAGTGACGACAATACAGCTCGCCTTAATGTCCGCAATGACGTCTTCGGTAGTTTGATAATGCATGTTTACTCCTGAAACGCAGCCGACGCAGGCGTCAGCCGCCCTGAATGTAAGTTCTGACTCTGTGACCGACCGGCGAGGTAGCCGGGTTGATATCAGAGCCATGGTGGGTTGATTTTGAATAATAGATGGGCCGCTGTCGAGCAGGGCCGTCGTAATCCGAGAGTGCAATCACTTGATTATTTTTCGTTATCTGGCCAGGGAGTTGGGCAGCTCCCTGTTTGCGGTCACTATTGTGCTGCTGATGATTCTGCTCAGTGGGCGCTTGATCCGGCAGTTGGCGTCTGCTGCCGCCGGAGAAGTGTCGCTGGAAATCGTGTTTTACACCCTGATGCTGCGATTGCCGTATTTTCTGGAAATGATTCTGCCGCTGGGGTTGTTCATTGCCATTCTGTTGGCGTATGGCCGCTTTTATGCCGATAACGAAATGGCGGTACTGACGGCCACCGGGTTTTCCGAGCGTCGATTGCTGGCGTATACGGCGGTGCCTGCCGGTGCCCTGATGCTGACCGTCGGCTTGTTCAGCCTGGTATTAAGCCCCTGGGGCGCGGCCAAGATGGAAGCCCTGTATCAGAAACAGGCCAGTTTGACCGAGTTTGAGTTGCTGGTGCCGGGGCGGTTCCAGAGTATGAAAAAAGGCTCGCGGGTGACCTATGCCGAATCGCTCTCGGAAGACAAAACCGAGATGAACAAGGTCTTTATCACCGATGGCCACAGTCTGATTGTGGCTGAGCGGGGCACCCAGTACATCAGCGATGATACCGGTTCGCGCTTTCTGGAATTGCATCAGGGCAAGCGTTACGACTGGACGCCCGGCAGTCTGTCGTTTCAGGCGCTGGAGTTTGAACGCTACGGCGTCAAGATTGCCGATGAGCTGGCCGAGCGGCGCAAGCTGCGTAAAGAGGCCGTACCAACGATGGATCTGATCGGCTCCGACAACCCCAAACATCAGGCCCAGTTGCAATGGCGTATCTCGGTCATTCTGATGGTGCCGATAGTAACCCTGCTGGCGGTGCCACTGTCCCGAGTACAACCGCGACAAGGCCGCTTTGCCCGTTTATTCCCCGCGATTGTGCTGTTTATGGTGTACATCTCGTTGCTGATTGCCATGACCGGCATGATCGAAAAAGGCCGTCTGGCCCCTGAAATTGGTTTATGGAGCCTGCATCTGGTGTATCTCGCCATTGCGTTGGGGCTTTTGTTCCTGCCGGAGTGGCTGCGACGCAGAAAGGTGAAAACGCTATGAAGCAACTGGATTCCTACATCGCCCGCCATGTACTCGGCGCTGCGCTGGTAGTGGTGATTGTGATCGTCGGGCTGGATGCGGTCTTTACGCTGGTGGACGAGCTGAATCAGCTCAAAAACGGCTATCAGTTTCTGGAAGCGCTGCAGTTTATGGGATTACGCCTGCCGCGTCGGGCCTATGAATACATGCCTTTGGCTTGTCTGATTGGCTGTCTGGCCGGATTGGGTGGCTTGGCAGCCAGCAGCGAATTGACGGTGATGCGCGCCGCTGGTGTGTCGGTCTGGCGCATCGCGGTGGCAGTGCTGAAGCCAATGGCGCTGCTGATGGTCGTCAATATGGCGCTGGCGGAGTTTGCCATTCCAACGCTGGAGCGGGTTGCTCAGTCTCAGAAAGCCGTCGCGCAGGGCAAGGGGGATGTGCTGTCCAACAAAGGCAAGGGTTACTGGCACCGGGAAGGCGATACCTTTATGCGTTTCACGGCGGTTGAGACCAGTGGCGTCTTGCATGGCATCACCTTCTACGACTTTGATGATCAGCAGGAACTGACGCGGATTCGCACCGCGGAAGAAGCGCGCTTTCAGGGCGACCATTGGGAAATGGAGAATGTTACCGAGCTGGTGCTGGGGCGGGAGAAAAACACCGAAACCCGTCACGAACGCCAGAACTGGGATACCGGGCTGACGCCGCAAAGTCTCAGCGTGGTGATGGTGCAGCCGCGTGATATGTCGATCTCGAATCTGTACAACTACACCCGCTATCTGGAAGAACAGGGCCTGAACGCCGACAACTATCTGTTGTCGTTCTGGCGCAAGGTGACTCAGCCGCTGGGAACGTTTGCACTGGTGATCCTGGGGATCTCGTTTATCTTCGGGCCGCTCAGAAGCGTGACGCCGGGGTACCGGATTTTCTCCGGCATTCTGGTGGGGCTGGTGTACAAATACACCGAGGAACTGCTGGCTCCGGCCAGTATTGTGCTGGGTTTTGAACCGATCTGGGCCAGTATTATTCCCGTGACCGGCTGTTTGATGATCGGCTTCCTGCTGATGCGAAAAACCGGCTGATGGCAGCCGGTTTCCGTGTTTTGATCCGCTCAGGCTCTGGGGATATGCACCACGCGCGTCAGTGACGCCATGTCGTGCCAACTGCGTTCCTGCTTGTCGAGCAGAGACCAGAAAAACCCTAACCCGAATATCACCAGTGAGAAAAACCCGATGCCGGTGCGCAACATGCACTGGCTTAACTGCACTGGTTTGGGGTTGCAATTAAGCAACTTGATGCGCCAGGCCTTCATGCCGATGGTCTGGCCGCCACGCCGCCACGATGTGCTGTAGTAAAAAAAACAAAGGGTGAACATCACCGACAGATTCACCGCCATGGGGAAAGCGCCCGGAGGCTCGCCGCCATTGGTGGCGGTGGCAATCCCCACCAGGATAAAACCGGTAATCACGTACAGGGAAATCAGCACCAGAGAATCGTACCCCAATGCAGCCAGACGGCGTGTCAGAGACGCCGTCGGATAATTCTGTTCAGACATGCTAAATGACCTTTTCGCAGCAAACCGGGGCGCATCATACAATAACCCGACGTCAGATTGACCCGGCCCGGCCTTTGCGTGAACGAACGCCGTATAATTTCCCTCCAACAGTCGGCACTTTTCTATCCGATAGCAGCAAGAGACCACAAACATGATTGATTTAGGCGCGATTCGTAAGGAATACACCCAGGGGCATCTGGACGAAAACAAGGTTGCTCCGCATCCCATTACCCAGTTCCACGCCTGGTTCGAAGCCTACCGCGCCACCCGGCCTGTGGAACCTACCATCATGACCGTCGCCAGCGTCGATGCTGATGGCCTGCCATGGCAGCGCATTCTGCTGTTGAAAGCCTACGATGAACGCGGCTTTGTTTTCTTCACCAACTACAACAGCAACAAGGGTCAGCATTTTACCGACCATGCCAAAGCCAGCTTGCACCTGTTCTGGATTAATCAGGAACGTCAGGTGCAGATTCAGGGGCGGATTGAGAAAGTCAGCCGCGAAGATGCGGAACGTTACTTCCATTCGCGCCCACGTGAAAGCCAACTGGGAGCCTGGGCATCTCAGCAAAGTGAGCCGCTCATGAACCGGGCAGAGCTGGAACAGCGTTATCAGAAAATCAGCAAACAATACGAAGGCCAGGACGTACCGCTGCCAGACTACTGGGGTGGCTATCGGGTGGTGCCAGAGCGTATTGAATTCTGGCAGGGCGGAGCCTATCGATTGCATGACCGGATTGAGTACACTCGACAGGGTGACGAGTGGGTGATTCAGCGTTTGAATCCGTAGCGATTTAGCAACAGACTGAACCGTTTTGAATGTTAAAAAATCCCCGAACTACGGGGATTTTTTGTGCGGCAGAGAGTCCAGGGTTGTGATTCCTGTTGCCTGTCTGGGGAGCGTGTAAAGAAGGAGGTGATTGTTTTTAGGGGAAGATTTCCCCGCGATTGCGGGGAAGAGAAAACACTAGCGGCGCAGGTAATGATTAAAATCAACGTTATTGGCAGCCAGAACAGCCTGAATGCGGTTATGGACGCTCAGCTTGCGCAGAATGGCAGAGACGTGTGCTTTGACCGTGGTTTCGGCAATGGACAGGTTGTAGGCAATTTGCTTGTTGGATTCGCCGATGGCCATGCGTTCCAGCACCAAGAGCTGACGGCGTGTCAGGCTGTTGAGCATTTCCGGTGGAATGTGGTTGTCGTCTTGCTGGCGGCGTTGACGTGAACGGCCATCGTCGGCGGCACGAATCACATCGGATGGCAGGTAAACCTGACCGGCCAGTACCTGTTCGATGGCCTGTGTCATTTGCTGGCGTGGCAGTGATTTGATGATAAAACCAACGGCACCGTAGGTCATGGCCTGCAGAACGGTGTTCTTGTCTTCTTCGGCGGAAATGATCACTACCGGAATGGTGGGTGCTTCATTACGCAGCTGGATCAGGCCATTGAGGCCGTTCATGCCCGGCATGTTCAGATCCAGCAGAATCAGGTCGAGGTCTTCATTGGCATCGGCCAGTACAACGGCGGCTTCAAGATCTTCAGCCTCAAGAATTTCAGCGCTGGGGTAGCGATTGCGAACAACGTCTGCCATCGCCTCGCGGAACAGAGGGTGATCATCGGCAATCAAAAGCTGATAGGAGGATTCGGCGGTTTCTGTCATGGATTCATGCTCGGGGAGGTCTGGTGCAGAAGTGGTGTTACTGGCGGGGTGTCCGTTCCCGGCGAGCGTGGTGTCGGAACTGTGCCGGTACATGGGGGGTACTCCTGCATGCGTTATTGTTATCGATTCATTACACCGTCCGTTGTGGGTTCCCGGTATCCTACCTTGGCGCGTTGAGTGGGGGCCGAAAGTAGTAGATTTGCTACTTTGGCTCAGTATTCGCCACTTAATGCTTCAGAAACCCGGTCTGGGCGATAGGGAATAATTCCCTATTCATTCTAATTAGCGCCAAGGAACCTGTGGGCGAAGACTGAAAGTGAAGAGTGCCGGAACGACGCGGCTTCCATACTGCTGGTGTGAAACATAAAACGGTTTTAACACGAGCACAATAACAATGAATCATCTTCCTTTCTTGTCTCTTTTCCCGAAAAAAATCCTGCTGGTGCAAATAACCGCCGCATTGGGGCTGGCTGCTCAGGCCCAGGCTGATGATCACATGGAAGGTGATATCGAAGAAATTGTGGTTGTGGGCACCACGCCGGTATCCGGTGTGGGCATTAATGCCGACTTACTGCCTTCTCAGGTGCAGCGGGTCAGTGCCGAAGACCTGGAGCAAAGCCAGGCTCAAAGTCTGGCGGAACATCTGCGTTACAACCTCGGCAGTGTCACGATCAACGAAGCGGTGAACAACGCGTATCAGCCGGATGTCCAGTATCGTGGTTTTACCGCCTCTCCGCTGCTGGGCTTGCCTCAGGGGATGTCTCTGTATCTGAACGGTGTGCGTTTTAACGAACCATTTGGCGACACGGTGAACTGGGATTTACTCCCGACGGATGCCATTGCGTCGATGGATTTGTTCTCTGGCTCCAACCCTGTGTTTGGCCAGAACACTCTGGGTGGTGCTCTGGCGGTGAAGCTGAAAGATGGCTTCAGCCACAAGGGCAACGAACTGGAGTTGGGCGCAGGACAGTTTGGCTATCGTCAGATGCAGCTTCAGAGTGGCAACCACTTTACGCTGGATGAGGATACCGGCGAGCAATGGGGCTACTACGTCATTGCCAACAAGGAAGAGGAAGATGGCTGGCGTGATCATTCCGGCAGTGACATCAAGCAGTTCCTGTCGGTGCTGAGCTGGCGTAACGATGACAGCCAATTGAATCTGACTGCTGCTCTCGATGACAACGAGATGATCGGTAACGGCGCAGTGCCGATGGAGCTGATGGACATTGAAGGACGCGAAGCCATCTACACACATCCTGATCGCACCGAAAACCGCCTCAATTACTTCGCCATTGATGGTGAGCACTGGGTGACCAACACGTTGCAGGTGGCCGGTAATGTGTATTATCGCTCCAATAAAACCACCACTCTGAATGGCGATGACAGCGATTACGAAGAGTGTGATGAAGGCGGCTTTGAAACCTTGTGTGAAGAAGCCGAAGACGGGGGGGATGACGAGCCAGTGCATTTCCTTGGCTATGACGAGGATGACACGCTGGATGAAATCGCCGCTGCGACCGGTCGTGATCTGGAAGCCGACGATCTGGATGGCACTGTAAATACTTCCAACACACGTCAGAAAAGCATGGGCTTTGCTTTGCAGGCCAGCATCAGTGATTACCTCGCCGGTTACGATAATCTGATGGTAGTGGGTGTCAGCATGGATCGTGCAGACATTGAGTTCCGTTCCCGTACTGAATTTGCCGAGCTGCGCAACAGCACTGTCAGTGATGATCGTGGCGCTGAAGGTGTGGGCCTGTACGATGCCGAATCGGAAGTGCAACTGGATACCGAAGTGCAACACCTGGGGGTGTTCTTCACCGATACCATTCAGCTGGATGATCAACTGAGCGTAACCGTTGGTGGCCGTTACAACCAGACCGATATTGAAATGAATGATCTCATCGAAGAGGGCGAAGGTTCTCTGAACGGCGATCACAGCTTTAGCCGTTTCAACCCAATGGCAGGAGCAACGTACGCGTTCGATGATTCCATGTCCGGCTATGCCAGCTACAGCGAAGCGTCTCGTGCGCCAACGCCTGCAGAGCTGAGCTGTGCCGATGAAGATGACCCGTGCAAACTGCCCAATGGCTTCGTGTCTGATCCACCGCTGGAGCAGGTTGTGACCAAAAGCATCGAAGCGGGTTTGCGTGGCCGACTCGAATCCGGTGCCAGCAACTGGCGCTGGCATGCGGGCCTGTTCCACTCGGTTAACCACGATGACATTCTGTTCCAGCAGGCAGGTGGCTTGCCGTCCGAGGGTTACTTTGCCAACGTTGGCAAGACCAAACGTCTGGGCACCGAGCTGACCTTGTCGGGCGGTTGGGATTCCGTGCGTGTAGCAGCCGCTTATACCTGGATGAAGGCAACGTTTGAGACGCCGTTTGTGTCCTTCAGCCCGAACAATCCCAAAGGGGCGAACCGTCAGGTTGAGAAAGGCGACAGCATTCCGGGCTTGCCAGAGCATATCCTGAAGCTGGCGGCTGACTGGCAGGTTCTGGATCAGCTCAGCATCGGGGCCGATGTTCAGTATCGTGGTAGTCAGTACTTCCGGGGTGATGAAGCCAACGATAACGAGCAACTGGACGCTTACAGCATTGTGAATGTGCGTGCGGCTTATCAGCCGACCCAGCAGGTGGAAGTGTACGCTCGGGTGGCCAACGTATTTGACAAGGAGTACGAGACCTTTGGTGTTTACGGCGAAGCCGATGAAGTACTCGAAGGTGTATACGATGGCTTTGACGAAGACCGCTTTGTGGGGCCGGGTGCACCTCGTACTTTCAAGGCTGGCCTGAAGGTCGCGTTCTGAATGCAGGCGAGCACCTGCTTCCTGTCGGGCAAGGGTGAGGGCCGTAAGGTATGAACGCCGTTGCCCGAATCCTGTTGATGGTGAACCTGGCGTTCCTGCTGGCCTTGTCGGTCAGCATGGTCGCTCTGCTGCAACAGGGACGTGACGATGTGGTGCGTGAACAGCAGGCCATGCGCCCGGTGGTCGAAGCATTGATCGAGTCTGGCAAGACGCGTGAAATCCTCGAACTGGTGGGCGGCAGCCTGCGTCATATTCGTTTGAAAGAAGAGGGAGTGTGGTCTGAGCAGGCTCACTCTCCTTCTCCTTCGTCTGTCTCTCCTGATGACAGTCATCCCCCGGCCTGGTTTGTCGACTGGCTGGATCATCCCCGTGGTTATTCTCTCTCCCTGACCGAAAGTGGTGGTCGTTCTTTGACCCTGATTGCCGATGACAGTGATGAAATCGCTGAAGTCTGGGATTCGGCCACGCAGTTGTTCTGGTTGTTTCTGGGCAGTGCGCTGGTGTGCAACCTGGGGATTTTCTGGGGTGTGCGTGCGGGTGTTCAGCCTCTGGGGCAGATTCTGGCGGCGCTGGAGCAGGTGCGTCAGGGTGATTATCAAACCCGGCTTGGCCATTACAGCATCCCGGAAGTCAATGCCATTGCCAGCCACTTCAATGACATGGCGACGGAGCTGGAGCGTGCCGAGCAGGCCAATCGTCACCTGACGCGTACGCTGATGCAGGTGCAGGAACAAGAGCGGGCGGTGCTGGCGCGGGAACTGCACGACGATCTGGGGCAGCAGGTTACGGGGATTCGGGCGCAGGGCTATCTGATTCCTTATCAACAGCAGCAGCCGGAGCAACTGGCTCACATCAGCGAGCAAATCGTGGCGGCCAGCGACGCGATTGATCAGGGTTTCCGGCGCATTATTCACAACCTGTATCCCGTTCAACTGGAACAGGTGGGGCTGCGGGCGTCTCTAACGGACATGCTCTCGGAGCTGGAAGTCCGTACGGGCATCGTTTGTCGCCTGCAAGACGATGGACAAGAGTGGCCACCCTGGTCTCTGGAAGCGGCAACGCATATTTATCGCTTACTGCAGGAGGCTCTGAATAATGCTGTCAGGCATTCCGGGGCTGATTGTATCCGGGTGATGCTGTGTAACGCTGAAGAAGGCCATTGCCTGACGATTACGGACAATGGCCAGGGGCTGGTTTCTGACAGCCAATCCGGTTTTGGTATACGCTCCATGCAAGAACGCTGTTATGCGCTGGGTGGTTCTCTGGTGCTGGATAACCATCAGGACGGTGGTATGACCGTGCAGGTGAATCTGCCGCGTTTACCTGTGATGGGAGGAACCGTGGTGGAGCATACGTTGGGTGTGTGACGAAGAAACTGGGTGTGTGATGAAGAGGTGTCATGAAAATTCTATTGGCGGATGATCATGCTGTGGTCAGACAAGGGTATCGTGCTCTGTTGGCGGCGATGATTGCTCCAGTGACGATTGTGGAGGCGGCCTCGGGTACGGATGCGGCGCTCTTGTATATGGCCGAAACGCCGGATATTGTGATTCTGGATATTAATATGCCGGATATGAACGGTATTGAAACCGCTCGCCAGATTCTGACCCGAGACCCTCAGGCTAAAATTCTGATGTTCAGCATGTATGAAGAAACCACGGTGATCCGGGAAGCGCTATCGGCTGGTGCCTTGGGGTATCTGTCCAAATCCAGCCCGCCGCCATTAATGATTGAAGCTGTGAATACCGTGATGGCCGGTAACACTTTCATCGATGATCGTTTTGCCAGTGTCTCTTTTAGTTCGAGCTTGCCGATTGATACTGGCTTGCGACTGGATCAGTTGCCACCTCGTGAAAAGGACATTGCACAGCGTTTGATCGAAGGCAAAAGTAATCACCAGATTGCAGAGGAGCTGGGGATCAGTGCCAAGACCGTTGCCAACCGGGCCACGGCGATTCGTCAGAAACTGGGGGTGAAGTCTACGGCGGAGTTGGTGCGCAAAGCTCTGCAAAATTGATGCTGATTATGCGGTTTCGCCCGCATCTTTCTTTTTTTCTTGATCTGTCTTTGATGACATTGTCATTTATCGGAACCGGTTCTCATTTCTGTTGGGTCGGCACTCTTCACCGAGATTCAAGCATTCCTGATTACGGTAGTATCTGTCCAAATTTTAAATGGTGGATTGGGTGTGGTGCCGAAATATGTCGAAGTTGCCCGGTCTGTCTGTTGATTTATCGTTTGTAGTTATAAATCACGAGGGTGTTGATGATGAAAGCATTATTAGTGGCCGCAGTTCTGGGCGTGTTATCCATGAGTGCAGGGGCAGAAGAGGGGTTGCCTCCGATCAAACTAAAAGGCCTGGTGCACTTGGAGGCTGGTGACAAAATGTACCGCAAGGTGCCTCAGGAGGCCTATGAAATAGGTGATGTGATTGAGTTGAAAGACGAACGTGATGTCAGTATGACCAAGCACGCTCGTATTCTCCGGGTTGGCAACAAGTCGGTTGTCTTTGAAGTCGTTGCTGGTATGGAGTGAACCAATTACTCCACTGTATTTGATTGAAGATCGCCGGGGTCGGGCTGACGATAATCACAAACGCCGTCCGGGAATGTTTTGAGTAGCGCCTTCTTATGTGGTGTGACATCCAGCGGTGCATAGACCCCGCTATGGATGGCTTGATCCACTGACATAAGCTGACACAACAGGTGATCAGCCGCCGCATCTTCTCCGGCAACCTGGCGACTGCTCTGGAAAAAAGGCATTGCTTGAGTGCAGGCTCCAGCGGGCTGACGATTCCAGTCGCCATTCCATACCGTGTCGCCCTGATGCATCACTGCTCCGGTGTGGTCAATGCAACGATCTTCCGCATAATCGGGAATGTGTTGTTCTTCGAGTACGCCACGAGCCTTGTCATCCAGCCACTGAACCATGGCCTGAAACGCATCCCATCTGGCTCGATAGCGGCTATCACTCATCCATATGGTCTGATAAGAGTTCTCTCCCTGTTGTTTGAGAATCCGGGTGCGGGTGGAAACCGCTGACCAGCTGTGGTGCATGTCGGGCTTGTGATCCTGATAAGGGCGTACATCAATGATGGGAATGCCGATGTGTCCCTGATACACGTTGCCAGAGCGCCAGGCACCTTTGGAAGCCGAAAGTGACCCTTGAAGGCGTGGTGCATAGTCCAGGCGCTCTCCCTGATGGGTCATGTTGTGTTCGCCATACGGAGAAAAGCGCAGCAGGTTGGTGTCATTGCTGGCCAGCCAGAGGCGCTCCTGCTGCATCTGTTTTTGAGCTTTCCAGCTTCCGACTTTCTGATTGATATCGAGGAACTGCTCAGCGCTGATGCGACCGGATTTCCACGCATTCAGGCCGTACTGGACACCGACGTTGCTGCTGGGAACCTGACCTCGGCCTTCAGCATCGGTGCCGTAAAAGTCCCGGTTATCTTGCCAGTGATTCCAAAAATTCTCCTGATTCACCGCTTCGCTGTAACGGGGATAGTGGGTGCTGAAACGTGGGTTGTTGGCGTTGGCTGAAATACCACGCCAGTTGCGGTTGCATTCTGTACCGCCCTGACGTTTGGGCGGTTTGCTCAGATTCAGATAGCGGGTCAGGGTGTAAATGTCATCGATTTCATTGGTGTGTGTTTCACGAGTAAAGCTCAGGCCCTCGATCCAGCTACGATGTTCCGGGTCTTGCCAGAATGCTTTGTCTGGGGCCAGGTGATCGAAGTAATACTCCAGTAGTTCGCAGTCGAGACCGTAGGTGACCTGGGTGATCATATCCGGGTAGGCAATGATGGCCACGCCCCCATCAATCAGGCCGGGGTGATTCTGTGCCATCAGATATTGTTGCAGGCCGCCGCCAGAATCGCCGAAACCAATGGTGTATTCCGGTATGCCATAGCGGCTGCTGAACTGCCGTTTGACACGCAGTGCAGTGTCTTCCTGAAGCCAGGCGTTGTAATGAAAATCGGTTTCGGTGCCGGTGGAATACAACACCGCAAAGCCTTGTTCCAGTGCGGTGTTCATATCTCGCAGCAGGCGTTGGAAGCGGGCCTGCCCTTGTTGGAAACCAATGCCGACGGCTCCCTTGAAGTGATAAACCGCCTTGCCGTTCCAGCGGCTCATGTCCGGGTTGTCGCGGCTGTCATTGCGGGTGGTCGGGATCATCAGAACGTAGACAAAGCGGTTGATGGTGCCGCTTTCGACCCGCACCAGTAAATCTGGCTCAGTAGCCAGCGGTGGCATCAGGTCGTCGTGGCGTTCAAATTTGGGTTTTTTATTGGGCACCAGAGGCTTGCGAACAAAATAGTGCAGCCGGGTGGGCAGTTGGCAGTCTTTGCTGTAGCCAATGATCTGGTCAGTGCGTTGTTGGTTGCTGCCTTCTGCGTAGACCGGGACGCCATAGCGGTCGTGATTGTCGATATTGGGCTGACCCAGCTCGGATTCGAGGGTCTGACACAGAAACGGGTATTGCTTCGGGCCTGCAAACAGGGGCATCGCAGGGCCAGATTCTCCCCATGGAATTGGAAAGGCGTAGACCTCTGAGGGGCGCGTCTGTTGCCAGGGGAATGGGCCTGCGTACGCGGGGTGATTCAGGCGTTGGGCACCAGGGGGAACGGCGATAACGGGAGGTAAATCGGTATTCAGGCCAATGGCATCGGAAACATAGTCTTGCAGCCAATAATAACCAGCTCCTGCTATGGCAATCAGGATAAATACTGTGACGATTGCCCAGCGAAGAATGATCTGCATAACCTGTCCCTGTCTTGTCGGTCATTTCAAAAACGAGTGAAATCTCGATTACTTATAACCTGATCAGTATTGGGACACGATAGCAGAAAGTTGATACGGGACAAGAGCTGGGGTGGTGGTTGAACATTGGGAAGGAATGGATGTGTGAACGAGTCGGGATTATCCGACTCGTTGGGTGGGGTGTTCTTGGTTATTGCAGTACGTCAGACGCTGCAACGACGTCGGCCCAGTCGGTAATAAAGTTCTCTGTGCCACGGTTCATGGCGCTCATGCCAGACTGGTAAAACTTCTTGAAGGCTGGCGTTTTCAGCGTTTTTTCATAATCCGCCAGGGTGGCGTCATCAAGGTTGCGGTAGGTGTAGACTATTTGAACAGCAATCTGATCCGCTACCATTTGCTGCTGTTGTTCCAGTTGGGTACTGAGCAGTTGCTTCATCATATCCATGTCCATAGCGCCACCGGCCTGGGATGAAGCCATGGCGCTGAGCATCGCAATTCCCGTGTACTCTTGCATACTCATGGCGCTGTCAGTTGCGCCCATCAGGCCATCCAGACGACGTGCAAACGCCATACGCGAGCTGTTTTTCATCAGTGTGGCCGCCTGCATTTGCATATCCACCATGGCTTCTGGTGTGATCGCTGCTTTCTCTGCGGCGATGATGGTTTTGGCCGGGCCAGTTTTGTACCAGTCAAGAAGGGTGGTCAGATCCTGAGGAGACAAGTCTTTGGCGAGTTGGTTTTCGACGGTTTGTTCGAATTTCTGGATATGAAAGGATTGGTCTATCGCATTCACAAACGCTTGCTGTGCAGCGGGTGGCAGGCTGGCTCCCTGGCTTCCAGCCCCACTGAATGACAACTTCATGATTTCTGGCAACACGCGAATTTGATCAGTGATGCCGGTAATGTCCATGAGCTTGTGAACCTGAGGGTTGCCAGCCCAGGTACTGGTTGGCGTCAGCAAAGCAAGGAGCAGGCCGGTGGCGGTCATGGTTTTCAGCATCTTCAACATGATTGATGTCCATTCTGAGTGTGTGATGACACGCTGCCGGAGAACAGGCTTGTGTCATGAGCATGTGTTAATGGGGGCTGGATCATATCCGGCTTTATAACTGTATCGATACAGTCTTGGCTGGTGGTTAGTGTTTGTTAAAGTGACAAAACGCGTGTTGATATGAGTCAGACCCGGTTCGGAAGAGGGTCACACTGTGACTTTAAAGCAGGCAAAATGCCTGTTTTTATCGGTTGTGGGAGAGGAATCATGGAAAAACCTCACTTCAGCGCACTGAATCGGGCCCCGGCAGCGCATCGGCGAGATGATGTCTGGGCCAGAATTTGTTGTGAGCAGGCCTGGTTATCTCAGCAGGAATGTTGCTACCCCGTTGGGGCCGTATTGGTGAACTCTGCCGAGGAGTTGGTGTGTTGTGGCAGAAATCAGGTGTTTGAGGGGGGCTATCACAGTCATCGACACGCCGAAATGGAAGTGTTGACCCAATTGGAAGCTGATTTTCCGACATTGCCACGGGAAGAGCTGACTCTGTATGTCAGTCTGGAGCCTTGTCTGATGTGTTTCGGGCGCATTCTGTTGGCGGGCATTAAAAGGGTGCGTTATTTGACACCAGACGCGTTGGGCGGATTCACGCAGGGTTTCCACTTTCTGCCACCTGTCTGGCGAGAATTGCATCAGCGCGCGAGTTTTGAACAGGCGTATGTGGGCACTTTCTGGAGTGATCTGGCACAGCAACTGGTCAGCCGTAACGCTAACGAGATGAGAGAGAAAACCACAGCAGCCTGGCAAGGAAAGCTGCCAGACCACTGAGCTGTACTTCGTTACTTGACGATGGTGATGGGGTAAATCGTGGCTTTTTTCAGGCGCGGATTCAGCTTGCGCATCTCGGGGGCCAGTTTGCCCAGTTCCGTCGCCCGGTTGCCGGAGGAGGGGTGGGTAGAGAGAAATTCCGGGCCGCCTTTACCACCGGCTTGGGACATCTTGTTCCATAAGGTAACGGCGGCTTCCGGGGAGTAACCGGCACGGGTCGCCAACTCGGTGCCGATGCGATCTGCTTCGGTTTCAGCCGTGCGGCTGTTGGGTAATTCCAGTGCCAGTTTGGCCGCCATGGCCCCGCCAGACAAGACCATCTGATTGCTGTCACTGAATTTGGACGCTGCAATCAGACCCGCGTTGATCACCATGGCACGAGACATGCGCTCGGCTGTGTGGTTGGCCAATGCGTGTGATATTTCGTGCCCCATAATCTGGGCCAGCTCGTCATCCGTCAGCTTCAGCTTGTTGATAATGCCGGTGTAAATGGCCATGCGACCACCCGCCATGCACCAGGCATTGAGGGTTTCTGGCTCATCAATGATGGCCACGCTCCACTTCCAGCGCTGGGATTTTGGATACATTCGGATGGCTTCTGTCACCAGCCGACCGGTGATGTTTCTGACCCGGTTAACCAGCGCTGGATCTTTAACGAGCTGTTGCTTCTGATCAAGCTCGGTCACCGTGTTCAGGTAGGCTTTTTCAGATTCGTTGATGGCTTTATCCGGGGAGATAACCATCAACTGCTTGCGGCCTGTCGGGGATGTCGCGCAACTGGCCAGACCAGCAGCAATCAAGGTCGCTATCAATAGCTTCTTGAACATACGGAGTTCCTTTGATGAATGAGTTTTCCAGTATAGTGGAAGTCTACCGTGATTGGGCGGCCCGACAATGCCCACAGAAGCTGGTATTGCTCCGGGCTTTTGTGGCAGATCTGTTAGACTGGCCGACCGTTTTTTGAGGTGTACTGCGTGTTTTCTGAATTTGATCTTCACCCCCGCTTGCAAGCTGGTCTGGATGCTGCAGGTTTTGATGTTCCCACTGATGTTCAGCAGCAGGTAATTCCTGTGGCACTGGAAGGGCGGGATACACAGGTGTGTGCCGAAACCGGCAGCGGAAAAACTCTGGCGTATTTGTTGCCCATGATGCAACGCCTGTTAGAAAATAGACCCTTGCCGGGTGCGGCGACACGGGCGCTGATTGTGTTGCCTACGCGTGAACTGGCGGATCAGGTCTTCAAGGCGGCCCGTCTGTTTTGTAAGTTGACCTCGTTGGAAGTGGGTCTGGTGTGTGGTGGTGCCGAGTTTCAATATCAGGCGGCGTTATTTCGCAAAAATCCGGAGATCATTGTTGCAACCCCCGGACGGCTGGTGGATCACCTGAAGCGGGGAACGTGTGATCTGTCGGATGTGGAAGTGCTGGTGCTGGATGAAGCCGACCGCATGATGGACATGGGTTTTTCGGAGGACATGACTCGCATTGTATCGTCGTGTTGCGGCCATCATCAGACGTTCCTGTTGTCGGCGACCTTACGCCATGAAGGGGTGAATCGTCTGGTAAAGGGTGTTATGGAAACGCCGGTTGAAATCACAACGCGAGCGGTTAATGAACAGCATGAACTGATTCATCAGCAGCGTATTCTGGCGGATGACGCCGCCCATAAGGATCGGCTGCTGGTCTGGCTACTGGCCAATGAGGTCTACGATAAAGCCATTATTTTTGTGAATCGGCGTGATGATGTGGAGCGGCTGGGTGAGTTTCTGCGTCGGCACCGTCAGGGCATTGCCCAGTTGCACGGCGAAATGACTCAGGACGAGCGTCGATTCATTATGCAGCAGTTACGGGATGGTCGTCGTCAGATTCTGGTGGCTACCGATGTGGCTGCTCGTGGTCTGGATGTTGATGGTGTGGATCTGGTCGTGAACTACGATCTGGCACGCAAGGCGGATGAATACGTTCACCGCATTGGTCGTACCGGTCGGGCAGGGCGAGTGGGCACTGCGATCAGTCTGGTTGCTGCCAATGAATGGAATCTGAAAGCAACCATTGAGCGTTTTCTGAATGTGCAGATGGAATCTCGTCAGATTGATGGTCTGATTGCCAACTATAAAGGGCCGAAGAAGCTCAAGGCATCCGGTAAGGCGGCAGGCACCAAGGCCCGCAAGAAAAGCAAAGCTCCAGCGGGCAAGGGCAAGGCTCCGGCGGGTAAAGGTAAGGCTTCGGCTCGCCCTGGCAAGCCAAAAGCATCTGGTACACGCAGCTCTAACAGCAAAGCCAGTAAGCCAAAACGTCAGGGCAACCTGATGGATGGAGATGGTTTTGCCCCGGTTCGACGGAAAAAGACGCCGCCATCAGACGGCTGATTGTACTTCCACCTGATCGTCCAGCCCCTTGATGATGGCTGCCTGAAGGTGTTCGCAGATAGCCGGGTCGGCAAAGGGGTTGCCGTCCTGGTCGGTGATGAAAAAGATATCTGATACCCGTTCGCCTTCGGTCAGAATCTTGGCTCCCTGCATTTGTGTGCCTTGTTCGGCGAAAATGGCTCCCACTCGTGCAAGCAAGCCGGGTCGGTCAGCGGCGATCACTTCCAGAACGGTTCGGTGCATGTAGGGGTCGTTGCTCATGGTGACCTGTGTCTCCACCGGGAACTGTTTCAGCATGCGCGGTGTGCGCCGCTGAATAATGGTGGAGTAATCTTCAGGACGGGCCAATGATGACACCAGAGACTGGCGGATTTCCCGCAGGCGCTCCTGATCGTCAATCGGCTGGTTGTTATGATCCAGCACAATGTAGGTATCGACGACGGTCTGATTCTTTTCCGATGTCATGATGCGTGCGTCCTGCACGTTCAGATTCAACTGATCCAGCGTGGCGGTGGTGGCCGCAAACAGGTGTTGCTGATCTTTCATATAAATGAAGATCTGGGTCGCACCTTCAAACTCTTCGGTTGACGTCTGTCGGATGGATACCAGGGGTTCTGTGCTGTCTCCGTGGGTGTGAATGGCGAGTGTGTGCCAGACGATGTTGTCCAGAGCTTCTCGCAGGAAGTAATCATCACCGGCATCGCCCCAGATGTTGTACACCTGGCTTTCTGACAGGCCTTCCTTGCCGAGTAAGTCAATCGCGTCTTGCTGAATGGACTCGATGTAATCTTCTTTGTTAAGCGGGTTGGCCAGCCCCCGGCGTAAAGCGCGCAGCGTGTTGTTATACAGCCCTCGCATTTGTTCTGCTCGCCAGCTTGTCCATAGTTTCGGGTTGGTGCTGACCATGTCGGCAATCGTGACCAGATACAGTAAGTCCAGATGGTGTTTGTCACCGACTTCCAGTGCAAATTGATGGATGTCTTCCGGGTTGTTCAGATCCAGTCGCTGGGCCGCGTGTGACATGGCGAGGTGGTTGCCAACCAGCCAGGAAACCAGATGGGTGTCGTTGGCGCTGAGGCTGTGTTGTTGGCAAAACTCCTGAGCCAGACGCTCGCCGTGTTGGGTGTGGTCACCTTCAATGTATTTCCCGGCATCGTGCAGCAAGGCCGCGAGGTACAGCACTTCCTGTTTGGGAATCATGTGCACCAGTCGGGAGGCGATGGGGTAGGCTTCCCGCCTTTTGTCATAACGCAACTGGCGCAGGAATCGCATCATACGGAAGGTGTGATCATCCACCGTGTGAATGTGGAGCAGGTCGTGTTCCATCATGCCGATAACATGGCCAAATTCGGGAATGTAGCGCCCTAATATGCCGTAGCGCATCATGCGGGATATTTCTCGCACAACGTGCTGTTCATTGCGCATCAGTTGCATGAACAGGCGGTTGTTGTCGGGGTTGTTGCGAAACTCATCATTAATCAGGTGGCGATGATCCCGCAGCGCACGAATGGTGTCGGAGTGAATGCCAATGACGTTCGGGGTTTGAGCCGCCAGGACAAAAACGTGAAGAATCCAGCTGGGGTCGGTTGAGAACAGGGCGTTGTCCGTGACTTGCAGATAGCCATTTTGCAGGTTGAAGTGCTGATTGACCGGGACGATGCAGTCCGGGTCATCGCATTTCATGAAATCTTCGTTGAAGTGCAACAGCAGCAGGTCACAGATTTCGGTGGTGGCCAGTTGGTTGCGATAGAAGCGGGTCATGAAGTTTTCAACACCCAGGCGATTGTCGTCTTCAAAGCCCAGTAGTTCGGCAATTTCACGTTGCAGGTTAAACAGCAAGCGGTCTTCTTCCCGGCCCGTCAGCATGTGCAGGGCATAACGCACCTGCCAGAGAAAAGCAACGCTGCGAGTCAATCGGCTCTGTTCGAAACTGGTCAGAAACCCCTTGTCGGCCAGTGCTTTCAGGTTACCATCCCCAAAATAGCGGGCAGTAACCCAGCTGATGGTCTGGACGTCGCGCAGAGCACCGGGTGAGTTTTTGACGTTGGGTTCAAGGTTGTATTCAGAATCGTTGTGCTTGTCGTGACGGGACTGGAGTTCTTGCCATTTCTCTTTGAAAAACTGTTCGGCTGGCCAGAAATCCTGTCTGGATACAATGGCCTTCAGCGACTGGTAGGCGGTTTCGTCTCCACGAATCAGGCGGCTTTCCAGAAGATTGGTGATGATGGTGAGATCCTGGCTGGCTTCACGTTCACAATCTTCCAGCGTTCGGACGCTGTGCCCGACTTCCAGTTTTAAATCCCAGAGCAATGTAATGAAGGTTTGCAGAGACTCGCCGTTGTTGTTGATGTCTTGCTCTTCATTGGCTAATAACAGCAGGTCGATGTCGGAGTGAGGGTGCAGCTCTCCTCGTCCGTAACCGCCTACAGCGATCAGTGCGAGGGAGGGGGAGTCGAGGCCGCAGAATTGCCACAAAGCTCGCAGCATTTCATCCATTTGTTGAGAGCGAAAATGCACCGGAGCAATGGCATCCAGTGTGGCTCGAAAATAACGGTCAGCCTGTTCCCGGTTATCCTGCAATAAGTTGCGGGCAACCGGGATTGGCATTTCACCATCGGAAAGGCGCTGGTGGATCTCGTTATGAGGAACCAGCTCCATGGTGGGTAAGGTGACTGGCATCAGGCCGTCCAGTACTTTTCTTCCTGGCGGGCTGTCAGGACTTCAACACCGGTCGCGGTGACCAGAATGGTGTGCTCCCATTGTGCCGAAGGCTTTCGGTCTTTGGTGACGACGGTCCAGCCATCTTTCATCAGCTTGTTAAAGCGTGTGCCGAGGTTGACCATCGGTTCGATGGTGATGGTCATGCCTTCCTGCAAGGCCATGCCCGTTCCCTTGCGGCCATAATGCAATACCTGAGGGTCTTCGTGGAAGTTTTGGCCAATGCCATGGCCGCAATATTCCCTGACGACAGAATAGTGGTTCTTTTCAGCGTGTTCCTGAATGGCTGCGCCAATATCGCCCAGAGTGACGCCCGGTTTGACCATGTCGATTCCCAGATACAAGCATTCTTGTGTGATGCTGGCCAGACGCTGCAAGGCCGGAGAGACCTGGCCTACAAAAAACATCTTGCTGGTATCGCCGTGATAACCATCTTTGATGACCGTGATGTCAACATTGATGATGTCACCTTTTTTTAGAACTTTGTCATCACTTGGGATGCCATGACAAATCACATGGTTGATGGATGTGCAGATAGATTTTGGAAAGCCGTGGTAATTCAAAGGGGCAGGAATGGCATTTTGCTGATTGACGATGTAGTCGTGGCAAAGGCGGTCCAGCTCACCTGTGGATACACCAGGAACAACGTAAGGTTCAATCATTTCCAGAACCTCTGCCGCCAGCCTTCCGGCTACCCGCATCTTTTCAATATCTTCTGCCGTTTTTATTTGAACGTTCATAGAATCTGTCAAAAGTCTGTCTCGCAACCGGTAATGTGCTGTGATGGCATGGCGGAACAGCTACTGCTGCTATTCAGTATAGACAGTAGCAATATCCAGGGTGATTTCCATAGACCATCGAAATTTGTTCGACATTGTATAATGTGTTGAAAGGATATTGAACACAGGTTCTGTTGAGTTGTCCCAGTAATCCGGACGGGGGCGACAAACTGCGGAAATGAGTTGGAAAAGTACCTGTATAATGATATAAAGCCGCGGCTCAAAAGAGCTCGAATCGCACGAAACTCTCTCGGTTTTGTGTGGTTTATATATCACACACACATCAGAACGTGATGTCGGGGTGCTCTGTCCGGTTGTTATGAACAACAGCAGGGTCGATGTGACGGATGTGTGGAGGCCTAACCCAAGTTATTCAAGGTAATTATCATGGCACAAGTTAATATGCGCGACCTGCTGAAAGCAGGTGTTCACTTCGGTCACCAGACTCGTTACTGGAACCCTAAAATGGGTCGTTACATTTTTGGTGCTCGTAACAAAATTCACATCATCAACCTCGAACATACTGTTCCTGCGATCAACAACGCCCTGGCTCAGATTGAAGGTGTTGCTGCTCGTAACAACAAGATTCTGCTGGTTGGCACCAAACGCGCTGCTGGCAAAATTGTAAAAGAGCAGGCTACTCGCTGTGGCATGCCGTTTGTTGCTCACCGCTGGTTGGGTGGTATGTTGACCAACTACAAAACCATTCGCCAGTCTATCCGTCGCTTGCGCGATCTGGAAGCACAGCAGGCCGATGGTACTTTTGAGCAGCTGACCAAGAAAGAAGCGCTGATGCGCTCTCGTGAAATGGACAAGCTGGAACGCTCTATCGGTGGTATCAAGGAGATGGGCGGCTTGCCAGATATGGTATTCGTCATCGACGTTGACCACGAGCGTATCGCTGTTCAGGAAGCCAACAAGCTGGGCATCCCTGTTATCGGTGTGGTTGATACCAACTCAAACCCGGACGGCATTGATTACGTAATTCCAGGTAACGATGATGCGATCCGTGCTATTCAGATCTACGCAACGGCTGTCGCTGACGCTGTTATGGATGGCAAGCAGCAGAACGGCCCTGCGGGCGACGAGTTTGTTGAAGTTGCTGAAGAAGCATCTGAGCAGGCTGCTGCTGAATAAGCATCGGTACTGGCTCTTGCAAGAAGAATAAGAAAAGAGGGGGGAAACCCCCTTTTTTTGAATCGGTATTTTGTTGATAAGTGAATTTAGAAGAGGAATCGTAATTATGGCAAGCGTTTCACCTAAGCTGGTTAAAGAGCTGCGCGATCGTACTGGTCTTGGCATGATGGAGTGCAAAAAAGCACTGACAGCCAACGAAGGCGATATCGAAAAAGCAATCGAAGACCTGCGCAAGAACTCCGGTCTGAAAGCTGCCAAAAAAGCAGGCCGTACGGCTGCTGAAGGTAAGGTTCGCATCATCGTTGAGAGTGGCGTTGTCGTTGCTGTTGAAGTGAACTCTGAAACTGACTTTGCGGCTGGTGATGCGAACTTCAGTGCATTCGCTGACAAAGTTGTTGCCAAGCTGGCTGAAACCAAAGAAGCGGATGTTGCCAAGCTGACCGAAGGTGAGCTGGAAGAAGACCGTATGGCTCTGGTTCAGAAAATCGGTGAGAACGTTACTGTCCGTCGCGCTTTCGTTGTTGAATCTGAAACCGTTGGTGCTTACCTGCACGCCAATGGCAAGATTGCCAGTATCGTTGCCATGAAAGGCGGCAATGCTGATGTTGCCAAAGACATTGCCATGCACGTGACGGCTGTTAACCCACGTGTTGTTCGCCCTGAAGACATGCCAGAAGAAGTTCTGGAGAAGGAAAAAGAGATCATCAAGGCTCAGCCTGATATGGAAGGCAAGCCAGACGCCATCGTTGAAAAAATGATGGGCGGTCGTATCAAGAAGTTCCTGAAAGAGAACAGCTTGCTGGAGCAGCCTTTCGTTAAGAACCCTGATCAAACCATCGCGCAACTGGCTAAAGAAGCCGGTGCCGAAGTTGAATCGTTTGTTCGTATCGAAGTTGGTGAAGGCATTGAAGTTGAAGAAGTTGATTTTGCTGCCGAAGTTGCTGCTCAGCTGAAAGGCTGATTCTGCTACAGGGCAGAGTTTTCTCTGCCTGCTATATCGTGTGCCGGGTCCTGCCCGGCATACTTGTATCTATCGTAAGCAAATGGAGTCTGTCATGGCGACGCAAACAAGCCCAAAGTACAAGCGTATATTATTAAAACTGAGTGGTGAGGCCCTGATGGGAGACCTCGAATTCGGTATTGATCCTAAAGTGCTGGATCGTATGGCTCTGGAAATTGGTCAGCTTCGGGGAATTGGCGTTCAGATCGGGCTTGTGATTGGCGGTGGTAATCTGTTCCGCGGCAAGCAGTTGAGCGAGGCGGGCCTGGATCGGGTCGCGGGTGATCACAT
Source organism: Oceanobacter sp. (assembly GCA_045430275.1). Taxonomy (GTDB): domain Bacteria; phylum Pseudomonadota; class Gammaproteobacteria; order Pseudomonadales; family Oceanobacteraceae; genus Oceanobacter. The sequence goes on along the minus strand of JAILXU010000006.1, from coordinate 179,777 downwards.
GGGCATGTTGGCGACGGTGATGAACGCCTTGGCCATGCGTGATGCTCTTGAGCGCGCTAACATGACAACTCGAGTGATGTCGGCTATTCCCATGAGTGGCGTGGTTGATCACTATGATCGTCGCAGTGCCATTCGGGCATTGGACAGCGGTGATATTGTTATCTTTGCAGCGGGAACCGGTAATCCATTTTTTACAACCGACTCGGCGGCATGCCTGAGAGGTATTGAGATCAATGCCGATGCGGTATTGAAAGCCACTAATGTCGATGGTGTGTATACTGCAGACCCGAAGAAAGACCCGGAAGCATCCAAGTACGATACCTTGACGTATCAGGAAGTGCTGGAGAAACAGCTGGGTGTGATGGACCTGACGGCGATTTGTCTGGCGCGGGACCATAACATGCCATTACGGGTTTACGATATGAACGAATCAGGTGTGTTGGCCCGGCTGGTTACTGGCGGCAATGATGGCACGCTGATTGTAAGTGAGGAAGCGTAATTATGATCGATGAAATCAAACAAGATGCAGAAGAACGCATGACCAAAAGTGTGGGTTCTCTGCTGGAAGCATTCAAGAAAGTACGTACGGGTCGTGCCAATCCAGCGATTTTGGATAACGTCAAGATTGATTATTACGGTACTGAAACACCGATTGGTCAGGCTGCCAATATCATTGTAGAAGATGGTCGTACTCTGGCCATTAATCCTTGGGAAAAGAACCTCGTACCTATCATTGAAAAGGCCATTCTCAAGTCTGATCTGGGTCTGAACCCATCTACTTCCGGCGATACCATTCGCTTGCCGATGCCAGCTCTGACGGAAGAAACGCGTAAAGACTACATCAAGCAGGCTCGTGCAGAAGCTGAAAAAGGGCGTGTGTCCATTCGGAATATTCGTCGTGATGCCAACAGCAATATCAAAGAGCTGTTGAAAGAAAAGATGATTTCTGAAGATGAAGAGCACGGTGGTCAGGATCAAATCCAGAAACTGACGGACAAGTTCATTGCTGAAATGGACGCGCTGCTGGCGGGGAAGGAAAAAGACCTGATGCAGGTCTGATTGCTTATGTCGACCAGAATAGAAGAAAAAGAGGGAGCCGATGGAACGGTTCCTCGTCACGTTGCCATCATTATGGATGGCAACAACCGCTGGGCCAAAAAACGTTTGATGCCGGGTATTGCCGGTCATAAAGCGGGTGTCGAAGCGGTTCGTAGCGTTGTTGAAGTCTCCGCGCGTGAAGGCGTTGAAGTGCTCACCCTGTTTGCTTTCAGTAGTGAGAACTGGCGTCGTCCTGCGAAGGAAGTGTCTGCTCTGATGCAATTGTTCACGATGGCTCTTGAGCGTGAAGTGCGTCGTTTGCGGCGCAACAATCTGCGTTTGAAAATCATCGGTGATACCACGGCTTTTTCAGCCAAAATCCAGAAACTGATTGCTGAAGCGGAAGCGTCTACGGCGAACAATACCGGAATGTTGTTGGTGATTGCTGCCAATTACGGTGGGCGTTGGGATATTGCGCAGGCTGCCCGCCGACTGGCTGAGTCGGTTGCTGATGGACAGCTGAAAGCGGCTGCTATTACAGAAGATATGCTGCATGAGCACACTTGTCTGGCTCAATATCCATCCCCGGATTTATTGATCCGCACCGGCGGTGAGCAACGCATCAGCAACTTCCTGTTATGGCAATGTGCTTACACCGAATTCTACTTTTGTGATGCGTTCTGGCCCGATTTCCGGGAAACAGAATATCAGAAAGCGCTGGCGGCTTTTTCCAGTCGTACCCGTCGTTTTGGGCGTACGGATGATCAATTAAAAGGTGCTGTCAGTGATTAAACAACGTGTGATTACGGCGTTGATTCTGGCGCCGTTGATGATCATTGGTATTTTCTTTCTGCCTTTGCATTTCTTTGCTGTTTTTATCGCTGTTATCGCCGCGGTGGGTGCTTGGGAATGGGCCAATATGGCTGGTTATAGCGCTCAGGGGCAGCGCATCGGCTATGCCGCTGTGGTACTGCTCTGCCTGCTCACCAGTCCGATGATCCCTGATTTCCTGATTTACTATCTGGGTCTGGGTGGATTGTGGTGGCTGCTGGCTTTTGTACTGGTCAAGCGTTACCCCGGTGGCACTACGGTCTGGAAATCAGCCTGGATACGGGCTGTGTTGGGATTGCTGGTGTTGATTCCCATGTGGGGTGGATTTGTTTACCTCAAGCAGGTGACTCACAGTTCGTTGTTGATTCTGCTGGTGATGCTGATCATCTGGGGAGCGGATACCGGAGCTTACTTTGCTGGCAAAAAATGGGGTAAAGCCAAACTGGCTCCGAATGTCAGCCCTGGTAAATCGTGGGCTGGATTTTGGGGTGGGATGGCGACATCTCTGGCCGTTGGCGTGATCTTTGGTTTGTGTATCGATCTTTGGGTTCACCCTCTGGCAATGCTTGAGCAAGTGCAGTTGTTGATGGTTGTTGCGCTCACAACGGTGGTCTCCGTACTGGGCGATTTGCTGGAAAGTATGATGAAACGCTACCGGGGTATAAAAGACAGCTCAGCTTTATTGCCGGGGCATGGTGGTGTTCTGGATCGTATTGACAGCATGGCTGCGGCCGTACCTGTCTTTGCCTTGTGTGTGTACTGGATGAATTGGGAGTGGATGTCGTGACGCTCAAATCAGTCACTGTGCTGGGATCAACCGGTTCTATTGGATGCAGTACGCTGGATGTCATTGCTCGTCATCCTGACGAATACGCTGTATTTGCACTGGTTGCTTCAACCAGTGTGGCTGCCATGAAAGATCAGGTTGAACGTTTTTGCCCTCGTTTTGCGGTGATGGCTTGTGCGGATGCCGCCAGGGAACTGCAGGATTGCCTGGGATCAGATACTGATACCCAGGTTCTCAGTGGTACCGAGGCTATGTGTGAGGTGTCCCGGCACCCGGATGTGGACATGATTATGGCCGCTATCGTGGGAGCGGCTGGCTTGCTACCGTCATTGGCTGCGGCTGAAGCGGGCAAGCGAGTGTTGCTGGCCAATAAAGAAAGCCTGGTGATGGCTGGGCCGTTATTTATGGAAGCTGTCAAACGAGGTGGTGCAGAGTTGCTGCCAATCGACAGTGAACACAACGCCATTTTCCAGGCCATGCCGCACGATTACAGCGGTGACTTTGAACCTCACGGTATTCGCAAGATTTTATTGACTGCTTCCGGTGGGCCATTTCGTGGCAAGTTGTTATCCGATTTGGAAGCTGTCACACCGGCACAAGCCGTTGCTCACCCAAATTGGTCAATGGGGCAGAAGATTTCCGTTGATTCGGCGACATTGATGAATAAAGGGCTGGAGTTAATCGAAGCCTGCTTTTTGTTCAACTGTCAGCCGGAGCAGGTACAGGTTGTTGTTCATCCTGAAAGTGTTATTCATTCGATGGTGCAGTATCGGGACGGTTCTGTTATTGCTCAATTGGGGCAGCCAGATATGCGTACACCCATTGCCTATGGTATGGCATGGCCACAGCGTATTGATGCCGGGGTCGAAAATCTGGATTTGTTCGACATCGCACAATTGAACTTTGAAACGCCCGATGAGCAGTGTTTTCCTGCATTGGCCTTGGCTCGTCAGGCATTTTCCGTCGGCGGCACTTTGCCCGCTGTCTTGAATGCGGCCAATGAAATTGCGGTTCATCGTTTCCTGAAGGAACAAATTCGCTTTGTTGATATCCCAAATCTCGTAGCAGAGGTTATGTCGTCACACGAGGTTTCGTCTGCTGACAACCTGGATGTGGTACTGGCGGCTGATCGCTGGGCCAGGGAACAAGCAGAGCAATTGGCAGACCGTGTATTTGCTATTGCTCGACAGACGCATGTGGAGTGATCGTTGACCCTTCTTTATTTTCTTGTTGCTATCAGTGTTCTGGTTGTCGTGCATGAGTACGGCCATTTTTGGGCGGCTCGCCGCTGTGGCGTACACGTCATCCGATTTTCTGTCGGGTTTGGTAATCCCCTGTTTTCTTTTAAAGATAAATTAGGCACGGAATATTCGGTTGCGCCCATTCCATTGGGTGGCTACGTCAAGATGCTGGATGAACGTGAAGGTGACGTGCCAGAAGCCTTGCTGGATCAGAGCTTTACGCGCAAAAGCGTTACGCAGCGTAACTTCATTGCCGCTGCTGGCCCATTCGCCAATTTTATTTTTGCGGTTGTTGCTTACTGGTTCTTGTTTATGGTCGGTACCCAGGGCCAGGCTCCCGTATTGGGAGAGGTGTCAGACGCTTCTCCCGCTCAGGTTGCAGGCTTGCAGTCGGGGGATGAAATTGTTGCGGTGGATGGTGAAACAACATCAACCTGGAAGGACGTGAGTTGGCAGTTGCTGCCTTATATTGGTGAAACCACATCAATTGCTCTGGATATTCATCGTGATGGTGCTCGTCAGCAGGTTGAGGTCAAGCTTGAGCGATGGCTTTCGGAGATGGAAGGCCCGGACCCGTTACGAGGGTTGGGTTTTACACCGCGTCGAATCCCCGTCCCGGCACGAGTTGGTGAAGTTGTCCCTGAAAGTGCGGCTCAGGCCGCTGGTTTTCTGGCTGGGGACAAGGTGGTCGCTGTTAATGGCGAGTCATTACCGGATTGGTATGCTCTGGTTGAGCATATCAAGGCATCCGCCAGCGCACCCATGCTGATTTCGATTGAGCGATCAGGGGCCCGTCAAGAGTTGATTCTGACCCCTTCAACTCGAAAACTGGACGATGGCAGTGTCATCGGCTTTGCGGGTATGGCGCCACAAGCGGTTGAATTTCCTCGGGAATGGATACGCACCAGTCACGCGGGGCCTGGCGCTGCATTCTTGCGGGCATTGTCACAAACCGGTGATCTGATTTTCCTGACGCTGGATTCTCTCTGGAAGATGATTGCGGGTGATCTGTCTGTAAAGAACTTGAGTGGCCCTATTACCATTGCTAAAGTAGCCGGCAATTCGGCCTCGAATGGATTGGAAGCCTTTGTGCAGTTTTTGGCATTGCTGAGTGTATCGCTGGGTGTGTTGAATTTGCTGCCGGTTCCAATGTTGGATGGCGGCCATATATTGCTCAATACCATCGAGTCAGTGCTGGGTAAGCCCTTGCCTGAATCGATTCAGATAATGACACTGAAATTAGGCATGGCAGTATTGCTGAGCTTGATGTTAGTGGCCTTCTATAACGATATCAGTCGACTTTAATTCGTCGAATTTACTTGGATTCCTTATTTCATGCGTTCGTTGCTGTTTGTTCTGCTTCTGGGTGTGCTGTCGGTTGCTCAGGCCGAATCCTTTATTGTTGAAGACATTCGTTTGGAAGGGCTGCAACGTGTTTCAGCCGGGACTGTATTTGAACAGTTAACCATCAATAAAGGTGATCAGGTTAATCAGGCTGATCTGGCTGCTGTTTCCAAACGCTTGTTTGGTACGGGCTTGTTTAATGACCTGCGTATTTATCGTGATGGCGGTGTTGTGATTCTCCAGTTGGTTGAATTACCAACGATCACGGAAGTGGAACTGGAGGGCAACAAACAGCTTCCCGATGAAGCATTGATGGATTCGTTGAAGCAAAACGGCATTGCTGAAGGGCAAGTATTCAAGCGTGCAACATTGGAGCGCATGATCCTGGAAATTGAGCGCGTCTATGCTGCTCAAGGGCGTTACGATGCGGGTTCCGAGATTGAAGTCACTCCATTGCCTCGTAACCGGGTCAAATTGCTGATTCGTATTAAAGAAGGCTCTGTTGCTGAAATTGCTGATATTAATATTCTTGGCAATAATGCTTTTTCAGACGACGAGTTGCTGGGGCAGTTGTCTCTGAAAAGCGATGGCTTCTGGTCCTGGTATTCATCGGATACCAAATACAACCGTGAAAAACTGATGGCTGACCTGGAAACCTTGCGTTCCTGGTATCTGGATCGTGGTTATATTCGTTTTAATATCGAGTCGACACAGGTCGCCCTTTCGCCGGAAAAAGACGGTGTTTATATCACGATCAATGTGAAAGAAGGGGATGTTTACACGATCAATCGTATTAATCTGGCAGGCGATTTGATCGTTGATGAAAGTGAATTTCAGGAAAAGCATCAAATTGAAGTCGGGGATGTTTTCTCTCGTCGTCAGGTAACGTCTACCAGCGACAAGATGACTCGAATATTGGGCAACGAAGGGTATACGTTTGCCAAGGTGAACGGTATTCCCAAGATTAACGACGAAGCGCTGGAAGTGGATTTAACCTACTTTGTTGAACCCGGTCGTCGCACGTACGTACGCAGTGTTAACTTCTCTGGCAACGAGACCACGCGTGATGAAGTACTGCGTCGTGAAATGTTACAGATGGAAGGTGGCTGGGCATCCACGGACAAAATCGAGGTGGGTAAAGCCGAGTTGAATGCTTTGGGCTTTTTCAAAACTGTCACTGTGGATACGCCGCCCGTACCCGGTCGAGATGATCTGATTGATGTCAATTACCGTGTTGAAGAACAATTAAATGGTACGTTGAATTTCAACATCGGGTATGCCGGTGGGCAGGGGATGATTCTGGGAGCAAGTGTCAGCCAGAATAACTTTCTGGGTACTGGCGATCGCATGAGTTTGAGTGTGAACAAGACCGATACCCAGCAGTCTTATAACTTCTCTTTCACCGATCCTTTTTATACGATTCACGGCGTCAGTCGCGGATTTAATCTGTTTTATCGTGAAACAGATTTCAATAAGCTGAGCACCGTCAGCGATTATCAAACCAATACCAAGGGTGCCAACGTCACCTTCGGTTATCCTATTTCCCGTTACCAGCGTGCGGGCATGTCACTGGGCTATTCCAATACGGTGATGTTTGAGGGAACAACCATTCCTGCAGAAATCACAGATTTTCTGGACACAGAAGGCAGCCGCTTTGATGAATACACGGTCGGCTTTAACTGGCGTTATAGCTCTCTGAATCACGGTATGTTCCCGACGGAGGGTATCGAACAGCGTGTTTCCCTGAGTGCGGCGGTTCCGGGTAGTGATCTCACCAGCTACAAGTTGAGTTATCGTTCCAATTATTACTTCCCTCTGGCGTCTGAGTGGTCGGTACGATTCAGAACGGAACTGGGCTATGGCAATGGTTATGGTGATATCAAGCGTTTGCCATTCTTCAAGAATTTCCGCGCCGGTGGTTTGGGTTCTGTACGTGGCTATCGCACCAATTCGCTGGGGCCAAGAGGCTTGCCTGAATATCGTGTTCAGCCTTTGGTGCAAACAAATAGCAATGGCAGTGTTGTGTACGAAACCGACAATCTGGGCCGACCGATTGTGGATGCCAGTGCCCCTTCTGTGGTCTATGTTGCGGATGCGGATGGTGCAGCCGAGGCCGTCAGCAACAGTAATCGTTACAAACCCGTGTATGCAACAGATTCATCCGGTTCTGTGGTGTCTGCTCCAGGCTTCCTTGAAACACCGAGTGCGATTGGCGGTAACATCTTGACGGAAGCGTCTCTGGAATTGATCTTCCCGATTCCTTTTGTAGAAGATCGCAGCTCCGTTCGTACCGTTGCGTTTTTTGATGCGGGGAATACATTTACAGATCAATGCTATACCCCGTCAGACAGTGATTTGCCGAGTCTGACCAGTCACCCTTACTGCAATGACGGCATTGACCTGGGCGAGCTGCGTTACAGCACAGGCCTTGGCGTTACCTGGGTGACGGCTATTGGGCCGTTGACCTTCGTATATTCCATACCGATTAAAGATCAGCGTGGCGATCGTACGGAAGGTTTTGAATTTTCATTGGGTCAATCATTCTAACAGGCTTGCTGGCTGACATACTGGTATGATGCTGCGCCAGCACCGATTACACTTTAATTCAGGAGCACTGGAAATGCGTTTTATGGTCATGTTTGCAGCCGTTGCTGCACTTCTGTCAGGTAATGCGGTTGCAAGTAAAGTTGCCGTTGTGGATATGGAACGGGCATTGTTCCTGTCCGATGCCGCCAAGGTATCAGCGAAAAAATTTGAGAAAGACAACAAGGCAGACATCTCTAAAGTGAAAGGGGTGGAAAAAGAATTGTTGGCTTTAAAAGAGCGCCTGGAAAAAGATGGCGCGATTATGAGCGAAGATGAAAGTCGCAAAATTCGCAGCCAGTACGATAAAAAAGCAGAAGAAATGCAGTTCTTCATGCGCAAGTTGCAGCAGCAGGATCAGCAGTGGCGTCGTCAGTTTTTCCAGTCTCAGTTGCCTGAGTTGGAAAAAACATTGAAAGCGATCATTGATAATGGCAAATACGATGTCGTTTTGCAGGCTGGTGCTGTGATTTATCACGCCCCGGATGTTGATCTGACCAAGGTTCTGCTGGAGCGCCTGAACGGTAAAAAATGATAGGAGGCTCACGCCATGCGTTTTCTGCTTTCTGAACTGGCATTGATATTGGGTGCTGATGTTCGTGGAGATGAAAAGACTGTTATCACAGGCCTTTCAGCATTACCTGAAGCCAAAGAAGGGGATATCTCCTTCCTGGCTAACAAGGGCTATCAGGCCGCTCTTGAAAATAGCCGGGCCGCCGCCGTCATTGTAAAACCTCAGGATGCTGAATTGGTCTCCTGTGCGGCATTGGTGGTTGATGATCCCTATCTTGCGTATGCACGGGTATCCCAGCAATTTGATAATCGCCCTCCAGCCAGCGGAAACGTACATGCTTCAGCGGTTGTTGATCCAACGGCCCAGTTGGGGGAGCAGGTGACCATTGCAGCCAATGCTGTGATTGGGCGTCACGTTGTGATCGGGGACCGAACGGAAATTGGACCGGGTTGCTTTGTTGGTGATAACACCATCATTGGTCAGGACTGTGTAGTCAATGCCAATGTCAGTGTGCTTCACAATCTTTCCATTGGCCATCGCGTGAGAATACAGTCTGGTACGGTGATTGGTGGTGATGGTTTTGGTTATGCGCCCAACAAGGGGCAATGGGAACGCATCGCCCAATTAGGGGGCGTTGTTATTGGTAATGATGTCAGCATTGGTGCCAATACTTGCATTGACCGTGGAGCATTGGGCGACACGGTCATTGAAGACAATGTGATTCTCGATAACCTGATACAAATTGCACACAATGTCCGTGTTGGCTCCGGCACTGCAATGGCGGGTTGTGTTGGCATTGCAGGCAGTACCGTTGTGGGTAAAAACTGCATGCTGGCTGGCGGTGTTGGTCTGGCTGGGCACCTGAAATTGGCCGACGGTGTGCAGGTCATGGGAATGACCCTGGTAACAAATTCGATTGATGAGGCCGGTGTGTATGCGTCTGGCATGCCTCATCTTCCGGTAAAACAATGGCGGAGAAACGCCACTCGATTCAAACAACTCGATGCCTTGGCCAAACGGCTACAAAAGCTAGAGAAGACCCAAGAAGGTAATGCTTGATGTCCTCGCAACCAGTAGAAACAATTCAGGAATTTTTGCCACATCGTTATCCATTCCTGTTGGTTGATCGCATAAATGAAGTAGATCTGGAATCAGAAGAGACCCCGGTGATTCGTGCGATTAAAAATGTCACGATCAATGAAGAATTCTTTAATGGCCATTTCCCCGGGCATCCTGTTATGCCAGGTGTGTTAATTCTGGAATCTATGGCCCAGGCCGCGGGCTTGCTGGGCATGTCGATGCTGGGTGATGAACGTGAACCAACCATGCTGTACTACTTTGCCGGAGCCGATAATGTGCGGTTTAAACGTCCGATTGTTCCGGGTGATCAAGTAGTGCTTGAAGCACGTTTTATCAGCGGTCGTCGTCGTATCTGGAAATTTGACTGTCGCGGTTTGGTAGATGGCAAAGTGGTCTGCTCAGCGTTGATTACTTGTGCAGAACGAGATATGGAGCAAGCATGATTCACCCTTCGGCCATAGTGGATGCTGGTGCAAAGCTGGCAAATGATGTTGAGGTTGGTCCTTATAGCATTATCGGCCCGGATGTCGAGATCGGTGAAGGAACGGTTATTGGGCCGCATGTCGTTATCAAGGGGCCAACGTCCATTGGCCGAAATAATCGAATTTATCAGTTTGCGACCCTGGGCGACGATTGCCAGGATAAAAAATACGCGGGTGAGTCCACACGACTGGAAGTCGGTGACAATAACGTGATTCGTGAATCCTGCACCTTACACCGTGGCACGGTTCAGGATAGTGGCGTCACTCGCGTTGGCAGTAACAACCTGTTGATGGTGAATGTACACGTTGCTCACGATTGTGTCGTGGGTGACAACTGTGTAATTGCCAATGATACCAATCTGGCGGGACATGTTCGTGTCGGCGATTGGGCCATTCTGGGCGGTGCGACCCAGGTTCATCAATATTGTCAGATTGGCGCGCATGTGATGTGTGGCGCTGCAACGGTTGTATTGCAGGATATTCCGGCGTTTGTAACGGCTCTGGGTTATCCGGCGGTTCCTCGTGCGATTAATGCCGAAGGATTGCATCGTCGTGGTTTTGCGGCGGATGACATCAAAGCTGTCAAGGCTGCATACCGTGCTTTGTATCGTGAAGAGTTGAGTCTGGCTGCTGCTCTGGAAAAGCTGGATGAGATGGCGCAAGACAATGCTTTTGTGGCGGTTCTTCGAGACAGTGTGAAGCAAAATACGCGCGGTATTATTCGTCAGTCCGACAAAGACAAGAAGTAACCACCAATGAAACGGATTACCATTGTTGTGGGAGAAACATCCGGCGATATGTTGGGAGCAGGGCTGGTTGAAGCCTTGAAACAGCGTTACCCGGATGCCGTATTCGAAGGCATTGGTGGCCCTCTGATGAAAGTACACGGCTTTACCAGCCTGGTGCCCATGGAGCGGCTGTCGGTGATGGGGCTGGTTGAAGTGTTAGGGCGTTTGCCCGAATTGCTCAAGGTTCGCCGAACCCTGTTCCAGCGCTGGCGTGACAACCCTCCTGATGTCTTTATTGGCATCGATGCCCCGGATTTTAATCTCACCCTGGAACAGAAACTCCGAAAAGAAGGTGTCAAAACGGTTCATTATGTCAGCCCCTCGGTTTGGGCCTGGCGTGAAAAACGGGTTTTTAAAATCGCCAAAGCCGTTGATCTGATGCTAACGCTGTTTCCGTTTGAAGCCCGTTTCTACGAAAAACACCAAATCCCCGTCAAATTTGTTGGCCATCATCTGGCTGATAAAATTCCGATGGAAACCCCCAAGGCTCCGGCCCGCATCAAGCTGGGTTTGGCTCCTGAGCAAACGGTGGTTTGTCTGATGCCAGGCAGTCGTGGCAGCGAAGTGAAATACCTGGGTGGCACTTTTATTGAAACGGCTCGTTTGATGCTGAAAGAACGTCCAGAGCTGGTGTTTGTAATTCCTGCAGCCAGTGTTGATCGTCGTAATCAGATTGAGGCTCTGCTGGCTGAACAGCCTGAGCCATTGCCGATTCAGGTTCTTCTGGGGCAGTCTCAGGTCTGTATGGCCGCCGCTGATGCGATCTTGTTGGCGTCCGGTACGGCGACGCTGGAAGCGATGTTAATGAAGCGCCCGATGGTGGTGAGCTATAAAGTGTCGCCGGTTACTATGTGGATCTGGCGTCGTATGATTATCCAGCCATATGTCTCTTTGCCTAATTTGCTGGCGGGTCGTAAGGTCGTTCCTGAAATTCTTCAGGAAGAAGCCATCCCTTGCAACCTTTCAAAGGCCGTTCTGGCCAGTCTTGAAAACACCGATGAAGCCCATCAGTTGCAGGAAACCTTCCTGTTTATTCACAAGCAATTAAAACGCAATGCAGATGTTGAAGCTGCTGATGCGATTGCAAGACTCATCGAGCAATAACCCCCTTATGATTGAAATAGAACAGCAACTGCAATTGCAGCAGTTGCAGTATTGTGGCGTGGACGAAGCAGGGGCTGGCCCCCTGTGTGGCGATGTGGTTGCAGCAGCGGTCATTCTTGACCCCGAACAGCCCATCGAAGGGCTGGATGATTCAAAGAAACTGAGCGAGAAGCGTCGAGAGGCGTTGTTTGAGCAGATATGCTCCAGAGCACTGGCTTTTTCGGTAGCGCGCGCAACCGTGGAAGAGATTGATCAGCTCAACATCCTGAACGCCCGGATGTTGGCCATGTCCCGTGCGGTCGAAGGTTTGTCTGTCACGCCGGATTATGCACTGATTGACGGCAACCGTTTGCCTGAACTTACATTGCCAGCCGCTGCGGTGGTAAAAGGCGACAGCCTGGTAACAGCGATTGGTGCGGCTTCGGTATTGGCCAAGGTCACGCGTGATCGTGAGATGGTGGAGATGGACAAGCAGTATCCGGGATATGGATTTGCCAAGCACAAGGGATATGGCACCAAGGTTCATAAAGAAGCCTTGATGACATTGGGACCTTGCCCGATACATCGCCGCAGCTATGCACCGGTCAAGCAGGCATTGGCCAATATGGCTGGCGAGGCGCGGGTTAGCGAGACACGGGAAAGCGAATAAACTGCTCGGCTTGCTGATAAGTGGATCTGCGCAGGTGGTCTTTCAGAGCATCGTTGGTTTCAAAGCGGGCCAGATCATCGGGCATGATGGGATCGCCAATGCCAATTTGAATGGTGGACTTACTCTTCTTGAGAAACTCCGCCGGAATGCGCAGGGTTCTCAAAGCCGGATGTATTTTCCCCAGAATATGGAAACTGTTGCTGTTTCGACCGTGGAAGTACACCGGAACAACCGGCACGTTGGCCTTGCGAATCAATTTGACGCTGGACGTTGGCCAGGTTTTGTCGGTAATGCCTTTCTGACCCTTCTGCCAGGTAGAGACTTCACCCGCAGGGAACAGCCCCAAGCCGTGGCCTTGCTTCAGTTGTGCGAGTGACTTCCGCATCCCGCCCATACCTTTGGGGCCCATGTTCTCAAAGGGGTTAACCGTGATGAACAGGTCAGAAATTGGTGCGAAATAACTCAGCAGATAATTGGCAACAACCCGAAAGTCGGGCCGCACCCGGCCAATGATCAACAGCAAGACAACGCCATCAAGGAAGCCGAACGGATGATTGGAAACCGTGATAAACGGGCCTTCCTTCGGGATGGATCTTTCCAGCGCCTCACGATCAAAATCCAGCTCAATGGACAGGTATGTCAGGATCTCCTCAATGACGTCGAGGCCCTGCCTGGACTCAAGCTGATTGTATATGCGCGTCAGGGCTGGCCCTTTCAGCAAATACAGTAAAATCTCCAGTTTGCGTGGAGAGAGTTTGGTCGCTTCGAGTAGTCCTTCGCGATCAAATAACTCCATAAAGCTGTATTCCCCATAGCAGTAAAACAGGTCGTTGAAATAACGCTGGCATCATACCAGCCCATAACCAACCCTCAAGTGAACCCGGAGTAATGTTGCTCCAAAGATTGATTACACAGGTGAAAACGCCCTTGTCCAGTCAGCAAAATACAACGTGTGATGTTCTGATTATTGGTGCCGGTGCTGCCGGTTTGATGTGCGCGGCCTTGACCGCAGCGGCTGGTCAGTCAGTGATGGTGCTGGATCATGCCAATAAACCGGGTAAGAAGATTCTGATGTCCGGTGGTGGGCGTTGTAATTTCACCAATTACGACATCACTCCCGATTGTTACCTCAGTCATAACCCGCATTTTTGCAAGTCGGCCTTGAGTCGCTATACCCAGTGGGATTTTCTGGCTCTGGTGGATCGTTATGGGATTCCCTGGCACGAAAAGAAAGACGGTCAGTTATTTTGTGACAACAAATCCAGTGACATTCTGGAGATGCTGCTGAATGAGTGTGATCAGGCAGGTGTCGTTCTGAACATGAAAACCACGGTTCAGAGTGTCAAACGTCTGGAGCAGGGGGGCTATCAGTTGATCACCGAGCAGGGGAGCTATCGGGCAAGCCGTCTGGTGGTTGCGACCGGGGGGCCATCCATTCCGACTTTGGGAGCCACCGGGTTCGGGTACCAACTGGCGCAGCAATTCGGTTTGAACGTGTACGAACCAGTGGCCGCACTGGTGCCTTTCGTATTGACGGGCAAGCTGAAAGAACTGAGTTCGGCGCTGTCAGGTAATGCCTGTCGGGTGACCGTGAGCACAGCGGAACAAAGCTTTACTGATGACATGCTGTTCACTCACCGAGGCTTGAGTGGCCCGGCGATGTTGCAAATATCCAGTTACTGGCAGCCAGGGCAGACACTGCAAATTGACTTGTTGCCTGGACTGGAAAGTGCCACAGCGCTGCGTCAGGCACAGCATGAGTCCCCCAAGCAGTTGCTGAAAACCTGGCTAGGCAATCAGTTGACTCAGAAAATCAGTGAGCAGTGGCTGGCAGCGGTTGGGATAAAAGCGGATGTATCACTGGCTTCGTTAAATGGGCAACAAATGGATGCCATCGCTGAACAGCTTCACAATTGGTCAGTCAAGCCCGCAGGCACCGAAGGCTATCGCACGGCAGAAGTGGCATTGGGTGGAGTTGATACCGATGAATTGTCCTCCAAGACTCTGGAGTGCAAACGGGTATCGGGTTTGTACTTTATTGGCGAAGTTGTGGATGTCACCGGGCATTTGGGAGGGTTCAACTTTCAATGGGCCTGGTCGAGTGCCTGGGCGGCGGCGCAACATCTATTGGCACAGAAGAACACATAGTATTTCTTCAGTGAATACCAGGTATACGCACTATTGATTTCAATAATGTGGTGGATGTCCCTAGTATGGCGACCAAGCAGTGAGGACATCTGGCAAAGAACCAGAGCCGAACACTGATTTATAACCATGCAAATGAAAAGGACGGAAACCATGTCTGCTTACCAAAACGATATCAAGGCTGTTGCTGCCCTGAAAGAAGCCGCTGGCTCTGGCTGGTCTGGCATTTCTGAAGAATCTGTAGCTCGCATGCGTGCTCAGAACAAGTTCAAGACGGGTCTGGACGTTGCCAAGTACACCGCCAAGATCATGCGTGAAGACATGGCTGCGTACGATGCTGACAGCTCTCAGTACACTCAGTCTCTGGGTTGCTGGCACGGTTTCATCGGTCAGCAGAAGATGATCTCCATCAAGAAGCATTTCGGTAACACCAACCGTCGCTACTTGTACCTGTCTGGTTGGATGGTTGCTGCTCTGCGTTCTCAGTTCGGCCCTCTGCCGGATCAGTCCATGCATGAGAAAACAGCCGTTGCCAGCCTGATTGCTGAACTGTACACCTTCCTGCGTCAAGCCGATGCTCGTGAACTGGATCAGTTGTTCCGTGCTCTGGATGCTGCCAAAGAAGCAGGCGATGCTGCCAAGGTAGCGGAAGTACAGGCTCAGATTGACAACCATGAAACGCACGTTGTGCCTATCATTGCTGACATCGACGCTGGCTTCGGTAACGAAGAAGCGACTTACCTGATGGCCAAGCAGATGATCGAAGCCGGTGCTTGCTGCCTGCAGATCGAAAACCAGGTTGCTGATGAGAAGCAGTGTGGCCACCAGGACGGTAAAGTGACCGTTCCTCACGCCGACTTCCACTCCAAGCTGCGCGCTCTGCGTTACGCCTTCCTGGAGCTGGGTGTTGATGACGGTGTGATCGTTGCTCGTACTGACTCCCAAGGCGCTGGCCTGACCAAGCAGATTGCTGTGGTTAAAGAGCCAGGCGATTCTGGCGACATTTACAACAGCTTCCTGGATTGTGAAGAAATCACTGTTGACGAAATGGGTCAGGGCGACGTTGTTATCAAGCGTGGTGACAAGATCTTGCGTCCTAAGCGTCTGCCATCCGGTCTGTTCCAGTTCCGTCGCGGTACTGGTGAAGAGCGTTGTGTTTTCGATTGTATCGAAGCCATCAAAGCCGGTGCTGACCTGCTGTGGATCGAAACTGAGAAGCCTCACGTTGGTCAGATCAAGGCCATGATGGATGAAGTTCGTAAAGAAATCCCGAACGCCAAGCTGGTTTACAACAACAGCCCAAGCTTCAACTGGACTCTGAACTTCCGTCAGCAAGTATTTGATGCATGGACTGAAGCTGGTCAGGACGTATCTGCATACGATCGTGCTAACCTGATGTCTGCTGAATACGATGCGACTGAATTGTCTATCGAAGCGGATCGTCGTATCCAGAGCTTCCAGGCGGATGCATCCCGTGAAGCGGGTATCTTCCACCACCTGATCACTCTGCCGACTTACCACACTGCTGCGCTGTCTACTGACAACCTGGCGAAAGAATACTTCGGTGAAGCAGGCATGCTGGGCTACGTTAAGCCAATCCAGCGTGAAGAGATCCGTCAGGGCATCGCTTGCGTTAAGCACCAGAACATGTCAGGTTCTGACATGGGCGATGCGCACAAAGAATACTTCTCTGGCGACAACGCTCTGAAAGCATCTGGTAAAGACAACACCATGAACCAGTTCAGCTAAGAACCGGTTCACTAACCCCACTTAGTGGTGTTGTATCAGGCGGCCTCAGGGCCGCCTTTTTACGTTATGGGAACAGAAAATTCGAACTGAATGGGTATTAACAGGTGCTGGGTCAATAGCCAGAACAGAGTGTCGACTTAAGCACTGACATTTTTATTATTCATTATTGTTATACTCGATCCGAATGGTTAAGCGTCGGTGCTGTCTCTGGATGGTCTGGGGCAGCCCTTATATTTGATGTAGCCGGACGGAACCCTGCCTTCATGCATCCCAGCCAAAGCCTGAAAGACATTATTTATTCAGAGTTTCTCAAGAGTTCACTGGTCCCTATTTTTGTGATTGAGGTGACGCTGCTACTGCTGTATTTCGGTATTAATCACATCATTGCAGATCGGAATCAGGAAGCACTGCTTGAGGAAGTTCAGAGCAGCCTGATGGAAATCAGTGGCAGACAGGCGCGCATTATTGACCAGAAACTGAATGAAATTTCCCGCTTGTCGATCATGATGCAGGAAGATCATCAGCATTTTTTTGCTCATTTGACACCGGATTGCCCGTCTCCCCTGACTCAAAACGATTTGACGATTCATGCCAATGGCGCACTGTACAAGCCCGTTGATAATGGCGGTGCCAGTTTATACTTTTCATCCCACGGCCATCATAATGACCTCGGCGGTTATCGAGCGCGTTGCTCGGAAGTGATGGATGTGTTGTTGAAGTCGATCGTGGATAACAACCCACTGATCGCTCAGGCCTACTTCAATTCCTATGACGGTATGAACCGTTTGTATCCTTTTATTGATCAGGTCGCAGCCCATTACGGTTCGACACTGAAAATGCCGGATTACAATTTTTTCTATCTGGCGAATGAGCAGCATAATCCTTCCCGAAATACGGTCTGGACGGGTGCCTACCTCGACCCGGCAGGGCAGGGCTGGTTGATTTCCAACATTGTGCCTGTCTATCGGGCGGATGTGCTTGAGGGAGTCAGTGGCCTGGATGTCACCATTGATGAACTGGTAAACAGCGTGCTGGATCAAAAGCTGCCCTGGAAATCCAGTGCGTTTATGGTCGATGAAGACGGCATGATCCTGGCCATGGCCCCAGAAATTGAAGAGCTGCTGGGTTTGATGGAACTGAAAAAACACACCTACCGGAACAACATCACCCACACTGTGGAAAAACCGGAAGCGTTTAATATTTTTAATGGCAGTGATGCCGGTATTCGCCAGCAACTGGTGAAAATTTTGGAGGCTGATTCCGGGGCATATACCTTGAGCACTGCAGAAAATCGTTACCTTGCAGTGCGGCATGCGATTTCTGAAACGGGCTGGCAAGTGATTACCCTGGTGGATGAGGTGGCCTTACTGGCTCCTATTGAGCGCATGAAAGAGCGTATTAATCATATCGGTTATATCGCTATATTGGTGATGATGCTGTTCTATGGTCTGTTCTTTTTGTGGTTGCAACGTAAGGCATCGCGTCTGGGAGAGCGTTTGGCGAAGCCGGTTCAGCGACTGGCAGAAGCATCGGGGGAGTTGGGCAATACACTGAAGTCGGTGGTGATTCCTCCTTCAGGAATTCAGGAAGTGGACGCCGTCTTCGAGCGTTTTAATCACATGGCGGGTGAATTGCAGCAGAAAACGAAACAATTAGTGGACGCTGAAAGTAAACAGCGCGCACAGCAGGCGGAATCTTCCCTGCTGGAACGGTTGGCTACTACGGATTCACTGACGGGCCTGAATAACCGCCGCAAAATGGAAGAGGCTATCCTGTCCGAAATCACCCGGGCAGGGAGGTCTCACAAGACATTCAGTGTGATTATTCTGGACGTGGATGGTTTTAAAGAAATCAACGACACCTTTGGCCATCAGATAGGTGATCGAGTGTTGGTGGATATTGGACAGATTCTGAAATATTCCTTGCGTCAGGCGGATGTCATTGGTCGCTGGGGTGGCGAGGAGTTTATTCTGATGTGTCCCGTCACCGAACTGGACGGAGCGACGAATGTCGCTGAAAACCTTCGGGCACGAATCAGTAAGGCGCATTTTGATCGTGTGGGTAATCTCAGTGCCAGTTTTGGTGTGACCAGCTACACACAAGGTGATTCAATTCGTCATCTGGTTGAGCGGGCTGATCAGGCGATGTATCAGGCCAAGCGCGAAGGTCGCAATCGGGTGAAGGTTTATCACTCCAGTATGTCGCTCTGATGTGACTTCACCCTCACCTTCACCCTCACTTTCCTCTCACCGTCACTTTGGGCGTTTCAGTACTGTGTGAATTCGGGCCTGGGTTTCAGGGGTTGTGAGAAGTTGCGCAAAGCGCTGCATTTCTCGCGCAACGGTATCGTTAACCCGTTGCTGATGGTATTCGGCGCGACCCAGCGCTTTGATTTCCCGCAGGGAATCGATGGAGTTCTGCAACAATTGTTTGGCCAGAGTTTGGGCGGCTTCGAGGGCGCTACCGTCTTCAACGACCTGATTCAGTAATCCCCATTGTTTGGCTTCATCAGCGCTGAAGAAGCGCCCGGTTAAAAGCAACTCGGAGGCCGTTTTGGGGCCAATGGCTTCTTGCAGCAAGACTGAGCTGGCTCCTTCGGAAGTGACACCAATGCGGGCGAAGGGGAGTGCATAACGGGTACTTTGCCCCGCCACTGCCAGATCGGCATGCAATAAGATATTGGCACCAATGCCGATGGCCAGACCTTCTTGTGCGCAAATCAGCGGCTTTTCCAGGCCTGAAAGTTGATTGAAAATACCCGCCACGCCCCGCTGTACACCTTCGATATCACCGTCGGGCAATAAATCAGCCAGGTCGTTGCCTGCAGTAAAAGCATGCTGTGTTCCCGTCAGTATGATGACTTTGACGGCATCAGACTGGTCGGCCTGTTCCAGAGCCTGGATCAGTTCCTGGTAGGTCTGCACCCGAATAGCGTTGAGTACGTCCGGTCGATTGAAGCGAATGGTCGCGAGGCCGTCCTGTTCTAGGTAATGAATGTCTTGATACGTCTGCATGAAAATCCTTGATTGTTATTTTGAGTGATTTCTTTTCAATATAGTTGTTCTTTTTTGGAATTTAAAGGCCGGGCCTGGCATGGGCGAAGGTTGTCTGGCTGGTTTCAGGGCCATAAACCCCTTAGGATGGGGCTAATATTGATTGAACAACGGGCATTGGCCTGTTTAATGGATCATCGGATTGATTACTCAACCCCCCAAAACATCCCCTGACGCCCCATCGGCGACCGACTCCCTGACGGTTGAGCAACTCGCTGTTGCTACACACGCCTCGGGCCATGCCCGTGTCATTGCCGTGGCCGGAGCGGGCAAAACCACGACGCTTACGCACTTTATTCGTACGCAACTGGAAGCCGGAACATCCCCCCGCCGTATGCTGGTGCTGATGTACAACAAATCGGCCCAGCAGGATTTCAAGCACAAGCTGAAGGCGTGTATCCCGAATCGGGTTCTGCCGGAAATCCGCACCTTCCATTCATTGGGCTGGCGCATTTATCAGCGTCTGATTCAGGAAGGTGTGTTGCCCGCGTATGCGGAGCGACTGTTGTCCGATGCAGAAATGGATGGACAATTGTGGCGTTTGTTGCAGCAACTGACGGAAGGTGAGATTCGCCAGGACATTCTGTCGCAGCGTAAGAAGTGGGTAGAACCGGCGTTGATGTTCATTGATCGGGTGAAATCCGGTCTGGAATCACCGGCAGATGTGTTCGACGCAATGGAATTACCGTCGGAGTGTCGCATCTTTATTGAGTTATTTGATGCGTTTGAAGCCTGGCGCAAGCAACAGCGCCGCATCAGTTACGCCGATATGATCTACGATCCAGTGTGTTGTTTTCGTGACCAACCTGACGTCGCCAAGCGCTTTGGCGGGCACATGCAATGGGTTCTGGTGGATGAATATCAGGATATTAATGCGATCCAGCAGTCTCTGATCGACGTCATTTATGGTGGTCGAGGGGCCTTGATGGTGATCGGTGATCCGGATCAGACCATTTATGAATTCAGAGGCTCGCGCCCGGAGTACATTGTATCCGGTTTTCAGCAGCGTTTTGGTGCCGATCAGCCGGTGCATCAATATCAGTTACCGCACACCTTTCGTTACGGTCATGCCTTGTCGCTGGTGGCCAATCACCTGATTCAGCACAATCAGCAGCGTGACCCGGTGCTGTGTTTGTCGCACTTGGGCACTCCCGAGACGCAGGTCGAGAGTCATGAAGCCAGCACTGCCTCGGAAGCTCAACGCGTGGTGGCATTGATTCAGTCGGCCAGCCAGCATACCGCGCTGGAAGAGATTGCTGTGATCCATCGTCTATGGGCCTTGTGTGCGCCGATTGAACTGGAATTGTTGCGGCAAGGCATCGCCTATCAGTTGCACCACAATCGTTCGGTTCTGGAACGTCAGGAGCTGCAAATTTTCTGGTTACTGCTGGAAATTGCGGCGGGCGAATTTGCCCAGCGGACACCATCACGGCTTCGGGAAGGCTGGCTGTTGTTGTTGACGACGCCCTTTCCGAAAATCAAACGTGATGTTCTGGAGCAACTGGCGGATCGTTTGTCCTCGACCAAAGAACGCCTTGGAGTTGCGTTGCAGGAAGCCATTCCTGGAAATCTCAGTCGTTGGCAGAAACAGCAACTGAACGCGCGGGCCGAATTGCTCGACAGTGCGGAATATCAGAGCCACCTGCCTGTGCAGCGCCTGCTCACTGCCTACGTGGATCAAACGGAGCTTGAGCAGGGCATTGAAGAGTCGGCCTTTTCCCGTCAGCAGGTGGAAGATCGTTTGCAAACGATTCGGGCATTTATCCGCTTTATGGCGAATACCGATTTGCCCGCCGAAGACGCTTTGGCTTATCTACAAGCCTTGCAGCAGCAACGTCTGGAGCAAGCCGGGACATCGGCCAGTGGTGTGCATTTGACCTCTATCCACAAGAGCAAGGGGCTGGAATGGCACACGGTTATTATTCCGGGGCTAAACCGTCATTACTTTCCGTATCAACCCGAAGGCGAATTTGCTTCGCCTCCAAGCCTGGAGAGTGAGCGGCGTCTGTTGTACGTCGCCATGACCCGAGCCAGAGAAGCGTTACACCTGATTGTTCCATCCAAAAAAGGCCGAGCCAGCGGGGACGATGAGCCAACCGCGCGGGAACTGCCCAGCCCTTTCGCTCAGGAGCTGCAACTGGTCAACAGTCAGCGCTTGACCAAGGCTCTGACACAGCGCAGCGCTCAGGTAGTGCATCAAGGTCAACCAGCGGACTGGTTGAAGGATTATTTGCTGGCCTGTGATTATTCCCCGGAGCTGACACTGGATCTGGTGAGCGTTCCGGCTGCAACTGAAGCGATTGCTCGAAAAACACGCAGCGCGCCTCAAAAAACCGTTCGTGCAGCCCGTAAAGAGAGGCGTAAATCTTCCTCTGTCGGCTGTACTGAACAGGCGGCAATACCAACAGCCAAGGGTAAGCGGGTACAGCATAAAAAGCTGGGCGATGGGACGTTGCTGGAAGATCAGACGCGATATTGGGTGATACACTTCGACCGCGACCAGTCTACCCGAACTCTGGATAAGCAGATTGCAAAGGACTTTCTGGTCTGGCTGAAATAATGGTGAGCATTGATGGCTCGGCCCGGAGCGGTTTATGAAAGCATTACTGTATGTGTTTCGTCTCGTTTTTATCCTGCTGTTGCTGCTGGTCACCATCGAGGTGTGTTGGCGTTTGTTGTCGCCGGGGCAGCGGAATTATCTGCTTCATCAGATACCTGCCGAGTGGCGGGAGCGTTACTCTGTCAGTCCGCAAACTCCCAGCTTGCTGCAGTTATCCGGTGCCCGAATTGTGATCCCTGAGCGATCATTGCAGGCGTTGCCCGGAGATCCTTCAGCAGAAGGGGTCGAGCAGTCGATCAGTGTTCATCTACCAGTGCCAGGTCTGGATGGCAGTCACCATCCGCAGGCTGCCGGTTGCATGCGACCGGATCAGATCAAGCCTCCCAAACCGAAAGCCAAACCCGCTGGCGTGTATCGCTGGGTCGATGACAAGGGCCGGGTACACTTTGGTGATAAGCCGACGGAAACCGCAGAAGATCTGAGCCAGCACTATAAAACGCGCAATGCGGGCATGAAGCTGGTCTTGAATTATCCCGATTGGGCGGGAGATTCCAGTGTGCAGGCGACATTAGAGCGTGAAGCCGAGCTGATGTATCGCATTTTCAGCCGTCTGATTCCGAAGCCACAACGCCGCCCGGTGACCTTGAACATCACTCTGTTTGAAAATCAGACACGCTATGCAACCTATCGCACCCAGGAAGGCATTTCCTCCCAGACCGGGGCGTTTTACCGGGCGAGTGAGCACCGGATTTACATGCCCCGATACGCTTCAGATTCGCAAACACGCGCTGTTGCCCGGCATGAAATGACCCATGCCATGACGGTGGCCATGCTGGGCAGCCTGCCGGTGTGGCTGATGGAGGGGATTGCCGAATATATGGAGCGTCTGCAATGGCAACTCAGTGCCGCGCGAGTGCCGGTTGATCGTTGGGCGTTGAATCAGATTCGTCAGAGCCAGACAAAGTCATTAGGGCAATTAACGGGCATGAGTCATCAGGACTTTTACGCCCGTCAGCGCCATCGGAATTACGCCTTGGCGTCTTTATTGGTGCATTTTTTGATGGAACACACCGAAGGCAAGGCCTGGCTTACGCAAATGCTGGCCAGATATGCCGCTCACCCCTGTCTGCCTTTTGACCCTCAAACAGCGTTTGAGCAGACCTATCCGGGTGGCTTGTCGGGGTTATCTTCTGCGTTTGAAACATGGTTGTCAGCCAGAGAGCACTTGCCGCATCGTTATTAGACTCTTGTCCTGACTGTAATAAAGTGCGCTAGCGCAGAAGCCAACACTTGTTATACTCGCTGCTTACTCGTAGAGAACGAC
Organism: Oceanobacter sp.; assembly: GCA_045430275.1. Lineage (GTDB taxonomy): Bacteria > Pseudomonadota > Gammaproteobacteria > Pseudomonadales > Oceanobacteraceae > Oceanobacter. The sequence continues at coordinate 156,505 of JAILXU010000006.1, read as the reverse complement.
CCCTGCAACGGTTTTTTGTGCCGCTTTCAGGTCGCCTTTGCATACACACATATTCCGCCTGGCGGAACCCGCAACTGGAAATCTCTGATGACCATTGAACAACATAAGGTAGTGAGCATTCACTATAAGGTCGTTGACATTGCCTCTGGCGAAACGATCGACTCTTCTGAAGGCGCTGAGCCAATGACGTACCTGCACGGTGCGCAAAACATCATTCCGGGTCTGGAGAAGGCTCTGGATGGCAAGCAGGTTGGTGATGAATTTGAAGTCACTGTTGAAGCTGCTGATGCTTATGGCGAATACAGCGAAGAGCGTATTCAGAAAGTGCCAAGTGAAGCCTTTACCGGCGTTGAAAACGTTGAGCCAGGCATGGCATTTACGGCTCAAACAGAACAGGGCCCCGTTAATCTGATCGTGACTGAAGTTGAAGAAAACATCGTCACGGTTGATGCCAACCACCCTCTGGCAGGCAAGGCACTGGCGTTCAGCGTTAAAGTTGAAACCGTTCGTGAAGCCAGTCAGGAAGAGATTGAACACGGTCACGTTCATGGCCCTGAAGGTCATCAGCACTGAGCATTAAGTGCTCTTTTACGCCAACTGTGGCGCGGTTTTGAAAATGGAGGCTTCGGCCTCCATTTTTGTGTGCAAGCTCCGATTTTCCAATGTGCCAGCTTTCCTGTTATGCCCGAACCTCGTAACTTGAAGGCATTAGCTAATAACCAAAAGAGGCATGGAATGAGCGAGTCACACCCAATGCAGGATTTTAAAACAACCGAAGGCAGCTGTTTGTGCGGTGAGGTGCGTTATCGCATCACAGGCTTTGTCGGTATTTTCCAGCATTGCCATTGCTCGCGTTGTCGCAAGGTCACCGGTTCGGCTTACTCTGCCAATATGTTTGTGCCGACCGATCAGTTTGAGTGGTTGAGTGGGGAAGAGCGGGTAGGTTACTACGCCGTCAAGGAAGCGCGCCATTTTGCCAGTGCTTTCTGCAAGCAGTGTGGCAGCAATATGCCCTGGTTGCCCCAGAGTGGAAAAGTCATGGTGATACCGGCAGGTTCACTGGATGGCGATCCCGGCGTGCAACCGGAGATGAATATTTTTTGTGATTCAGCCGCTGAATGGTTTGTTGATCCCGGCGAATTACCCAGATTCAGTAAAATGCCGTCCGACTCGGACTGAGCGAATCGTAAGAAACGCTGCGGGTGCAGCGTTTCAAGAGCAGCGTTTCAAGAGCAGAGTGTGTTACTTGCTCAACGCCTGACGTGCGGAAAATTCCATCGGTTCAGGCTTCCAGAAACCCAGATCCGGGGCAAAATCCAGCGTGCCATTCAGATCAATCTCCATGTCTTTGTTGCCGGTCAGCATACTGACCAGACTGCTGCCCAGTTTGGCAAAGCTCAGATTGACCGGAATGGTGATCTGGTGTTTTTCACCTTCCTTCAGAGAGACAGCTTTCACGCTGCCGCCGCCCAGAGACTGGCCCGCCGAGACAATCTGATAATTCAGAGCATTCAGATCGATCCCGAACGAGTTCGGATTCTCAACGTCCAGCACCAGCTTCATTTCGGCACCTGACCAGCCAACCTTGCCCAGACTGGCATCGCGGAGGCTGATTTCCGGGCGCTTGGGAATAGGCAGGGAGCTGGCAAAGTTAACTGGAATGCGCACATTCCCAATAACCGGTAAGGCCACATCAAACCCGGCATCAATACCGTAGTTGAATTCATCCTGATTTTTAACGCTGGAAATGGCGTTATAAATATCCGCAAATTTGAGTGTTAATGGCACGCTGGTGGAAGCGCTGCCATTGGCCGGTACTTTCAGAGCCTGACCCGACTGATCCAGCGTCGCCAGCGTGTTGTTCTCTACCGCCAATGCCAGATCAAAACCGGAGGTGTTGAACCCGAACGCATTGGGGTTGTTGATGTTCATATCGACCAGCAAGCTGACACTGTCCAGTGTCATATCCGCAATGTTAACGCCTTTGACGTCCGCCGTTGGCTTTTGGACATCCAGATGTTCCTGCATGGCAGCGCAGCCAGAGAGCAGCAATAAAGCCAGAGGCAAGCAAAGATAAGAGAGAGAGCGAGGCATAATCCGTCCTTAAATAGCAATAATGCAGTGAGCCTAATAGTAGAAGATAGAGGCTCGTTTGTAAGTGAAAGATTCGCCACGTCACTGAAAAACTTCACTGTGCTCCTATCTGCAACAAAGGGTTTTTAAAAGTCGGGTTTGTTCTTCCAGTTGAATGAATTAGTCTGACAGGCTTCCTCATCGTTTCCTGAGTTCTTATGTCTGAACTAAAAACAGCGGATATGCGCTCGTATCAGTTATTGATGTTATCCGCTCTGTCCGCATTAACACCGCTGGCGATTGATATCTATCTGGCGGCTATGCCCACCATCGCAGATGCGCTGCAGGCCCCGATTCATGATGTGGAAATTTCCATCAGCCTGTACATGATCAGCTTCAGTATTGGACAACTGCTGGGCGGGCCATTTTCTGACTACATTGGCCGACGAACCTCAATCCGTATCGGGCTGGGTATCTTTGTGGCGGCGAGCACCATCACCTTTCTGTCACCCACACTGGAAGCATTATGGGTGTCGCGTGTCTTACAGGCGTTCGGAGGTGGCCTGGCCAGCGTGAACAGTGCAGCGATTATTCGGGATATCAGTCGGGGCAGGGAAGGGGCGGCCAATCTGGTTCGAGTCATTCAGGTGATGATGTTTGCCCCGCTGGTTGCCCCTCTGTTAGGCATGGTCATTCTGAAGCTGGTGAACTGGCAGGCCATCTTTGCGTTTCTTATGCTCTACGCGTTGGGGCTGCTATTTATGTTTCACCGCTATCAACCTGAGACCCGACAGCACACCACAACCGGCAATCTGTTTCAGCGTTATGGGGTTGTCCTGCGTGAGCGCCGCTGCTGGCGTTATATCGCCACCGTGTGCAGTGCCTATGCGGGTTTATTGGCGTGCATCACACTATCGCCGGGTATTTATATGGGGTATTTCGGCGTTTCGGATGTCTGGTTTCCATTTTACTTCGCACTGAGTGTGATCAGCATGCTGATAGCGAGCCGTATAAATCTGCGTTTGCTAAAGCAGTTTGAGCCTCGAACTATTATTGACCTCGGACAAGCCATCCAGATAGTGATCGGAGCGGCTCTGGTTGTTTATCTCTTATGGGTCGATCAGCCTGCCTTTGCCGTGATCATGCCAGGATTGGTGCTATTAATGGGCTGCCACGGCTTCCTGCTATCGAATGCGACATCCTCTACAACAGAGTATTTTCCCAGTCACAGTGCCACAGCAACCGCTTTACTGGGGGCCATGGGATTTATCACGGGTGGTCTGACAGGGTGGGGGGCCAGCCTGATTACTGACGGCAGCCCAATGGCCCTGATAGCAGTGATGTTCGGAGCGGCGAGCATTGGATTTGTACTGAGATATTGGCTGACGCCAGAGGGTGAGAAGTAGGTATGTAGATTATTCGATGGGCTGAACGGGAAGCTTTGCAATAGCAAGGTGTCTAAAGACAAACCGCTAACTGTCTAAGAACATCCGTCGCGTAAAAAATGAATCGTCAACAAATACCACAAACAAAAACAGCCGCTCGTAAGCGACTGTTTTTGAAGGAATTTTGGTAGGACTACCCAGATTCGAACTGGGGACCTCTACCATGTCAAGGTAGCGCTCTAACCAACTGAGCTATAGTCCTGAAGCAAGTGGCGCGTATATTAATGGCGATGTTTCGAGTTGGCAAGTCCTGTTTTCAAAAAAATGTCATTTTCTAATTTTGGTTGAGCTGCTGGAGAAAATAAGCAGCCTGTGCGGCAGTGAACGGCCAACCTGGCAATGGCTGCTTCCTCAGATGTTTCTAAGCTGCCTGTGCGGCAGTGAACCTACAGATTCCAGCACTGGCGCAGTTTTGTTCTTTCTAAGCTGCCTGTGCGGCAGTGAACCCAGCTTTAAGACCAGCTCTGGAAATCAGCAGTTTCTAAGCTGCCTGTGCGGCAGTGAACTGTTGCAATATTTTGCTAACTTCCTGTTTTTAAAGAGCTTCCTGGCTTTCAGGGTGTTTTGACCCTATTTTTCAGAGTTTTTATAACCCCTTTAAAATCAATGAGTTACAAAATCTGTCGAAATTAGGGTCAAATCCATGACGATGTGAGTATACATCTGATGGGCGTGGTCGGCTTGTATCAGGATCTACCGCGATGCCCCTCGTTGTGGGTCGAAGGCCCAGACGGCGAGTGTAATAAAGCCAATCAGACAACCTGCCACGACGGCAGCCGCTTCGCCGTTCCATTGGTTGTAGAGGCTGAAGCGAATCAGTTCCACACAGAAGGTGAAGGGGTTGATGCTACAGAGCCAGTACAGCCAGTCGCTGCTTTCCTGCATCCGCCAGAGCGGGTAGAGCGCCGATGATAGAAAGAACATCGGGAATATCACGAAGTTCATCACTCCGGCGAAGTTTTCCAGTTGTTTGATAAAGCTGGAAATAAACAGCCCCAATGCGCCTAGAACCATGCCGCATATCAGCAGAACCGGTGCCAGCCACAGGTAGCCAATCGCGGGCGGCTGAACGTCAAAGCACCAGGCGATGGCCAGAAATGCATAGGCTTGTGGAATCGACACCAGCGCGCTGGCGGCCAGTTTGCATAGCAGCAAATACCAGCGTGGCAGCGGACTCATCAGTAACACTCGCATGCTGCCCATTTCGCGGTCGTAGACCATGGAGAGCGAGCTTTGCATGGCATTAAACAGCAGCACCATGGCCACCAGTCCCGGCGCGATGTACTCCTGATAGGTGATGTAGGTGTCGTAAGGCTCAATGATGGAAATCCCCAGTGCTGCACGAAAACCGGCGGCAAAGACGGCGAGCCAGATAAACGGACGCACCAGTGAGCTGAGAAATCGCGTGCGTTGATGCACGAAACGCAGCAGTTCGCGTTTGAATATGCCGGTGAAGGCGTACCAGTAGGCGGAAGCGTTCATGTTTTGGCCTCTGTCCCGGTCAGGGTTTCAAAAGCCTGTACCAGCGTGGAACGATTGGCTTGCTGACAAATGGCTTCGGTGCTGTCACAGGCGAGCAAGCGGCTTTGATGCAGCAGGGCCACGGTGTCGCCAGTATGAATCTCTTCGATCAGGTGGGTTGCCCACAGCACCGCCACCTGCTGTTTCCGACAAAGCTGGCGCACATATTGGTTGATCTGTTGTCGCGTTGCTGGATCGAGTCCAACGGTGGCTTCGTCCAGTAACAGCAGCGAGGGCTGATGCAACAGGGCACGGGCAATTTCTACCCGGCGGCGATGGCCGCCATTCAGAGCACGTACCTTCTTGTGATGTGCATCGCTCATGTCAAAGCGGGCCAGTTCCTCGTCGATGCGTTGCTGGCGTTGTGACGGTGGAATGCCGTGCAAACTGGCGTGGTAGTGAAGGTTTTCGGCCACGCTCAAATCCAGGTCCAGCGTGCTTTGCTGAAACACCATGCCAATCGACCCCAGCACTTTGGCCGGAGCCGCTTTCAGGCTCTGGCCGTTCAGCCGAATATCACCTTGCTGAACCTGAAACAGGCGGCTGATCAGCGCAAACAGGGTGCTTTTTCCAGCACCGTTCAGTCCCAGCAGGGCATGAAACTGACCGGCCTGGAGCTGAAAGCTGACGTCATCCAGCGCCTGTTTGCCACTGGGGTAACGAAAGCTGATGTTCTGAATGTCCACCAGAGCGGTGGTTGCAGTGTGTTCTGACATGTTTAGTCTGGCTTGATCGCCAGCCCCCAGGGAAAGCGTCCAACGCGGATGGATTTGATCACCTTGCGCTTGGCCACATCAATCACGGAGACATCGCCGCTGATGCCGTTGGTGGTGAGCAGGTGACGGCCATCCGGGCTGAAGTCCATGTGCCAGACCCGGCGGCCCACCAGCAGGTAATCGAGCACCTCATAGGTGCGGGTATCCACCACGGCGATGTGATTGGCGGGGCCAAGGGCGATAAACGCCGTGTTGCCATCCTTGGACAGCTTGATGCCAACGGGCTGGATTTTATCGCCGTGAATGCCACGAATGTTGAAGCGAATGGTGTGCAGAATGTCTTTGCTGGCGACATCAATCACCGCCACGGTGCCGCCAATTTCGGCACTGGCCCAGAGCTGTTTGCCGTCTTTGGTGAATTCGACATGACGAGGGCGCTGATCAACGCGGGTGTTGTGAATCAGCTCATGGGTGTCGGTATCAATCCAGTGCAACATGCTGGTGGTTTCAGAGGTGTTGACTGCAATCTTGCCGTCCGGGCTGATGGCCATGCCTTCCGGCTCGACGCCAACATCAATCTGGCCAATCACTGATTCAGTCTGGGTGTCGACCACCGTCACCAGCGCGTTTTCTTCGTTGGCGATGTACAAGCGGCGATTGTCCGGGTGCAGGGAGAACTGTTCCGGGTCTTCGCCAGATGGCAGGCTGGAGATGATTTCGTGGGTATTGGCGTCCATCACCTGTACGGTGTCGTCGTCGCTGGCGCAGATGTACAGGCGCGAGAAATCCTTGTTAAAGGTGATGCCGCGCGGACGCTGGCCCACTTCGATGGTCTTGACCACTTCCAGCGTGTCGAGATCGATTAATGACAGGCTGTTGTCTTTCTCGTTGGAGACATAAGCAGTGGCTGCCTGGCTCAGTTGCGCGGCTCCGAGTGTGGCGATACCGGCCAGCAGAGCGGGTAACAAACGCATGCCCGACGGCAATGAAGTCAGAGTGTGTGACATTTACCGGCCTCCGGTAGAAACAGTGGGTGAGTCAAGATGACAGCGGCTTTCTCGTAGATCAAAGCCAAGCGTGTCGAGATCGGTATGCGGGTGCAGATAGCCTTGTTGAGGCGACTGCGACACCAGAGCGCGTGGCTGTACCAGCGGAATGGGCTGGCGCAGTTGACCATTCCAGTGTCGGAACGTCAGCTTGCGGCCTTTGAATCCAGCCAGTTGGAAGCGCTCGCCGAGCAAGTACGCCTGCAACGGACGCGGATCTTGCTGAGCCAACGCCCGAAACTGGCTGGCGGGTTGATTGGCAATGGCTTCGCCGATGGCGCGGACAGCGGCCCAGGCGGCGTAGTCTTTATCGGTCATCCAGCGGTTGGCTTGTTTGTCGAAGCGGCTTTGTAATTGTGCCGCACCCCATTGTTCAACCACACGGTGCCAGGCGGTGGGTGTCAGGCCCTGGGTGCCCGTCACCGGGCGTGGATACCAGGTATTGAACGGGATGAACTCGCCAAAATCGCCGCGTTCATCAGCCACCACAACGGCGTCGTATTCGCGGGTTTTGGTGAACAGTGGCACTTCGGTTTGTGCGGTGCGGCGTAAGTCCGATTCAAACGTCCAGGTTTTCTCCGCCACGATTTTGGCACCGTAGCGCTTGGCAGTGCGGCGTATGGAGTTGGCGTACGCCTTGTCGTCGGAGTGCTGTCCTTCGATCAATAGCCAGCGACTGAGACGGCGATGAATCAGCCATTGCCCCAGAGCGTCGGTCAGCATGGCGCGACTGGGAAGCGTGTGCATCACATTGGCGAGACACTGGCGGGTACGCAAGGCATTGTCGGCGGCACCGGCGTTGAGAATCAGCATCGGCTTGCCTTGCCAGGCGCGGGATAGCTGCTCCAGCGCAGTGGCGGGCAGGTTGGCAATCAGGTAGCGCACGCCGTTCTGGTGCCACTGCTCTGATTGCCGGATCAGCTCGTCCAGTGAGTCTGAACGCTTGCTGTGCAGGTGATAGTTCAGGCCCAGAAACCGTGCGCCCTGATTATTGTCGGTGACCCCGAGGATGGCCCCTTGTTCGCCATTGTCATCGGGCGGTGGCAGCACATTAGAGAGCAGGGGAGGGCTTGGCAGGGTCAGCTCCAGATAGCCAATGGGAACTTCAATTACAGCGGCTTTTTGGGCCTGGGCCGGTGTGGTTGTCAGTGCGTACAGAATCAGCAACGGCAGAACGCGCCGGATCTGTTGCAGGAACAGGGATGTGTTCATCATGAGGCTTGTTATCGTTATTGAGTGCTTGTCTCACAGGGTACTGAGAGCGGACGGTGGCTGAATATCCTCATTCGGTGGAGGTGTCCTAGTTCTCTGGTACTGGTTTTGGTGGCAATAAACAGTGCTTTGGGTGTGGGCCGGAGAGGTGGTGGAAGCAGGTGGGTTGGCAGGTTTGCAAAAATCGTCTGTTTTGAACCAGTACCAAGGTAGTGAAAACCGGATACCAAAGTGTTCTGTGGCCTGTTTGGGGTCGTATCTACAATGAGCAATAGAAAATCACAAGCAGCAGGTGCTCAACAATGAAATCAGTATCTACAACCCTTCGTGGTGCAATCGTTGCCGGTTGTGTTGCATTTTCCGGTGCGGTTTGGGCACATGGTGATGTGACGCCACAAGCAGTTGATATCGGTGGTTTGGAAAAACTGGGTGAAGAGTGGCGCGAAGAAAACCCGTATCGCGGTAATGAACTGGCGATTGAGGTTGGTAAATCAGCCTACGCTCAAAACTGCGCCCGTTGCCACGGTCTGGACGGCATTTCTGGTGGTATTGCGCCGGACTTGCGTGAGCTGGAACCCGGTATGGACGGTGATGAGTGGTTTGTGTACCGCGTTCGTAACGGTGCCGTTCGTAATGGCGTTCCTTACATGCCGAAAATGGCCGACTTCCTGAGCCAGGAAGCACTGTGGTCGATTCGTGCATGGCTTGAAACCTTGTATGTCGAGTAATCGTACGCTTACAGGCAGTCAGAGTACTGCCAGTATCGCTTCCCTGTTGGCGATGCTGCTCTGCCTGCCTCTTTTTGTTCACGCCCGATCGCTGGATGATATTCAGGCGGCTGGCACATTGTCGGTCGCGGTGTATCGAGACTTCCCGCCTTACTCCTGGGAAAACAACGGCGATGCACGCGGGGTGGATGTCGAGATTGCTCGGCATCTGGCCCGTGGTCTGGGTGTTGACCTGACTCTGCACTGGATGGTGCCGGATGAAAATCTGGAAGACGATCTGCGCAACCACGTCTGGAAAGGCCATTATCTGGCCCGTATCGAAGACGGCCCCATGCTCAAACGTGAAGTGGCGGATGTGATGCTGCGCGCGCCTTATGACCGGGAATACGCGTTCAAGGTCGATCAGGATGGTCGAGTCATGAACGATCTGGTGCATTTCTTTGCACCGTATCAGCGTGAACGCTGGATGCTGCTGATTGATGATCAGCAAATTGAAAGCATCGAAAATCTGGCTATTTTCATGTACGACAAGGTCGGCGTGGAAATTGACAGCCTGCCAGACTTCTATCTCAGCAGCGCCTTTCGGGGTCGCCTCAAAAACAATGTTCTGCACTACACTACGGTCTTTGATGCTCTGGCCGATTTGCCCGAGAAAAAGGTAGCCGCAGTGATGGGCATGCAGTCCCAGATGCAATGGGGCCGTTTGCGATTGGACACACCGGAACGTTATCAGGCGGTGGATATTCCGCTCCCAAATCTGACCAAACCGCGTTGGGAAGTGGGCATGGCGGTGAAAGATGCTCATCGAGCGTTGGGATACGCACTGGAAGATGTGATCACCGAGCTGGTGAACAGCGGTGACATGGAGCGCATTTTTGCGAGTTACGGTGTTGATTATCTGAAACCAGCGCATTATCGGGTGCAGTAATCGTAATCGCTGTCATGTGCATGAACACAAAGCCGCTCCTGTGAGCGGCTTTGTTGTGTCTATTCCAGTGTTTATCTCCGCTATTTATAGCTCAATCACAATCGGCGGGTTATCGGCCCGGTTTTTTATGTTGCAGCTACAGGCATTGATAAACGCCGTGTGCCCGTTTTCTGTAATGCCGTAGCTTTCATGTATGTGCCCGAATATATGCAGTTTGGGACGTATTCTTTCGACCGCTTTGGTCAGCTCATCGCATCCCACCTGATCACCGGAATAAATACGGTCACCTTGTCCCAGAGGCGGACCATGGGTGATCAGAACATCGGTATGGCCGGGAATCATGTCCCATTTCTCACGCAGGGCGTCGCCACGCGGCAGGTTAAAGGCCCAATCCATAAACCAGGGTTGCCAGGGGCTGCCGTAGAAATGCACGCCGTCAATCGTCGTTCCACTGTCTTTCAGATAGGTGCAATGGCGCATCACGGCTTCGGCATCGTCGGGGCGTTGCTCAAAGGCGAAGTCGTGGTTGCCTGCAATCACCAGTTTGTGAGAGTGCGGTAAGGTATCCAGAAAGCGGTCAAACGCTTCGGCTTCGGCCAGGGTGCCATGCTCGGTAAAGTCGCCAGCATGAATCAGAACATCGCCTTCCGGGATATCCAGATGTTCATGCTGGCCGTGTGTATCGCTGATTATTATAAGTTTCATGTCGGCAGAATAGATGATGGATAGGGGAAGACTAAAGCACTGCCAATACAGCAGCGCTGCTCAGGCAATAGAGAAATCCGGCTTTGGCCGTATTGGCCAACACGTCATTCAGGCTCTGACCTGAATGGGTTCGAATGGCCGTCATCAGGTTGATGACCGGCTTCAGGCACACCAGTACCGGAATCAGCAGGTGCCAAACCGACGTGCTGGTTGCCAGTGAATGAAACACCAGCGCCAGTATCAGCATCAGAATGTACAGAGTGCGGCTCGGGGTTTCCCCCAGTCGGATGGCCAACGTTACCTTGCCTGCGTTGGCATCGGTGGGAAGATCACGCAGATTATTCACCAGCATCATGGCGGCACTGAACAGGCCACTGGCGCTGCCAAATAAAAAAGACGCCAGGCTGACATTTCCGGTCTGGAGAAAATACGACCCCATCACTGCGACCCAGCCAAAGAACACCAGTACCGTCACTTCGCCCAGCCCGCAAGAAGCGAGAGGCCATGGCCCAGCGCTGTAGGCAAACACGCCCAGCAGGCAAGCCACGCCAATCAGCAATAGCATCCAGCCGCCGTGGGCGACCAGCATCAAGCCAGAAGCCGCCGCGATCAAGGTACACAGCGCCAAGGCGATTTTCATCTGAGCGGGTGTGACCTGACCGGATTGCACCATGCGAGGTGGCCCAAGGCGGTCATCGCCGTCTACGCCCGACAAACCATCAAACAGGTCGTTGGCCAGATTGACGCCAATCTGCAGAGCGACAGCACACAGCAGGGTGAGCAAAAACAGACTGGTGTTGATATCGGTCTGTGTTGAGGCAAGTGCCGTACCCAATAACACCGGGCCGACGGAGGCGGGCAGGGTCTTGGGGCGGGTGGCTTGCCACCAGAGGTGTAACATTTGGGTATTCCCGTACTGTGTCAAGCCCGGCATTATCCGGCAAAGCAGGCGTTGTGCCTACCGGCAAGCGGATGTGTTCTTAAAACCGACTGGAACAGTCGGTTTTTGGTGCTCGAATGGTTTTTAGCATGTGGTTTTGGTAACGACCGGAGTACAATTCCCGCATACGATTGACCTTAAACGGGAGCGAAGTGCGTGTCAGAAGTGACCCAGTCTCAAGTAGAAACGGCGTTGGCCGGTTATCACGACCCTTATCTGGAAACGGACTTACTCAGTGCCGGAGCCATTCAGAGCATTCAGATCAGTGGCTCCAGCGTGAGCGTGGCCGTGTTGCTGGATTACCCGGCAGGTGGTGTGGCTAATGGGGTTGCCCAATTGCTGGAAACGGCGCTGGAAAATCTGGATGGCTGTGATCAGGCCAGTGTTCAGGTTGGTTGGCAGGTAGCCAGTCACAAAAGCCATGATGGCGGTGAAGCACTGGCTCAGGTTAAAAACATCGTGGCCGTGGCTTCTGGCAAAGGCGGTGTGGGCAAATCCACCACCTCTGTGAACCTGGCCGTGGCACTGGCGTGTGACGGTGCCAAAGTTGGCCTGCTGGATGCGGATATTTATGGCCCCAGTCAGGGCCTGATGCTGGGTGTGGCGGAAGGTACGCGCCCGGAAACCATTGATAACAAATGGTTTGTGCCGATTGAAGCTCACGGCGTCAAAAGCATGTCGATGGCTTATCTGGTTACCGAAGACACGCCCATGGTTTGGCGCGGCCCAATGGTCGCCGGTACTCTGATGCAGTTGCTTAATCAGACCCAGTGGGGCGAGCTGGATTATCTGCTGATTGATATGCCTCCGGGCACGGGTGACGTGCAGCTGACCCTGAGTCAGAAATACCCGGTGTCTGGTGCGGTGATTGTGACCACGCCACAGGACATCGCCTTGGCGGATGCCAAAAAAGGCGTGGAAATGTTCCGCAAGGTGAACATTCCGGTTCTGGGGATGATTGAAAACATGAGCATGCACATCTGTTCCCAGTGCGGCCATGCTGAGCATATTTTTGGCACCGATGGTGCTGATCGACTGGCAACGACGTATCAAACCACTGTGCTGGGTTCCTTGCCACTGGCGACCTGGATTCGGGAACAGAGCGATGCCGGTACGCCAGTGGTGGCCGCCGATGATACCGCTGACGTGGCGTTGATGTATCGTCATGCCGCCCGCCGTCTGGCCGTTGCCCTGAACCAGTCGGGCTCAGGGGCTGGCGCGATGCCATCCATTGAAATCAGCGATGACTGACGGAGGCCCACAGCATGGAGCATTCTGACAATAATCCGTTGCCTGACATTGCCCGTGAGCTGGATGCTCGGGGGTTGTTTTGTCCAGAGCCTGTAATGATGCTACACAACCTGATTGCCGATGTGGCCGTTGGGGAAGTGATTCAGATCTTCGCCACTGACCCTTCGACCCAGCGCGATTTCCTCAAGTTCTGTACCTTTTTGGGGCATGAAATGCTGGCATCGGAAGAGCAGGGCGGGGAATACCATTTTCTGATCCGTAAGGGTGCGGACGAAGACTGACCTCACTGGGCACCTCTCACGGTGCCCATTATCAGGATGACCTTGATGACCACACAAGACAGCGCCTCAGACTCGTATCTCGAACGCCTTCCCGCAACCTTGCAACCGGCTGCCTCATACCTGATGAACAAACCCGAGGCGCGTTGTGATATGCCCTTTGGTGACGGAGCCTGGGTCTTCAAGGTTGCGGATAAAATGTTCGCACTGCTGTACCAGCGCGAAGGACGGGATTGCCTGAACCTGAAGTGCGATCCTCAACAAGCACTGGAACTGCGCGATATTTTTGATTCCGTCAGCGCCGGATACCATATGAACAAGCGCCATTGGAACACCATTCAACTGGTTGGAGATGTGCCAGCCGGAGAGCTTGAACGCATGATTGATCACTCCTACGCGCTCGTCTATCGTGGCCTGACCAAAGCCAAACAGCGTGAGCTGGCCACTCGTTACCCGGAAGAACAGTTGTTGGGGGTTTCTGCTGGCTCGAAAGAATAAAATATCGTCATATTTGCGTGTATGAAACTGGACGTTCGTGTCTATTCTGCCTTGCTGATAATATGGGGCTTTCAAGGATTATTTTGTAGGGAAACTGTTTTTGTGTTGCGTTATTTGTCATTAGATTCGACGGTTGTTTTCTTATCTCGATTACTGCTTATTGTCTCTCTTATCCTTGCTTCTGTATTTGTGAATGCTGACGTATTTATTCGTGAATACACCTACCGGGCTTCTGAGAATGACAGCAAGGTTACAGCCAGGAAGCATGCACTGGATCACTTGAAAGCTCAGGTGCTGCAGGAAGTTGGCACCAATCTTCACCATGTCATAACGGCCCGGCGTGATGGTTCCGGGGCACGTTCAGAACAAGAAGTTTTGCGTGTAGTGACCGCTGGCTTATCAAGCATTGTCGTTCTGAAGGAACACTGGAACGGAGAGTCTTTCTACGTAAAAGCCCGTATAAGCGTTGATACAAGCCAGGTATTGAATACCTTGCACCAGCAGCGTATCCAGGATGATCAATTGGAGCAGCAACAACGGCTGATTGAACGACAACAGCAAGCTCTGGAACAACTTCAGGCGGATGTGAAGCGTTTGAATCAGGTTGTGCACACAAGTCCACCCAAGAGAAGCGCAGTGACGAATAAGCCCAGTGGTGAGGTTCTGCCTGTAGCAAGCCTGTTGCCATTACTGGGCCAAAAGAAGGAAGCTGAAAGCATGGCTGCTCCTTCTGATGGCAAGGGAAACATGGCGGGTCTGGCCGGTCATATACCTCTGGGTTTGTCACACCCCAAAACAAAGGCTCAGAGGGTATCTGCATCTTCTGATCAAAGCATGATCCAGCATCTATTGGTGCGTAATCCTCTGGATGAAATGATGGTGGTTCGGTTTTGGCCTCCGGGGCAAAACACAGCCGTAAAATCATTTTTTATTCCGGCTCATGGCGATGTGAAGATTGATCAAATCAAATCTCGCGCCATTGCAAACGATTGGAAAGTGGATGTGACAAAACCTCAACACCAGCCAGTGGCCTTGTTTTCTGTGACACAGCGGTTTGCAGACAAAGAGGTATGGCTGCTGGATTTGGGACGGCTGAAGCGCTTTGTTCAGCGTCATCGCAAAAATCTTCGCTAAAGGGTTTGGCTGGTGGTCGCCAATTTCAGGGCCAATCCGATAAAGACCATACCGGCTCCACGATTCAGATACATCTGAGTGGTGGGAGACCGTTGTAACCAGACACCTAATGTTCCGGCTAATATGGCAATTGCGCTAAAAACAAGCAGTGCTGTACTCATGAATACGCCTCCCAGTAAGAAAATTTGTGGGCTAATAGCACCGTATTCAGGGGAAGCAAATTGCGGCAAAAAAGCCAGGAAGAAAATGGTGACTTTCGGATTAGTGATGTTCATCAATATGCCGCGACGGTACAAGGCAGCATTGGTATACGGGTTGGTATCAGAGCCATCCAATGTCGTGGCCGATGCCTGGAAAGCCTGCCAGGCCAAATAAACGAGATAGAGTGCGCCAGCCATTTTCAATAGTGAGAAAGCCACAGCGGATGTCTGAAAAATAACCGCTACGCCCAAAGCGACGGCGCTGGTGTGAACAATCAGGCCGCTACACAACCCGAGAGTTATCAGTAAACCGGCCTTTCGACCGTGCATGGCTGATTGCATCAAGACAAATAAGTTATCCGGCCCGGGCACTAGCGCCAAGACGGCAGAGGCCAACACAAAAGTGCCGAGAGATTCGAGGGGGATCATAGAAGACAGCCATTGAGGGTGGATATGTCCCGCCGCTAATTACAGTAGGCTATGCAGAAAAGCAAGCTGATGCCTTATGGCAACAAGTAATTTGTTTGCTCTATATTGAGCCGGATTTTTTGTGCCAGTTGGCATTTTGTGTCTCGCTTGGGGTAGTCTGGAGCTGGCTCTCTGATTGAGTGGTACAGAGGAAAAGCTGATAAAACAGTAAATAGTAAGGAAACCATATGGATTTCGTAGAACGCCTTCAGAGTCTTTCCAAAAAAATTGAGCAAGTGAGCGGCAATCTTGCAACAGAAGAAGCGACTAAAAATGCTTTAGTGATGCCTTTCTTACATTCAGTCTTAGGGTACGACGTTTTTAACCCGGATGAAGTTATTCCTGAATTTACCGCAGATGCAGGTACTAAAAAAGGTGAGAAAGTTGACTATGCTCTCGTTAAAAATGGTGAAATTCAAATATTAATTGAATGTAAAAAATATGGTGAAAAGCTTACCGCAAAGCACGCCAGTCAATTATTTCGCTATTTTTCTGTTACTTCTTCACGCTTGGCTATATTAACCAATGGATCTGAGTATCAGGTTTTTACGGATTTGGATGCTCCTAATAAAATGGATGAGAAACCATTTTTAATATTAGACCTGGAAGATTTGGATGAGCATTTAATTCCAGAGTTGAAGAAGCTGACAAAGTCATCATTTGATGTGGAGTCTGTTGTTGGTGCTGCAGGGGAGCTAAAGTATTTAAGCCAAATAAAACGTATCCTGGAAGATCAATTCTCTGAACCAGAAGAAGAGTTTGTTCGGTTTTTTGCCTCTCGTGTTTACGATGGTGTATTGACTGCGAAGGTGAAAAATCAATTTTCTGGTATTACGGCCAAAGCGTTGGCGCAGTTTTTAAATGATAGTATTAATGATCGTTTAAAGTCTGCGATTGATTCCACAGTTCAACATTCAATTTCAGATTCTGATATTGAAGAAAATACTGCAGATGAGCCAGAGTCAAAGATTGTTACGACTGAGGAAGAGCTGGAAGGGTTTAATATAGTAAGAGCCGTATTACGTCAGAAGCTACCGGTTGATCGTATATCTCATCGTGATACACAGAGCTATTTTGGTGTTTTATTGGATGACAATAACAGGAAGCCCTTGTGTCGATTGCATTTTAACGCTAAACAAAAATACATTGGAATTTTTGATGATGGCAAAAAAGAAACTCGACACCCGATTGATTCGGTAGAAGGTATTTTTGACTTTTGTGATCAGCTTTTAAATACAGTTGATTATTATCAGTCGTAACTAAAATGGATGCATGTTGTCGAAAAATGGCTCAGTATTGAAAGAGAATCTGGGCCTTGCTTGAGATTGTTTTGATGTTCTGAATGGTTGGGGGAATATGGTGATGAAATTTATTCATACGCCTGATGGTCTTTACATGTGATGGAACATATTTTGATGAATGGTTATCTGAATGTGAAAAATCAAGATGATTTTAATACTTGGAAAAGATCAGTTTGAAATATATGTTGGGTTTTATGAAAATACTGGGCAGATTGCCCAGTATTTCAGAATTGATTATTCGGAATAATCAATCAATTTTCCAGGTACGCACGATGGCAAATCCGTACTCTTCAATCCACTGATCCAGAATTTTTGGCGAACGTTTTATTTTCTGAACGGTTTCCCCGGTTGCCGGGTTGCGATACGTACCGACCTTCAACTTGGGTTTTGGCAGTGAGGACACTTTTGGAGCAGCCAGTGCTTTGTCTGCTTTGTTGGCTTGCTTCTCAAAGTGCTTGCTCAGGGAGCTGTAAATAGCCGACCCTTCAGAGTCTCGTACCCAAAGCTCCAGTTTTTCACTGATGGTTGCAAAGTACTCGGCTTCAGTAACGCCGTAATTCTCTAAAATTGATTCGAATTCTGACGTCAATTCCTTTAATGCTTCTTGTTTTTCGTCCTGTTCTTTCTTGGCCAGCTTCAGTTGCTCGATCTTTTTTTCTTCTGCAGCGATAAGTTCATCGATATTGGTACCGAGAAAATTGGAATTCATTAATGCCTCAAAACACAATTATTGGGAATTTCTATTTACGATATTGGATATTTATTCACGTTGGTGTTTTTTAGTCAAATTTAAATTTTGTTTTTATGAGCTCTTGGATAGTTTTTTCAGCCGATTTGATTGGAAATATAGCTTGAAAATTGGCCTGAAAAGTAGCCCGCTGCGGCGGTATGACGGTTGATGGTATGAACGGTGTGAAGGGAATGTCACAAGGTATTAAACTGAAGCCAAGTGAGACGGATTCGTTTTATCTTATTGCAATAATGGTGTTTCGTGTCTGAAAGATGACAGAAGCCCCCACCTGATAAAGGTGAGGGCTTTGGCAGAATGAAAAGGTCAGTCTTCGACGACCTCACCACGAATCCGCTCGCCCAGATTTTTGGGCATCCAGGAGTAATACAGCAACGGAATCACGATCAGCGTCAGCAGGGTCGAGATCATAATGCCGAAGATCAGCGCAATCGCCAGACCGTTAAAGATCGGGTCGTCGAGGATAAAGAACGCACCGATCATGGCGGCAACGGCGGTCAGGACAATCGGACGCGCCCGCACTGCAGCAGCGCTGACGACGGCTTTCTCGAAGCTCATGCCTTCGCCCAGTTGCTGATTCATAAAGTCCACCAGCAAGATGGAGTTCCGCACGATAATCCCCGCCAGTGCGATCATGCCAATCATGGACGTCGCCGTGAATTGCGCACCGAAGAGAGCATGACCTGGCATGACGCCAATCACCGTCAGTGGAATCGGGGCCATGATGACCAGTGGCACCAGGTAGCTGCGGAATTGCGCCACAACCAGCAGGTAGATCAGAATCATGCCGACACCGTAAGCAATGCCCATGTCGCGGAAGGTCTCGTAGGTGATCTGCCATTCACCGTCCCATTTCATGCCGATGTCATCGCTGAGAGCCGGTGGTTCGATAAACCACTGTTCCCAGCTCATGCCTTTGGCGGGCATGTCAAACGACATGGCAAACAGGCCGTAGAGTGGGCTGTCGAGTTCACCAGCCATATCTGCAGTCACGAACACCACTGGCTGCAGGTTTTTGTGGTAGATGGTTTTGTCGGTGATGGTTTTCTCGATGCTGACCAGATCGGCCAGAGCGATGAATTTGCCATCTGCTGCGCGGACTTTCATGACCAGCAACTGGTTCAGGCCCACCTTGTTGCCTTCGCTCAGTTCCAGACGCACCGGCAGTGGGTATTTGACGTTATCGCTGTGCAGATAGCTGACATCTTCGCCACCCAGAGCGGTGTTGATTGCCTGAACAACGCTGGCCTGAGCAACCCCCAGCATGGCCGCCCGCTGACGGTCGATGTTAACAATCCATTTTTCCTGATCGGCTTCAACGTAATCATCGACATCCACAATGTCATCGGTGGTTTCGAACAGCGTGCGCAGTGTTTTGGCTGCTTCGATTTGACGCTGGTATTCCGGGCCATAGACCTCTGCCACAATCGGAGCCATAACCGGTGGGCCAGGTGGCACTTCAACGATTTTGACATTGGCATTCAGCTTGTCGCCAATCACCTGCAGTGGCTCGCGTACCGAGAACGCAATGGCGTGGCTCTGACGGTCACGCTGGCTCTTGTCGACCAAATTGACCTGAATGTCGCCCTGATTGGGCTGGCGGCGCAGATAGTACTGGCGCACCAGGCCGTTGAAGTTGATCGGTGCAGCGGAACCGGCGTACATCTGTACGTTCTGGATTTCCGGCACGTTCATCAGTTCATCCGATAATTCTTCCAGCACCATCAGGGTTTGTTCAACCGGCGTACCTTCCGGCATATCGACGATCACCTGAAATTCTGACTTGTTGTCGAATGGCAACATCTTGAGCACCACCATCTGGAATGCTGGCAATGCCACTGCCAGAGCAATCAGACCGGTGATGCCGAGGAACAGCAGGGCACGTTTTTTACCGGCGTGTTTGCCTTCCAGAAAGGGAGACATCAAGCGGCTGAAGAAGCGGAACAGGCCGCTGTTTTCCGCATCGGTTTCATGCCCATGATCTTCACCAGCCTGAATCTGGTCACTGTGGGGGAACTGGCGTTTGAGCAGCTTGTAGGACAGCCAGGGCGTAACCACAAAGGCGACAACCAGAGAGATCAGCATGCCGGTGGAGGCATTGATCGGGATTGGGCTCATGTATGGGCCCATCAGACCAGAGACAAACGCCATCGGCATCAGAGCGGCAATTACAGTGAAGGTTGCCAGAATCGTCGGGCCGCCGACTTCGTCCACGGCCAGAGGAATGGCTTCCAGAATTTTCTTGCCACCCATGTGCAAATGTCGATGGATGTTTTCGACCACCACAATGGCGTCATCCACCAGAATGCCGATGGAGAAGATCAGAGCGAACAGAGACACCCGGTTGAGGGTGAAACCCCAGACCCAGGAAGCAAACAAGGTGATTGCCAGTGTGATAAAGATGGCACCGCCCACAATCACGGCTTCACGCCAGCTCATAGTGGCCAGAACCAGAATGACCACCGCAGTTGTGGCGAACAGCAACTTGGTGATCAGCTTGTCGGATTTGGCCTTGGCGGTGATACCGTAATCACGGGTGACATCGGCGTTGATGTTGTCGGGAATGACGCGGTTTTTCAGATCCACCAGACGCCCATCAATGGCCTGAGTGATATCAATTGCGTTCATACCGGGCTGTTTGGCGATGGCCAATGTGACCGCTGCGTGGCTGCTGCTCTGACCCAGAGCACGGTACATCACGTTCTGATCCGGTGTGTCCGCTTGCAAGCGAATGTCGGCCACATCGGACAGGTATACCAAACCACTCTGACTGCGGCCGACAATCAACTGACCCAGCTCATCGGTGGTTTTCAGAAATTCACCAGCCTGAACCAGAATCACCTGATTGTTCTGTACCAGCGGCTGACGATAGCCACCGGCATTGGCGCTTAACAGGGAGTTGCGGACGTCACTGAAAGCCAGGCCGTGGCCGTTCATACGTGCGGGATCGAGCGTGACCTGAACCACGCCCGCGTGTTCGCCAATGGCGTAAATGTCACGAGTGCCGGGAATGCGTTTTAGCTCAACTTCCAGAGAATGAGCGACCTGCGTCAGATCCTGAGCCGTCACGTTGGTGTCGTCCGACCACAGCGTGATGCTCATGATGGGCACGTCATCAATGCCCATGGGTTTGATGACCGGCTGCATCACGCCGAGATTCTCCGGGAACCAGTCGTTGTGGCTGTGAACCTGATTGTAGAGGTTAAGAATGGCTTCCTCGCGAGGAATACCCACTTCAAACGCTACCGTCAGAACCGCTTGGCCCGGCTGGCTGATGGAGAAAATATCATCCACGCCTTTAATCTCGGACAGTACCTGTTCCGCTGGGATGGCCACCAGTTGCTCGACTTCACGCGCGCTGGCACCCGGGTAGCCAATAAACACGTTGGCGAAGGTGACGTCGATTTGCGGTTCTTCTTCTTTGGGTGTCACCATCACCGCAAAGAAACCCAAGAGCAGTCCGACCAGTGCCAGAAGCGGCGTAATGGCCGAGTTCTGAAAGGCCGCTGCCGTTTTGCCTGAAATTCCAAGTGCCATGATTATTCCCCGTCTGTCGCCTTGCCTGAGGCCAGGCTGGCCATGGCGGCGTAGCCATCCAGAATCAGTTGTTCACCCGTGTTCAAGCCGGCCAGCACTTCACGCTGGTCATTATGGCCGTTGCCCAGGCGTACCTGGCGCAGCTTCGGCGTATTGCCATCCATGATGTACACCGCCGTCAGTTCGGAACGCTCAATAATGGCCGATTCAGGAATCAGCAGCGTCGTGCGATCACCGGTTTGCAGGCGTACCTTGGCCCACATGCCGGGAATGGCTTTTATATCGGCATTGGCAGGCAGTTCCGCACGCAGGCGAATGCTGTGATGCTGGGTGTCGGCGTAAGGATACAGAGTGACCTTGCTGGCATCGACCGGCTGACCGTTGACAACCACTTGTACCGAGCTGTCCCCCTGATACTGGTTGGCCAGACGCTGAGGAACATCAGCAATGGCACGCAAAGGTTGCAGTGCCAGACCGCTCATCATGGGTTGGCCCGGATTCACCAGTTCGCCGACCTCGACCATGCGGCCTTTAACAATACCGCCGTAAGGCGCTTTGACGCGGGTGTAGGAGAGTTGCTCTTTGGCCTGACGAACCGCTGCCTTGGCGGCTGCAACAGCGGCTTCGGCACTTTTGGCCTGGGCCACACTGGAGTCATATTGCCCCTGGGAAACCGAGCCTTGCTTCAGCAAGCGTTTGTTACGCTTGAGCAAGATCTGCGCATCTTCATTTTGGGCTTCTGCCTTGGCCAGATTGGCTTTGGCCTGGGCCAGAGCGGCCTGTTGTTGGGTATCATCAATCTCGATCAGCAGTGTTCCTGCTTTGACACGATCATTCACGTCATAGTGTACGGCCTTGATGGCACCGCTGGTTTGGGCTGAGATCGTGCTTTCATTCACCGCTTCCAGCGTGGCTTCCAGATCGTAATAAACGGGGACAGTTTGTTGAGATACAACCTGAATTTCCAGGGGAGAATCTGCCGCAGCGGTGGCAGGCAGCAGGGTCGCCAGAGCGACAGCGCCCGCGACCGGGGTCAGGGAAAAGCGGTGTGATGACATGAGCCGGTTCCTCGTACGTATTCGTTGAAATAGCCGCGTGGCACCACGGCTTGAGACGGTTCTTAGTATTCCTGTATTAGAATATACTAATATTTTGATTTCAAGGCTGAAACAGGGCCGTACCGGCAGATTGTGGGCATCACTTCCAGAAGGCGGGTTGATACGCTTTGGCTATCGTTGGTATAGCTATTTTTGCCTGTCTGAAAGTTACTCTGGCCCCGTATACTGGCCACCAGATCAAGCGCTACACCGTATTGGCCTGGTCGCATCCGGCCAATCAAGCAGTAGCATCAAGCGGATACACCACAGGAGTACAAGCAATGAAAAAAGTAACGATTTTTGGGCGAGAAGGTTGTGGCTACTGTCGTCGTGCCAAGGAATTGTGTGAAATCAAGGCGCTGGATTACCGCTACATTGATATTAATGTTGAGGGCATTTCCAAGGCCGATCTGGAAAAAACCGTCGGTAAGCCGGTAGAAACGGTGCCTCAGATTTTTGTTGGCACCGAGCACGTGGGTGGTTACACCGAATTTGCCGCATTGGTGGGAGCCAGCTAACCCTGAAGCTGCCAGGGCATTGTCAGCCATTCTTCGGGCCAGTGATTCCAATGCTGGCCTGACTCCGGCGCGGCACTGAATTGTTGCCGCTGTCCCTTCCAGTCAAACACCAGACCTACTGCGTGCAAGTACGTTCGGTCTGATATTTCCCCCTTGTAACGTGCGTCACCCTCAATCGGGCTGCCAAGACTTTTGAGTGCCACACGGAGCTGGTGGGTCTTGCCGGTTTTGGGGATCAGTAAAAACTGGCGACGTTGGTGTTCGGTGTCATAACGGGAGACAAAGCGCGTTATGGCTGGATTCTTCATGCCTCGGGTCAGCTTCCAACTGCCATTGCGCGACTTCTCCATATCTCCCTTGACCCAGCCCTGCTTCTTGACCGGTTTGCTGGTGGATTGCGCCAGATAGTATTTCTGTATTGCGTGCGACTCAAACTGCTGGCCCAGCATGGCCGCCGCATCGGCGTGCTTGGCCAGCAACAGCAGCCCGGATGTCACCTTGTCCAGCCGGTGTACCGGCCACAGCGGGCGCTGGAACTGCTCTGCAGCCATCACCACCAGTCCGAGCTGCTGGTCTTCGGTGTGCATACCGATACCGGAAGGTTTGTTGATCAGTAACCAGTCGGGGGTTTCAGCAATCAGCGTAAACATAAGCAAGCAGAAACTTGAAAGAGTGAGGAGGTGTTGGAAAACACACGCTAGCGGCGTGCGTCTTCTTCCATGATTTCCAGCAGACGTCGGGCGATGGCTTCAAACAACAGGGCTTGCTGGTTGTCTTTTTCCGCCACAAGACTGTACATCAGGCTTTCGATTTCGGAACGTGACATGTAGCGCACGGTAACAGGGTTGGTCATAGGCGTAGGGATCTCAGAATCGGTAACTGATCATCAAATTATAGAACAAGACATCCGGAGTATCGTCATTGATACCGGCTGCTTTGGCTTCTGGCCGCTGGTTTTCAAGGCGATAGTCGTCCGGGTCACGCCATTCACCGGCGATATCCAGGGTGATGGCATCCAGTTGGTAGCCCAGCCCGAGGTGCCAGCCCCAGCCATTCATAATGCGGGTCTTGTAACCATCGGGGCGTTTGACCAGCATCTTGTCACGGTGCCAGGACGGGCCGGTATACACGCGGAAGCCTGGTTCGGCCAATCCCCAGCCCCACATCAATTGAGTCGCAAAGCCGGTGACATCCTGACGGTCGTTGCCTGCGTCGGAACCATCGTCATGAATGCGGTACAGAATAAAGCGGGAAGCGGCGTGATTGCTTTGCGGGTATTCCGCAAAGATGGCCAGACCTTTGGTATCGGTGTCGGGCAGATAATCCGGGCCGGGATTGATGTCAAGCACCGCGCTGCCAACGCCAATGCGAAGATTGGAAGGTTCGGCGGTGACGCCAGTAGCAACGCTGGCCAATGCCAGAGCTGGAAGAAATACACGAACACAAGTGGGAAGTGCCATCGGGGCAACACCTCTGAGTCGAAGCAAGACGCGCAAGGCTAAACCAGTCGGGCATTCAACACAAGTTGGCAGATCACAAAAAACTGGTCGGTTATCCAGTACCTGTTATGGCAGACAGAGCAGCGTCCGCACTGGGTCTGGTTGTCGTCAGGATTCCGGCTGAAGAATTTTTTTAACCAGCCATTCTGAATCATCCAGTGGCAAATCGTGCCCGGCATCAGGATGTTGCATCAGAGGCACATTCCAGTGCTGGGCAATGGCGTTGCTGCACCGGTGAGAAACCAGTTGATCGTGCGGGCTGCTGTAAATCCGGGTGTGCTCACAGGGCGCGTGCGGCAAACCTCGATAGCGGCTTGCGGAGGCAATCTGGATCAGAGTGTTACGCAAACTAACGGGGTGTTTCCGGGCAAAGGCAATCCACTGTTGCAGTCGAGCCGGGGCCAGAGGCGTTCTCAGAGTGTATTGGGCAATGGCGGCTTCTCGTTCCGGAATAATGCGGAAATGTCGCAGCAGAGGCATCAGAGCTGACAGTTGCATGCGTTGCCAGGGGTGGCTAAAGGTTCCAAAGCTGGTGTTGATCAGATGCAGTTGTTGCACTTCCTGCGGGTAACAGCGTGCCCATTCGGTTGCGATCATACCGCCCATGGAAACAGCCACGAGCCTGACAGGAGGCATGGGGTCGGGCAGCAGGGAGCGGGATTGTTGGCGAATATCTTCCATCATGGCGTGAATGCCATGCGGTGTGGCTTTGTTCCAGCGCTCACCGTTACCGGCCAGTTCGGGCAACACCACGTTGCTGACGCCGTCCTGACGCAAGAGCCGGTTTGGGAACTCATGCCAGTGAAAGCGGCTGCGGATCAACCCTCGAATCAGCACGTAATGCGTTTCCTGAGGCGAGAGTGGTAGCCGTCTGGTCATGATTCGTCTCCCGTTTGGTCGGCGAGTCTGTCAGGTATCAGAACAGGTTGAAGTAACGATGCATGCTGAACATGAAAGTGGTTCCGGCATCGTAGCCACGACCCGGCAAGTTGGTGCGTTCCAGCGTCAGGCGGTAGTCGTACTGGTTATACGTGCGGTTGGCACCGATGCGGAAGTGCCAGTAGCTGTCACGGCCCTTGTCGCCAAAGTTGAATTCCTTATCGACTTCCAGATAGCGATGCTGGGCGGTGTAAAATTCAAAGTCGAACGTGCCACTGTGCAAGGTGTAAGACAGCTCCAGAGAGCGTTTGGCAAAATCACTGTTCAGGTAGGCATCGCTGTGACGCCAGCCCAATACCCAGGAATCGTCGTAATAGGCTCGGGCGGCGTATTCGGTGTAGGCGCGATTTTTGACGTCGTAGTCGCCTTGCAGGGTATAGCGGGTGAGGCTCAGGTCCAGCCCGACCGTGTCGGTCAGATAGCGGGAAACACCGGCTGAAAAGTCCCACTCAGAATGGGCAGAGTCTCGTGGATGCTTGACTTCAGAGGCCCAGACATTGCCATACAGGCCGGATGTATGAACGTAGGTCAAGCCGCCTTGTGCCGCGTATTCACCTCGGGTTTCACTGATGCCATCACGCAGATACTCGGAGGCGATACCAATGTCGGCGGTCAGTTCTGCCTGGACAGGCAAAGCCAGTGCGGTGAGCAAAGCAAACGATGCGGAGATACGTGCAAAAGACATGAAGACTGCAATTTCCTGAAATAAGCCAGTGAATAGGGTTGCAAAGGCCAGCATCATACCCGGATTGCTGCTGTGTGTATCGGGTTTCTGTGTGGCCGGTTTCTGGATGAATTGTTATCGAGGCAATGGCAGCGACTCATTGGCCTGTTCGGGATACCAGCGCTCCAGAGCCTGTTGGAACATCGCAGCCCGCTGGGGTTCCGTCGCCGGTGCCCAATGCGCCGAACTTTGTGCGGCCGAGAGCAGGAAGTCCAGCAACGTCTGGTGACGGCGCAGAATGCGCAGGTGTCGATGCGGCAGAGTAGGGTTAAAGAAGCTGTGGTAACGGAAGGCGTGACGCGGGTTCTTTTTCAGCCACAGCCAGGAACCCATTTCCAGCGTGAGTGGAACAAACAAACCGTTCGGGTTGTGGTGAACGTACCCATCGTAGAGATAATCCCAGACATCGCCGCTGGTGGTATAGCTGTGTGCCTGAGGCTCGAACAGGTATAAATCATGACTGGGATACGTGTGTTCGAACAGCCGTGTCAGCCCGTAGGCCGGAGTCAAACCTGGCCAGGGGGCGAAGCTGCGCGCGTACGGAAACCAGATGCGATCCCGAATACCAAAACCGGAATGGCAATCCAGCGAGATACACACCGACTGGGTAAATACTCGCTCCTGAAGGGTCTGTGTCAGCCACTGGTTTTCCGGTTCCATGGGTGCATCTTCCGGGCCACGATACCAGGGCAGGTAGCGGCTCAAGCGATGGCCTCCGACCAGAAACGGTGGCCGGTGTTCGGCCTCGACCGGAGCGTTGCGCATCAGATCCACGCCATTGGGATTAGCGCGACTGTTGTTCCACATGCCGCCGGGATTCACCAGTGGAATCAGCACCAGGCGCACCGCATCCAGTTGCTGTTGCGTGGCCGGGTCCCATTCGAGTTTGTGCAGCAGGGTGCGTAAAAACGACAGAATGACCTGGGTGCCAATGCGTTCGACGCCATGCACGCCACCAATCAGCGCCAGCACCGGAGCCTGGGGTGAGCGGCTGCCCAGTTCCAGTACGTAAAAGGGCAGAGTATTGCCTTCGTGCTCAACGGCACCGGGAACGCTGACCCGCATGCTATCCCGGCCTTCTGCAATCAATCCTTCCAATTCCCGAAGTTCCGGCAATGCATTGCGGATGTGGTAGATTTGGTCGGTCATAATCGCTGTCCCATTTCATTCTTCTTTAATAGTAGAGCAAGCCTCCCTTGAAATCCTTTGCCCAAACCGATTCCCATGACTTGCCTGGCCGCCGAGGCTGGGGTTGGATCAAGACCCTGTGGCCTTATTTGCTGGAGTACCGCTGGCGGGTGATCATTGCTCTGAGCTGCCTGATTGGTGCCAAGCTGGCCAGTGTTGGCATGCCGTTTTTGCTCAAGCATCAGGTGGATGCGTTGGAAGCCACTCAAGGCGTGTCGGCAGAGAACTGGTGGCAATGGTTTCCGCTGAGTCTGGTGCTGGCGTACGGCCTGGCGCGTCTGATGAGTGTGTTGTTTGGCGAAATTCGGGATCTGGTGTTTGGTCGGGTGACCGAACGTGCCATGCGGCGCATGGCTTTGCGGGTGTTTGAACATTTGCATCGTCTGAGCCTGTCGTTTCATATGGATCGTCAAACCGGAGCCTTGCAGCGGGACATCGAGCGCGGCATTCAGGGTATTCGCTTTTTGTTGCGTTTTTTCGTCTTCAATATCCTGCCGACCCTGCTGGAGCTGGGGTTGGTGATTGTGCTGTTGCTGCTGAATTACCCGCCGGTTTTTGCGCTGATCACAGCACTGGCAGTGGTGTTGTACGTGGCGTATTCCTTTCGGGTAACGGAATGGCGCACCCAATACGTACGTGAGGCCAACCGCGCCGATTCCAGCACTCATGCTCGGGCGCTGGACAGCTTGCTGAATTACGAAACAGTGAAATATTTCGGCGCAGAGCAGCGCGAGGCACAAGCCTATGACTCGGCGCTGGCTGAATGGGAAACGGCCCGCCAGAAAAACCGTTGGACACTGTTCGCCCTGAACAGCGGCCAGAGCCTGATCATCAGTCTGGCGATGTTGTCGATGTTGTTGTGTGCGGCTTATTACGTGTTGATTGGCGAGATGACATTGGGTGATTTCACACTGGTGAATGCCTTTATGTTTCAGTTATTTCTGCCGCTGAATTTTCTCGGTTTTGTGTATCGCGAGCTGAAAGCGTCCATGGCCAATATCGAGCGCATGTTTGACTTGTTGGATGTGGAAACGGCGGTGCCGGATAACGGCAAAAACGCGCTTGAGGCGGCATTGGGTGAAGTGCGTTTTGAGCAGGTGAAATTTGGCTACAGCGCCGATCGGCAAATACTGAACACGCTGAACCTGACACTGGCGGCGGGCAAAAGTGTTGCGGTTGTGGGCGGCAGTGGTGCGGGCAAATCGACGTTGACCAAGTTGCTGTTCCGCTTGTATGACCCGCAACAAGGGCAGGTTTCCATCGATGGTCAGAACATTCGGGACGTCCCTCAAAGCGAATTGCGCCAGCAACTCGGTATCGTGCCGCAGGACACCGTATTGTTTAACGACACACTGGCCAACAACTTGCGTTATGCCCGCCCGGACGCCTCGGATCAGGAGTTGGTGGAAGTGATTCGCATGGCACAACTGGAACATCTGGTTGAGGCATTGGGCGATGGTCTGGAGACCCTGGTCGGTGAGCGGGGACTGAAGCTGTCCGGGGGTGAAAAGCAACGGGTGGCGATTGCCCGAATGCTGCTGAAGCGCCCGCGTATCATGATCTTTGATGAAGCCACATCGTCACTTGATTCTGAAACTGAACGTAACATCATGCAGGCCATTCGCTCGGTTTCCCGTGGCCACACCACGCTGATGATTGCTCACCGGCTGTCTACTGTTGTGGATGCCGATGTCATTGCTGTGATGGAGCAAGGGCAGGTTGTTGAGCAGGGAACGCACCAGGAACTGCTGGCTCGTGGCGGTGCTTATTTCGCTCTGTGGCAAGCCCAGCAACGTCAACAAGGAAATGATCAAGGAGACGATGATGCACTTGCTGATCATTGATGCCATGAACCTGATTCGCCGGGTGTACGCCGTGGCTGAAAAAAGTCAGGCAAGCCTGGAGGCAACGGAGTCCCGCTGCCTGTCCATTATTGCTCGTAATGCTGCTGACAGCGGAGCCACACATGTGGCGATGGTGTTTGAAGAGCAGGTATCAACCTGGCGGCACGACATCTGGCCGGACTACAAGCTAGGTCGCCCGCCGATGCCACAGCCGCTGGCAGAAGGGTTGCCACTGCTGCGCCAGCGCTTGACTCAGCAAGGCTTGTTTTGTCTGGATGTGCTGCCCTGGGAGGCCGACGATGTGATCGCCTCGCTGGCACACAAGGCTGCCAGTGCCGGTGTGTCAGTCACCATTGTGTCCACCGACAAGGGGTTTTGTCAGTTGGCCAGCGAGCATATCCAGACCTACAGCCACTTTGATCGACGCTTGTACAACGTAGAAGGCGTGCGGGGTTATTACGGGCTGTTGCCGCATCAGCTGGTGGATTTCTGGGCTTTGACCGGGGATAGCACCAACCATCTGCCAGGGGTTCCGGGGATTGGCCCCAAAACCGCCGGGCAACTGCTGGATCAGTTTCAGACGCTGGATGCACTGCTGGTGCAACTGGATGACGTACCTGAGCGCTGGCAAGCGGTTTTGCAGCAGCACTGGCGCGATGCACTGCTGACGCGTTTGTTAGCTCGGCTGCGTCTGGACGTACCGCTGGGCGTCAATCTGCACGATTTGCGCTGGCGCTCGTTTGTACGTTGATTTAAAACAACCGTTTGACTAGACTTCGGCACACTGTATTGTTCCATGACGATTATGAGAGATGCCCATGTCAGTTGATATCAAGGTTCGCGGTTACCATCTGGACGTCTATCGTCATGTAAACAACGCTCGTTATCTGGAGTTTCTGGAGGAAGGTCGCTGGGATTATTTCGACCGCAAGGCATTTCTGAGCCACTTTGTGGATACCACACTGGCGTTTGTGGTCGTCAATATCAACATCAGCTACGTGCGTCCGGCGTTTGAGGGTGAAACCTTGCGGGTCATGACCCGCATGGCCAACGTCGGCACCAAAAGCGCGCGCATGAGTCAGAAAATCTGGGTGTTGAATGAGCAGGGGGAGCCAGAAGCCAAGGTGTCGGAAGCAGTCATTACCTTCTGTTTACTTGACCAGGAAAGTCAGCAAGCCATTGCAATTTCTGGCACAGTACGCGCCCTTCTGGAAACCATGATAGAGGAAGACACATGAGCCTCGACCAGGTAATGGCCGAAATCAATGAATTTCTACCCTGTGAAACCCCGGACGCGTGGATTGATGAGGCATTGAAAGAGCAGGAAGTCCTGCTGATTGATCATGCCAATTGTGAGAAAAAAGCCGCGACGACCGCGATGAATCTGCTCTACAAGCACATTGATCGTGACGATTTGCTGAAGAAAATGAGTCAGTTGGCTCGGGAGGAACTGCTGCATTTTGAGCAGGTTGTGAACTTGATGAAAGAGCGGGGCATTGCCTATCGCCATGTTTCGTCATCGCGCTATGCCTCTGGCATGCGTGACGAAGTGCGCAAGGGCGGTGTCAATGAGCTGATTGATGTGCTGATTGTCGGTGCGTTTATTGAAGCGCGTTCCTGCGAGCGTTTTGCCAAACTGGCTCCGCACCTGGATGAAAAGCTGGCTAAATTCTATCGCTCATTGCTGCGTTCAGAAGGTCGTCACTATCAGGACTATCTGGCGCTGGCGCGACAGTATTCGGATACGAACATTGATGATCGTATTGAGGAATTCAGACAACTGGAGCATCGCTTGATTGTGGAACCGGACCCTGTTTTCCGATTCCACAGTGGTATTCCGACTGCGGCCTGAGTCGGGGTTGGATTAGTCGCGACTGGCGCGGATAATTTTTTGACAGACGTCGATGATGGTTTCGTATTCATCGGCGTCGATAACACGTGCATCCAGATCCCGACGAGCTTGTGCCAGGCGGGCCTCGGCATCTTTCAGGTCTGTGAAGCGGCGATTAGCTTCGAGAGCATTTTTCATAATGGCGGCGGTCATGATTTTTCCCTTGGTGTAGCGATGCTGGTTGTCCGTTTTGTGCAATAAGCAGAAGACAGTTCTTGGAATAATGGCTATTGACTGTTGTTCTGTTATTACTAACACCTGTTAGCAGAGCGGTTTTTCACCAGCAGGGCCTTTCTGCCTTTTCGACCCTTTGCTGGCATTGAATGAGATTACTGCCAGACGATTACTCATCCCTGTTAACCTCAGGTGTTGGATGGATTATGCCAAAGAATATGAACATTTGTGGTACTTCTGTTTGGGAATTGCACGAAAAAACCGACATTTCGAGCTATTTGCGCCATGGAGATGCAGAAGCACCTGTCTTACACCTGTTACATGGGAATGGTTTTTCGTCAGGCTCTCTGTTTGCACTGGCCGATGCCATGCCCGCTGCATGGACGCTGATGTGCTCTGATATACCCGGTCATGGGCTAACACCTGTAAGGGGAATGGCGTGGCCGGATTGGAATGCAATGGCGGACAGGTTGGCGCAAAATATCCTAAAATCTTTCGATCATCCTGTCGTTGGCGTAGGGCATTCGATGGGGGGTGTGCTAACGCTATTGATGGCGGCGCGTTACCCGGATTTGTTCAGTCGGATTATTCTGCTCGACCCCGTGCTATTTCCTTCTCATATTCTGGTCGGTCAACGCCTGGTGCATAAATCGGGTTTGTGGGGGAAATTGCCGCTGGTCAAAAAAGCCATGAGGCGAGAGTCCTGTTGGAGCGATGTTGAGTCGATGCGGGCGAGCTTGCAGAACAAGGGTTTATACCGACAATGGCATCCGGTGGCGCTGGAAGGGTTTTGTCGCACGGGCAGCCGAATAACGGAAGTCGGAGTTGAGTTGGCATGCCGCCCGGATTGGGAGGGGCGAATATTTGGTTCGGCTCCCCGGGCATTGTGGAGCTCTGTCAGAAAACTGACGATGCCAACGGATATTCTGATCGCTGATCACGGCTTTGATTTTATTCCAGCGGGTGTGCGTCGTGCCCGGCGTTTGAATCCGATCATTTCAAGCCGTTTGGTGGGAGGCTCGCATTGTTTCCCGATGGAGCATCCGTACGAAACGGCGACAGTGATCAAGGATATTCTGGAAGCCTGATTCCAGCCGTTTTAAAACCTTTGTCAAATGCCGACGCTTGGGCTATCTTGCGAAAATTCTAACTTACATTTCACAGAGAGTAGCAAGTAGGCCCAATCTATGAACATGGAGATTCAGGCGGCACTGGATGTCGTTGATGAAACTGATTCATTTCTGCAAATCACAGATGTGATTTATGACAAAGAAGCCGATGTTGGCTACGAAGCATTGAATCAGGCGGAAAAAACAGTTTTCTGTATTGATGGCCTGCTTCGGGAAATGGAGAACGGTGGTTTTTCCCAACTGATGTACCACGACAGTGGTGGTCGGGTGAGCGACATTTTGGCAGCCCTGGAAAGTATCAAGTCGCGTGAGGTCATTGTGCATCTCAAGCACTTTGTTGCGTTGTTTGGTGAGCACTTGATTCCTGCGGACGATGACGAGCGTATTGCCTTGTTCGAGTCCGTCGAAAGTGAGCAGACAGATGTGATTACCGAACTGGATGACTGTTATTACGATACGGTGGAAAATCTGGTTGGTCTGACGCTGGCGTATGTAGCGCGTAACCAAAAGCGTTTTTGATCTACTATCTGCGATGAAGCCATGCTCTCCCCGCAAATGTGCGAGGGAGAGCATGCTGTTTTGTTATCTGTTACATTCTTTTTTCTGCCTTCTTTCCTACTTTCTTTCCTACTTTCTTTCCTGGTTATTTCTGCTTCGCCTTGGAGCGTTTTCCTGCTTTTTTGAGTTTCTTGTCGCTCTTTCCGGTGGCCATGACCCTCAGGCGTGCAATGATTTCTCCATTTACGGTTTTGGCCGGAAATTGCCCATTGCTATCGGCTTCGCCAGCGGTGCGGCCCAGCAAGAGTTCAATGGCTTGATCAACATGGCGAATGGCATGGATATGAAACTTGCCCTTTTTGACGGCTTTGACAATATCCTCATTCAATATCAGGTTGCGGCGATTGGATTCTGGAATGATGACTCCTTGCTCTCCAGTCAGTCCGCGCGCTTTGCAGAGCCGGAAAAACCCTTCGATTTTATCATTGACGCCACCAATGGCTTGTACCTCGCCATATTGGTTTACCGAGCCTGTCATGGCGTAGCTTTGCTTGACCGGAGCATGAATCAGGGCCGAAATCAGACACACCAGTTCAGCCAGCGAGGCGCTGTCGCCATCGATGTAACCGTATGACTGTTCCATGGCGAGGTGTGCAGAAATGGCCATTGGGAATTGCTGAGCGTAGCGATTGCCAAGGAATCCTCCCAGGATCATCACACCCTTGGAATGAATCGCTTGCCCCAGTGACGCTTCTCGCTCGATGTCCACAACGCCCCGGCTGCCAGGGGATACTGTCGCAGTAATGCGGGCGGGTGAGCCAAAACTGGTTTCACCCAGTGACATCACCGTCAGGCCGTTGATTTTACCAATCGCTTCACCACTGGTTTCGAGCAGTACCGTGCCGTCCATCATTTGTTCGAACAGGCGGTCATACACTCGCCCGGTGCGTTGTTGCTTGGCGAACAGGGCGCGATTGATGTGCGTGGCTTCGATGTGTTCGTCATTGGCCAATTGTCGAACCTGATCGGCCTCGGCCAGTAAATCGAACTGCTCACCGATGCGGGTGCTCAGGCGGTTTTGTTGTTCGGCCAGTCGAGCGCTGTGACGCACCATGCGCACGACAGCATCGCGGGTGAGTTGAGCGTAAGACTGCTCGTCGATGCGGCTTTTCAGCAGTCGGGCGTACGCGTCCATGGTGTCTGCGTTTAAAGGCAGGTCGTTGTCAAAGTCCACGACTGCCCGGAACAGGCGTTTGAAGTCTTCGTCGTATTCCTGCAGCAGGTAATAAATCTGGCGTGAGCCAATCAGAACCAGTTTGACGTTGAGCGGAATTGTTGTGGGAATCAGGCTGGTGGTGTTGAGAATGCCCAGCTCGGAATAGGGCGATTCCATTTTCAACTCGCGCGATTGCATAGCTCGCTTCAGGGCATCCCAGACCAGTGGTTCGGTCAGGACTTTTTCGGCATCCAGAATCAGGTAGCCACCGTTGGCTTTGTGCAGAGCACCTGGGCCAATGCGTTGATAGTTGGTGACCAGAGCACCTTGCTCGCTGCTGTATTCGATGCGCCCAAACAGGTTGCCAAAGCTGGGGTGTGGCTCGTACACCACGGGTGCACCGCTGTCGGTGGAGTGGTGCGTCACTACATTCGGTAGCAACTGCTCTTCCAGGCGGCTGCGTTTGACGTATTCTTCACGCAGTTCCAACAGGCGCTCGTCGATCAGTTCTTCCAGTACCAGTCTTGGCAGGTGCTGTTGCAGTTGCTCCAGATGTTCGACCAGCAGCGGGTGGTGCTCGAAGCGACTCTTCATGGGCGCAATCAAGGGTTCGATGGCGCTGCGAATGGTACTTTGATTCAGTTGTCGTAACTGGTTGCTGCTCTCGCGTTTCCATTGCGGCAACTCGGATAAATGCTCGGCCAGCAGTTTTTCCAATTCGGCGATGGTTTCGTGAAATTGCTCGCGCTGATCTTCCGGTAGCTGGGCGAATTCGCTTTCATCCAGTGCCTTGCCTTCCCGCATCGGTGTGAAGCTGATGGTGCTGGCATCCCGGTAAACCGCCACGCCTTGTTTGTGAGCTTCTTTTTCCACCTGCTCAATGGCGCGGTCGTAGCGTCGGTTGAACTGATAGTCGATGGCGGACTTTTTCTGTTGATAGGACGGATGTTCCAGCACGGCAGGAAACGTGGCCAGCAGCTGATCAATCAGTTGCAGTAACCGTTCCCGCAATTCTTTGGATTCATCGGGCAACAGCTCAATAGCGCCGGGTTCACGGGCATTGTCGAAGTTGTTGACGTAACACCAGACGCTGGGCGTCTGTTGGCGCTTGGCTTCGCTGTGCAGGTAATCCCGCACATAAGAGGATCTTCCGGTGCCGGTGTCGCCCATCACAAAGATGTTGTAACCCGGGCGATCCATGGCTACGCCAAACTGGATCGCATTCACGGCCCGATCCTGTCCTAATACGCCGTGAAAACTTTCCAGTTCGCTGGTGGACCGGAAGGGAAGGGACTGGGCGTCGATATTCTGGGACAGTTCGGAATGCGACAGCCGTGTAGCAATAGCAGTAGAGTTGGATGCAGCCATGAAATGGTTTCGTTTGTCTGACTTAATGGAAGTGGAACAGTAGGGGCTTGCCTGACGCTTGGCAAGTCGGCGGCGATACAGGATTGAATTTTCCGCCTCTGTCGGCATAATGCGGCGCTTTTCATTCCCCGGATATTTCGTGCATGTCAGTGCAGCCTGAAGATAGAACCACCATTGATATGTTTTCTGGCCCTCGCAAGGGGAGGCCCAAAAGCAGCCCCTATGATCGTCGCACCCAAAGCCGTTTTAACAAGCGCTTTCAGCGTCAGCGAGACCGTGAGCGTGGATTGCAGCGGGTGGAAGTCAAGCTGGAAGAAGAGATGATTGAAGCATTGGACTGCAGTTGCGATATGTTGGGTTTGTCCAGAAAAGAAGTCATCACGGAAGCATTGCGGCAATGGCTGCATATCTGATTGTTTGATTGCAGGGTGTTGCTGAGAGGCTCTTGTTAAAGAGTTCTTGTTGAAGGCTCTTACTGGTTCAGCCGCCTTGGATGACTGGGGAAACGGGGCAATTATCTCATCGTATGGCTGTGTGGCCCGCACATTGCTGTGATTATATGGAATTGGCGATGTCTGACGGCATGTGCAGTAACGGAACGAGTACGACAGTGGTGAGCAAGGTGATGGCATTCTGTGGGTTGTCTGGAATCGGCAGGCTTTGGCGGCTGGCGATGTGTGGAACGTTGGTGTTCTTGCTTGGCATTGGCAGTGTAGACCCTGCGGAAAAATCCCCGCTCAGTGTTTGGGAATTGGTCGGGCGTGATGACGCTCAGGGGTATATGTTGACCGTTTGTGACCATTTGCGCCGCACATTGAAAGGTAAAACTCCGGTGGTCTTGTACATTAATGGAGAATTACATCTGGTGGGTGATGTGCCACAGCAGCGTGCAGCAGCGTGCATTGATGGTATTTTTGCCACAACACCGGGGAAAGCCATTTTTGCCCGGCGTCTGTATTCCTGAATCAATATGCACTCTGTGTGTTCCAAGTGCTTGATTGTACAAAGTCTTTTGTATAGTATGCGCGTCTTCTGACAAACGTCAGGTCGTTATGGTGGCCCCTGTTGGTTCCCTCGCAACGATAGGCTGTAAACTCCGCCAGGCCCGGAAGGGAGCAACGGTAGCAGCTGATTCGTGTGCCGGGGTGTGGCTGACAGGGGTCATCTCCATCTGCACTGACAAGGCTCCGTCTTGCGGCTATCATGCCTCTCTTTTCTATCGAGCCAATGCTGCCATGAGTTACCAGGTACTCGCACGAAAATGGCGTCCCCGTTTCTTTGATGAAATGGTCGGGCAAGAGCATGTACTTCGCGCCCTGATCAACGCTTTGAATGAACAGCGTCTGCATCATGCCTATCTGTTTACCGGTACGCGCGGTGTTGGCAAAACCACCATTGCCCGTATTCTCGCCAAGTGTTTGAACTGTGAGCAAGGCATCAGCGCCCGCCCTTGCGGTGAATGTTCCGCCTGCCAGGAAATTGCCAGTGGCCGCTTTGTTGATCTGATCGAAGTGGATGCGGCTTCCCGCACCAAGGTAGAAGATACCCGAGAGCTGCTGGATAACGTTCAATATGCCCCGACTCGTGGTCGCTTCAAGGTCTATCTGATCGATGAAGTCCACATGCTGTCGACTCACAGCTTTAACGCTCTGTTAAAAACGCTGGAAGAGCCGCCCGAACACGTCAAATTTCTGCTGGCGACCACCGATCCGCAAAAACTTCCCATCACTGTTTTATCCCGATGTTTGCAATTCAGCCTTAAAAATATGACCCCGGAAAACATTGTTGGCTATCTGGAGGATGTCTTGCAGGCTGAGCAGGTCGGTTATGAATCTCCTGCGTTGTGGCAACTTGGGCGAGCGGCTCAGGGCAGTATGCGAGATGCCTTGAGTCTGACCGATCAGGCCATTGCGTTTGGTGAAGGCGAAGTGACTGAAACCCAGGTCACCACCATGCTGGGTACGATGGATCGTGGTCGTCTTTTTCGACTGGCTGAAATCATGGCGATTGGTGATGCTGCGCAAGTCATGGCCGAGGCTTCTGAAATGGCGGCTCATGGCCCGGATTTTGATGAAGTTGTGCAGGGTTTGATGTCGATCTGGCATCGGGCGTCGATTGCTCAGGTGTTGCCAGACGCCATCGAAAATTCCCAGGGTGATCGGGATGCCATTTTGATGCTGGCTCGCGCCATGAACGGTGAAGATCTGCAGTTGTACTATCAGATTGCCTTGAGTGGTCGTCAGGATCTGGCGGTAGCGCCTGACCCCCGTCAGGGGTTTGAAATGCTGTTGCTGCGAATGCTGGCTTTCCGCCCGGCGCTGGATGTTGTTCCTGATCTGGATGTCACGACGGCTTTACAGCAGTCTCTGGACGAAAAAAAAAAGCCTCTGACGGCGGCTAATGCCGTCAGTGCTGCTGATCCAGCTCCAGCTCCAGCTCCAGTTCCAGTTCCCCGTGGTCTGACGGTTGATGCCGAGTCTGTGTGCGCTGTAGTGCAGACTCCCTCTGAATCCCCCTCTGTTGTTATTGATGATGACGCGTTGTCTGCGCCTTTGCGGCCAGAGGTTCCCGTCGAGTCTCCTTCTGCTCCTTCTGTTGGTTCTGTGGTTGATCCTGTGACTGTCAGCCCGGCTGCGTCTGCGCCACCGTCCATGGCTGCTTTGGTCATGGCGGACAGTGAAGCTGCGTCATCCATATCCGTGGCAGAGGCGATGCCCGAACCGCAGCAAGCGCCCGTGGCTGTTGACGAAAATCCATCAGATCAGAGTGCGTTGGAAGAATTGGCTCCGCATACCTGGTGGCAGTGGCTGGAAGTATTGCCGTTGGCTGGCTTGCCGTTATCCATCGCCCGCAACAGTGCTCTGGTGACCGTTCACGTTCCGGATTATCACTTTGAAGTGGATGCCCAGCAGGGAGCGCTGTTTAATGATGGACACCGACAACGAATAGAGCAGGCATTGCGCACTCGCTTGCCCGACTGTCGTATCACTATGACGTTGGGCGAGCCTACGGGTGAAACGCCCGAGCAGCGTCGTCGGCGGCTGGACGCCGAAGCCAGTTACATTGCACAGCAATCGATTGAGTCGGATGTGGCTGTGCAGGCTATTATTACCCGTTTTAACGCCGTGGTGCTGCCAAACAGCATCCGGTCATTTAATCCACAGGAGAACTGACATGATGAAAGGTGGAATGGGCAATCTGATGAAGCAGGCCCAGAAGATGCAGGAACAGATGCAGCGTGCCCAGGATGAATTGGCGGAAAAAGAAGTCACGGGTGAATCGGGTGCTGGTCTGGTGAAAGTCACCATGAATGGCCGTCACGATGTCAAGCGCGTGGAGCTGGACGATTCGCTGATGGAAGAAGACAAGGACATGCTGGAAGACCTGTTGGCTGCAGCGGTGAACGATGCCGTGCGCAAGGTCGAAACCCGCAATCGTGATGAAATGGAAAAGCTGACCGCCGGTATGGGCCTGCCAGCCGGTATGAAAATGCCATTTTGAACCCGAACCGGTTCGCTTTATGGCATCGCTGATACCCGCTGAAGTCGAGCAATTGGCACGGCAGTTTGAGCGATTTTCGGGTGTTGGCCCCAAAGCTGCTCAGCGTATGACGCAGCATTTGTTGTTGAATCGTGAGTTTCATCAGGCGTTTCAGACGGCGTTGTCGCAATCGGCCAGGGTGCAGTTGTGCCCGGACTGTCGCCTGATGGTCGCTGTGTCGGATCAGGGCTCGGTATGCCCTTGCTGCCTGGATTCCAGACGCCAGCAGAACACACTGCTGATTGTTCTGGACAGTGATGCAGCTCAGCGGGCAGAGGATGCCGGTTACGACGGCCAGCTCTGGGTTCTTCATCGCTTGTTATCGCCGGTTGATCGCATTGGCCCGAATGAAATTGGTGCTCAGGAGCTGGTGAAGCGGTTAAGCCGGTTGCGGGCCATTGCTACCGATTTGCAAGTCGTTATTGGCTTGCCGGATTCGGTAGAAGGCCGGGCGACCGGTGTCTTCTTGACTCGTTTGGTCGAGTCTCTTGATTTGGTCTGTGACATACGCAGCCTTGATCTGATGTTTCAAACCAAGGAGTCCAAGTGACGGAATATTGTCAACCCGAACCCGTATGGGTTCAGAGTGATGCGCAGCTCGCTGAGTATGCAGAGCACTGGCAGCAAAGCCGGTTTCTGGCTCTGGATACCGAGTTTGTGCGTACCAGTACGTTTTACCCCAAAGCTGGCCTGATTCAGTTGGCGGATGCGGATACGTGTTATCTGATCGATCCGTTGGCCATTACCTGCTGGCAGCCATTGGCGGCTGTGCTGACAAATCCGTCGGTGCTGAAAGTGTTTCATGCGTGTGCTGAAGATCTCGAAGTCTGCCAGCGTTTGACAGGTGTGATGCCAACGCCGCTGGCGGACACGCAAATGGCAGCGGCGATGGCAGGGCTGGGTGGTTCTCTGGGGTTTCAGAAGCTGGTGGGCCTGGTGCTGGATGTTGAGTTGTCCAAGGGAGAAACCCGTTCCAACTGGCTGCATCGCCCATTAACGGAGCAGCAGGTTCACTATGCGGTGGCGGATGTGTATTACCTGCAGTTGCTGTACCCCTTGCTGGAAGCTCGTTTGGAAGAGTCTGGTCGTCTGGCGTGGCTATCCGAAGACTGTGCCCGAGTGGTGCGGGAGGCTTCTGAAGAGCCGTCTCTGTCGGATTACTATCGTCGGGTTAAAATGGCCTGGAAGCTGCGACCTCAGGAACAATACGTTCTGCAGCAACTGGTGGGCTGGCGTGAGCAGCAAGCGCGCCTGCGTGATGTGCCCCGCAATAAGGTGGTGGACGATGGTACCTTGTGGAATATCGCTCGTTTCAAACCGTCGCGCAAAGACCAATTGGTCAAAGCCGGGATGAAGCCGGAGGCGATTCGAAAGGATGCCGAAGCCCTGTTGGCATTGTCGTCCGAGGCGTTGCAGCATGATCGTGTGGATTGGCCTGTGGCGCTGGAGAAGCCCTTGAAGCCTGCTGTTGGGCAATGGCTCAAAGACGGCAAGGCGCTGGTATCCGAGCGTGCTGAAGCCCTGGGTGTGCCTCCGGAGATACTGGCCCGCAAAAAACCGCTGGAGCAGTTGTTGCGCTCTGGTCTGGCTGATGGAAATTTTGTCCTGCCTGAACCTCTTTCAGGCTGGCGATGTGAGCAAATTGGTCTAGCCTTGCAAGAGTTGTTCGGCAGACTGTATTCCGCTCATACCTGTGATTGACCTACTACAAGAACTGAAAAGCATGAAATTATTGTGTGATGTGTACAAGGGAAACAAAAAAGACGAAGCCTATCTTTATGTGTCTCGCAAGGATGGTCTGGAGCGTGTACCGGAAGCGCTGCTGGAGCAGTTTGGCCGGACGGAAGTGGCCATGACCATGATTCTCACCCCTGACCGTTCCCTGGCGCGTGTTGATGCGACCAAGGTGCTGGATGAGATTGATGAAAAGGGGTTTTACCTGCAAATGCCCCCTCCAAAAGATCCGCAGGTGCTGGATCTGTTTTGCAAGCTGGATAAAGAATGAGTCAGCCAGCCTTCTGGGTCAGCAAATCGCTGGCCGAGATGAGCCAGCAGGAATGGGAATCCCTGTGTGATGGCTGCGCTCGTTGTTGTTTGCACAAGCTGGAAGATGATGAGACGGGTGAGGTGTATTACACCGAAATTCACTGTCGTTATATGAAGACAGATGACTGCCGTTGCACGGTATATCAAGAGCGCCAGAAAAAAGTCCCGACCTGTGTCTGGCTGACGCCGGAACAGGCGGAACAGTTCTTCTGGTTGCCGGAGACTTGCGCCTATCGGCTGCTGGCTGAGGGCAAGCCTCTGTTTGACTGGCATCCGTTGATCAGTGGCGACCCTGCTACTGTCCATCAGGCTGATATTTCCATTGCTGGCAAAGGAATTGCGGATGATCAGGTGCCGGAGGAGGACTGGCAAGACCACATTATATGGAAAGCCTGATAGCGGCCGCGTTATCAGACATTCGCCTGGTCTGGGCGATGTATGCTTTGCTGTCGCTGTTGGCTTACCTCTGCTGGTGGCAAGCGCTGGTGACGGCTCAATGGTCTCCGTTGATGCAAGCCATTTTGCTGTGGCCGCTGTGGGTGGGGTTGTGTTCCATGGCTCCAGTTGCCTTTGACTCGGTTGAGTTTGCACCGGCGCTGGCCGTGACCTTGTTTGCTCTGTTCAGTGATGATGACATGCTGTTAGAGCAATTGGGATTGTGGTGGCTGGTTGGAGCCTTGTCGGCGACTCTGTATTTTCTGATTGGTTTTATCCTGAGGGCGCTGCTGGCCCGCTTCCGTCGCGGTTCCCGCACCGGATAATCTGACTGTGTCCGCCTGATTGATACATAATTTCCCTTATTGCATTCGCTTTTCTATACTGGCGCGAGTTTTTATCGGAGCCAGAGCATGACCACTGAATCTTACTCAGCCAATCGCAAGACCTTTCAGGGAACGGACGAATACGTTGCAACGCCTCAGTTGCAAATGGCCGTGAATGCCGCCATTACCTTGCAAAAACCGTTGCTGCTCAAGGGTGAGCCGGGCACGGGTAAAACCATGCTGGCGGAACAGTTGGCCACGTCATTGGGTACGGAGCTGATTCAATGGCACATCAAGAGTACGACCCGCGCTCATCAAGGGTTGTACGAGTACGATGCTGTCTCGCGTCTGCGTGATTCCCAATTGGGTTCGGATCGTGTGCATGACATTCGCAACTACATCGTCAAGGGCAAACTGTGGGAAGCATTCGCTGCCGACAAGCCGGTGGTGCTGCTGATTGATGAAATCGACAAAGCCGACATCGAGTTTCCCAACGACTTGCTGCTGGAGCTCGACAAAATGGAGTTCTTTGTTTACGAAACCCAGGAAAAAGTTGTCGCCAAGCATCGCCCAATCATTCTGATCACCAGTAACAACGAAAAAGAACTGCCGGATGCCTTCCTGCGCCGTTGTTTCTTTCATTACATCGACTTTCCGGATCGTGACACCTTGCAGCGCATTGTGGATGTTCACTTCGACGACATCAAAAAAGAGCTGGTTCAGACGGCTCTGGATGTGTTCTTCGATTTGCGCAAAGTACCAGGGCTGAAGAAAAAGCCGTCCACATCCGAAATGATTGACTGGTTGAAGCTGTTGATGGCCGACGATATCGGTCTGGATGCCTTGCAGGGCAAACAGGGGACGCAGGCCATTCCACCGTTGCACGGTGCCTTGCTCAAGAATGAACAGGACGTGCATTTGCTGGAGCGTCTGGCCTTTATGAGCCGTCGCCGGAGCTAGTCTCATGTTGATCGATTTCTTTCAGGTGGTGCGAGCGGCGGGTGTACCGGCCTCTATTCGGGAGTATCTGGATTTATTGCGGGCGCTTCAGGCTCAGGTGGCCTTTGCGGATGCCGAAGAGTTTTATGCCTTGTCACGATTGTGCCTGGTCAAGGATGAAAAGCACTACGACAAGTTTGATCGCGCCTTTGCAGCGTATTTTGACGGATTGTCATCGTTTTCCGGGGCGTTGGAAGAACTGGATTTGCCGGAAGACTGGCTGCGTAAGGAAATCGAGCGCGCCATGAGCGAAGCCGACAAGGCCAATGTTGAAGGGCTGGGCAGTCTGGACAAGATTCTGGAAGCGTTCCGTGAGCGGCTGGATAACCAGAATAAACGCCATCAGGGCGGTAGCAAAAACATCGGTACGGCGGGCACCTCGCCCTTTGGTGCCTATGGCTATAACC
This sequence comes from Oceanobacter sp., assembly GCA_045430275.1. Lineage (GTDB taxonomy): Bacteria > Pseudomonadota > Gammaproteobacteria > Pseudomonadales > Oceanobacteraceae > Oceanobacter. Next base: position 113,937 of record JAILXU010000006.1, on the reverse strand, counting down.
CCGAAGGCGTGCGGATCGGTCAGGATGGCAGTCGTCATCGTCGGGCTGTTAAGGTTTGGGATCAGCGTAACTACAAAGATCTGGACGACAGCATCGAGCTGGGGATTCGCAATATCAAGGTGGTATTGCGGCGTTTGAGGCAGTTTGCCCGTCAGGGTGCCGCGGATCAGCTGGATCTGGATGACACCATTCGTTCGACGGCCCAGAACGCAGGTTATCTCGATTTGAAGCTGGTGCCGGAGCGGCATAATGCGGTCAAGGTGCTGTTGTTCTTCGATGTGGGCGGTTCGATGGACGATCATGTGCGGGTGTGTGAGGAGTTGTTTTCTGCCGCGCGAGCGGAGTTCAAGCATATGGAGAGTTTTTACTTTCATAACTGTCTGTATGAATCCGTCTGGCGCAATAACAATCGGCGTCATCAGGAGCGTTTCAGTACCTGGGATGTGCTGCACAAATACGGCAATGACTACAAGGTGATCTTTGTGGGGGACGCCAGCATGGCACCGTATGAAGTGACCTCCGTGGGTGGCAGTGTTGAGCATTACAACGAAGAGCCGGGTTCGGTCTGGTTGCAGCGCCTGACGCGTCAATATCCGAACGTGGTCTGGTTGAATCCGACCCCGGAACGTTGGTGGGGGCAGGGTGGTTCGCTGGCGATGATTCGTCAGCTGATGGAAAATCGGATGTATCCGCTGACGGTGGAAGGTGTTACCGAAGCGATTCGGGAATTGCAGTGACCTGAGCAGCGGCATGATTGGAACAAGCCGGTCTGAGTGCAGGCAGTGTGATAAAACAGGGTGCCCAGTCGGCACCCTGTTTTTGTATCTGAAGAAGTGGCTGGCTGATCAGTTGGCCAGTAGCCCTGAAGCGACTTCCTGACTTTTGTCAGCGCCACACAATTGTGTAATCAACTCCAGTGCGAACGGCAGGGCCGTTGCCGGGCCGCGACTGGTGACCAGTTTGCCATCAATCACGACCTTCTCTTCCTGTACGGTAGCACCGTTGTTGCTCAGACCGCTCTCAAATCCTGGATAGCAGGTGGCGTTCTTGCCGTCCGTCAGGCCGTGTGCGCCCAGAACGACCGCCGGTGAGGCGCAGATCGCTGTTACCCAACCATCGGCTTGTTGCTGTTTGAGGAGCAGTTGTTTCAGCTCATCCGAAGCCGCCAGATGGTCAGCACCCGGCAGGCCGCCGGGCAGAGTGATCATATCGAACGATTGTCCGGCACAGTCGGCCATCATGCAGTCGGCAACCAGGCGAGTGCCGTTGGCTGCGGTCACCTGAGGAGCTGTCATGACCGAGGCCACTGTGACCTCGATACCTGCACGGCGCAGGCAATCAATGATGGTGATGGCTTCCAGTTCTTCCGTACCATCGGCGATGGGAACAAGTACGCTGGGCATGGCATTTTCCTTTTTTTATTGGAGGTGGTGCGTGAATAGAGTGCGTCATATTTAAGCACAAATTGGCATTTTTCTGACATGGGGCCGGAATTCAGGAGCATAGGGCAAATTGAGTCGATTGAGCCGGTTTACAGGCTTTCATCCGATCAGTAGAGTATCGGCCTTTCCAAAAGCTGGTGGTCAGCTTCAATCAATAACCATGTGGCCTGTCGTAGGGGCCACCACTGAACAAGGATATTCCTATGCCTGTTATTACCCTTCCTGATGGCTCGAAACGTGAGTTCGACGAACCTGTTACGTTAATGCAAGTTGCTGAGGATATTGGCCCTGGTTTGGCCAAAGCCACGGTGTGCGGTCGCATTAATGGTGAGTTGGTTGATGCGTGTGAGCTGATTACTCATGATGCCGATGTAACCCTGATTACCGGTCGTGATGAGGAAGGTCTGGAGGTGATTCGTCACTCTTTTGCCCACCTGGTCGGTCACGCGGTCAAGCAGTTGTACCCTGAAGCCAAAATGGCAATTGGCCCGGTGATTGAAAACGGCTTCTATTACGACATCGATTACGAGCGTCCATTTACACCAGAAGACGTTGCCGCGATCGAAAAACGCATTAAAGAGCTGGTCAAAAAAGATTACACCGTCTTCAAGCGTATGACGCCGATTAAAGAAGCGCGCCATATCTTTGATGAGCGGAATGAAGAGTACAAGGTTGAGCTGATCGATAATCTGATCGAGCAGGGTGAAGAAACCGTCGGCCTGTACCATCACGAAGAATACATTGATATGTGTCGTGGCCCTCACGTGCCGAATACCCGTTCGATGCGTGTCTTCAAACTTCAGCGCGTGTCCGGTGCCTACTGGCGCGGCGATTCCCAGAACAAGCAGTTGCAGCGTATTTACGGCACCGCCTGGAACGACAAGAAGGACATGAAGGCCTACCTGACGCGTCTGGAAGAAGCCGAGAAGCGTGATCACCGTAAGCTGGGTAAAACGCTGGATCTGTTCCATTGGCAGGAAGAAGCACCGGGCATGGTGTTCTGGCACTCCAAGGGCTGGGAAATCTACACCGCGCTGGAAAACTACATGCGCACCAAGCTGGACGAATACAGCTACGAAGAAGTGCGTGCACCGATGGTGATGGACGTGTCGATGTGGCAGAAGTCTGGTCACTGGGACAAGTACCACGACAACATCTTTGCCACCGAGTCGGAGAAGCGTACTTACGCGGTGAAGCCGATGAACTGTCCGGGTCATGTTCAGATTTACAATCAGGGCCTGAAAAGTTACCGCGATCTGCCGTACCGCATGGCGGAATTCGGCATTGTTCACCGTAACGAGCCGTCCGGTTCCTTGCACGGATTGATGCGTGTGCGTTCCTTTACTCAGGACGATGCTCACGTTTTCTGTACAGAAGCCCAGATTCTGGAAGAAGTCACCAGTTGTATTCGCATGGTGTACGACGTGTATCGTGACTTCGGCTTTGAAGATTCCATCGTGGTCAAGCTGTCCACTCGCCCTGAAGAGCGCATTGGTTCTGATGAAATCTGGGACAAGGCAGAAGCCGGTCTGGCAGATGCGTTAAAAGCCAACGATCTGGATTTTGACATTCAGGAAGGCGAAGGCGCGTTCTATGGCCCTAAAATCGAATTTACCCTGTTCGATTGCCTGCATCGTGCATGGCAGTGCGGCACCATTCAGCTCGATTTCTCCATGCCAGGACGTCTGGGTGCTCAGTATGTTGATGAGCATGGTGAGCGTCAGACTCCTGTGATGATTCACCGTGCAATCCTGGGTTCTCTGGAGCGTTTCATCGGTATTCTGATCGAACACTACGCAGGTGCCATGCCACCGTGGGTTGCTCCTCAGCAAGTGTCGATCCTCAATATTACCGACAGTCAGGCCGATTATTGCCATAAAATTGAAAAAACCTTGAAATCCAAGGGCTTCAGGGCAAAAGCGGACTTGAGAAACGAGAAGATCGGCTTTAAAATTCGTGAGCACACTTTGCACAAAGTACCCTACCAGTTGGTTGTTGGGGATAAAGAAGTAGAAACCAATACCGTCGCTGTGCGCACACGCAAGGGGGAAGACCTCGGCGTAATGACTCTCGATCAATTCGGAGAAGTTCTTGAAAGTGCTATCGCCCAGCGCGGTCGGTTTGGAATGGAGAACTAATCATCAGACGCGATAACAGAAGGGGCGGCCGTAATGCCAATCGAGCTGCCATTAACGATCAAATCCGTGCAACAGAAGTACGCTTGATCGGGGCTGATGGACAACAGGTCGGCATTGTCAGTATTGAAGAAGCACTTCAAGCGGCTACAGAAGCCAGTCTGGATCTTGTACAGATCTCAGATGGCGACCCGGTTGTCTGTAAGGTGATGGACTTCGGCAAAAAGCTTTACGAAGAGAAAAAGCAGCGCGCCGAAGCCAAGAAGAAACAACATCAGGTTCAGATCAAGGAAATGAAATTCCGTCCTGGCACTGATGAAGGGGATTACCAGATCAAACTGCGTAACCTCAAGCGATTCCTGGAAGGTGGCGATAAAGCAAAGGTTTCTTTGCGTTTTCGTGGCCGTGAAATGGCACACCAGAACATCGGTATGGAACTGATGAGACGCATCGAAGCTGATTTGAAAGAGCTTGGAAACGTGGAACAGTATCCAAAGATGGAAGGTCGCCAGATGGTGATGATCATCGGCCCAGGTAAGAAAAAGTAGTTCGGTTCGTCAAATGAATCTGTGAAACCCCGGTCTGCTGATCGGGGTTTCTACGTTCTACCGACTGCTTAACAGTAATCTGTCTGTATTATATTATGGCGGATTCAAAGGCAGACGTTGTACAGGTCTCTGGTTTCTGTGCGCGTCATTACTTATTGGAGTACCAAAATGCCAAAAATCAAAACCAAGAGTGGCGCTGCCAAGCGCTTCAAAAAGACTGCGAACGGTTTTAAGCATCGTAAAGCGTTCCGTAGCCATATCCTGACCAAAAAGAGCACCAAGCGTAAGCGTCACTTGCGCGGCATGACTCAGCTTCACAAAGCTGATAAAGCGCTGGTTGTTCGCATGTTGCCCAACCTTTAAGTTCGGATCAGGAGATAATATATGGCTCGTGTAAAACGTGGTGTTGTCGCTCGTCGTCGTCACAAGAAAATTCTGAAGCAAGCTAAAGGTTACTACGGTGCGCGTTCTCGTGTATTCCGCGTAGCTAAACAGGCTGTGATTAAAGCCGGTCAGTACGCTTACCGTGACCGTCGTCAGCGCAAGCGTCAGTTCCGTCAGTTGTGGATCGCGCGTATCAACGCTGGTGCACGTCAGAATGGCTTGTCCTACAGCAAGTTCATCAACGGCCTGAAAAAAGCCGCTGTTGAAATTGACCGTAAGGTTCTGGCTGATCTGGCCGTTAATGAAAAAGCAGCGTTTGCGGCTCTGGTTGAAAAAGCCAAGTCCAGCCTGTAATTTCTGAGGCGTTCCGGTACTTGTTGTTGATACGACAAGTGCCTGACAAGCCGAATCCTGACTCTGAACAGAGTCTGCGAGATAGGGGATGAGCTGCGGCGATTCCCCTATTTTTTTGTCAAAATCCAAGTCAACGATGGAAATCAGCGATGGAAAACCTTGAGGCCCTGACCCAGCAAGCTCTGGAGGCCGTCAATAACGCTCAGGACACGGCTGCGCTGGATCAGGTGCGGGTACAGTTTCTGGGCAAGAAAGGGGAGATTACCTCCCTGATGAAGCAACTGGGCAAAGTGTCACCGGAAGAGCGTCCAAAAGTTGGCGCGGTGATTAACGAAGCCAAAACCGCCGTTCAGGATGCGATCAATCTGCGTCGTGAGCTGCTGGAAACCGAAGCCCTGAACGCCAGGTTAGCTGCCGAAGCGGTGGACGTCACGCTGCCAGGTCGTGCTGCTCAGGAAGGCAGTCTGCATCCAGTTACCAAGACCCTGGAGCGGATTGAAACCTTCTTCCGCAATGCCGGTTATGAGGTTGCTGAAGGCCCGGAAGTGGAAGATGACTTCCACAACTTTGAAGCCCTGAACATTCCATCGCATCATCCGGCTCGTGCCATGCACGATACCTTCTATTTTGACGCATCTACTTTGTTGCGCACGCACACGTCGCCGGTTCAGGTTCGCACTATGGAGCAGCAACAGCCTCCTATTCGCCTGATTTGCCCGGGTCGTGTTTACCGTTGCGATTACGATCAGACGCACTCCCCGATGTTCCATCAGGTTGAAGGGCTTCTGGTCGATAAAGACGTCAGCTTTGCCGATCTGAAAGGCACGGTTCAGCAGTTTTTGAGTGTGTTCTTTGAACGTGAAGTGGTGGTGCGCCTGCGTCCGTCGTACTTCCCGTTTACTGAGCCATCGGCTGAAATTGACATTGAATGGGTGGTTGAAACGCCGGAAGGCACCAAGCGTGGCTGGCTGGAAGTCGGCGGTTGCGGCATGGTGCATCCGAACGTATTCAAACACGTCAATATCGACCCGGACGAGTACACAGGTTTTGCCTTCGGCATGGGCGTTGAGCGTCTGGCGATGCTGCGCTACGGCGTGAATGACCTGCGTTTGTTCTTCGAGAACGATATCCGTTTCCTGCAACAGTTCCGCTAAGACGAGGTAGAGGATGAAATTCAGCGAACAGTGGTTGCGCGAATGGGTGCAGCCAGAGATTGATACCCGTGAGCTGGTGGACACCATCACCATGGCGGGACTGGAAGTAGACGGCACCGAGGCCGTTGCTGGTGAGTTCTCCGGTGTGGTTGTTGGTCAGGTTGTGACCCGTGAGCAGCACCCGGATGCCGACAAGCTGAGCTTGTGTCAGGTGACGGATGGCAGCGAGACGTTCCAGATTGTGTGCGGTGCCGCGAACGTGCGCGAAGGTCTGAAAATACCGTTTGCCAAGGTCGGTGCTGTGTTGCCTGGCCCGGAAGGGAAAGATTTCAAGATCAAGAAAGCCAAACTGCGTGGCGTTGAGTCCTTCGGTATGTTGTGTGCCGAACAGGAACTGGGCATGGCAGAAAGTTCCGATGGTCTGATGGAGCTGCCAGAAGAGGCGCCGGTTGGCTCTGATATTCGTGAGTATCTGGGTCTGGACGATCAGATCATCGACGTTGATCTGACGCCCAACCGTGGCGATTGTCTGAGCATTGCCGGTCTGGCGCGTGAAGTGGGCGTTCTGACCCGCACCGATCTGACGCCTCCGGCAATTGACGCGGTGGCTCCACAGATTGATGACGTGGCCAGCATTGAAGTTCTGGGTGCGGAAGGTTGCCCTCGCTATCTGGGGCGTGTGGTGCGTGGCGTGAACGTCAAGGCCGCTACTCCGGTCTGGATGGTTGAAAAACTGCGTCGTGGTGGCATTCGTTCCATTGATCCGGTGGTGGATATCACCAACTATATTTTGCTGGAGCTGGGTCAGCCGATGCACGCGTTTGATCTGAATCAGATCGACGGTGGCATTCGTGTACGTTTCGCCGAAGAAGGCGAAAAACTGGTGTTGCTGGACGGTCAGGAAGTCGAGCTGACAACCGGCAGTCTGGTCATTGCCGACCACCAGAAGCCGCTGGCTCTGGCCGGTGTTATGGGTGGCGAGCACTCCGGTGTGAACGGTGACACCGTTGATTTGTTGCTGGAAGCGGCGTTCTTCAACCCGATCACCATCGCCGGTAAAGCGCGCTCCTACGGTTTGCACACCGATTCATCACATCGCTTTGAGCGTGGTGTCGACTACGAACTGCAACGTCAGGCGATGGAGCGTGCAACTGCTCTGGTACTGGACATCTGTGGTGGTCAGCCAGGCCCGATTGTTGAAGTAGCTTCTGCTGCTGAGCTGCCTCAGGCGGCTGACATTACCTTGCGTCGTGAGCGAATTACTCGTGTTCTGGGCTTGTCCTTTGAAGATGCTGACGTGGCTGAAATTCTTACCCGTCTGGGTATGGATGTTGCGACAACAGAAGCTGGTTGGGCAGCCAAGGCACCGAGCTACCGCTTCGACATGTCGATTGAAGCCGATCTGATTGAAGAGCTGGCGCGCATCTATGGCTACAACCGTCTGCCAGTGCGGACGCCTGTGGCAGCCGTGCCGCTGGCTTCTGCGCCGGAAGATCAGGTGGCCATGGCCGATGTGCGTCGCGTGATGATTGCGCGTGGCTATCACGAAGCCGTGACCTACAGCTTTGTTGAGCCAGAACTGCAAAAACTGATCGACCCGGAAGTGGAAGGTTTGGCACTGCTGAACCCGATTTCCAGCGATATGTCGGTGATGCGTACCACCTTGTGGCCAGGGCTGTTAAAAGCCGCTGAATACAACCTCAAACGTCAGCAGCCGCGTGTTCGCTTGTTTGAGACCGGCCTGCGCTTTGAGCCATCAGCCGAAGGCCTGAAGCAGATTCCAACACTGGCAATGGTGGTCACCGGGGCGCGTTTTGAGCAGTCCTGGACGTCTTCTACCGAAGCCATCGACTTCTTTGATGTCAAAGGTGATGTTGAAACTTTGTTGGCTCGCACGGGCAAGGACAACTATCGCTTTGTACCGGATGCGTTGCCTGCTTTGCACCCTGGACAGTCTGCTCGTATCGAAAAGAACGGCCAGGCGATGGGCTGGATAGGTGCGTTGCATCCCAGCATCCAGAAAACACTGGGTTTGAAACAAAGCGTTTATCTGGTTCAGTTTGATCTGGATGTGCTGCGTCAAACCGCTGTGCCTGCATTTGGAGAGTTGTCTAAATTCCCTGAAATGCGTCGGGATCTGGCACTGGTTGTGGATCAGGAAGTGGCGGTTGATACCGTGCTTGAACAGATTCGATCAGCCGCTGGGGAGCGTCTCACAAAAGTGAACCTGTTCGACGTTTATGTGGGCAAAGGCATTGATATTAATAGAAAAAGTCTGGCCCTGGGCTTGACCTGGCAGCATCCTTCACGCACTCTTACTGACCAAGAAGTGAACGATTCCGTGGACGCTGTATTGTCTCACCTGGCGGATACCACGGGAGCAACGCTGAGAGGGTAGCATGGGTGCCTTGACCAAAGCAGAGCTGGCGGAAAAGTTGTTTGAAGAGCTTGATCTTAACAAGCGTGAAGCAAAAGACATGGTGGATCTTTTTTTTGAAGAGATCCGCGACAGTCTGAGCCGCAACGAGCAAGTCAAGTTGTCGGGATTTGGCAATTTTGATTTGCGTGACAAGCGCCAGCGGCCTGGTCGAAACCCGAAAACAGGCGAGGAGATTCCTATTTCTGCTCGCCGTGTTGTTACCTTTAAGCCGGGGCAGAAGTTGAAAGTCCGGGTCGAAGATTGTGACGAACTCAAGTAACTGTATTGGTTGCTTGAGTTTTTTATTTAGTGGCCTTTTTAACTTCCATTCCTGAGATGCTTATGTATAATCAGCGCCTCTTGAAACAAACTTCTTGTTTCATTGGTGTCGGGGCGTAGCGCAGCCTGGTAGCGCACCTGCATGGGGTGCAGGGGGTCGAGTGTTCGAATCACTCCGTCCCGACCAAAAAATTCTTGTATTTCAGTCAGTTAGATTCTTCTCTTATTTCTCCTGAACCACTGCCTAATATACAGCCTGTATGGATCTATCGCTTCGTGCATTGTTCTGGTTGTTGTTGTCTTGGTCTGCACTTTCTTGTTCTTCTCTCTGCTGGTTTTATCTCTGTGTTTTTCGTGTGGTTTTCTAAGCTGCCTGTGCGGCAGTAAACTCAAGTCTGCCCATAGCTACCAGATTCTAAGCGTTTCTAAGCTGCCTGTGCGGCAGTAAACCAACGAAGATGGTCTGGACAGGATTAAAGAGATTTCTAAGCTGCCTGTGCGGCAGTAAACGGATAGGCATTAACTAAACGATCAGACTCCTTTTTCTAAGCTGCCTGTGCGGCAGTAAACAGTCAGTTGACAGGATTACTTAATGATAAGCTTTTTCTAAGCTGCCTGTGCGGCAGTAAACACGCACTACCTGAGCACGTGGGCTGTAGCCGTTTTCTAAGCTGCCTGTGCGGCAGTAAACCCTGTGATGAGCTGGCACCGTTTGATGCTCAGTTTCTAAGCTGCCTGTGCGGCAGTAAACGCGGTGATGGTGGCCAACAGCGCTCGGTGGTATTTCTAAGCTGCCTGTGCGGCAGTAAACTGTAGCAGTATTTATTTAACTGTTTGTTTTTAAAGAACTTTCCCTATTCTGGGTGGTTTAACCCTTTTATTTGATGGCTTCTGAAATCCTTTGGAAATCAAAGAGTTACAAAAATCATAAAAATTAGGGTCAAAGCATGGTAGCACTATCCGTTGATCGGGCATGCAGTAAAAGGCAATTTCTTTGATGTCGCTATTGGTGATGGGGGAGGGGCGGCTATCGAAGCAGTAGGAAATGAGTCAGTCGTCTTGAATTGGGTGAGGGCGTTGGAATTGCCCCGGAGTCGTAGGTGTCGTCAAGGCGATGACAGACTCCGGGAGGGCGTTCTGGCGTTACTTGCGCTTCAGGCTCAGTGTGCGTGAGGTTTTGGCGCGATTATTCTTCCAGACTTTCTTGCTGGCTGGCTTGTCCGTTGCAGCCTTTGGCTCATCTGATGAGGCTATTGTGCTTTTCTTGTCAGTCGAGGCGGCTTGAGTGCGCGGCTTATTGGTGTGGTTACGCTTGGTGTTTGGGCGTGGCTTGTGCTCTTTCTGATTTGGATCAGCCAGATGGATGGCATCGGGTTCGATGCGAATCTTACGCTCTTTATAGAGCTGGCCGATGGCCATTTTGAACACCCGCTTGCTGACACCAAAGTGCATTTCAATCAATTCAGCCGAGCTGCGGTCACTGAGGCCAAGGCTGCCACCGTTGGCTTGCAGTTTGGTCAGTATGCGATTGGCCAGCGGCGCGGCGCGGCGATGTCCCGGCGGCTCCAATCCAAGGTCAACCCGGCCATCTTCCCGAATGCGTTTGATGTAACCGTCCAGCTTGTGGCCAGGACGAATGGCGGTGCGCACGTCGCTCTGGTGAATCAGGCCCCACCAGCGGTGATTGATGACTGCCTTGTAGCCCAAATCGGTTTGCTGGACGATCAGCATTTTTACGGCATCGCCTGCTTTCAGTTCCGGGGTGGTTGGAGCTTGCTGTTTCCAGACGCTGTCGGTTTTGGTGATCTGATCCTTGATGAAGCGATTCAGTCGGGTGCTGCCGATCAGGCGACCTGTGTTGTCTTCCGTCAGGTAGACGGCGTAGCTTTGGCCAGCTTCCATGCGTTGCAGTTGTTCTGCAAAGGGAACGAACAAATCCTTCGCCAGTCCCCAGTCCATAAAGGCTCCGGTGCGATTCACGTCCGCCACCTGAAGGAATCCCACCTGGTGTAACTGCAGGCGAGGCCGCTGGCTGGTGGCGATGGGGCGATCATCGGAGTCGAGGTAGACGAATACCTTGAGGGAGTCACCGATCTGGGCACCATCAGGAATATGGCGGTTGGGCAGCAGAAGGCGGCCATCAAAGCCATCGTCCAGGTAGAAGCCTTGTGGCTGCTGGTCGATGACGGTCAGGGTGTGAAATTGTCCGGCTTGAAGCATGGCAATGTGACTCGCTGGGTAAGAAGGCGTGGGATCAGTTGCGATAGATGGTTTCGATCAGGTGATAGCCGAAGCGGGTTTTAATCGGGCCTTGAACCTTTAACAGTGGGCCTTTAAAGACAACGTCATCAAAGGCTTTCACCATCTCGCCTTTATTGAATTCCCCCAGGCTGCCGCCGTCCCGTTTGGATGGGCATTGGGAGTGTTTTCGTGCCAGTTTGCTGAAGTCCGCCCCCTTGTCCAATTCGGCTTTGAGACGATCGGCTTGTTCGCGTGTTTTGACCAGAATATGGCGTGCGCAGGCTCTGGGCATAAAGGAAGTCTCCTGGACGAAAAAACGGCTAATCATAGCCGACTGGCGGCTTCTTTGCAGGCGCTTTTGTTATGGCTGCACGGTTGTCGTAGGGCTGGGGAGAGCTGGCTGCTTTCGATTCATTGAATTCTAATATTTTGATATCAAAGCATTTGATCTGGTTTTGCTGCTGTACAGATTGCTTATTGAACAGGCTTTGCCCGCTTTGCTTGACGAAAGGAGGGTTGATTGCCTCAAGTCAGGGAGCCAGTTAACCATGTGACACTTTAATGGATCGTTAGAGTTGTAATCTTAAGTACTCAAAAGATTATACTTCGGCGGTATTTTTTGTTTGCCAGGTACACATGTCTGAACACTCTGAAGTGAAGTTGTCGCTCAAAAACCTGTACAAGGTCTTTGGGGAGAGCACCGATAAAGCGCTGGCCATGGGTCAGGAAGGAATAGCCAAGGATCAGATTCTGGCTGAAACCGGGTGTACGTTGGGGGTTCGGGATGCCTCGTTCGATGTCCTGAAAGGCGAGATCTTCGTAGTCATGGGGCTGTCCGGCTCCGGTAAATCCACATTGGTACGGTTGCTGAACCGGCTGATTGAACCGTCTTCCGGGCAGGTGCTGATTGACAACGAAGACGTTGCCAGCATGACCGAAGAACGCTTGCAGCAAGTTCGGCGCAGCAAGATTGCCATGGTATTTCAGAGTTTCGCCCTGATGCCGCACATGTCGGTGCTTGAGAATGCCGCATTTGGCCTGGAGGTGGCGGGTGTGGATGAAGGTTCTCGCATTGATCGTGCTCGCCAGGCGCTGGCTCAGGTTGGTCTGGCGCAGTGGGAGACGGCGTCGCCTTCGTCTTTATCCGGCGGGATGAAGCAGCGAGTGGGGCTGGCTCGGGCTTTGGCCAATGATCCCGATATCTTGCTGATGGATGAAGCGTTTTCGGCGCTTGATCCTCTGATTCGACGCGAAATGCAGGATCAGTTGCTGGCATTGCAGCATCAGGAACAGCGCACTATTGTCTTTATTTCCCATGATCTGGATGAAGCGATCCGAATCGGCGATCGCATTGCCATTATGCAAGACGGCGTAGTGGTTCAGGTCGGCACTCCCGATGAAATTCTGAATAATCCGGCCAGCGATTACGTTGCTTCCTTCTTTAATGATGTTGATCTGGGCAAGGTTGCAACGGCGCGCGATGCGGCTTACGACGCCGTAGTGTTGTCGTCTGACGTGGTGCCTGCCGAGGCGCTGGCGCGAATGATCAGTGCTCATTCAGAAACCGCTGTGGTGGTAACGCCGGGCAGTGGCGATGTGATGGGCATGGTTGATCAGGCCACGCTTCGCCGTGTGAATGGTTCCGGTGATGCGCTGGGTGCGGTGATGCAGCCCGTTGAAGCGCTGGTTTCCGATGCGCCATTAAACGACATTCTGGGCAAGGTGGGAGGCAGTGATTTGCCACTGCCAGTGGTGTGTTCTGAAGGTCGTGTTGCCGGTGTCGTGGATGCCAGCTCTGTCTTGCGTCAGTTGGCTGCGAGCGAAAGCAAATTGATGGCTGAGATGGAGGGTGCCGCATGAACCCCTGGAGTCAAGCTCAGCAATCGGGTGCGGCCCCGACGGATGCCGATTCTGCGTCAGAAACCGCTACGACAGAATCCATTGCGCCAGAAACTGCGGCTAGCAATCCATGGGCATCTGCTTCTGATTCATCAGCCGGATCTGAAACAGAGTCTGCGCCTGCCGCGAACCCCTGGGGATCGGCTGAGGTTCAAACCAGCCCGGACGATGCTGCTCAGGCATCGGTTGCATCCAGTGATTGGTTGGCTCAGGAAGAGCCTGAAGCCGCCTTTGATTGGATGTCACCGTTTGAAGAACCCATCATTCCACTGGCGGAGTGGGTTGAGTGGATGTTGACCTGGGTCGTGGAGCATTTTCGGCCCCTGTTTCAGGCCATTCGCTGGCCTGTCGATGCCACCCTGACCGGATTTGAAGAAGCCCTGCTGGCCGTGCCATCTCCTGTGATGCTGGTGTTGCTGGCCGTTTTGTCGTGGCAGTTTGCCAGCCGCAAGATGGGGCTTTTTACCTTTGGTTCCTTGTTGCTGGTGGGGTTGATCGGTGTCTGGAGCGAGCTGATGGTGACTCTGGCGCTGGTGTTGACGTCCGTCAGCTTCTGCTTGCTGGTGGGGATTCCGCTGGGGATCGCACTTTCAAGAAGTGATTCGCTGGTCAAAATTGTACGACCAATGCTGGATGCCATGCAGACCACACCGGCGTTTGTGTATCTGGTGCCGGTGGTGATGCTGTTTGGTATCGGCAATGTTCCCGGTGTGGTGGTGACGATTATTTTTGCGCTGCCGCCGGTGGTGCGGTTGACCAACCTGGGGATTCGTCAGGTGCCGGAAGACCTGGTGGAAGCGGCGCATGCGTTTGGATGCAATCGTCATCAACTGCTGTGGCGGGTGCAATTTCCATTGGCGTTACCCACCATCATGGCGGGTGTGAACCAGACGCTGATGATGGCTCTGTCCATGGTGGTGATTGCGTCCATGATCGCGGTTGGCGGCCTGGGGCAAATGGTATTGCGAGGGATTGGCCGTCTGGATATGGGGCTGGCGACGGTCGGTGGCGTGGGCATTGTCGTGTTGGCCATTTTGCTGGATCGGCTTACTCACACGATTGCCCAGAACAGTCAGGCGGATGCTGAACAAAGGGTGGCGTGGTATGAGCGCGGCCCGGTAGGTTGGATACGTTCCGCCGTTTTTAAATAATTTTATATTGATTCATTCAGGAGTAAGACAATGAAGCCGATTATTCAGTTGGCGCTGGCCCTCGTATTCGGGTTTGCGGCCGTTCCGGCATCTGCCGATTTGCCGGGAAAAGGCGTTTCAATTCAGCCCGTTCAAAGCACCGTGGCGGAAGAAACCTTTCAGACGCTGCTGGTGGCTCGCGGTCTGGAAGCCTTGGGGTATCAGGTCAAAGACATTCAGGAAGTGGACTACGCTGCGGGCCATTTGGCCATCGCCAATGGAGACGCCACCTTTATGGCGGTTCACTGGGACCCTCTGCACGCTGAGTTTTTCACCAATGCGGGTGGCGTTGCCAAAATGACCAAAGTGGGGCAGTACATTTCAGGTGCCTTGCAGGGCTATCTGATTGATAAGAAAACCGCTCACCAGTACAAAATCACCAACATCGGTCAGTTGAAAGATCCCAAACTGGCGGCATTATTTGATGCCAATGGCGATGGTAAAGCCGATCTGACCGGTTGTACGCCGGGCTGGGGCTGCGAAAAAGTCATTGAGCATCAGCTGACCAAATTTGGTTTGCGTGACACGGTTACACACAATCAAGGTTCTTACGCGGCCATTATTGCTGACACCATCGCGCGTTACCGCGCGGGCAAGCCGATTCTGTATTACACCTGGACACCTTATTGGGTCAGTGGTGTGTTGGTTCCGGGTAAAGATACCGTCTTTATTCAGGTGCCGTTTTCCGCCTTGCCAGGCAAGCGTGCCGGTGCATCCACTCGTTTGGCCGATGGTTCAGACTTTGGCTTTCAGATAAACAGCATGCACGTTGTTGCCAATAAGGCGTTTCTGGCGGCGAATCCTGCGGCGAATCGCTTGTTTGAGGTCATGACCCTGAGCATTGCAGACATCAGCGCGCAGAACTTGCGTATGCGAGGCGGTGAGAACAGCGCCAAGGCCATTCGTAATCATGTGGATGGCTGGATTCGTGCTCACCAGTCCACCTTTGACGGCTGGATTCAAAAGGCGAAAGCCGCTGCAAAATAAGCGGTTTTCTCGCCGTGTTGCTGTCCGTGCGTTTATCCGTACGATTTGAAGCACACACTGTTTGATGCAACGGGGCCTTTTGGGCCCTGTTGTTGTTTTAAGCGTCTGCGTTCTGTTCTATGGTGCTTTTTTAAATTGGGAAATGCGCGTTTTATGATCTGGATATTTTTCTTTGCATTGCTGGCGCTGGGGTATCAGGCTTGGGCCTGGCAGCAGACGGCGAAGGGACAGGCAATGCAGGTGGTCAAGCGTCGTTGTCAGCAGGAAGCGCTGCAGCTATTGGACGATACGCTGGTGCTGGAGAAAATGCGCATCCGACCGGGCAAAACTGGCTGGTCGTTGTGGCGTTGCTATCAGTTTGAGTTTACATCCACGGGTGATCAGCGGTATCGCGGGCATGTGGCGCTGTTGGGACGCAAGCTGGAAGCCATTGAGCTGGCGGCGTATCGCGCGCCAGACTCAGGGCTGTAATGCTTATTCGTACGTGCAGAAGTACGCGCAGTCCGCGTCCAGCTTGACGTTGAAGCTCTGGTTCGCAGCGATGTCGAACGATTCACCCTTGGTGAATGTCTTCCATTCGTCGCTGCCTGGCAACTGCACGGTCAGTGCGCCGGAAATCACGGTCATCACTTCGTTCTGGCTGGTGCCGAAGGTGTATTCGCCAGGTTCCATCACGCCCACGGTGGCAGGCAGTGTGTCGGTTTGCAGAGCAATGGAAGCCACTTTGCCGTCGAAGTATTGATTGATATTTGGCATGGTTTTATCTCCTGAACATCCGGATTAAAAGGGCCGCGATTATACGTGGAGTCCGCCTCAAAGGCATCCTGCTGAATCAATCTGAAAAAATCGAGCCAAAGCGTTGCTTTTGGGGTACAATCGCGCCCCTTTTCAATAACCGTACATGTCGGGCCAGGCCAAATGCACACAGCAACGGCTCCCGGGATCGCCGAAAATAGCGTGTTTTATTCGCTTCGGGCGCATTCTGATCTTCATGGCCAAGCCCTTCCTCTGTGACTGCTCAAGGTACACTATGACCGATACCACTCCCGCTGGATTTGCCAGCCTGGGCCTGCCTTTCTCTATTCTTCGTTCACTGGACGAGCTGGGCTACGAAGCACCGTCTCCGATTCAGGCGAACAGTATTCCACCTCTGCTGCAAGGGCAGGATGTTCTGGGCATGGCTCAGACGGGTACGGGTAAAACCGCTGCATTCGCGTTGCCATTATTGGCCCGCACACAAACTGATTTGAAAGTACCGCAGGTTCTGGTACTGGCCCCAACGCGGGAACTGGCTCAGCAGGTTGCTGAAGCCGTGCGCACGTACAGCAAATTCGTGCCGGATGTGGGTGTGACGTCTATTTATGGTGGTGCCGATTACGGTTCCCAGTTGCGTGATCTCAAGCGTGGCCCTCAGTGGGTTGTTGGAACGCCCGGTCGTGTAATGGATCACTTGCGTCGTGGCAGCCTGAAGCTGGATGAAGTCAAGGCTGTGGTATTGGATGAAGCCGACGAAATGCTGCGCATGGGCTTTATTGATGATGTGAACTGGATTCTGGAACACACGCCACCGAAGCGTCAGGTTGCGTTGTTCTCGGCGACCATGCCGCGTGAGATTCAGCAGGTTGCTGAAACGCATCTGAAAGACCCGGTTCAGGTCAAAATCAAAGGCAAAACGACGACTAACGCGAACATCAGTCAGCGTTACTGGTTTGTTGCCGGTGCGCACAAGAACGATGCCTTGTTGCGCATTGCCGAAGTTGAAGACTTTGACGCCATGATGGTGTTTGTTCGCACCAAGCAGGCAACCGAAGAAGTGGCAGAATTCATGCAGCAGAACGGCTTCCGTTGTGCTCCTCTGAACGGTGATATTCCGCAGCAGTTGCGAGAAAAAGCCGTTGAGAAGCTGAAGCAAGGCACTCTGGATATGATCGTGGCGACCGATGTGGCGGCGCGTGGTCTGGATGTTGAGCGTATCAGTCACGTTATTAACTACGATATCCCGCAAGATACCGAATCCTACGTTCACCGTATCGGTCGTACGGGCCGTGCCGGTCGTAGCGGTGCTACGATTGCCTTTGTTCGTGGGCGTGAAAAGCGCATGCTGCGCGACATCGAAAAAGCCACGCGTCAGCGCATTGATGAAATGCAGTTGCCGACGGCAGACGAAGTGAACAGCAAGCGTCGCGACCGTTTCAAGGAACGCATTCTGGCGGCGGTGAACCCGGAAAAGAACACCTTGTTCCGCGAAATCATCGAATCCATTCAGGCTGAAGCGACAGAGCGTGGCGAAGAGCCGGTTGAAGCCATTGATCTGGCAGCGGCTGTTGCGGCTCTGTATCAGGGCAAGAAGCCCTTGTTCCTGAGTGAGAATGACCGCTCTGCTGCGCCGCGTCGTGAACGTGAGCGCGAGCCAAGAGAACGTACACCTCGTGATGGTGGCCGTCAGAAGCAAGCGCCGGATGCCGATGCGCGTCCGTTGAAAGGCAAGCCAGACGTTGAAATGGAACGTTTCCTGGTCGGTATTGGCTACGACCATGGCCTGAAGCCGGGCAACCTGGTGGGTGCCATTGCTAACGAAGCAGATCTGGAAAGTTCCTTCATTGGTCATATTGAGATTGGTGATCACTACGCCGTGATTGATCTGCCAGCCGGTATGCCAGAAGACGTGATGCAAACGCTGAGAAAAACCCGTGTTTGTGGCCAGTCTCTGGGTCTTCGCAAATACACTGGCGATGTGGGTACGCCATCACCGTCTGCCCGTCGCAAGCCTGGTGGTTTTAACAAGCGTCCGCCTCGCGGTCGCAAGCCAGAAGGTCACAACAATAACAAGCGTCGTCACAGCTGAGTGATGCCCTGTTATTGATATGACATGAAAAAAGAGGCTCCGGCCTCTTTTTTTGTGCCTGAACCATCAACAGTTGTGGGTGCCTGTTGGGTAATGCCTCGTGGGAGCCAGGATTTGAGTGAGAAAATAGGGCGCTACTATGACCGTCATATAGAAAACTAATCATGACCCCGGAAGCGTGTCGTGAATGGTTGATTGGCCAAAGTGGCCCTGTATGATGAAGCAGTATCACGTCAAACACGGCAATGTGCCGAATAACCCGATTAAATGGAGTGACAGCTATGAGCGTTCTGGTTGGTAAGCAAGCCCCTGATTTTACTGTTCCTGCGGTACTGGGCGATGGCACCATCGTTAACGAATACAACTTTGCCGAAGCGACCAAGGGCAAGTACGCACTGGTATTCTTCTACCCACTGGACTTCACCTTTGTTTGCCCATCCGAGCTGATCGCTCTGGACAAGCGTATGGCTCGCTTCGAAGAGCTGGGTGTTGAAGTGATCTCTGTATCCATCGACTCTCACTTCACTCACAACGCATGGCGTAACACCAGCGTTGAAGACGGTGGCATCGGTGCAGTCAAGTACACCATGGCTGCCGATCTGGATCACGGTATCTGTAAGGCGTACGACGTTGAAACTGCAGGCGGCGTTGCACTGCGTGGCGCATTCCTGATCGACAAGGAAGGCCTGGTACGTGCTTCCAACATCAATGACCTGCCACTGGGTCGTAACATTGATGAGCTGGTTCGCCTGGTTGAAGCACTGCAATTCCACGAAGAGCACGGCGAAGTATGTCCTGCTGGCTGGAACAAGGGTGACAAAGGCATGACGGCTTCTCCAGAAGGCGTTGCCAAGTACCTGTCTGAGTCTGCCGACGACCTGTAATTCTGTGTCGGCTGATGAAGAATAGAAAAAACCGGGCTTGCCCGGTTTTTTTATGTCTCGCGTATGCGCTTCTTTGGCCCAGCCACAGGTTACAGAGTGATTACCAACCCCGGTTCAGGTAGGATGGACGGTTTTAGTCCACAAAATCCGGGTCTCCCCATATTATGAATTTCGATTCACTCGAATTGAACGCCGCCATTCTCAAAGCCCTTGCTGACAAGGGATACACCTCTGCTACTCCGGTTCAGGCACAAGCCATCCCCGCCATTCTGGAAGGCAAGGATGTCATGGCAGCGGCACAAACCGGTACAGGAAAAACCGCTGGATTTACCCTGCCAATACTGGAACGGCTGTCACAAGGAGATCGTGCTCAGGCCAACCAGGTACGTGCGTTGATTCTGACCCCAACCCGTGAGCTGGCTGCTCAGGTTGCCGACAACGTTGAGCAGTACTCACGCAATCTGCCGCTGCGCAGTTGTGTGGTATACGGTGGCGTCAAGATCAATCCGCAAATGATCGCACTGCGCAAAGGGGCGGATATTCTGGTGGCCACACCTGGACGCCTGATGGATTTGTACAACCAGAATGCTGTGAAGTTCAATCGCCTGGAAGTACTGGTGCTGGACGAAGCCGATCGCATGCTGGATATGGGCTTTATTCGTGATATTAAAAAAATCATGGCCATCCTGCCCAAGCAACGCCAGAGCTTGCTGTTCTCTGCGACCTTCTCTGACGATATTCGTGACCTGGCCCGCCAGTTGGTTAAAAACCCGGTCGAAATCTCTGTTAGCCCTCGCAACACCACCACCAGTCTGGTAGAGCATTACCTGCACCCGGTCGATAAAAAGCAAAAGCCAGCGCTGCTGATGAGCCTGATCGTCGATAACAAGTGGCAACAGGTACTGGTGTTTATGCGCACCAAACACGGAGCCAATCGTTTAACCCGCTATCTGGAAACCGGTGGTGTCAAGGCAGCAGCGATTCATGGCAACAAAAGCCAGGGCGCACGTACCCGAGCACTGGCCGATTTTAAATCAGGGGCCGTGAATGTTCTGGTTGCAACGGACATTGCAGCGCGAGGCATTGATATTGACCAGCTTCCGCACGTGGTTAACTTCGAGCTGCCTGCTGTGGCAGAAGATTACGTACACCGCATTGGCCGTACTGGGCGTGCTGGCGCATCCGGCGAAGCCGTATCTCTGGTATGTGCAGACGAGCACAAAGAACTGTGTGCGATTGAAAGCCTGATCCAGATGGAAATTCGCCGCGACTATCAGGATGGCTTCCATCCGGTCAACGACGTGCCAGACTCCTTGCCACTGAGAACCCGCAGACCGAAGAAACCGAAAAAGCCCAAATCGGAACACCACACACAAGGTGCTCAGTCTGCTCGCAAAAAACCGGCAGCCAAAAATACATCCGGTTCATCCAATCGTGGGGGAGCTAATAAGGGAACAGGCCAGCCACGCAAGCCATCTCGCCCACGTCGTTCTGGCAGAAACGCCCAGAAACCTGCCGGACAAACAGCAGCACGATAACCCTTCGCCCCTGCGTTCGTGTGGGGGCTGTTATGTCTGCTTGGCAAGGTGCATTAGCAAACGCGTAATGCACCTTCTGTTTGTTGATACAGAAAAACCCCGTCTGCAAGTCTGGCTCTGATCATAACTAACACCCATAATCCCATCATATTTCAATTTGTGCATGCAGAAATATTAGAGCATATGGTGAGGTACATTCGATGAGTGCAGGCGATACACAGGAACAATCGAGCAAGTCATTCCGCTCTTATATACACCCGGTTGTTCTTTACCTGCTGGCGGCGGTTTGCTGGTTCTGGGTAGCCGTCGACCCCCACGTTGGAAGCCAGACTCAATTGGCGCTGGTGGCCCTGATTTTCCTGAGTGCCCAATGGGGATTGCTGTCGCCGTGTGGTTACTCCAGGTCTCTGAAGTACAAACTCTGGGTGTATCTGACACCGTTCCTGATTGGAGCGGTGGGTGTTGCCGCCAGATATCTGGTCAGTATGTGAGCGTCGAGACTTAACACCTCGTTCCCATGCTCTGGCGTGGGAACGTAGATATGATTAGGCATACCACGCAGGAGCGTGGGAGCCAGTAAAGAGAAAACTCAAGCTTGGATATGATTGAGTTTTTATGTTTTTCGAGTCGAAATATATTGTTTCTGGATTTTAAGGAGTTTGATGGTGAAGAAAGCAGTTATTGTTGTTGGTAGTCATTGTGTAGGAAAAAGCAGAACAATTAATCAGTACTTTAAACCAATGATTGGTTTGAGTGGTCGGCAGCGTAATTTCAGTCATGGTCGGGTTTTATCACAGTCTATCGAAGAAAGAGAAGGGCGTGTTTTATCTCAAACACTGGAGGAAAAAGGATTGAACTCTGTGAAAGAGTTTGTTGAGAAATATGCTGATCTTAAATATCTTGTTTGTGCTGCTCGCCCTGATGGAGAAAAACTATCCTTTTATAAAGAGTTGAAGGCCAGTTTGCTAGGACTCGGTTATCAAGTTGAAACGGTACGCATCATAAAAGATCAACCAGACTCATTCTATGAGGGAAAGGCTCAAGAAATATATTCTTTTCTTGAAATACGATAAGTGCAATTGATAAAAAAGCCCCCGCATTTTCATGCGGGGGCTTTTTTGTTCTTACCATTTAATCAAGCGTCTTTCTTTTTACCCAACGCCGTCATAAACATATAGAACACCGGTGTAAACAACAGCCCGAAGAAGGTCACGCCGAGCATACCGTAGAACACGGCCACACCCATGGCTTGTCGCATTTCGGAGCCTGCACCTGTTGCCAGTACCAGCGGCACCACACCAGCAGTAAAGGCGATGGAGGTCATCAAGATCGGGCGCAGTCGCAGACGACAGGCTTCGAGGATGGCGTCGAGGCGCGTCAGCCCCTGGTCGCGTCGATCCCGTGCAAATTCCACCATCAGAATGGCGTTCTTGCAGGCCAGCGCGACCAGTACGATCAAGGCAATTCGGGTGAAGATGTTGTTATCGCCACCGTCCATATACACCCCCAGCAGCGCTGACAGAATCGTCATCGGTACGATCAGGATGATCGCCAACGGCAGCGTCAGGCTTTCATACTGGGCAGCCAGCACCAGGAATACCAGCAGCACCACCAGCGGGAAAATGTACTGCATAGTGTTGCCCGCCAGAATCTGCTGGTAGGTCACTTCCGTCCATTCGTAGGTGATGCCTTCCGGCAGGGTGCGTTCCATCACCGCGACGATGGCCGCTTGCGCCTGATCCGAGCTGTAACCCGGTGCCGGTGAGCCATTCAGCTCGGCACTGGGGTAGCCGTTGTAGCGCGTCACCTGATCCGGGCCGGTGGTGGGCTTGATGGTGACCACGGCCCCCAGAGGCACCATATCACCGCGCACGTTACGCACTTCCAGTCGCAGCACCTGTTCGGGGTCGAGTCGGTACTTGGCATCCGCCTGGGCGTTGACCTGATAGGTGCGGCCAAACAGGTTGAAGTCGTTGACGTACATCGAACCCAGATAGATTTGCAGCGCGTCGAACACTTCTTGCAGTGGTACGCCCTGAATCAGCGCCTGTTCACGGTCAACCGTGATGTCCAGTTGTGGCACCTGAATACGGAAGGTCGAGAACAAGCCGACCAGAGCCGGATCTTGACGCGCTTCGTTCAGTACCGCTTGCAGGCCGTTGAACAAGGCTTCAAAGCCCTTGTTATCGCGGTCTTCCAACTGCACTTTGAAGCCACCCGTGGTGCCCAGCCCCAGAATCGGTGGTGGTGGGAAGACCGCCACAAAGGCTTCGTCGATGGCGAAGAACTGGGCGTTCAGGGAACCGGCAATGGCCCCGGCGCTCAGGCTGGGGTCCTGACGATCCTTGAAGTCATCCAGTGGCAGAAACATGATGCCGCTGTTGGTGGCGTTCACAAATCCGGCCACAGACAAACCGGGGAACGATACCGCGTGGGCAACGCCCGGCGTGTTCAGAGCAATTTCTTCCATTTGCGCAATGACGGCCTCGGTACGATCCAGACTGGAAGCGTCCGGCAACTGCGCCATAGCAACCAGATATTGCTTGTCCTGAGCCGGAATAAAGCCGCCCGGTACGCGATCAAACACCTCGTTGGTGGCCGCCAGCAGACCGATGTACAGAATGCCCACCACGGCCCCAAAGCGAATCAGACGACGCACCAGACCTTCATAGAGGTTGGAGCTGGCATCAAACAGTTTGTTAAACGGACGGAACAACCAGGCACCGAACAGGGTATTCATAATGCGGGTCAGCATATCCGGTTTGCTGTCGTGGCCTTTCAGCAGCAGGGCCGACAGGGCAGGAGACAATGTCAGCGAATTAAACGCAGAAATCGCCGTCGAAATAGTGATGGTCAGCGCGAACTGCTTGTAAAACTGACCCGACAAACCCTGAATAAAGGCCGTTGGAATAAACACCGCAAACAGTACCAGCGCGATGGCGATGATCGGCCCGGTGACTTCGGTCATGGCCTTGCGAGTCGCTTCCATCGGTTCCAGGCCTTCACGGATGTTCCGCTCGACATTTTCGACCACCACGATGGCGTCATCCACCACGATGCCGATGGCCAGCACCAGTCCGAACAGCGAGAGGGTGTTGATCGACACACCGAGCCATTGCATCACGGCAAAGGTGCCAATCAGAGAAACCGGCACGGCAATCAGTGGAATGATCGAGGCGCGCCAGGTCTGCAGGAACAGAATCACCACCAGCACCACCAACAGAATGGCTTCCAGTAGTGTGTGAATCACGGCTTCAATGGAACCACGAACGAACACGGTTGGGTCGTAAACGATCTCGTAGGAGACATCCTGCGGGAAGGTTTTTGCCAATCCGGCCATGGCCGCACGAACAGAATCCGACAGTTCAATGGCGTTGGAACCTGGGCGCTGGAACACCGGAATGGCTACTGCTTGCTTGCCGTCCAGGCGTGAGCGCAGTGAGTAGAAATTCTCGCCCAGTTCAACTCGCGCTACGTCACGCAGACGGGTAATGGCACCCTGTTCGCCAACGTTGACAACGATGTCTTCAAATTCCTTAACTGAGCTTAAACGGCCCTGAACATTGAGCAGAATCTGGAACTGGTTTTCACGCACGGTCGGCTGGGCACCGAGAGAACCAGCAGCCACCTGACGGTTTTGCTGGCGCACGGCCAGCACCACATCACCAGCAGTCAGGTTGCGTTCGGCCAGCGCATCCGGGTTTAGCCACAGGCGCATGGAGTAGTCGCCGCCACCGAACATGCGGACGTTACCGACGCCCTGAATACGGGTCAGTTCGTCGAGCACGTTGATGTCGGCGTAGTTGGCCAGATAGCTGGTTTCACGGGTGCCATTGGGCGAGAACAGATGTACCACCATGGTCAGGTTGGGCGATGCCTTTTCGGCCACCACACCCAGACGCTGCACTTCCTGCGGCAAGCGCGGCAAGGCGCTATTGACGCGGTTTTGTACCTGAACCTGAGCGCGGTCAAGGTCGGTGCCCAGTTCAAAGGTCACGGTCAGTGTCATACGACCGTCGGCGGTGGATTGAGAAGACATGTACAACATCCGCTCAACGCCGTTGACTTCCTGCTCCAGCGGCGACGCCACGGTGTGGCTGATCACCTTGGGGTTGGCACCCGGATAGTTGGCCGTGACCACCACGGTGGGTGGCACGACTTCCGGGTATTCGCTCACCGGAAGCTGAAACAGCGAGATGCTGCCACCGATCAAAATCAGCAGCGACAATACCGCCGCGAAGATCGGTCGGTTAATGAAGAAATGGCTGAATTTCATCTGTTATCAGCCCTCCCCGTTGGCAGTTTCTGCCGTCTTCTGGCTCGCAGGCTGGGCGTCAGAGATCAAGCTGGTGTCGATCTCGACCATGGTGGGCGCAACCGGCATGCCGGGGCCAACCCGAGCTGGGCCATTGGCGGCGATGCGGTCGGCGTCGGTCAGACCGGACGTGATCACGCGCAGATCACCAATGCGATGACCCAGCGTCACCGGACGGAATTGCAGGGTGTTGTTCTCATCCACAGTCAGGACGAAGCGGTATTTCAGATCGGTACCGATGGAACGCTCTGGTACCAGTACGTGACGAACCGCTTTGGTCGGAGCCAGACGCACGCGAGCAAAGGCTCCGGGGCGCAGTTGCGGTGAATCCACCTTGAAGGCCGCACGCACACGCAGCGTACCGGTGTTGGTATTCACCTGGTTGTCGATAAAGTCCAGTGTGCCCTGATGGCTGAAATCGGCATCGCCGCTCAACTGCAGATAGACCGGCAGTTGGCTGTTGGCGGTGATATCACCAAAGGTCTGGTTCCAGGTGCGTTCGTCCACATCAAAGTAAGCATGAACCTGACGGGTGGAGACCAGCGACGTCAGTGCACTGGTTCCGGCAGCGACGGTGTTGCCTTCAGTGATAAAGGCGCGGGATACACGACCTGAAATCGGTGCCTTGATACGGGTGTAGGCCAGATTCAGGCGCGCGGTTTTCAGCTCTGCCTGGGCAGAAGCCACCTCGGCCCGACGCTGTGATGCCAGAAACTGACGTGCCTGAGCGGCCTCGGTAGAAATGGCGCGGGAGCTTTTCAGACTGGTGGCCCGTTCGGCTTCCAGTTTGGCCTGATCCAGCGCCGCCTGAGCGGAAGCGACTTCGGCTTCATGGCGGGCAACGTCGGCTTCAAACGGGCGAGCATCGAGTTTCACCAGCAAGTCGCCTTTCTTGACCAGTGCACCTTCGGTGAATTCGATGGATTCAATCACGCCGCTGACACGTGGGCGCAGTTCAACCTGACGCGGTGCCTCCAGACGAGTCGTGAACTGTGCCCAATCAACGACTTCGGCAGCAATCACCTGAGCGACATCAATGGGTTGTGGCGGCATGGCACCGGGGCCACCCGCCTGAGCTGGAGGCTCGGGCTGTGAACAGCCAGATAAAACCAGCGAGCTGAAAACAGCAGCAATAAAAATGGGGTTGGTACGTTGCATGCGAACCTCCTGATCATGAAGGCCGCTACCTTAAGCACAATAAGTTCCGGCAACAATTGTCTGAAATACGATTGCTTTGTTCTCTCAGTGGAACACAGGGAGGCGACATAGTCCCCAGCAGTTGCGATTAATGGCATCGGTTTTTGAGAACTTTGCACGTATTGTCTGCGGTGTTCCTGAGAGGCTTATGAAGCGCCTCATAGATTCAGGTATACCGTTGAACGATGGTGTCCATACTGGTTGGCCGGGAGAAGTAATAACCCTGACCGTAATCGCACCCGGCCAGAGTCAGGATGTCCGCTTGCTCGGCGGTTTCAATGCCTTCAGCAATGACTTTCATACCGAGTTTGTGCGCCATTACAATCATGGCTTCACACAGCGCCAGATCTTCGGCATTGGAGGTGATTTCAGCCACAAACGCCTTGTCGATTTTCAGGTAATCCATGTTCAGTCGTCGCAGATAGGTCAGCGAGGAATAGCCGGTGCCAAAGTCGTCAATAGCGATACGAAACCCGGCGGCTCGCAGTACATTCAAAATATCGCTGGCACCGTCGTCCAGATCCATGGTGACGCCTTCGGTGATCTCCACAATCATGTGATGGCCGGTGGTGTGGTGTTCGCGCAGGATGTCGCGCCATTTCAGCAGGTTGGTTTTGTTGTTGCTGCGAAATTGTATGGGCGAAGAGTTGATGGACAGTAAAAAGTCGTCAGGTAATTGTTGTTGGTGTTGCTGCAACTCCGACAGCGCTTGTTTGAAGACCCAGTCACCGATGTCGCAGATGGTGCCGTTCTCTTCCGCCACACTGATGAACTCTTGTGGGGTGATGGCCCCTTTCTGGGGATGCTGCCAGCGCAGCAAGGCTTCGGCCAGGGCCAGACTGCGATCACTCAGGCGCACAATGGGCTGGTATACCAGCGAGAGCTGGTGGTGTGACAGGCATTCGCGCAGTGCCATGCGCAGCCAGTTCTTGCGTTCGGAAATGCGCTGCATGGACGGCGTGAAGTAACGGTAGCGTCGTCGGCCTTCCTGTTTGGCAGAATACAGCGCCTGATCACTGGTTTGCATCAGGCCATCCGGCGTGTGGGCATCGTCGGGATAGACACTGATGCCAATGCTGGCGGAAATATAGACGCGACTCTGATGCAATTCGAACGGGTCAGACAGTGTGTTGATGATATGGGTCGCAATGCGATCAATGTCATTCAGGTTGTTGGGAGCGGGTAAAATCAGCGTGAATTCATCGCCGCCCATTCGAGCCACAGTGTCTTCTGCCCGCAGGCAATGCTGAATGCGCTGTGCTGCTTGTACCAGCAACTGGTCGCCGGTCAGGTGGCCAAAGGAATCGTTCACCTGTTTGAAGAAGTCCAGATCCAGGCTCATCACCACCAGCCGCTGCTGTTTGCGGGCCGCCTCTGTGGTGGATTGTTCCAGCGTGTTGGTCAGAAGCCAGCGATTCGGTAGCCCGGTCAGGGCATCGAAATTGCCCTGTTGCCAGATGATGGCCTCATTGCGTTTGCGTTCGGTCAGATCGCGGGCCAGCGCAACGATGTATTCCTGATGATCCTGTTCAACGTAACTGATGCTGACTTCCACCGGCAGGGTCGAGCCATTCTTGCGGACATGCTGACCCTCCACCACGCCGGTTTTATGACAACGCAAGTGGTCAATGTGTGCTTGCCACTGAGTAAGAGAGGACAGGGTGGCTTCGATGTCCATGATGCACAGAGTCAGCAGTTCTTCCTGACTGTAACCCAGTACCTCGGACACCTTGTTGTTCACTTCCAGAATGCGGGCATCCTCGGCCCGGATCACAAACATGGCATCGTTGGATTGCTGAATCAGCGTGCGGAATCGCTGCAGCGCATGTTCGGTCTGCTTCTGCTGTTCCAGGTTGACGATCTGGGCGATAAAGCGCTGTACCCGCCGTTGTTCATCTGGCTGGGCCACAATGGTCAGAAGGCCGGGGATGACCTTGCCAGATTTGTGGAGGTAGCGTTTTTCAACAATCACCGGAGTGAACGGGCGTTTCATCAATGACTGACGCACCTGACGATTAAGAGCGACGTCATCGGGGTGAGAAATGATCAGACCGTCGGCGTAACACTCTTGTTCGGTATAGCCCAGCATATCGAGAAACGCCGGGTTGACGTATTCAAAGGAACCATCCGGGCGTGACAGCACCATGGGCACCGGTGTGGCGTCAAAGATGGGTTGTAAATGGGTGTCGAGTACCGCGTTTTCTGATTTCATGCCTGTGTCTTGGTTGTAACGAGCCTTTACATAGTATGTCGCTATTTCCAGAGTTTGCACGAAAGAGAACGCACCTCAGTCCGGGTACAGTTCCAGCACCAGCGCCTGATAACCACCGAGCATCAGTTCGTTGTGTTCGTAGTGCAATGACGGATTATCCACATCGCTGTTGGCCAGGCATTGGGCGATGCTCTCTTCATCGAGCGGGAAGGTGCGGCAATTGGCGCTGAAGTTCAGCAAAATCAGCATGCGTTTGGCCAGATGGCGGCGCTCGTAGACCAATAATTCCTCATCGCTGTCCAGCAATTGCACGTCACCCTTATTCAGAGCAGGCGTGCGCTTGCGCAGCCAGATCAGCTTTCGATACCAGCTCAGCAAGCTGTTCGGGTCGTTGGTTTGCTGGCTCACACTATGGCCTGCAACCGGCTCATCCGGCAGCCAACTGGTGCCCTGGGTAAAGTGATTGTTGGGGTAATTCCACATCATCGGACGGCGGCAACCATCGCGGCCCGGATACAGCGGCCAGTAATACTTGCCCACCGGGTCTTGAATGTCGTCACGAGCGACGCGCTGTTCCGGCATGCCGATTTCCTCGCCATAATAGAGGAAAGGCGTACCGCGCACGGTCAGCAGCAAACAGGCCGCCAGACGAGCACGCTGGTGGCCGCCAGGGCCAGTTCCGTAGCGGAACACGTGGCGTTTGACGTCGTGATTCGAGAGCGTGTAATTGGGCCAGTTCTCCGGGCCAAGCAGATCGATCCATTTGGCGATGATCTGGCGAAACGTGCTGGCATCGAACGGTGCGCGCAGCATCTCAAAGTTGAACGTCAGATGCAGTTGGTCGTTATTGCCGCAATAACTGGCCGGGATGGTGGCGTTGTCGATGTCGGCAATCATGATTTCACCGACCATCATGCGGTCATCATAGGCATCGACCCACTGGCGCATCTCCCGATACAGGGCGTGCAGCTCGGGCTGGTCGCGGTCGTAACGGTGAAGCTGGCGGTCGTAAGGGCGACCAATGCGGAAAACATCCACCGGGTTGGATTCCAGTCCGGCACTCTTGAAATACAGGTTGGCCACGTCCAGTCGGAAGCCGTCCACACCTTTATCGAGCCAGAATTCCATCATCTCGCGAATGGCTTGTTTAACCGCCGGGTTGCGCCAGTTCAGATCCGGTTGTTCGGGCAAAAAGGAATGGAAATACCAGGCTTTGCGTGTGTTGTGCCAGCTCCAGCCAGTGCCGCCAAAGCAGCTTAACCAGTTGTTCGGTGGCTCTTCGCCTTCGTACCAGAGGTACCAGTCGGCTTTCTCTGACTCGGCATCGGCACTCTCGATAAACCAGGGATGCAGGCTGGAGGTGTGATTCAGCACCAGATCAATCACGATACGAATATCACGCTGGTGGGCGGCGCTCAGTAGCGCGTCGAAGTCTTCCATGGAGCCAAATACCGGATCAATCGCCCGGTAATCGCTGATGTCGTAACCAAAGTCGGCCATGGGAGATTCAAATACCGGCGACAGCCAGATGGCATCCACGCCCAGCGATTGCTCGGTGCCGTCATTCAGATAATCCAGCCGTTCGATCAGTCCTCGAAGGTCGCCGATGCCATCGTCATTGGCGTCCTGAAAACTGCGCGGATAAATCTGATAGACCACTCCCTGTTTCCACCAGTGGGTTTCAGTCGAACGCTGTGATGTTGCGGTATTTGCTGGATTGCTCACCCGGTTCTCTCTTGCTGTTTTGGCTGGCCACACATGCCACGACCATAGGCCGGGACGGTGACAGGAGTGTGAAGCTGTTGAGAGAGGAAAGGGTTATGGTTGCCTTTTGGGAATTTCTATTGTGTTATCTGGGCACTAATTTGAGGATGATGATCCACAAAGACAGGAGATCACACTGCATATGACCAATAATAACAACACCCAAACGCCGGGATGGCCGTCCTCACTGGAGGAAAAGCGGATCATAGCGACCCATATTCTGGCCATTTTGCCGCACTGCCGATTGCTGGGTATGTCGGTAGAAGACGTGACCGACGATACGTTGGTGATGCGTTTGCCGTATCAACTCGCCATTGTCGGCAACCCGGAAACCGGAGCTGTTCACGGCGGCAGCCTGACCACGCTGATGGACAGCGCCAGCGGCGCGGCGGCGATTCTCTCTCTGCCAGAGCCGGGCCTGTGCCCGACACTCGACCTTCGCATTGACTATATGAACCCCGCTCGAGCCGGAGAAGACTTGCTGGCCTATGCCCGTGTATCGCGCACGTCAAAATCCGTTGTATTTACCGAATGCACCGTGGTGCAGGCACACGCTGAAGATGTGGTCGTGGCCAAATGCTCAGCCACTTTTATGCGTCTGGAAGGCGAAGCAGCCCAAAAAGCCAGTGCGGCCATTCAGGCGCTCAAGGCATCCTTTGATAATGCAAAGAAAAACGGAGGTGGCGCATGAGTGAATCACTGACTCAATCGCGGGTAGAAATCCTGATTCAGGAAGCCCGCAAAACCGGCGATTACCAACCCTTCGTAAAAGAAATTCCCTACGCCAACTTGATCGGTCTGGAACTGCAAGCGCTCGGTGACGACCTGCTCTACAAACTGCCACGCAACCCGGACAACATCGGTAATCCGCTGCTGCCTGCGATTCATGGTGGTGTGATCGGCGGCTTTATGGAGCTGGCGGCGTCGCTGGAATTGTTGCTGCGCTCCGATCCCATTGTGATGCCGAAGATGGTCGATTTCTCACTCGACTATTTACGCGCTGGCCGCCATCAGGATACCTACGCCGAGTGCCAGGTCTGGCGGCAAGGCAACCGGGTGGCCAATGTCTCCGTTACTGCCTGGCAGCGACATCGCCGCGAACCGATAGCCACCGCACGCGCGCACTACCTGATGGCATCCGAGATACGCAATCACCTGCCGAGTGAGTGAGCCGCGCTCATCACAAGGAGCCAAGGAAGAGTAATAAGCCTCGCGCTGTACTGCGAGGCGGGTTGCATTTGAGGTGCTGTGTTTTTGGATTTTGATAGTCAAGTCAAGAAAAAAGCAGTAATTTGTCGTAAAAGGTTGCTTGGTTTTGTAGGTGTGTGTAGGATTTTGATCGGTAGGAAAGGCTTCAAAATATAGATGTTTTTCTGAGTTTTATTTGATTTTTAAATTATGAATTTATTGAAATATTTACATATAAAAAGGAATGGAAGTGAATAGAACTGGAGTGTTTTTTTAATTGTTTTCCCCTTTTCGTGCAATGGCCTAGAAGTGAATGGTGTTGAATTTCCTGATGGCGTAATATCATTTGCAGATCGAGTTGTTGAGTTTAAGCCAGGTGGTAATGCTTTTTCACCATATGTTAATGTGGAAAATGTCATAGGGCTTCCTGATCATGTTTCTGGAGGTGTTCCTGAAGCTCTGTCGTTGGGGGATGGTGGTGAATTGATCGTTCAATTCACCAATAATGCATTAACATCTTCTGGCAATTCTTTAAATGACTTATGGATCTTTGAAATAGGAGGGAAGTTAGAACCGATAGATGTGTATATTAGTCAGTCTGGGGTTGATTGGATATCGGTTGGAACGACTCAAGGGGGAACTGGTGGTATTGATATTGATGAGTATATAGGCCAAGGAGTCGAAGTTGGTGTATCTTACTCATTTGTGAAGGTTGTTGACCGATTGCCAATTCAAAGTGGCTCTCCATGGGCTGGTGCTGATATTGATGCTATAGGAGCAATATCATCAACTTATGGAGCGTGTGGAACGCAAGAAGAATTGAAGCCAGCTACATATGATGAAGCCACTGGTGAATTAAATATTCCTTATGTATTAGTAGAAGATCGATGTTACAAGCTGAAATTAAATGGAAGTTCCGGGTTGGGGATAGAACATAATGATGTATATATGAAGCTGGATGTTATGGGTCTTTAAATGATGTTATAACTTAAAGGTTCGCCTGTGAGGATGATCAATTTTAATCTTTTATAATATGATAGAGTAGCAATTTCTGCTGTTTCAGAAAACTATTTTTGGTCAAAATAAATGGCATTTTTTGAGTGAAAAATGGCGTTGAGGAGATAAGGTCGGTATCGTTTATTGGATATTTTTTGTGAAAGTCTTCGGAATCGATGTGGTCAAGTAAGTGCTAAGCAATGGTGTGAAGCTGTGCTGGGATCATGTCGAGTCTGTATGGCTATTGAGCGTGGTTACTGTGCCAACAAAGCAAAGAATTAGTCTAAGTCAATAGTGTCGATTCTTATGGTGAAATGATAAATAAATCCAAGCACGTTTTTTTGGAACGCCCAGCCACCGTTACCTTGCGGGGCTGAGTTTGGATCATTTGATAAAGTTCGCTATTAATTGGAAAAGGAAAACCAATGAAACCACTCAAATATCTGATTGTTACTCTGATACTGCCCTTGGTCGGAGCTTCCTACAGTTACGCTCATGTTGTGCGTCTCGCCTTTATCGATTATTCCGATTTTCACGTTGTGAATAGCAATATTTACCTCTCTGAAAATCTCTCTCCCGCTGATGAAAAAACGGTTGCTTCGTTATTGAAGTCGGCCCGTGAACGTATAGCTGAACGCTATGGCGATCCGGTGGCTGAGCCGGTGGTGGTTGTGCTGTCCAGCCCGGAAGAAAAACGTGAATTTGGCCTTTACGATGTACCGGGTACCTTGTTATTCGTTCCATGGGGCAGTTATTTGCTGTTGAGTTACCAAGGTGGAAATATCGACGTTACGGCACACGAACTGGTGCATGCTGAAGTGGTTGAGCGCGTCGGTTACTGGAAGCGTCAGTTCGATATTCCAACCTGGTTCGATGAAGGCGTGGCCATGCAGGTAGACCATCGGACGAAGTATTACACGCCAGGTTCGATTGGCTTATCTGAGTTTGATCGGGTCGTTGGCCTGACGGCTCCGGGGCAGTTCTGGACGGATAACAAAGAGCAGAATGTTGACAATTATCGGGGGGCCAAAAGCGCGGTTTCAGCGGTGTTTAGCCACACCGATGAAGGGCTGTATTCATGGTTGGCCAAAGTAAAAGCGGGTGATCGCTCGGTGGTGACAGCTTTGGCTGATAAGACCCGCAAAAGGTTGGTGGAGCAAGGGCGTTGAGACCTGATCGCAAGCATATTCTTTTGTATTTTTACCCTGCAACTAATTTTAGTTGCAGGGTGGGTGTTGTAACATTAGACTTTACTGAACTGGGTGACGGCAGGCGCAATAATGGGTAAACAGGATAAGTTGCTGGGAAAGCTGGGAGTTGCAAGGAAGGTTTTTCCCTGGAATGAGTTGGTCACATTGTTAACTCAGCTTGGTTATGAAAAGAAGGAAATGAGCGGCTCCAGAGTTCGCTTTTATCATAAAGGCAGGGATGCATTGCTGTTGCTGCATAAACCTCACCCTGAAAATGAACTGAAGGGTGGAGCTTTGAAATCAGTCAAGGCTCATCTGAAACAAGAGGGCTGGTTATGACTTATTTGCGGTACAAAAACTACTTGGGAACAATTGAGCCAGAACTGGAAAGCAATACGTTGTTTGGGAAGCTGGCTTTTATCAGAGACACCGTTACTTACGAGGCGACAACCGTCAAAGAACTTGAACATGAATTTCGTCGTTCGGTTGATGAATATCTGCTTTCCTGCGAAGAGCTTGGCCGCGAGCCTCAACAGCCTTGTAAGGGTTCCTTTAACATCAGAACGGGGGAAGAACTGCACCGTGCGGCAGTTTTTGCTGCTGATGGGCAAAGCTTGAATGCATTTGTCTGTGATGCGATCCGTGAAAAAATTGAACGTATAACTCATGCCAAGTAATTGGCCTCTGTCAGGTTCCGGTCACATTAATCCAACTGTCCCATCCCCCTGAACACTTGCCACGCTCTTAAAACAGCGTTAGCCTGCAGGCTCATATTCTGTCGGGGTGCCTGAAGTAAACAGGCTGAGATCGCAAGTGCGGATCCCGTTGAACCTGATCTGGTTAGTGCCAGCGTAGGGAACAGAAAGGAAATCCGCATTCGAGTCGCAGCCGCTCAGGCTTTGTTCTGGCTCTGGAAACTTCCAAGGATGCGGATTGGTTGGCCATCAGTCCTGATATTCTGCCGACCGCCACCTTCCTTTTGTTACTCGCTGCCTGCCTGATCCCATCGTTAATGATCGGAGTCGAGCATGGCTGATACATCTGAAATTCACTCTTTATCTTCATCGGATTCACCGTTGGCGCAGGCCGACCTGAAACGTCTGAGCTATCAGGAATCCAGCAAACAGTACGTGAATCTGACTTGTTCCCAAGGCGAGCAAACCCTGAATCTGGCCATCGGCCAGCGGCACATTACCTTGTCGCCGACCCAGAAGCCGGATGGCACCACGGAAGCAAACCTGCCCGTTCGTGTATACGACACGTCTGGCCCTTACACCGATGTGAGTGTGGATCTCGATTTGAACAAAGGCTTGCCACCTTTGCGGGAAGATTGGGTTGTGGGCCGTGATGACACTGTAGAACTGGCTCAGTCCGAGTCGCATTTCACCATCGGTCGTGAGCAGGATTTGCGTTACGCCGACTGGCGGATGCAGCGCCAGCGTCCGGCCCGCAAGGCCAAAGCAGGCAAGAACGTGACCCAGTTGCACTACGCACGTCAGGGCATTATTACCCCGGAAATGGAATACATCGCCGCGCGTGAAAACCTCGGTTACAGCAAGACACAACTGGCGGAAGCCATGGAACGTCAGCATCCGGGCCAATCCTGGGGCGCGAATATCCCGGACGTGATTACGCCGGAGTTTGTCCGTTCTGAAGTGGCCCGTGGCCGAGCGGTGATCCCGAACAACATCAACCATCTAGAATCTGAGCCAATGATCATTGGCCGTAATTTCCGCACAAAGGTCAACGCCAATATCGGTAACTCGGCAGTGTCATCGTCGATTGCTGAAGAAGTTGAAAAACTGGTGTGGTCAACCCACTGGGGCGCGGATACAGTGATGGATTTGTCCACCGGCAAGAACATCCACGAAACCCGCGAATGGATCATCCGTAACTCGCCGGTGCCCATCGGCACGGTGCCTCTGTATCAGGCGTTAGAAAAGTGCAATGGCATTGCCGAAGACCTGACCTGGGAGCTGTTCCGCGACACTCTGATTGAGCAGGCCGAGCAGGGAGTGGATTACTTCACCATTCATGCCGGTGTGCGTTTGGCACACGTGCCTCTGACCGCCAAGCGTGTCACGGGTATCGTGAGTCGTGGTGGTTCCATCATGGCCAAATGGTGTCTGGCGCATCATGAAGAGAGTTTCCTCTATACCCATTTTGAGGAAATCTGCCACATCATGAAGGCCTACGACGTGTGCTTCTCGCTCGGCGATGGCCTGCGTCCGGGTTCGGTGGCGGATGCCAACGACGAAGCCCAGTTTGCCGAGCTGCGGACTTTGGGAGAGCTGACCCAGATTGCCTGGAAACACGACGTGCAGACCTTTATCGAAGGCCCCGGTCATGTGCCCATGCACCTGATCAAGGCCAATATGGACGAGCAACTCAAGCACTGTGATGAAGCACCGTTCTATACCCTTGGCCCACTGACGACGGACATTGCGCCGGGTTATGACCACTTCACGTCCGGTATCGGTGCAGCGCTGATTGGCTGGTACGGCTGTGCCATGCTGTGTTACGTCACGCCGAAAGAGCATCTGGGTTTGCCGAACAAGGAAGACGTCAAACAGGGTCTGATTACGTACAAGATTGCGGCGCATGCTGCTGATCTGGCCAAGGGCTTGCCGGGTGCGCAGATGCACGATGATGCCATGTCGAAGGCACGCTTTGAGTTCCGTTGGGAAGACCAGTTCAACCTCGCGCTTGACCCGGAAACGGCGCGCGCCTATCACGATGAAACCCTGCCGAAAGAAGGCCACAAGGTGGCGCATTTTTGCTCCATGTGTGGGCCGAAATTCTGCTCCATGAAAATCTCTCAGGAAGTACGTGACGCGGCGGATGCGCAGGAAAAACGTGATGCCGCCATGGCTGATAAAGCGGCAGAATTCCGCGAGCTGGGCAGCGAAATTTACCAGCCATATCAGGAAGAGGCGTAACCATGGCCAGCCGACATTTCATCATTGCCGGAGCCGGGTTGATGGGCAGTCTGGCAGGTTGGCAGTTGGCACGGGCAGGACATCGGGTGACGCTGCTGGAACGCAGTCAGCCAGGGCAGCCGGAATCGGCTGCCTATACCGCTGCGGCCATGGTGGCTCCGTTCAGTGAACGGGCGGTGTCTGACCCTGCCGTATTCGAGCATGGCAAGCGTTCATTGGCGTTGTGGCCGAAGCTGTTGCGGCAATTGAGCGACGACTCGGGAGAAGTGCATCGCTTCCAGCAACAGGGCAGCTTGCTGGTGGCGCACCCGTCAGACCGGGCGGAAATGCACGACTTTCAACATCACCTGACACACTGTGGTCTGGCTAATGACGCGGCGGTTGAGTGTGTTGACCGTCATCGCATTGCAGAGCTGGAACCGGAACTGGCCGGGCGCTTCGAGCAAGGCGTGTTTATGCCCACGGAAGGGCATCTGGCCAATCGCCCCATGCTGAGCAGTTTGCATCGCACGATTCAGCGCTTGGGTGGTGACGTGCGTTATGGCGTCTCGGTTGATATTGATGGTGAAGACTGGCGTTGTGAGGGCGAATTACTGCGTGCAGACGGCTATCTGGATACGCGGGGAGTTGGGGCGCAGCCCAATATGCCCGGCTTGCGTGGGGTGCGTGGTGAAGTGGTGTGGGTGCAATCCGATGAAGTGCGCATTCAACGCCCGGTGCGGCTTCTGCATCCGCGTTATCGTCTGTATTTGGTGCCCAAGGGCAATGGTCGTTACATCCTGGGTGCGACGGAGCTGGAGTCGGACGACCGTTCGCCTATGACGGTACGTTCGTCACTGGAGTTGCTCAGTGCGCTGTACACCATCAGTCCGCGCCTGGGTGAAGCCAGTATTCTGGAAATGAACACCAATTTGCGTCCGGCTCTGCCGAATCACTGCCCGGATATTCAGGTTGAAGGCCGCGTGGTGCGTGTGAACGGTCTGTTCCGCCATGGGTATCTATTGGCTCCGGCATTGCTGGAGTTGCTGGCGGCACAGCTGGATTGGTTTGAAGGGGAGGCAGTATGTCAGGACGCAATGTGAATATTTCGATCAATGGTGAAACGCAGGCTCTGCCTGAGTCTGTGCGACTGCTGTCCGTGTTGCTGGAGCAGCAAGGCTATTTGAACCATGAAAAACCGGGGCGCATGGTCGTGGCTCTGAATGGCACTGTGGTGTCTGCGCGAGATTACAACACGACCTCGTTGGCCAGTGGAGATTGTATTGATGTGCTGGGCGTGATTACCGGAGGCTAACAATATGAGCAATAACGACACGTTTTCTGTCACGGAACCTGTTATAAATCATGACCGATTGCCAGGGGCCACTCATGACCCCTTGTGGATTGCGGGAGAATCCATTGGCAGCCGTTTGTGGCTCGGCAGCAGCATGTATCCGTCACCGCAGTGCATGCTGGACGCTTTAAAAGTGGGTCAGCCGGGTTTTGTCACGGCATCGGCG
Source organism: Oceanobacter sp. (assembly GCA_045430275.1). Classification (GTDB taxonomy): domain Bacteria; phylum Pseudomonadota; class Gammaproteobacteria; order Pseudomonadales; family Oceanobacteraceae; genus Oceanobacter. The sequence goes on along the minus strand of JAILXU010000006.1, from coordinate 76,338 downwards.
CGCCGCCAAACGGCCAGACAGCTCTCGGACAACGGTCATTGGGAGTATCTGGAATCCTGGCTGGCGAGCAGCTCGACAAAGATGCTGCCCAACACTGCAGGCTGTACCACCGCGAAGGAAGCGGTATTACTGGCCAATATGACTCGGGAACTGTTTGATACCGACTGGATCAAGCTGGAAGTGATTGGTGATGATTACACGCTGCAGCCCGATCCTTTCGAGTTGTTGAAAGCCGCTCGGGAACTGGTCGATCAGGGCTTCAAGGTCTTGCCGTACTGCACCGAAGATCTGGTGTTGTGTCAGCGCTTGCTGGATGCAGGGTGTCCGGCGGTAATGCCGTGGGGCGCGCCGATTGGCACTGGGCGCGGGCTGCAAAATCTGACCGGTTTGCTGACGCTGCGTGAACGATTACCCGACGCGGTGATCATCATTGATGCCGGGTTGGGGCGACCATCCCAGGCCGCACAAGCACTCGAAGCCGGATTTGATGCGGTGCTGCTGAATACCGCAGTGGCGCGTTCACCTGATCCGGTTGCCATGGCGTCTGCGTTTGCCATGGCCGTGAGCAGTGGACGAACCGCTTATAACGCCGGGTTGATGGTCGAACGCGACAACGCCCAGGCTTCGACCCCGGTGGTTGGTATGCCCTTCTGGCATCAGACCCCGTAAATACGATGGATGATAGTGACGTCTTCAGGAGGACGATCAGCATGAATACAACAACCGCTGGGATTACGGTGTCGGCACCGGTCAAACGACCACGGGTCTGGAGTCTGGCGGCATCTGACAGCTCGGCGGGCGCCGGTTTGCAGGCCGATCTGACCATGAGTCATGTTCTGAATGTAGATTGCTCCACTCTGGTAACGGCGGTAACGGCGCAAAGCAGTCGTGGGGTTGGCAGCGTTGAGGTGATGCCGCGCAGCATGCTGGAATTTCAGTGGCAAGCCGCGATGGTGGATGGTGAACCGGATGCGATCAAGATCGGCTGGTTACCCCATGACCCTGAGCTGATCGCCTGGCTGTTGTTGAAGCTGGAAGGCCTGAGGCACGTCCCCGTAATCTGGGACCCGGTGCTGGGAGCCACTCGTGGTGGTCTTGAAGGCGCGGACAAGCCATTCCCGGAGTTGATGGCCTTGCTCAAATACGTCACTGTCTTGACGCCCAACTGGAAGGAAGCATGTTGGCTGCTGCAGGTTGGGGATGATGTCTTGCCCAGTGCTGTGGCGATGGGTTTGCTGGCGAAGGGGCCAGCGTCGATTCTGATCACCGGAGGCGACAAGGGCAATGATCACGAAGTGGCGGATCTGTTCTTCGGTAAACCGGGCAGTGATCACGAAGAACCGGAACGGGAAGCATTAACTGCATTTCGTGTGTTGCACCGACGCTTGCCATACAGTGGACACGGTACGGGCTGTCACTGCTCAGCGGCGTTGGCGGCCGGATTGGCGCGGGGGATGCGCCATTACGATGCGGTGTTGATGGCGGTGGGTGCAGCCTCTGCAAGTCTGGAAAACAGCACAGAGCGGACGTCGGGTTATCACAATTGTTTTGCTCAATTGCCGGATTCCACGGCTTCCATTCGGGTTGCTCCGGCGGGTTCTCATACGGTGCCAGAGCATGCGTTTCCACGTCTGGAGCGGCCATTGGGGCTGTATGGCATTGTCGATAATCTGGAATGGCTCAAGCGGTTGTTGTCATTAGGGATTGATACGTTGCAATGGCGTGTGAAAGACCCAGATGATACTCACCGCGAGCAAGCCGAGGTGGCGATTGAGCTGTGTCGGGAGGCCGGTGTGCCGCTGTTCATCAACGATGACTGGCAACTGGCCGCTGAGTTGGGTGCTTATGGCGTGCATCTTGGTCAGGAGGATCTGACGTCTGCCAATCTGACTCAGATTGCAGCGGCGGGTCTGGCATTGGGGATCAGCACCCACACGCGTTGGGAAATTGCCCGGGCGCGTTACTGGAATCCTTCCTACATTGCCTTTGGCCCGGTGTACAAACCCTTGTCCAAAGAACTCAAATACCCGCCACTGGGCCTGAAACGATTGCAGAAATGGCGGCAGCAACACGCCGACATTCCCACGACCTGCATTGGCGGCATTACGCATCAGAATATTGATGATGTGGTGAAGACCGGCATGGACTCTGTGGCCATCGTGACGGATCTGAAAGACGACCGCCAGTTGATGACCCGGATGGGGCGTTTACGTCGCAGTTTGCCGAAAATACGTTAAAAACAGTTGAAATCAGGAGCGGGTGTCCCCAGTTAGTTTACGCAACGAAAAGCACGCCGGAGTGAAGCCGTCCATGGCCACTGCTGAGCGTGCCCCCGGTTTTCCGTAAGACTGTGTTCAGTGTTCTACGGCATACGACGTAACAGGAGATACCCATGACCGAAGCCAGCAAAGAAACCCTTGGCTTTAAAACCGAAGTCAAGCAATTGCTGCACCTGATGATTCATTCCTTGTACTCCAACAAGGAAATTTTCTTGCGTGAGCTGATCTCAAACGCTTCCGATGCCTGCGACAAGCTGCGCTTTGAAGCACTGCAGAACGACCAGTTGTTTGAAGGTCAGGCCGATCTGGCGGTGTACATCGATTTCGATGAAAACGCTCGCACCCTGACCATTGATGACAATGGTATCGGCATGAACCGGGACGATGTGGTGACGCATCTGGGCACCATCGCCAAGTCCGGTACGGCAGAATTCCTGAGCAAACTGAGCGGTGATCAGCAGAAAGATTCACAGCTGATTGGTCAGTTTGGTGTGGGTTTCTATTCCGCATTCATCGTGGCTGACAAGGTAACGGTTGAGACTCGCCGCGCTGGCGAAGAGGCCGATCAGGGCATTCGCTGGGAATCGGCGGGTGAAGGTGACTTCAGCGTTGAGCCGATCACCAAGATCGAGCGCGGTACCCGCATTGTTCTGCATCTGAAAGACGGCGAAGAAGAGTTTGTTGATAACTTCCGTCTGCGTTCCCTGATCAAGAAGTACTCGGATCACATCGCTGTGCCGGTATTCCTGCCTCAGGAAGTGGGTACGGAAGACGAAGACGGCGAAGAGAAGAAAGTACCGGAAGCCGTGAACCAGGCTCAGGCGATGTGGACGCGTTCCAAGTCGGATCTGAGTGACGAAGACTATCAGGAATTCTACAAGCACATTTCCCACGACTGGAATGAGCCATCCCTCTGGATGCACAACCGCGTGGAAGGCAAGCTGGATTACACCAGCCTGCTGTACATTCCGTCGAAAGCGCCTTTCGACATGTGGAATCGTGACATCACTCGTGGCCTGAAACTGTACGTTCAGCGCGTTTTTATTATGGACGATGCCGAGCAGTTCCTGCCGTTGTACCTGCGCTTCGTCAAGGGTGTGCTGGATTCCAATGATCTGTCTCTGAACGTCTCGCGTGAAATTCTGCAGCAGGACAAGCAGGTTGACAGCATGCGTGCGGCGCTGGTCAAGCGTGTTCTGGATACCCTGACCAAGCTGGCCAAGAACGACGCCGAAAAATATCAGGCGTTCTGGGATGAATTCGGTGAGGTGCTGAAAGAAGGCCCGGCTGAAGACATGGGCAACAAGGACAAGATTGCGGGTCTGTTCCGCTTTGCTTCAACCCAGAGTGACAGCGACAAGCAGGAAGTGTCTCTGGCTGGGTATCTGGAGCGCATGCGCGAAGGCCAGAAGAAAATCTACTACATCACGGGTGACAGCTACGCGTCTGCTCTGGGCAGCCCGCACCTGGAGTACTTCAAGCAGAAAGGCATCGAAGTACTGCTGCTGACCGACCGCGTTGATGAGTGGATGGTTGGCCACCTGCGTGATTTCGACGGCAATGCTTTCCAGGATGTCACCAAGGGTGAACTGGATCTGGATGAGCTGGCAGATGAGACCGAAAAAGAGCAGCAGAAAGAGCTGCAGGAAACCCACAAGGATCTGATCGAGCGCATTCAGCAAGCCGTTGAAGGCGAAGTGAAAGAAGTGCGTGTGACGTCTCGTCTGACCGATTCTCCAGCGTGTCTGGTGGTGGGTGAGTACGACATGGGCGGTCATATGCGTCGCTTGCTGGAAGCGTCGGGTCAGGAAGTGCCGGAAGCGGAATTCACGCTGGAAGTGAATCCATCCCACCCACTGATTGATCGTCTCGATAATGAGCAGGACGAAGACCGTTTTGCGGAGCTGGCGGAAGTGATTCTGGCTCAGGCTCAGTTGGCAGAAGGCAGCCAGTTGAAGCAACCGGCGGAGTACGTCACGCGTCTGAACAAACTGTTGCTGGATCTGATGAAATAATCATCCCGGAACAGCGTTCATAGGACAACCGTGCAGGGTAGTGGTGGATTTCTGTCATCAACAGATTCCAGACAGGCTGCTACACTGTACGGATTCGACACCCTGTCAGGTCATCTGCCAGGGTGTCTCACTTTCTGGACACAACTTGAAACTGAATTATTTGGGAGAAACTATGAGCCTTAGCAAGAAACTGACTGGCCTGATGACAACCGTAGCGGGCAGCCTGATCGCTGTCAGTGCCAGCGCAGGTGGTTCTCTGGATCTGAATTTGTCTGACAAGGCCGTACGCCTTGCTTACGACGGTGCGCAACAGAACAGCGGTTTGCATCTGAACCTGTCTGCGCTGCATCACACCGATGATGGCAATATGCTGGGTGCCGGTGTTCATGTTGTGAATGTGCGCGAGCCAAACAGCCCGTTGTATCTGGGTGTGGGCGTCAAGGCATTCGGTTTTACATCGGATGATTACGACGGTGGTGCTTTGACCATTGGTGGTTTGTTCCGTTACGGCTTGCCATTCAAGGACGTCAGCGTGGCCGGTTACGCCTACTTTGCACCGAATGTGGTGTCCTTCGGTGACATTGAAAACATGTTCAATAGTGACCTGCGTGTGCAGTACGCCATCATTCCTAATGCGCGTGTTTACACCGGCTACCGTTACAACAGCCTCAGCATTGAAGACGTGAAGGATAACTACGAGTTTGCCGACACCTTCCATGTTGGTTTAACGCTGGATTTCTAAGCTCAGGAGTACTCTATGGCGCAGTGGCTTCCGTTTACCAATGAAAAGCTCTATCAGAGTCGATTACTGGCAGAGCAAGCCCGTGAGGCGATGCCGGATGTATTGGCCAGAGCGCTGGAGACAGCCGCGTTGCAGCATTTATGGGCGGCTTATCGTTCGTATTTGAACGAGCTGGGGGCGACGGTGTCGCTGGCCACTCGCGTCGAGACGCTCACGCAGTTGATGCAGGAAGCCAGACTGGTGACGGGAGAAATGCGGGAGCTGGCCCTGTTGGCCGACGATGAGTTTTCCTGGCTGGGACGTTTTTTATCCGCGACCGAGCAATTGGGGTGGCCGCCTTCGGCATCTGCCGTGATGAATCCAGGGTTAATTGCGACCGCGACCCAATCGGATCTGGATGAAGTGATGCGTTGGCATCAGGCATTAAATGAGCTGATCGATCGTCAGCGGGATAACCGCCATGAGAGCTGATTAGCGCTTGAAATACGAGGGCTGGGTTGTGTTAAACTCCCCAGCCTTTTTTGTGGAATGACGTATGGCCAGCTTATTTGAAATTATTGAGCTATCGAATGGCGAAGTGGCGCTTCGTCGTATTGATGAACCTGAGGCTGAGCCGCTGATGCGCATTCGTTTTTCGGATGACGCCAAGCTGAGTCTGAATGACCATCATCTGGAAGTGGCATCGGTGATGATGGAAGCGGCGTTGCGTCGTGTAGGTGAGCTGGCAGGTACGGAAGTGATGGAAAAAGAAGACAGCCCGGAATCACTTGATTATCGGATTCACTAGGCTGCCTTAGGGTTGTTTGGTCAGCTGCATTCCCTGCGCAGCAGAATAACCTGACTGGCGCTGTCAATAGCGTGTTGTTTGATCGCGCGTCTTTCCTGTTCGGATACTTCTCCAAGCCATTCAATGATCATGTGGCTATTCGCTGCGGCCAGAATCTTGATGCTGAGTTCGTACTGACTCTGGTGGCAGAGATCGATATGAATCACCGGGGTGTGTTGCAGTCCGACACTTTTCAGCCAGCGTTTGTTGATTTTACGGTTAGGGCTGAGCCAGGTTAGCCAGCGCTGATTGGCATTGCATTGTGCCAGGATCGAGAGCAGTTGCAGCGGCTGAATAGCGCTGCCGTCACTGATCACAATTTCGGTCAGGCAACCTTTTACGGTGGCTGCGGGTGAATTGTTGTGCAGTGATGTGGACGAATGGCTGGCAAAACTCAACGATTGCATGCGTAACTCCTCCGGAATGTCCGGGATTAATGAGTGCGTCTGACAACACCAACGTAAAGCCCTTCCACGGAAAATTCCTGTTCCTTCAAGTTGACCTCTATGGGCTGGTAGGCGTCATTCTCTGGGTGAAGAAAGATCTTGTTGCGCTGTTTCTCAAACCGTTTAACGGTGACTTCGTTGTCTACCCGAGCCACGATGATTTGTCCGTTCCGGGCATTTTCAGTTTTATGGACAGCGATGTAATCGCCATCAACAATGCCGATTTTTTTCATGCTATCGCCCTGGACTTCGAGCAGAAAGTCGGCGGCCGGTTTGAAGAAAGCAGGCGGTAACTCGCAGTATTCTTCAATGTGTTCCTGAGCCAAAATGGGCTCTCCAGCAGCAACCCGACCGACGACGGGCAACCCGGATTGTTGGGGCTTGGTGATACGAATGCCGCGAGACGCCCCCGGCATGATTTCAATCGCACCTTTACGCGCAAGTGCTTTGAGGTGATCTTCGGCAGCATTGGGTGATTTGAACCCTAATTGGCGGGCGATTTCGGCACGGGTTGGCGGAAAGCCTGTGTCCTCAATGGCAGCCTGGATAAAGTCGAGTACCTGCTGCTGTCGCTTGGTTATTTTAATCATGCGCATTACCTGGCTGGTCATTTATACAGTATTTGTAATATATACAGCGCCAACCACTGTGTAAACCCTCAGTGTTTTGAGGGGCTGCGTTTTTATTTTTGCTGATGGGTTTTACTGATAACTGCCGTGTTTGGTGACGGGTCTGTTTTATTCTTTGGCTCGTGTGGTCATTTTTCTCCCGTATTCCGGTGCGTTAGCGCCCTCATCTTGCGGTATACTGATTCGTAATTTGTTTTAAACGTGTGTTTAAAACCCGGTCTTAGCATTTGAGGGTAGATAGGCATGCCACCAAAAAATACTGCAATCAGCATTCTGTCCGCAGCAGAAGAATTGTTTGCCGAAAAGGGGTTTGCCGAAACCTCGTTACGTAATATCACCAGTCGCGCGGGGGTTAATCTGGCCGCCGTCAATTACCACTTCGGTTCCAAAAAAGAGCTGATTCAAGCGGTGTTTGCGCGTTTCCTGACGCCATTCTGTGCCGAGCTGGAATCCGAGTTGAATAATTATCAGGCCGAGCTTGATGGTCAGCGTCCTGACTTGACGACCTTGTTGGGTTTGTTGGCTCGTACTGCCAGTAAAGTGGATCAGGATAACCCGGATCGTATTGCCATTTTTATGCGCTTGCTGGGTTTGGCGTATTCTCAGGGCCAGGGGCATTTGCGCCGTTTCCTGCGCAATGAATACGGCACCGTATTTGCTGTCTATATGAAACTGGTGACGGAAGCCACGCCGGAATTGTCTGAACAGGAACGTTTTTGGCGTATTCATTTTATGCTGGGAGCAACGGTATTTACCTTGTCGGGTGCCGAGGCTCTGACCGCCATGGCGGAATACGATCTGGGTGAACAAACCGATGTCTCGCAGGTGATTCAGCGTTTGGTACCTTTCCTGTCATCGGGTTTTCAGGCCCCGGTTCAACCATCTTGACGTGCCCGTGAGGAATCACATGGAATCAGAATATTTATTGGAAATTTCCATTGCAGATCAGCAATTGCGTTATTCCACGCCCGACGCTTGTTATCTGTATCCGGTCTCAACGGCATTAAATGGTGTGGGCGAACAGGAAAATACCGGCAAGACGCCGAGAGGCTGGCACCGGATTGTCGCCCGTATTGGTGAAGGGCTGCCGTCAGGCAGTGTGTTGGTCGGGCGGCGGCCAACCGGAGAAATCTACTCGGACGCGCTGGGTCGGGACTTTCCCCACCGGGACTGGATTTTGAGTCGGATTCTCTGGTTGCAGGGGATGGAAATCGGACGCAACCGTCTGGGTTCTGTGGACAGCATGCGGCGGTATATTTACATTCATGGCACGCCAGATTCTGAACCCATGGGCAAGCCGTTGTCGCATGGCTGTGTTCGTATGCGCAATGCGGATATTGTGGCACTGTTTGAAGGTGTGGCTGCCAATACCCAGGTCTGGATTCAGGAGCACAGTTTTTCGAGGATTCCATGCCTGCAACTCTAGATAGACATTCTGCCCCGGTTATTCCGCCATCAGCTCTGGGCGTGATCACCAATATCGAAGGCCAGGCGTTAACGCACGATGATCGGGAGTTGTTGCGTTCGCCAGCCGTCAGCGGCCTGATTTTGTTCTCGCGTAATTTCTCCAGTATTGAGCAGCTTCAGAGTCTGTCTGCGGATGTTAAAACCATGCGGCCTGACCTGCCTTTGTTTGTGGATCAGGAAGGCGGCCGGGTGCAGCGTTTTCGTGAGGGCTTTACCCGTTTGCCCGCGATGTTGTCTCTGGAAACACTTTGGCTGGAACAGCCTCAGCTTGCTGTGGATGCCGCTCAGAAATTGGGTTGGTTGATGGCCTGGGAGTTGGGTTGTTGCGGAGTGGATGTCAGTTTTGCACCGGTGCTCGATATTGAACGCGGCGTCTCGCGTGTGATCGGTGATCGGGGGTTCGCTACTGATGCCGCTCGGGTTTCTCTGTTGACCCGTGCGTTTGTGGCGGGTATGGCAGACGCGGGTATGAAGGCCGTTGGTAAACACTTTCCGGGGCATGGCGCGATTGAAGCGGATTCTCATCTGGAATTTCCGGTGGACTTACGTTCACTGGCGCAACTGGATTACGATATGCGGCCATTCCGTTATCTGATTCAGCACGGTGTGATGGCCGGGGTGATGCCTGCGCACGTCTTGTATCCCGCGCTGGATAACCGTCATACGGCTGGATTCTCATCACGCTGGATGCAAATGCTGCGTCAGTCGCTGGGCTTTAATGGTGTGATTTTCAGCGATGACCTGTCGATGGCCGGAGCGGCACATTATGGCGATTACGCCGTTCGCACTGAGTTGGCGGCACAGGCAGGCTGCCAGGCACTGGTGACCTGTAATGATCGTGACGGTGCCTGGGCGGTTATTCACACCGTCGAGCGGCTGCAATCGCAGAATTTTTCGTCTTTATCGTTGCTGGACTGGTGTCGTGATCAGCCAGACTCTTTTCGTCAACAGCAGGCTCAGGCTGAGCAGATTCGGACGGCGTTGGTCGATGCCGGATTGATTGCAGCCGACCCCTGCCATTTCATAATGAAAGAACATGTCTGATAAAAAAATAGCCATCATTGGCGGGACTGGCCTGACGCAATTGGCGGGGCCGGAAAATCTGCAAGCTCATGATCTGAATACACCGTTGGGGAACCCGTCTGGCAGTGTTCATAGCGGCCAATGGAATGGCGTTGAGGTGTTGTTTCTGGCGCGCCATGGTCACCCTCACGCGGTGCCGCCACACAAGGTCAATTATCGCGCCAATCTGCTGGCGCTGAAGCAGCTGGGCGCGGATGCCATTGTGGCAGTCAATGCCGTTGGGGGGATTCACCCCGAGCTGGGTACTGGCGTGTTGGCCGTGCCGCATCAGGTAGTGGATATGACCTGGGGGCGTGAATCCACGTTTTTCGATGGCGAGCATATGCCGCTGGATCACATCGATTTTACCCACCCATTTGATGAATCCGTGCGTCAGGCTTTGTTGCAGGCCGGGCGTGACGCGGCTCAGCCGATAGCGGATTTTGGCGTGGTGGCGGTGACTCAGGGGCCACGTCTGGAGACGGCGGCAGAAATTGATCATCTTGAGCGGATTGGCTGTGATCTGGTTGGTATGACCAGTATGCCGGAAGCCGCGTTGGCGCGAGAGCTGGGCATTCCGTATGCCAGCCTTTGTCTGGTGGTGAATCCGGCGGCCGGTCGTAGCAGCGGAGAAATCACATTGGACGATATCCGTGCCGTTCTGGCCGAAGGGATGGAAAAGGTTTGTGGTGTGCTGGAGGCGTCCCTGCCTCTGTTATCCGAGCCGGTATAAGCTGCCCAAATCGGTAGGCTTATTTGGCGGCTGGCAGCCTGATGGGGGTCAGCTTGATCAGAACACCCAGCAGTGGGTGATCAACGTAGTGAAGCTCTTTGCTGCGCATTCGGCGGCTTTGCTTGAAGTGAGCGTAACGCAAGGTGCCTCGCTGTTGCAGAGCTGTCATCGGAGTGGCTGATGACGGTGCGGTACTGGCTGGTAGCGCCAAGGGTTCATCGGTGCTGACTTCAACCGGCATCATGCCAATGTGCTGAATGGTGAGGTCGGTCTTCAGGTGCAAATAACGGCCAACGTGCAGATTGAAACCGCCGGTCACGTGAATTTCCGGCTCACCCGGCAGCATCAGATTGACCGGGTGAATAGCAGCACCGGGTTTGCTCTGAACCGCTTCTACCCAGGTTTCGTGCCAGACAACCTGAATATCCCGTTGTTTGCTGAGCCGTTTGGCGTGCCAGTTCATGCTGTTTTGGCGGATTGCCCCGGTTGGATTCAGTAAATACAACGGCGGTGTAACCGGCAAGCGCGCGCTGATGACGGCCTGATTCATCAGGTTGGCGGCTTTATAAAAGTATCCCAGACCGTCCAGTCCATACGAGGACTTGGGTGCAGCGATGCTGGCGGCAGGCGGATTTTCCGGGACTGGCCATTGCTCTTCACTCAATTGTTCAGGATCGGTGTAAGCAAACATCATCATTTCTACCTGATACCAGGCAGCTTGTTTGGCCAGAGAGAGTGGGGCGACAAGCGTTAATACAACGCAACATAACAACCGGTTCACGGATCAGGGTTCCTTTTTGAGTTCGTTCAGCACTTGGTCGATGACACTAAAGCGCTGATCGATAGTGTCCATGTTGAAGAAGAAACGCAAGGTATGGCCGCCATCCAGTTTGTAGCTGGCGGGTTTGCTTTGCACCAGACGTACCAGAACAAACGGATTGATCTGGGTGTCCTGAGCAAATTCTATGCGACCACTGTCCTTGCCTGCATCCAGTTTGGCAATGCCAAAGGGCAGCAGTGCCAGCTTGAGTCGGGTCTGGCGGAACAGGTTTTTGACGGCGTCGGGCAGCAGGCCAAAACGGTCGATCATCTCCACCTGCAATTCGCGCAGTTCATGGTCATTGCGGGCGTTGGCAATGCGTTTGTACAGTGTCAGGCGGCCATTCACGTCCGGCAGGTAATCGTCTGGAATCAGGGCGGGCATATGCAGGTTTACTTCCAGGCTTTGACCGGCTCCGAGGTTGTCAGGTGGCGTTTTACCAGAGCGCATGGCTTGAATGGCTTCTTCCAGCATGTCCAGATACAGGGTGAAACCGATGGTTTCAATCTGTCCGCTCTGCTCATCGCCCAGCAGCTCACCCGCTCCCCGAATTTCCAGATCGTACGTTGCCAGCATAAAGCCCGCGCCCAGGTCTTGTGCGCTGGCGATGGCGTCCAGCCGCTTTTCTGCGTCCTTGGTGAGTTGTTTGGGTGGTGGTGTCAGCAAGTAGGCGTACGCCTGATGATGAGAGCGCCCGACACGGCCACGGAGTTGGTGTAGCTGTGCCAGACCGAACTTGTCCGCCCGATTGATGATAATAGTGTTGGCGGATGGAATGTCGATGCCGGTTTCAATAATCGTGGTACACACCAGAACGTTAAAACGCTTGTGATAAAAATCACTCATGACCCGTTCCAGCTCACGCTCGGACATTTGGCCGTGGGCAAACACAACGCGGGCTTCGGGTACTTTTTCGTCCAGCTCCCGAGCGACTTTCTCGATGGTCTTGACCTCATTGTGGAGGTAGTACACCTGACCACCACGAAGGATTTCCCGCAGGATGGATTCCTTGATCGTGGCTTCGTCGTATTGACGGATAAAGGTTTTGACGCTCAGACGCTTGGCCGGTGGTGTGGCGATGATCGACAGGTCACGGATGTTGGCCATGGCCATGTTCAGGGTTCGCGGAATAGGCGTTGCCGTCAGTGCCAGAATATCGACCTCGGCACGCAGCGACTTGATACGCTCTTTCTGCTGCACACCGAAGCGGTGTTCTTCGTCGATGATCAGCAGCCCGAGATGATCGAACCTGACGTCTTTTTGCAGCAGCTTGTGGGTGCCCACGACGATGTCGGTCTTGCCTTCCAGCATGTCGTCCAATGCTTTGTTGGTGTCTTTGGCCGACTTGAACCGTGACAAAACATCGACCTTGACGGGCCAGTCGGCAAAACGGTCGCAGAAGTTCTGATAGTGCTGTTGTGCCAGCAGCGTGGTAGGCACCAGCACGGCAACCTGTTTGCCACTTTGCACAGCCATGAAGGCAGCGCGCATGGCGACTTCGGTTTTACCGAAGCCCACATCACCACACACGAGCCGGTCCATCGGTCGTGCTGAACACATATCCAGAATCACCGCATCAATCGCGGCTTGCTGATCGGCGGTTTCTTCATAAGGAAAACCGGCGCAGAAACGTTCGTAGTCCTGATCCGGCTGATCAAATGCAAAGCCTTTTTTGGCTTCACGGCGGGCGTAGATGTCGAGCAATTCGGCGGCGGTGTCACGGATTTTTTCAGCGGCTTTGCGGCGTGCCTGTTCCCATTTATCTGTGCCCAGTTTGCTGATCGGAGCTGCGCCGTCTTCGTTGCCGCCGTAGCGTGAAATCAAATGCAGGGCCGAAACGGGCACATACAGTTTGGAGTCGGATGCGTATTCCAGCACCAGAAATTCGTTGGTCTGGCCACCGGCATCGAGTGCCTGCAGCCCCTGGTAACGGCCAATGCCATGATCCAGGTGCACGACGGGCGCGCCGGGCTTGAGTTCGGACAAGTCGCGGATGGCCAGGTCAATATCCGTTTTCTGACGAGCACGACGGCGAGTCTGCCGGATGCGTTGACCGAATAGCTCGTTTTCTGTCAACAGAGCAATGTCAGGGTGATCTCCCTGGCTGGCAATCAGACAGCCGCTGGACAGCGGTGCAATGGTCAGTGCTATTTGTGTCGGGTGGCGGACGAAGTCCTGCCAATGTTCAATTTCGTCGGGGGCGATGTCGATGCGTGATAGCAACTCACGCAGAGCCTCGCGGCGGCCGGTTGATTCGGCGCATAAAAGCACCTGGTAATGGTCGTGCTGATTCAGCCAGTTCTGCAATCGTTGCAGTGGTTGTTCCAGACGAGAATCCACGCTGATATCGGGCAATGATTCTGTTTGGAAGCGGACGGCTCCGGCCCGGTCTGGCAATGGGTGTTGAGCATCGGCGACGCAGTGCCACTGCGCGCGCGGGTGTTGATTCAGTTGGGTGAACAGTTGGTCGGTGGCCAGAAACAGTTCTTGCGGTGGCAAGATAGGGCGAGTGATGTCGTAGCGACGGCTTTCGTAGCGTTCACCCACGTCTTTCTGAAAATGATGAGTGGCGTCTTCCAGTCCGGCATCGTGAATGATCAAGGTGTTGTCGGGGAGGTAGTCGAACAGGCTCAGCAGTGGTTCATCAAAAAACAACGGCAAAAAATATTCCACACCCGGTGGTGCGATGCCCTGGGTTACATCTGTATAGAGAGGGCAGTCATTTGGATTCTGGTCAAAAAAGTCGAACCAGCGGGTTTTGAACAGGCGGATGGCGGCGGTGCTGAGCGGAAACTCCCGTGCAGGCAGGATACGGATTTGATCCACCTTGTTCAGGGTGCGCTGGGTGTCCGGGTCGAAGGTACGCAGGGTCTCGATTTCATCATCGAACAGGTCAATACGGAATGGCAGTTCCTGGCCCATTGGAAAGATATCAATGATCGCGCCTCGAACCGCGAACTCACCGTGCTCATAAACGGTGTCAACGCAGTGGTAGCCAGCCGCTTCCAGTTGCTTGCGGGTGGTTGTGGTGTTGAAGGCTTGACCTGCATCCAGCACAAAGGTCTGACCATCAAAAAAACAGTGAGGTGGCAAGCGCTGCAATAATGTGGATACCGGGATGATCAGTGCGGCATCGGGCTGGTGCTGTAACTGGTTCAGGGTCTCGATACGTTGGGAGACGATGTCCTGATGGGGCGAAAAGACATCGTAGGGCAGGGTTTCCCAGTCGGGGAAGAGCAGTGTCTCCAGCTCTCCTGCAAAAAATCCGATGTCCTCTTCCAATTGCAGGGCAGCGGCGGAAGAGGTGGTGATGATCAGAGTCAGCCCGTTGTGTTGCTGGGCTGCATTGGCAATGGCCAATGCCTGGCTGGAGCCGTGAAGGTTTCCCCAGAATCGGCGTTCAGCGGCCCGTTCCGGGCGCTCGGGGGCAAGAAGACTGGGCATGTCGTATCCGAACTGTGTTTGATGAAGGCGGCAGTTTACTGGAAAGCCGGAGTGGGCGGGAGAGTGGGGTGTTGAAAGAGCTAGACCAAGGTCTGAGTGAAGTGGTAGTGCAGGCTGAATTTTGACCTTGTTCGCATGAATTAACACGCCATCGGGTTTTTTCTGGTGAACACTTGCATTTGGGTCAATTGTGATTTTGGCGCTTCGTAGGCATAATCGGCCACCGACTGGCCCTGGTGGAGCTCATTGTTGTTTCAACTGTTGCGGCGGTGCGGCAATGCCAGCGGCATTAGACTCTACGAGTAATGAAGACCTGAAACGGAAGGTGTACCTGTGACCCAAGACATGCGTGAATCCTGCTTGCAGGACTGGACTGACCGCGAATCTACTGCGGAAGCCATGATCCCAATGATTGGCGGCCTGTACCGCAACAAGAACGTAATTACCTCTGTATACGGACGCCCGGTGATCAACCGCTCCGTGATCGAGCTGATGAAAGCACACCGCTTTGTTCGTCACATGGAAGAGCAAGAGCTGTCTGTTCTGGATACATTCCCAATCGTTCAGGTTCTGGCTGAGCTGGATATCAACAGCATTCATGTTGATATCGGTCGTCTGGCGGTGAAATTCCGTAACGAAGGCAATGGTCAGGATCTGAAAGATTTTGTTATTGCTGAACTGGGCGATGCGATTGGTCAGGACGAAGCCGATGGCGAAAATCGTGACATCGTTTTGTACGGCTTTGGTCGTATCGGCCGCTTGCTGGCGCGTATCCTGATTGAAAAATCCGGTGGTGGCCGAGGCTTGCGTCTGCGTGCAATCGTTGTGCGTCGTGGTAAAGGTGAAGACCTGGTCAAACGCGCCAGCTTGCTGCGTCGTGACTCTATTCACGGTACGTTCCGTGGCAGCCTGAGCATTGATGAAGAAAACGAAGCGATCATCGCTAACGGCAACTACATCAAAATCATTTACGCCAACAACCCTTCTGAAGTGGATTACACTCAGTACGGTATCAATAACGCACTGGTGATCGATAACACCGGTGTGTGGCGTGATGAAGATGGTTTGTCCCAGCACCTGCAATGTCCAGGCGCAGCCCGCGTTCTGTTGACGGCACCTGGCAAGGGCGACCTGAAAAACGTTGTTTACGGTATTAACCACAACATCATTGATGCCGGTGACAAGATTGTTTCCGCAGCGTCCTGTACCACTAACGCCATCACGCCTGTTCTGAAGGTGATGAATGACGAGTACGGCATCATCAGTGGTCACGTTGAAACGGTTCACTCCTATACCAACGACCAGAATCTGATCGATAATTACCACAACGGTGATCGTCGTGGTCGTTCTGCACCGCTGAACATGGTAATCACTGAAACTGGCGCGGCCAAAGCGGTTTCCAAGGCCTTGCCTGAGCTGGCTGGCAAGCTGACAGGCAACGCGATTCGCGTTCCTACACCAAATGTCTCCATGGCGATTCTGTCTCTGAACCTGAATAAAGAAGTGGGCGTGGAAGAGGTGAATACCTTCCTGCGTTCTGCTTCTCTGAGCCCTGAATTGAACCGTCAGATCGATTGGGTCAGCTCCCCTGAAGTGGTTTCAAGCGATTTTGTTGGCAACAGCCATGCCGGTATTGTTGATGCCAAAGCCACTATCGTGAATGGTTCTCACGTTAACCTGTACGTTTGGTACGATAACGAATACGGTTACAGCCGTCAGGTTGTCCGTATCGCGCACCAGGTGTGTGGTGTGGAATACCCGGTTTACCCTGCCTGATCGTGAATTCGCTCCGGTAGTTTAAAGCCGCCTTCGGGCGGCTTTTTTGTGGGTGTTGTTATGGTTGGCCTATTTGGTTCACAAACAGTACTCGTGAATGGCATGAAATCCTCCTGAAGTCGTACATTCCTTCCTTTGCCTTGTTAAGAACCACTCTGGATTAATGTGAGTGGCCTCTTTATAATCTGCCCCAGATTTTTAACTTAGTAACTTTAGTAAACGAGTCTCCAGGTGCTTGTTTCTCAATTTGAATCACAAGTAACACGGGGTCGCCTCTGTTTTCGGGGGAGGTCGCGTGTTTTTTGTATCTGGATTGGGGACGGTCCTGGCAGCAAAGTGATTAGGCGAGGCATATGATCAAAATTAAAAAAGGTCTCGACTTACCCATCGCTGGCACTCCTGAGCAAACCATTACATCGGGTCATACAGTAACGGAAGTCGCGTTACTGGGAGACGATTATGTGGGCATGAAGCCCACAATGGCTGTTCGGGTAGGTGATCGGGTTAAGAAGGGACAGGTCTTATTCACTGACAAGAAAACCGAAGGTGTGCAATACACCGCTCCAGCAGCGGGGATGGTGAAAGCCATCAACCGTGGAGAAAAGCGGAAATTCTTGTCTGTTGTCATCGAGCTTGATGGCGATGATGAAATGACATTCAGCCGCTATGACGCAGCAGAACTGTCATCCCTGAGCTTTGAACAAGTGCGTGATAATTTGGTGGCGTCCGGTTTGTGGACAACGCTGAAAACACGTCCTTATTCCAAAGTACCGGCAATCGACAGCAAGCCTGAGGCTATTTTTGTATCCGTTATGGATACTAACCCTCTGGCGGCGGATCCTGCGCTGATCATTCGTGAACAAGCGAATGCATTCCAGCAGGGTTTGCAGGTTTTGTCGTGTCTGACGGATGGCAAGCTGTACGTTGGTAAAGCTCCGGGCGCTGATATTCCAGCAGCCGGTGTTGAGCAAACCGAAGAGTTTGACGGTGTTCATCCAGCCGGTCTGGTTGGAACGCACATTCACTTCCTGTATCCAGCCAGCGAAAATCGCACGGTCTGGACAGCAAACTATCAGGACGTGATTGCAATTGGTCAGTTGTTCACAACCGGTCAATTGAACTCCGAGCGTGTTATCTCTCTGGCGGGCCCTCGTGTTAAACAGCCACGTCTGGTTCGTACCCTGACGGGTGCCAACTTGTCAGAGCTGACCAAAGATGAACTGTTCGACGGTGAAAACCGAATCATTTCCGGTTCTGTTTTCGGTGGACGCACAGCATCTGAAGGCATGCACTTCCTGGGTCGTTTCCACAATCAGATTTCTGTGTTGCTGGAAGGTCGTGATCGTCCAATGCTGCATTACTTCTCTCCGGGCCTGAATCGCTTCTCTGTGATGCCGATTTACCTGTCGAAGTTTATGAAGAAGGCGTTCACCTTTACCACAACCACCAATGGCAGTGAGCGAGCCATGGTGCCAGTGGGCACCTATGAACGCATTATGCCGCTGGACGTGTTACCAACCCAGTTGCTGCGTGCACTGATCGTTGAAGACATGGATACGGCCATTGCTCTGGGCGCTCTGGAACTGGATGAAGACGATCTGGCTCTGTGTACGTTCGTTTGTCCGGGCAAGTATGAGTACGGCCCGATCCTGCGCAAAAATCTGACTTGTATTGAAGCGGAGGGTTAATCATGGGTCTGCGTAATACTTTGGACAAGATGGCGCCTTTGTTTGAGAAAGGCGGCAAATACGAGAAAATGTATCCGCTGTACGAAGCATTGGATACCGGTCTTTTCTCACCACCGAATGTCACTAACAACACTGCTCATGTGCGCGATGGTATCGACCTCAAGCGTATTATGATCACGGTTTGGGCATGTACTTTCCCGGCCTTGCTGTTCGGTATGTACAACATCGGTTTACAAGCCAACGAAGCGATTGCTGCGGGTGCAGGTACACCGATTGAAGGCTGGCGTGAAGTCTTGATCAGCCTGTTCGGGGGGAGCGCGCATAACGCCGCCAGCCTCTGGGACAATATGGTGTTTGGGGCGGCGTACTTCCTGCCGGTTTATCTGACCACCTTTATCGTTGGTGGCTTCTGGGAAGTGATGTTTGCAACGATCCGTCGTCACGAAGTGAACGAGGGTTTCTTTGTTACTTCCATTCTGTTCGCGCTGATTTTGCCTGCAACCATTCCTCTGTGGCAGGTTGCTCTGGGCATTACGTTCGGTGTCGTGATTGGTAAGGAAATCTTTGGCGGTACTGGCAAAAACTTCCTCAACCCGGCTCTGACCGGTCGTGCATTCCTGTTCTTTGCATACCCGGCTGACATGTCTGGTAATGCTGTCTGGACAGCGGCTGACGGTTTCTCTGGTGCAACTGCGCTGGGTAATGCCGCTGAAGGTGGTGTTGATGCCATCGTTGCTTCTGGCACCAGCTGGGCTGAAGCATTCTTTGGAACACTTCAGGGCTCTATGGGTGAAACCAGTACCTTTGCCATTCTGATTGGTGGTGCGGTTCTGCTGTCAATGAAGATCGCGTCCTGGCGTATTGTGGCGGGTGTCATGATCGGTATGTTCGCAACCAGTCTGTTGTTGAACGTGATTGGCTCAGATACTAACCCAATGTTTGCTTTGCCGTGGTACTGGCACCTGGTTTTGGGTGGCTTTGCATTCGGTATGATCTTCATGGCAACCGATCCTGTATCCGCATCCATGACCAATAAAGGTAAATGGTATTTTGGTGCGCTGATTGGCTTCATGGTTGTTCTGATCCGTGTTGTGAATCCGGCGTTCCCAGAGGGCATGATGCTGGCAATTCTGTTTGCCAACCTGTTTGCGCCTTTGATTGACCATTTCGTTGTCCAGGCCAACATCAAGAGGAGGGTTGCCCGTGTCAGCTAATAACGACAGCATTTCCAAGACGTTAACCGTCGCTATTCTGCTGTGTCTGGTGTGCTCGGTGATTGTTGCTGGTGCAGCAGTTGGACTGAAAGACCAGCAGAACCTGAACAAAGCCAACGACAAGAAAGCCGCTGTTTTGAAGGCAGCGGGTTTGTATGTTGAAGGTTCACCTGTTGATGAGCAGTTCAATCAGATTTCCACTCGCATCGTTAATCTTGAAGCGGGACGTTTCGCAAGTGAAGCGGAGCTGCAGGAAATTCGTGATGCCAACCTGACCGTTGAGAACTTTGATCAGCGCAAGTCGGCTAAAATGCCAGAACTGTCTCGCACTCTGAACTCTGATGAAGATGAAGCCAGTATTCGTCGTCTGGAGAAGTTTGCAGCGGTGTATCTGGTTGAAACTGCCAAAGGCGTCGAAACAATCGTTCTCCCGGTTCATGGCTATGGCTTGTGGTCTACGCTGTACGGCTTCCTGGCACTGGAAGGTGATATGGAAACCATCGTAGGTCTGGGTTTCTACTCTCATGCTGAAACCCCGGGACTGGGTGGTGAAGTGGACAATCCTAAGTGGAAAGCACTGTGGGAAGGCAAGAAACTTCACGATACCTCTGGTGACCTGGCGATTGAAGTCGTTAAAGGTGTGGCTCCACAAGGTGATGCACACCAGATTGATGGCTTGTCCGGAGCTACTTTGACCAGTCGTGGTGTGAGTAATCTGGTGCGCTTCTGGGTCGGTGACAAGGCCTTCGGTGGCTTGCTTAAACAACTGAAGGGACAGGGGGCTTGATATGTCTGATCTGAAGAAAGTTCTTACCGAACCTCTATTCAGCCAGAACCCGATTGCGGTTCAGATTCTGGGTGTATGTTCTGCGCTGGCGGTAACCACCAGCATGAACGTGACATTGGTTATGTGTCTGGCACTGACCTCTGTAACGGCCTTTTCGAATCTGGGTATTGCCCTGATTCGTAACCACATTCCAAATAACATTCGAATCATCGTGCAGATGATTATTATTGCTTCTTTGGTCATCGTGGTGGATCAAATCCTCAAGGCATTTGCTTATGAAGTCAGTAAGCAGCTGTCTGTCTTTGTTGGTTTGATTATTACTAACTGTATTGTAATGGGACGTGCTGAAGCGTTCGCGATGAAGAATGGCCCTGTGATGAGCTTCTTCGATGGTATTGGTAACGGTCTGGGCTACTCCGTCGTTCTGATTACTGTTGCGTTCTTCCGTGAACTGTTCGGTGCTGGCAAGTTGTTCGGTATTGAGATCCTGCCTCTGGTGACAGATGGTGGTTGGTATCAGTCTAATGGTCTGTTGCTGTTGCCACCTTCTGCCTTCTTTATTATTGGTGGTTTCATCTGGGTGCTGCGTACCTGGAAGAAAGACCAGATTGAAGAGTCCGAGTTCAAGATCCTGCCTAATACTGAACACTCAGGAGGCCACTAATGGAACACTATATCAGCCTGCTGATTAAGGCGATTTTTGTTGAAAATATGGCACTGTCCTTCTTTTTGGGCATGTGTACTTTCCTGGCAATTTCCAAAAAAATCCAGACTGCTCTGGGGTTGGGGATTGCGGTTATTGTCGTGCTGGCGATTACAGTACCAGTCAATAACCTGATCTATACCGGTATCTTGAAAGAAGGCGCTCTGACTTGGGTGTCTGATGATTTCGCAACGGTTGATCTGAGCTTTCTGGGTCTGCTGACGTATATCGGTGTTATTGCAGCGATGGTTCAGATTTTGGAAATGGTTCTGGATAAATACGTTCCTGCGCTCTACAACGCGCTGGGTGTTTTCCTGCCGTTGATCACGGTGAACTGTGCCATCATGGGTGCGTCTCTCTTTATGGTTGAGCGTGACTACAACTTTGGTGAAAGTACCGTTTATGGCATTGGTGCGGGCATTGGTTGGGCATTGGCGATCACTGCATTGGCGGGTATCCGTGAGAAACTGAAATACAGCGATGTACCGGCTGGTCTTCAGGGTCTGGGTATCACCTTTATGACGGTTGGCCTGATGTCTTTGGGCTTTATGTCATTCTCTGGCGTTTCACTGTAAGGGGGCAATACTATGGATGTACAAACTTCCACGTTGGTACTCGGCGTGGTGATGTTTACCGTGATCGTATTGTCATTGGTAGCTATCATTCTGAGTGCTCGAACGAAACTGGTGAATACCGGTAGCGTCAAGATTTTCATCAATGGTGAGCGTGAAGTCGAAACCGAAGCCGGTGGCAAATTGCTGGGTACACTGGCAGCCAACGGTATCTTCCTGTCGTCAGCCTGTGGCGGCGGCGGTACCTGTGCACAGTGTAAGTGTCAGGTAACAGACGGTGGTGGCTCCATGCTGCCAACGGAAGAGTCTCACTTCACCAAGGGTGAAGCTCGTGAAGGCTGGCGCTTGTCTTGTCAGGTGCCGGTTAAGCAGGACATGACCGTTGTCGTTGATGAAGAAGTATTCGGTGTCAAGAAGTGGGAAACCACGGTTGAATCCAATCCGAATATGGCTACCTTTATTAAAGAGTTGACTCTGCGTCTGCCAGAAGGTGAGAACGTTGACTTCCGTGCCGGTGGTTATGTTCAGCTTGAGTGCCCTCCGTACGAAATCAACTACTCGGACTTCGATATTGAAGAAGAGTATCGTGGTGACTGGGAACGCTTTGGCTTCTTTGATATCAAGGCCGTGAATACAGAAGATTGTATTCGTGCTTACTCCATGGCGAACTACCCGGAAGAGCAGGGTGTGGTCAAGTTCAATATTCGTATTGCGACACCACCTCCAGGTTCTACCGGTATTCCGGCTGGCATCATGTCGTCCTTTGTCTTTAACCTGAAGCCAGGTGACAAGGTGACAGTATATGGGCCATTTGGTGAGTTCTTCGCCAGAGACACCGATGCTGAAATGGTATTCATTGGTGGTGGTGCGGGCATGGCTCCCATGCGCTCTCACATCTTTGACCAGTTGAAGCGTTTGAACTCCAAGCGCAAGATCAGCTTCTGGTACGGTGCACGTTCTCTGCGTGAGCTGTTCTATCAGGATGAATATGATCAACTGGCTGCAGAAAATGAGAACTTTGACTGGCACGTTGCCATGTCAGATCCGCAGCCTGAAGATAACTGGGATGGCCTGACTGGATTTATTCACAACGTACTGTATGAACAGTATCTGCGTGACCATGAAGCGCCAGAAGATTGTGAGTACTACATGTGTGGGCCTCCAATCATGAACCAGTCCGTGATCAACATGCTGTTGTCTCTGGGTGTTGAGCCTGAGAACATCATGCTGGATGATTTCGGCGGTTAATTGTCACTGTTGAAAGAAAGCCGCATTCGGGGAAACCCGGGTGCGGTTTTTTGTTTTGTAGGCTTTGCTTTTCAGGAGGATGAAGATGGCTCAGGTGATTATTACAGGTGCTAATCGCGGGATTGGATTAGCCATAACACGTATTTTGGCGTCACGGGGCGATCAAGTCGTGGCCGTGTGTCGAGAAACATCTGATGAGTTGGACCAGTTGGCCGACCAGGTAATTACGGGTATCGATGTTGCCGATGCAAATTCTGTTTCGGGTTTGACGACTGTTTTAGCTGAGTTGTGCCCAAAAGTGGATGTGCTGATTAATAACGCGGGCATCTTTGAAAATGAAACGCTGGATAACATGGCGTTTGATCAAATTGAGCAGCAGTTACAGATTAATGCGATTGCGCCTTTGCGCATGACCATGGCGATATTGCCCTTGATGTCGGAAGGCGGAAAGGTGGCCAACATCACCAGTCGGATGGGTTCCATGGCCGATAATACGTCCGGTGGTTATTATGGTTATCGTGCATCCAAAGCGGCATTGAATGCGTTTGGCAAGAGTCTGGCAATGGATCTGGAGCCGCGTGGCATTGCGGTTGCTCAGTTGCATCCTGGCTTTGTCCAGACCCGAATGGTGAACTTTGCCGGTGATATTACCCCGGAAGGCGCTGCTACCGGCCTGGTATCACGTATTGATGCACTGGGTTTGAGAACCACTGGTACGTTCTGGCATGCAAATGGCGATACTCTCCCGTGGTAGGCTCGTATCCGTGCGTCTTTTTTCTGATTGAATGGTATTGATGAATGTCTAACCCCCGCATACGCAAGAAAATACACAACCGCTACGTGGCCGATTTCCTGATTGAGTGCATTCAGGATGATGTCTGGAAACAGAAGCTGCTGCAGTTATCGGAAGATAAAGCATTAGCGGAAGCGACAATGCTGGATACAGCACTTGAAGGAATGCCGGATGCTTTTGCCGCACTCTTTCCAGACCCGTCTCTTCATTATTGTATTGAGGCGCTGGAATGGGGTGATGTACCTCGTAAGGTATCGCGTGGATGGCCTGATGATGCGTCGTCCCGTTACTTTATGTGCTATCCCTTTGAGTTTCCGGGAAGCCCGCTGTATCTGTCGATAGACTTGTAATAATAATTAGAAATATTGCCAATTTTGTGAGGGATAAGAGTGTTTTTTGCTCTTTGATGTTTCTATGTATATGAAAAAGCATATATTATGAATTGGCTCGATGGGAGTTGTTAATATGTTGCCGGTGGACCTGTTCAAGTTACTGAGTGATCAGACCCGACTGTCAATTGTGCTGTTGGTCGCACATCATGGTGAGCTGTGTGTGTGTGAACTGACTGATGTTTTGCAATTGAGTCAACCCAAAGTGTCTCGTCATCTGGCGATCCTGAGGAATGGAGGCTTACTGGAAGGAGAAAAGCGTGGACAGTGGGTGTATTACCGCCTACATCATGATTTGTCGGCACCTGCTCGCCAGTTGATTGCCTGCACGCTGGAGTGCTATCCGGCAAGTTTGCCCCGGCTGCCTACTGCAAAATGTTCTGAAGCAATGGCATAGCGAATAGGGTGATGATGTCCTGGTCTGATTCTGGCTTCGTATTAACAATATAATTGATCTGGGGGCCGTTGGTCTCCAGCCGTTCTTCTTAAGAATTTACGACCATGAATGATTCTGACTTGCCTAATGTGAAGGATGAGATTTTCTCTGTCCCTTCTTCCGAGCGTCTGTTTGCTAACCCTGCTTCCAGTCACAAACCTCGTTTTCTGTTGCTTTACGGTTCTCTGAGACAACGTTCTTTCAGCCGTTTTGCGGTTGAGGAATGTGCGCGCTTATTGGAGGCCATGGGAGCCGAAGTCCGTATATTTAACCCGTCCGGTTTACCACTGCCCGATGACGCTCCGGATGATCACCCAAAGGTTGCCGAACTGCGTGATCTGGTGTTATGGAGTGAAGGCATGGTGTGGTGTTCGCCGGAGCGTCACGGCTCCATGACGGGTATTATGAAATCCCAGATTGACTGGATTCCCTTGTCTTCCGGGGCAGTACGGCCAACGCAAGGGAAAACTCTGGCTGTACTGCAGGTCTGTGGCGGTTCACAGTCGTTCAATGCGGTGAACCAGTTGCGTGTATTGGGGCGCTGGATGCGTATGTTGACGATTCCCAATCAATCATCCGTTGCCAAAGCCTGGGCTGAATTTGATGACGATGGCCGAATGAAGCCTTCTTCATACTACGACCGGATTGTGGATGTGATGGAGGAATTGGTGAAGTTTACCTATCTGGTGCGTGATCGCAGCGAATACCTGGTTGATCGTTATTCTGAACGAAAAGAAACTGCCGAAGAGTTGATGGCTCGTGTGAATCAGCGCTCCATTTGATCGTATTTTTTCTGATAACCGGACACTCTGTATGAATGATGAAATAGGTATCCTGAACTGGATTGGCCTGGGCTGGTTTTTACTGTGCTGGATTGCCTATAGCCGTTTTGCCAAAATGATGGCGAAAAAAACGGCTTCCCTGTCATCGGTCATGCATGTCCATCGAATCAACTGGATGAGGCGGGTATTGCAGCGGGAAGTGCGTGTGTCAGATGCTGCCTTGCTGGCGAACCTGGAGAGAAACGTCACGTTTTTCGCCTCGTCCTGCGTCCTGATTCTGGCAGGTCTGCTGACGGCCTTGACGGCAATCGAAGAGATTCAGGAAACTTTGACCGGAGTCAAATTGGCGGCAGCAGACTCATTGCTGGCACTTGAACTGAAAGTCATTGTGATTATTGGTGTGTTTATCTACGCCTTTTTCACCTTTACCTGGTCCATGCGTCAGTTTGGTTTTGCATCCGTTCTGATTGGAGCTGCTCCGATGCCGGATGACGCCTCAGTGACGGCGGCAGAGCGTCGCAGCTTTGCTATTTATGGTGCCAAGATTATTGATCAGGCCAGTCACAGTTATAACTATGGTTTACGTTCATTCTACTTTTCCCTCGCACTGATTTCCTGGTTTATTAACCCCTGGCTGTTCATGCTGGCAGCGGCGGCTGTGGTAGGGGTGTTGTACGAGCGCGAATTTTTATCGACGTCACTCAAGTCTTTGCAAAAAGTTGAAAATGTCGGTAATAAACTGAGCCAGAATGACAAGGAACTGTCGCATTATTAATCGTCGGATCGTTTTCTGTCTGGAGTATGTATGCTTGATGTTTTATTGATTCTGGTTGTGGCTGGATTGTTTATTTACGCGCTTAAGCGTGCGGGGGTCGGGAGTGCCAGTGCGGCTGAGAATCGTGAAGAGGCGGAAGCTTTTCTTCGGGAAAATGCCACTAAAGATGGTGTTCAGGTGACTGACAGTGGAATGCAGTTTCTGCCGTTAAGTGAATCGCAAGGTGATGACGCTCAGGCGCGTCAGACGCCAGGAGCATCAGATGAAGTCACTGTCCATTATGAAGGCAAGCTGCTGGATGGCACGGTATTCGATAGCTCAATCAAGCGGGGAGAACCTATTTCTTTTGCTTTGAATCAGGTTATTTCTGGTTGGACAGAAGGCTTGCAGCTTATGGCCAAGGGCGAGAAAGCACGTTTGTTTATTCCATCAGAGCTGGGTTACGGTAATCGACGGGTTGGCAATATTCCGGGTGGCAGTCTGCTGATTTTCGATGTGGAACTGATTGCAGTAAACGGGCAGTGATCAAGAGTTCGGCACATCCGTGATAACCGGTCTAGAATTTCAGACTCTGTTACGGTGAGTAAATGAGTGTTACATGTCGTTAATATTCAAGACGGTTGTGTGGTGGATGATCCTCTGGGGAGTGGCCTGTCAGGCTGAAACCGGGGGCAAGGATGTGCGTGTTCGTATAGAGCATCAGCAAGTCTTTGATGACGATGGCACCTATAAGCAGCCGGATGCTGTGATCAAACGTTCATCGTATAAAAACAATCTGAAATTTGAAGCTGATCGACTGGAAGGACGAGAGCCTCCTTCTCGTCCTGGTATTAACCAGTTGATTCGGGATGAACATGAAGAATCGGCGCGTCGCCGGGAAGAATTGGAAGCCAAGGATATTTTGCAGCGTTATGTCGGCCATGCTGATGAGCAAAATAAAACCCGCCTGATTGTTTCGCCACGGTCAGAAGCCTATCGGGCACCCAACAAAGCCAAGCCATTGCCATCTTTGCCTCGTCGTGGTTTGACGCCTGTTCGCCCTCGGCCCGAGTCACGCGTTGATGCCAGCAGCATAACCAACACAACAGCCGACAGAACAGCCGATACGGCTACGGCAGTGTCCGTGCCAGCAGGGGGTAGTAAAGCACCTCCTGTCTCTCCCTCTGTATATTCAGAAACACCGGCGGTTCAAATTGGTACAGCGCATCGTCGCCCTCTGAAAAATAAAATGGAAGCCTATACCGAGCGCTCTCCGGTGGCTCGAAAGTTGATCTCAAAGCCTTCTTATCAACGCCCGGCCATTGCCCCTGAGCCTCGGTCTTCATCAATAGTCGCCAAACCTCCCAACGTCTCGATACCTGCAGCATCACGATCAGCGGGTGCTGCCGCCCGGTTGGGTCAGTCATCGACGGGTTATCCATCCATTCGTGTTGCACCGTCGGGTTATTACGTTCAAGAGCCATCCAGAGAACCCGGTGGCGTGCAGGGTGGGAGCGACAACCGCAGAGGTGAAAAACCCATTGTGCGAACCATTGCGGCACCACCAGAGCAGCAGCGTCCGACGCACGGAGACATTCGTATCGCACCATCTGGTTATTACGTTCAGGAACTGTCTGCTGGCAGCACCACGAATGCCGATGACCAACGAGGTGAAAAGCCGGTTGTGCGTGATATTGCCTCGCCCGATACGGTGTACCAGCAGCGTTTGATGCAGTCGGATGATGAATACCTGAAGCTGGCCCCTCCTGAATTGTGGGAGAACAAGGAGCCTGTGGCTTCCGAGTCAGTGGATGAAGCGGTTATCCGGCCAGTTGCTGAGCCAGTTGCTGAGCCAGTTGCTGAGCTTCTGAAACTCTCTGTCTGGCCCGGTGCCGTGTTTGATTATGAGTATGTGTGGGGAGCAACGCCATTGGCGCAAACTCCATCTTCGATGTCGGAATTCGCGTTTGGCTTGCCCTGGCAGTATCTCTCGAAAGGCTGGCAAATTCCGGCACTTTCAACCACCGATGCTGCCTTTGCGTTTCTCTGGTTTGTCGTAGATTTGCATCAGATTTCTCGTGATGCATTCAAACAGAGGCATCACGCCTTGCAACAGCAGGTACAGATACGAGTGAGGCAGCGCAAGGTGGCGCTGTTGTCGGGGTGGTTGTCAGAAAGTAGTCCGGATTATTTGCAGTCGCTTTCCCGGTCCGATCAATTTACCTGGCAGCAGTATCTGGCAGCGGTGCAATCGGAATTACAGGTGTTGCCGGAACAGGCCATGGCCGGTCTGACGCCGGGTGAGCAAACCCTGTTAAACACTCTGGAGCAGAACGAGATCGGACCTTTGAACGATCTGATTGCTCGTTATCGTCAGGCCTCACTGGAAAAACGTTTTTATCGTGCTTATTTTCAGCGTTTGAGACGGCCCGGATACGGCATGGCCACACGCCTGTCAGAAGACGAGTTGAGTACGCTGGCGGATCAGGAAAAGGAATTGCACACTGCGTTTTATGCTTTTCAGCAAGATGTCGCCGAGTTGAATCGGGTGCTGGCTCGTCATGAGCAGGGGATGGTCTACATTCAGCATCTGATGCAGCAAGCAACACAACCGGCTTTGGCTTCTGGCGTTACCCAAAATAAGCTGGTTGCGGCCTTGATGAATGAATTGGATCGTGAAGAGATTCTGCTATTACACCGTCTGAATGGCTATCAAAACCTCTGGATGATGGCCTGGTACACCAATCAGTTTTCCAGCAATTTGTAACGTTCAGTCAGGTGTTCGGGTGATGGGCATCTCCAGAATGCGGTCAATCTTCCCATGAATTTCATCGTATTCATCCCGAGCGGTAGAGTCTGCCACCAGTCCGCCGCCGCCCCAGCAGGTTGCTCCTTGTTCTGTGGCGGTAATGGAGCGTATCAGAATGTTGAAGTCGGTCAGGCCGGAATCGTCGAGGTAACCAAATGACCCGCAATACAGCCCGCGAGGGCCAGATTCCAGCTCGGTGATGATTTCCATCGCTCTGCGTTTGGGAGCGCCCGTGATTGAGCCGCCAGGAAAAGCGTTAATGATCACCTCCAGTGGTGACAGCTCTGGCTGCTTGCTGGCCTCAATAGTACTCACCATATGATGCACATTGGCGTGTGGCTCAATATCAAACAGGCGGGTGACGTTGACCGAGCCTGTCTGGGCTGACCGGCCAATGTCATTTCTTAACAGATCAACAATCATCAGATTCTCAGCCCGGTTTTTCTGACTGTTCTTCAGCCAGGTGCGGTTGGCCTGATCTTCTTCGGGTGTCTTTCCGCGTGGAATGGTGCCTTTGATTGGACTGGTTGTGATGTGCTGCTCTGATACCTGGATAAAACGTTCAGGGCTGACAGAGAATAGCGTCAGGTTCGGAGTGCGAAAGTAACCACTGAACGGCGCGTTGAAATGCGTTAGCAAGGCATGAGGGCTGATGCGTCGCAGGTCATCAGCGCAATGAAACGACATGGCCAGATTTACCTGATAGGCATCGCCGGAATGCAAATACGCCTGCACGCGTTCGAAAGCCTGATCATACTCTGTCTGTGTCCAATGAGGTGACCAGATGAGCGATGAGGGCTGCAGGGCATCAGTGCTGGAGTTGGAGCTGGAGTCGCGATGGCGATTAAGGCACCGGGTTATTTGGTTTATGAAAGACGCGACGTGTTGCTCGGGCAAACCCCGTGGGTTTTGTAGCTGGCAGTGGTCGGTCTGCAGGTCGAGGCGCAGGGTGAGTGGGTAATTGTAAAATTCGGCCAGAGGTGTCTCGCCCGGAGCGGTCGGGAGATTCATCAATGCATGGCCTGCATCGTATGAAAAATAGCCTGCCCAGCCACTTTGAAAGGTGTCTCTCAAAGTATCTCTAAAGGTGCCTCTATTGTGCCCATGGCTGGGCGTAACAGACTGCAAATCCGTCAGCAACTGCTTCAGTTCGTTCGGTGTGTGCGCTTGAAGGTGTTGGTCCGGGAAGCAGCCAAGAATGGCAAAGGCGGATTTTTTAGGCGATCGCTCATCGCCTCCCGACGTGCCGGAGTAGAATAGTGCCGGTGCCTCCAGTTGGTGGCAGTGTTCAAGCAGTTTGGAAGCAGAAAAGTCGGTCTCGATGACGAAGGCGCTCAACAGCAAAATCTCTATGCGATAGCCCATCTACAGGGCGGGGTAAAAACGGAATTATCCCGTGTTGAGCGCAGAGCAACAAGTCGCAGGTGCCTATTGAAAGGAGCCAGCATACAATGGCGTTCAGATCCACACAGTAAAAGAGTCTTACCTTGGAACATCATCCCTTTAATATTCGCACTGCCATTGCTCACCAGCACGGCATGATTTATCGCAGTTCTGATGCAACCACCCGCCGGCGTTTGGTGTTATTGCACGGCGCAGGCATCGCTGGTGAGATGACCTGGACTTATGTGGTGAACTATCTGAAAAGTTGGGAAGAAGTGCTGGTGGTGGATTTTGCAGGCATGGGCAAGTCTGCGTTCCACGACTGCGAAGCGCCGACTCTGAATGAATACGTGGTGCAAATCTCGGAGTTGTTATCGGCGCTGGATTGGCAAACATTTGATCTGGCCGGTTATTCCTTTGGGGGAATGATCACGAGTCGTTTGGTGTACGAGCATCCGGGAGTCGGATTGTGCTTCTTGCTGGAACCCGCGCTGTTGTCGGGCACCACACCTGAAAGCCTGCTTGATAAAGCTCAGCGCTATCGCACCATGGCGGATTGGCTGGATCAACACCCGAATGATCAGGCCATATACCGACAGTTTCTGGACATCGTATCCCCGAAACGTCGGGCCAATGCAGCCTCTGATCGCATTGCTATCAGTCGTTTAAAGCCCAATCAGGTGGGGTTTTGTCAGGCTTTGAGGGCCGTCTCCGAAACCATAGAATCCAGCCCGGACGCTTTGTTGAACTGGCAATCTCCCAAGCCCGGCATGAGTTTTGTGGGGGCCTTGAGCAGTGATGAAATGCGCCTGCGTCAGCAGCAACTGGAAGCGAGTAATCCTGACTGGTTCGGGCAAGTGATTAATGGCGCGGATCACAGTCTGGTGTTCACTCACCCCAAGCCGGTTGCCCGCCTGATGGACGAGCGTCTGACGTTGCTGCTTGAAGCGTTATGAGCGCAATGTCCGGTGCAGGCCGGTTGTTGCCATAATGCGGGTTGAGATCTCTTCAATGGATTTGTCGGTGGTGCTGATAAACGGAATTTGTTCCCGCTGGTACAGTCCTTCCACTTCGTCCACCTCGTGATAACACTGTTTCAGTGAGGCGTAGCGGCTGTTGGCGCGTCGTTCATTACGAATGACAGACAGGCGATCCGGGTCAATGGTCAGCCCAAACAGTTTTTTGCGGTGTTTTTTCAAACAGTCTGGCAGGCGCATGTCAGCCATGTCTTCTTCTGTGAGCGGATAGTTGGCGGCCCGAATACCAAACTGCATGGCCAGATACAGACAAGTTGGCGTTTTTCCACAGCGAGAGACGCCAATCAAAATCACATCGGCATCTTCGTAATGGCGTACTCGAGCACCGTCATCATTTGCGAGCGCAAAGTTAACGGCCTCCATTCTGGGTAAATAGCCGGTGTTCTTGGCGGAATGGGATTTACCAACGCTGTAAGACGATTCCGTTTTCAGCGCCTGTTCCAGCGGACTGAGGAACGCCCCGAAAATATCAATCTTGAAGGCATTGGCCGAGTCAATGATCTGGCGTATTTTCGCATCGACGATGGTGTCAAAGACGACGGCGGGAACACCCGTGGTGTTAGCGTTGTCATTAATGCGTTCGACGGTTTGACGCGCTTTTTCTTCGGTGTCGATGTAGGGGAAAGTGATGCGTTCAAACTGGATCGACTCAAATTGAGCCAGCAGACTGTTTCCCAACATTTCGGCAGTAATTCCAGTACCGTCAGAAATAAAATAGGCATATCGTTTCATGGTGAATCCGGTTTGGGTGCTGTGGGTGTTGCGTTGGTAATGCCTCACACGTTAGCCTTTCGTGGCATTCCGGTAAACAGCGGGATGATATAGGCCAGAGGAATCATCACAACCACTGGCTGTTGACCGCGATGCAAAGCTAACGCTTGTTCAGCCCGAGGGGTAAGTCTGAACATGGGTGTGAACAAATATAATGAGCAAATACGCAACAGGCCAAAAGCCAGGTTGCTTTTCAAGTCGTTGATGCGGCGGATGTTACAGGAGAAAAACGTTGACTGACTATGTACTTTGGTTTGATCAGGTAGGCATGGAAGATGTTGATCGAGTTGGGGGGAAAAATGCTTCACTCGGTGAAATGATCAGTCATCTGGCAGGGGCCGGAGTTACGGTACCAGGCGGTTTTGCAACAACAGCCGATGCTTATCGGGAATTTCTGGCTTACGAAGGGCTGGACGAGCGCATCAATCAGCGCCTTGAAAATCTGAATGTGGATAATATCCCACAGCTAACGGAAGCCGGAAAACAGATTCGTGAGTGGATTCTGGCAGCGCCACTGCCGACCTCACTGGAGTCGGCGATTCGTGAATCATTCGAACAGTTGTCCAGTGATAACCAGGGTGTGGCTGTCGCTGTGCGCTCTTCTGCCACGGCGGAAGATCTTCCCGATGCCTCGTTTGCTGGTCAGCAGGAAACGCATCTGAATATTGTCGGCATTGATAACGTACTGCATGCCATTCGAGATGTGTTCGCTTCTCTCTTTAATGACCGTGCCATCGCCTATCGTGAGCATCAGGGGTTTGAGCACAGCCAAATTGCTCTGTCTGCGGGTGTGCAGCGCATGGTGCGCAGTGAAACGGCGTCCAGCGGTGTGATGTTCTCCATTGATACTGAATCCGGTTTTGATCAGGTCGTCTTTGTTACGTCTTCCTATGGCCTGGGTGAAACCGTCGTACAGGGTGCTGTTAACCCGGATGAATTCTACGTTCACAAGAACAACCTGAAGGAAGATCGCCCCTCCATTTTACGTCGTAACCTGGGAGCCAAGGCGATCAAAATGGTGTACGACCAGTCGGCCAGTGTTGGGCGTTCAGTTGAGACCTTGCGCGTTGACAAGGAAGACCGCCAGCGCTTTTCCGTTACCGATGCCGAAGTCGAACACCTGGCACGTCAGGCTGTGACGATTGAACAGCACTACGGTCGCCCGATGGACATTGAGTGGGCAAAAGACGGTGACGACGGTCAGTTATATATTGTTCAGGCACGTCCTGAAACGGTGAAAAGTCGAGCCAGCAAAACCGTAATGGAGCGTTATCTGCTGAAAGAAACCGGCACTGTTGTTGCTGAAGGCCGCAGCATTGGTCATCGCATTGGCAAGGGCAAGGTGCGGGTGATCCACGACATTGATGAAATGGATCAGGTCAAGGAAGGCGATGTGCTGGTGGCGGATATGACCGACCCGGATTGGGAACCGGTAATGAAGCGTTCGGCGGCGATTGTCACCAACCGTGGTGGTCGTACCTGTCATGCGGCGATCATTGCCCGTGAGCTGGGCATCCCAGCCGTCGTAGGTTGTGAAGATGCCACTGAAACCCTGAAAGAAGGCCAGGATGTTACCGTTTCCTGTGCTGAAGGGGATACCGGTTACGTCTATGACGGTGCGCTGGATTTTGATGTTCGCACCAATTCGGTCGACTCCATGCCGGACTTGCCATTCAAGGTCATGATGAACGTGGGCAACCCGGATCGTGCTTTTGATTTCCAGGGCTTGCCGAATGCCGGTGTCGGGCTGGCGCGCCTGGAATTCATTATTAACCGCATGATTGGTGTGCATCCCAAGGCATTGTTGAACTTTGATAGTCTGCCGGAAGAACTGAAGCCAACCGTTGAACGCCGTATTGCCGGTTACGCCAGCCCGGTTGATTTTTACGTCGACAAGCTGGTGGAAGGCATTTCCACGCTGGCGGCGGCGTTCGCTCCGAAGCGGGTTATTGTGCGTCTGTCGGACTTCAAGTCTAACGAATACGCCAATCTGATTGGTGGACGCCTGTTCGAGCCGGAAGAAGAAAACCCGATGCTGGGTTTCCGTGGTGCATCCCGTTACATCTCCAAGAACTTCCGCGATTGCTTCGAGCTGGAATGCCGGGCCATGCGCAAGGTGCGCGATGAAATGGGCTTCACCAACGTCGAAATCATGGTGCCGTTTGTGCGCACCGTCGGTGAAGCCGAGCAGGTGGTGAACCTGCTGGAAGAGAACGGTCTCAAGCGTGGCGAGAACGGCCTCAAACTGATCATGATGTGTGAGCTGCCTGCCAATGCCATTCTGGCGGAGCAATTCCTGGAATACTTCGATGGCTTCTCGGTCGGCTCTAACGATTTGACCCAGCTGACGCTGGGGCTGGATCGTGATTCCGGCATCATTGCGCACCTGTTTGATGAGCGTAATCCAGCCATTTTGGCGTTGCTGGAAAATGCCATTCAGGCGTGTAAGAAGCAGGGCAAGTACATTGGTATTTGTGGACAAGGGCCATCGGATCACCCGGATTTTGCCCGCTGGCTGATGGATCATGGTATCGACAGCGTGTCTCTGAACCCGGATTCGGTGATGGATACCTGGTTTTTCCTGGCGGAGAAAACAGCTCCGGGCGCGTGATCGCTGATTGACGACCGAACAAAACCCGGCAAATGCCGGGTTTTGTGTATTTGGAACCGGTCTTTGCCAGACACTTTTAGAGCATGGTGTTTGTGAGTGAGATTCGTTATAAACGGGGCTGGCTGTCATCCGGCGAAATGCATAACAAGCCGGAGACGCTGGTTGTAAACGAATGATCAACTAATCAAAGGAAACCCCCATGACTCAATACGTCACTCCCGATTTGTGCGATGAATACCCGGAACTGATTCAGGTTGTTGAGCCTATGTTCACCAACTACGGCGGCCGTGAGGCGTTTGGCGGTGAAATCGTAACGCTGAAAGCATTCGAAGATAATTCCAAGGTACGTGAGCTGGTGGCCACAGACGGTACGGGCAAGGTGATGGTCGTTGATGGCGGTGGTTCCCTGCGCCGTGCCATGCTAGGTGACATGCTGGCGGAAAAAGCGGCCCAAAATGGTTGGGAAGGCATCATCATCTATGGCTGTATTCGCGATGTTGACGTGATTATGGAAACCGAGCTGGGTGTGCAGGCATTGGCGACCAACCCATTGAAGACCGATAAGAAAGGTCTGGGAGAGCTGAACGTTGAAGTGAAGTTTGGCGGTGTTGTGTTCGTTCCTGGTCAGTATGTTTACGCTGACAACAACGGTGTGATTGTGTCACCTGAGCCACTGAGCATGCCTGAGTAAGTTTCTGACAGGCAGTCTGTCTTCGTCGGGCTGCCTTTCTTCTGCCATATCTCTCTTCTCTTCTCTTCTCTTCTCTTCTCTTCTCTTCTCTTCTCTCCTGTGTTGCTTCTTCTTGTCTGAATCTGCCTGTATGGGCTTTTCGGTTGTGGGTTGTGCTGCCTCAACAGCAGGCTGGTATTTTCCCTGAAAGATGTTGGTTGAAAAGCGTATTAACTCAATATGAGCCAGATCAATCGAATCCAAGCCTGTAATGATTCTTTTTTGGTCTATAAAGTCTGGATTGTATACAATATTAGCCTAAAGTCGGTTGTTAAGTTTTCCTGTATGGGTAATTATGTCTCTATTCAAAGAGATTGTAGACAAAGTATGAGCGAATCGCAGACCCTGGCCGATAAAGTTTTTTCAGAAATCACGACATCCATTGTGCGTGGTGAACTGAAGCCAGGAGAGCGTATTTCAGAGCAGCAACTGGTTGAACGTTACGGTGGCAGTCGAGCGCCGATGCGAGAGGCCATTCAGCGTCTGGAAGCGCGTCGCCTGGTGGTTCGTGTGCCTCATGCGGGAGCTCGGGTGGTGTCGTTGACCTTGTCCGAACTGGCCGACATTTACGAAGTTCGGGTTGAACTGGAAGGCATGGCTTGCCGTTTGGCCGCCCAGCGCATGACCGAAGCGGAAATTCTGGATTTACAGTCTCTTCTTCGCAAACACGAAGAAATGATCAAGGCCGAGCAAGGGCTGAGCTATTACCAGAAAGCCGGGGATCTGGATTTTCATTATCGCCTGATTCGCGGCAGCAAAAATCAACGCCTGCACCAAATGCTGTGCGGCGAGTTGTACCATCTGGTGCGGATGTATCGCTACCAGACCAGTACGGGCAACAAGCGCCCCTTGCTGGCACTGAAAGAACATCAACGAATTGTAGAAGCCATCGCGGCTCGAGATGCCGAGTTGGCCGAATTGCTGATGCGACGCCACATACAGGCGTCTTTAACTAACCTAGAACGACTCATGGCTGAAGAGGAGGGTCGCAAATGACTCCAGGTCAAAAATTCCGTCAGGCTCTGGCGGACAACAATCCTTTACAGATTGTCGGTACCACCAATGCATATCACGCAATGATGGCTGAACGTGTTGGTCACCAGGCTGTTTACCTGTCTGGCGGTGGTGTTGCAAACCACTCTTATGGCCTGCCCGATCTGGGCATGACGTCCATGAACGATGTTCTGGAAGACGTGCGTCGTATCTCCAGTGCGGTTGAAACTCCGCTGCTGGTGGACATTGATACCGGTTGGGGTGGTGCGTTTAACATCTCTCGTACCGTTAAAGAAATGATCAAGGCTGGTGCGGCAGCAGTACACCTGGAAGACCAGGTTGCCCAGAAGCGTTGTGGCCACCGTCCAAACAAGGAAATCGTTTCTCTGAATGAAATGGTTGACCGTGTAAAAGCCGCTGCGGACGCCAAGACCGATGATGATTTCTTCATCATTGCCCGTACCGATGCTTTCCAGATGGAAGGTCTGGACGCAGCCGTTGAGCGTGCTCAAGCCTGTTTGGAAGCCGGTGCTGATGGCATCTTCGCAGAAGCCGTTCACACTCTGGACGACTACAAAGCATTCTCTGACGGTATTGGTGGCGCTCACTTGCTGGCCAACATCACTGAATTCGGTGCGACCCCTCTGTTCAACAAGGAAGAGTTGGCTGAAAACGGCGCTACTATGGTGTTGTACCCATTGTCAGCTTTCCGTGCTGCCAACAAGGCTGCTTTGAACGTGTACGAAGCCTTGCTGCGTGACGGCGATCAGAAAGCCGTGATTGATACCATGCAGACGCGTATGGAATTGTACGATTTCTTGAACTATCACGACTTCGAACAGAAGTTGGATGCTTTGTTTAAAGAAGGCAAGAACAAGTAAGAAACCCTACAACAATAACGGGGCGGGGCCGATAGCAGGCCCAAGCCTCAGGACAATGGAGCAAAGCTATGGCTGAAGCAAAGAAACTGGCTGGTGCAGGCCTGCGTGGACAATCGGCTGGTGAAACAGCACTGTGTACTGTTGGCAAGACAGGTGCAGGCCTGACTTACCGTGGTTACGACATCAAGGAACTGGCTGACAAAGCTCAGTTTGAAGAAGTTGCGTACCTGCTGTTATACGGCAAGCTGCCAAATCAGGCAGAACTGAACACTTACAAGGCCAAACTGAAGAGCATGCGTGCTCTGCCAGAAGCCTTGAAAACTGTACTGGAACAGATTCCTGCCGATGCTCATCCAATGGATGTTATGCGTACTGGTTGTTCCATGCTGGGTAACCTGGAGACCGAAATGGACTTCAGCGAGCAGCATGACAGCATTGACCGCATGTTGGCGATCTTCCCTGGCCTGATCAACTACTGGTACAACTTTACGCACAAAGATGGTCTGCGCGTAGACGTTGAAACTGACGCTGACAGCATCGCTGAGCAATTCCTGTGGACATTGCACAACGAAAAGCCAGAAGCCCTGCACGTTGATGTGATGCAGGCCTCTCTGATCCTGTACGCAGAACACGAGTTCAATGCATCAACTTTCACCGCGCGCGTATGTGCTTCTACTCTGTCTGATATCCACAGCTGTGTAACCGGTGCGATCGGTTCCCTGCGTGGCCCACTGCACGGTGGTGCTAACGAAGCAGCGATGGATATGATCCAGCAGTGGACATCAGCCGATGAAGCTGAAGAAGCGGTTATGGGTATGCTGGAGCGCAAAGACAAGATCATGGGCTTCGGTCACGCGATCTACCGCGAGTCAGATCCACGTAACGCGATCATCAAAGAGTGGTCAGAAAAGCTGTCTGCTCAGGTTGGTGACACGCATCTGTACGCGGTTTCCGAGCGTGTTGAAGCGGTTATG
This sequence comes from Oceanobacter sp., assembly GCA_045430275.1. Taxonomy (GTDB): domain Bacteria; phylum Pseudomonadota; class Gammaproteobacteria; order Pseudomonadales; family Oceanobacteraceae; genus Oceanobacter. The sequence continues at coordinate 38,544 of JAILXU010000006.1, read as the reverse complement.
TGGCGCGAGAAGAAGTTGTTCTGTAACGCAGACTTCTTCCATGCTTCTGCCTACAACTTCATGGGTATCCCAACCAAGTTGTTCACGCCAATCTTCGTATGTTCCCGTGTAGCAGGCTGGACCGCACACGTAATGGAACAGCGTGCCAACAACCGCATTATCCGTCCTTCTGCGGATTACAGCGGCCCTGAAACATCTGAATGGGTTGCGATCGAAGACCGTGCCTGAACATTGTGATGTTCTGATCAGCGGTTCCTGATGCCGCTGACTTTCCCCGGTTCATGAGTGTGAATCGGGGAGCCTGATTATAGGGGAGTGGGGGCGTATCCCGGCTCATCCCAACAACATACAACCGGTGAATCAAGCTATGAATACTGAATACCGCAAGTCGCTTGAAGGCACATCGCTGGAGTATTTCGATACTCGCGAAGCCGTTAATGCCATTGAAGCTGGCTCTTATGAAAAGCTTCCTTACACCTCCCGTGTTTTGGCCGAACAGCTGGTTCGCCGTTGTGAGCCAACTGCGCTCACGGATTCCCTCAAGCAGTTGATTGAACGTCAGCGCACCCTGGATTTTCCATGGTACCCCGCTCGTGTTGTGTGTCACGACATCCTCGGTCAGACTGCACTGGTTGACCTGGCAGGTCTGCGTGATGCCATTGCCGATCAAGGTGGCGATCCTGCGGCAGTCAACCCGGTTGTTCCAACCCAGTTGATTGTTGACCACTCACTGGCTGTAGAAGCACCTGGTTTCGATCCAGACGCGTTCGAAAAGAACCGCGCGATTGAAGACCGTCGTAACGAAGACCGTTTCCACTTTATCGAATGGTGTAAAACCGCGTTCGATAACGTTGACGTGATCCCTGCCGGTAACGGCATCATGCACCAGATCAACCTGGAGAAAATGTCTCCAGTGATCCAGAACCGCGACGGCATTGCCTACCCGGATACCTGTGTTGGTACCGACTCCCACACACCACACGTGGATGCACTGGGTGTTATCGCGATTGGTGTGGGTGGTCTGGAAGCAGAAAACGTCATGCTGGGTCTGCCATCCATGATGCGTCTGCCAGACATTGTTGGTGTCAAAATTGTTGGCGAACGCCAGCCTGGCATCACTGCGACCGATATCGCACTGGCCATGACCGAGTTCCTGCGTAACGAGAAAGTCGTTTCTGCCTACCTGGAATTCTTCGGCCCAGGCGCTGCGACTCTGTCTATCGGTGACCGTGCGACCCTGTCCAACATGACGCCTGAGTATGGCGCATCTGCGGGCATGTTCTACATTGATGAACAAACCATCGACTACCTGAAGCTGACCGGTCGTGAGCCTGAGCAGGTTGCACTGGTTGAGCAGTACGCGAAAGAAACTGGCCTGTGGGCGGATGACCTGGCTGGTGCTGAATACGAGCGTGTACTGACCTTTGATCTGTCCTCTGTTGTTCGTAACATGGCTGGCCCGTCCAACCCGCACCGTCGTCTGCCGACGTCGGCGCTGAACGAGCGTGGCATTGCCGGTGACGACATGCTGGCAGCAGCCCAGGCTGAAGAAGCAGAAGGTCTGATGCCAGATGGCGCGGTGATCATCGCGGCGATCACCTCTTGTACCAATACCTCTAACCCACGCAACGTTGTTGCTGCTGGCCTGGTGGCTAAGAAAGCCAACGAGCTGGGTCTGGTTCGTAAGCCATGGGTCAAGTCTTCCTTCGCACCGGGTTCCAAAGTTGCAAAACTGTACCTGGAAGAAGCAGGTCTGCTGCCTGAGCTGGAAAAACTGGGCTTTGGTATCGTGGCATACGCCTGTACCACCTGTAACGGCATGTCCGGTGCGCTGGATCCAGTGATCGAAAAAGAAGTGGTTGATCGTGACCTGTACGCAACGGCTGTACTGTCCGGTAACCGTAACTTCGACGGCCGTATCCACCCACACGCCAAGCAGGCGTTCCTGGCGTCTCCACCGCTGGTTGTTGCTTACGCGATTGCGGGTACCGTGCGTTTCGATATCGAGAAAGACGTACTGGCTGTGGTTGATGGCAAAGAAATCACGCTGAAAGATATCTGGCCATCCGATGAAGAAATCGATGCGCTGGTAGCGAAGAGCGTTAAGCCAGAACAGTTCAACGAAATCTACATCCCGATGTTTGATCTGGGTGACGTGGAACGTGCCGAAAGCCCGTTGTACGACTGGCGTCCAATGTCGACCTACATCCGTCGTCCTCCTTACTGGGAAGGCGCTCTGGCGGGCGAGCGTACTATGAAAGGTATGCGTCCTCTGGCGGTTCTGGGCGACAACATCACGACTGACCACTTGTCTCCATCCAATGCCATTCAGGCCAGCTCTGCTGCCGGTGAATACTGCGCCAAAATGGGTCTGCCAGAAGAAGATTTCAACTCCTACGCGACTCACCGTGGTGATCACCTGACGGCTCAGCGTGCGACCTTTGCTAACCCGAAATTGCTGAACGAAATGTGCCGTGATGACAACGGTGACGTGAAGCAGGGTTCTCTGGCCCGTGTTGAGCCAGAAGGCAAAGAAAGCCGTATGTGGGAAGCGATTGAAACCTACATGGAGCGCAAGCAGCCGCTGATCATCGTCGCCGGTGCTGACTACGGTCAGGGTTCTTCCCGTGACTGGGCGGCGAAAGGTGTGCGTCTGGCGGGTGTTGAAACCATCGTTGCTGAAGGCTTTGAGCGTATTCACCGTACCAACCTGGTCGGTATGGGTGTCCTGCCGGTTCAGTTCAAAGACGGTGAAACTCGTAACACCTATGGCATTGACGGTACTGAAACCTTTGATGTGATCGGTGACATCTCTCCACGTTGTGATCTGACTTTGATCATCAACCGTGCCAACGGCGAACAGGTTGAAGTACCTGTGATCTGTCGTCTGGATACGGCGGCTGAAGTCACGGTTTATAACGCTGGTGGTGTATTGCAGAAGTTCGCCAAGGACTTCTTGCAGAGCGCTTAAGCTATCTGCGTTGCTCTGACTGTGTTGTGTCCTCGCTTACCCCTGCGCCTACCTATTCGGTATGTCTTGGGTGTTCGCTGCGGGACGCCTTGTCAGAGCGGCCTCGATAACGTTTGTTAGTTATCGAGCAAAAAACGAATTCTTGCAGGATGAGTCGGGTGTATTAAGCACAGCACAATACACCGCACACGCATTAGAAAGGAGCTGAACATGCCAAGTGTTCCTCAAATCAAAATTCCCGCGACGTACATTCGCGGTGGCACGTCCAAGGGTGTTTTCTTCCGTCGCCAGGATCTGCCAGAAGCGGCTCAGGAGCCGGGTGAAGCACGCGACAAGATTCTGATGCGTGTCATTGGCAGTCCTGATCCTTACGGTCAGCAAATTGATGGCATGGGTGGTGCGACTTCCAGTACCTCCAAAACCGTCATTCTGGACAAAAGCTCCGAGCCGGATCACGACGTTGATTACCTGTTCGGCCAGGTTGCCATCAACAAGGCATTTGTTGACTGGTCTGGTAACTGCGGCAACCTGACCGCAGCCGTCGGCGCATTTGCGATCGCGGGTGGCATGGTGGATGCCGATCGTATCCCGGAAAACGGCATCTGCACCGTGCGTATCTGGCAGAAAAACATCAAGAAAACCATCATCGCCCACGTACCGATCACCAATGGTGAAGTACAGGAAACCGGCGACTTTGAGCTGGACGGTGTTACCTTTCCGGCCGCCGAAGTCGTGATCGAGTTTATGGACCCGGCTGATGGTGAAGGCTCCATGTTCCCGACTAACAATCTGGTTGATGATCTGGAAGTGCCTGCGTTTGGCGACAAGCCAGCGGCCACTTATAAAGCAACCATGATCAATGCCGGTATTCCGACCATTTTCGTCAACGCGGCGGACATCGGTTACACCGGCACCGAGTTGCAGAAAGACATTAACGGCAATGCCGATGTGCTGGCGTGGTTCGAACATGTGCGTGCTCACGGCGCGGTCAAGATGGGCCTGATCAAGGACATCGAAGAAGCCGTTGCTCGCCAGCACACACCAAAGATTGCTTTTGTTGCTCCAGCAACGGATTACACCTCGTCCAGTGGCAAGGAAATTTCCAGCTCTGATATCGATGTGTGTGTTCGTGCGCTGTCCATGGGCAAACTGCACCACGCCATGATGGGCACCGCATCCGTAGCCATTGCGACGGCGGCGGCGGTTCCTGGTACGTTGGTGAATCTGGCAGCCGGTGGCGGTGAGCGTGATGCGGTGACCTTTGGTCATCCCTCTGGCACTTTGCGCGTTGGTGCTGCAGCAGAAGAAAAAGACAATGGTGACTGGACGGCGAAGAAAGCCGTTATGAGCCGCAGTGCTCGCGTCATCATGGAAGGATTCGTCCGCATTCCGGGCGATACGTTTTAAGGAACGCAGGCTCGACGCTCTTCGGTTAACCGTGTGAGTCGTGGGGTTCTGACATGGATACTGGCCGTTGACTGATCGTTGAGCCTGCGTCCCTTTTTATTCGACCAACTCCAGGTGGTCGTGCACTTGTCCCTGGGACCTGCGCTGTTGATGCTCCTCACTCAGCGCAGACTGCTACACCCTCCCGGTATTCCTGCGGCCGGGGGGGTGTTTTTCTATACGGTATTATTTTTCTTCAGCAGCGATTTCCTGATCCTCACCCTTGCCTCCAATATAAGCCTCGATGTGCTGAAGTTCCTTCTTGATGCGTTCTATCACCGTGATGTCACAGGTCTTCAGAGCCTTGTTCAGTTGCAAAGCCATGTCTTGAAAATGGCCATCGCAATAACCGTCCAGAGATGTCAGGGCGTCGGCCAGGACGTGTGCTGTATCCAGGTTGTGATTGTGTCCGAGCTTGGCCAGCGATGGGCTGATGTGCTGCTGAAAGGCATGCAGCAGCGCGTGTCGGTCAGGTGTGCTGAGGTGTGTGATCCAGGAGGGAAGCTCTGTGGGGGGCTCTGGTTCCGGTAAGGCGATTGCCTGTGATTGGGTGCTTCGGCGGGCTTGCTTGATCAGTAATTGATCCTGTTTGGAGCGTTCAGGGGAGTGTTTGAGCGATGAATCGTGTTCGTCGGTTAGCGCTACCCTGGCCAGTTGAAGAGTGAAAACACTGCCCACACCAGGTTGGCTTTCAAGGTGAAGAGAGCCATTCATCAGTTGAGCCAGCTTGTTGGATATGGCCAGCCCCAGCCCTGTGCCTTCCTGTTGCTCATTTTCAGATTGGGCCGTGCGTACAAAATTTTCAAAAATGCGTTGTTGCTCCTCTGGAGCAATGCCGTCACCGGTGTCTTCAATCGCAATGTTGATGTCGGCGCATTGATTGATGCTATCCAGTTGATCCAGCTGCGCTCGAATGACAATGCGCCCTTCGCGGGTGTATTTGATGGCATTGGTGACCAAATTGGTCAGGATTTGGTTCAGTCTGGACAAGTCCAGCATCAAAGTAAGCGCTTCCAGTTGAGGGTCTGAGTGGAAGTCCAGGAGCAGGTATTTCTTGCTGGCCATATCGGTGAAAAATTCTGTGTTCTCGGCCAGTGCTTCCACCAGATTAACGGGTTCTTTATAAAGCGGCATCTGGTTGGCTTCCAATCGTGAAAAATTCAGCACATCGTCAATCTGGCGCAACAGGCGTTCTGCGGCGCGCTGGATGGAAATGGATTTATCCTGTACCAGATCCGGGTCTTGGTGATGTTCTTTCAGTAATCGGGTAGAGCCAATGATCACGTTCAGAGGAGTGCGGATTTCATGGCTGACACGGGCAATGAAGTCGGACTTGGCCTTGTTGCTTGCCTCAGCGGCCTGGCGCGCTTCAGACAGTTTTTGGGACAGTTGTTTCTGTTGGGATATGTTGCGGCAAACAAGATACACCGACGGTTTTTTCAGGTAATGAATCCCGGTCAGGGAAGCGTCGACCCAAACGCTGTTTTTCATGAGAGGAAACAGCTGGAATTCCAGTTGGCTGCGGCCTTGGGTGGCACATTCGGTAAAGGCGGCCTGAATGCTGGAGTATAGTTGAGGAGAAGGCTGAGGCGTGGCAATCAGCTCCTCTAATGTGCGGTGCTTCAGCGAGACTGTGCTGGTGTGGCCAAACAGCGCGACGGCGGCGGGATTGGCATCCACACAGCGATTATCCTGAAAAATCAGATTGCCTTCCGCTGCTTGCTGGAATAGTGCCAGAAAATTATCCCGCTCTTTACGTACCGCAAATTCGATGGCTTCCCGGTGGCTGATTTCGTGTCTGAGTCTGCGGTTCCAGTACATGATGATGGCCGCAATACTGCACAGCAGCAGAAGTAGTTGCAGGAAGGCTGTGTAATTAATTTTTTCCGGGGTTTGATGAGATTGCCAGGCGTGCGCGATGGCGGTTTTATCAGCGGCGGTCAGTTGTGTGTAAGAGCGGCTCAGTGTATCGATAAGAACAGGGTAATCTTTGTGAATGACCAGAGCAGCGTGAATGCTGTCAGGGAGGGTGGCCAATGACAGGTGCGGGTACTTTTCATGCTTCATGTAATAGTAGGCTTCAGCCGCAGGCATGACAGCCACCGAGTGGCTCCCTGATAGTAAAGCTCGGAGCACCTCTGAGCCATTGACGCGGGTTTCGACACTCAGTTGAGGGTGTCGCTGTTGGATTCTTTTAAGGTAGCTACTGTCGCGAATACTCACAAGTGTGTTGATCGGAAGCTGGTCGATGGATAAGCCGGGGACGTTGTTCCAGGGTGTGATGATCGCCAGCGGGTATTCACCAAAATCAGCCGTCAGTTGGTAGTTTTCCGGGACGCCGCTTTGGTTGAGGTCAATCAGCAAGGCTTGTGGTGTATTGCCACTGCTCTGTTTGAAATGAACCTGTAGATACTGAGCCATCCGGTTTAAATAATCCCCGGCAATACCTCGGATGGTGTTATGGCTTTGGCTTGCCAACGGTAGCCAGTGGATGCGGCTGGTAATGGATACGTCAGGGTGTTGTTGTAGCCAGGTCAATTCTTCTTTATCCAGAGGGACGAAACCCGGTTTTTGCTGGAGTGGCATCCACTTACGCGTCAAGTGTTCTATTCGGGCGGGTGGAGCCTGATTCAAGGCCGTTTGGATAATATCCTGCAAGACCGGGTGGCGCGGGCTGATGGCCATTCTGAGTGCCAGCGTATCAAACGGCCGAACGGGTTGAATGGAGTGGATGCCCATCTCTTTCAGTTGAACATTCAAGACAGAATAAATATCCAGCAATAACTCAGCCTGTCGAGAGAGCACGGCATGGATCGCCTCTTCGACGGAATTGACGGGCAGAATGCGCAGCTCGGGGTAGCGTTCCTGAACCTGGGTGATGATGCCGTATCCGTGTGGGATGGCCAGCGTTGAGCCTGCCAGATTGGCTTTTAATGCAGCCCGAGCGTCTGTGTGAGCAAAAAAATATTGATAAAGATTGATGTAAGGGTCGGTGAATAAGGCCAGTTTCTGGCGTTCGGGTGTTTTATTGATGGCAGGCAGCACATCAATTTCCCCTCGTATGAATTCTCCTAATAACGTATTCCAGTCCGCGGTTCGATAGGTAATAGACAGTGGATATTGGTCAAGTGCCTCTGCTAGCAGGTCCTGAACCATGCCCTGTGCCATTGAGGGAGGATGGCCAGCAAAGTCGAAAGGCTTCCAGTCTTGCTGAACACCGACCACGATGTTCGGATGGTGTTGTATCCAGTTGATGTGATCGGGATTGGATGCCGGAGAAGGGGAAGTAGAAGTGGGTAAAGGTGCAGCCTGAAGGCTTGGAAAGGGGAGAATCAAAAAAACGCCGAACAACAGCCAGATACACAGGAAAGTGACGTGTTGTCGTTGAGATCGCGGAGGGTGAGGGGTGTTATTCATTGGCAATGGCGATAAAGCGGTGCAGATTGTCTTGAAATAACTGAACCAGATGGGGGTCAAAGTGTGAGCCGCTGTTGTCGATGATGTACTCGGCGGCTTTTTCGATGCTCCACTCCGGTTTGTAACAGCGCTTGTGTGTCAGGGCATCAAACACATCGGCCAGCGCCACGATGCGGCTGTAGATATGGATGTCTTCACCCGCCAGATTGTCGGGGTAGCCGGAACCATCCCATTTTTCATGGTGCTGACGGGAGATTAAACCGGCTGCTTGCAGAATGGGTTTGTTGGATTTTCGAAAGAACTTGCTGGTTTGTGTGGTGTGCGTCTTCATGACGTCAAATTCTTCCGGTGTTAATTTCCCGGATTTGTGAAGGATGTGCTCAGGGATAAATACCTTGCCAATATCGTGCATGGGCGCAGCATGATAGAGCACATAGGCATCTTTGTTGTCCAGATTCTGGTGAAGGATGGCGAGCAGGCGGGAGTGTTTGGCGACTCGCTGGATGTGGTGGCTGGTTTCATCCGATGTTGATTCCATCAAACCAGTCAGTAAATGAATCATTTCCATCTGGGTTTCTTCCAGCTCGGTTGAGAGCTGGTTTTCTGCCTGAATGGCTCGATTTTTCAGCAGTTGGTTATGGTCTTCCAGGATCTGTCGGGACTGAAATAATTCCAGGTGGGTTTTTACACGAGCAAAAAACTCACTGCTGTGAAAGGGTTTGGCGATGTAGTCGACACCACCGGCTTCAAACGCCCGCTCCAGAGAAGCCTTGTCGGTGCGAGCGGTCAGGAAAATAATCGGACAGTTGTTGTGGTCTGGGCGTGCCTGAATTCTGCGACATAATTCATAGCCATCAATTTCAGGCATCATGATATCAAGCAGAATCAGGTCATAGTGATTCTGCTCCAGGAGCTGCAGTGCATCTCGGCCGGACATGGCGTAAGAGAGACTGTAGTGCTGTCGGTTTAACAGGTTCATGGCAACCTGGATGTTGTCGGTGACATCATCCACGACCAGTACGCGAGGAACAGCTTCCATATCGTAGACCTCATGAGTCATCTGTTTGGAAATCATCATAACTGGCTGGATTGTGGCTCTAGAGCGGTATTGTCATGTTCTTTATCGGGTCAGTGCTGTAGCGCAGCATTGTGAGCCAATTGAAAAACAGGGCACAGATTACCACTTCATTTCTCTGGGAAAAGTTGCCTGAGTCAAGCTGAAGCACGAGAGCCACAAAATCCATCCTTGATTATTCCGGGTTTTTGTACATCTGAATAATCAGGGCTTTAATGGAGCATAACCGATCCTTAAACGGAGGGGCCAGTGCTTTGGGTGCTTTGGTTTACCAGTAGAGGTGTTGCTGGACAGAGGTGGTCAATGGGTTTGTAAGCGGCGTAAATGCAAAAGGCCGCCAGCAAAAAAATTGTTGGCGGCCTTTTTTGCTCTGGGGAGTGAGCTCCCCAGAGGGTCAGTTTTGCTGTTGGCTTATTGCTCAGTCAGCAGATGGTTTCTTCTCTTCGTTTGTTACTGAGGACTCAGCAGTCTCAGAAGCCTCAGAAGCCTCAGAAGCCTCAGAAGCCTCAGAAGTCTCAGAAGCCTCAGCAGACTCAGCAGACTCAGCAGACTCAGCAGACTCAGCAGACTCAGCAGACTCAGCAGACTCAGCAGACTCAGCAGACTCAGCAGACTCAGCAGGCGCTGACTGATTTGTCAGTTCTGCATCTGAATGTTCAGAAGGCACATCGACCTTTTCCGCCTCTTGTGACGTTGGCTCGCTGGCAGGTTCTGCCTCTGAGCTATTCACCATGGCTGCGACAGCCGTTGTTGCAGTGTGCGCAGTCGTCTCTGTTTCAGCCTTTGAAGTTTCAAGCTGGTTGCGAGGATCATTACTGACTCGAGACGCATTGCGAGAGCGCGAACGGCGGCGAGAACGACGAGGTTTTTCCGGTGCGCTTTCGCTGTTGGTCTCTGCCTGGGCGGATACCTCTGCTTTAGCCGGTGCTTCTTGTGCTGGAGCCGGTGTTTCTGCCTCCGCTTTCGCCTTTTCTGCTACCTTTTCTGCCTTTGGGGGCTTGGGTGAGTCAGTGGCTTCCTGTGTGCTTTCTGCAGATGCTGGCTCGGTTTCAGTAATCGGAGCGGGAGTCGCTTCAGCTACTGCTTCCTGCTGTGCGGTGGTTGACTCGCTGCTGCGACGAGAGCGACGAGAGCGGCGGCGACGGCTTTTAGGGCGAGCTTCTGTTGTTTCAGAGGCTGCTTCTGCCGTTTCGGTCGACTCCGCTGCGTCAGCTTCTGGTGCGTCGGTTTGGGTCGCTGCCTGAGGAGCCGTTTCAGCCGTTTTGGCTGATTTTCTGGCCGCTGCTTTTGACTCTGATTTAGCGTTGGCTTTCTTGTCAGAGTTGGCTTTCTCTTCCGGTGCAGAAGTTGTTGCTGGCGTAGCCGTGGTTTCATCCGATGGAGTGGCTTCTGCTACCGCCTGGTTTTCCTCAGTTGTGGCCGGTGCATCCTCGGTTGATACGTCTGTTGTGGTTTCAGCTGTGGTTTCAGCGTTGTTGACTTCGTCGCGGTTGCGACGACGGCGACGGCTGCGACGACGACGTTTGTTGGTGCCTTCCTTCTCTGTCGCTGTCTCCTGAGCATCGTTCCCGGTTTCGCTGTTAGCAATTACCGTTTCTTCTGCTGCATCCGTTGATTCAACCGCTACTGGTGCCGAAGGCTTGTTGTCAGTATTGCTGTTGACCGGCTTTTCAGGGGCTGTTTTGTTCGCTGTTTCGGTGCTTTCAGGTGCTGAAACAGGTGTGTTCTGGTCTTCTTCCAGTACCGTGACGGTTTTTGCTGGAGGAGTGGCCGGATTGACGGGTTGGCCGTTGCGGTTGCGCTCGCGGCGTGGGCGACGCTCCTGTTTCTCTTTGGGCTCACGCTTGTCTGCGGCTGGCGCGGTATTGGCCGGTGATGGGTTGTTCTGCTCATCGGTCGGCTTTTTGTCGACAGGGCGCTGACGATTGCGGTCGTCTTTACGATCGTCCTTGCGGTTGTCGCGGCGACTTTCCTGCTGGCCAGGCTGGCGATTGGGATTGTCGTTGCGGCGTGTGCGTGGTTTACGATTGCGGTTGCGATTTTCCTGTGACTGGCCGCTGCTCTTGCGCTGTGGTGCTGCCGGGCGCTGCGCTTCATCATCCTGACTGGTTTTGTCTTTTGAAACGGCGGCGCTGGTTTGTTGCCAGAGGCCAGACAGGAAGTTGGCGACCCGAGACACAACGCTGCCTTCTTCGGTTGTACCTGTTGACGGGTGTGGCTGGTGAGCAGGAACGGTTGCCGGTTGAATGGTCTTGACGGCTGCTTGCTGCGGCGCGGTCGCCGGGCTGGTCTTCAGGTCGATGCCATAGTCGATTGGCCCACTTTCTGGCAGCGTATCGTAGGAGGCTTCGGTGATCAGACTGTCATCCGGGCGCAGGCGCAGGACTTCGTAATGCGGCGTGTCCATACCGGGATCAGGCAGTACGATGATGCGGGTATTGTGACGCATTTCGATGGCGGCGATGAGCTGACGTTTTTCATTCAGCAAGAAAGCGGCAACGCTGACTGGAACGGTGACACGAATCTGTCCAGTGTTTTCTTTGGCGGCTTCTTCTTCAATCAGGCGCAGGATGGACAAGCCAGAGGACTGGATGTCGCGGATGACGCCGGTGCCGTTACAGCGGGGGCAAACATGGCCGCTGGTTTCTTCCAGTGATGGGCGCAGGCGCTGGCGGGACATTTCCATCAGGCCAAAGCGTGAAATGCGACCAACCTGGACGCGGGCACGATCGACTTCCAGAGCTTTTTTCAGGCGATTTTCGACTTCGCGCTGGTTCTTGTTGGCCAACATGTCGATGAAGTCGATGACGACCAGGCCACCCATATCACGCAGGCGCAACTGGCGAGCAATTTCGTCGGCGGCTTCAAGGTTGGTGTTCAGCGCAGTTTCTTCGATATCTGAGCCTTTGGTGGCTCGAGATGAGTTGATATCGATGGATACCAGGGCTTCAGTCGGATCGATTACAATGGAACCGCCGGATGGCAGCTTCACTTCACGCTGAAAAGCGCTCTCGATCTGGGATTCAATCTGGTAGCGGTTGAACAGGGGAATGGGGTCGTTGTAAATCTTGAACTTGTTCTGATAATGCGGCATGACCTGCTGCACAAAACCCAATGCTTCGCTGTAAGCGGCGTCGGTATCAATCAGAACTTCACCAATATCCTGACGCAGGTAGTCACGAATGGCGCGAATGATCACGTTGCTTTCTTGCATCAGCAGGGCTGGGGCGCGGGAATCATCAAAGGCACGCTGGATGGCATCCCAGAGTTTGACCAGATAGTCGAGGTCCCATTGCAGTTCTTCGGTGCTGCGACCAATACCGGCAGTGCGCACAATGACGCCCATCTTGTCCGGGACTTTGACGCCCTTCATGGCTTCGCGCAGTTCGGTACGCTCATCACCTTCGATGCGGCGGGAAATGCCACCGGCACGAGGGTTGTTGGGCATCAGTACCATGTAGCGACCGGCCAGGCTTACCTGAGTTGTCAGGGCCGCGCCTTTGTTGCCACGCTCTTCCTTATCGACCTGGACGATCACTTCCTGGCCTTCTTTCAGGACGCTGCGGATGTTGATGCGGCCTGGACCTGGATCTTTGACGAAGTATTCCCGTGCAATTTCCTTTAATGGCAGGAAACCATGGCGTTCTGCGCCAAAATCAACAAATGCCGCTTCAAGGGAAGGTTCAATGCGAGTGATCTTGCCCTTGTAGACATTGGATTTTTTTTGCTCACGAGCGCCAGATTCAATATCCAGATCATACATTTTCTGGCCGTCGACCAGAGCAACGCGCAACTCTTCAGGTTGGGTTGCGTTAATCAGCATTCTTTTCATGCAGTACGTTCAGCTCATATGGTTAGCCGCGTACCTTGCTGGCAATGCTGCGGTGATTGCAGCCACTACCAAAATATTTATGGGTGCCTTGTGTCTGGGCTCGGGCGCAATACGCGTACTTATCAGGAGCCGAATACCAGACATCGGGGTGATTACACATCAGTAACCACCGGCACAGTGACTTGCAGCAGAAAAAGAATATGCCGGGGTACTGCACCGCCTTGCCATTGCTCGGCAAGCGGGATTCCCTCCGGTCGGTTCTGCCTGGTTGTCATACCATAATTTGATAATGCGAGATTGCCCGCAAAGCGATGCGTGGTTGATCTCACAAAGTGGCAATGCCACTTGATTCTTTTTTATGTGCCTGAGGCGATGGCCTGCAGGTGATTTCTTGCTGGTTTGGGCGCGTGCGGGTTATGTGTCCGCTCCATCGGCTCGCTCGGAATGTTGGTCGCGAGATGGTGATGGATGTCGCTTGCCCGTTTAATCGGAGGGGGATCTTCTCTATACTCAGCCGCCCCGATTCGCTGTCACTGTTGCCAATGGTCGGGCAATATATCTGTCGGTCGTGACAGCGCCCCGGAATATAGCAACAAAGCAGGATGGCAGCAAAGCTATATAGTGCTTTTATTCTCTTTGGTGATTCCGCTCGGGATTCACGTCTCGTTTGCCGACGGTTGCCGGTTGATTCATGGCGGATTGCCGCTTATTTAATGTTCAGGTGTCTTCACTTCTTATATGTCGAATCCAGAAATTGATTTATCCCGTGTGTCGATGGTCACTATTACTGAAGACAATCAGGGGCAGCGTATTGATAACTTCCTTATGTCGGTGATGCGCAAGGCACCGAAAGCCTTGGTGTATCGGATTATCCGCAAGGGAGAAGTGCGTGTTAACAAGAAACGGGTCAAGGCCGATACGCGCCTTCAGGTTGGTGATGTGGTGCGCGTGCCGCCGGTTCGGGTGCCTCAGGAGCAGGCTGTTGGTCATGCGTCGAAAGATCTGCTCAAAGCGCTGAAGAGCGCCATCGTGTTTGAAGATGATGCCTTGCTGGCCGTGAACAAACCGCATGGGTTGGCTGTGCATGGTGGCAGTGGTGTCAATCTGGGTTTGATTGAAGCTTTGCGGCAGTTGTATCCGGCGCACACTTTCCTGGAATTGGTGCATCGTCTGGACCGGGATACATCGGGTGTGATTCTGGTCGCCAAAAAGCGGTCGGCGCTGGTGGCGCTGCAGCGGATGCTGGTGAACAAGTCCGGTATTCAGAAGCGTTATCTGGCCATGGTTCATGGTAACTGGCCAGCTTCTGTGCGCGAAGTGAAAGCACCGCTGAAAAAGTTTGAACGCAAATCCGGTGAGCGGATCATGCTGGTTGATAATGATGGCAAGGCATCTCATACCCGAACGCGTTTATTGGCGAGTGGCGCGCATTACTCTCTGCTGGAAGCGGAGCCGGTGACTGGGCGGACGCATCAGATTCGGGTGCACTGTCAGTTTCAGGGTTATCCCATTGCTGGGGATGAAAAGTATTGTAATAAAGCCGACGCGCTGGTTGATCGGGAGCGTGGTGTTCGGCGTCTGTTTTTACACGCAGCAGGGTTGTCGTTTCGTCACCCTTTGACGGGGGAGCAGCTGCGGATTCAGGTGCCACCCAGTGGTGATTTCAAGCAAGTATTGATGAAGGAAGGATGTGATTATGAATTACCCGCTGATCATTTTTGATTGGGACGGCACCCTGGCGGATTCTACCGGGCGCATTGTTGACAGTATTCAGCGGGCTGCTCGTCTGGTGGGGTTGCCTCCAGTCGCCGATGCCGATGCTCAGAATATTATTGGGTTGGGTTTGCCCGAAGCGCTGCAGACTCTCTGGCCTGATATTGATGATGTCGCCATGGCCTCCATGCGTGAAGCCTATGCCCGCAACTTTGTGTACGACAGTCCGGTGAGTATGAGTTTGTTTGATGGCGTTTGGGAAATGCTGGAACGTCTTCAGGCAGAAGGGTATCGGGTTGCTGTTGCCACAGGCAAAAGTCGCAAAGGGCTGGATCGGATTCTGGATGATCTGTCCATTCGGCATTTGTTTGCCACGACGCGTTGTGCGGATGAAACCCGGTCAAAGCCTGATCCGTTGATGTTGCAGGAGATTCTGGCAGAACTGAATGTTTCAGCCGAGCATGCCCTGATGATCGGGGACACCACGTATGATCTCGACATGGCGAACGCGGCGGGCGTGGCCAGTATTGGTATCAGTCATGGTGCTCATGATGATGCCCGGTTGTTGGCGTGTGGCCCGTTGGAACTTTGCCATAGTATTGGCGATCTTGAGCAATGGTTAAAACACAATGGATAACGAGATCAAGGTTATGAATCGACCGGAAGACAGCAGTAAAGAGTGGAAGCTGATTGAAAAGCTGGTGATGGACCTCCAGAAAGAACAGCGCCGCACTCGTCGCTGGAGTATTTTCTTTCGTATCCTCATGTTTGGTTATTTGTTTGCCCTGCTGTGGATGGTGAAGCTGCCAACAGAGGGGCTGACACCGGGGGAGGGTGCGGAGTCTTTTGCAGCTGTGGTCGAGGTGAATGGCACCATCGCCAGTGACCAGCCTGCGAATGCCGATCTGCTGATCAGCTCGATCCGCAATGCGTTTGAGTCGGAGAAGGCCACCGGTTTGATTTTGCGCATTAACAGTCCGGGTGGTAGCCCGGTTCAGTCGGGTTATGTTTTTGATGAAATCCGTCGTTTGAAGGAAACCCGTCCAGACTTTCCAGTGTACGCTGTGATTATGGATTTGGGTGCCTCGGGGGCGTATTACATCGCCGCTGCTGCCGATGAAATCTACGCCGACAAGGCCAGCCTGGTCGGCTCGATAGGTGTGGTTGGCTCCGGCTTCGGCTTTGTAGACACTATGAAAATGCTGGGTGTTGAACGCCGTACTTATACCTCTGGTGAGCACAAGGGATTCCTGGACCCATTCCAGCCTGAGCGAGGCGAAGAGAAGGAGTTTTGGCAAAGTGTGCTGAAAGTGACGCATCGCCAGTTTATCGATCAGGTCAAGCTGGGGCGTGGCGATCGTTTGAAGGAGTCCCCGGAATTGTTTTCTGGTCTGATCTGGTCGGGTGAACAGGCGCTGGAGCTGGGCCTGATTGACGGCTTGTCGAGCAGCAGTCAGTTAGCACGAGAGAAACTGGGTACGGAAGAGCTGGTGAATTTCACCTATCAGAAGCCACCCTGGGAAGCATTGATTGGCAAATTCGGTGTCAGTATTGGGCAGGGCATTACCAATATTTTGACGCAGCAGCATCTTGAATTGCGCTGATCATCAGGCCGGGCAGGCAGGGATGCCATTGGCTGGTAAATAATTTTGACATATAGAAACGACATACCTATGATACCGCGCACTATGGCAGAGGCACAGATACCCCACCGCGTCGACGCTGGGAAATTTGTTGATAAAAATCAACAGTTTAACGGTGAGATCGACAGCTCTGAACTTACTCGTTTGAATGAAGCCGTTGAGCGATGTCTGACATCGGTCAGTTGCACGTTGTCATTTGATCGAGATGAAGAGCGGCATCGATTACTGGTTGGGAGCTGCTCTACCAGGGTGGCCATGCTTTGTCAGCGTTGCTTAAACGCTGTCGAGCTGGATGTCAGCAGTCAATTTGAACTGGGCCTGGTTTTTAACGATGAACAGGCTCGTCAGTTGCCTCGACGTCTGGAGCCAGTCGAACTGGATCAAAATGGCCTGATGGATCTGTGGTCAGTGATCGAAGACGAAATCCTTCTGTCGTTGCCTGCATTTCCAATGCACCCTGAAAATGAGTGTCACTTGCAGCAGCCCGAGCCAGAAGAATCATACAGTAACGTACAGCAGCCGAACCCGTTTGACGTTTTGGCGCAGCTCAAACAGAAATAGTGTAGGAGCCAATCATGGCGGTTCAAAAAAGTAAGGTAACTCGTTCCAAGCGTGGCATGCGTCGTTCACACGATGCACTGGACACCAGCACATCAGCACTGGGCACTGATCCAACCAGCGGTGAAACTCACCGTCGTCACCACGTCACTGCCGACGGTTTCTACCGTGGCAAGAAAGTCGTGGAGACTGGCAACAGCTAACATGCTGACCATTGCTATTGATGCTATGGGTGGGGACTTAGGTCCCCACGTTGCGTTCAAGGCCTGCGAAAAAATACTGACCCGGAATAAACATGTCCGGGTTTTGTTGTTTGTGGAGCAGCGTTGGGAAGAAAAAGCGCGGCGTGCCATGGCGTCATCGGTCAGGGAGCGACTGGAAGTCATCGGTTGCGGTCAGAGTATCGCAGCGGATGACCGTCCCAAGACAATACTGAAACGCCGTCACGATTCATCCATGTATCAGGCGTTGCAGGCACAAAAAGAAGGGCGTTGTCAGGGTGTGCTGTCGGTCGGTAGTACCGGAGCCTTGATGGCTTTGTCCCGTCGTATTCTCGGTGTTCTTCCGGGAATTGATCGCCCGGCGTTAGCGACGCGTATCCCCACTCGTAACAAACCGCTTTTATTGCTGGATCTGGGCGCATCCTTGTCGGCCTCTTCACGTCAGTTGTTGCAGTTTGCAGTATTGGGTGCGGCCTGGTGTCGTTCGATGGCGGTGATGAACCCCAAGGTTGGGTTGTTGAATGTTGGGCATGAGTCTGGCAAAGGAACCGAACAAATCCGTCAGGCCAGCGAATTGCTGGGGCGTTATTTACCCGATTGTTACGCCGGTTTTCATGAAGGCGATGATTTGTATCGCGGCGAGCTGGATGTCATGGTTTGCGATGGTTTTACCGGCAATGTTGCCCTGAAAACCAGTGAGGGTCTGACCGAATGGCTCATTTGGTTGTGGCGTCAAGAATTCAAGTCCAACTGGTTTTTGCTGCTTCTGGCTCCGATCTGGAAGCGCATCATGACGCGGATGTATCGCCGTATTGCGCCTGCACGGCATGGTGGAGCCATGTTGTTGGGGGTGGATGGTGTTGTGGTAAAAACACATGGAAAATCAGACGCTTCGACCTACGAGCATGCCTTGTTGTATCTTGTTGAACAGGTCAGTAATTATGATCGTCAAGCTCTGATTGACTTTATTGATCCGGTGAGAAAAGGCATTGCCTGAAACTATTTCAATAAAATTGTGCCTGTCAGATGTTTACTGACCATCCTTGGCCGCCTAATATTCGCACCGTGTTCGCAGTCAGGCGAAATCAGGCTGGCGAGACCCGAATAATATAAAAATCTGTGGTTGAATCGAATGACTCAAGTTATTGCAGTATTTCCAGGTCAAGGTGCCCAGCAAGTTGGTATGTTGGCGGATCTGGCAAATGAATATGCCCTGGTAGGCGAAACGTTTGCTGAAGCATCTGACGCGATTGGTCAGGATCTGTGGGCGCTGGTTCAGAATGGCCCGGCTGAAACCCTGAACCTGACTTACAACGCTCAGCCTGTGCTGCTGACCTCCAGCATTGCGGTGCTGCGTGTGGTCAAAGAGCTGGCACCTGCCCTGAATATCGTTGCTGCGGCCGGTCACTCTCTGGGTGAATATTCCGCACTGGTAGCAGCAGATGCCATTGATTTTGCCCAGGCGGTACAGTTGGTGCGCAAGCGTGGCGAATTGATGGATCAGGCTGTCCCAGCCGGTGAAGGCGGTATGGCTGCCGTGATTGGACTGGATGAAGATGCGCTGCGCTCGGTGTGTGAGCAGGCGTCGGAAGTCGGTGTGGTTGAGCCTGCTAATTTCAATGCACCTGGTCAGATTGTTATTGCGGGTGCAGCGGCAGGTGTCGAAAAGGCCTGTGAATTGGCCAAGGCAGCCGGTGCCAAGCGTGCTCTGCCATTGGCGGTGAGTGGCCCGTTCCACTCCAGCTTGATGCGCGCTGCCGCAGAAGATTTTAATGAAGCCTTGCAAGCTGTTAACTGGCGTGCGCCTCAGTTCCCGGTTTATCACAATGCCGATAACCAGACTGCGCCTCTGGCTGAAATTCCTGAGAAATTGCTGGCTCAGTTGTACAGCCCGGTTAACTGGATCGGTGCCGTACAGGCGGTGCGAGGCCATGCTGATGTCGCGGTTGAATTTGGCCCTGGCAAGGTGCTTGCCGGTTTGAACAAACGCATCGACAAGACGCTGGCCACTCATGGCAGCGGTACACATGACAGCCTGCAGGCTGTTGTCACCATGATTCAAGGACAATAAACCATGTCAGAACAAGCATTAGCTCTGGTTACCGGTGCTTCCCGTGGTATTGGCCGCGCTGTGGCAGAAAAACTGGCTGCACAAGGCTATAAAGTAGTCGGTACTGCGACCAGTGAAGGCGGTGCAGCTTCCATTCGTGAAGGCTTGCAGCAAATTGCCCCCGAGAACGATGCCATTGTGCTGAATATCGCGGATGCCGAGCAGACTGCTGAAGCCCTGAAAAGCTTTCTGGCAGATCATGGCACGCCAGCGGTGGTTGTGAATAACGCCGGTATTACCCGTGATAATCTGTTCCTGCGCATGAGCGACGATGAGTGGAGTGCCGTGATCAACACCAACCTGAGTGGTGTGTTCCGCGTCTGCAAGGCGATGGTCAAGCCGATGATCAAGAAAAAAACCGGCTGTATCGTCAATATCAGCTCAATTATCGGTACCACTGGCAACGCAGGTCAGGCAAACTACGCAGCCGCAAAAGCTGGTCTGGAGGGTTTTTCTCGCTCTCTGGCTCAGGAAGTAGCTAGCCGTAACATTACTGTGAATTGTGTGGCACCGGGCTTTATCAAGACAGATATGACGGATGTCTTGCCTGAAGCCCAGAAAGAAGCCATTCTAGCGACCGTTCCAAGCAAGCGCTTCGGTCAGGTAGAAGAAATTGCCGCAGCGGTCGCCTTTTTGGCCGGTGCAGATGCCAAGTACATTACTGGGCAAACCATTCATGTGAATGGCGGCATGAATATGGGATGAGGTCCTCATCGACCTTTGGTAACTCTGAAACGATAGGTATAACCATGAGCAACATCGAAGAACGCGTAAAGAAAATCGTAGCCGAGCAGCTGGGTGTTAAAGAAGAAGACGTTAAAGCAGAATCTTCTTTCGTAGACGACCTGGGTGCTGACTCCCTGGACACTGTTGAGCTGGTAATGGCTCTGGAAGAAGAATTCGAAACCGAAATTCCAGACGAAGAAGCAGAGAAGCTGACCACTGTACAGGTAGCCATCGACTACGTCGTTAAGAATCTGTAATAATCTCGACGTCTGAAAGCCGCCTCCTCGGACGCGGCTTTTTTTGTGTCTGGTTACGGGGAAATCAAGAACGTGATGAGTAAACGACGGGTAGTGGTTACCGGGTTGGGTACAGTGAATCCGCTGGGCCTGGACGTCGCATCAACCTGGGAAGGGCTGTGTCAGGGAAAATCCGGTATTGGCCGGATTGAGCATTATGATGCCGACAAATATGCAACCCAGATTATGGGGAACGTAAAAGGGTTTGATGTCACGTCTGTGATGACGCCAAAAGAAGCCCGCAAGCTGGATCTGTTTCTGCAGTATGCGATGGTTTCAACAGATCAGGCAGTGCGAGATGCGAATCTGGGCGAAGAGGTGGATGCCAACCGGGTCGGTGTAGCGGTGGGTTCTGGCATTGGTGGTTTGAACACCATTGAAGAGAACCACAAGCAGTTGCAAAAAAGCGGCCCTCGTCGTGTGTCGCCGTTTCTGGTTCCTTCTTCTGTGATTAATATGGCGGCTGGCAATATTGCCATTCGTTATGGCTTTAAAGGCCCTAACTTTGCCATCACAACGGCTTGTACGTCCGGTACGCATAATATCGGTTATGCCGCGCGGACAATCGCGTACGGTGACGCCGATGTCATGGTTGCCGGTGGTACCGAAGCTTCTTCCTCTCCCTTGGGTATGGCCGGTTTTGCGGCGGCTCGTGCCATGAGCACGCGCAACGATGAGCCAGAAAAGGCCTCTCGTCCATGGGATAAAGACCGGGATGGTTTTGTACTCAGCGACGGCTCGGCGATTTTGATCCTGGAAGAGCTGGAACACGCCAAAGCGCGTGGGGCAAAAATCTATGCTGAAATCATCGGCTTGGGTATGAGTGATGATGCCTTCCACGTCACCAGCCCACCAGAAGATGGTTCCGGTGCGTGTGCGGCGATGGCCAATGCCTTGAAAGACGGTGGTGTCACGCCAGAACAGGTGGATTACATCAACGCTCATGGTACCTCGACCAGTGCCGGAGATATTGCCGAAACCAATGCGATCAAATCGCTGTTTGGCGATGCTGCCTCCAACGTTGCTGTGTCATCGACCAAGTCCATGACCGGCCACTTGCTAGGCGCGGCGGGTGCGATTGAAGCCATGATCACCATTCTGACGATCTGCGAAGGGGTGATTCCCCCGACAATCAATCTGGATAATCCTGATCCAGCCTGTGATCTGGATTACGTTCCTCATACCGCTCGCAAGGCAGATGTCGATATCGCCTTGTCCAATTCCTTTGGTTTTGGCGGCACTAACGGCAGCTTGCTGTTCCGTCGTTATCAGGACTGACCGGTTGCGGAATCGTGCCTGATACTGCTTGTACTGCACCCGTTACTCTGGCGTCTGGAACCTCCTTGTTCTGGCATCAGGGTGACTGGCAGACAGCTCCGTTTGTTGATGATCGCTCCAGCCAGTTTGGCGATGGTTTGTTCGAAACCATGCGCACAGACTCCCATGGTTCTCTGCCTTTGTGGCCCTGGCATCGTCAGCGTTTGCAGGAGGGTTGTGAACGATTGCACTTTCCTGAAACGGCACTGGTCGATGTTGAAACGTCGCTGCAGCAATTGACCTTGCCCACTTCGGCGGGTGTGAAATTGCTGGTCAGCCGGGGCAGCAGTCGTCAGGGTTACGGATATCAACGTGATGGACACGTGAACCTGCGCTGGTCAGCATTTGTAGCACCAGAGTGGCGAGTACGGCAGCAGCCTCAGGGCTTGTGCATCGGTGTGAATCCGGTGTGTCTGTCGCCCCAGCCTTTACTGGCGGGTTTGAAACACACCAATCGTCTGGAACAGGTGCTGGCTCGGGGGGCCTTTGAACCCGGCTGGGACGAATCCCTGATGCGTTTGCAGCAATCCGATCAGGTCGTAGAAGGCACCATGAGCAACCTGATATGGCTGGAGAAAGGACAAGCGTTGACACCTCGTGTCGATCAGGCGGGTGTGAATGGTGTGATTCGACGTTGGCTGATGAGTCAACATGTCATGACAGAAGCTGAGTGCACATTAGCGCGTTTGAAGGCTGCAGACGGCGTGATTTTGACCAACTCCATTATGGGACTGGTTCCGGTCTCTCAACTGGAACAAACCGGTTTCGATCGACATAATTCATCCACCAGCCAATTGATGACCTATCAGCAATCCCTTGAGGCCATGTTTTGAAAAAGATACTCGGGTTCACCATTGTTCTTCTGCTTGTGATTGCCATTGCTTTGGCGGTGGCGATCTGGAACTTGCCAAACACTAACACCAGTTCAGTCCGTGTGATGATCGAACCCGGCTCAACCCTGGGGCGTAATGCCGCCAATTGGGAAAAAGATGGCTGGTTGCCTTCGGCCTTATTGCTGCGGATTCAGGCGCGCTTGCTGGATAAGCAGAATGTATTGAAGGCCGGAGAGTACAATGTTCCAACGGGCTTGACCGGCCCGCAATTGTTACAGTGGTTCATTACGGCCAAGCCCGTAACCTATCGGGTGTCACTGATTGAAGGAACGCGTCTGACCGATGCCCTGGCCGTATTGAAAGCGACCACTCGCTTGACTCAGGACATAGACCCTCTGACCCCGGAAGCGGTTGCAGCGCTGCTGGATATCAAGGGCAACCCGGAAGGGTGGCTGTACCCGGACACCTACGTCTATCAAAGTGGCGACAAGGTCTCAGCCCTGATTCAGCAAGCCCATGATCGAATGACCCGCCAACTGGCCAAAGCCTGGGCAGAACGGGATGAAGAGTTGCCTTATAAAGTGCCTTATGAAGCTCTGGTGATGGCTTCCATTGTCGAGAAAGAAACGGCTGTCCCGGCCGAGCGCCCGGAAATTGCCGGTGTGTTTGTACGTCGATTGCAAAAAGGCATGAGGCTGGAAACCGATCCGACGGTGATCTACGGCATGGGTGACAAGTACAAAGGCAATATTCGCAAGCGTGACCTGCTGAATCGGAAAAACCCGTACAACACGTATCGCATCAAGGGCCTGCCACCTACGCCGATTGCGCTGGCGGGCCGAGCTGCGCTGGATGCTGCATTGAACCCGGAAGAAGGCAAAACCTTGTTTTTTGTCGCCAAAGGCGATGGCACTCACTATTTTTCAGCCACTCTGGCCGAGCATAATAAAGCGGTTTATCAATACCAAATCAAGGCACGTAAGAAAAATTACCGCTCAACCCCCACGTCCAAATAAAACGGAAAGTAGACATGTCAAGCCCAGCCGTTATCCGAGGCCGATTCATCACCTTTGAAGGTGGAGAAGGCGTTGGAAAAACCACCAATATCAAGCTGTGCGCAGACTGGCTCGGTCAGCAGGGGTATTCTGTTCTCACCACGCGTGAGCCGGGTGGTACACCGATTGCCGAGATCATTCGGAATAAATTACTGAAAGCCCATCATGCTGAACCGATGCATCCGATCACGGAGCTGCTGCTGATGTTCGCGGCTCGTGCCCAGCATGTGGAAAGCCTGGTGAAACCGGCGCTGGAGCAAGGCACCTGGGTGTTGTGTGACCGTTTTACCGATTCCACCATTGCCTATCAGGGCTTTGGTCGAGGGCTGGATCTGGAAACCATTGCAACATTACGCGATCTGGCCCATCCGGGGCTGGAACCCGACATTACTCTGTTGCTGGATGCACCTGTGATGGTTGGAATGTCTCGGGCGCGTCATCGGTCACTGGAGACCCTGGAAGAAACCGATCGTTTTGAAACGGAAGAGCATGCGTTCTTTGAGCGGGTGCGAGACGGTTTTCATGCCTTGTCCGCGACCAATCCGCGCTTTCATCGTGTGGATGCCACTCAGGCACTGGAACAGGTTCAACTGGATGTCCAAAC
Organism: Oceanobacter sp.; assembly: GCA_045430275.1. Classification (GTDB taxonomy): domain Bacteria; phylum Pseudomonadota; class Gammaproteobacteria; order Pseudomonadales; family Oceanobacteraceae; genus Oceanobacter. The sequence continues at coordinate 14,727 of JAILXU010000006.1, read as the reverse complement.
GATCCTGTCTTCGAAGATGAGCCGCTAGGATGGATCAGCCTGAAGCCCTGTCGCCGATCACCGTATTATTACCCTGGCAGCAGCCTGTATGGGACGAACTGGTGTTGCGTCAGCAGCGTACCGGCTTGCCCCATGCGCTGATGTTTACGGGCTTGTCGGGGTTGGGCAAGCACCGGGTAACGCTGAAAACCGCACATTGGTTGTTGTGTACCCGACGCGAGGCCCAGGGCTTGAGCGAAGCGTGTGGTGAATGTCACAGTTGCCGTTTATGGGAAGCCGGGAATCACCCCGACTTTATTATCTGTGAACCGCAGGATGGCAGTCGCCAGATTCGTATTGATGGCATTCGCAAGGTGAATGAATTCCTGAATCAGACGCCGCAAATCAGCCCGTGTCAGGTGGTGATTCTGCATCCGGCGGAGGTGTTGAATACCAATTCGGCCAACGCCTTGCTCAAAACACTGGAAGAGCCGCCTGGCGAAAGTTTTCTATTGCTGGAAAGCGAGCGCCCGGCAGCGGTATTACCGACCATACGCAGCCGGTGTCAGTCGGTGCCGCTGGCATTGCCTGAACAAGCGTTGTCGATGGACTGGTTGCAGCAGCAAGGTGTCCCGGCTGAGCAGGCTGAAGAAGCACTGCGTCATAATCATTTTGCACCTTTGGCGGCATTGGAATGGCATCGTCAGGGTGGCGCAGAAAAATACCAGCAGTGGTTGGGGAATCTGTGTCATTGGGCGGAACAGAAACAGCGCCTGGATGTCACCATAAAATACTGGAAAGACGACGATTTGGCTGAACTGTTGTCCTGGATGGCAACCTTGCTGCTGGATTTGACCAAAGCGCGCTCCGGTGTGCCGGAAGCGTTGCTAAGGGAAACCCGCGTCACCAACCGGTTTGCCTGTGCTACCTTGTCTTTGACAAAACTGTTAGCCTTGCACGCTCGGGCCACGAGTGTGCTCGGCGAAATTCATTCTGGTGCCAGCTATCATAATCGGCAACTGTTACTGGAAACGTTATTGATTGACTGGCAATCCATGCTGACATCCAACGGGAGCTAATATGGCGGGAATGGGGCGTAGCGGTATTTTGACGCTAACCATCAAGGACAAATCGGTACTGTACGCGGCGTATATGCCCTTTGTTAAGGACGGCGGCCTGTTTATTCCGACCAATCGTGCGTATCAGTTGGGTGATGAAGTGTTTCTGTTGCTGAAACTGATGGACGATCCGGAAAAAATTCCGGTCGCGGGCAAGGTCATCTGGATTACTCCCAAAGGCGCGCAAGGGAATAAAGCGGCGGGTATTGGCGTTCAGTTCACGGGCGATGATCCCATGCCCCGGAACCGCATTGAAACGCACCTGGCCGGGGCCTTGAAGTCTGACCGTCTGACACACACCATGTAAGCATTCTGCGATCAGCCAGAGGCGGTGTTGGCCTCAAACTCTTTTCTAAAAGCACGCGGTTGTAAAAAACCGGGTGCTTTTTTCTGGCTGGTACGACTACCATTGAGAAAAATACACCCAAGGCGATTGGTTATGTCCATGAATACCGCGTTCCGTCATGTTGGAGAGACGGCAATTGAATCTCTGAGTCTGGTTGTGCAGCAGTACGAGCACATCGGCACCGGAGCCGTGCATTATCATCTGGCCACCGGGCAGGAAGAAAAAGCCTTTACCGTCGCAGTGCGCACCATGCCCAAAGATTCCACTGGCGTGGCGCACATTCTGGAGCACACCGTATTGTGTGGCTCGGAAAAATACCCGGTGCGTGATCCGTTCTTTATGATGACGCGCCGCTCCCTGAACACCTTCATGAATGCCATGACCAGCAGTGACTGGACGGCGTATCCGTTTGCGTCCCTGAATGACAAGGATTTCAACAACCTGCTGGATGTCTATCTGGACGCTGTCTTTTTCTCGCGTCTGGACCCGCTGGACTTTGCCCAGGAAGGGCACCGCCTGGAATTGAAAGACGCGGACGATCCACAATCGCCTCTGGAATACAAAGGTGTCGTGTTTAACGAAATGAAAGGCGCGATGTCGTCACCCATTGCCCAGCTCTGGCAGGGTGTCAGCTCCCATCTGTTTCCGACCACCACCTATCACTACAACAGCGGTGGTGAGCCAGCAGAAATCACCGAGTTAAGCTACGAACAACTGATGGCGTTCTATCGCAGCCATTATCACCCGTCCAATGCCATCTTCATGACCGCCGGAGCGATTGACCTGACGGAGCTGCACGCATCGCTGGAGACTCACGTCCTGAGTCGTTTTGAGCGCCAGGAGAAAACCTGGAGTGTGCCGCTGGAGCAGCGTTACGCCGCGCCCGTCAACGTGCAGGAGCACTATGGTGTTGATGGCGACGATCTGAGTCAGCAAACCCACCACGTCGTCGGATGGCTGTTAGGCAGCTCAACCGATCTGGATGCCCAGTTAGAAGCACAACTGTTAAGTCAGATCCTGCTGGATAACAGTGCATCACCACTGCGCAAGGCGCTGGAACAAACAGATCTGGGCGGCGCGCCGTCACCGTTGTGTGGTCTGGAAGAGTCCAATCGCGAAATGAGCTTCCTGTGCGGTCTGGAAAGCAGCGAACCTGAGCATGCCGAAGCCATCGAAGCATTGATTCTGGATACGTTGACGCAGGTTGCAGAAAACGGTGTGGATGCCAGTGTGATCGAAGCCTCTTTGCATCAGTTGGAGCTGCATCAGCGTGAGATCGGCGGTGATCATTATCCCTATGGTTTGCAACTGATCTTCAATGCCCTGCCAGCGGCCACTCATTACGGTGACCCGGTTGCGATGCTGAACCTCGATCCGGCATTGGTGCGACTGCGCGAAAAAGCCACGTCACCGGGCTTTGTTGCCAATGCTATCCAGACCCTGCTGTTGAATAATCGTCACCGGGTTCGCTACAGTCTGGTGCCTGATAATGGCCTGAATGCTGAAAAACAACGCTTGGAAGAGGCGCGTCTGGCCACTATCAAGGCGAACCTGACCGATGAGCAACTTCAGCAACTGATGCAGCAAACAGAAGACCTGAAGCAGCGTCAGGCCAGTGAAGACGACCCCGGCTTGTTGCCGCAAGTGACACTGGAAGATGTGGCACCGGATGTCCGCCCGGTGATGCCAGCGTCCACACCGTCCGCCGATGCCCTGCCATTAACGACCTATCAGGGCGGCACCAATGGCATTATCTATCAGCAACTGATTGCCGATTTACCCGCCCTCGACCGGGAGCAATTGGGCTGGTTGCCGTTCTTTGCCAATGCCTGGAGTGAAGTGGGTGCGGCAGGCAATGACTATCTTCAACAGCAACAGAAACAAACCGCGCTGGTGGGCAGCCTGACGGCGTATCACAGCATTCGCAGCCAGGTTGATACAGTGGATCAACTGCAAGGCTATGCTGTCTTGACCGGCAAGGCATTGGGCAGCAAGGCACAACCGTTTGCTGAACTGATGCAGCAGACCTGGCAGGAAGCCCGTTTTGATGAATCAGGCCGTTTGCTGGATTTGCTGACGCAATCAAAATCGCGCAAGGAACAAGGCATTACTGGCGGTGGACACAGCTACGCCATGGCAGCCGCCGCAGCGTCTCTGAATGCCTCCGCCAATATTGCCAATACATTGGGAGGCATGCCGCAACTGGCCCGGTTGAAGCAACAGCATCAGCAAGCCACAGCCGATGGTGGCGTTTCCTTGTCGAATGCACTGACGCAGTTATCCCAAACACTGGTATCAGCCCCGAGTGATGTGCTGCTGGTACACGACGAGCCTCATGCCCAGGCTCATTTGGATGCTGTTAACCGGTGTTGGTCTGCCTCTGCGCCATCCCCGGCAGTCGCCTTGCCATGGGAAATGGAAACCCAGCCATCTTACTGGATGGTGGATTCACAGGTGAATTTCTGTGCCTGGGCATTGCCAACCGTCACACAAAACCACCCGGATTCAGCGGCTCTGTCGATCCTGGCGGGCATGTTGCGTAATGGCTATCTGCACACCGCGATCCGTGAAAAAGGCGGTGCTTACGGTGCGGGAGCCACCCACGACGCAGCGAACGCCTGCTTCAAGTTTTACTCCTACCGTGATCCGCGAGTGGAAGGCACCTTTGACGACTTCCGCCAATCCGTCGACTGGTTGCTGAACCAGAGCCAGAACGAGGCGCTGGTTGAACAAGCCATTCTGGGCCTGATCGGCAGTCTGGATCGTCCGGGTTCCCCAGCGGGTGAAGCCAAGCAAACCTACCACATGGAAAGAGCCGGTCGCACATTGGCCATGCGTCAGCAATATCGTGAGCGCCTGTTGGCCACCACCTGGGCTGATGTGCAACGAGTGGCCGACACATACCTGCGGGAACAAACCGGCAGCCAGGCCGTCATAGCCCCGCGCGGAACACAAGCCACAGCCGACAAATTGGGCTTGACCGCCATCGACTTCTGAATACCATGGCACCATCTGTCAGCGAGCACGTTGCTCGCTGACGCTACCTCAGGCCCCGACACTATGCCCCGTTTGTTACTTCCTATCCGCATTCTCCTCGTGATTGCATTGGCGATTGTTGTATGGGCTTCCCTGTCTCAAACGGTCGCTATTTCTGGCCCGCAGCACTCCGATAAGGCTGCGCACTTCATTGCCTACTTCGGCCTGACCTTTTTGGGCCTGACGGGATTTCGAACGCCACGCAATGAAATCCTGTTTGTGGGGTTCTGCTTGCTGCTGGGAGCGGCGATGGAATACGGACAATCCTTTGTGCCTGGGCGCTCCATGTCGTGGGCCGATATGCTGGCCAACAGCTTGGGGATTCTGGGCGCAGTATTGCTGTACTGGCCGCTGCGTAACTGGATTGGACGGATACTGGGGCGTGGGGAGAGTGTACCGACGGTTGATGATGCCTCTGGTGCTCAGATCGTAGACGACAAAGGCTGAACGGTTGGTGCTGAGCGGCCTTTGTTTACAGGTTGTCCAAATACAGCAACCCCTGTGAGTGTGTTACTTTGAAATAACACCAACTTTCAGGGATGACCTATCATGGACGACTTCACGCCTTCCGAACTCAAAACCATTCTCCATTCCAAACGAGCCAACCTTTATTACCTTCAATACTGTCGTGTGTTAGTCAACGGCGGTCGCGTTGAATACGTCACCGAAGCTGGTAAAGAATCGCTTTACTGGAATATTCCCATTGCCAATACCACGGTGATTTTGCTCGGAACCGGCACCTCGATTACTCAGGCTGCAGTGCGTGAACTGGCTAAGGCTGGGGTTTTGATTGGCTTTTGTGGTGGCGGTGGTACGCCACTGTTTGCCTCGAACGACGTGCAAGTCGATGTCGAATGGCTGACCTCCCAAAGTGAATACCGGCCCACCGAATACCTTCGGCAATGGTGTCAGTTCTGGTTCGATGACCAGCAACGACTGGAAGCCGCGATCCGCTTTCAGGATTACCGACTGCAAAACCTGCGAGAGATCTGGAGCAAGCTCTCGAACAACCGCGAACTGGATTTTGCAGTCTCAGCCAATCAGCTTGAGGGCGTGATTCAGTCGTTTGAACGGCGTTTGGCCGATGCCAACAGCACTCAGGAGGTACTCACGACTGAAGCCATCATGACCAAGGCGCTGTACAAGCTGGTGTGCAACGCCACGGACTACGGTGACTTTACCCGCGCCAAACAGGGCGGCGGCACTGATTTGGCCAATCGTTATCTCGATCATGGCAATTATCTGGCTTACGGCCTCGCGGCAACCGCCTGCTGGGTATTAGGTCTGCCGCATGGATTGGCGGTTCTGCACGGAAAAACTCGCCGGGGCGGCTTGGTATTTGATGTTGCTGATTTAATTAAAGACGCTGTGGTTCTGCCGACGGCGTTTACTTCGGCCATGGCGGGCCACGACGAAACTGAATTTCGCCAGCAACTCATCAGCCAATTCCAGAAGTTTGAAGTGCTTGACCGTATGATCGACGCGATCAAAGCCGTGGCCGAACAGACAGGCAACTCAGAGCAAGGAACAGCCGCCCCATGATCGTTACCATCAAATCCCAATGCGGTAAAAAAGCCCTGATCGAAACCCGCCGTATTCTCGACCAATTCTTTGAACGGGCCGGGGATCGTTGCTGGGAAGGTGCCATCACCCACGATGGCTTGATCATGGTGCGCAAGCTGCTGCGCAAAACTGCCCGGCGTAATACCGCCGTGGTGTGTCATCGAATACGCGGTGCGCGCCAGTTGGAACTGGAATGGATCGTGGGCAATGCTCGGCTATTTAACGCCCAGGGCAAGATTCCGACCAATCGAACTGGGAGGGATGTGCTGAGAAGTTCCGATGAAAACGACTGGCATACTGGCGAAATTATTCGGCTGTTTGCAGCCTTGGCGGCTTTATTTCATGACTTTGGCAAGGCCAATAAAATCTTTCAGAAGAAGCTGAAAGGCAATGGTAAAACTGCTGATCCCTATCGCCATGAGTGGGTATCGCTTCGTCTTTTTGAAGCTTTTGTTGGCACTGATTCCGACAGTGATTGGCTGGAGCGATTGGCTAGCGTCGATAAGTCTGCCACCAAGTTATGTCTTGAGAGTTTGAATAAGGATGGACTGGATAAAACCGTCAGCCCTTTCAAAAATCTGCCTCCCATTGCGGCAGCGATTGGCTGGTTGATCGTTTCTCATCACCGTATGCCCTGTGAAAAGACACTCAAAAAAGAATTGTCGATTCGTATGCCTGCCTTGCAAAAGCTGCCAGCGGGCATTCGCAGTGATTGGTGCGGAGAGCGTGGGGAGGCTAGTGCAAAAGACAAAACAGCGTGTTGGTCGATGGAAAAGAAAACACTGCCGTTCAGCAGCGCCAAATGGTGTGAGCACGCCCAGAAGATCGCCCAAAATATGTTGGCGCAACCAGCACTTCAACAAGAGACCCGATGGTGCGCGAACAGCTATGTGATGCACACGGCGCGTATGGCGCTGATACTGGCGGATCATCATTATTCTGGGCAGCCTCCACACAAATACTATGGTTCAAAAAGCTTCCCTCTTTATGCCAATAGTGAAAACGGCGAGTTAAAGCAAAAGTTGGATGAGCACCTGGTCGGTGTTGAGAAAACGTCGTCGCGAGTGTTTCGTTCTTTGATGGCATTGGGTGGTGCTTTACCGACCATTGCCCGTCACAAAGGCTTTCGAAAACGCAGCAAAGACCGCCGTTTTGCCTGGCAAGACAAAGCCTTTGATCTGGCGGAAGGCTTGCAGCCACTATCGGATGAACAGGGCTTCTTTGGTATCAATATGGCATCCACCGGATGCGGTAAAACACTGGCCAATGGCCGCATTATGTACGCGTTGGCCAGGCCAGATACCGGTGCCAGATTCACCATTGCTCTGGGCTTGCGAACCCTGACGCTGCAAACCGGTGCGGCTTTGCGTGAACGACTGGGGTTCGGTGCGGAAGATCTGGCCGTGCTGGTGGGGGATGGCTCCGTGCGTCAGTTGTTTGAAATGCAGCAGTCCGATGAGGGCGAAAGCAAGGTTCAAGGTTCGGACTCTGCTGAAGAGTTGATGCTAGAGAACGAATTTGTTCACTACGATGGCGGCATTGATGATGGTGCGCTCAAGCAGTGGCTGGATAAATCCCCTGGTGCCCTGAAGCTGCTTAATGCCCCTGTCGTTACCTGCACCATCGATCATCTGATGCCTGCAACGGAGCGCTTGAAAGGCCCCCGATTTATCCCACCTATGCTGAGGCTGATGACCTCGGATCTGGTGCTGGATGAGCCGGATGATTTCTCTCAAGAGGATTTTTCGGCGTTATGTCGTTTGGTGAATTGGGCCGGATTGCTGGGCAGTAAGGTCTTGCTGTCTTCTGCGACCTTGCCGCCGGATTTGATGGAAGGTTTGTTCGATGCCTATCTGGCAGGTCGAACCCAATATCAAAAAAATCGCGGTCGGGCAGAGAATCGTGCTCCCAATGTTGTTTGCGCCTGGTTTGATGAGTTTGATCGGCGTAGCCTGCAATGTACCGATGTTTGCTCTTTTACCTCTGCCCATGACGAATTCACTCAGGCGCGTTCAAGTACGCTGGCTAAAAAGGCGGATCAGCAGCGTCGAGTCCCACGGTTAGTGGCGCTCTCGGAATTGGAAAATATCGAAGGTGAAGATCGCTATCAGCCCGTGGCTGCCCAGCTACTGGAGCTGATTCAACAGCATCATGATGATTCCTCCGAGAAGGACGCCAAAACCGGGAAGCGAATAAGCACGGGGCTGGTGCGACTGGCCAATATCGACCCGATTACCGATATTGCCTGCTGCTTGATGAAAACAGCTTTGCCTGAAAATTATCGGATTCACCTGTGTGTTTATCATTCTCAGCATCCACTGATTATCCGCTCGGCTATGGAGCGTTCGCTGGATGCCGTGTTGACTCGACACAATGAAAAGGACTGGTTTGCCTCAAGCCGTATTCGGCATTTACTGGATAGCTATGAAGAGCAAAACCAGATACTGGTGGTTCTTGCCAGTCCTGTATGCGAAACGGGCAGGGATTGGGATGCGGACTGGGCGATCTGTGAGCCATCTTCCATGCGTTCGATTATTCAACTCGCGGGGCGGGTTAGGCGGCATAGGTTTGAACCTGTCAGCTCTCCTAATCTCAGCATCTTTGAAACCAATCTTCGCAGCCGCCGTTATCGCGGGACTCAGCCAACGTTTTGTCGACCTGGTTTTGAGACCGATGAGTTTCGGCTTAACAGCCATGATTTGAATCAGATCCTGACATCTGAGCAATGGCAGTCTATCGACTCCCGTGTTCGTATCCGTAAACGCTTGGAGTTTACTCCGGCCAGTAATCTGGTGGATTTTGAACACCATGTGACCCGCAATTATGTATTGGGCAGTGATTCAGCAGGCTTAAACGTTATCCCGGCGAGTCACTGGTGGCGGTCACAGGCCAGTCTAAGTGGCCAGTTGCAGCGCAAGCAGCCATTTCGTTACGACCCGCAGGGTAGGCAGCGTTACTGGTTTAAACGCCTGGATGACGGTCAGGAAAAAGCAAACTGGAATTTTATTACCCGTGACGACTACTGGCAGGTGAGAGAGATGCCGCAGTTGCGAGTACCTCGAACCCTTGAAGAGAACCCAAAAATCAGTTTTTGGGGAACGCCAGATTTGCAAGAGGTGATCGACGATCTTGGTGAAAAGCTCAAGCTTGAAGATGATGTGATAGAAGATCGATTTGTGTACCTCGACTTGCAAGCCAAAGGCGCAGACAACGGCTGGCTATACCACCCGAAACTAGGGTTTTCTCATGCCAATCTGAGGAAAAAGTAATCCCGAAGCGTCCTGCCGGGATTACGGAGCTACCTGTGCGGTAGTGAAGGAAGAGAGTCGTTTGTGTAAACGAACCACTCTTTTTCTGAACCACCTTATCGGTGGAGTCACTGAGTTTAGCACTAAGCTGTTATAAAGTTTCTTTGTGTTTTTTTGATTTAATAAATGAACCTCTCTTGGTTATTGACGGGGTGTTTATATGAGACCATGATGTGAAAAGGTTGGTGAGGATGTGTCGGCAAACACTCCTCACCACGCAACGTCAGTCTCGCTGGCACCCGAATCGGTTCGGGGCAGAAACCGAAAGGAGGGGAATCGATGTTTGGCACTCATCAGGTTAGAAGAGGCTGAAAATCGAAGTCTCCGAGCGGCTCCGCCATGGCGTCGCTTGGAGCAGTGTACCTGAAAGCTTTGTATGACCAAACTTTTCTACAGGATACCGATATGGATATATCCCATCACAGCCCAGACGAAATTAGGGCTGTCATCTTGCAGTTTATAAATCAGCGACTGCAAGAAAAACTCAGCAAGCTTAAAACAAGCGATGCTGACTATGAGCAAAAACGCGACAAGCTGCTTAGCAGCTATCATTATGAAACCTGGCTAGAAGATGCCGCCCGTCGTGTCGCACAAATCCAGCAAGTCACTCATGCTGCCAAATACACTCACCCGGATTCCAAAGGGTCGAGCTTTTACTCAGCTGGTAATCCCGCCGCTGGAGATAATTATCTGGGAACACACAGCATCGCTTCGCTTCACCCGGATGTGGTTGGCAACGCGGCAGCTCTGGATGTGTACAAGTTTCTGAAACTCCCTGTCGGAGACGTATCGTTATTAGATCTGGCGATGGCTGATTCCGCAGAATTTTGCGCCGCGATGTCAGAAGATCAGGAACAGGCATCCGCTTGGGCCAAGGCCTTTGCCAGTCTGCCTGACGAAACGAAAGCAACTGCTTCTCATACTTTCTCGAAGCAACTCTATTGGCCGTTAGAAGCTGATGACGCTGATCCAAACTACCATCTGATTTCCCCTTTGTTCTCCAGTGCTCTGGCACAAGAAGTCTGGACGCATATCCGTGAGCATCGTTTTTCTGAAGAGGCCAAAGCGGCCCGTGATGCTCGCTTTAATAAAGCCTGGTTTGATCACGATTCGTTTGAATACCCCAATATGGTGGTGCAGAAATTTGGTGGCAGTAACCAGCAAAACGTCAGCCAGTTAAATAGCAATCGCTACGGTGAAAACTATCTGCTGGCTTCTTTGCCTCCGCACTGGAATGCCGATCTGATTCGTCCGCCTCTGAAAGTTTATAGCGTCTTCCCTAATGTGTTTGGGCGGCGACGTGAAGTCTTGACCGCAGTTAAAGATCTGATCCTGTTTCTCGAAGCTCATTACCACCCAGAACGACCAGCCGATGACCCCAAAAATATGGAAGTTCGTGAGAAGGCGAGGGAGAAAGTCCGGGCAGTAATTGATGAGTTCTTCCATTTCTCTGCCTCTGTTTGGGATCTTGAACCCGGCTGGTCAGCAGATGAAGACTGCAACCTGCCGGAGGAAGAATGTTGCTGGCTGGATCAAGGACGTGTGCTGATCGATGAGGACTTTGCCAAAACATACCGTCGAGGCGATTGGAAAGAGAAGGTGGCCGTGTGCTTTGCCAACTGGTTAAACGCCCGACTGGCCAGCGGCAAGAAAAAACTGCCGGTGGGTAAAGCCGAATTTGATGAATGGAAGAAACTGGTGGAAAAGGAAATCAATCTGTTTCGAGGAGTAGAAGGCTAATGACTATTCATACCGTTTGTTTACTTCCTCGAATTGAGTTAACCGCAGCCAACGCTGTGTCTGGACCAATGAGCTGGGGCTTTCCGGCACCGACCGCTTTTACTGGCTTTGCTCATGCCTTGCAGTTGCAACTGAAGGACTGGATTCAGGAAGGCGTAGCCGGTGTTGGCATCGTTTGCCATCGCTTTGATCCTCAGGTTTCACAGCCCTCTGGAAGCCGGACTTTTGTTTTCTGCCTGAACCGCCATCCGGTTGGTAAAGATGGCAAACCGCTATCCATCGTCGAAGAGGGCAAGGCCAATCTGGAAATCAGTCTGGTCATTGCTTTGAAGGACGATATAGACACGGACGATAAAGACGATTTTCTGGAAGCTTTAATGCATACCGTCGCCCGGATGCGCATCGCTGGTGGCAGTATTCGCTTGCCTGAGAACAGCTGGCGCAATCGCCCTGAGTTACTGCATTGGGCTGATGATCTGAAAACCCAAAAAGAGCAGTTTCGAGCCTTGTCGCGTAAATTGCTGCCGGGGTTTGCCTTGGTGTTACGGAATGATCGTATGCAGCAAACACTGGAAATCTTGAGGCAACAAGATGACAGCGCAACGGCTCTGGATGTTGTGCTGGAGCACGGTCGAATGCGATTTTTTGCAGAGCGAGTCGTGGATCCCAAAGACGAATCGCAAGACAAAGCAAATTGGTCTGTCAAGCGCAAGCAGGGATGGACTGTTCCTCTACCGGTTGGCTATGCCTCCATATCAGAACTGTACGAGCCGGGTGTGGTGCGCAATGTTCGCGATAAAACGGTGCCTTTCCAGTTCGTCGAAAGCCTTTACTCCATTGGTGAATGGCTTGGTCCGCACCGTATTGACCGACTTGAACAAATGCTCTGGACGCATCAGCACGACGCGGAAAAGGGGCTTTACCTGTGCCAGAACGACTACGTGCGTTATCTGGCAGCTGAATCAACCGAATCTACTGTTTCTGAATAAGGAATTTCATCATGGCTAAAAAAAATACCCTCAGTGCCTCTGTATTGGCTTTTGAACGCAAACTGGACCCATCCGATGCTGTTTTCAGCGCCGGACGTTGGCAAGAACGTGATTTGGGCAGTCGCTGGCAGTTCATTGAAAAACGGGAAAAGGCCGTACGTGGCACCATTTCCAATCGTCCAAAGAATGCCAAAGACCAAGATCCTGCTGCATTGAATGGAAAAATCTCTGATCCCAACCTGCAAACCGTCGATGTCGCCATGCTGCCTAACGACTGCGACACCTTGCGTGTACGTTTTACGCTGCGGGTTCTCGGTGGTGCTGGTAAACCTTCTGCCTGTAATAACAGTGAATATCAGCAAGCGCTGGCGGGCTTGGTTAGCGGTTATAAAGAACAGCATGGCTATGGCGAGCTAGCAGGGCGTTATGCCAGTAATCTGGCCAATGGACGTTTTCTGTGGCGCAACCGTGTAGGAGCTGAAGAAATCGAAGTCCGCGTCAGTCATCTGGTGAAAGGCGAAGCGGTACAGAGCTGGATCTTCAATGCCCATGATTACTCATTGCGTGATTTTGACTGTGCATCGCAAGAAAACATCAAAGCCATCACTCAGGTAATTGAAGCTGCGCTGGCGGATGATAACGGCTACGCACTGTTCGATGTTCAGGCATACGCTCGTATGGGCGAAGGACAAGAGGTCTATCCCTCTCAGGAACTGATTCTGGATAAAGGCGACAAGAAGGGGCAAAAAAGCAAAACCCTATATGGCGTCGGAGAAGACAAACTAACCGCCGCCATGCACAGCCAGAAAATTGGCAATGCTCTGCGTACCATTGACACCTGGTACCCGGCAGAGCAAGGCGGTGTTGGCCCGATTGCTGTTGAACCCTATGGATCCGTCACCACCGAAGGCAAGGCCTATCGTCAACCCAAGCCCAAGAATGATTTCTACAGCTTGCTAGACGGTTGGGTAGCACAAGGAAAAGTACCGGAAACAGGCAATCAGCACTTTGTGATGGCGACTCTGATCAGGGGTGGTGTATTCGGTGCTTCAGATAAGGATTAGGCTATGGACTATTACGTGGAAATAACCGTACTACCTGATCCTGAATTTGAAGAGCAAGTGCTACTTAATGCCCTGTTCTCCAAGTTCCATCGGGGCATGAGCCAAACCGTAGCGGGAGCCGTGGGCGTCAGCTTTCCAGCCGTTGGTAAGCGTCCAGATGGCCAGATACGGCTTGGTGGATGTATGCGGTTGCATGGCAGCGCCAAATCTCTAGACAAATTGATGTCTGCAGGCTGGATGAAAGGAATGAGGGATTACACCCAAGTCTCCGATATCCAGGCTGTACCAGCAAACTGCCAATATCGAACCGTGCGACGGGTGCAAGCCAAAAGTGCCTGGAACAAACGCAAGCGCTCCATTGCTAAAGGCTGGCTAACCGAGGAAGAAGCGCAAACCAAAATCCCGGACAGTCAGCAAAAAAAGCTGAAGCACCTGCCGTTTATACAGATTAAAAGCTTGTCCAATGGCAATCCTATGAGAATCTATATCGAACATGGGGCGCTGCAAGATGGCCCGGTTACCGGAACATTCAACAGCTACGGCCTGAGTGCCACCGCGACCATACCCTGGTTTTAACCCTTTTTTCTGACCAATCTGTAAGTCATTGATTTTTAACGGCTTGCAGATTGAGCCAAAAAAAGGGTTTTTACAGCGAAAACCCAAAAGCTCTTTAACAAACGGATAGTTAGCGTTACTTTGCAACAGTTCGCTGCCGCACAGGCAGCTCAGAAAACCAACGCCGGACGATGACGACAAGTCATAACGTTCGCTGCCGCACAGGCAGCTCAGAAATGATTCCTGATGCCCACTTCGGTGGGCATTGTGTTCGCTGCCGCACAGGCAGCTCAGAAATATTTGTTCACAGACAACACGCTGGACCAGCGGTTCGCTGCCGCACAGGCAGCTCAGAAACTCATCACGACGCTGCATTGATGCTTCAGCCAGTTCGCTGCCGCACAGGCAGCTCAGAAATTCGCCCCACTGCACCCGCAACTCCCAATTCGGTTCGCTGCCGCACAGGCAGCTCAGAAACCGGCTGGTCTTCCAAGTAACCAGCCCTCGTTGTTCGCTGCCGCACAGGCAGCTCAGAAACAAGGTTTCCGATGATGACCGGCTCGGAGTGGGTTCGCTGCCGCACAGGCAGCTCAGAAATGGTGATGCCCCGCCGCGAATGGTTTGATCATGTTCGCTGCCGCACAGGCAGCTCAGAAAATGCCTGCACCTTCATCGCCGAACATCAGGATGTTCGCTGCCGCACAGGCAGCTTAGAAAGATGAATCACCCGCGCCCGTTCCAGCTCGAACGTTCGCTGCCGCACAGGCAGCTTAGAAAACATCATTTTCTCTATATTGATTTGCAAAACTGTTCGCTGCCGCACAGGCAGCTTAGAAAAAGCGCTTTCATTCCGCCAAGCACTAAGCTGGGTTCGCTGCCGCACAGGCAGCTTAGAAAAAAGTACTCAGAAACCTCGGTATACGCATGCTGTTCGCTGCCGCACAGGCAGCTTAGAAAAGCATTCCCACGACCGTAATGCCGATCAGTTAAGGGCTTCCCAAAGCTGATCAGCTGCGAAAAAATCCAGTG
>JAILXU010000005.1:0-228252 GCA_045430275.1 Oceanobacter sp. | reverse complement strand
GGCGTAATCAGGATGGTTTTTGGGCTAAAAGACAAGAAATACAGCGTCAAAAATTAAGCCAGCTCGAGATAGCAGCTGTACATCGAGAAAATCAGAGGTGCCCTTGCTCTGCCCCATAACTCTTGGGAGCACGTTCCAGTTTCTGATCAAGAAACTCCAGCAAGGCCTGACAGGTCTGCATGTCGTTAATAGATGGCCCGGCCATCACAGGTGACGACAATGCGACACACAGAGCAGCGGCAAGCGTAGAACGGGCAATGATCGTGTTGTGTATTTCCATATGTTTGATATTCCTGTCGAATACGTTTATTGAATACGTTAGTGGCGATCATCATATCAGTTGCAATATTGATACAAGAATCAATCTTTCACATTTCCCCAAGACCCAACACGAGCGACAAGCCCTGCTGCACAGTTTATCTCGCCCACCAAAATAACAGCTACAAATTCACCCCCTAGTCAACCAAAGTTCGTATTCCCTGCTATGCTTTCGCTGTATTTTGAGAGGAACATCACAATGCATTGGAAGATAGCGTGCTTGGGGCTGATCTCATTCTGTGCCAACACAGTTTATGCCCTGAGTTATTACGAGACAGACGAAGAGCTGCAGCTCTGGCGAGACATCGCCCGTCCAGGCCATATATTGCTGATCGAACACGCCGAGGCCGCCATCACAGAAGATTCAACCAAGCTGGATGTGCCCAAGTGTTTCAAGCATTTGAACCTGACCGATCATGGCAAAACCCAGGCCAAGCGCTACTACAACACCTTGCATCGACATGACATACAAGACGCACTGGTGTACTCCAGCCAATGGTGTCGTGCCATCGAAACAGCCACTCGCCTGGGGCTTGGCTCTGCCCATGAACTTCCGATGCTCAACGCCCCAACGACAGAAAATCCGGCCATTATCAAACTTCAGACCAATACCCTGGCCAAATGGCTGAAAAGCCAGAGTTTGACGCACACACACGTTCTGGTGACACACAGATCCGTTATTCAACATCTGACCGGTCTGACCCCTCAGAAAGACGAAGCCATTATTCTGTTTCGGGACAAGCGCCGCCGACTGAAAATCAAGGGCCGATTGCCGTTAATCTATGAAATTCGATGACCCGACCTACCCGGAAGCACTGGCTGAATCCGCGCCGTCATCTTCATCTGGAACGCTGACCCGATGATCAAATAGATGATAAGCTCAATACCACCAGGCCGGTCTATACTGCTATTAATTAACGCCCGGCATACAGGACAGCCCGGCAATAACGTTTTATTTATGGAATCAAGGAAATCAGTGATGCAAAAGTACATTATTGCTGCCGCAACCGCCGCCGTTCTCACCAGTGGTTGCACCACGTTCGACGCCTACACGGGCGAAGAAAAAGTATCTAAAACAGCAATTGGTGCCGGTATTGGTGCCAGTGTCGGTGCCGTTGCCGCCTACCTCGACAATCGTGATGAAAAGAACGTCAAAAAGCGTAACCAGCGCATTCTGGCATCGACCGTTGGGGGCGGCATTGTCGGCGGCGGCATTGGCTATTATATGGATGCTCAGGAAGCCAAGTTGCGCAAACAGCTTCGTGGCTCTGGCGTCAGCGTCCAGCGTGAAGGCGACAGCATCAATCTGGTTATGCCCGGCAATATCACTTTTGGCTCAGGTCGGGCTGGCATCATTTCCAGCTTTTATGACGTTCTGAACTCGGTTGCCGTGGTCTTGAAAGAATACGATCAAACTCTGGTCGTGGTTGCCGGACACACCGACAGTGACGGCCCTGAAACCATGAACCAAACGCTCTCTGAAGACCGCGCCTATGCCGTTTCAGATTACCTCAAGAGCCAGGGCATCAACAAAATACGCCTCGACCCTATTGGTTTTGGTGAGCATCGCCCGGTTGCTTCCAACACAAGCTCTGAAGGCAAAGCCCAGAATCGTCGTGTAGAAATCACATTGGTGCCCGTTACCGAAGAATAATTTTCCCCCGCACAGCAGCAGATGACTCTGCTGCTTCCCGCATCCATCGCTTCCCGCTAGAATAGCGCCCCCATTTTCCCCGCCAGCAGCCTTACAACCATGACCAACACCCCAAACGAACGCAAACAACGCACCGAATTCAACAAGTTGCAGAAACGTCTGCGCCGTAACGTCGGCAAGGCGATTGAAGACTACAACATGATTGAAGAGGGCGATAAGGTGATGGTCTGCCTGTCCGGCGGCAAGGATTCCTACACCATGCTGGAAATCCTGATGGGCCTGCAGAAAAGCGCCCCGATTTCGTTCGAGCTGGTGGCGGTCAATATGGATCAAAAGCAGCCGGGTTTCCCGGAGCACATCCTGCCGGAGTATCTGGAAAACCTGGGAGTGCCTTTCCACATTGTCGAGAAAGACACCTACAGCGTGGTGAAGGAAATTGTGCCAGAGGGTAAAACCACCTGCGGCCTGTGCTCACGCCTGCGCCGTGGCACTCTGTACGGATTTGCCGAGTCCATCGGAGCCAACAAAATTGCGTTGGGCCACCACCGCGATGACATCATCGAAACCCTGTTCCTGAACATGTTCTACGGCGGCAAGATCAAAGCCATGCCACCCAAACTGTTGAGCGATGACAAAAAACACGTACTGATTCGCCCACTCTCCTACTGCAAAGAGAAAGACATTCAGACGTTTGCCGAAGCGAAGGAATTCCCGATCATTCCGTGCAACCTGTGCGGTTCACAGGAAAACCTGCAACGTCAGAACATCAAGATGATGCTGGCCCAGTGGGAAAAAGAGCAGCCAGGCCGCAGTGAAAACATCTTCTCCGCCATCGCCAACGTTGCGCCATCCCAACTGGCCGACCGAGCCTTGTTTGACTTTGAAACCCTGCAAGAAAAGCAGGAAAAGGGCCATCTGGCACCGAGGCTGGATGTAGTGCAGTTGTTTGATCCGGTTGCGGGATAACAACCCCACAACCGAAAATAGCCACCGTTTTAATTATTCGCTGGCTGGCATTCCCATGCAGCTGGCGTAATAGGTGGTGGTGCCTGCCCAGTCAGAGAAAATGCCGATCACGCCAACGTCTTGTGCCAGCACATGAATCAGTTCCATCTGATCGCCGTCGTTATTGGTGATATTGTTGATGGTCTGATAGTACCAGCCACCGCCATTGGTCAACGGCCCTGAACGTTCCAGACTCCAGGCAATCAACTTCAAGCCCGCTGTTCTGGCGGCTTGGGCGTATTCGGAAGGTACGATCTTTTTGTTTCCCACCTCCTGATTACCCTCTTCTTTCACCAGCATCCACAACGGCGGGGCCAGGATTTTCATACCGTCGGCCACCAGCTGTTCCATGGTCGGACTCCAGGTATCGGCATTGGTGTGATCAAAGGCTTTGTCTTCATACCGATCATCGAGATACACCGCCTGCTGGCCAAAAGCCGGATTCTCGGCAATCCAGAATTTAACATCGGCCAGATTGAACGACTGCATCCAAACATCGCTGGCAGCCACATCGGCATCGATGTATTCCTGCATCATCTGGCGCGCGTAATCCTGCTGGCTGAAGCCGTCGAATGGCATCTCGACACTCGGTGTTTTCAGCTCCGGGGTCATTTTCACACCCAATTGTTTGAACAGCTCGATGCTTTCCTTATGCGTCATCAAGGTGCCGCGCGATGCGTACAAATCGGTGCGCCAGCCTGGCGTGCCGTCCAGATATTCCGCCACGGTGTTAGCTCTGGGATTGGCGGCGTCCATTTTGCCTTTCAGGGTTTTGAATTCTGCCAGCGTGATATCACTGGTGCAGCATTGGGCACTGGCGGGCGTGTCTCCGCTGGCTGGAACAAACGGCTGAGTGCACTGACTGGCCAGTTCGGTTTCCAGAATATTGGTGGTGGCGTGTAAATCGCACTGGGAATGACGACACACCAGCTCCTTGTCCTTGGTGAAGGCCACGTCGCATTCAAGAATCCCCGCACCCATGCGCGCTCCGGCAACATAGGCTTCACGGGTGTGTTCCGGGAATTGCAGCGGTGCGCCCCGGTGGGCAATGGAGAAATCGGTGCGATAGAACGGGCCGTTTTTGCAGGATTCCAGTTTGGCCTTGAGATCGCCATCATCCATGTCATCGACCAGAAAAAACGGACGCGGGCCAATCTGGATAACATCCGTTTCGGCTGTGTGTTGCAGATGGGAACAGGCACTGAGCAGTGCCAGCAAAGGAAGAGTACGAATCAGGTGAGTCATGAAAGCAACGGTCTCACAGTGGGGAAAGTCAGTGTGTGCAAGTTGACCCGATAATCGCACACAATCGTGACACTCACGGGACACACTCATCAGGCCAAGGCGGCATACCGCACCGCCGGGGCCTGATGCAATGACCGTTACGGTTTCACCATCCGCACCAAGGTTTTGTCCTTGTCGATAAAGTGATGCTTCAAGGCACCAGCCAGATGCAGCAAAATCGCCGCAATCATCAGCTTGCCACCCAGACCATGAACCACGTGTCCCAGTTGTGCCAGAGTGCCATTGAATGGAATTACTTCATTGGGATCAGCCGGATCAGGATTCATCGGGAAAACCTCCAGGCCAAATACCGCCAGGCCATGACCCCCAAAGGCCGACATCATGATGCCAGACAGCGGCATTAACAACGTGCCTGCCAGCAGCAAGTACTGAACGACTTTCGCCAGTGTCTGCGCCGCCGGGCTGGCATTGCCCTCTGCCGACGGAAAGCCCTGCATAAAGCGCCACACGATGCGTGGAATCACCAACAGCAGCAGCAAGGCTCCTATGGATTTATGCAGTGGATACAAAGCGTACGTGTGGGTTTCTTCCATATAGATGCCCACACTCATCAGGCCGATAAACGTCAGCCCGACCAGCCAGTGCAGGCTGATGGTCATTGCACCCAGAGAATCCTTTACCTGAGTCATGATCAGCTTTCCTTACGCTCTTTTTTCATCGCATCTTGCTTCATACCCGGACGAACCGGGTGGCCGGTCTTGCTGCTCAGGGTCACAGTGCGTACCAGAGAATTATCCACGGTGACAACGTCCACCAGCCAGGTACCGTCATCCCCTTCCTTGACCTGACCGACTTTCAGGCGATCATTACCGCGCTGAATCAGACGCGCACTCACCAGGGTTTTGGCTTCTTCGGCGGTCAGTTCCAGATCACGATCAGAATGCATCTTGCCTTTGTGGAAGCCATGTTTGCCACCATGCCCACCACCACGGCGGTCACACTGTTTACTGTACTCACCGGATTCATCGTCAAAATGATGACCGTGCTTGCCTGCCATAACAGAACCAGCACCCAGTAAAGTTGTAGAAGCAATCAAGGCAGCGATCAGGGTTTTGCGGGAAGTCATGATGTCATCCTCATGTTGTGTGTCGATGAGGACTATTACAGGCTGAAAACGTGTCTGAACTTTGCCGGATATCGGGCATAAACCGGCTTTTTTGCAGCAATCTGTTGCAACAGAGGCTTTTGCCACACTTTGTCAAAACCCGGCTCAGCTTCCTCACGAGCATGGCGCTATACTGGCCATGAAATCACTGCAGGTGCCTGTTTATGTCCCTCCCCGAGCAACCCCACATTCTGATTGTTGATGACGAGCGCGAAATTCGGGAGCTGCTGGGACGCTTTCTGACTCAGCACGGCTATCGCGTCAGTCTGGCAGCAGAAGGCAAGGAGATGGAACGCACTCTGGCCACGGCCCGTATCGACTTGATCGTGCTGGACGTCATGATGCCCGGTGATGACGGCCTGATTTTATGCCGCCGCCTGCGGGCAAACTCCAACATGCCGGTGATCATGCTGACCGCCATGAGCGACGACACCGACCGCATCGTCGGACTGGAAATGGGCGCTGACGACTACCTGCCCAAACCGTTCAACCCACGAGAACTGCTGGCCCGCATCAAAGCGGTGTTGCGCAGGGCCAACAGTCTGCCGGACACCGGTAACATCACTCTCACCGACACATTGGTGTTTGACCGCTGGCAATTTGAGACAGCCCGCCGTGAGTTGCTGGATCAGAATGGCGTCACCCTGTCCCTGAGCACCGCCGAGTACGATCTCCTGATGGCTTTTGTAGAGCATCCACAACGGGTGCTATCGCGTGATCAACTGCTGGATCTGGCACGCGGGCGCGAATCACAATTGTTCGACCGCTCGGTTGATACGCTGGTCAGCCGTTTGCGCCGCAAGCTGGAGCGCGATCCGAAAAAGCCGGAACTGATCAAGACCGTCTGGGGTGGCGGCTACATGTTCACAGCGGATGTCAGCACCACACTGTCACGGGGTTAAGATGAAACGCGCAACCGTCCTGATCCGCTCAATCACGGGCTGCCTGTGGCCCAAAACCCTGTTTGCTCGCCTGATTTTGCTGATGCTGATCACCCTCATTGCGGTACAAAGCCTGAGCGTGGTGATCTATTTGCGCGACCGGGACGACCTGATCGACAGCGCCAGTAATCGACACATTCGCCACCAGGTGGTTGCCCTGATTCGGTTAATGGATCAATCCCGCCCGCAGCAATACCGCACCATTCTAAAAGCCACCCGCAACGACGAACTGTCGGTGTCCATTACCGCCACTCCGCTGATCAAGCAGCCTGCGGTGCATGGCCCGTCTGGGATTATGGAGCGCCGCCTGATCAAGCGCGCAGGCCGACCGACAGACTTGCCCGTGCATATTTCACTCGACGTGGTTGAAGAGCGGTGTGAAGACGAAGAAAACCACCTGTCTAATGCGCATCACTGGAACAAACGCCGCCATCGGGAATACGAATATGAGCAGGCCACCTGGCATAACGCCAATCGTCCCGATGGCCCTCCGCCCTTCAAACATCATCACACCCCAGACAATGAACGTCACAAAACACGCCTCATGAGCTGGTCAGTAACCGTTTCTGCGCGGCTGAAAACCGGCGACTGGCTGAATATTCGCGTTGGCGATCACGACGACAAGCCGGTTTGGGACTGGAAAGCCGTGCAAGGGCTACTGCTGGTGGGGATTCTGGTGATTGGCCTGATGGTGTGGCTGGTCAAAAGTAACACCCGCCCACTGCGACGACTGGCCGATACCGCCGAGCAGATTGGTCGTGGTCAGGAACCGGAGCCACTGGCCGAACAAGGGGCCGAAGAGGTTCGCAGTACCATCCGCGCTTTCAACACCATGCAGGAAAAGCAACAGCGCTTTATCAAAGACCGAGTATTGATGCTGGCGGCCATATCCCACGACCTGAAAACGCCACTGACCAAGCTGCGCCTGCAGAGCGAGTTTATTGCCGACCCGGAGTTGCAACAACAACAGCAACGCACCCTGACCGATATGGAAGACATGCTGAACGCCACCATGGCATTCGCCCGTGATGACGACCAGTCGGAATCCAGCCGCAACGTAGAGCTGGTCAGTCTGGTACTGAGCCTGTGTGATGACCATATCGCCAACGGTGCCAGCCTGACCGCCGCACTGCCCGAGCGGCTGGTGTACCACTGCCGCCCAACCGGCATTCGTCGCCTGTTCAGCAATGTGATTGATAACGCGGTGAAATACGCCCCCTCAGCGCATATTGAACTGCGCCATCAGGAAGGCTGGCTGGAATTGATCGTGACCGACACCGGCCCCGGCATTCCCGATGCCTTGCTGGATCAGGTGTTTCGGCCATTTTTCCGGGTCGAATCCTCACGCAACCGGGAAACCGGCGGCATGGGACTGGGCTTGAGTGTGGTACGCAGCACGGCGCTGCTTCATGGCGGGGATGTGACGCTGGAGAACGTCACACCGCAAGGGCTGAAAGTCACGGTCAGGTTGCCGTGTGACGGGGTATGAAAGGGGTATCCGAAACCGCTATCAAGTAGGAGGTCGCTTGCGACCGACCGATCAGATCAGGAACGCTCTCCGCCAAACTGGCAACTTTGCCTATCAGCCCCATTCAAGCAATCTATGCTTGTGTAAGAAATACTGTTTCAGAACGACCGGACAGTTACTCCGCCAGACTCACTCTCAATGGAATAGGTATTTTTCTTATGCGCATGCTCCTCACCACTCTGCTGGTTCTTGCCTCTCATAACACGCTGGCTGACTGGACGCTCGACCCGGCCCGTTCTGAATTAAGCTTTGTCGCCACCAAGAACGCCCACGTTGCCGATAATCACTATTTCCGCGACTTGCGAGGCTTTATTACCGATAAAGGCAAAGCCCGACTAACGGTCAAGACCGCCTCGGTCGAAACCAACATCGACATACGAGACAAGCGCATGCGCAGCATTCTGTTCAATGTGGATACGTACCCGGAAGCCTCTATACGGCTGATGATCAGAAGCAGCATGGCAAAACCAAAGCCCGCCGGAACCAGCAAGACCACCGATATTTCCGGCATGCTGGAAATGGTTGGCGTCAAGCAACTGGTCAGTTCTCGGGTCACGATTTACCACATGGCCGACGGCAGCATGGTGGTAGACAGTACCGAGCCTGTGCTGGTGGATACGGAAGATTTTGGATTATTGCCTGCCATCAACAAGCTGAGAGACATGGCGGGGCTGAACAGCATTTCCATTAAAGTGCCGGTCAGTTTTCGGTTGGTGTTTACGCGGGATAAATAGAGTGCATTTTGCCAGCCATCGACGGCTTCCTTGCCGTCGATGGTGGTTTCAGGCAGTTATGAAGACGCTTTATCAGCAGGCTTCTCACTTTCGTCAACCGGATCAGCAAAGATTAATTCATCTTTGGCGTCGTGCCTGCCCATCAGGCGAGGACGTTCGATCAGGAAGTACAGCACCACACCGATAATGATGGCATACACGGTGGATTTTGGATCAGGCATCGCCAGAGTTACGGCAACGATACCGGCAACACCACGCTCAGATGGGTTATTCAGTTGTTCCATACCCACCATGATGCAGATATACGCCGTCAGAACCAGCGTCAGAGACAGAGCAATCGGCAGTACCGGCTTGAACATGCTCACCAGTGGCAGGCAGAACAGCGCCAGCAGACCCGCCTGCCAGAAAGTACCGCCACCGGAGTAGATGGATTCCATCGACTTGCGACCCATCGCATAACGCTCACATACCGTCGCGTGAACCGCAGTAAACAGCGGGCCAGACAGACCCGGCCAAGGTGCCAGGAAAGCGTGCAAGGCGTTACGGATAGCCGTCACGATGTGAACACGGTCAACATCGATTTCGATGTCTTCGTCTTTACGAACCTGATCCACACGTTGCAGCAGGGTTTTACCCACCAGGATGTCACCAAACGCAATCACGTAGGCAATCAGAGCGGTTGGAATCGCCAGCAGGAACATATCCAGCGTTGGTGCGCCGACTGCAAAAATCAGGTATTCCGACATCAGAGCAAAATCTGGCTGAGTGATGCCCCACTGAATGTCTGGCAGCGGGTATTCGCCCACCGTCCAGCCAACGATCATCGCCAGCGCCATACCCGGCACCATACCGAAGTTGGAAATACGACGCGCCAGCGCCGAGCTTTCAATCACGTTCTTAAATGACAGAGAGAACAGGATGTAAGCCGCAACCACGGAGCCAACAATCAGGGAAATCGGCGTGCTGTCGATACGACCGCCTGCTTTCAGTTCACCCATCAGAGCAGCAATACCTGCACCAATGATGATGCCGGATTTCAGCGAGTTCGGGATCACATTCACCAGCTTGGAACCCCAGCCGGTCAGACCCAGTATCAGGAAAATGAAAAACACTTCAATCTGCAGAGCAAACAACGCTTTGATGGCTTCTGGCCCTGGCTCGTAACCGCCCAGAAACAGCAATACAACCGGAATCGCCGGTGTAATCCAACCGGGCACCATCGGTACGCCCAGAATGGCTGGCAGGATGTAACCCAGGCCCGCGACGAAGGTGAACGCCAAAGCGGCTTCGTAAGGCATGCCCAGATATTTCTGCAGCAGCGGAATCATGGCCAGACCCACGACGAACATGACGAAACCCTGAATCATTTCAGGGTATTCCCAGTTGTAGTGGATGAATGGCAGACGAATCTTGAATGGGCCTGCAGGCCAGTACGGCTGCTCCCCACCTTCTTGGCGTTGTAAAGCCATAGCGTGTCTCACTCTGTGATGTTTCAATTCAGGCCAGCACACTAAAGCAGACAATACAACAAATCGAGACACAGACACCCGACCTTAGTCGATACACTAAACTAAGGTATAACCCTTATATGGAATAAAAAGCCCTATCAGTACATTGATTCAAATCAAAAAAAGGTAAGGGAATATCGCTACGAGCCAAAAACAGGCAATGGCAGCAGGGTGGGCAACAACAGACACAGGCCGCATCCGCGGCCTTTGGGAATCAGGAACGGTTTTCCAGCAACTCTCGAAGAGGTTTCGGCAAGTGTTGGCGCAGACGGGAAGACACGGTTTTTTCGTGCTTTTGCCACACAACACCCAAATAGATGATTCCCAGGCCAATGGCGGTCAGGACAATCGGGAACAGCCAACTGTCTTCAAACACATCGTGAGCCAGATGCCCCAGATACCCGCACATACCCAACGCACCGAATGCCACAAAGACCCGCCGTAGCAGTGTCACACCAATGCCAACCATCAGCAGATTGATGCAAAAATACAGGAAACGTGACCACTCACTGGTGGAATGCTGCATCGACAAGCCACACCAGAACGCCAGCACACCAAAGATATACACCCAGAACGCATAGTCCGCACTGTGACGGGCGCGAACATCAATCCAGAACGCCAGAAATACCATCAGCAAACCCAGATACATGGAAAACAAAGCACGCAGCTTCCAGGAATAATCCTCTTCCCCCACGATCATCAGGCCAACATCCATGGTCAGATACCAAAGCGTGACCGCAATTGGCATCACCAGAAACGGATACTTGTAACGCCACAAAACTGCTGCACCGACCGCCAGTGTCGCCAGCTCCATATAGAGCCAGTGCCAGCGAATATAACGGTGATAGTCCCGATATTCGCTGTCGTCGGGCCACAGCCCCCACCACTGCTGCAAGCCGTAAACCAATAACGGCGTCAGCGAAACCACAAAGGTCGCCGCAATGCCCGCTGGAATCGCCAGGTTGCGGGTCGCAAACGCCTGACTGAGCTTCAGGCCCACAAGCATATACAACACCGAGATCCAGGTAACACCGGCACCACCAAAAGACTCCCAACCCAATCCCATCAACAACGTCATGGCACCGATGGCAATCAATCCACCGAGGTAATACAGCACATGAGTAAAGGTAAAACGCGGTACGTCTTGCGACCGCTGCTGCAGAAACTCAAACAGCGCATCCGCCTGATCATGAGAGATAATCTGTTCGTCGGCAGCCTCTGCCAGGTCTTTTCGGGTGACGTTCATCCTGTGCAACTCCTCTTCCAGCGACTCAATAACCGGGATAGATGGACTCGGCGTATAGCTGCAGATCTTCCAACAAATGCAACTTGCCCGGTTGATCCATCACCGCCTCAGCCGATTGCTGCAATGCGGCGGCGAACTGCTGGAAATTCAAGGCACCGGTGCCATTGTGCTCGGTCATCAGGCGATGCAAACGAAACTGTTCCCAGCGTTCGTGCTCGTCTTCGGTCAGAGTATCCGGGTAATTTCGGGCACGATAACGGAACAACATCTCATCGCCGCGCTTGTCTTTGAACGGATTGGGATACTGCGCCAACCCTTCTGGCTTCAGGCGATGAATCGCATCCATGGCCTGCTTGTCAGCACGGGAAAAGAAGCCACTGTAAAGCTGGCCATCCACATCCGCACTGTCATCAAACACGCGTTGATTGAACACCTGATGCAATTTGGCGGTGAGATTCGGGCCGCTTTTAATCCGGGCCAGATTCTGGCGCAAACGCTCCCCGCTCAACTGCCAGCGTTCAGCCTGATCCGGTGTCAGAGTGCTCGCCGGAGCCACCACCGGCGACTTATTGATGTGCAGCTCTTTCAGCGGCAAACGCTCGACGCCTTCGGGCAGTTCGTCTGACCGAGTGAAGATGCGCTGATGGATATCATCGGCTGACAACTCGAACAACGCTTCAGGGTCGTGGTTCAGGTCGAACACAATCACGCTGTTTTTATTGGACGGATGCCAGCACAAAGGCACCACAATCGCCATACAACCCTGTTCTGCCGGGAACATGCCGGAAATATGCACCAGCGGGCGGTGTGCCTGGGTGTCAATTAATTCGGAGATAGCCCGTTTGGTGCGCAAACTATAAAGATAACGGTATAACTTTGGTTGCTTGTCTTTGATCAAACGCGCCAGGGCGATGGTTGCTCGTACATCCGACACCGCATCGTGCGCTTTGCCATGATCCAGACCATTCGCCGCCGTCAGATGTTCCAGTTTAAAACTGGTTTTTCCGTCCTCGTGCCGGGGCCATTCGATGCCATCCGGGCGCAAGGCGTAGGCACAGCGCACCACATCCAGCAAATCCCAGCGGCTGTTGCCACCTTGCCATTCGCGGGTATACGGATCATAGAAGTTGCGATACAAGGTATAACGCGTGAATTCGTCGTCGAAACGGATGCTGTTATAACCCGCCGAGCACGTACCCGGCTGACTGAACATCGTATTGATACGCGCAATAAATTCAGTCTCGGGAATACCTTGCCGCTGGCAATCCTGCGGGATGATCCCCGTCGTCAGAACAGCCTCGGGATGTGGCAAATAATCATCTGCCTGGCGACAAAACAGCTCCACCGGCGGCTCGATTTCATTCAGATCTTCGTCGGTACGAATACCTGCAAACTGTGCCGGGCGATCCCAGGCTGGGTGAATTCCAAAGGTCTCGTAGTCGTACCAGACGATGCTGCTCACGTATCAATCTCCTGTTATTTCACGGCCCAGAGGGCGATAACCGCGCCTCATACTACCAGTTGATGGCATCTGCCACGACAGGCGAATATCCAGCATCGCTCGTCTGTGGTTTACTGCATGCGCGATACTCACAACCGGAAGCGCTTCCCTAATCAGGTGCGGACGGTACAATGTGCCCGCTTTATATTCCCAGTGACAGGTTGAATGGATCCGCTCGATGGCCTTTTTTAAGAACTTTCTGAAACCCAAATGGCAGCACAATAACCCGGATATTCGCCGCCAGGCGATGACTGATCTGGTCTCTACCGAGCAGCTCCTGACGTTTATCCAGCAGGAGCCGGAACCCGAACTGCGTCAGCTCGCCGTTGAACGCATCAACGATCAGAACACCCTGGACGAGCTGTGTTCGCATAACAAGGCGGAAGTCCGCGACACCGCACAAACCCGCCTGCTCAAATTGCTGCTGCCCGAAGGGCAAGACATCAGCAGCATCCGAGATACTAAAACCCTGATGCGCATTGCCGGTCTGACGTCCGATCAATCGTTGCGGCTGACGGCCATTGCTGGCCTGACCGATGAACAGGAGCGCCTGCAGATTGCCACCACGCATTCGGTCGCCAAAGTTCGTCTGGCGGCAGCGGAAGGCATTCAGAAAGCCGAGCTACTGCAACAACTGCAGGATCACGCTCAGGGCAAAGACAAAGCGGTATATCGGTTATGCAAAGACCGTCTGGCGACCTACAAAGCCGAACAAGAAGCCCGCACTGCACAAAATCAACGCATTGAGCACATGCTCGAACAAGCTCAACAGCTCAACCGCCTTGGCTATGGGCCAGATTTCAATGGCCGCTTGCAGGTTCTGAACAAGCAATTTGCTGAACTGCAATCGGTGATGGCAGCCGAGCAAGCCAGCCGCATGACCCAGCAACTGGACGACGCTGCCACCGTGCTCAAACAGCACGATGATGAAGAACAGCGTCTGGCCGAAGCCCGCTCTCGGGCCGAAGACGCCCAGCAACAGCAAGCACAGTTGTTGAGTCAATTGTCTGAGCTGCTGGAACAGGCCCCTACGGCTGAGCCGGAATCTCTGCAACAACCGTTGCAAACACTGGATCAGCAATGGCGCGACTCCCAGACCGACCACAAAGCCGAGGCAGACGCCTTGCGCCAATACGCAAATCAGTATCAGCAAGCTCTGGCCATTACAGCTTGCCTGACGCAATACCAGGCTCAGCAGGAAAAACTGAGCCAATGGCTGAACGCCAAACTGCCTGACGACATGAAAGGCCTGAGCCGCACCATCAAAACGGGCCGGGATTGGCAGAAACAACTCCAATGGCCACTCGATCACAGTCAACCTGACTGGGCTGGGCGCATTCAGGAACGCCATAACACCGCCAGCGCAGCGCTGACAGAGCTGGAAAGCCAGCAGAAATCTCGCATTGACACTCTTGACCAGCAAATCGCTCGTCTGGAATCTCTGCTGCAAGATGGCCACCTGAAAGACGCAGGCAAACTGTTCGGTCAACTCAGCCACAACCTGCGCCAGGTGGATAGCAAACTGGTGCAGACACAACAACGCCAGGTGCGCTCACTCGGCGCTCGACTGGGCGAAATGCGCGATTGGCAGGGGTTTGTCACCATCCCCAAGAAAGAAGCCCTGTGCGAAGCCATGGAAGCCCTGATTGATGCCGACATGGAAGCCGATGTACTGGCCGACCGCATTCAGGTTTTGCAGGATGAATGGAAAACCCTGAACAGCTCTCAGCCAGACCGCGAACTGTGGCAGCGCTTCCAGACCGCAGGCGACAAGGCTTTTGAGCCGTGCCGCGCCTACTTCGCCACCATTGCCGAGCAGCGCCAGCAGAACATCGAACAGCGTAGTCAGTTGATCGAAGAGCTGACCCACTACGAGGCAGCCTTTAACTGGCAACAGGCTGACTGGAAAGTGGTGCAACAAACACTGGATGCGGCCCGCGCTGCCTTCCGAAGTTATTCTCCGGTTGACCGGGCTGCCCACAAGGACACCCAACAACGCTTCCACGCCATCTGTGACCGCATTTATGCGCACATGAAAGCTGAATTCGACCACAATCTGGATCAAAAGCGCACCTTGATTCAGCAGGCCGAAGACCAGATCGACGTCGAAGACCTGAGCGATGCCATTGAGACCATCAAGCAACTGCAGCAGCAATGGAAAGACGTTGGCTTGACGCCACGCAATGCCGATCAGAAGTTGTGGAAGCAATTCCGCAACCACTGCGATGCTGTGTTCAATCGCCTGGAGCAGGAACGCGCCGACCGCAAAGCACGTATTGATGACGTTGTTCAGCAGGCAGAAGCCTTACTGGCCGAAGCCGAAGCACTGGTACAATTTGCTGGGGTACAGCCTGAAGACGATCAGACAACAGGCGACCAGAGCAACGACAACAAGCAGCAACTGGCGGCACTGGAACAGGGCTTCAATGAACTGGAACTACCCAAGTCAGCCCACCAGCGCATTCGCAAAGGCTTTGCCCGTGTGAACGACCAGATTGCCAACCAGCATAAGGAACAACAGGCCGCCGCTGAGCGAGCACGCTGGCAAGGACTGACCGATCGCTTGCAAGCTCTGTCAACGGGCAATACCGAACAGTGGCAAGCCGCCGACAAGCTGCCTTCTGGCTACGCGGTGGATGCCTTTGAACAGGCCTGGGAACAGCGCTCCGAGACAGCTGCCGATTCTCAGGACGCAACTGATCTGTGCATTCAAATGGAGATTCTGGCAGGCATTGATTCTCCTGCCACAGACAAAGCACGCCGCATGGAACTTCAGGTTCAGCGACTGGCTCAAGGGCTGGGGCAATCAACCGACCCGGATACCGAACGCCAGCAACTGGTCAGCAACTGGCTAACCCTGCAAGCTTCGGCCACTCAGTCACAGCGTTTTAATCAGGCGGTCGAAGCCAGTCTGAAGTAATGGGTAATCATTTCTGATATGTGATCACAGCGCGGCTGCCTCTGGCAGTCGCGCTTTCTTTTCCCCTGCATAAATTTGTGACAAAAGCATTTCAAGATGAAATAAATTGATTGCAAAGTCCGCCTCTCTATCTAAAATCCTGTCACCACAATCGTATACCCTCTCTCCAGCAGCAGCCTTATGCCCTGCAAAACCATCTGCAAGGAACAGACATCATTATGGTTTCGGCCTTTCCCTTTTCTTCCGGGCAATTATTATCTTTTATCAAAAAAGCCCTGATCGCTGCTCTCATGGCAGCCTGTGTTTTTCTGATGGACACCCTGTACATCCACCTATTCCGCCCCGATATGCTGGAGCGCTTTACCGGTTGGCAAATGGTGGATGCGTTTTATTTTCTATTTGCGCTGTTCTTGGCCGCCCTGTACAGCCATCCACGCATTGCCGTGGCTCTGGTGACGATTCTGGCCATTGCCCAAATTTCCGAGTTTGGTTACTTCAGTTATTTCGGTCTGTTTTTTGGGCCTTATGACATTTGGGCCTTGTTCTCTGAACTGGAGGATACGTTCAAGGTGCTGGTGGCTGAACCCATGCGGATATTGCCATCAGTGGTTGTGTCCAGCCTGTTATGGATAGGCGTGATCTGGACACTGGCGCGGTTTGGTTCGCAACAATCCCAATGGCCAGTTACGGTGATATTCAGCTTGCTGTTCTTTGTTCCGGCTATTCAGTTCTACGGAACCGACAAGGACTACTTCCGCCCCAGCTACCACTATCACTCATCTCATAACGCATTATTTTCGGTCAATTATTTCCTGGCATCGGTACTACCGGGCGAGTTATCCAAAAAAGAAGGAGCGCACTACGCGCCTTATCAATTGCGCCCGAATACCCTCCCACAGGCACAAACCGTGATTCTGATTGTCGGGGAAAGCGTCAGTCCGACCCGCCTGCAGGCGTTGGGCTACGGGGTTGAAACCACGCCTCTGTTGCAACAGATGAAAGAACAGGGGCTGATTGATATCGACAATGCCCTGTCATCGGCATCCACTACCCAGATTGCCAGCGGCATGATCATCAATGCCATTTACGAACCCAACAACCTGAACCAGTTTGTCAGCAAGGGCAGCAACCTGTTCCGGGTGGCCAGTCAGCAAGGCTATAAAACGCACTACATCACCACCCAGAAAACCAAGACCATGTCTTATTACTTCTACGATTCCAGTATTGAAGTCTATAAGGAATATGATCATATGCAGGAAAAGCAGACCCACGGCGATCGGCGCATTCTGGAAACCATTCAAGATCTGAACATCGACTTCACACAGAAGAATTTCTTTGTGCTGCAACACCGCAATGCTCACACGCCTTACCCGGAAAACTACCCGCCCGAGTTCAACAAATTCAAACCGGCGGATGACAGCTATCAGGAAACCACGCTGGCCCACTACCACAACAGCTTGCTGTATTTCGACTACACCATGGCAGAGCTGATCCGCTTCCTGGAAGAGAAAACCGACAGCGCGGCGCTGTTTTATGTCTCGGATCACGGCGAATTGGTGGGTGAAAACGGCATGTACGGCCATCGCTCTCTATCACCGATGATTGCCACCGTACCGGTGATCACCTACACCAAAAATATCTCTGAAGAGACCCTGTCATCGCTGTATTACCACACCGAATGCATGCCGACGCATTTCAATGTCGCCCGCTCAGCCGCACAATTGATGGGCGTTGATATTCACAACCCCAACTACCAGCCAGGCGTGGCCTACATGAACGGACTGGACATCAACGGCAGCCAGGGCTATCTGACCATGGATGTCACCGACTTTACGGACAAGGAACAGTGCTCCGATAACCAGGTGGCGATGGAAAACCCCTGACTTGAACGCCGCCTGTGAATATTCATAATGATCAAAATGCATTCACAGGCAGGCGCTTCGATCATGTTGAATTTCATACACTGGCTACTGATGGCCCTGTTATCGACTCCGGTATGGGCCGCCCCGACGCCCATACCACTGCTTGATGACCTGAACCATCCCTGGGGTATGGCGTTCTTTGAACAAGGCTTGTTGATCACAGAACGTTCCGGCCATTTGAGAATCGCCCGACAGACCAACCCGCAAAAGAACACGCACTGGCAGCTATCCCGCCCGGTCAAAGGCTTGCCGGATATCGACGTTGATGGTCAGGGCGGCTTGTTGGATGTGGCCACCTGGAACGACTGGGTGTATCTCAGTTTTAGCAAGCCGGTTGGTGAACGCAGCACCACCGCTGTGATTCGCGGCAAGCTGCAGGGTGACTTTGCCAATGGCTACACGCTGAGCAACACAGAAACCGTCTTTGAACAAACGCCCGCCTACCCTTCTCGAATCCACTTTGGCTCCCGACTGATTTTCACCCCGGACGACCACCTGTTTATTACGCTGGGGGATCGAGGCTACCCCAGAGACAACGCCCAACGCTTGGACAATCATCACGGCAAACTGATTCGGCTGCACCCGGATGGCCGCATTCCTGCCGATAATCCCTTTATCAAGACCCCAAATGCACTGCCCGAAATCTGGTCGTATGGCCATCGCAACAGTCAGGGTGCCGCCCTTCACCCGATAACCGGAGCGCTCTGGACGCACGAACACGGCCCCCGAGGCGGTGATGAAATCAATATTCCCGAAGCGGGCAAAAACTACGGCTGGCCGGTGATCACTTACGGCGAAGAGTATCGTGGTGGCAAGATTGGCGAGGGCACCCACAAACCTGGCATGGAACAACCGCTGTACTATTGGGTGCCGTCCATTGCGCCATCCGGAATGCTGTTTTACACCGGCAAGCGTTATGCCGACTGGCACAACAGCTTGCTGGTGGGTTCTCTCAAGTTTCGCCAACTGGTTCGGCTGACACTGTCTCGCGATCACCAGAAGCCCCGTATTCAAGCCGAAGAACGGCTGTACGGCCATGGCCAGACGCCCTCTACTGGTGAGCGTATCCGGGATATCGAACAAGGCCCGGATGGGCTGATCTATATGCTCACCGATCAGGACAACGGCACGCTTTGGGTGCTGGAACCAGACGACTGAGCTGGGGCTTACCTCAAGAGCGGGGTTCTGAAATGGATACTCCAAAACACCCAACTCTGGCCGTCGGCTGATTACTCCAGATCAGCCCGCAGCAGTTTCTTGTTGATCTTGCCAACGCTGGTTTTTGGTATTTCAGCGACCAAATCAATCACTTCCGGAATCGCCCATTTATTGATGCGGCCCGCATCCACATACGTCTGAAGATGAGCTTTGAGGATTTCTGGAGTCAGTTCCACGCCTTGCGCTACCACCACTTTAGCCAGTGGGCGTTCATCCCAGCGTTCGTCTGGCACGCCAATCACGGCCACTTCGACCACATCTGGGTGCAGACTGATCAGACTCTCGATTTCGAGTGAAGACACCCATTCGCCGCCGGTTTTGATCACATCTTTGATGCGGTCTTTGATCTGCAGCACGTTGTCCGGTGCGATAGAACCAACATCACCCGTATGCAGCCAGCCGCCCTCCCACAATTCCTGGCTTTTTTCCGGCTCTTTCAGATAACCCTGAGTCAGCCACGGCGCACGCACCACGACTTCGCCCATTTGCTCACCGTCATGTGGCAGGTCATTACCATCAAGATCAATGATTTTCAGATCCACCATC
This sequence comes from Oceanobacter sp., assembly GCA_045430275.1. Taxonomy (GTDB): domain Bacteria; phylum Pseudomonadota; class Gammaproteobacteria; order Pseudomonadales; family Oceanobacteraceae; genus Oceanobacter. The sequence continues at coordinate 208,801 of JAILXU010000005.1, read as the reverse complement.
GGTGCGGCAATACCAGTGCTGATACGAGCAGGCATTTGCTCTTTCATGGGCAGATCACGGGTTGCCTTGTTGAGATAGCGCACCGTCAGAATCGGACAGGTTTCCGACATGCCGTAAGCGGTAAACAAATGAATGCCTCGTTCAGCCATTTCGTTCGCCAATCCCAGTGTTGGCGCACTGCCGCCGGTCATCATCTTCCAGCCGCTGAGGTCGGTGGTTTTGGCCTCGTCACTGTTCAGAATCATCTGCAGCACCGCCGGTACACCGTGAGAGAAATTCACTTTTTCTTCGCGGAACAGTTTGACCATAAAGTTCGGATCGTAACGACCCGGATACACCTGCTTGGCACCAATCAGAGTGGCCACATACGGCACACCCCAGGCGTGTACGTGGAACATCGGTGTCATCGGCATATAAACGTCATCGGAGCGGAATACCGCCAGCCCATCCAGCGAGCCGAGTGTCATGGACGTTGAGAGCGTGTGCAGAACCAGTTGGCGATGCGAGAAATAAACGCCCTTCGGGTTGCCCGTGGTGCCTGTGGTGTAGAAGGTAGTCGCAACGGAGTTTTCGTCGAAATCCGGGAAATCGTATTCGGTTGAAGCTTCGGCCATCAGGGCTTCATATTCACCCGTGACCAGCGTCCCCATAGAGCTTTCCTTGGGTTGATCGGATTCGCTGATGCGAATCACGCCCTGAACAGAATCAACATTCGGGGCCAATTGTTCGGCCAGTTCCAGAAAATCGTCGTTCACGATCAACAGCTTGTCTTCCGCATGATCCATGGTGTAACGGATCTGATCCGGGCTAAGACGAATGTTCACGTGGTGCAGAATGGCCCCGATCATGGGCACGGCAAAATAGGCTTCCAGATAACGATGGCTGTCCCAGTCGAGCACCGCCACGGTATCCCCCGCTTCCACACCCGCTTCGGTCAGCACATTGGCCAAACGCCGGATGCGTTCATTCAGGGTGACGTAGCTGTAGCGCATTTGATCGCGATAGACAATTTCCCGATCCGGTTCGTAACGCTGCCCGGACAGCAGCAGGGATTTGATCAGCAGGGGGTAGTCGAAGGCATTGTCAGCGGGCTTTATTATTTTCGTTTTCATCGTTTCTCCTTTTGCTTGACCCAATCACCAAACCCCAAAGCGGTTTGGTTTGGCTTGGACGATCATGCAAAGCTACAGGATTACAACGCGTTCGCCCATCAGGTCGACGGACTTTTATTGACCCAGTCAACAAAAACCCCCGTTACCAATCGGTAACGGGGGTTTCGGGAGAGACGATCCGGGCCACCTGAGGCCAGAATCAAACACACTTAGTCAAACACACTTAGTCAAACACACTTAGTCAAACACACTTAGAAAGTAACAACCGCACCCAGTGCCAACGTCTTGGTTTCAGTGATGTCTGTTTCTGCTTTATTGTGCTCAACCACCAGCGTCAGATTGCTGTTCACGCTGTGGAACCAGGCCAAAGTCTGGTTTTCCATGTCCAGCTGGTTGCCACCATCAGTGGTGCCGCCTTCGTTTTCGCCCCTGGAGATCACAAAACGCTCGGAACCAATGCTGTAGGACGCTTGCAGCAACATGCCATCCACTTCAGCATCGTCAGCCGTCAGGATATGCCCCAGACCAGCAGCGCCCACACCTTCGCCCTTGAAGCCAGAAGCCGTTACAGACAGACCGGAGAACTTGACGTTCAGACCGTAGGAAGTACCGGAAGATTTGACTTCGGTATCAGCAACCTTGTCTTCAGATTTCTGGGTCATAAAGCCAACCCAGCCCTTGGCGCTAAAATTATCGTTGGAGAAGTTATACGTGGCTTCACCTTCGATGCGCGGAGAACTTTCTTCGGAGTTGGCAGAAGATTTGGTTGGGTCCAGCAAGCCAATAGCAACCTTGAAGCCGTTCATATCAGGCGAACGATAGGTAATCTGGGAATTCGGGAATGGATACAGGTAACCAGTGCCAATATTACCGAAAGATACGTTACCGCCGTCATCTCCAGTTGTAATGGTCTGCCCATAGCCCAGCAGGATTTCGTCGCCCAGAATGTTGGAGCGATTAAACAGTGCAAAGTCTTTACCCAGCAGCACCTGACCAAAAGAACCATCAACGGTGGCATAGAACTGACGCACATCGATCAGAGTATCCGTACCCGCATCGGTAGTTTCGTTATTACGATTCAGGTCAGAATCACTGGTGCTGACCCAGAAAGAAGAACGACCACCAACGGTCAAGTCATCCACTTTCTTGCTGAAGTTAAAGCCAATGTAGTTTGGCAGGAAACCCATTTTGACGCGGGCCTGGGAAGAATCCTCAGCGCCATCGGTTTCCGTATCACTATTCACATAGTACGTATTGAACAGACCGTCCACACTGAAGCTGGTATCGGCCTCATCGTACAGCGTGATCGCCGCCATTGTTTCGGCACTCATGGCAGCGGCAATGGCCAATGGCAGCAATTTGAACGTCTTATTATTTTTCATTGGAATAGTCCTGAGAGTGAATAAACTGTGGCGCGGCAGACAGAACATCACCCAAAACAGAAAGGGCCAGTTTTCTGTTGAACAAAAAGCACTGTCACCTGTCTACCACTGCTGCTTCACTATCCAGACTTGCCCAACGTCACACCATCGGCCAACCCACTCGGTTTAATGCCACTTTGGACGATCACCAACGGGTATGAAAACCACCACCTCCAGGACTGCTGCTTTAGAAGGGCACAGGTTGTAGATAAAACGAGACAATAACGCCAAAGCAGTCAACCACTCGATAAAAATTGTTCTTAAGTTGATGTTATTTCAAGAAAAAATCTGAGTGTTATCAAGACGATACTGAAGAATGCGATGCGAACAGCACTCACAAGCAGAAAAATGGGTACAGATGGCACGCAGAGAAGGTATTTCAGGCAATAAAAAAGCCGATCCATTTCTGAATCGGCTTTTTCGAATTTGGAGCGGGAAACGAGATTCGAACTCGCGACCCCAACCTTGGCAAGGTTGTGCTCTACCAACTGAGCTATTCCCGCACATGCACTTCTTAAAAAAGAAGTGGCATCCCCAAGGGGATTCGAACCCCTGTTACCACCGTGAAAGGGTAGTGTCCTAGGCCTCTAGACGATGGGGACGTCTCAATCAAGAGCGCGCATATTACTGACAGCCTCTTGGGCCGTCAATATCTTTTTTGAAAAAATTTCATTTTTTATCACTTCCCTGCTTTCTCATGCCTGCCCGCAAAAATAATCTGTTTCATGTGTGTAAGAAAATGCCAGCTACCCCGACTAGCTGACCATTCAATCATTTGAAGGGAGTATCAAGCATGCAACTATTGAACAGCCTGGTGACTCGTTCCGTCCTTGGTGGCGTGATCCTGTTGGCCAGCATCTTTGCCATGAGCATCGCTCATAATTTGTCACGCGATGTACAGACGTCCACCTCACTCTGGCAAAGCAAACTGGAAGTCGTCACCGACGACATTGGCACTCTGGGCCAACTGGCACTGACCTATAAAGATAATGCTCCGCGCGATTTTGCCAGCTATGAACGTGATTTGGCGGTGTTCTATCAGCAGTTTCAGCAGCACGTTGCCATGCTGGATAATGACTACCGCGCGCTGACAAGCACCGCCAACACATTGACAACCAACCCTCTGTTCCAGTGGTTCAACCAAAGCGAAACTCCAACGGCCACCGCATTGGCCACACAGCAGGCCGTGATTCAGTCATGGCACCTGTTTCGCCAGGATCTGGATGAAGCCCTGGGCGATCCAGCCCAACCTCGACTGGAATGGGGCGCGGAACAAATCATCAATCGTGAAGAAGCCCTGTTCAGCGACGCCGCCAATCTTGCCAATCAGGTGGCCACAGCCGGACAGTGGGTCGATCAGCGCAGCCAGGACTTCAATCAAACCATGCTGATCCTCGTTGCTGCTTATGTACTGATCAGCTTCACCACCTTCCTGATGTTTGTGATTCGCCCGGTCGTCCGCACGGCCCGTGCCTGCAAGCAAGTCGCTGATGGCCAGTACGGCCTGAACGTAGACCTGAATGGCAGCGGTGAAACCCGCGAGTTACAACAAGCGTTTAACGAATTGTCTGCCCGTGCCGCCCTGATGCTGAACCTGGTGGGCCAACTTAGCCGCAACGGCAGCGTCAATGACAAATTGAACACCATCTTGGCGCACAGCCAGGAAGCACTGGGTGTGAACTGGATTGGGTTTCTGGAACTTCAGGAAGAGCGCGTCGCCCTCTCCGACTCGGTACCGGAAAACATCAACCGGGACTGGAAATACCGCCATGTGTCCACCGCGAAATCACTGGGCAAGCAACTCAGCACCATCGGGCAAGGCCAGTGGCTGGATATTAACAACCTGACCGAGCTGGCCTTGAGACATCACGACGAACGTTTCCTGCGCGAACTGCACAAGCGCACTTCCGCAACACACGTGATGGGTTACGGCTTCCTGTGCCCCAGACAACATCGTTTTGTCTTGCTGTTCACTACACGCCATGAAGAGGGTTTCCGCCCTCATCAGCAAGAACTGATGCGCACGCTGGCTCACTTAATGGTTAATGCGGTCATTGATGGCATGGATAACGACGCCCTGTCACAAGCCGGGCTCTCCCCTGCTTCACCGGCAGCGGATGCTTTGGAAGTCGTTGATCTGGATGCTGACATCGCCGCCCTTCAGGCTCGATAACGCTCATTGCTGCCACCCTCGCGACAGCAGCTGGATATTGCCTCCGGCTGCTGTCAGGTTGGTACAAACATGTCTTTCCAACTGGTAATGGCGAGGGTTCCGGTCATCCACCAGCAACGTCACCAGAGCGCCTGAGCGCAAGGCCAGCGCACAACGTACCCGCCGTAAATAACCTTCCCCCAGATCCCGGCTGACAGAAACCAGCGCAACATCCGAGACATCGCGCAACACGTCTGGCTCCATAAACCCGGATATCCACTGGATCGGCAAATCAGCGGCAACCAGTGTTTCCCCAACCGCTGCCGGTACAGATTCCCCAACCACCAACACCACCGAATTCCCGGCCCGCAAAGCCACCATGGCCAGCATTAATGCCGGTTTGATCTTCTCAGCCATGCACACAACCTTGCCACGCGGATACTGCCTCAAGACATTAGATTCACCCGTTGGCCCCGCCAGAATTTCCGGCAACGCGTCATGCCAGGTATCTGGCACAGCCTGATCCAGCATGATGGCCAGCGGCTGAAGTTGCTCCGCAAGCTGCTCAGAAGAACGCATGCTGCTTCCTGTCAGGGCATCCAGGTGCTGCTGCAGCTCCGCCTCTTTCACCGAGGCAGGAGATACTGCCGACGGGGGGCTAACCGACACCGCTCCAGCAACCCGATAAGGCCGCAAGAACCGAGACAAATAGTGCGGCCCACCCGCCTTCGGGCCAGTCCCGGACAAACCTTCGCCACCAAAAGGCTGAACACCAACAACCGCTCCCACCTGATTGCGATTGATATAGCAATTCCCTACTCGCATGCGAGAAGCCACTGACACCGCCCGCTCACGAATGCGAGTATGCAGAGCAAATGTCAGCCCATAGCCTGTTGCGTTAATAGCATCCACCACCGCGTCCAGCTCAGCAGCCGCAAACGTGGCAACATGAAGCACCGGGCCAAACACCTCCCGCTCAATCGACGCAATGTCATCGACCCGAATCACCGCAGGCGCGATAAACCAGCCACTTTCCGGCATGGAAGAGAGCGTTGCGGGCGTCAGTAGCCGCCCTTCCTCTTCCGCTTGCTGCAAATACGCCTGCACCTGCCGATAGGCTTCGCCATCGATCACCGGCCCCTGATCGACGTCCAACGACCAGGCATCACCAACGTGCCATTCCGCCAGCGCCCCCAGCAACCGGTCAATCACGGCTTCTGCAATGTCCTGTTGCAGATACAGCACTCTCAAAGCCGAGCACCGCTGACCGGCACTCTGAAATGCCGAGACCATGACATCCTGAACCACCTGCTCCGGCAGTGCGGTGGAATCGACAATCATGGCGTTAATACCGCCGGTTTCTGCGATCAACGGCGTATCCGGTGGCAGAGTATGTGACACCTGCTGATGGATAATTCGGGCGGTGGCCAAAGAGCCGGTAAAACACACGCCTCGGATGACCGGTTGCTGCAGTAACCACGCACCTACCGATTCTCCCGGCCCGATCACCAGTTGCAGCACATCCTCCGGGATACCCGCCTGATGCATCAGAGCCACAGCACGGCAGGCAATCAGCGGGGTTTGCTCGGCGGGCTTAGCCACTACCGAGTTACCACACACCAGCGCTGCCAGCACCGGGCCACTCAAAATAGCCAGCGGGAAATTCCAGGGAGAAATGCAGGCGACCGTACCATGAGCCGTTAGCCCAATATGCAGCGCGTGCTCAACCTGACTGGCGTAATAACGAGCAAAATCCACGGCTTCCCGAATTTCGTTAACAGCATCCATCAGCGTTTTACCAGCCTCCCGACACAGCAGAGCCAACAGCTCCGGTGTGTGTTGTTCCAGCAAATCGGCGTAACGCTGCAAACACGCCATTCGTTCTGTCACCGGCCAGCGTTGCCAGTCAGGCTGGGCCGCCGTCGCCCGCACGACTGCACCTTGCACATCCGCTTCTGTACTCTGGAGAGTCTGGCCGACACATTCATCCCAATGCGCCGGATTGGTTACGGATAACCGGGCACCCGACGCCGTCACCCGGGAGCTGTGAGTAAAGTCCCAGCAATGATCACGATACGGAATGCGCGCCTCCTCCACCCAAGTCAGATCGGCCTCACAACCGACATCCAGCCCTCGGGCATTGCGACGCCGATTGCCATACAAATCTGCAGGTTCCGGCAACGGACACAAGGAGGGATAATCAGCCAGCGGCGGGGCGCATTGATGGCTGACCAACTGATGTACAAACGACGTGTTCGCGCCGTTTTCCAACAAGCGCCTGACCAGATACGCCAGCAATTGATCAGACGGCCCCACTGGCGCGTACACACGACAACGCGGACGATCGCCGTAGCCCGTGCAAAAATCGCTATCGGACAACACGCGATCGTACAAAGACTCTCCCATGCCGTAGAGGCGCTGGTACTCCCACTGCACCATGGGATATCGCAACGACAGGGCATGCACAGCGGCGACGGTGTACGCATTGTGTGTCGCAAACTGGGGGTACAACCGATCCGCACGCTGAAATAATTGCCCGGCACAATGCAGGTAAGCCTGATCCGTCACTGACTTGTCCGTCAGTACCGGGTAGTGCCGACTCCCCAATATCTGGGCACGCTTGATTTCGCTGTCCCAGTACGCACCTTTGACCAGGCGCACCGACAAGGGGCGGCCATACACACCCGAGGCCCGATACAACCATTCAATAACGTGCCCGACCCTCAAGCCATAAGCCTGAACAGCAATGCCCAGACCACTCCAGCCCGAAGGCACCCGACGCTGCAAATACTGCAGAACACCCTCCAGCACATCCAGTTGCAGCTCCAGCCGATCGGACTCTTCAGCGTCCAGCGTCAGCCCCAACTGATAACGACTGGCCAACTGTGCCAACATCGAGACCCTGGGCACCACCTCGTCCAGGACGCGCTGGCGTTGCAACCGCCGATAAACCGGTGATAACGCTGACAACTTGATCGAAATACTCGGATTCTCCACCACCCGATCAGAACGAGCTTGCCGTCCTGCCGTTTCAATGGCCTGCTGGTAGGCCACAAAATAACGCTCGGCATCCTGAGCTGTTAACGCTGCTTCCCCCAACATATCGAACGAATAATCGTAGGCCGACTTCCGTTTGGCTCGATCAAGGGCAGACTCGATATCCGCTCCTATCACAAACTGTTGCCCCAGCAAGCGCACCCCATACCGGGCTGAACGCCGCATGAACGCACGCCCCAACCCACCATCGGACGAGGCATGCCAGCATGCCATCAACGGTAACAGCCGCCCTCCCAGCGAGAACAGATTCATGCCGTCGTGATCGGATGCCATGGCGCTCAATCGTTGCCAGTCGCACGCATCCAGACAGTCTGACAACAACGCGGTCTGGGTCTGAGTGTCCGGCACCCGAAGCAGGCTTTCCGACAGCACCATCAGAGCCTGCCCTTCTGCCGACTCCAACCCGACTCTGGACAAAAACCGTTCCAGCAAACTGAAGTGGTTATCTTGCTGTAACTGTCGAATCAGACGACTTCCAATCGCACCGACCAAAGCCTGTTCATCGGGCTGTAAAGGAGACTGCCGTGTAACAACGTCTCGCCAAACCTCTGGATCTGGTTCAGGCAAGGGTCTTTTCAGCGTATCTGCATCAGAAAACAACATCACAGACTCCCGATCACATCACCTGATTGAATAGGCAGTTTCATGTTCCGCCATGGAGAACATGCTCTTTTCTAGTGTAGTCAAATCCCAACCATCACCCGGCACAGCCCAGACACGTCGCTGCCCGATAGGCTCACAAACCTGACAGAACACCATTGACGCCATCTTGAAAACCACTCACATTGGATGTGAATTGGCTTATTTTTGCCCGAAAATACATCCAGACGAGCCAAAAAAAGCGCCTCCCCACCATTATCGACCAAAGTCGCATGCGTATTTTTGCAAACCATGGGCAATTGGTCAGACCAAATATTCTCATCCAGAAGACTGATATTTAAAGGCCTCAACCCCCGAACCCAGCAAAACACCTACGCAAAACTACGTAGATAAAAACACGTGCTACCAGCCGCCAGTACGTAGTTTGCGCAATAGTGTCCGCAGTCCTGCCAATAGTCTCGCCATGCCCTCAAACGGCACCATAAAAACTCGCGATACGGGTCGACTTCGACTCAAAAACGACGAACCCAACACAGGATAACAACAAGATGAGCAAGCTATCCCAATTGAAGCGCTGGCTGGCAGTCGGCGTATGTGGTGTGGCGGCAGCCACCGGCGCACAAGCTGCTGACAAGGTTTACCGCCTGAAGATGGCTGAAACCTGGCCAACCAACTTCCCTATCTTTGGTGATGCACCTCGCAACATGGCCGCCATGGCCGAAAAAATGTCGAACGGTCGTCTGAAAATCACCATTGATTCCAAGAACAAACACAAAGCACCACTGGGTATTTTTGACATGGTGCGTGCCGGTCAATACGACCTGGGCCACTCCGCTTCCTATTACTGGAAAGGCAAGGTTCCAAACACCCTGTACTTCACCACCATGCCATTTGGTATGACCGCACCTGAGCAGTATTCCTGGTTCTACTACGGCGGCGGTATGGAATTGATGCAGAAGGTGTATGACAAGTACAACCTGCTGAGCTTCCCTGGCGGTAACACCGGCAATCAGATGGGCGGCTGGTTCCAGAAAGAGATCAAATCCCTGGACGACCTGAAAGGCCTGAAGATGCGTATTCCGGGCTTCGCGGGTGAAGTGATTGCCAAGCTGGGCGCCAAGCCAACCAACATTCCACCGGGTGAGCTGTACACCTCTCTGGAACGTCGCACGATTGACGCACTGGAATGGGTAGGCCCGTCTCTCGACCTGCGCATGGGTTTCCACAAGATTGCACCGTACTACTACACCGGTTGGCATGAGCCAGGCACTGAGCTGCAATTCCTGGTGAACAAGCGCACCTGGAAGAAACTGCCTGCTGACCTGCAAGAAATCCTGCGCGTTGCCATGCGTACCGCCGCTTACGACATGTATGCACAGTCCTACCACGAATCGGCTCTGAACCTGGAAGAGATCGAGAAGAACTACAAAAAAGTTCAGATCAAATCGTTCCCGGAAGAAGTCATGACCGCCATGCGTAAAGCAAACGATGAATTGCTGGCCGAGAAAGCCGCTCAAGATCCAATGGCCAAAGAGATTCTGGATTCCCAGGCGAACTACATGAAGAAAGTACGTCGCTGGACTGAAATCTCCGACAAGGCGTACCTGAACAGTATCGCCCAGTAAGACACCGACGAGCCTGAAGGCGACACTGACCGGCTGCCTCACTCTCCAGCCGGTCAGTGACATCACAATAATTGCCTCCCCTCGTCCGCGACCTCGTCGTCAATACGATCACTCACTAACCCGGCAGGGCGTCACCTCCAGACATCAATGCCGGATTCGCTGGCGGGATCATCCGCCCACCAGCTGACCGCGCCATCGGCTACCCCGCTGCCGCGCACATTTTGGAGATTACCATGCTGATTCAAGCCGAACGGGCACTCAACCGCTTTTCGGATATTCTGGGCTTCGTGTCCGCCATCCTCTTTATACTGATGCTGTTCAACGTGTTTATCGACGTTGTTATGCGTTACGCCTTTAACGATGTGTCCATTGCCATGCAGGAAATGGAATGGCACCTGTTTGCCGCCATGTTTATGTTGGGCGTTCCCTACACGCTGCGCGCCGAGGGCCACGTTCGTGTTGACCTGATTTTTGAACGTGTATCCGAAAAGGCCCAGGCCTGGATCGATATTTTCGGCTGTCTGGTGTTGCTGTTCCCGTTTTGTCTGCTGGTGGGTTACTACGGTATTGATTTCGCCAAGGAAGCCTATGAGCTGGGCGAAACTTCTGGCGACCCGGGCGGTTTGAGCCATCGCTGGATCATCAAATCCGTTATTTCTTTTGCATTTTTCTCCACCGCCATTGCCGGTCTGGGGTTACTGGTGACCCGTATTAACGAACTGCGTGGCATCAAACACGAGCACAACAAGCAGGTGGCGCTATGATTGGTATTATTATGTTTGCGGTCGCCCTGCTGATGCTGTTATTCGGCTTCCCGGTGGCCTTTACGTTCGGTGGTGTGGCACTGATTTTTGGCGTGATTGCAGAAGGCCCGGACATGTTCGCCTTCATGCCGTTCCGCATTCAAAGCATCATGGAAAACGTGGTGCTGATGGCCGTGCCTCTGTTTATTTTCATGGGTATCGTGTTACAGAGAACCAAACTGGCTGAGCAACTGCTGGAAGCCATGGGCAAGTTGTTTGGTGGTGTTCGCGGTGGTCTGGCGATTTCAACCGTTCTGGTTGGCGCTCTGCTGGCAGCCTCCACGGGTGTGGTTGGTGCTTCGGTCGTTGCCATGGGTCTGATCTCTCTGCCCGTCATGATGAAGTACAACTACGACAAGTCTCTGGCCTGCGGCACCATCTGTGCTTCCGGCACGTTGGGGCAGATCATTCCACCGTCCATTGTGCTGATCATTCTGGGCGATGTACTCGGCATTCCTGTTGGCGATCTGTTCCAGGCGGCGGTTGGCCCGGGCTTTATTCTCATTGGTATCTACATTCTTTATATTCTGGTGTATTCGTTCCTGAAGCCAGAAGCTGCTCCCGCCATTCCGATGGATGACGATCTGGAACACAAGCACGAGCAGTACATTCGTGCGATCAAGGCCATCCTGCCACCTCTGGCACTGGTTCTGGTGGTGTTGGGCTCGATCTTTGCCGGTATCGCCACACCTACCGAGTCGTCTGCTCTGGGCGGCATCGGCGCACTGTTTCTGTCGGTTGTGTATGGCCAGTTCAGCTGGAAAATGGTCTACGAGTCTGCCAAGGAAACCATCAAGATTTCCTCTATGGTGTTCGCTATTCTGCTGGGTGCAACGGCCTTTGCGATGGTCTTCAGCTACACTGGCGGTGACGCCGTGGTTGAGGAAGTTTTGAGTCATTTGCCCGGTGGACAAATGGGCTTCCTGATCCTGTCCATGGTGGCGATTCTGATCCTTGGTTTCTTTATCGACTTCGTAGAAATCAGTTTCATCATCGTACCGATGCTGGCTCCGGTAGCCGACTCTCTGGGCATTGCACCAGTCTGGTTCGCCATTCTGATCGCCATGAACCTGCAGACGTCGTTCCTGACACCGCCCTTTGGGTTCAGCCTGTTCTACCTTAAAGGTGTGGCACCAGAAGGCGTTAAAACCACCGACATCTACCGAGGGGTTGTGCCCTTCATTCTGATGCAGGTGGGCGTCGTGGCTTCCATCATCCTGTTCCCGGAATTCTACGGCCTGACCGACTAACAGGGACATCGACCGGGTTTATCCCGGTCGATCCGGTTTGACCCGACATGACCACCCGGTAACATCAATAGGCCTCTGTCTGGACAGTTACCTGTGAAAACCTCTCTTAAAACCAAAATTCTACTCCTGACCATACTGCCCACCGTCATGGTGTTTGCCACCATTACCTGGATGTATCAGCGTCAGGCTCATGAGCTGTCCACCGAACAGCTTGAAATCATCGAAGACAACCTGATGGCCAGCAAACGCGCGGCCCTGCAGGATTATGTCAATCTGGCGATGAACTCCATCGCACCAGTACTGGAAGAAATGGACGACGGCCTGGAACCGGCTTTGGCGGAATACCGCATCAAATACCTGCTGCGAGGTCTGTCCTACGGCAGCGACGGCTACTTTTTTGCCTACACGCCTGACGGCATTAATCTGGTTCACCCCATACAGCTGGAGCTGGAAGGCCAGAATCTGATGGAGTTTCAGGATGACAACGGCCAGTTTGTGATTCGGGATTTACTGGAAGTGGCCGCCTCGGGCGGGGGCTTTTATCAATACATCTGGCGCAAACCCACGGACGGACTTGACCGTAACAAGCTCAGCTACGTGGTTCAGATCCCACAACTTGGCTGGATGATGGGCACCGGTTTATACGTTGACAACATTGCCCGCGAAACCGCTGATATGAAGCAGGAAGTGGCTGATAATATTCGCCGCAGTTTCTGGGCCTCGGCGGTGTTGCTGGTCGTGACCTTGTCGGTGGTGGTGTTAATCGTCACTCTGGTCAATATGCACACTACCCAACTGGCCGACCAGCATTTGCAACAACTGGCCAACCGTTTTGTGACTTTCCAGGTGATGCAGCGCCGCACCTTTGCTCGCGAACTGCACGACGGCATCAATCAATTGCTGGTATCGACCAAACTGCGGCTGAATCTGGCCAATCGCCAGTGGCCAGAATTACAGGCCCGCGAGCACCTTGGCAAAGCTCTGGAACAGCTCGACATTTCCATTCAGGAAGTGCGCCGTATTTCCCATAATCTGCGGCCAGTCATGCTGGACGATCTTGGCTTCGAGGCCGCCCTGCACGGCATGCTGGACGAGTTGGAAGACCAGGGGGATATCAGCATCAGTCGGCGCATTCGCTTGCCACGGGAGCGACTGCCAGACGCCATTGAAATGACCCTGTATCGAGTGCTTCAGGAAGGCATGACTAACATTCGCAAACACGCCCTGGCCACGCACGTCACCTTGTCAGTGACCTGCAACCGACACACCATCAGCCTGAAACTGGCGGATAATGGCTGTGGTATCGACCAACAGGCTGATCCAACCGGGATTGGCCTAATGAACATGAGAGAGCGGGTTGAATTACTGGGCGGCAAGTTTTCCATTGTCAGCCGCCCGGAACGCGGGACGTTGATCAAAGCCCAGTTTGAGCTGGATCCCGACCCACAACCTGCCCCGGACACCGCGAGGAGTTAATCCATGAGCATCACCAACAAGCGCGCCCCCATCCGCCTGATCATCGCCGATGACCACCCGATGGTACGGGAAGGACTTAGGGTCAGCCTCGAAAGCGAACACAACATTGAAGTCCTGGACGACGTTGCCGACGGTCAGGCCGCCATCGACAGCGCCGCCCGGCTGATGCCGGATATGGTGCTGATGGACATTTCCATGCCCGGCACCAGTGGCCTGGAAGCCTGCGAAGCCTTCAAGAAACAGTTGCCAGAAGTGCGCATCCTGATTGTCACCATGCATGACAACCGCGAATACGTGATGAAAGCGATTCAGTCCGGTGCTGCCGGTTACGTACTGAAAGATGTCCCCACCGAAGAGCTGGTGCTGGCAGTGCAGACAGTGTACCAAGGCGGCAGCTACTTCAGCTCCAGCATTGCCAAAACCCTGTTCAGCGAGTTTGGCAACACTCAGCCCAAGCCGTCGCAACAAGCGCTCAGTCCACGGGAAACGGATGTTCTGTCACTGCTGACCGATGGCATGGGTAACAAGGAAATCGCCCGCGAATTGGGTATTTCCGTACGTACGGTGGAAGCCCATCGCCTCAAGATCAAACAGAAGCTGGGTATCAGTAATTCAGCAGGTTTGATTCGCTACGCACTGGATAACGGTATAGGAAAACCCATTCAGGGATAAACGGGAATCGCAGAGGGAACAACCGGAACGGCGGGCATGCAAGATGACCCGCCACCCGTTCTTCAGAACTCGTTCGACAAACGCTTGTAACCATCCACCAGAAAGTGGTTGGCCGACACCACAGACTCGGAAAAGTCACTGAGGTTGGCATCGACCTTCGGCAAGGCGCTCAGGTCAAAATCAACACCGATGTATTTCACCGGTGGAATGTGACTGTGATTGGGCAAGTCCCGCCCATCGACAACGCAGTTGTGACGCACCACCGAACCGCGACCGATATGGCTGCGAAAGACCACGGTGTTGAAGCCGATAAAGACATCGTCATCAATACTGCACGGCCCATGAATAATCGAACGATGGGCAATGGATGAACGGCTGCCAACGGTCACTGCCGCGCCCGCTTTGGAGTGGATCACAACACCATCCTGAATATTGGAATCTTCACCAATAATGATCGGTTCCAGGTGGCCATTTTCATCCACTTCATCCGCCCGAATCACGGCATACGGGCCAACAAAGACGTTGTCGCCAATAATGACATGACCGCAGATAATCGCTGTTTTATCGATGTAGGCGCTTTCGCTCACGGTCGGATAATGACCGGTGGGGTTCTTTCTTAACATGTTTTTTCTTTCACTCTACAGATCAAAACGGATCGCGGTTTTTATAATTTGAATCCGGCCCTTTGGTGGCCACTGCCACGGCGTTGTGAGCATGCAAACTCTCCTGATGCTCAACCTTGACCCAGAAATCATCGACATCGGCCATCGACAATAAACAGCTCTTGATGCGGCGGGCAGCGTCTTCACAGAACATCAGGTTATCGGCATTCAGGCGGGCAAACTCTTGCTCGTCTTCACGTTTCACGGCGGTCTGAACCGGCGTGCTCAAGGCCTGTTCAATCGCGTTCACAAGCTGGAAGAACGGAAAATATTCCCCCGGCTGTAACTGAATTTTCAGATAGGCGAAGGAACGCTGGCTGTGCGGCGTGGCAATACTGCCCGCGTCGCTTTGAATCCACTGGGCCACCTCTTCCACTGTCACGCTGCCATCGGCAAAACGCTCACGCAGGGCTTCGGCCTGCAACTGACGCGATAACGAAGCCGAACACGGACAGGTACTGGAATACGGAATGGCGATTTTCAGTTCTGTAAACATCTGGCCATCACGATGGCGGCAGATGATCTCGGCGGGATAAGACTTCCAGCCTTCATATTCACTCAACAGCGCCGGACGCTTGAGCAACAGGGAAAATGACAAACGCAGATACGCCTGCTCGCTCAGGCCCTGATGACTGGCGATCATCTCGGTCAACAACTCCTGCACCACCTGAGGCGTCACCATCTCGTGATCAGCGCACTGATTCAGCGCCAGATACAGCCGTGACATATGAATGCCCTTGGCATTGGGATCATCCAGACTGACGTAGCAATCGGCCTCGGCACTGACCGACACACACGCTTCGTCTTCAATCGCCAGCGTTAAGGGCAGGTCAATGCGATCCATGCCGACCCAGTTCAGTGTGTGACAATGCTGGGCGGTTTGACCACTGGCCACATCGGGCTTGAATCGAGCGCGCTGAGTGGTATTCAGCGGGGGATATTCCTGTTTGGTATTCATTGTGTGTATTACCGAAAAAGTGGTGTCACCATTCAAAGGTGGCGATGAAAGGTCAGCGCCCGTGCGGGCCTGTGGCTGTCCATAACCTGCTTGCCGTCGTACATCAGTGTGCCGTTCACAAAGGTGGCTGATATCGCCGACTGGAAGGTATGGCCATCGAACGGTGTCCAGCCGCACTTGTACAAAGAGGAAGCATGAGTCGCCGGAGTCAGCCCTTTCGGGTCAACCAGCACCAGATCGGCGTAATAACCTTCACGAATAAAACCCCGAAGGTCGATGTCGTAACGAATCGCCGGATTATGGGCTACCTTGCGTACCAGCGTTTCAACCGACATGTGGCCGCGCTTAACCTGATCAAACAGCGATAACAGGGCATGCTGTACCAGCGGCAAACCGGCAGGTGCCTGAATGTAGGCTTGCTGTTTTTCCGCCAACGTGTGCGGTGCGTGATCGGTAGCAATGATGTCGATGACATCGCTGTTCACGGCTTCCAGCAAGGCCTGGCGATCCGCTGCCGACTTCACCGCCGGATTGCACTTGATCAGGTTTTGTCGGGTGGCGTAATCCTGATCCGAGAACCACAGATGATGAACACACGCCTCGGCAGTGATGGACTTTGACGCTACGTCACCAGCACGAAACAGCGACAATTCCTTGGCAGTTGTAATGTGCAGCACATGCAACTGCGATTGATAACGCCGAGCCAGCTCTACGGCCTTGGAGCTGGACAGGAAACAGGCCTCGTCATCACGCAGAACCGGGTGATCTGCCGCCACAAACGCCTCGGGTGATCGGGTCTCGGTCAGCCTGCGGGTATTGGCCTGAATCCGGGCGTTGTCCTCACAGTGCGTCACAATCAGCACCGGTGAGTCACGAAAAACACCTTCCAGCGCAGTATCGTCATCCACCAGCAAATTGCCAGTAGAAGCCCCCATAAACACTTTTACGCCACAGATACGCTCCGGGTTCAAACGCCGGATCTGCTCCAGATTGTCGTTACTGGCTCCCATATAAAAAGAGTAGTTGGCCAGTGATTTTTGACTGGCCAGATCAAATTTTTGCTCCAACCGCTCAATCGTCGTGGTGGCCGGATTGACGTTGGGCATTTCCATATAACTGGTGATGCCACCGGCAACCGCCGCTCGGGATTCGGTAAAAATGGTGCCTTTACTGGTCAGGCCCGGCTCGCGGAAATGCACCTGATCATCAATCATGCCGGGCATCAGAAACCTGCCTTGAGCATTCATGACCTGCTCGCCTACCACAGGCTGGATAGAAGCATCAATGCGCTCAATCCACTCACCCCGGATGCGAACATCCACTTCCTGAACCCTGCCTTCATTCACCACGCGAGCATTGGTGATCAACCAGCGATTATTTGTCGACATCAGGCTTGCCCTCCGGCATTCACACCCTGACCGGGATCAGACGTGATACGCACCTGATTACCCTCTTCCACCAAAGAGAAATAAAAACAATGACGACGCCCGGTATGGCAAGCAACCCCCACCTGATTGACCAGAAACAACAAGGTATCGCCGTCGCAGTCGATACGAATTTCTTCAATATGCTGCAGATGGCCGCTGCTTTCTCCCTTCTTCCATAACGCCTGACGAGAACGTGACCAATAGGTCGCAAAGCCCGTCTCCAGGGTGTATTCCAGCGCCTGTCGATTGGTCCAGGCCATCATCAGTACGTCCTTGCTGACAACATCCTGAGTAATCACAGGGAGCAGACCCTGCTCGTTAAACGCCAGATGTGGCAGTAACTCGGCTGCATCCAGCTTCGCTCCTTCAGGCAAGTGCTCAAGGGCCAGAAAGTAGGTGTTCTTCAAGCTTGTCATCTCTCTGCTTCTAAAAAATAATGTTATAACATAACAAAATAAAGACCTGTGAAAAAGCACAGAGCAACTTTCTCCCCCCCCTACCCTACAACCTGCTCTTTCTATGAATGCCCCGTTGATCCCAATGCACCGAAATACTGCAGTGTCGCCAATGTACGGAATGCACCGTTTGTCCGGCAAAAATAACGCACCCAACCACAAGCCCACGGTGATTTTGCTCGTCGTATCACAGCATGTTCTTCCTGATCTATGGAAAATACGAACACCATAGCGGCAACCGCTACAGCACCCCAAAGTCGACTTTGTCGCATTGAAGAACCAGATATCCACCATTAAAAATACTATTGTCAGACAATCTTGAGAAAGTGTGGATTGGTTCACATATACACCTTTAAGCATATGGCTAGATAGACGCTGCTCTGAGGGATTAGCTGATTGCGTAGCTGCCCACCTCAGCTGCCAAACAGATCTATAGATATAACAAGGAGTGATCTGACGTGAACAAACCTTCTATTCTGTCTCTTGCCATACCGGCTCTGATGACTGCCAGTGCCGCTGCTCAAGCCATCACCATCAACTACGGCGAAGCACTACAAAAATCCATTTACTTCTACGAAGCCCAGCAATCGGGCCAATTGCCCGCCTGGAACCGTGTTCCGTGGCGTGGCGACGCCACCACTCAGGATGGTTCTGACGTTGGAGTGGATTTGTCCGGTGGCTGGTATGACGCCGGGGATCACGTCAAATTCGGCCTGCCCATGGCCACCTCCGCCACCTTGCTGGCTTGGGGGGTCATTGAAAACCCCACGGCTTACAGCAACAGTGGCCAGATGGTACATATCAAGAACAACCTGAGGTTCATTGCGGATTATTTTGTCGCCGCTCATCCACAACCTAATGTTCTGTATGGCCAGGTCGGTCATGGCCAAGGCGACCATAGCTGGTGGGGGCCAGCCGAAGTACTGGATCAACAAAGCCACGCTGCCGCCAACCGGCCGTCTTTCGCAGTTAACAGCAGCTGCCCTGGATCGGATCTTGCCGGTGAAACCGCGGCAGCGCTGGCGGCCATTTCCATTGTGTTCAAAACTGATGATCCGACGTATTCGGCCACACTGGAATCCCACGCGCGAGACTTGCATAACTTCGCCACGACCTACCGGGGCAAATACTCCGATTGCATCATCAATGCTCGCAGTTTTTATCCATCCAGTGCCTATCACGATGAACTGGTCTGGGCATCAGCCTGGCTGTACAAAGCCACAGGCGAGCAGACGTTTCTGAATACCGCCCAGCAGGAATATCAATATCTGGGCACCGATGGCAGCACCGGGGTCAAAGCCTTCTCCTGGACGCACGTATGGGACAACAAAGCCTACGGCAGCTATGTGCTACTTTCACAGCTCACCGGCAATAGCCAGTACAGAGCCGACGCTGAACGCTGGCTCGATTATTGGAGCACCGGTTATAACGGCCATCGCATCTCCTACACATCTGGAGGATTTGCCCAGGCTGACTACTGGGGAGCCACTCGCTATGCTGCCAACACCGCTTTTATTGCACTGATTTATTCCGACTATCTGAAAAGTGCCAATCCCGGCAATAGCCGCGCACAGACCTATTACAACTTCGCTGTCGATCAGATTGAATACATCATGGGCGACAACCCCATGGGCCATGCCTATCAGGTTGGCATGAGCAGCAACGGCCCGATTAACCCTCATCACAGAACCGCTCACGGTAGCTGGAACAACAACATTTCCTATCCAAACGACAATCGGCACTTGTTGATTGGCGCACTGGTTGGCGGCCCTGGAAGCGGCGACTATTACAACGATGATCGCGGTGATCACGTCGCCAATGAAGTAGCTGTTGACTACAATGCCGGTTTCACTGGTGCTCTGGCACGCCTGTATAGCGACTTCGGAGGAGCAGCCATTCCCGACAACCAGTTTCCTCCAGCCGAAGTCAAAGACGATGAATTTCTGGTCGAAGCACGCTACAAAACCACCAGTGGTCGCCATGTTGAGATTGCAGCCCGTGTCTTTAACCACACCGCCTGGCCTGCTCGTGTCACAGACAACCTGAAGCTGCGCTATTGGGTTGATCTGACTCAGGAAATCGCAGCAGGCTACTCGGCGTCTGACATCACTGTTTCCGTGCCTTACCATGAGGGGGCCACCGCAGCCCAACTGCAAGCCTGGGGCAATCCGGCAGACAATCTGTACTACACCGAATTATCCTTTGCAGGCACCGACTTGTACCCTGGACACTGGTCAACACGCCGAAAAGAAGTCCAGTTCCGCCTGTCACTCCCTATTGGAGCCAGTGCCTGGGAAAACCTCTCAGATCCATCCTGGGATAGCTACGACAGCAGCAATTTCGTCGAAACCCAAAAGATCGCCGTTTACGAAGGCACCACGCTGGCTTGGGGACAAGAGCCAACTCCAGGATGCGGTGCAGGCACAGGCGTGAACTGCTTGCCAACCGTTGCCGAGTTCACTACCACGGCTGATTTTGATCAAGCTGCAGATGTCACATTCCAAGGGCAGGATAGCGATGGATACATTCGAAGGTACCAAATCGTCAAACGCCCCGATCATGGGTTTATCACTCTTCCCTTTATAAACATGGGGTACTACTCCCCTGACAAGGGTTTCTTTGGCACAGACACGTTCACTTACCAGGCCGTAGACAACCAGGGCGGCGTATCAGAACCAGCTACGATCACCGTTACCGTGAACCCACCTACCGTCCCAACCGTTACCATTCAATCACCTGATCACGGTTCTCATCATGTTGCTGGTCGCAGCCTGAACGTGCACTTCCTGCGTTCCAATGCTCATTCGGTTCGTGCTCACGTCAATGGAACACATGTTATCAGCGGGGTTACCGGATCAAGCGTTACGATTCCAATGCCTGCAAACACAGGGCCAATGACTATTGAATTAATTCCTGAGGACGAGCACGGCAATATGCTGAATGGCCATGACAACCTGACCCTGAATGCCATTGCCAATACCGCACCGGTCGCCAATTTCTTCACTCAGGAACAACACATGACCGTTACGGTTAATGGCGGCACTTCCACAGACGCCGACGGTCACCCCCTGACCTACCAGTGGGACTTTGGAGACAACCAGACCGCCACCGGACAAACCATTAACCACACCTACACTCTGCCCGGCACCTACAGCGTTACGTTGACTGTTAGCGATGGCCAAAACAGTCACAGCATCAGCAAAGCCGTCACCATCACCCAACCACCTGCCGGACACACCAGTTGTACGATCAATAGTGAAAATACCTGGAGTACCGGGGTGGTGCTCAAGGATATTGTGGTGACTAACGATGGCAGCAGCACCCGTAACTGGGAAGTGCTGATACCCGTGCAGGACGTTAACTACGTCGAACAAAGCTGGGGGCAAGGCACCGTTACGCTGGAAGGCAGTCATGTTGTCGCACGGGGCAATAACCTGGCTCCGGGAGCCACGGCTTCTTTCGGCTTCAAAGCACGCCACAATGGCAACTTCAGCTACGAAGGCTGCTACGACCAGCCAACCCTGACCGCACGCGCTGGTAGCGCCAGTTGTTCAGCACAAGTGACCAGTGAATGGCATGGAGGATGGAATACCAGCCTCACAATCACCAACACCAGCGGTACAACACTGGAAGGCTGGCACCTTTCTTGGGGATATGCGGATGGCTCTACGTTCCGCAGCGGCTGGAGTGCAACATTGACCGGTACTGGAACAACCACGGGCCATGCCACACCAAACGCATGGAACGCCAACATCGCACCCGGCCAAAGTGTCAGCTTCGGTTTTACCAGCGACAAGGCCACTCCAGGCAGTGATGCACCTGCCATTAACATCAATGGTCATATTTGCCAGTAATAGTCACAAAAGCACCGGGAATAGGGGTACTCCAGATCGAGCACCCCTGTTCCCGAAGGCAGACAAGCCCGTTGTTTAGCTCACATCACAGCAGCATCTAACAAGCATGCTTCTGATAACGCATACTCTCCTTATTGCCCAAAAACTCTTCCATACGCTGCTGACCATCGCTGATTAATCGATCGATATAAGCCGCATTACGGTTCAGCTTTGACGGATAGTCCAGCGATTCCAGTAGTTTTGCCGACATATCAATCTGGAAGATATCGATGGGTTTCAAATCATGTTGCTGGCGATACGCGTCCGTAAACGCACCGTCGGCAACAAACTGATTAATCTGCAATATATGGTTCAGATCCTGAAATAACGAGTTATTACCGATCATTTCGTTACGACGATCCTGAATATCCTCAGGCTGCACAGGAACCGAACGACGACAGGTCGGGTTAATCTGAATCACCCACAGCTCATCCGGCTTTTTACCGGAGTTCAGAATCAGTTCATCCGTGGGGGGATTATCTGAGAACAAGCCATCCCAGTAATATTCATCGTCTACTTTCACTGCGGGGAAAAGCGATGGCACCGCCGCCGACGCCAGAATGGCATCCACACCAATTTCATTCTTTCCCGCATCGGTACGTGACCTGAATTTACGATACTCGCCAGTTCGGACATTGGCCGCTCCGACCACCAGCAAGGGAGAGTCAGCCGCCACCAGAGACGAAGCCCGATCAAAATCAATATAGGCTTGCAACAAAGACCGAAGATCATAAAAGCGTGGAAACCAGGTTTGAAGCGTGGCCATGGTCATCTGATTCAGCGGATGTCTGGGGCCAAGCTGAAACTCTGGCAAGGTGCCCCGCCCGACCATTCTGGCCAAGGCGACCGTTGAATCATTCATACTTCGTTCCAGCGCCGTTTGCGTCGAATTATCACGCCAGAACCCCAGCAGACGCTCATCCGAAAGTGCGGTGGAATCCGCCTCTGCCACCAGCATGGAATACCACAACAAACTGGCACACACCGCCCCGCCTGACGTACCACTGATGCTGACTAATTCATATTGATCAAACGCTTTCTGATTAATCAGGGCGCTGAGCACACCGGCAGTAAACGCCGTTTGGCTACCTCCACCCTGACACGCAATAGCAACTTTCTTCTTTTCCATGACAAATTCCTTGTAGCTGTAGAATGAGCGTATTGATTGAAAGCTGTATATAACACCATTTTCCTCGTGCTTCACCCGCTTGCCTCACCCTCAAAGCATTCAGGAAAATGGAATTATGTGATTTATCAATATTCACCGGACAGACAGGCCAGTGCGAAAAGACTTGAATACCTCACAAGCAACCAGGTGGCTTGCAAGGCATTATTTGAAGAGATTCAGATGAAGAAAATCAGACAGGTTAGCGCACACGTTCAGACACAAATTTTGGCCCCAGACCTTCGTGCGTGACACTTTGATAATGCATCAGGCGCTCCGTCAGTTCGAGCAAACGGTAAGTGTGATTGCGTACCTTGCCATGGGAACCAGAAGTACGCGTTTTCAACATGCCATCCTGGCATTGCCAGTCACCTTCATAATGCTCCCGACGCTCTTGCCCCTGATAGGTTGTGGTGAAATCAATCTGCATACTGCCATTGGCCTGATGCGTCACCAGCCAGCGAGAGCTGCGATCAGCACTCCATACTTTTTCACCCGCCCAGCGCCCAATCATCCGATTGCAATCGATTCCAGACAGGGTTTCTGCTTCACTTCCCACCGTATTGCCCGGAGATGGTAACTCCAGCGCAGTACAGCCCGAAAGTAGTAATAGTGCCAGCAGAAATACCCCATTTTTCATCGTTGTTCTCCAGAAAACACAGACCGTCAGGTCTTCATTGGAAAGAAAGTATAGCCGCTGGACTTCATATCATCCCACCAGCTAATGGCTTCCGTATTTTTCACAAACAATTTGGGTTGCGTGGTTTTATCCCGATCCACCACGGACAGCAACTCGGGATCACTGCGCACCATTTCCATGGCGGTCAGGGCGGCTTCCTGCTCATCCCCCGCCTTGACCTTGCGCGTCGCATAAAAGCCCAAGAGCTGTACTCCCTTGTCCGTTACAACCGGGAAGTTACGGCCTTCCAGAATCACGGCATACTTTGGCATACATATTCCTGGCAAGAATCAGCAACAGATCACAGGGTTTCCCAGATGCCATCAATATAACGAATGATCCACTGGCCATTTTCTTTCTTGATCTGGCCATACACCACATCGCGGAAGTTCAGAAACAGTACCGCATTGTCTGTGCTGCGATCTTCATCCCACTCAGCGACGTTAGCCGTGACACAACGCTCATAATTACCATCTTCGTTGATCACAAACTTGTAGGGCAGAGGCTGAGCATTGGTGCTCTGGCGCAGGTACGCATCCAGGTCGCTATCAACAGTCTCGGTCGTTGTGTCGTCCAGTTGCAGGGAAACACCGTCTTTGTAAACGGCCACACTGCCAGTTGTTACCAGATCGGCATCGGTGGCGTAATTCACAACAATGCGATCCACCGCACTGCCAGAACCAACGAGTACCGTCGAGCCACTGGTGCTACTGTAGTCGTGAGACAAGGCTGCCGTGATTTCATAGCCGTCGGTCGTTGGCTTACTGACGCGTGCATCCAGCAAGGTATCAGGCTGACCACTCAAATCAATCACACTGGTCAAACGCAGATTATTCAGGCCAAGAACATAGGGCAGGTACAGTGTGCCATCCAGATCAGCACCACCATCAACCAGGTCGTCCAATGCCATGCAGCTATCAGCCGCTGCTGTTGCAGGCCACTCGACAAAGTAGTAACCACGCCCTGGAATCTCAATGCGAGACAAGGTTCCAGCACGCCACAAGGCATTGATGTAGTCAGTAAAATTGGCCTCACCCACCGCTCGTTGCTGCGGCAAGCAGGAAGCAACTTTCCAACCATCGGTGTCGTTGCCGCTCAGTTCACAGGTTTCCATATCGTATACGGTGATTTGTTCATCACGATCGCCATCACCATCCACATCCGATTCGTCTTCACGCTGCACACTGGGGTACAAACGATAGCGGTGAGAATCACCCATCGGTACACGAACATCCAGATAGTTGACTGTCTCGCCCAAAATGGTTTCTGTACCGGTGGCGTAGCTGATCAAACCGGCCGTGACTGTGCCTTTGGTGAAGCCATCAGCGGTGTTGGCATCAAAGAAACCATTAAACGATGCAAAACGCTTGTTGGGGTAGAAATCCTGGGCGAAGGCAGACGTAGCCGTGACATCCAGAGAGCTGGCTTCAGAGTCATCGTCATTATCATCTGAAACCTGATCAGAAATACGGCTGTCCAGCTCGACAGTATCGATATTGAAACGCAGTTCACTGGCTGCATTCAGCGGATCACGTACACCACGATAGAAGAGACGGAATTTGCCATCGTATTCCAGCTCGCTGGCCGTATTCAGATCATTGGCGTTGTACATCTGGAAGTCTGACCAACGCAGTTCATAACCGATGATTTCGTTGCTGGCACTGTCCGCCAGTTTATTGACAGGCGTGGTGAAATACACCCGTACCCCGGATGTTGACGTAATGTCGTTGTCTTTATCATCATCTTTATAAACATGATCGACTTTGAATGTTAAGTCACCGGATACATAGGTGCCTGCGATCTTGACATCAATCGCCTGAGACTCAGAAGGATCACTGATACCATCCGTCGGATTAATATCAGCAACTGCCTGATCCACCACAATAGCGCCGTTATTCAGGGTTAATGTTTCAGTGCTGACAACGTAACTGTCTACCTGACTCAACCAATCACCGTATTTGCTGGTATCGGACGGGCAACCGGCGTTCAGGTAACACTCGGTATACAACTCGTGTGTCTCGACAAAGGCCGTTATGACTTTATTGAAATCGGCCTCGTGCTGATCACCAACTGCTTTCAGGCGATTCAGATACGCATTCAGTTCGGTTCGATAACCGTCTTCAAAGAAGGTGTCTTCGTAGTTACGCAACACTCCAACAAAAGCTTTGGTACGCTGCAGGCCCAGTGTGTAATCCGCAAGATCCGAGCTGCTAAACAATTCGCTTAGCGGTGCCGGTGTTACCGAGGTCAGGCTGCCGCTGGTGAACGCAGCAATGTCAGCATCCAGATTACTGATCACCGCATCCACATAGCTCTTGATGGTGGTATTGGTTACTGTAACCGCCCCTAGATTGTCACGGGCTGTCTGGTACAGCAGTGCCAATGACAAAGTCTGATCGCCGCCACTTTGATACAACTGGCCGTTATTAGTCACCAGATCAGCGGCTACGGCATCCGCCATGGAGTCGGCATCACCGGTATAGTCAGCGGAGAGCTTCTGCCAGGCTGCCAACAAGGCACCGTAACGAATGCGATCCATGGCAACCGCCTGGTTACCGCTCACCTGATTAATCAGCGACAAGTTCCAGGGAGCGCTGCTCTGAACGTGGTCAATGCCAAACAGGCGGGATACCTGAGAGCTGGCCTGTTCTATCGAATACGCCGTGTAGTAGCCGGTTGCTTCCCACAAAGCGGTGCTTTCGATGTATTGGCGATCGTAACCCAGCGCCGCTGCAAGGTGCGTCAGCGGTGTAATACGAATAAGCTCATCCTTGCTGACATCATAAGCCACCGAACGCCAGTTCAAGCCCGTGTGCTGGTCATAACGATCACCAAATGCAACCGTTGTCGCACCCATCGCACAACCATTGATCCACTGACAGGTTCGAGAAGTGGCTTGCTGTCCAGTGGCTGAGTCGGCAATGCGCGGCACCAGCAAAAACAACTGCGCTTCTTCAGTGGGTACAACCACCGAGGCATCACTGCCATTGTCATCCAATTCATACTCTGCGCGAACCAGACGATCAAAATCATCTTTACTCGGCTGGCCCGATTCCGCAATTGCTACCGACCAGATACGGGCATCCTGAATATCTTGCTGACCCACCTGTGCCGTTACGGTGACGGAACTCGGACTGCTATTTGAACTGCTGTTTGAACACCCGCTCAGAGATACGGCGAGTACCGCTCCGGCCAGACCGGCAAATACGTGTTTATACATAAAAAATTCTTATCATGATCCAGAGACAACGGCAGCGTCGATCATTGAGTCAGCCGACTCCTTGCAACAACCGTTTGTTATATGGCTTCTCAAAACGCGCCTATCATAACAGGGAATACTGCCCCCACCACCGATGGCGAACATGAGACCGGAAAATACTGCCAACGTTCGTCCTTTCCGCTAGAATGCCCGCCCTTTCGAGATTCGCCAGCGAGGCTGCCCATGCAACTGTTCGTCAACCAACTCACCAATGTGGACTTCAGCTACCTCGACGCCGCACGTGGTCTGGTCGGTGAAACCTGGCTGGCTTCCGCTGTTCTTGATGGCGTATTGGATCAGCAAGGCATGGTATGTGATTTTGGCATCGTCAAGAAAACGCTGCGCAATTGGCTTGATGATGAAGTTGATCACAGACTGCTGGTACCGACCGAATCCAAATATTTGCAATTGGAGGCGCAAGGGGACCACATCAACCTGACCTGGCAAAGCGAACAAGGGGCCATTCACATGAGCGCCCCCCGAGAAGCCGTTGCTCTGGTTGAGGCCGAAACCATCACGACAGCCAGCGTGGCAGAATGGTGCCGCCAGCAGCTAAAGCCTTTCTTTCCGGTTAATGTTGATCAGCTCACATTGTCATTTGAGCCAGAAATCATACCGAGTGCGTTCTACCACTACAGCCATGGTTTGAAGAAACACGCAGGCAACTGTCAGCGTATCGCACATGGCCATCGCTCACGACTGCACATATGGCTGGATGATCAACCAGCACCGGATCAGGAACAACGCTGGGCCAACCGTTGGGCAGATATTTACATTGGCAGTCAGGAAGATCTGATTTCAGAAACCGATACAGACATGCAATTTGCCTATCAATCAGCCCAGGGTCAATTTTCCCTGAACGTCCCGAAATCGACCTGCTATATGATCGACACAGACAGCACCGTTGAATGGATTGCCGAACACATTGCCAGTGAGCTGGCTCAGGAATACCCGAATCAGCAGATTCGGGTTCAGGCCTTTGAAGGGATTAACAAGGGTGCCTTCGCCATGCGGCACCCAGACTGATCAGGAAACGGCCTCGGCTTCCATTCGCTGGCGCAGACGACGCTGACCCAGTACAAAAAACAGCAGCGCAAACGGCAACAACCACCACAACCACTCCGCCATGGACTCGGCGTATTGCTTACCTAAAACAAAGGCCACACCAAACAGCGCTGCCGCCCAAATCAGAATCGATATGACATTGGCGATAGTAAAGGTGGTACCAGGCACTCGCGCCAAACCGCATGCGATGTAGCCAAACGTTCTCAGCCCCGGCATACAACGAATAAGAGCCAATTGGTGCCAGGGGGCTTGCTGCAGGGGTGCGACCTGACGCTGAATCAGCTCATGCTCAAAACGACACCCCAACGATGGCCAGATCAACGCCGCTCGCCCCAGCAGATACAGTGCAGAATCCCCGATAAACATTCCAAGACAGGTCGCTCCAAACGCCAGCTCCGGCGCCATGCGTCCTGAAGCCGCCAGAATTGCCGCGCCAATAATCGCCAGATCTTCCAGCATAAATGTTGATACCACGACGACAGTCACCAGCCAAAGCGGACTGTTAGAAAAACTCAACAGGGATTCAAGCATAAACAGCCTTATAACAAGGAGAAATCAGAGAACACAAAACAGAAACTCAATGATCACCACCAAATAAATCACGGGTATACACCTTATCCAGCACATCTTTCAGGTTATCCGTCAAACGATTGGCAATAATGATATCAGCCTCTTGTTTGAATACATCAAGATCGTTTTCTACCCGAGAATGGAAAAATTCTTCTTCAGTCATCACTGGCTCATAAATAATAACCTGGATGCCTTTGGCCTTGATTCGTTTCATAATGCCTTGAATGGCCGACGCCCGGAAATTATCCGAACCGGATTTCATCACCAGGCGATATACGCCAACCACTTCAGGATTACGAGCAATAACTTCATCGGCAATAAAATCCTTACGGGTAATGTTGGCATCCACAATTGCCCGAATCAGATTATTGGGCACATCATTGAAATTTGCCAAAAGCTGCTTGGTATCTTTGGGCAAACAATAACCACCATAACCAAACGATGGATTGTTATAATGCGCACCAATACGAGGATCCAGGCCAACACCCTCTACAATTTGACGCGTATCCAGACCGTGACTGGAAGCATAAGTATCCAGTTCATTAAAGTACGCAACCCGCATGGCCAGATAAGTATTGGAAAATAATTTTACCGCTTCTGCTTCGGTGGCATCGGTAAACAACACCGGAATATCATCCTTAACAGCACCTTGCACTAGTAAATCTGCAATAAAAGAGGCTCTTTCCGATCGCTCCCCAATAATAATTCGGGAAGGATGTAAATTATCGTAAAGTGCTTTCCCCTCACGCAGAAATTCTGGGCTGAACAGGATGTTATTTGAACCGGTTTCCTCACGAATTCTAGCGGTATAACCCACCGGCACTGTGGATTTAATCACCATCAGGGCATTAGGGTTAATTGATATCACTTCCTGAATCACCGCTTCAACAGAACGTGTATTAAAGTAGTTGGTCTCAATATCATAATCTGTTGGTGTGGCAATAATCACAAGGTCAGCATTGGCATACGCATCGACCGTATCCAGAGTTGCCCGAAAATTCAGATTACGATTCAGTAGAAAGTCTTCGATTTCAGCATCCACGATAGGTGCCTGACCTCGATTCAGCATATCGACCTTTTCAGGCACAATATCGACAGCCACAACATCATTATGCTGAGCTAATAACATGGCATTTGATAATCCAACGTACCCCGTACCAGCAACCGCAATTTTGGTTTTCATTCCCACCACATCCACCCTATTATTCAATAGTTAACAATAAATATTTTCCGGGTCAGGCACCCAGTTCTGACAGTACTTTCTGGCATGCCTCTTTGGGTACGTCAGCCTGAGTAATAGGGCGTCCAATCACCATATAATCCACACCCGCCTTGACAGCATCAGCCGGGGTCATAATGCGCTTCTGATCCTGAGTCTGACTCCAGGCTGGTCGAATCCCTGGCGTAACCGTTAGAAAACCGGCACCACACTGTTGCCGAATAAGTCCGACTTCCTGAGCTGAACACACAACACCATCCAATCCGGAAGACTCCGCCAACTGAGCCAAACGCCCAACCTGTTCAGCAGGAGAAACACCAATACCTACTTCACCAAGGTCGCTTTGATCCATGGAGGTCAGTACTGTCACGCCAATCAACAAAGGCTTCTCACCCTGACGGTGCTGCAAGGCTTCAGCTGCAGCTTCCATCATTCTCCGCCCACCGCTGGCATGCACATTTACCATCCAAACTCCCATATCAGCCGCCGCCAAAACCGCTTTGGCACAAGTATTGGGAATGTCATGAAATTTCAGATCCAGAAAGACATCAAACCCTCGCGCGACCAATCCCTCCACGACACCCCTTCCCGCGGATGTAAACAACTCCTTGCCAACCTTGACCCGACACAGGGATGGATCTAGCTGTTCAGCCATCTGAAATGCCTTTTCAGCACTGGAATAATCAAGAGCAACAACGACGGGAGTATGACAAGTCATATTTTTTGATAACCGGAAGAGATAGGAGTACGAGGAGTATAAGGCTGGAGCGTTGCCCAATCCTTACAGCTTGGGCAACGCCAATGAAAACGCCGCCCTTCAAAACCACATCGATTGCATACAAAACGAGATTCTGCTGCATCGAGAGTGCGAAGAATATCATAGGCCATACGCAACTGCGATTCGTTCAACTGACGATCATTACGCGCCATAACCCCCAGAAAAGCTACAAAACCATAATGGGAAGGTTGCTTTGCCAACGTTTCCAGATATAACTCCGCTGCCGCATCAAAGCCACGGTGCGGCACCTGCACTTCGGTCATAGCCAGTAACGCAGGAATATAATTTGTCTCCGCCAGACAGGCTTTGAGATGCAAATACAGGCTTTTATCGTCTCCAAGCGACCGAAACGCAACAATCAACTGATCCAGCAATGCCACAAGGCAATTAGAATCCAGCTCCAATGCATTCAAATAACAACGAATGGCTTCTTGTGGCTCCTGATGTCGAAAAGCCAAATCGCCAAGCACCACATGTGCTCGAGCGCAATGACGATCAATTTTCAAAGCCAGGTGGCTCAAGGTTCGCACCTGAAGGTAGTTGGCATTTTCAAGAGCTACAACAGCTAACTCACACGTTGCATGTGCCAGGGAACGCTGCAGCTTTTCATCCAGAAAAAGGTTTGGCCGCTGATGCAAATCCAGGATCTTTTGCCATTCCCCTTCTTCTTCATACAAACGCACCAGAGTACGTAACGCTCGCACTTCTGTTGCTTCGTACCCGGAACCCATCAAATTCAACAACAGTTTTTCAGAGCGGTCATTCAAACCAGCCTGAAAATAATCCAGAGCCAATTCCAGCTCAACCTGCTGCAAAAGTGAACGCGGTAAATCGGTTCGAGCCATCAGCGTCTGATGAAACTGGATAGCACGATTGGATTCCCCCTTATCACGCAACGACTGACCAATACGAAGTGCAAAGTCCATCGCATCCTCGTCATCTGGAGATGCTGTCAGCAGAGAACGAATAAAGCGTTCAGACTGCCCTTCACTCATGTCCTTTGGGGAAGGAAACCAGTCGGGTTTCCTAGGAGCACTTCTGCCGCCCGACATACGAGCGCCAACCAACCAGCCAATCGCTACCGCAACCAGCAACGCCAAAAAGAGCTCCACGGAATCCATCAGCAGTGCCTGTCGATATTACTTACCCAATTCCTGTTCCAGATTAGCAACCTGCTTGCGCAATCGACGATTAACAAGTCGCATCCGGGTTACAGCCCACACACCGGTTGCAATACCCAGCGCAGCACCAGCAGCAATCCCTAACCCAAGCCACACGCCAGCAGGCATATTAATCGGGCCGCCGATCATAAAGTCGAGGGCTACATCGCCACTGTTTTTACGCGCAAATGCAATGGCGTAGACCATTACAACCAGCGATATACACAAACCAATTAAAAAACGCAGTTTCTTCAACATAACTCTTCCAATGAA
Source organism: Oceanobacter sp. (assembly GCA_045430275.1). Classification (GTDB taxonomy): domain Bacteria; phylum Pseudomonadota; class Gammaproteobacteria; order Pseudomonadales; family Oceanobacteraceae; genus Oceanobacter. The sequence continues at coordinate 177,070 of JAILXU010000005.1, read as the reverse complement.
AACAACGGTAATATCAGATGCCCAAACAGCAGATAACACTCAGCGACTGCAATACAGCCATCTCAAACATCAATGCTTATATTGACCTGGTCTCTCAAATCTTTACCGGGTTTGAAATGGGGAACGTACTTTCCCTTCAGATCAACGGATTCTCCAGTTTTTGGATTACGTCCTAAACGCGGAGCACGATAATGCAGAGAAAAACTTCCAAATCCCCGTATTTCGATACGCTCACCATCCGACAAGGTTTGGGACATGTGATCCAGCATGGTCTTGACCGCCAGTTCGACCTCTTTTGGAGATAATTGCGGCTGGCGTGAAACAATCTTTTCAATCAATTCCGACTTGGTCATAGCCAATTCCCTCCGCAGGGTTCCTCTGCTTGACAATAAAGCCAGATAAATCATGCGGTTAGCCTGTGACTTTTGCAAGCCCTGTCAGCAGTATTAGCATTCGACCTGAGTCTTGCTTTTCCCCTTCAGCCACACAATATTCAACACCCTCTTTAAACAGAAAAACCCGCCGAAGCGGGTTTTTCAAACAGTAGAAACCTTACTTCTGGTTCAACTGTTCTTTGATCAGGTCACCAATAGTGGTTGGGCCAGAAGAAACTTCTGTATCAACCTTGGCACGCTGCTCTTTCATTGCCTGACGATCTTCAGCTGCATCTTTTGCTTTCATAGACAGGCTGATGGAACGGCTCTTGCGATCAACAATCGTGATGACGGCTTCAACTTCGGAACCTTCAGTCAACAGATTGCGAGCATCTTCCACTCTGTTATGGCTGATTTCAGAAGCTTTCAATACGCCTTCGACGCCTGGAGCAACTTCAATGACAGCGGCTTTCGCATCAACAGACAGAACCTTACCAGTAACAATAGCGCCCTTGTCATTTGAAGCAACGAAGTCGGAGAATGGATCATTTTCCAACTGCTTCACGCCCAGAGAGATACGCTCACGCTCTGGATCGATAGACAGGATAACAGTTTCCAGTTCGTCGCCTTTCTTGTAGTTACGAACGGCTTCTTCACCGTTGTCGTTCCAGGAAATGTCAGACAGGTGAACCAGACCGTCGATGCCGCCGTCCAGACCGATGAAGATACCGAAGTCAGTGATAGACTTGATCTTGCCGGAAATCTTGTCGCCCTTGTTGAACTTGGTACCGAACTCTTCCCATGGGTTCATGGTGCACTGCTTGATACCCAAGGAGATACGACGACGTTCTTCGTCGATGTCCAGAACCATCACTTCTACTTCGTCGCCAACCTGAACAACTTTGCTTGGGTGAATGTTCTTGTTGGTCCAATCCATTTCGGATACGTGAACCAGGCCTTCAACGCCTTCTTCCAGCTCTGCGAAACAACCGTAGTCAGTCAGGTTAGTAACGCGTGCCTTAACGCGGATGTTCTCAGGGTAACGGTCATTGATGTTGACCCATGGATCATCACCCAATTGCTTCAGACCCAGAGATACGCGGTTGCGTTCACGGTCAAATTTCAGAACCTTGACTTCGATCTCGTCACCAACAGCAACGATTTCGCTTGGATGCTTGATACGCTTCCACGCCATGTCAGTGATGTGCAGCAGGCCGTCAACACCACCCAGATCTACGAAAGCACCGTAGTCGGTCAGATTCTTGACGATACCCTTGACAGACTGGCCTTCCTGCAGGTTAGCCAGCAATTCTTCACGTTCCTGCGAGTTAGCAGCTTCCAGAACGGCACGGCGTGAAACAACAACGTTGTTACGCTTGGCATCCAGCTTGATAACCTTGAATTCCAGCTCTTTGCCTTCCAGGTGAGCCGTGTCACGTACTGGACGCACATCAACCAGGGAGCCAGGCAAGAACGCACGAATGTTCTTCAGATCAACAGTGAAGCCACCCTTGACTTTGCCATTGATAATACCGGTAACCATTTCTTCAGCTTCGAAGGCTTTTTCCAGCTCTTTCCAGCTTTCAGCACGCTTGGCTTTTTCACGAGACAGTTTGGTTTCACCAAAGCCATCTTCAACCGCTTCCAGAGAAACCTGGGTTTCATCACCAATCGCAACTTCCAGTTCACCTTTTTCATTCAGGAACTGGCTGCGTGGGATAACCGCTTCAGATTTCAATCCGGAGTTAACTGTTACCCAGTCGCTGTCGATGTCGACAACCGTACCAGTAACAATAGAACCGGGCTGCATATCCAGTTCTTTAAGGGATTCTTCAAATAATTCGGCAAAGCTCTCGGTCATGAAATAACACCTGTTGTGTTTGTACGTGACTTGAAGAGTAATCAGTCAGCGTACGATCCAAATGGCCAGACATTCGGGGTTAGTCAAATAAAAAATCGAACGTACTTCTGTTCCCTTATGGCAGGGGCTGACAAGTACGCCGGATTCATCTCAGATCATTCCTGCTTTACGAACCAGTCCGGCAACCTGCTCACAGACTTCTTCAATCGTCAGATCGGTACTGTCGATCACAGTAGCGTCATCTGCAGGTTTTAGTGGGGCGACAGCTCGGTTGCTGTCACGCTCGTCGCGAGCTTGGATGTCTTCGATAAGGGCGGTTAAACTAGCATCAAAACCCTTGTCAAGCAACTGCTGATATCGACGCTGACCGCGCTCCTCCGCACTGGCCGTTAAAAACACCTTCACATGAGCAGCCGGAAAAACCACAGTACCCATGTCACGACCGTCAGCGATCAAGCCATCAGCCTGCGCAAAGTCTCTCTGACGCTGCAACAAAGCAGCTCGCACCTCAGGCAATGCCGCCACTTGCGATGCCAGACTGCCGACCTTTTCAGTGCGAATGATATCGGTGACGTCTTCGCCTTCAAGAATCACCTTCACACCAACGGATGTTGGCTGAAATACAACATCCAGCTGACCCGCTACGGCTGCAACAGCGACTTCATCATCCAGAACAATATCCTTGCGAGAAGCCGCCAGACCCGTGATTCGATAGAGCGCTCCACTGTCCAGCAAATGCCAGCCCAACTGTTCGGCAAGGCGAGCACAAACGGTGCCCTTGCCTGCGCCGGATGGGCCATCAACCGTGATAACCTTGCTTACATTTGTCATTCTGAGGTTTCCTCAAACGCCAAATCACCGCCTTCCGTCGTCAACTGGACGCCTGCAGTAGAGGCCAATTCAACAAACCCTGGGAAAGACGTCGCTACATTGGCGCATTCATTAATGCGAATGACTTCGGATGCTCTCAGTGACGCCATCGCGAAACTCATCGCAATGCGATGGTCGTCATGACTCTCAATGCTGCCACCACCAAAAGCACCTTCAGCACCAAAGCCCTGAATAACAGCACCGTCTTCTGTTCCACGAGCATCCACACCCAGAATCACCAACCCATCAACCATGGCCTGAATGCGGTCACTTTCCTTAACACGCAACTCTTCCGCACCCGTCAGAACAGTCTCGCCTTCTGCACAAGCAGCAGCCACAAACAACGCGGGAAACTCATCAATCGCCAGCGGCACCTGATCTTCAGGAATGTGAATGCCTTTTAACCGGGCACTGCGCACACGAATATCGGCAACAGGTTCCCCCCCCACCTCACGCTCATTCAACAGCTCAATACTGCCGCCCATTTCCCGCAGAATATTGATCACACCCACACGGGTCGGATTAATACCAACATGTTCCAGCGTCACATCAGAGCCCGGAGCAATACTGGCCGCCACCATAAAGAACGCAGCCGATGAAATATCCGATGGCACATCGATCTCAGTGGCCGTCAGTTCACCGCCAGAACGCAGGGAAACCCGATTGCCCTCGACCGTGACGTCATAACCGAAGCCTTTCAACATGCGCTCGGTGTGGTCACGGGTTGGCGCAGGTTCTGTCACTGAAGTTTCCCCTTCAGCGTACAAACCGGCCAGCAATACACAGCTCTTCACCTGCGCACTGGCCATGGGAAGATCATAATGAATGCCCGCCAAACTGGCAGCACCCTTGATTTTCAGAGGTGGACGACCGCCTTCTGCAGTTTCCACTTCAGCACCCATCAACTTCAATGGATCAGCCACACGTCCCATCGGACGCTTGCTCAAGGATTCATCTCCGGTCATTTCCACATCGAATCGCTGACCCGCCAACAAACCGGACAACAGGCGAATCGAGGTGCCAGAATTACCCAGATACAAGGCATTCGGCGGCGCTTGCAAGCCATGAAGGCCAACGCCATGAATCGTTACTCGACCACGATGCGGCCCTTCGATCACCACGCCCATATCACGAAATGCCTGCAGGGTGGCCAAACTGTCCTCACCCTCCAGAAAGCCGCTCACCTGGGTCACACCATTTGCAAGCGAACCCAACATAATAGAGCGATGAGAAATGGATTTGTCGCCCGGCACACGAATCGTACCGTTCAGACACGAGCCAGGTTTGGCCACATACGTCAGGGAGCTGGTTTTCATAACTTCAACAAATGCCCGTCGAGATAGAATTTTGGAAAAATGATCCCGAGCCGCCTTGGCTCGGGTGAGTACACCGACCACCTGAGTGGTATCGCCTTCCGCGATCGCAGCACGGAGATACCCCAGATCTCTGGAGAACAAATCCAGAGTCGCCAGCAACTGATCTTTATTGGCTGAGAAAATATCTCGCCACATCACCGGGCTACTGGCAGCAATGCGGGTAAAATCTCGAAAGCCACCAGCAGCGTAATTGAAAATTTCTTTGTTTTCATGGCTATAGGCCAAGGTATCGACCAGAGAATACGCCAACAAATGAGGCAGATGACTGGTTGCCGCGAGCACTTCGTCATGGTGCTCAACGTCCATGCACTCAATCACAGCGCCTACGCATTCCCATGCACGAGCCACACGCTCCAGTGCATCGGCATCCGTAAAGGGCCTTGGCGTCAAAATCACCTTGTGATCCTGATACAAGGTCACGTCCGCAGCAGCTACCCCACTTTTTTCAGAACCGGCAATGGGATGACCCAACACAAACCGGGGAAACTCCTCGCCCAGTGTGGCCGCCACATCCCGGTCTACCGAACCTTTCACCGAGCCGACATCCGTTACGACAGCATGATCTGGCAGTGCAGATTTTATCGCCTCCAGCACACCACGAATGGCCAAAATGGGCACCGAAATAATAACAAAATCGGCATTTTCCACCGCCAGAGCAGGGGTATCGGCATAGCCATCGATCAAGCCTTCAGATCGGGCCAACTGCATGGAGTCCAGATTGCGGTCGTACCCCACCACGGAATCCAGAGCACCCGCTTGCCTCAGCCCTTTCACCCAGGAACAACCAATCAGGCCCAAACCAATAATGGCAACACGCCCCAGCATCAAAGGTGCAGCAGCAGTCAAGCCAACACCTGTTCCAGCGCTGTCAAAAACGCTGCATTTTCGCTACCAGTACCAATCGAAACACGCAGATATTCTGGCATGGCATAATTGGCCACCGGGCGTACAATCACACCGTGCTGCAACAAGTCCTGATACACCTGCATAGCATCGGCTTCTGCTGGCACCTTAAAAGCAATGAAGTTGCCAACCGATGGAATAAAGTCCAGATTCTGCTGATGGAATCCCGCTTCCAGCTGAGCCATGCCTTGCTTGTTCATGGCAACGCTATCAGCCAGATACTGCTTGTCATTCAGTGCAGCAATCGCCGCCGCCTGAGCCAACGCATTGGTGTTGAATGGCGGACGCACACGATTCATCAAATCGGCCAACTCCAGGCTGGAAACACCGTAACCAATACGCAAAGCAGCCAAGCCATACACCTTGGAGAAAGTACGCGTCACCACCAGATTCGGGAAACGAGACAGCAACTCAATGCCATCCGGGTACTCCGCCTCTTCGACGTACTCAAAATAGGCTTCATCCAGCAACACCACCACGGACTCAGGCACACGAGCCAAGAACGCTTCCAGCTCTGTGCGAGTATTCCAGGTTCCGGTTGGATTATTGGGATTGGTAACAAACACAATGCGGGTTTTGTCTGTGATCGCTGCCGCCATGGCATCCAGATCATGACCGAAATCACGCGCAGGCACCTCAACAACCTTGCCGCCTGCAATGGTGGTCAGCAGACCGTAAATGGCAAAGGCATGCTGGGATACAACGACTTCATCGCCCTTATCTACCAGCACCCGGATAATAAAATCCAGAATGTCACTGGAGCCATTACCCAGCGTGACCTGATCGGCATCTACCGACAAGTGTCGCGCCAGCGTTTCTTTCAAAGCATAACCGCCGCCATCTGGATAACGGGACAGCTCGTCGACACATCCCACCAGTGCCTGACGCACAGCATCACCCGGCCCTAATGGATTCTCATTTGACGCCAGTTTGACAATATCGGCTTCGTTCAGCCCCAGCTCACGAGCCACGGCATCAATCGGCTTTCCCGGACGATAGGGCTGCAATCCCTTGACGCCTTCCACTGCAATAGATTCAAACATTCTGATTACCCTGAAAACAATGATGTCCTGATACAAAGCGGCCGATGGTGTAACAACCCAATACCGCCCCGCACCACCCGATGTGCGTTACAACGCCGCCTGAGGATAGGAACCCAGCCACTTGAAATCTGCGGCCAACCCCTGCAACTGCTCCAGCAACGGGGCAATGTCTGCGTCGTCCCGATGCCCTTCAAAATCAATAAAGAAGACGTAATTCCAGGTACCTGACCGGGAAGGACGCGTTTCAATGCGCGTCAGACTGATGCCAGACTGCCGAAACGGCTCCAGCAACAGATATAAGGCTCCTGGCTGATTTCGACTCGATACCATCACGGATGTTTTATCGTCGCCACTGGGCAATGTCTCTTGCTGCCCAACAATCAGGAAACGCGTCGTGTTATCAGGCCGATCTTCAATCTTGGCATGACGTATTTCCAGTTGATACAACTCAGCCGCCACCTCGCCCGCGATGGCTGCCGTTCCCGGCGTTTCACTGGCCAGGCGAGCCGCTTCCGCATTGGAACTGACCGCAACACGCTCAACCCCCGGATAATGCTGATCCAGCCACAGACGACACTGCCCCAGTGACTGCGCATGAGAAAAAATACGCGTAATCGGTGCGTCGCCGCGCGCCATAAAGTGATGATGAATCCGCAGCGTGACTTCGCCACAAATATGAAGATTCGACTCGAAAAAGCCATCCAGCGTGTGCGTCACCACACCTTCTGTGGAATTTTCAACCGGCACCACACCGTACTGAACGCAACCACTTTCCACGTCACGGAACACATCTGCGATGGACATCTGGCTTTGACACACGACAGCATGGCCAAAGTGCTTGATTGCCGCTTGCTGAGTGAATGTGCCTTCAGGGCCAAGATAGGCAACCTTGACCGGCTCTTCCAACGCCAGACATTGAGACATGATTTCGCGGAACAGGCGCGCAACACTTTCGTCGCTGAGCGGTCCCTGATTTCGCGCCATGACCTTGCGCAGCACCTGAGCTTCTCGCTCTGGACGATAGAACACAACAGATTCACCGGGAGCTGCATATTTCTGCTTCACTTCAGCCACGCTCTGGGCACACTGAGCACGCTGATTGATTAGCTCGTGAATCTGCTGGTCAATTGCGTCAATAGATTGTCTTAGCTGTTCCAGCTCTTGAGCTTCACTCATATCCGTTCCTGCAGCAATCATCGCTGACTCTGGGAGCCAGCCATTCGTTAGTATTTCAAACGTCATCACTCATCGCATTAACCATAGCGACGTGCAAAATCCGCCATAAATTCTGTCAATGCGATGACACCTTCTTCCGGCACAGCGTTATAAATACTGGCACGCATACCACCAACACTTCGATGGCCCGCCAGATTCAACAGACCTGCGGCTTCACTTTCCGCCAGAAACGTCTTGTCCAGAGCACTGTCCGCCAGCGTAAAAGGAACGTTCATGATCGAACGATTATTGATCGCAACCGGATTGGCATAAAACGCATTGCCGTCGATAAAATCGTACAAGCGATTGGCCTTGCGCTGATTCACCTCTGCCATGGCTGCCACGCCGCCCTGCGCTTTCAGCCACTGGAAGACCAGACCGGCCAAATACCAGCTATACGTTGGCGGCGTGTTGTACATGGAAGCGTTATCCGCCATGACCTTGTAATCCAGCATGGTTGGTGCACTGTCGCGCACCTTGCCAATCAGATCATCCCGAATAATCACCACACACAGCCCGGCCGGGCCGATGTTTTTCTGCGCTCCGGCATAAATCACACCAAAGCGGCTGACATCCAGAGGTTCCGACAAAATAGCCGACGACAAATCCGCCACCAGCGGTACATCACCGGTTTCAGGAATGTAATCGAATGCAACGCCGCCAATGGTTTCATTCGGACAGTAATGCACATAATCCGCATCAGCCGAAAGATTCAACTCAGCTTGAGAGGGCGCACGGGAGAAGTTTTCGGCGGCGGTTGTGGCAGCGACATGAACATCCGCAAAGCGTTTGCCTTCTGCCAACGCCTTTTTAGACCATTGGCCGGTCACAATCTGATCCACACGACCAGAGCCATTCGCAAGATTCAGAGGCAATGCCGAGAACTGCAGGCTGGCACCACCTTGCATGAACAGAACGCGATAGTTGTCAGGAATTGACATCAACTCACGCAAGTCCGCTTCTGCTTGTTCTGCAACCGCCACAACTTCCTTGCTGCGGTGGCTCATTTCCATAATGGAAAGGCCTTTGCCCTGCCAGTCAGCCATTTCGGCGCTGGCCTTTTCCAACACCTCCGTCGGCAGAGCGGCAGGCCCTGCGCAGAAATTATACGCTCGGTACATTCGATTACTCATTACTGTCAATAATTCGTCAGAAGGCCAATCAGGCTTCAACGGTCTCTGGAGCATCCGCCCCATCTGTTTCATCATCGGCTTCCGCTGTCGGCTCACAAATGCTTTCAAGACCAACCAGCTTTTCTTTATCCGCGACCTTGATCAACGTGACGCCCTGGGTATTTCGACCAAGACTGGACACCTCATCAGCACGCGTACGAACCAACGTACCCTGATCACTGATCAACATCACTTCATCGCCGTCAAACACCTGCACTGCGCCAATCAGGCGGCCATTACGGTCATTGGTAACCAGTGCGATCACACCCTGGGTGCCTCGTCCCTTGGTCGGGAATTCCGACACGTCGGTGCGCTTGCCGAAGCCACGCTCGGAAGCCGTCAGCAACTGACCGCCTTCCTGAGGAATGATCAGCGACATCACTCGCTGGCCTTCACCCAGCGTCACACCACGAACACCACGTGCGGTTCGGCCCATTGGACGAACGCCGCCCTTGCCTTCCGCATCCTGACCTTCGTAGAAACGCACAGCCTTGCCAGCGTCTGTCACCAGCATGATATCTTGCTGACCGTCGGTAATGGCCACGCCCACCAGATGATCACCATCATCCAGTTCACACGCAATCAAGCCACTGCTGCGCGGACGAGAAAACTGATCCAGAGAGGTTTTCTTCACCGTGCCACGCGCCGTCGCCATAAAGACATATCGGTCAGCGCTGTATTCATCGACGGGCAAAATAGCCGTCACACGTTCGTCATCCGACAAGTTCAAAACATTCACAATCGGGCGACCTTTTGCGTTACGGCCCGCTTGAGGAATATCGTACACCGTCAGCCAGAACACCTTGCCCGCATCGGTGAAACACAGCACGGTATCGTGACTGTTGGCGACCAGCAGATGCTCAACAAAGTCCTCATCTTTCACGGACGTCGCCGACTTGCCTTTGCCACCGCGTTTCTGGGCCTGATACACATCCACCGACTGGGTTTTGGCATAGCCGCCATGAGACAACGTCAACACCAGATCTTCTTCTGGAATCAGATCCGCCATGCTCAAATCACGTTTGACCGCCAGAATTTCGCTGCGGCGCTCATCACCGTATTCGGCTCGAATCGCTTCCAGCTCTTCACGAATCAATTGCATCAAACGTTCAGGGCTGCCCAGAATATCCAGATACTCGGCTATTTCGGCCAGTTTCTGCTGATATTCTTCGATCAGCTTGTCGTGCTCCAGCCCGGTCAACTTCTGCAAACGCAAATCCAGAATCGCCTGCGCCTGAACCGGAGAAAGATAGTACTGCCCACCCCGGAAGCCGTATTGCTCCGGCAAGTCATCTGGGCGACACGCGTGTTCACCCGCTTGCTTCAGCATATCCAGCACATCGCCCGGCATCCAGGCGGCGGCCATCAGTTTTTCACGCGCATCCGCCGCATTGGGAGATGCCTTGATCAATTCAATCACCGGATCAATATTGGCCAGTGCCAATGCCAAACCTTCCAGAATATGACCACGCTCACGGGCTTTGCGTAATTCGAAGATGGTGCGACGCGTGACGACTTCACGACGGTGCTTAACAAACGCCTCAAGCAGCTCTTTGAGATTCAGCGTGCGCGGCTGACCGTCGACCAAAGCGACGGTATTGATACCAAACACACCCTGTAATTGAGTCTGCGCAAACAGATTATTCAACACGACTTCTGGCATTTCGTTACGGCGCAACTCTACGACAATGCGCATGCCGTCCTTATCGGACTCATCGCGCAATTCGGTGATGCCTTCAATCTTTTTGTCCTTGACCAGCTCGGCGATTTTCTCAATCAACCGCGCCTTGTTCACCATGTAAGGAATTTCGGTGAAAATAATGCTGACCTTGCCGTTTTTGTCATCTTCTTCAAAATGATGACGAGCCCGTAAATAAATACGACCCCGGCCAGTCCGATACGCCTCCACAATGCCTTCCCGGCCATTAATAAATGCGCCAGTCGGGAAGTCAGGGCCTGGAATGAATTCCATCAGCGCATCCACATCCAGCTCGGGATTATCAATCAGAGCCAGACAGCCGTTCATCACTTCAGTCAGATTGTGCGGCGGTATATTGGTTGCCATCCCCACCGCAATACCGGCCGAACCGTTCACCAGCAGGTTCGGCACACGGGTTGGCATAACTTCTGGAATTTGTTCGGTGCCATCGTAGTTAGGCACCCAATTGACCGTTTCCTTGTCAATGTCAGCCAGCATATCGTGGCTGATTTTATTCATACGAATTTCGGTATAACGCATGGCAGCAGCGGAGTCGCCATCAATGGAACCAAAGTTCCCCTGACCATCCACCAGCATGTAACGCATGGAGAAATCCTGAGCCAGGCGGACAATGGTGTCGTACACCGCAGAGTCACCGTGAGGGTGATACTTACCGATGACGTCACCCACCACACGGGCGGACTTTTTGTAGGGCTTGTTCCAGTCGTTGCCAAGCACGTTCATGGCATGCAACACACGTCGATGAACTGGCTTGAGACCATCTCGTACATCGGGCAAGGCCCGTCCTACGATTACGCTCATGGCGTAATCCAGATAGGATTGTTGCAATTCGTCTTCGATGTTAATCGGAAGGACTTCTTTGGCTATTTCACCCATATTCAACCCATTACCCGTTCGGCTCTGGTACATAAAGCCGTGATAAGCACCCTGTGCCCAGTCAAATCAAAGCCGCGAATGGTAGCACAGATTACAGGGATGCCTAAGCAAGATACTCGGGCCACAAGCTCGCCGCCGCACCGCAGAGCTTGATATACTGCCGCCCTTTTTGGTTCCTCTGCATCCTGGAGACACTCAATGTCCCGAACCACTCGTCTGAACGCCCGTTGGCTGATCACCATGCAAACCTCGCCTCCGGAAGTGCTTGAACACCAACGGGTTTATATTCGAGACGGTCAAATACTGGCCATTCATTCAATGGACGCCCCTGATCAGCCATTTGATGAAGAAGTGGATCTGTCCGAACACCTGCTGATGCCTGGCTACGTTAACGCACACGGCCACGCCGCCATGAGCCTGTTTCGTGGCATGGCCGACGACTTGCCACTGATGTCCTGGCTACAGGATCACATCTGGCCTGCCGAAAGCCGCTGGGTTGATCGTGATTTTGTCTATCAGGGCACGCGACTGGCCATTGCCGAAATGTTGCGCTCCGGCACCACCACGTTTGCAGATATGTACTTCTACCCCGATGGCGTACTGGATGCTGCCATTGAAACGGGCGTGCGTTGTGTCAGCTTCACACCGGTTATCGACTTCCCCAGCGCCTACGGCCAGAACCCGGATGAATACATTCAAAAAGCACTGACTGTCCATGAACAGTATCGACATCAGCCATTGGTCAGCATTGGTCTCGGGCCTCACGCGCCCTACACCATTTCGGATGCGCCGCTGCGCCAAATCAGCATATTGGCCGCAGAATTCAACATGCCAGTGCAAATTCACCTGCATGAAACCGCCTTCGAGGTTAGCCAGAGCCTGGAATTACATGGCTGTCGCCCGAGTCAGCGATTGGCTCAGCTCGGCTTTCTGGATGCACACGTCAGTTGCGCCCACATGACCCAGGTGAACGACGACGACCTGGAGATTTTCCGCCAGTCTGGTGCCAGCATTGTTCACTGCCCGGAGTCCAACCTGAAACTGGCCAGCGGCTTCAGCCCGGTTGCACAACTGCTGTCCTCCGGCATCAATGTCGGATTGGGCACCGATGGCGCTGCCAGCAACAACGATCTGAATATGCAAGCTGAAATGCAAACCGCCGCGCTACTGGCCAAAGCCGTCGCCAGCGACGCCAGTGCATTACCTGCCTGGCAGGCTCTGGAAATGGCCACAATCGGTGGAGCCAAAGCACTGGGCATCAGCGATCAGACCGGCTCGATTAAACCCGGAAAATACGCCGATCTGCAGGCCATCACCATGACCGATATTGCGATGCAGCCGATGTACAACCCGATTTCGCAACTGGTCTACACCGGTAGCAGCCAGTTCACTTCCCATGTCTGGGTGGCAGGTCAATGCCTGTTAAAAGACGGACAGCTCACCACCCTTCCCATGGATGAACTGCTCGCACAGGCACATTCCTGGCAGCGCAGCATCAGCGGCTAACCAATATTTATTTTTCGAACAAGGAAACACACAATGACCACGCACCAGAACGTCGACGCCAGTGAAATTGCCAAGTTTGAAGCCTTGGCCAGTCGCTGGTGGGACCCGGAAAGTGAGTTCAAACCGCTCCATGACATCAACCCGCTGCGCTGCAACTACATCGACGACCTGGCGCATCTGGCAGGGAAAACCGTCCTCGACGTCGGCTGCGGCGGGGGAATCTTGAGTGAGGCCATGGCCCAGCGCGGCGCTCAGGTCAGCGGTATCGACATGGGCGAAGCACCCTTGAATGTTGCCAAACTGCACGCCCTGGAATCCGGCCTGGAGATCAACTACCGTCAGATCCCCGTCGAACAACTGGCTGAAGAACAACCCGAATCCTTTGATACCGTCACCTGTCTGGAAATGCTGGAGCACGTCCCTGATCCAGCCTCTGTGATTCGAGCCTGCACCCGTTTGGTCAAACCCGGTGGCAAGGTGTTTTTCTCGACTCTGAATCGCAACCCCAAGTCTTACGCGTTTGCGATTGTCGGCGCTGAGTACCTGTTGCGTTTGCTGCCTGCTGGCACGCACGACTACGCCAAATTCATCAAACCCAGCGAGCTGAGCCAATGGTGTCGTGACGCGGGCCTGAACGTCACCGACATGACCGGCATGGTCTACAACCCGCTGACTCGCATCTACAAACTCAAGGACAACGACGTTTCCGTCAATTATCTGATGGCCACCGAAAAGCCGGTCAACGCCTCATGAAACCGACCCGACCGGCGGCCATTCTGTTTGACCTTGACGGCACACTGGTTGATACCGCCCCGGATTTTGGCGCGGTGGTCAATCTGTTGCGCCAGCAATCCGGCCTTGAAGCCCTACTTTATGCACGCATTCGGGAACAGGTCAGCAATGGCGGCGCTGCTCTCACACGTCTGACCTGGGGCATAGACGAACAATCGCCAGATTTTGCAGAACGCCGTAACGAACTACTGAATTGCTACCAGGAGCACCTTGGGGTCGCCAGCGCCTTCTTCACCGGCTTCCCCAAAACACTCCAGCAACTGGAACAGACTGGCATTCGTTGGGGCATCGTCACCAACAAACCCCGACGCTTCACCACGCCACTGCTCGATGCTCTGGGCATCCAGGCCGACAGCGTAGTCTGCGGAGATGATGTGCCCACAGCCAAACCAGCACCCGACGCGTTAATTAAAGGAGCCGAGGAACTTCAGTGCTCACCTCAGGAATGCTGGTACGTTGGCGATCACAGTCGCGACATCGAAGCCGCCAAAGCCGCCAACATGTTCAGCATTGGTGCCTTGTTTGGCTACATAGAACCCGACGACAACCCTCAACACTGGGGTGCCGACACCCTGATCCAGCACCCTGAAGAGCTACTGACTCTGCTTTGAATGACACAGGAATCGCACATGAACACACCTTCCCACCCTCTGAAGGGCCGCAACATTCTGGTGACAGGCGGCGGCTATGGCATTGGCCGCACCGCTGCTCTGACTTACGCCCACGCGGGAGCCACGGTTTTATTACTGGGCCGCACCCAGGAAGCCCTGAACGACACTTATGACCTGATCGAAGCCGAAGGCCTGCCACAGGCGGCGGTTATTCCTTTCGATCTGGAAGAGAAAGACGAAGATCCATACCGCCAACTGGCTGAGCTGATCGAAGAAAACTTTGATCATCTGGACGGCGTCCTGCTGAATGCCGGTGTTCTGGGACAGCGTGCGCCACTGGAAAGCGCCCACATCGAAACCTGGCAGAAGGTCATGCGAATCAACGTCAACGGCCAACTGGCCTTGATGAAGCACCTGCTGCCGGTTTTGAGAAAAGCACCGGCTGACGCTTCCGTGATTTTCACCAGCAGCAGCGTTGGCCGACAAGGCCGTGCCTACTGGGGAGCCTACGCCGTTTCCAAATTTGCCACCGAAGGTCTGATGCAGGTCATGGCCGAAGAACTGGAAAACACCAGCCAGATTCGGGTCAATGCCATCAATCCGGGTGCAACCCAAACCAGCATGCGTGCTGCGGCCTATCCAGCGGAAAACCCGAAAGACCTGACCAAGCCCGAAGACATCATGCCGCTGTATCTGTACCTGATGGAACCGGCCTCCATCGGCATGCATGGGCAAAGTCTGGACGCCCAGGGCGACAACGCCTTTTCGGTTCCTTCTGCCTAACCATAAATAAGACTGGTCTGAACACTTTTGGCCAGCAATTGTCCGCTTGTCGGGTGCCAGATATCGGCACTCGATGAGCTGACTCCACCCTCCCCAAAGTTCACCTTCGACCGATATCCAAGCACTTTCTCAGGTTCTGCAAACACCCCAGGATGAGCAAAATGAATGCTCCAGCTCACTGTCGATAAAGGTTTGAAGCCCTGATAATACGGTGAGGCCGTGGGCGGCCAGGAGTCAATCAGACATACCAGATGCGGCTCCCTGATTTTTTCAGGTGGCTCTGAAAATTTCATCCAGCCACCCAACTCAGCGACCGAGCATGCCGAAAATGGCATCGCAGGCGTGGCAACCCAGGCCTCAAAACGCCCAAAGAACTCGGGCAAGTCGGTTGCCGCCAGCACCTTTGACGTTTTCAGCGACGCCATATCAGGCACCGAAAATGTCGTTATCTGAACATCCGAAGGCAACAACCGTACAAAGTCGGCACGCGCGATCGCGCGTACCTTTCCATCTTGCAGCAAGCGAGCCTGACGAATCAGCACGGTCTTACCTGCTGCCAATGTTTCAATATCGATCTGGTAGGGTGTCAACGCTTCAAAAGGGCGAGTGAAGCTGATTTCCATTACCCGAAGCAAACGGCCATCATCTACGTCACGCATCAGTGCCTGACACAAGATGGCACCCGTCAAGCCACCAAACGTCGTCCGGCCCTGACCCCAATCTTCCGCAACCAACGGCATCTCTCCGGCCGCCACAGCATTCAGAATATCGTCAATATGCATTGCACCCTCCTCTTTGACACTCTTTGATCTGCTCAGCCTATCCAATACGCTTCAGTAATGCCTTCAGAGTTTGTACTTCCTGCTCTGAAAGCTGTGCCAAAAAAGCCTCGTTACTTGGCACCATGGCATCATGAATGGCTTCACCCGTCGCTCGCCCCTGATCAGACAAGCACACACGCACCGATCGTCGATCCTGACCATCCGGCTTCCGAACCACCATACCCATCAGCTCCAGGCGATCCAGAACCCCTGTTAACGTAGCACCATCCAAAGCGGACAGCTCACCCAGCTCACTCACCCCCGATTCGCCATACACCCACAAGAAATTCATAACCTTGGCTTGAACAGCCGTCACACCAAGCTCTTCTACTGCCTGCTTCCAGCAACGGGTCGCCATTTTGGCTGATCGGGTTAATAAATGAAAAACACACTCATCTGGCTTCATACCCCAACATGCCCATTAATTTAATTCGTACACAAAACATACAGATCAATAAAACTCTTTTAAATTCTCATTTCAAGCACCAAAAACACAAAAAAATGAGACTTATGTCATAATTTTAAGCTATAAAAGGGAAACTACTGAGCACGTATTAGACAGCAACATCAAGGATCGTTACTGTTTGCCCAACGGATTGCTGCCTTCGGATGCTTACTGAACAGCCCTTAACAAGGACGAACACCATGACTCAAGCCATTCCCTCTCTGGATCATCCCAGAGATAACGCGCCAACCGGCTCGTTACTCAGCACATCCTCAACCCTGACCAGTGATTTTCGGCGAGAACTTGGTAATGCCTTGCTGAAAAGTGATGGTGCCATGCTGTTTTTATCGGTCGATCAGATACAACTTCTGATACATCAGCACGGCCCAAAAGCCTCAGATAAAATTGTCAATCGCATTCTCGATTCCATTCGACACCACACGCGATCCAGCGATGTTTGTTGCCGCTACCACAATCACATTGTCATCATGCTGGCCAACACCAACGTGCAGAAAGCGCACTTAATCGCCGACCGACTGCAATCGTCTCTGGCAAATCTGACACTTTGGCTGGGCAAGGAAAAACTGAGGGTCACCGTTAGCATTGGCTATACCGGCATCAATCGCGGAGATAATCGGGAATCCATTCTGGATCGGGCAGACTTGTGGTTATCCAGGCAGTACCAGCTTTTTCAAACAGAACACAAGAACAGGCAAGACTTGTGGTCTCACCTTTCTCTTGAATCCATCGGGCCAGACTGAATCTGGATCGATCAGTCTGACTTCTTCCGTGGCCCGTTCGCATGCTGACGTATCTTCTGTCGCTCCTGCTGGCGCTTGAAGTTTTGCTTTTCCTTTCCTAGCAAGCGACGCTTCCGCTTCCGCTCCAGACCCACCATATCGGACAAGTCATTCAATTCCTTTTGAGCCAGCTCAACCCAGGTTCCCACCGGAATATTGGATGGCAGAAAAATACAACCATAACGCACACGCTTCAGGCGACTGACCTCAACACCCTGACTTTCCCACAAACGGCGAACTTCCCGATTACGTCCTTCCATCAGTACAACGTGATACCACTTGTTCTGACCCTCGCCATCAAAGTATTGGACATCCGTGAATTTGGCCATGCCGTCATCCAGCAACACACCTTCTTTCAGGCGTTTGATCATGGCTTCATCGACATCCCCACGCACACGAACCGCATATTCACGATCCACCTCGGTTGAAGGGTGCATCAGGCGATTAGCCAGGTCACCGTCTGTGGTGAACAGCAACAAACCACTGGTATTGATGTCCAAACGTCCAACATTAATCCAGCGCTCGCCGCGTGTTTTCGGCAAATGCTCGAATACGGTTGGCCGACCATCCGGGTCAGTGCGAGTACAAACCTCACCAACTGGCTTGTTATAAGCCAATACCCGGCGTGAGCGCCCAACTTCATCCAGCTTGATCGGCCGACCATCCAGTCGCACCTCATCATGATGATCCGCTCGATCACCCAGCACTGCCAACTTACCATTCAAGGTAATTCGACCATCTGCAATCCAGCGCTCAGCTTCCCGGCGGGAGCTGGATACTGCTGTTACAGCCAATAATTTCTGAATACGTTCTTTCATTCTTTCTCTGAGTCTTTGGCTCCAGAACACCCTTTTTCTGGCTCTGAAGCGTGATGATTAGAACCTGCAGCTTCTGTCGAGGCAGCAGACAGGCGCTCTATAATATCTCCCAGGCTAGCAGGGCCGTCAGCCTCTGCTTCGCCGTATAAATTCGCTTCGACCTGAGCCACCAGCGCATCAGCCTGCTGCAATTCTGAAGCCGTCAAAGCCAGCACATCGGCCTGCTGCTCATCCAGATCATCAGGCAGCGCTTCCCCAATGCGCGACGGCGCGGTCTCAGAATCGTCCTCTCGTGTACGATTCATCTCACCCAAGGCCTGCACATCCGCCAGAGAAGGCAGTTGATCCAGACCTGCTAAACAAAAATAGTCCAAAAATGCCGCCGTTGTTGCAAAAAGTGCTGGCCGCCCTGGCACATTGCGATGGCCCACAACCTGAATCCAGCCACGCTCTTGCAAGGTCTTGATGATGCCACTACTGACCGAAACCCCTCGCACATCCTCAATATCACCACGCGTTACCGGCTGGCGATAAGCAATCAGGGCCAGCGTCTCCAGCAAGGCTCGGGAATAACGCGGTGGGCGCTCATCCCATAGCCGGGACACCCAGGGCATCCATTCCTGACGCGCCTGCAAACGATACCCGCTGGCGACCTGAGTCAATGTCATACCACCGCCCTGGCAACGCTGATCCAATACTTCCAATGCCACCTGAAGATCATGGCGCGTTGGTATGGAACCATCAGGCAGTGGCTCCAGCGCAAACAGCTCCAGCAATTGCGAGAGGGAAACCGGTTCAGAACTGGCGAGCAAAATAGCTTCAACGATGGCAGACAAAGGAGACACGGTCACGCATCCAGCTCCGACAAGCGCACGTGGATAGCTCCAAATGCTTCATTCTGAATCAATTCGATCACCGACTCTTTCACCAATTCCAAAACTGCCAGAAATGTCACCACTACACCACCGCGCCCTTCATCAATGTCAAACAATGTCTCAAAATCAGTGAATACGCCCGGTTGCAACTGCGCCATAATGAAGCTCATGCGTTCACGCGTCGACAGCCGCTCCCGGCTGACCTCATGCTCTTCCAGCCGTTCGGCCTGTCGCAACACATCCGCCATGGCCAACAATACATCCTGCAAGTCAATATCAGGGTGGCGCTTGCGCCGCACAAGTCCGGTCACTTCAACCTGTGCGGCCACCGTATCACGCTCCATACGAGGCAACGTATCCAGCGTTTCTGCGGCCAGCTTGAACTGTTCATATTCCAGCAAACGTCGAATCAACTCTGCCTTGGGATCTTCTTCATCGTCCTCGTCGGCGGTTTGTTGTCGCGGTAACACCGCCCGGCTTTTGATCTCCATCAGCAAGGACGCCATCACCAGATATTCACCAGCCAATTCCAGTTGCAACGCCTGCATGGCATCAATATAAGCGAGGTATTGCTCAACGATATCCGCCACATGCACCTGCAAAATATCCAGATTCTGTTTGCGAATCAGATACAAAAGCAAGTCCAGAGGGCCTTCGAATTGCTCCAGAATCACTTCCAGAGCATCAGGAGGAATATAAAGATCCAGTGGCAATTGCGTCACGGGCTGCCCTTGTACGACAGCAATGGACTCACCGACCAATGAATCCGAGGCAGACGCCTGAGTGGCCGCAGTGTATTGAGCAGTATTGGAGTCAGACACGAAAACGACGATAACCCGGATTGGAAATACTATTTGAGGATCGAGAGTCTACCCGAAGAACAGGGCATGTTCTGCGGTCTTTTACTCAACACCGTACATTTTGAAACAAGCCACTCTCGACGAAAGCCAACAGCGGCCAAACACTCATCGAATGGGCGAAATTCCGACCGCTTCGCGTAATTGTCCAATCAAAGGCTGACTGACCAGACGGGCTTTCTGAGCACCCAGCTGCAATTGCTCTTCAATATCCTGCGGCCGTGTCAACAGGTCGTTGTAGTGCTCACGCGCTTCTGCCAGCTCGGCATTCACCAGTTCAAACAACTGCTTCTTGGCATCGCCCCAACCAATACCCGCAGCAAACGCTTCACGCATCTCGGCAGTTTGCTGCTCGGATGCAAAAGCCTGCCAGATCTGGAATACCGTTGAGCTATCCGGGTCTTTGGCTTCACCCGGTTCCAGCAGATTGGTCTTGATTTTGTTGATGTGCTTTTTCAACTGTTTTTCAGATAGGAACAGAGGAATGGTATTGCCATAGCTTTTGCTCATTTTTCGACCATCCAATCCCTGAAGCACCGCAACGTGCTCGTCCACCTGATAATTTGGCAGCGTCAGCAGTGGGGATTTTTTGCAATAGATGTGATTAAAACGCTGGGCAATATCACGCGCCATTTCAACATGCTGGATCTGATCCTTGCCAACCGGGACAACATTGGCGTTAAACATCAGGATATCTGCGGCCATCAATACCGGATAACTGAACAGCCCCATCGTGACCGCTTTATCAGCATCTTCTTCTTCTGCCAGATTGGCATCCACTGCCGCCTTGTAAGCGTGCGCCCGATTCATCAGACCCTTGGCGCATACACACGTCAATAACCAGGTCAATTCTGTAATTTCTGCAATATCCGACTGG
The DNA here is from genome assembly GCA_045430275.1 of Oceanobacter sp. Taxonomy (GTDB): domain Bacteria; phylum Pseudomonadota; class Gammaproteobacteria; order Pseudomonadales; family Oceanobacteraceae; genus Oceanobacter. The sequence continues at coordinate 156,475 of JAILXU010000005.1, read as the reverse complement.
CGATAAAACACCGCTGAGCTGGTATTCAATCCCAAGGCCAGCCAGGTCGCGGCAATCTCACGAGTAGATTGCTGCACCGCCGCCGGGTCCTGGCACTTGATCAGAGCGTGATAATCCGCCAGAAAATAGAACGATTCGGTATCCGTACTGCGACTGGCAGCGATCGCCGGACGAATGGCTCCGACGTAATTGCCGAGGTGAGGGGTTCCCGTTGTGGTAATGCCGGTAAGAACACGCTGTTTGGTCATGGCAAGTCCGAATATTCACTATTGCAAAAAGCGCAATCATACCGGTTTTTAGTTGCTAAAAAACCACGTTATACGGGGTTTCAATCAACAAATACGCTGGCGTCACCAACACCCTGGCGTACCAGCACCGGGGCTTCGTCACTCATATCCACCACGGTGGTCGCTTCAAAGCCGCAGTAGCCGCCATCTACGATCACATCCAGCTGGTTTTCCAGCGTCTGACGAATGTCGTAGGGGTCAGACAACGGCAGCTCATCCCCCGGCATAATCAATGAGCTGGTCATCACTGGCTCACCCATTTCGGCCAGCAGCGCCATCGCAATGGCATTATCGGGCACACGAATGCCAATGGTGCGTTTTTTCGGATGCATCAACAGGCGCGGTACTTCTTTGGTTGCCTGCAGAATAAAGGTGTAAGCCCCCGGCGTATGGGCCTTTAACAATCGATATTGACTGTTATCCACTCGGGCAAAGGTGGAAAGCTCTGAAAAGTCCCGACACAACAAGGTGAAGTTGTGTTTGGGGCCCAAGCGACGCAAGCGTTGAATACGCTCCGTTGCTTTTTTATCACCAACACGGCACGCCAATGCATAGGCACAATCCGTTGGGATAACCGCCACCCCGCCCTTGCGAATGATATCAGCCGCTTGCTGAACCAATCGGGACTGGGGGGTTTCCGGGTGAATCTGAAAAAACTGGCTCATGATAATTCCTTGATAACTGCAAAACGGGCACAGCCGTCTTGAACAAAGAAAGCTCCGCCCTGAAATAAGTAACCGCTACTGCCAGAGACTCCAGACAGGCTGCACATCGGATGGAAACGCAGGCATAACACCCAACTCCAGACCGTAACGATTTGGGCCATGAAAGTCGCTACCACAAGAGCCTAACAGACCAAATTCCTTGGCCAGCGCCGTCATTTGGCCTCTTTGGTTGCCATCCATCTGCCCGTAAGCCACTTCCATTGCCTGACCACCCGCTGCCATAAATTCCTTCAAGCAGGTGCGTAACTTGGTGCGGGTCATATTGTACAAGTGTGCGTGCGCCAATACGGCAACCCCACCACTGTCCACAATCCATTCAACGGCCTGGGTCATTTCTGGCCACAAAGCTTTGACATCTCCGACCTTACCCGCCCCCAAATACCGACTGAATGCCACGTTCATGCTGGCAACATGCCCATGATTTACCAGGTATTGAGCAAAATGCGGTCTCCCGATCTGATCGCCCCCTGCCAGACTGGCCACTTCATCCAGATTCACTTCTGCCCCAATCCGTTTGGTCAGACGATCGGCGATCATCTCCGCACGCTTTTGCCGTGCAATGCTCTGAATGCGCTCTGCCTCCAACATCACGTCAGAGTCCGGCGCAAAATTCAGCCCAACCACATGCAAGGTAATGCCACTCCAGACCGCCGACAATTCGATACCGGGAATCAAGGTGAGAGCATCGGAACCAGCACTCTGTGCCGCCTGTCGATACCCTGAGAAGGTATCGTGGTCTGTAATAGCCAGTGTCTGAATGCCCCGCCGAGCGGCCTCATCCAGCAATTTTTCTGGAGCCCAAGCGCCATCAGATGCCGTACTGTGGCAGTGTAAATCGATTAAGGAAGTCACGTGGACGCTGTTCTCTGGTTACGCCATAATCCGCCCATTGTAAATGCAGCCAGGCCTCTTGCCCATTATGAAGTTACTGATTGATTTCCTTCCGATTGTCGTATTTTTCCTTGTCTACAAATCAGCCCCCGAATTTATCGAACTGATTTCGCCACTACTGGGCCAATCCCAAATAGACTACCTTCACACGCTGGAGCCCATCATTCTGGCCACCGCCGTCCTGATTCCAGCAACTCTGCTTCAAATTGCCTATACACGAGCGACCACCGGTAAATTTGAAAACATGCACCTGATCACGCTCGCGCTGGTCGTGGTCATGGGAGGTGCAACCGTATTTTTGCAGGACAAAACTTTCATCCAATGGAAACCCACTGTGGTTAACTGGCTCTTTGCTGCTGGCTTCCTCGGCACCCACTGGATCACCGGAACCACTTTATTGGAACGCATGATGGGGCAGAACCTGTCACTGCCCGCTCCGGTTTGGGTACAACTGAACTATGCCTGGGCCGCTTTCTTCATCGCCAGCGGAATCGCCAACCTTTACGTTGCCTACAATTTCTCTGAAGACACTTGGGTAAACTTCAAACTGTTCGGCTTACTGGGACTCACAATTGTGTTTATCATCGCCCAGAGCCTCTATCTCTATCGCTTTATTAACCCGGAGGAGCGTTAACCATGTGGTACGCCATCATCAGCCAGGACATTGAAAACAGCCTTGAAAAGCGCCTTGCCGCTCGCCCGGCTCACATCGACCGCCTTAAAGCATTGGCCGCCGATGATCGTTTATTGATTGCAGGCCCACATCCGGCCATTGACTCCGAAGACCCGGGTGAAGCGGGTTTTACCGGCTCTCTGGTCGTTGCCAGCTTTGACTCTCTTGAGAATGCCCAGGCCTGGGCCGATGCCGACCCATATATTGAAGCCGGTGTTTATGAGCAGGTGATCGTCAAACCCTATAAAAAAGTACTGCCCTGATCCAATTGCCAACACAGTAAAACAACAAGGAAATGACTGTGAAATTGTTGCTGCTTACGGCCCTATTGGCCGGCCTATCCAGCCTGTCATGGGCTGAAACCATCGGAGAAACCCGCTACGTCACCGACCAGATGTGGCTTCAACTGCGCAGCGGCCCATCCTCCGGACATCGAATCATTCGAACGTTAAAAACTGGCACTCCCTTAACGGTACTGGCCGTTGAGCAAGAGAAAGGCTACACCCAGGTCAAAAACGGGCGCGGCCAGGAAGGCTGGGTACTCACCCGCTATCTGGTACGCACCCCGGTAGCCCGCGTGCGTCTGGCCAAAACGGAAGAAAAGCTGGTCAAGTTATCGGCCGAGCTGGAGCAGGCCCAGGGCCTCCTGAATGAGACTCAATCCAAACTGGATATCCTGCGTACAGAAAAGACATCACTGGAAAAAGCGCATTCCACAACCAGCAAAGAGTTTGCTCAACTCAAAAACCTGTCAGCCAGCGCCGTTGAACTGGATGCAAAAAGCAAGAAGCTCACGCTGCGCAACCAGGAGCTGGAAATTCAGTTGGAGGCACTCACCGCCGAAAATGCAGAGCTAGCCAGTGATCGTGATCGCACTTACCTTTTGTACGGCGGCGGTCTGGTTATCATCGGCATTCTGGCAGGACTGATCCTTCCATCACTTCGCACACGCAAAGGCACGGGTGACTGGGCTTGACCCGGCCCACCCCGTTTCATCAAGCATCAGGAATCGCACCATGCACTCTTTTTTCAAACACGCATCGATCACCTTGCTACTGGGCCTGCTGACGTTTGCATCGCAGGCTGAACAAGCAGCACATACACAGAAAGAAGCGACCTCCGCACCCAAGCTGGTCAAATTATTGGTAACAACCAATAAGGGCAACATTGAACTGGAACTGGACGCCGCCAAGGCACCGGTCTCTGTTGAAAACTTCCTGACCTACGTGGATGGCGAGCACTACCACAACACCCTGTTTCACCGAGTCATTTCCGGCTTCATGATTCAGGGCGGTGGCTACACCCCGGACATGCGTCAGAAAGCCACCCTGCCGCCCATCACCAACGAGGCCAAAAATGGCCTGCGAAATGTACGCGGCTCTCTGGCCATGGCTCGCCGTCCAGACAAGGACTCCGCCACTAGCCAATTCTTCATCAACCTGTCGAACAACCGCTTCCTGGATCACGGCGTACGCGACTTTGGTTACGCCGTCTTTGGTAAAGTCAGCAAGGGCATGGACGTAGTGGATGCCATCGCCGCTGTACGCACACTGTCTGGCAACCGCCCGGCAGAGCCTGTGATCATCGAATCCATCCAGCGCCTGACCGATACCGCTACAGCAACACCCAAAGCAACAGTGGCACACTGATAAACGACAACACAGTCGACATCACCACCACTCCAGCGACGGCCTCTGGCTGTCGCTGGAAACGCTCAGCGAACAGATAATTAAACACCGCAACCGGCATCGACGATTGCAACAGCACCACCCCTCGCTCAACCCCGTCCAGACCCAACAACCAGCACACCAGCAGCCCAACCGCCAATCCACCCACGATTCTTGCCAGACTGTAAGTCAGCGCTTTCTTCCAGTGCCTGACCTGCAATCGCTGCAGAGACACTCCCAGGGCAATCAGCATCAGCGGAATCGCCATGGCACCGATCAATTGCGCGGCATTCAGTACTGGAGCAGGTAATCGCCAGCCCTGCCACAACAGCAACACCGCCAGCAATACTGCGTACAGAATTGGCATTCGCACAATGGCCGCTACACCACCGGCAGCGTGACCACCAGCCATCAAGGTTCCCACCGGGAAATGTGCCACCGACAGCACCATAAAAAATGCCAATGCCAGTGCCAGCCCTTCATCGCCAAAGGCCAGCATACACACCGGCAATCCCATATTGCCCACATTGGGGAACACAAACGACGGCAGATAAACGCGTACGCTATCACCCAGCAACGGCGGCAACCAATACCCCAAAGCCGCCATCATCAGTGCAATCAACACACACGCCTGCGCTGAACGCTGAAATGCCTCAAAATCCAGCTCGACTGTGCTAAGCGTTGCCAACATCAAACAAGGGGCCGCGACATTCAGAACCAGCCGAGCAATAAATTCCGCATCAAAGGCATAGCCCTGACGCGCCCAGAAATAACCGATGGCGGAACACGCCAGTACCGGTGACATAATCGAAAAGAGTTCATAAATCATGGCCGAATTGTACGCCAACATGTTCCATACCGGCACAGCAATCGGGACATCCCACACCGAAATAGGTATGCTCAAAGTTTTGGCCAGAACCGTGAGCAAACATTCAATTTCTGCCCCTGAGCTGGACTGGCGTGATGACGGCCAGCCGGTTGCTTCCGCCTACGGCGACACCTACTTTTCCGTTGAAAACGGCCTCGAAGAGAGTCGCTACGTTTTTCTGCAACACAACAACCTGCCTCAACGCTGGACAGACTGGCGTGGCCCGTTCTGCATCGTGGAAACCGGATTTGGCACCGCGCTGAATTTTCTGATGACCTGGCAAGCGTTTGAAGAACAGGCTTCTGAACAGTGCTGGCTGGAATTCACCAGCATTGAAAAATTCCCCATGACGCGGGAACAACTGGTGCAAGCGCAGCAGTTGTGGCCAGAACTGGCACCTTGGACAAAACGGCTACTGCAACAGTATCCAGATGCCAGTGCCGGGTTCCACCGCCTGAGCTGGCCTGACAGCCGGGTGTCTCTGACGTTGATTTTCGCCGACGCACAAGACGCTCTGCCACAAATTTCGGGGCCAGTGCATGCGTGGTATCTGGATGGCTTTGCCCCTTCCTGCAACCCGGACATGTGGAATGAAGCCCTGTTCCAGAATATGCGTCGTCTGTGCCGCCAGACGGTCAGTCTCGGTCACACCGACATCAGCTGCGCCACGTTCACCTCCGCCGGGCTTGTTCGTCGTGGTCTAAAAGGCGCTGGATTCAGCGCCACCAAGGTGCCCGGTTATGGCCGCAAGCGTGAAATGCTGCAATGCCGCTACGAAGCCTGTAATGGCCCTGAGCGACCTGCAACTTTTGATGGAACACCCTGGCTATTGCCAACATCTCTTTCCTCGGGCGTCGATCAACAAAACATTGCCGTCATTGGTGCGGGACTGGCTGGCTGCACCACTGCCCGAGCACTGGCTGAACGTGGCTATCAGGTGACCATTCTGGATGACAAAGGCATCGCCAACGGTGGCTCAGGAAACCCTCAGGGCGGCTTGTACGTCAAGCTGGCAGCCAACAATCAGGCGGTACACAGCGATTTCTACTTGCAGGCATTCCAGTTCGCCACTCAAACCGTTGAGCGCGTTCTGGGCAAGGGAGATCCACAAAACCAGAGCTGGCAGCAATGCGGCGTATTGCAACTCGCCTCCACAGCGGACGAAAGCAAACGTCAACAACGCTTTCTGGATGTGCAAAACCTGCCCACATCTCTGGTTCACGCCGCCACACCAGAACAAGCTTCGCAACTCAGTGGACTTCCCATGTCCCAGGGTGGTCTGTTTTATCCTTCTGCAGGCTGGGTCAATCCACGGCATTTTTGCCATCAGTTACTGAAACACCCCAATATCCGTATTCGGACCACCCAGGTTACGTCGATGGAACACCAGACTGACCAGGGCCTCTGGCGACTGCAGACACGAGATAACGCGTCTGAGCATTACGCTCAAGTGGTACTCGCCACCGCCGCCGATACACAGCGCTTGCTGCCAGATGCCTGGTTGCCGATCAAATCCATTAGAGGCCAACTGAGCTACCTGAGTGCTGAAACCGTGCCATCTCCCAGCACGGTTTTGTGCGGTAACAGCTACATGGCTCCAATCGCCTCTGGCCAACCCTGGCTCGTGATGGGTGCGACGTACCATATTAACGACCCGGAACCCGAACCTCGCCATCAGGATCATCTGACCAATCTGGAACATCTGAAAGAGTTTGGAGCGGCGATGCCAGAGACCAGCCTGAATACTATTAGAGGGGCACGAGTTGGCTTCCGCTGCACCACACCCGACTACCTGCCCATGGTCGGTGCTATTCCTGACGTACAGGCTTTCGTCGACACGTACCAGCCCATGGTACGCAACGCCAAACAGATTCCACCACGCACAGCGCCGAACTATCCAGGACTGTGGCTAAACATCGGCCATGGTTCGCGTGGGCTGGCCTCTACGGCGCTGTGTGCGGAATTACTGGCTAACCAGATTCAGGGAAGCAGCCTCCCCGTCAGCACAGAGGTACAGAAAGCACTCTGGCCAGGGCGATTCTTGCTCAGGGATATGATTCGGCGGAAATTGCCGGAATTGAAAGACGCAGAGTAACGCAATCACAGGTGGCCGATTCAGATTCCCTGACGGCGCACCAGATCGCTTAATTGAATATGGCAAGTGCCAGTATCCGGATCAAACAACACGGAAGCCTTGCCATTTTCAAGCTGCTTCAGAACATGCTGCTTTTTATCATCCAGACTGTAGCCGTAGTCACCGTAATCAGTGCCTTCACGCGTGACAAATTCCTCAATCACGCCATCCAGAGCATCAGCAGACAAACGATCAAAGGGAACTGGAATCACGCCAGAAGTTGGACTGTCATCAGAGTGCAAAACCAGCCTCCCGTTCCCATTCACAACTCATGCTCAAATCTCCATCGGATGGCGTATGGCCTCGCTCAACCAGCCAGTTAAAGGTGTGCTTGCCAGACAACTCGGTTTCAAGATGCACCGTGGCAGACAACCAGTACATGGACTTCAACAAGGATTCGAACTGCTGTAACCAGCATTCCCATTCATATTCCACAGCACGGTAAGACGCAGCGAAGTGAATCAACTGAGTCTGATAAGTCCCCGAGAACACACTTTCCCCTGGCATGGAGAACATGTCCTGACACAACAACGACCATTCGTCATCCACCGCTCTGGGTAATGAGTTGATCGTCATCAAGTTGGAACGTCGATGACTCCGAGCAGTAAAATCATCAACCGTCGGAGAATGTCGAATCACCCCGTACACGACTGATTCCTGATCAAACTGAGACACACACAAGTCCTTGCAATCATTGAAGGGTTCATCATAGCGAAAAGCCCAATCAGGTAAAGCCAGTGTCTCGCAACTTTTTCAATGCAGAAAAGAAAAAGCCCCGATAATTACGAATCATCGGGGCTTTTTAACATCAGTATTGAGAATTTGCTTACTTCACAACATCCATAATACGACGACGTGCGTAACGCCCTGGAGCGTCTTCGATCACCGGCAATTTACCAGCGCCCGGCTCACGGGCATCAATTTTCTCCATGTCACCCTGTTTTTCCGCCCATTCTTGCCAATCCAGCCACCAGGAGCCTTCATTATGCTTGGCGTCGCGGTACCAGTCGTCCGCACTGGCTGGCAGGGCTTCATTTGTCCAGAAACCGTATTTTTTCTTGTGCGGTGGATTCACAATGCCCGCAATATGACCGGAGCCACCCAATACAAAGCGGGTATCACCACCAATCACCGTGGCACCTGTGTAGGTTCCCTGCCACAAGGCAATGTGATCCTGAGCGCAGGAGATAAAGTAAGTCGGCGCACTGATCTTGCTTAGATCCAGAGACACACCATCCAGTTCGATGCCGTTAGGCTCGATCAGATTGTTTTCCAGATACATATTGCGCAGGTAGAAGGAGTGCATTGCTGCAGGCAAGTTGGTGCTGTCTGTATTCCAGTACAGCAGATCAAACGCAGCAGGGCGCTCACCCAACAGATAGTTATTAACAAAGAACGACCAGAACAGGTCATTTTCACGCAGCGTATTGAAGCTGAATGCCATTTGGCGACCATCGTAATAGCCCAGCACATCCATCTGCTTTTCCAGACTGGAAATCGCAGTCTCATTGATGAATACGCCAATCTCACCCGGCTGGGAGAAATCCATCAACGTCGTCAGGAACGTACCGGATTTGATGGTGGTCTTGCGCTTTTTCTTCAGATAAGCCATTGCTGTTGACAGCAATGTGCCACCAACACAGTAGCCAATGGCATTCACACCCTTTTCGCCCGTTGCTTTTTCAATGGCTTCCGCCGCTGCAACCGGGCCTTCCAGCATGTAGTTTTCAAAATTCTTGTCGCGCAATTCAGCGCCTGCATTCACCCAGGAAATCACGAATACAGTGTGACCCTGATCCACCAGCCACTTGATGAACGAATTGTCTTCTCGCAGATCCAGAATGTAGTACTTGTTGATGAAAGGCGGCACGATCATCAATGGGCGTTTAAACACCTTGGCCGTGGTTGGCGTGTACTGAATCAACTGCATGATGTCGTTTTCGTATACGACCTTGCCAGGTGTGACCGCCACGTTGCGACCGACCTGGAACGCACTGGTGTCCGTCATGGTGACATTCAACGCGCCTTCTGCGCTGTCTTCCATGTCTTTCATCAAGTGGGTCATGCCCTTGGCCAGGTTTTGACCACCCGTTTCCATCGTCTTGCGGATCACTTCCGGGTTCATGTTCGGGAAGTTGGTTGGCGACATGGCATTGACGTATTGACGCACAAAATACTCAACTTTCTCGCGAGTATGATCATCCAGCCCTTCGGTATCTTCGATCATTTTCATCAGGGCATTACCCTGAATCAGATACAACTGTTTGATGTAGTCAAAAACCGGGTTTTCAGTCCATTCTTCATTTTTAAAACGGCGGTCTGAACGATCCGGAGTCACAACAGGTTCTGTTTCCTTGCCCAGGAAGCGTAATACTGTGTTCTGATAAAGTTCTTGCTGCTGGCGCATCATATCCAGCTGATCAGCCATGAGTTGAGATGGATTCTCCAGCATGGCCGTCCCTACTTCTTGCAGAGCCTCTGAAAAATCGGCCATAACAGACGCAGAAGGATCTTCTGCCGAGCTTGGCTGGGTGATCGCCTTTTCCCAAAAACGGCCATATTGCTCTGCCAGGCGCTCCGACATCTCGTAGAAGTCGCCGACCGCAGTCTCCATATTTTCCTTTGGCTTAGTCATAAGATACCCATTGTTGTAAGACACTCAAAAAAAAGGCCACCCAAAGGTGGCCCCTGCTAACAAAGCAAATTATGCAGCTTTGTTAGACTTGGTAGCTGGCTTGGCAGTCGTGGCAGTAGTCGCCGCAGTAGTGCGAGCTTCTTCCATGATGGACTCAACCTGAGTTTTGAAGTCCATTGCCATGTCAGAGAAAGTTTTTGCATCTTCCATGATTTTCTTGTTCAGAGCGCTGGTAGCTTCTGCCTGAGTCGCTGTGAAAGTGCGCATACCTTCAGCGTCCTGGACTTCAGATGCTTTTTTCATCTGATCCAGACCCATTTCTGCATAGCTTTTGATAGCGTTCAGTTGGAAGTCAGTCATTTTTTCCATGTTCTCAACGAACAAGCTGTTGAACTTGGTCATTGGGGCGTACATGGTTTTAGTCTGTTCAGTAAAAGCGTTCAGGATAGTGTCTTGCATGGTCTTTGCTCCATCAAATTTAAGGGGTTCATAACTAATGCAAGATCAATATACGTCAGAGCCTTTTACACTTAAATGACAATCTTCAAGACCTGACTCGATTTGTTACCTTTTTTCCCAACAAATTGTTACCCTAATTCCCAAAAGGAACAAAAACCCACACAAACAAACCTAAAATGCATAAAGAGCAACATCTAACACCAGTTAGAATATAACAGTCGTTAGGATTTATCTGACGACTGTCCAGTCATGGAATCAAACATCATTTTCTGGAATTTATTCATATTATCCACACTCTGGTTGAACATCGGCTGATACAGGGACACAGGATCATACCCTTCTTCTCCGGCCTTCATCTTATCCATCATCTGACTCATCAACTCTTGTTGAAAGTGCTGAACATCCGGAAGCCCCAATACTTGTCGAAATTCTGCGGGAGTCATGTCAAAGGTTACATTTACTTTCATATTTTTATTCCTTTTTAAACTGATGATGATCGTTTTAAAGTCAGTTTTGAATTTCCACATTCAAACCTTTCCACGCAACAACCAGAGCCGTCAATGATGACAATGCTGCCAGCATAAACACCAGACTACCCCCCAGAGCTTCCCACAGCAAGCCACTCGTCCACGCCCCCAAGGCCCCTCCCAGGCCGAACCCAGCCGCAGAAAACAGTGCCTGTCCGCGTTCTTGTAGACCATTTGGGAATAAGACCGGCACATATCGAATACAAACAGCATGAAGCATTGCGAAGCTGAATGCATGGAACAATTGAGCCAACACCAACACCAGCCAGGATTCTGGCACCCAGGCAATCAGCAACCAACGCACAGACGTCAGCAACAAGCTCAGTAACAACCACTGGCGCAGCGAGAGCCACGCAAGAAACCAGCGAATTTTCCAAAACAACGCAACTTCGGCAGCAACACCCAGCGCCCACAACCCACCAATAACGGTGGCACTGTAATCATGCTGATCCAGATAAATACTATAAAAGGTATACAAAGGCCCGTGACTGACTTGCAACAAAACATTAACAACAAGAAACGCGATAACGGCCGGAGACGCCATCGTACCAAAGAAGGATATGTCGGGTTTTTTCTCGTCTTTTGGTTTTGATGCAACAGAAATCTTATAAGTGTTAGATAAAATTGCCAACATAAGTAATAACATGATCACTGGGAGCCAGTTAATGTGAACCATGTCAAAAAGTGTTCCCAAAAGTAACACAACGATAACAAAGCCCACCGATCCCCACAGTCGAATCTGGCTGTAATCTTCCACCCGATTGGCAATCACCGCCATGGTCATGACTTCATACTGAGGCAACATAGCCGACCAGAAAAAACCATACCCCAGCATCACCAGCAACACCTGCCAAAAGCCATCCGCCAGCCAGATCAGACAAAACAGCAAAGGGGCCATGGCTCCTGCCAGCCGCGCCATTTGCAATGGCGAGTCAAAATAGCCAGCCCAGTGCGCCCACAAATTGGGAGCAATGATGCGAATGGTTGAAAACCCGGCCAACAACCCACCAATCTCTTCAGCATTGAAGCCCAGATTCTGCAAGTACAAACCCCAAAACGGCAGAATGCAGCCCACCAGGGCAAAAAACAGGAAATAGAAGGTTGCTAACGCACGACGAGTTGTCGCCCCAGCACAAGACATAAACAGTAATCGCTCTATATAGAAAATCAGAAACAGCAGGCAGGGTGCCACTTGTTCAGAAGCGGATCAAACGGGTTTTAACCGGAATAAAAAAGAAGGGGTAACGAGAAGAAGATCGGCATGAAGGCATGAGAAAAATAAAAGGATAAGCAGCTCTGCTGCCTATCCTGAAGAGCAATAATCAGTCAGCCTGGCTCTTGATCACAGGCGTCTGACATTGCACATCGGCGTTCTGGGCGCGATGACGCATAAAGTGATCCAGCAGCGTAATGGCTGTCATGGCTTCGGCAATCGGCGTTGCACGAATGCCAACACAAGGATCATGACGCCCTTTGGTGACGACCTCAATCGGATTGCCATCCACATCAATCGAACGCCCAGGAATCACCAGGCTGGACGTCGGTTTCAACGCAATGTGAGCCACCAGGTCCTGACCGGTGGAAATACCACCAATAATGCCGCCTGCATGATTACTCAAGAAGCCGTCAGGAGTCATTTCATCACGATGCTCGGTGCCTTTTTGTGCAACCACATCAAAGCCATCGCCAATTTCAACGCCTTTAACGGCGTTGATGCTCATCAGCGAATGGGCCAGATCAGCGTCCAAACGATCGAAGACAGGCTCACCCCAGCCCGGTTTCATGCCCGAGGCCACCACAGAAATACGTGCCCCCACTGAGTTGCCTTCTTTACGAAGTGCATTCATATAGTCTTCCATTTCGGAAACCTTGCTGGCATCCGGGCAGAAGAACGGGTTATTGCCGACTTCATTCCAGTCAAACTGCTCGATTTTGATCGGGCCAAGCTGTGACAGATAGCCACGCACTTCCACACCCTGAGCCGCCAGAACTTTCTTGGCAATCGCACCGGCGGCTACCCGCATGGCGGTCTCACGAGCAGACGAACGACCACCACCCCGGTAGTCGCGGAAGCCGTATTTCTGGTTATAAGAGTAATCCGCATGGGCCGGACGGAACGTGCGCTCGATGTTGGAGTAATCCTTGGAGCGCTGGTCGGTATTTTCAATCAGCAGACCAATCGGCGTGCCCGTTGTCTTGCCCTCAAACACACCGGACATAATGCGGACTTCATCGGCCTCACGACGCTGGGTCGTATAGCGGGATGTGCCCGGCTTGCGGCGATCCAGATCACGCTGCAGATCCGCTTCCGACAACTCAATTCCCGGAGGACAGCCGTCCACAATCGCGCCCAAACCCAAACCGTGGCTTTCACCAAAGGTCGTTACGGTAAACAACTTGCCAATACTATTTCCCGACATACTACTCCCAGAATACAATCAAAATTCAGTTACAGATCAGCTCGCCAGCAAGCGATCCAGATCTCTGGCCTGCAGCACAAACACACCATGGCCGCCGCGCTCAAACTCTGGCCAGATAAATGATACTTGTGGATACGCCGCTTCCAGCGCGGGCCAACTATTTCCCACTTCCACCACCAGCAGGCCATCATCCACCAGATATTGGCGGGCCTCTGCCAGCATGATGCGCACAAGATCCAGACCATCATCTCCAGCGGCCAGTGCCAGTTCCGGCTCATGGTGATACTCGTCCGGCAAACTGGCCATGTCATCGGCATCCACATACGGTGGATTGGACACGATCAGATCGTACTGACCATCCGCCGCTGCAAACAAATCCGACTGCAAGGCCACCACACGATCACTCATGCGATGACGCTCAATGTTGGATTCAGCCACCGCCAGGGCATCAAAGGAGATATCCAGCAATTCCACCTGAGCCTCAGGAAACTGCACCGCACACGCAATGCCAATACAACCTGAACCGGTGCATAAATCCAGAACCCGCTCTGGCATGCGTTCAGGTTGCCACCAGGGCAGAAAGTCGTTCTGAATCATTTCACCAATGGGGGAACGCGGAATCAACACCCGCTCGTCCACCTCAAACGGCAGGTCGCAGAACCAGGCTTCGCCGATCAGGTAAGGTGCGGGCACCAGATCATGAATGCGATGTTGCAACAGAGACACCACCGCTTCCCGCTCGGTTTGCGTGGTGCGGGAATCCAGCCAATGATCCGCCATCTGCCACTCCAGCCCAAGAGCATGAAGCACCAGTGAACGTGATTCATCCCACGCATTATCCGTACCATGCCCGAAATACACGCCGGTCTGGTTCATTCGGCTAACACCCCAGCGAATCAAATCGCGAATTGTCAGCAACTCATAAACGGCCTGCTGATCATCAGAAGGTGTCATCATATCAATATCCGCTGTCTGTCACGCAAAGCGCGCTAGTGTAGCGATTGGCCAGGCAAACGAAAAGCGATCAGATCATTCGCTGCCCATAAGCACTGGTGCCTCCGGCTTCCCAGGCATCCAATGCCATCGACGCAATGTAATGCCCCAAGGCAATCATTTCTTCGGCGCGGTAAAACTCGTACATCTCACAAGCATCCAAAGGAACGTTCATCAGCAGATCCGGTGGATACGCCGCCGTTTTCGAGCGCGTCAGGCTGGCCTGCATCACCTCAAACATGCGATTGATCATCTCGAACTTGCCCAAATCCAGCCCCACTTCATCTCGCACTTCCGGAGACGGCTTGCGTGAATCCAACCAGGAATACGCCCGATCAATGGCATCATCCAGCCAATCGGAGGGCTTGTGAGACGATTCCGGCGAGGAAAACTGAAAACCTTCCGGAACGGGCAAATTGGAATTCAGATCCACCGCCATAATCAGATCTGCATGCAAGGACACACACGGCGAGATGGGCAACGGATTCAATACGCCACCATCCACCAACACCTGAGAACCCCGCGTGACCGGATTAAACACACTGGGAATGGCAGACGATGCCCGCATGGCCGTTTCCAGAGAACCGCTTTGAAACCAGACTTCCCGGTTGCAACTCATGTCCGTTGCAATGGCCGTAAAAGGAATGTCCAGATCTTCAATGCAGCGATCTCCCAACATCTCGCTCATTACCGAGAATACCCGATCACCTCGAATCACCCCTCCTGACAACAACGAAACATCCACCAGCCGCAGCACTTCCAGATAGCCCAGCGAACAGACCCAGCGCCGAAACTCTTTCAGCTTCCCAGCGCAATAGAAACCACCCACCACGGCTCCCATGGAGCAACCGGAAACGCCCACGACGGTATAACCGCGCTCTTGCAGCGCATCCAGCACGCCAATGTGGGCGTACCCTCGTGCACCACCACTGCCCAGAGCCAACGCTACTGTTTTGCCATTCTCCGCCATGATTTATCTCCGGGTTGGCCACACTACAAAGCGCACCGCCGGTTCCAGCGTATTGTGATGTTCCGGCAACACCAAGGCTCCCAGACCACTCACCGACAATTCCGTCACACCATTAAAAGTCGCCACCCTCAACTGACTGGACAACCGCTCCGAACACTGCAGGTTGTCGTCCATATCGGTGCTGCCGTAGCAATGCACCGTCAGAAACAGCCGCTGCCTCAAACCATCTGGCAAGGCCTTCAGGGCATCCAGCAGAACCGCACTGGCTTTTTGATCCAACACGCCGTCACGCGTCATAAAACCGGGCAACCAGCCAGAATTATTAGCCAATTGCTCTTCGATGTTTTGAGGCGTTACATCCGGGCTGGCCAAAACCACATCGGTTTCGACCACATTCATGCTCATCACCGTCTGACGGCCACCCCGGTAGGTGGCATACAACAGATAAACACGCTGACGCTGATTGGCCAGGGTCTGAGACAGCACCATATAACGCTGGTAGCGATCCCGGCCAACCAGACGACCATTATCAAAAATTTCATTGGCCCAGAAATGGCTGCTGCCACAATCCAGCGACTCACAAGCGTACAGAACATCACCGTCTGCTGGCATTTGCTGACGCAACTGTTGCACCAACTGATCCAGATCGATGCGCTGCCCGACTTCCCAAACACCGCGCCAGACATCGCCTTGCACCACGCGTTCACGCTCACCAAAGGTGGTCGCAGACTGCCGCTTCAGCTCAGACAATACCAGGCGGTAAGAGACATTAACGTCCTGATGCCGATCCACCACAACCATCCCCGGCCACAACACCAGTCGATCCAGCCAATCGGACGGCGAATCAGAATCGGCCAGTGCCACCGTCACCGGAGCTAACCAACCAAACAGCACCAGGCACACCAACCATCGAACTCGGACAACAAAAGGTCTCATCATTCTTGCTCCAACCTTGAAACAACACGGCTACGAAACTCAGAGCCTAGCACGCAACTGTTGTTCCGTTTCCAGAAATACCGTGTTTTCCAGAGACCATCCCCTCATGACGCTGAGCGGCGCGCTTGCTACACTCCCGCGTTTTCAGATCACGAACCGGAAACAACCATGCCCAGCCAGCAACATCGAAGCCGACTTGCCATTGTATTCACCACGATGCTCACCGCTGGCTGCCAATGGAATCTGCAAGCACCGGACACGTCCACTACCAGTAATGCCAACAGCGACGTCCCCACTGCAGTCTCCGGGCGGATGGAAGACCGCGCCGAACATCTGTTCAAGCGCTATCGCCAATGGCACCTGGAACAAGACCCGATTCTCGCCAGCCAACTGCACGAACCGGTTGAAAACTTCTGGCCTGACCTCAGCCCGGATGCCGAACACAAACGCCAGCAGTGGCTCACGCTGACGGCTGAACGCCTGAATGCGCTCGACCTCGACCGACTACCCGAAGCAACGGCCCTGCACGTGCGCGCTCTGAACCTGTACATCGAAGCCGATCAAGCCGCTCTGGATTGCCAAACTGTCATTGCCCCATTCGGGTTACATCAGCAATGGCATCAGCGCATTGCCAAGACCTTGCAAGAGCACCAGCCCGTACAGGATATTCAAGGGTTTCATCGTTACCTCAAACGCCTGCAAGCCTCGGCCATTTTGCTGCAGCAATGGCAACAACAGATCACGCTCACGAACGAGGCCGGTATTGTTCCACCTCGTTCTATCCAGCAACAATTGCAGGCCGATCTGGCTCAATGGCTTGAAGGCTTCCCCTTTTCAGACAGCGCACACCCCACACCGCTTTGGCGTGATATCCAGCAAAAAATCCATGGATTAACGCTGTACCCCAAAAGCCAGGCCATTCTGGAAAAGCGCGCGCGCGCCATATTAACCAACCAACTACTGCCCGCACTGCGACAGCTCAAGACGGCTGTCGGCAACAGCGGTGCCGACACCTCGAAGCCACTGGACACCCCCAGACAAAGCCTGAAACAACAATGCTACGCCGAAACACTGGCGCTTCAGGGTGCTACGCTGGCCAGACAGGACAACCAAGCCAACCCGCCAGTTCAGACAACACTGGCTCAGGCAGCCCACCTGGCGGCCACCCAACGCCTGCAGACACTGGAACAACAACTATCTACCTTGCTGCAACTGGACGCAGGCGAAGCCTTCGCGCCCCAGCTACGCACCTGGATGGCGACCCACCAGCCTCAAGCTACCGAGGCTCTGCAAGACAGCCAGACTCGCTTGAAAGAACTCAACAACCGTCTGCCAGAGTTGTTCGCACGCTTGCCGAAAACCCCGCTGGTCATCACCCAGGCACCGCAACAGCAAGGCTATTACCCACCCGTGACAGCAATTCAAAAGCCCGGTTTCTACTACGTTGCCAGCTCAAACGCCATGGACAGCCTGCAACAGTGGCCTTCAGCGCTGTATCAGCAAACGCTGCCAGGCCTGCATCTGCAAACCGCTTTGGCGATGGAAAACCCGCAACTGCCGCGTTTTTTATCAACGCCCGGACTGGGCTGGCAAGCCGCCGGATGGCCGCTGCTCGGTGCGGAGCTGGCCGGTCACATTGGCGGCTATCGCAGCCAGCAAGAACAAGCAGGAGTGCTGATCAGCGAGTTGAACGCGCAACTCGATCTCATACTGGATACGGCGACTCACGCGCTGGATTGGCCACTTCAGGATCGGCTGGATATGTGCCTCGAACACAGCGCATCGACCTCCGAATCCTGCCAACAACGACTGGGACACATTGAAGCCAATCCCGGCCACTACGCCGCAACGGCCTTGTCACTGGCCCGGTTACGAGAACTGAAACAAAACGCAAAAGCACAAACAGGAAACACCTTTCTTGAGCCGGTGTTCTACAGCCAACTGCTGTCACAGGGCGCGCTCCCTGCCGAGCTGTATACATCCTGGCTGACGCAACAAAATTTCTGATCCCATTCACATGCGGTCGATTCTGCCCGGCTAAGGTATACTCGACCGTTTTTCGCAGCACTTACCCCAGAGGTCATCATGTCTGAAAAAGCCGTCGTAATTTATTCCGGCGGGATGGACTCCTTCACCATTCTTAACAAGGCCCGGCAGCAAGGATACGAACTGTATCCATTGACGTTCAATTATGGTCAAAAACACGACAAGGAAGTCAGCTATGCCCAGCGTGTTTGTGCCGAGTTGCAATTGCCACACAAGGTGATTGATATCACGGCCATCAACCAGTTGCTGCAGTCGTCGTCGTTGACATCCACTGACAAGCACATCCCGGAAGGTCATTACGAAGACAGCAACATGATGTCCACCGTGGTGCCCAACCGTAATATGATTTTGCTATCACTGGCCATTGGCTACGCCGTTGATATTCAGGCCAGCAAGGTCTTTTATGGTGCTCATTCTGGCGATCATGCGATCTACCCGGACTGCCGCCCGGAGTTTGTCCACGCCATGAACGCAGTGGCCCAGGTTGCCAACTACGATGCGGTTGAAATCGTCACACCGTACCTGAACACCGACAAGATCGGCATTCTCAAAGACGGTCTGGCCATGCAGCTGGATTACAGCAAAACCTGGACGTGCTACAACGGCCGCGACAAGGCCTGTGGCAAGTGTGGTTCCTGCGTTGAACGCCTGGAGGCCTTTGCCGAAAATCAACAGTCCGACCCACTTGAGTACGAATAAACGATGCCGAGCCAAACCCAATATCGCATCAAGGAAATGTTTTACACCCTGCAAGGCGAAGGTGCTCAGGCCGGACGTCCATCGGTGTTCTGCCGCTTCAGCAAGTGCAATCTCTGGAATGGTCGGGAATCTGGCCGCCAGACGGCCATCTGCCAATTCTGCGATACCGATTTCATTGGCACCGATGGCCAGAATGGCGGTTTGTACACAGCGGAAGAATTAACAGCGTTGGCTCAACAACTCTGGCCAGGTATGGACAAGGGAGAACCCTACATTGTCTGCACCGGCGGCGAGCCACTGTTGCAGCTCGATACTCCCCTGATTCAGCAGCTGCACGACGCCGGGTTCAGCATCGCCATTGAAACCAACGGCACCCTGCCCGTTCCCAATGGCATCGACTGGGTCTGTCTCAGCCCCAAGGGCGCTTCCGAAATCGTCGTTGAACAATGCCATGAGCTCAAACTGGTGTATCCACAACCCGATGCGCTCCCGGAGCGCTTTGAGGCGATTCACGCTGAACATCGGTATTTACAACCGATGGACACCGCCGCTCTGATTGCCTCAGACCAGATCAGCGCCGAGAATATTCCGACCCACACGACCCAGCAAACCCTTGAATACTGCCTCACACACCCACAATGGAAACTCAGCCTGCAAACCCATAAATGGCTGGGCATCGACTGATCTTTCCGGGCATTCGGCCAACCTCCTGAAACAGCCTGGCACTCATTCTCTTGCAGATCGGTGAGCTGCCCGGCCATCCCCCTCT
Source organism: Oceanobacter sp. (assembly GCA_045430275.1). Lineage (GTDB taxonomy): Bacteria > Pseudomonadota > Gammaproteobacteria > Pseudomonadales > Oceanobacteraceae > Oceanobacter. Next base: position 136,776 of record JAILXU010000005.1, on the reverse strand, counting down.
TGAACATCATTTCTACATCTTTGAACATCACCTGAGCATCAACACGACTGTCATCTATTCCTTCTATGTTCAGCTAACGGCATCAAACGGTTGACACATTCAAGGAGCCATTTATGAGCTTTGATAGCCCAAGAAAATATTACGACGATCAAAATTTTCCACACGGATTCCATCGCTCCGGCGATTTCACTCGCGCTCAAGCCGAGGTATTGGAAAACAAGGGGCATGTATTAAAAGCTCTCCATGAAGGACTGCAAGACCCTACGGATGACATGGAAAAGCAGTTTGTCACCATGTGTCAGGGCAAACGCGAAGCCAGCACCTTGATTGAAAAAGCCTGGCAAGGGTACTTAAACGCTCTGAGCCGCAAGCAGGTCTACTTCACCGCATCACCCGCTGCGATGAATAGCGACTCCGAAGACGAGGGTGATGAATCAGACGACGATTAAGCAGCGCATACCAGGATGACAACGTTACCACATCGCCATCAAGAGCTTCCCCGAGTGATGCCTGAGTGACCTCGATCAAAGGAATGCACACCCCCTTATCCGACTTTCGGATAAGGCAAAATCGCACCGCACTGCTGCCATACGGATCGGACACCGTTTCCTATTTACATCTTAATCGACAGATCGTATATTTCGTTTCTTTACGGGCAGCTATCGCTGCCCTTTTGCGTTTGAGGAAACAGACACCATGCAAGCCGTTATGAACACCTATGGCCGTCTGCCGGCAACCTTTGTATCGGGCGATGGCAGCTGGTTGACCGACACAGAAGGACGCCGCTATCTCGACGCTCTGTGCGGCATCGCCGTTTGCGGGCTGGGCCACGCTCACCCTGCCGTCACCCAGGCGATCACCGAACAGGCCAGCCGCCTGATCCACACCTCCAACCTGTACAGCATTGAACGCCAGGAAGCACTGGCAGAGCGTCTGACGCGCCTGTCTGGTATGGAGAATGTTTTCTTTTCCAATTCCGGTGCAGAAGCCAACGAAGCAGCGATCAAGATTGCGCGTAAATATGGCCACCAGCGCGGGATTACCGAGCCAGTCATTGTCGTAATGACTCAGGCATTCCATGGCCGCACCATGGCCACACTCAGTGCCACCGGCAATACCAAGGCACAAGAAGGCTTTGGCCCATTATTGAGTGGTTTTCTGCGGGTGCCCTATGGCGATGCAGCCGCAGCCGAAGCCGTGATCACAGCCAATGAAAACGTGGTTGCCGTGTTGTTCGAGACCGTTCAGGGCGAAGGCGGCCTGGCGACTTCCACACCGGAATACGTACAAGCCATCCGGGCACTGTGTGATCAACACGAATTACTGATGATGCTGGACGAAATCCAGACCGGCAATGGCCGTACCGGCACTTACTTCAGTTATGAACAACTGGACGTTCTGCCCGATGTCGTGACCACGGCCAAAGGTCTGGGTAACGGCGTTCCGATTGGTGCCTGTCTGGCACGCGGTGCAGCCGCTCAAATTCTGCAGCCGGGCAGTCACGGCTCCACCTATGGCGGCAACCCGCTGTCGTGCGCCGCTGCTGTTGCCGTTGTCGACACCATCGTGTCCGAAAACCTGTGTGATAACGTTCAGAAAATGAGCGAATACCTGATTCAGGGTTTCGAGGAGCGCCTGAAAGGCAACGACAAGCTGGTCGAAATTCGTGGCCGTGGCCTGATGATGGGTCTGGTGATGAATCAGGACTGCCCACACCTGATGGCCGCCGCACTGGAACAGGGCCTGCTGCTGAACGTAACAGCAGGCAATGTCATTCGTTTGCTGCCACCTCTGAATATGACTCAGGAACAGGCTGACCAGATTCTGGACGGCGTCTGCGCACTGATCGACACACTGGCATAACAATAATGAAGCAAGGAACCACTGTGAGACATTTTCTGACCCTGCAAGATCTATCCGTGGAGGAACTCAACCAACTGATCGATCGGGCAATTGAATTAAAAGCCATGCAACACCGCCACGAGGTTTTTGAACCGTTCAAAAACTACGTGTTGGGTATGATTTTTGAAAAGTCCTCCACACGCACCCGCGTTTCATTTGAAGCGGGCATTACCCAGTTTGGTGGCAGCGCTATCTTCCTGTCACCACGCGACACCCAATTGGGTCGCGGCGAACCGGTTGAAGACAGCGCGCGCGTACTGTCTCGCATGGTCGATATCGTCATGATTCGTACCTTTGATCACGACATGATTGAGCGCTTTGCTGCACATTCTCAGGTGCCAGTGATCAATGGCCTGACGGATGATTTCCACCCCTGCCAATTATTGGCCGACATTCAGACATTTGTTGAACATCGCGGCAGCCTGAAAGGTAAAACCGTGGCCTGGATTGGTGACGGCAATAACATGTGTCATTCCTACATGAATGCGGCGACCATGCTGGGTTTCCAGCTCAATGTTGCCGCTCCGAAAGGGTTTGAACCTGACGCCAAGCTGCTGGAAACCTGCAAAAACTCTGTCACCTTGTGTGCTTCTCCGGAAGAAGCCGTTGCAGGCGCGCACCTGGTGGTGACGGATGTCTGGGCCTCCATGGGTCAGGAAGACGAGCAAGATCAACGCATACAGCAGTTTGCCTCCTATCAGGTGACAGAAGCTCTGCTGGATCAGGCCGCCGATGACGTGCTGTTCATGCACTGCCTGCCCGCCCACCGTGGCGAGGAAGTCAGCGAAACTCTGCTGGACGATCCACGCTCTGTAGTCTGGGATGAGGCCGAGAACCGCCTGCACGCCCAGAAAGCATTGATGGAGTTCCTGCTGACGCAAAGCCAGCAAGGCTGATTCGCCAGAGTACGCTCTTCAGGCACTGGCAACCGCCAGTGCCTCTCCTCTTCTCCAGTTTCTCCAGTCACAAAACGCTTCCCGCCTGAATCCTGAGCTTTTATCATATAAAGCACATCAAGACATGAGCAGGCTTCAACACATGCTGGACATCAAACACCTGAAAACCCTTGTCGCCTTGCGCGATGGCGGCACTCTTGTTGAAGCCGCACGCCGCCTTCACCTCACTCAATCTGCGCTTTCACACCAGATCAAGGATTTGGAAGACCGGCTCAATACCCGCCTGTTTATTCGCAAAACCAAACCCATTCGGTTCACCCGTGCCGGACTGGAAGTGTTGCAACTGGCCGACCAGGTATTACCCGCTTTGAAAAGCTGCGAACGCAACATCCAGAAACTCGCAGGCGGTGAGCAAGGGCGCTTGCATATGGTGATTGAATGTCATAGTTGCTTTGACTGGCTGATGCCCGCCATCAATCAGTTTCGGGACCATTGGCCAGATGTGGAAATTGATCTGGGTACCAGCCATCACTTCGAGCCACTGCCTGCGCTGATTCGCGGCGATGTGGATCTGGTGATTACATCCGACCCGGAATCCGACAGCCGCATTCACTATCAACCTCTGTTTCGCTATCAGGCGCTTCTGGCGGTGGCTAACCAGCACCCTCTGGCTCAAAAGACAGCGATTGAAGCCATCGACCTGCAGAGCCAAACCCTGATTCACTACCCGGTTGAGCAACAGCGGTTGGATATTTTTCAGCGGTTTCTGACCCCGGCCCAGATCGAACCGCTGGCAACCCGACAGACTGAACTGACACTGATGATGGTGCAACTGGTGGCCAGCGGACGTGGTGTGGCCTGCCTGCCAAACTGGGCGCTGCAGCCCTATCTGGACAACCAGCTCATCACCGCACGACCATTAGGCAAACAGGGCGTCTGGCCAACGTTGTACGCGGCGGTACGAGCCGAAAATCATCAGGACGCCTACCTACAGGATTTTTTCCGACAGTCTCTGGATACCTGCCTGACACAACTGAAAGGCATTGAGCCGGTATCAAGCTAGCGGTTCTGAGAAAGCAAAAAAAGGGGCTAAACGTCATCCTGCTGATAACGCGGCCACACCAGACTGAAACGCGCCCCTGACAGCGTTTCACTGCGCCCAACAATCGCCCGTCCGCCGTGCCAATAAGCGATTCTTCGTACAATAGACAACCCCAGGCCAAAACCGCCTGACGTACGCGTGCGGCTGTCATCCAGGCGTGCAAAAGCCATAAACACACGCCCCCAGTCGGCTTCCGGGACACCTGGGCCATCGTCTTCGACATTGACCCGGCAGGTTTCTTCTGTGACTTCACAACTGACGATGACACGACTGCGCGCATAGCGACAGGCATTACCCACCAGATTCTGAACCGCCCGATGCAGATACCGGGGTTCCAGCTCGGCCAGGGCATCCAGATAATCCACGGTTCCGTCAAAGGTCACCTGGATATTGCCCGACGGACAGGCCTCGCTTACTACTTGCCGGGCAATGGCTTCCAGGCTGGTGCGCTCAAACTCCAGCAACGGGCCACCTTCTTCCAAACGAGCATAGGTCAGAATTTCATCCACCAACTGCTCCAGCTCTTGCAAATCGCCGTCCATATTCTGAATAGAGCGTTGCACCACCGGCTGCTCAGCCGTCATGTCCGACAGGCTTTCCAGCGCAAAGGTCATGCGGGAAATCGGCGTTCTGAGTTCATGCGACACCGCTCGCACCATCTCACGCTGAATATCCAATAAACGATTGATGTGCTCGGCGGTTTTGTTGAAGGAAGTGCCCAAACGACTCACCGGATCTTGCCCCCGCACGACGACACGAGCCGACAAGTGCCCCTGAGCCAAGCGGCGAGTTGCCTGATCCAGTGTATTCAAGCGCCCTTCAATCAGGGATACCTGGCGATACACCACCAGCGCCAGGCCCGCCAACGCGTACAAAGACACGAAGACCACCACCCAGCCACTGTATTGATGCTGCCAAAAAGATTCGTCACCCACGACCAGAAAACGACCATCATCCACCACCAAAAATGGAGCCAGCTCACTGGGTTCTGAAGCCAAAAAGTACATCGGCAGCCTTGGCCGCAGCCACTGCGCATATTGCTCTATGGTCAAACCGGTTTCTTGCCAATGCCAGTCCAGCACATGAGAGAGGCAGTGAATGACTCGATCCGCACGATCCCCCAGCGGCAACTGCAGCACGTTTTCATGCTCCAGATACATCCACATCGACAACATCCCGGACTCACGCTGAGCCACCGCAGACTGCCGCTTCAGGCGCTGCTGCAAGGGAGCAGGCAGGGAGGACAACGTATGCACTGTCGCCATCAGCTCGGTGGACGAGCTTTGCCACACGGCACTATCCACCGTCGGGTGATCTCGCAGTACTCGACTGAGCTGATCCAGACGCGCGTCCCAATGTGCCATTTCACGCACACGCTCAGTCAGCCCGAAACCTCCCAGCGCCAGCGCCACCAGTATCAACAACACCATCACCAGGACACTGAAAACCCGCCCGAATGCCGAATTCATACCGTTCTACAGCTCTTTAACGAACAGATACCCTTTGCTACGCACCGTTTTAATACGGCGTGGGCTGTCCGGGTCATCCCCCACTTTGGGCCGAATTCGGGAAACCCGCACATCAATGGAACGGTCTTGTCCATCGTATTCGATCCCTCTCAGCTTGTGAAAAATCTCCTCTCGCGTCAGGACACGCCCGGCACTGGAACACAGCAGCCACAGCAGGTCGAACTCGGCACTGGTCAGGTCAATACTTTTGCCTTCCAGCCAGGCTTCTCTCATGGCGTTATCCACCACCAGATTGCCGAATGTCAGGCGACTGTCGGTACCCACCGCCGGAACTGGCACTTCTGGCCGTTCACTGACGCGGCGCAATAGCGCCCGAATCCGGGCCAACAACACGCGTGGCCTGACCGGTTTGGCTACATAATCATCTGCGCCCATCTCCAGACCCAACACCTGATCCAGATCCTCGGTACGCGCCGTCAGCATCAGAATCGGGCCATGATAGTGAGGCCTCACGATGCGACAAACCGCCAGTCCGTCCTCCCCTGGCAGCATCAAGTCAAGCACCACCAGGTCAGGCTGTTCCTGCTTGATGCGTTCAATGGCGCGCGCGCCATCATTCTCAATCGAGACCCGGAGCCCGTTACTTTCGAGATAATCTCGCGTCAACGAAGCCAGCCGCTCATCATCTTCAACAATCAGAATATTCCAGCATTCTTCCTGAATCTGTCCGAAACCTCGGGATTCCATTAAGCACTTCTCTCCAGATACATCAATGACACACTGACAAATATGCCAGCAAGATAGATCAGACAACGTGAGTATAGCTGTCCAACCGCCTACCCCGAAGCACGCACGAAACAGTTTCTTCGGTTGGCACAGAGTCTTGCTTTTATGGCACAAAAGAACGCATCAAAGTCAAGCACCCAGCAGCCACTTCAATGAATCCCGGCACACTTTCCTGACTCCAGAATGACAACACAAGATATAGGGTTGAAATCAGACTATCGGAGCATTATCGTGTGCCGCCTTAAAAATCTGACGGGCAAACAAGTCCAGGTGCTACACCTTGAAAACAGGCTAATATTTCCTCAGCCATTCGCTGTCCATTCCAGAACCGTCAGACCGACCTCTGAATCAAAGGTCAGCAGTCAGAACAGAGACACAGACCAGCGATCATAAATTGACGATAATCCGCCGCCTGACTCAAATCAGCGGTTGCGATCTGTATACACGATTGTGTAATGCATGGATGTCCGTCATCACCATTTGAACAGGCACAGAGCTAATGAATAACGATCTACAAGTGAGTAAACGAGATGGTCGCCAGGAACCATTGGACCTTGAAAAAATTCACAAGGTACTCAATTGGGCGGCCCAGGGGCTGGATCGTGTTTCCGTATCTGAACTGGAGCTGCGCGCCCATTTGCAGTTTTACGATGGCATTCCAACATCTGAAATCCATGAAACCCTGATCAAAGCCGCTGCCGACCTGATCTCCGAAGAATCACCGGACTATCAATACCTGGCCGCTCGCCTGAACATATTCCACCTGCGCAAAAAAGCCTTCGGTCGCTTTGAGCCGCCCACATTGCTGGAGCACGTGCGCAAGCTGGTGGATATGAAGCGCTACGACAAGCACCTGCTGGATGATTACTCCGAAGCAGAATACGCCGAAATGGAAACCTTCCTGGATCACAACCGCGACCTGAACTTCAGCTACGCGGCGGTCAAGCAACTGGAAGGCAAGTATCTGGTACAAAATCGGGTATCTGGCGAAGTATTTGAGAGCGCCCAGTTTCTGTACTTGCTGATTGCCGCCTGCCTGTTCAGCAATTACGAGAAAGAGCGTCGCCTGGAATACATCAAGCGCTTCTACGATGCCATTTCGACGTTCAAGCTGTCTTTGCCAACTCCGATCATGGCGGGTGTGCGTACGCCGACTCGTCAGTTCAGCTCCTGCGTTCTGATTGAAGCCGGTGACAGCCTCGACTCTATCAACGCCACTGCCAGCGCCATCGTGAAGTACGTTTCCCAACGTGCTGGTATTGGCATCAACGGTGGCCGCATTCGCGCTCTGGGCAGCCCGATTCGAGGCGGTGAAGCTTTCCACACCGGCTGCATTCCGTTCTTCAAGCACTTTCAGACTGCCGTCAAATCCTGTTCGCAAGGCGGCGTTCGAGGCGGTGCTGCAACCTTGTTCTACCCGATTTGGCACTATGAAGTTGAAAACCTGCTGGTGCTGAAAAACAACCGCGGCGTCGAAGAAAACCGCGTGCGTCACATCGACTACGGCATTCAGATCAACAAGCTGATGTACGAGCGCCTGATTCGCAATGGCCACATCACTGTATTCTCGCCATCCGATGTACCGGGCCTGTACGATGCCTTCTTTGAAGATCAGGAGCGTTTCGAGCAGCTTTACACCAAGTACGAACAAGACGAGAGTGTCCGCAAGAAAGCCATCAAGGCTGTTGACCTGTTCTCAGCCATGATGCAGGAGCGCGCCAGTACCGGTCGTATCTACATTCAGAACGTGGATCACTGCAACACGCACAGCCCGTTCAACCCGAAGAAAGCGCCGGTTCGTCAGTCCAACCTGTGTTTGGAAATCGCCTTGCCGACCAAGCCGCTCAACGACATCAACGATGAGAACGGCGAGATCGCCCTGTGTACTCTGGCAGCCTTCAACCTCGGTGCCCTGAAAGACCTGAATGAACTGGAGTCGCTGTCCGATCTGATCGTTCGTGCCCTCGACAGCCTGCTGACGTATCAGGATTATCCGGTTGCCGCCGCAGAGCGGGCTTCCATGGGGCGTCGTACTCTGGGCGTGGGTGTGATCAACTACGCCTACTACCTCGCCAAGCACGGTGTGCGTTACTCCGATGGCAGCGCCAACGGCCTGACTCACCGCACTTTTGAGGCCATGCAGTACTGGTTACTGAAAGCATCCAACCGCCTGGCCCAGGAACAGGGCGCGTGCCCGATGTTCGAGGAAACGACCTACGCACAAGGCATACTGCCCATCGACAGCTACAAGAAAGATGTCGATACTTTCTGCGAAGAGCCGCTGCATCTGGACTGGGAAGCACTGCGTAACGACATTCGTGAACACGGCCTGCGCAACTCAACCCTGTCGGCCCTGATGCCATCGGAAACCTCATCCCAGATCAGTAACGCCACCAACGGCATCGAGCCACCTCGTGGCTACATCAGCGTCAAGCAGAGCAAGGATGGAATTCTGAAGCAGGTTGTGCCGGAATATGAACACCTGCGCAACCAATATGAATTGCTGTGGCAGATTCCCAACAATCAGGGATACCTGCAACTGGTTGGTATCATGCAGAAGTTCATTGATCAGGCCATTTCTGCCAACACCAACTACGACCCGACCCGCTTCAACAGCTCCAAGGTGCCCATGCAGCAACTTCTTAAAGACCTGCTGATGGCTTACAAATACGGCGTAAAAACCCTGTATTACCACAACACCCGCGATGGCATGGAAGACCCACAATCCGGGCCAGCCGAAGACGACTGTGAAGGCGGTGCTTGCAAGATCTGATCATTCTCAGAACAGCAAACAAACACCGCAACAAATCCAGAAGACCGGCGACATGCCGGTCTTCTGCCCTTTATAATATGCCCGGACTTCTGACCGCATCGAGACGACACAGGTTATGCCTTATACCACGTTCAATCGCGCCGAATTTGACACCTTTTCCCAGCCCATGTTTTTTGGCGAGCACGTTAATGTTGCCCGTTACGACCAACAAAAACACAAGATTTTTGAGAATCTGATCGAAAAACAATTGTCGTTTTTCTGGCGTCCTGAAGAGGTGGATCTGACCAATGACCGCAAGGACTACCTTGACCTCCCCGACCATGAAAAACACATCTTTGTCAGCAACCTGAAATATCAGACGCTGCTGGATTCGGTTCAGGGTCGCTCTCCCAACGTCGCCCTGTTGCCCGTGGTTTCCCTGCCCGAACTGGAAACCTGGATCGAAACCTGGTCATTCAGCGAAACGATTCACAGTCGTTCCTACACGCACATCGTGCGTAACATCGTGCCGAACCCCGCTTCGATTTTTGATGACATCACCCGCAATGAATTCATCACTCGCCGGGCAGTTTCTGTCACTCGCTACTACGACGACTTCATCAGCCTATGCAATTTTTACACGCAGCTGGGCGAAGGCGCGCACACCGTGAATGGCCAAACCATCACCGTGAGTCTGCGCGAACTGAAGCGCAAAATGTATCGCATGCTGGTGTCGGTCAACGTGCTGGAGGCAATCCGCTTTTACGTCAGCTTCGCTTGCTCCTTTGCGTTTGCCGAACGCGCAAAAATGGAAGGCAATGCCAAGATCATCAAGCTGATCGCCCGCGATGAAGCTCTGCACCTGACAGGCACTCAGCACATGCTGCAAATCATCGCTCGCGGCAATGACGACCCTGAATTTGCAGAAATTGCCCAGGAATGCCGCGCCGACGTCATCGCCATTTTCCAGGAAGCGGCCGATCAGGAAAAAGAGTGGGCCGAATACCTGTTCAAAGATGGCTCCATGATTGGCCTGAACAAAGACATCCTGTGTCAGTACGTGGAGTACATCACCGACCAGCGCATCACCGCTCTGGGCTTTGACCCCATCTTTGACGTTCGCTCCAACCCTCTGCCATGGATTAACTCCTGGCTAAACAGCGACAACGTGCAGGTAGCACCACAAGAGTCTGAAATCAGCTCCTATCTGGTCGGTGCGATCGACAGCGAAATTGACACTTCAGACCTGGGTGATTTTGACCTTTGAGCGCACACAAATCACATCCGACAGAACCAGCAAACGCACCGTTCTGCCTGGAGCAGGCCAAACCGGCAAACGACCATTTGAATACCGGGTTTGAACTGGAGCCACTCAGCACACCAGCTTCCCTCCCTCAACAAGGCGAGCTGTACTTACCAGAATCTGGCAACCCTGAACAGCCTGAAACAACTCCGCAACTGGAACTGGATGGAATGAGCAAACCCGCTTATGCCATCAATCTGGTATCCGGGGAACAGCTCACATTCCAGCATGCCAATACGCTACTGGAATCGATGGAAGCGCAAGGTGTGGATGTCCAGTTTCAGTGCCGGGAAGGCTACTGCGGTAGCTGCCGCGCACGCGTACTGGACGGTGATACCCATCAGGTGAACGAGCCGCTTGCGTGGCTCAACGACGATGAAATTCTGCTCTGCTGCAGCATTCCTCGCAGTGATCTCAAGCTAAAACTTTAGGAGATTGATATGAATTTGCCCGAAGCTGGCACCCCGGCCCCGGATTTTCAGGCTCGTAACCAACGCTCAGAAGTCATGAGCCTCAGCAACTTTGAAGGCAAAAATCTGATTCTGTATTTTTACCCCAAAGCCATGACACCCGGCTGCACCACACAAGCCTGCGGCCTGCGCGACAGCAAGGCGGAACTGGAATCCGTTAACGCCGTTGCAGTGGGCATCAGCCCAGACGCACCGGAACGCCTGCAGAGATTCATCGACAAGCAGGATCTGAACTTTGACTTGCTATCCGATGAGGACCATCAGATTGCTGAAGCCTACGGTGTGTGGGGATTGAAGAAGTTCATGGGCAAGGAATACATGGGCATTCACCGCATTACATTCATCATCGGCCCGGATGGCACCCTGCGACATGTAATGCCTAAAGTAAAAACCAAGACACATCATGACGACGTGATCAACTGGCTTAAAGACAACGCCTGAATTTGAAAGAGGGGCCCAGGCTTGCACAAGGGCTCCTGATTTCACTACACAGAAAGCGTCGCTCCCCTCAGCTTGTAACACCCTCCTACATTGCAATACACATGAATCTGACGAAAACGATCTTCAGACTCAATCAGATACAGATCAGTAAAATCAGGGGAATGCTCCATACGGGTCGCATCACGAATGGTGTCAGCCGCAATCAGTCGCGTACTGTTGGATTCAGGTGCCGTGACCAACACCACCACAAGAAGAAAAGATAAAGAGGTCAAAAGGGTACTCATGCACGCCTCCTGGCAGCTATTGTTGCTGCTTTGTTATTGTTGTTATGTTCTCCTTGTAACGCATACAGAAATATTTAACAACCGCCGACCTTGTGGGCGGGCAGCTGTATGCCCTGCTGAACCCCGTTCGGGAATTCCTGACCAGTAGCGACAATGAGTAAAAAAGCCATTGCATAACAATAGCCTAGACCAGAAACCGTCAATTTCAACAATTCAACTCAATTAACCTGCGACTTTAGGCGCATAACACTCAAAAAGAGCACAAAACACACGCTTTGCGCTCCGCATGTGATTATTTCAATGTTTTCAGAAAAGCTATCAGATAATTCTGCTCAGCCACATCGGTAATGGACACATGACGCATGCGGGTTCCCGGCACCAACGCTTCATTATCCGCCACCCAACGGCGCAGATTCTCTTCACTCCAGATCAAACCAGACTCCTTCAAAGCTGTAGAATAAGCAAACCGAGGCAAAGCACCCGCCTTGCGCTCATACACACCAATAAGACTCGGCCCAAATGTATTACGGCTTGGGTCTTCAGAATGACACGCATGGCAATGATGTGAAAAAACCTGCTTACCCGCTGCAGCCTCCATCGAATCAGCACCCGCCAATACGCCAGAGGCCATCAGTGATAACACCGCCAACTTCAGTCCAGTAACAACATGTTTCATACACCCAACTCCTCAATATCAATAAATGGCAGAATCAGTGTAAAAAGCACAGAAAAAGAAGGGTTTTGTACTTCAGTACTGTTTAATGGCTCAACGTGAGATACATCAAGGCTTGATGAGAAACATTATCACTGATGTACAAACACTACCCACCACAGCAAACCCACCCTGATTTCTGAAAAGGCTGGACGCCACAACCCACACAAAGCCTGGCAACCCAGGTAGCCATAAAAAATGTAGAAAATGGGGAATATTTGGGAATAAAAAGGAGTTAGAGCAAACTAAAAAACCGGCCTAAGCCATTGATTTACAAAGAAAAGAAATAAAAAGGAAGGTTTAGGAACCCATTTATAAGCGGAGAGGAGCGCACTGAATGCCACTACCAAAATCACCACTACTGTAGAAAAATACAGTACTGGATATTTTAAAGTCGAGCGGAATTTATTTTAAATATATTTAAAAATACTTGGATGGTTAGTGGGCGCTATCTCTGAATGTCGCATGTTTAGTGGTGCCCGAGGCCGGACTTGAACCGGCACAACCATAGGTCGGGAGATTTTAAATCTCAACATAATTCCTATAAAAATCAATGGCTTAGATTGTATTTTTAAAAAATAAAAAGCCGCTTTTTGCCATTAATCTGGGTCTTTATACTACTGGATATTTTAAAAACCACAGGCCCAATTAAGGCTTTCCATCCATGAAGGGCACTCAGAATAAACATGGAAACCAAGCATCTTCTATCGATCATCATGGGCAGCTACGCGCTGTCCATCATCACCGTATTCTGGTCTGGGCTTGTGCCGGAGAAGTGGCAGGACTGGAAAATGATCCACGCTGTTGCAGGAGGGTTGCCAGTGGCAATCTGGGTGGTGCTTTCACTGCTGGGTTAGCCCAGCTCTTTCTTGAGTTCCGCCTTCATCTTTCGGATCTCATCATCGACATAGCCTTTGGTAGCCAACGTGCCGTCATGCGATGGTGAACGCCCCAGGCCAAGGGCTTTTTCAATCTCGGAAATCAGACGCTGAAGTGCGTTTCTATCCTTTGGATTAACCTGCCTGTAGTTTGGCTTGATCATCAGTACAGCTCCTGCATTGATGTTGCCACCGCTACACCGGTAATGCGCCCACGACTCCTGAGTTCCATACTCAGCTTCCTGGGCCGACCTGGCGGCAGCCGGAACGGATCATCATCAGTAACAGTGAGATAGTAGGAATAGCCGTTGTCCCCGGTGAGAATAAACTCTACGTCTTCATCACCCTCTACGCGAGCGCTTGAGAAGGCCAGTCCCCGAGGAACCTGAAATTCCTTGGACTTCCAGCGTAGTTCGGCCACATCCCCAACAGCAAAGCGGACGATCCGGGTCGCGCTGCTCTCGACGAACATAACCCAAAACGAATCTGATACTGGGTTGTAGTATCCATCCAACACTTCCACATTCCAGGATGATGACCACGGATCAATCGGGAAATAGCCGGTATCTGGGCTGAAGATGAAAGCACCGCCATCATGGAAACACAGGTAGTCCTCGTGATACCGGAATGCCACAAAAGTATCTGGATTGAGCGACTGCCACTGCTCTTTGCTGAACACGCCTTTTGTCACCAGCTTTGCGGCACTGGACGAAACCATCATCAGGCCGTCGTGCGTTGGGTAAAGAGCGTAATCACCCATATCAACAAGCCCGCGCTGGGACACGTTGGGCGCTTCAATATCCACGACTTGCTGACTCATTGAGCCGGGATCATTACCAAACATGAGTACCGGACGCGAGTTGGTGGTAACCAGTATGTGCCCTGCTGTCGCAACGATGCCCATCACCTGAACCTCAGACTTGTTGTCGGCAAAGTTGTACTGGTACTCGACCGGCCAAGCGTGCGGATAGTACGGTTCACAGAAGCAGACCGTCCCGCCAAAATACCCGGCCAACAGGCCTGCACCAACATTTGTAATGGATGCCATGGACGCATCAGGCACATCCCAGTCAGCGGTGATATTTGATTCGCCAAGCTGAGAGCTGGGTACGAAATCAACAAATCGGGCAATAAAGGTGCCGCCCTGCTCTAACTGCTGTGCTTCATGCTGGGCACGAGTAAGCTCTCCAACATAACCAAATTCACCACCGCCATCTGATCGATAAATTCTAACCTTATCAATACTGCCATCAGCAAATAGACCGGTACCCAAGTAGATCACAACACCTGTCTCGCTACCTCCCGTCTCAATACGTTCGACAACAGCAGACGGATCGCAAGGCCGAGACTCCTCACCCAAGCTACTCACCTGAGTGGCAACATACGTAGAGTAGACAGACTCATGCGCCACAGAATCACTAACCAGTGCGTTTTTGGCATTGGTGATGGAGCTGATTTCATCCACACCCGTGCCATTCCATGAGTAATCAGAATTCCCACCCCAGACATTGTTCTTTCCCGCGTCATACTTCCTGACCCAGAAAAAAGCGGCGATGCTTTTACTGGCACCCTGGTACAGGTAGCTCCCGGAGAAAACTGGCGGCGCGACACCCAGATCTTTCTCACCAGTAGCACCATCCTTGACATATCGAACACGCGGCGTAATACCATCTTGCGCAATGTACCAGCGGTCGTATGCGTCAGATGCCAGCGGCCCTCTGACAATATCCCCCGTCGTTGGCGTTTTAATCAGCCACGAATCCTGAGCAATGATTGTTGTCAAGAAGCCAGGTGCAGGTGGATTATTGAACGCATTTTGTATGGTGGTCTCATCAGTGATCTGAAAGCCTTTCGCACCACCGGGTATTACCACATCAACTCTGCGGTAAACCTCCCTCTCAGGAACGAGAGACCCACCCTCATACCGTCCATTCATACAGCTTGATGCTGCGTTGTCAGGCAAAAGACGATCAGCAACAACAGGGAGTTCGCCTTGAAAACTGGTCAGTGATAATTTCACGCCCCTGCCTCTGCTTCCGCCTTTTTCAGCTCATTGAAGATAGCCACAACATCCTCTATAGACATGTGGCGAATCTCATCATTGGAGCTTAATGCCTCAATCTCTGCATGAGTTGGACGCAGATCAGGAGAGGCTTGTGGAACGCGACTGACATTAGGAATAGCAGTCCGACTGCCAATCGATACAGTATCAGCAGCAGCACCGGCAGGCAGATCTGCACTCCGGTCGATCGTGATCGTCTTTGAAAAGGTTGGTGGTGCCGGATCACCTGGATAAATTGAGTCATCACTGCTACCGGGGTGAGACTCGCCGATCATGACAAGAGCCAGTGGCTTCGACTCTGTATGATCTGGAATCATCATCAATGCCTTCCCGCTCATTTGCCCCTTGAAAAAGAAATAGGCAAACAATAATCCTTCGGTGGTGTATTCCAAACCAATAGTGACAGGGATTACCACGCCCTCTCCCTCAAGGGTCATAAACGACTCACTGGTAATCGCTTCGTCATAAATATTTTTGCTGGGTGTGATTTGAATTTCGTCAAAATCCGTGGGGCTTATTAAGCTGCCGTTATAATCAACGGCAACATTCTGATAGTAATGCCGAGAATAGTTTGTGTTTTGTTGACCACGAGCCATTTGCAACCAAAGAGGGATTTTAAACTTCTCTGACGGCCCATTCATACACAGCATGTGCAAACCAAAATCAATCACGCCTGTATCTGACTGCGTCACATCAAACGACACTGCAATATAAGTACCCGGCATCAGGCGATAATCAAGTTCAATACCCGCCACAACGGGTGAGTACGTGCGGTTAATCGGCGGTAACGATATCGGGCCGTCAGGGCCTTCGTATGAGCGGTCATCGTTCTGGTAACGATAACCTCGCTGCAACCCACTCAACGTAATCACATCACCGCTAACAGAGACATTGGCTTGCCTCCAGCTACCATCCCATTTCTGACCCTCATGAGGTGCCGCTGTAATACCGCTTGTTACATCACTGACATTCATGATGTTGTCATTAACAACAACAAACTTAGATGGTTTGAAGTCTGCCTTCGGAACGGCCAGTTCTGAAAGGGTATAGTTGTATCGGGATTGCATCCCGTTAAGGTAGTCTGCCAGTTCTTGCCCATCTGTAGCTAAGGCTAGATCTGTACTGGCAACAATAGGCCCACCGTTAAATGTGATGTCAAACGCTTGTCCTGACACTTATTCGCTCCCAGGCTTGATGTAGCCAGTTGGTATTAGTATTCCATCGGGTACAAGGTAACCGATACTGTTGATGACAAACCTGTCGTCACCGCCGCCGCCAGATCCCCCGCCACCGCTGCTGCCGCCAGATCCCCCGCCACCGCTGCCGCCTGTACCTACAGGTATGTCCACTCCCATTGAAATACTGCCAACAGCATTAGTTGCTACGACTGTGAAGCTATATGAAGATCGTCCAGAATCGGGAGAGCTAATCAACTCCACCGCACCAGTGGTCGAGTCAATTACCAGCAGGTGGCTGTCACCTGAAGATTCCAACGAAAAGACAACGCCCAGCGAATTATTGACCTGAATTGTAAAAATCACATAGCCCGCTGGAGCGAATGAATCTACCTGAGATACAGCCTGATGAGATGAAATCACCAGGGGCTGGGCAGCAAAAAATTCGACCAGTCTTTCAATAGGAATCAGAGCATCATCAACCCCAGGGTTGTACAACCTCACAAGATCCCCAGAGCGAGGAGCATCAGTTATCATAAAGTCACTGACATCACACCGAGTTTCTATGTCAGAAATACGACCCTCTATTGCTCTAATTGCTTTTGCTGATAGAGCTGAAGATTCTGCAGCTCTGGATGCCGACTCCTCAGCCTCAATAGCCAATTGTCGAACGGCTCTGATGATTGATGATTGCTGAGGATCATCCACCTCCAGAATGGCATTAACCCGAATATCAGTAGCCGGGTCGTCGGACATATCAAGAAGCACCGAGACGGATTCAGTTTGAGAGTTTGCTACTTGTGAGGTTGATCCAGACCCTGCTTGATTTTGAATAAATCTCTCAAGGTATTCGCTTTCATCCAGCACCTGTGCAGCACCAATCAATACTGGACGAAATAACCCCGAGGTAGAGGATAGGCTGACATCAACCGTAACGGCATGAGGCCCAATTCCAGATGTTTCAGACGCATTAAAATCAATCTGCACTTGACCCAGCAATGCCCCATCCCCAGTGCCCGTAGACTCTTTCGTAAATTCAGTCCCCAGCGCTCTTCGAGAGCGCCCCAGGCCAACACGAATACGCCAGCCAGTAACATCAACCAAGGACTCGTCAGCACTGTCTGTCACTACCAAGCGGACAGCATGAGTCCTACCACGAACGATAGGCTTGAAATCAATCATGGTGGATTATCGGTCGTTGTCGGGATTATTGGGGCTGGATTTGAACTGGATTTGCTGAGAAAGACCAAGTGCATTAAGGCAGCGGTTCATTGAGTTCTGTTCACGCTGGGCGTTCCCGGAGTAATCAGCATCCTTGCCGTAGGATCTAGACAGAATGTAGTCGATGGATGCAGGTGCCATGTTATCCGGGCACTTGATAGTTGTGGTGGCATCGTCGTAATCGCCAATAGGGTGAGCCGTTGGAACTACCGACCCGCTAATTTCCAGCGTTGACCCAGCACTCGCAGGGGGTGTTACAAAAAAGACCTTGGGGTACATATCATCAAAGCACCACCCCTCTTGAACCGTGCTTGCTGTTTCCGAATGCCACTCAGGGCGAGTCTGATCAAGCATTCGACGCTCAACCTTTCGTACAGCCCTCAAATTACCATCCTTGTTTCGGATGACATCCAGCAACTGCTCCATATCAGCAGGCAGGTCTTGCCGTGTACCCGCAACGCAAGTGAAAGTGCGGACATCAGCAAAGCGGTCTGGCAAGTGCATACAGGCGAACTGGTAAAAGTCATTCAGCCAGCCAAGCAACTCTTCATTATTCCATCGGACACCTTCAGTTGTTGTTTCCAGCAACTGATTTTTCACCCGATCAATGATGGTCTTAACAGTCGTAGTGGACATAAGCCACCTCAGTAGTAGACATTAATTTTGTGAGGGGAGCTGCCACGACGGGTGACAGAAAATTCATTGCGGACATCAGCCGCCGCAGCCGAAACCCGGTGCAGATACTCACGACGGTACTGAAGGCCAAGGCTTGGATTGCTCCAGCTCAGGCTGGGCTGCAGCATGAAGCGGCTTTTCACGCCAAGTCCGATTACCTGCCGCCAGCGCTCCAGAATGGATTTTGGTGCCCGGTCTGTGTCGTCTTCAGGCTTGAGTACAACAATGGCAGTGGCATCTGACTTGAGCACGTCAGCAAATTCAATCAGGTCAGGGGATGACTGGCGATAGCCACCAGGCTCGACCAGTTGACCGTCCAGCTCGATTGACGCAATACCAATCACAATGGCGTCACTGTGTGGTGGCACCAGATCAAATGCAGCCACACCGGCATTCAAGGTGATGCTCTCACGGTATGCCTGGGTTTCTTCACAGAAATCAGCCATCACCAGAGCACACATATCCAGGATACTGGCATCAAGCACACCCGGTAGCTCAAGGCGAACATCACGAACAATTTTGCCGAAGTCCGTGAAGTCAATGTGCAGAGCACTCACTTGATTTCATTCCAGGCAGTATCCACCTGTTCAGAGGTCACATCACGCCCGAGAACGCGCTCAACTGCCTTTACACGTGGTTTGCCGGTGGTGGTGAAATCCGTTTCAGTGTTTTCAGAATCAAGAGCCAAAATGGCCGCCTGAATTGCTTCAATTTCCGTGCGATCAATTTCCTCACCAGTACCCGGATCAGGATTCGGCATCTCAGTAGGCTCAGGGGCCAACATTTCCCGCACCATGGTCATCGCCTGATCAGACTGGCCAGCGTCAATGCAGCGGTTGATAGCAAAGCGCAGAACCTCCAAGGGTTCAGCCACGTTGGCTTCTTTCGATACCGCCAACTGGCGTGCTTCTTCTTCGGCAAACACCTTCTCAAGCTGTTCGCGAATATCTTCGAGCTTTCCTTCTTCTACAAAAACATCCTTATACTTGACCATTTCAGTGGCCAGCTCCGGGGATACATGGCGAACAGCGAATCGAGCGTCAAAATAGATGCCACGAAACGTCTTGTTTTTCTTTTTGCCAATGTAGGCAATGGCCACAACATTTTTCATTACAGTCTCCAGAAACAAAAAACCCGGCACAAGGCCGGGCTGGGTTTACCGTGCGAATCAGGCCGCACCGCGATACACGTACTCAGGGATAACAGTTACATCACCGGTTGCTGCTGCACCGGTAACCGTCACCGTGATTTCAACCAGGGCTTCGGTGGTAAACGGCGCGCCGTCCCATACCGACTTGCCAGCAGACGATGTGCTAGCCACGGTCAGGAACGCATCATCGTCATCAACCAGGGAGGCATTGTTCAGCGGGTTGGGATATGAAATTCCTACCTTCAGACCGGTGCCAGAACCCATGGCATCGTAATGAATCGTAATTCCGTAGAAGGTACACCCCTGATCCAAGCGCAGAACATGCACCACATCGTTCGCGGGTGTTGAGGCCATGGTGGCCTTACCATGTACTTTATTGAGCACGCCATAGGTGCCATTCGGTGTGCGAGTACGAATACTCGCCGCATTGTGTTTTGCCATTGAAAAAATACTCCATAGATCAGAAAAGGCGAGCAAGCAGCCCGCCCAGTTCACGGGAAAATCAGCCAGATACAGCGGTATCCAAAACGATCACACCGTGGTCATTGACGCGACCATTCTTGTCGGCAAATCGAATCTTCTTCTTGCCGTCCATCCAGCGAATGGAGATTTCGGTAGAGTTGTCGTGGTCGGTATTTTCTTTGGTCATGCCGATGAATCCTGCATCCGGCCCGTCTACGGTTCCAGAGTTACCAAAGGCGTGAGCCAAAGCCTGGCCGCCCAGGACAATGCTACGATGAACCTTCACGTTTGGAGCCACCGTGGTGGTCTGGGCGTTGTTGGTATTAGTACTCACATCCACAACATGACCCGCCGCAAACTCAATGAACTTACCCGGCATTTTCTTGATCAGGATGCCTTCCCACAGGAAGCAGTCACCCATGAACAGAGGATGACGGAAGCCAGATGTGCGGCGCATGGCGTTCGACATCAGGGTTTGCAAGTCTTTGTGACTGGTGGTCTGCTTGAAGTCATAGAACTGACGCGGTGTCAGGTATTGAACATACAATGGATCTTCATCCGCCAATACATCATCCTTGTACTTGATCGGCTGCATTCGCATCGATGGCATTTCATCGATCCCCAATCGCACGCGCTCTACATCGCCCAGACTGAATACATCAGACGAATCCAGAGCATCCAGGCCCGCTTCGTCATTCGCAAAGTAGTGGCGGTCATACGTTGGTGGGGCCAACGGATTTACCACGATCTCTGAAAACTCATCATGACTTGCCAAGGGCACAATCATATCTGAGTCCAGCAGCGAACCACGCGCACCCGCCAAGTGGTACAGGGTGGTTTCGTCGGTCAGGCGGCTAAAATAATTATCAGACAGCAATGTCCGGGCAATGCCTTCCAGCTTGTGCTTGGTACGCTGCTGGGCCATCTTGCCGCCAGCATTAACCAAGTGGCGTCCCTGGTCGATTTTCATGTCCATGCTGGCTGTGGTCATGGACTCACCACGACCTTCCAGCTTGCGGTCGCCCATTGTCGGAGACGCTGACAACTGGTGAACAATGTCCACTTCCACTTCGTTGCCAGCAGTCTTGGTGAGATCGGTCACTCGGACAACTGGCATATGGGAAGATGTTTGGGCAGAAGTCCCCTTTCCGCCCTTGGCTTTTTTGGGCGCACCTTCGGTCATCAAATTAGTGAAGTTGCGGTTTCGTGTCGCTTCGGTGAACAGTGCGGCATTGAATGCGCGGTTTGACGCTACGGTGGTCATAATCGATCTCCTCGACTAAAACCCTGCGCAAAAATATCGTCCAAATCTGATTCAGACATAGTGCCAACCTCAGACATAAGATCAGCATCTGACATGCTGTCTACACGCTCATTTAATGGCTTGCTATGACTGGAAGGCTTGCCTATATCAGACAGAGAGGACGGAGTATTTGGCTGGGTTTTATCAATAATGGCTTGGGCACGAGATTGAAGGTCGTCCCCAAATGCTTGCTTGGTTTGCTTTGCGACTTCCGCGAACCGGTCTTCCATGGGCTTGTTTGCCCATGCGGGGTCTTGACGGAGCTTTGTGTCGATGGATATGGCCTGTGCCCAGCGGTCTGGGTCGGTGTTCTGCCAAGAGCTAAGGTCTGCATTCCCTTGAATCGCTACCTGAAGCGGATCAGTCGCAATGTGTTGCGAACCCTCAGAGGGCTGTTGAACAGCCTGTGCCTGCTGAATGCCGTCTTTCTGGTCAAATAACGCCTTAACCACTCGACCCAATGGGCCGTAGTCCTCAGCGATTTCCTTCCAGGTTTCATCGGTAATGGCATTGGGGTCACTGAAAACCTGCTCGACATCCATGCCTTTGGCTTCGAGTTGCTGCCTTGCATTGCTGATAGCCGTTTCATTGTTCTGACGCTGCTGTTCCAGCTCTTGATTTCGCGTGCGTTCGGCTTCCAGTGCGCGCTCAGCTTCTTGGCGTTGGTGGCGCTCCTGTTCCAGCACGGAATATGGGATTTCGTGCTTTCCAGACTTGCCAACAATGACCCTGTCAAGATCATCGGCAGCGCCCTCATCGGCCTGCTGCTCACCCTCAGAAGCTGTCTCTGGCTCACTTGCCTGCCCGCCGGATGAAACGGTTTTGTTTTCAGCCAAACTATCGACTTCAACAAATACATCCTCTTCGCCTGCTTGCCCTGCCAGCGCCTGTTCCATTAACTCCGGGTCACCGGATAACAGCGCTTCATCAAGACTTACCTGGGTAGTTTTGTCGTTCATGGTTTACCTGCTCTTTGGTTGGTTTGCCGTCTATCGGTCAGGCGTCCGAAAATAAAAAAGCCCACTCGAATGAATGGGCTTTCTGTATTGGCGGCGCTGAATTGCGGGCATAAAAAAACCCGCCGAAGCGGGTTTGTTAAAACTGTTACTTTGCTATACGGGGTTCAGCTCAATAGCCAAACGGTAGCCTTCAAGCTCCCAGAGTTTGTTGGTAGCATCGACCAAGCAGTTCTCTTTGGCATACTGCTCACCATCGGCCTGATTGTAGCTATCAGGGTCAACACAGGCTGAATCCCCATACCCAACCTGGAAGCCATTTGGCAAAAATGCCCAGCATGCCGTCACGGTTGTTTGCTCAACGCGTTGAAACTTGAACTCCAGCGAATCCACCAAAGACTCTATACGCTCTGGACTGACCTTTTCTTCATTCATTGTTCTACCTGCTGTGGTTGTCGTAATCGTCTTGGAAGCGGCGGTGCCACGGCGGATTCCCGCCTGATCTGGGCCGCCATTTCCTTCTGTTTCATCTGCTCTGTGCCTGCCTTCTCTGTCGTCAGTTGAGTGTCAGCACCGGTTTTCTGAATTTTCGCTTCCAGTTCTTGCAGCTTGAGCATGATCTCCTTCATACCCAGCTCATCCATGGCCTGCTGCTTCTTCTGTTGCTGCTGCAATGCTGCACGCTCCTGCTCGTCCATTTCGTCAGGATCTGCTTGGCCGGTGACCTTATTGATGATTTTCTGAAGTTCAGACTTCTTCTCTTCTGGCAAATCTATCTGATCAAGAATTAGGCTCATCGAAGGAAGCTGGATTTCTTGCGGCATCTTGCCAACCAGATCCAGAAGCATTTGCGTGACTTGTGCTCGATATCCTTGCGACTGCTGAACTTCGCCCAGAACAACTTGGGTCTTTGCGTGGGCCACGGCATTACTGACTTCCTTGCCATCACCAGCTTGATTCAAAACCACTTTCTTGGCCTTTTTCCCATACTTGCCCGGCACCATGACCGATATGTTCTGCCTTTCCCTCAGCTCTTCCACTTCATGCGCCAGCACCAGTTCACCCACTTGCTTTCTGGCCCAGTGATAGTTGTCATTGATGTCAGCCAGAGTGGTGGCCCCTTGCTCGACCAGGCTATTAATGGCCACACCAGATTGGGCACCGCCGTCTTTTCCAAGGAAGGCGTTGTAGATACCGCCAACCTCCTGCAGGTTTTTCATCGAGTCCGTCATAACGCTGAACTGCTGCTGGTGAATGCCGGAATCTTGTTGGATTTCGAATCGCGGCTTGGTGCCGTCCCGCTTTGTTGCACTACCATCCAGTTTCACAATACCGTCTTGCCGGTGAACCTCATTTCGCAAGGACTCATCACTCATCTTTGTGGCGTTATCGTCCATGATGATGCGCTTCTGATTCAGGCCAGCGGTCAGCTTAATGCGCCTGAAGTTGATCTCATCCTGTGGCGACAACATGCCTCGAATAAGGCCATACGGAATCAGCGTCTCGTCCTCTCGCGCCGCAAAAAACGGCACGTAAGGGAAGTGGTTGTGAGGGTGTGGGCTTGGCATGTCGGCCACATGGTGCGGCCCAATAAACCAGCTCAAGCGCAGCGATGGCACCATACGTTTCTCAAGCGTAACTCGCTGCCCCGCCACCAGGGCCATGTGAAGGCGATTGTTCTCGTTGAACACAACCGCCCGACCCTGTTCATCGCGAATAATCAGACCCCGTTCCCAAACGCGGTAATACAGCTCATAGATGCGAACCATATCCCTGACATCATTCAACCAATCAGAGACCTTGCGAGTACAGTACTGGTATTCATCATGAGCATTACTCAGCACTTCCCCGCCAGCATCGTGCGCCCGAGTGTCGTACTGATCCCAGTTGCCCACCGCAAGGCGGATGAGTTCTTTGTGCTTCGGAAAAGCCGCCTCGGCTTCGTCTTTATCAACCCAACGACTACGGAGTAGCCAGTTACAGTTGATCAGGTCAGGATCAGTGCGCCAGTCGAACTCAATTTCGTTATAGTGAACCGGGCGAATACGGTACTTAGATCCAAGCGGGTCATTGTTTGGCTTAACCTCAACCCAACCCAAACCGCCTTTCACCTGGGCGGAATACGCTTCAGCACAGGCCCGATTGGCCTTTGCAGTCCGCAAGCCTTCATTGACGCGAACATTCAACCCTTCCGCCACTTCGGTGTGCTCATCATCATCAGCCCGCACAAACCAATCAGTTCGGCTTCTTGCCTCCATACCCAGTACACCATTGATGGTTGGCTGAATAAGATTAGTGATCAACTGGGGAATGTTGCGTTCTTGTAGCCGCTTAATGAGTTCGGGAGACAACTGTTTACCATCGTAATACTGATGGCATCGCGCAGCTTCATCCCGCCATGATGGTTGGTGATCAATCTCCAGCAAGATTTTATGCAGGCGCTTGGCATGAGAGGAAATCACATGGCTCTCCAGTCGGACGGGCCGCTGTTGGAGCTGGATGGAGGCGGTATTGGTTTGGTTGTCATAACGTCCATCAACATCATGATCAGATAGCGCATGGCATCCATTAGGTGATCATCCTCTTTAACAACTTTGCCGTTTTTTTCATCACGGCGATAAAGGCCAAATTCATCAATGAGATTGCCCAAGGTTCCAAATATTTTCAGCCTGCCTGTAATCAGACGCTCCATGACTGCAACAATACCGGCCTCGACTGCGTTGTCTGCCAGCACCAAATCAAGGCCGTTATCAACGTAATCATCGAACAGGCGCTCGCCGTCTTTTTGTGAGCGCCCTCTTGATGCAGGGTCAATAGTGCCCTTGATCCAGCTACCACGCCCTTTGATGGCGGTAGAGTGCTCGGTCGCACTCGACTGCCCCATGTAGTGCTCCGAGTAGAGGTAAACAATGTCGTTTTCTCTATCCCAAGCCCCCCAGATTCCAGCCGTCCTGTTCCACCCAACATCCAAGCCGTATGCCTTCGGCCAATACTTTGGAATCATGAACGGCTTCACTTTGATCTCTTCAATATCCAGCGGATAAACCGCACCCGCTCCCAAAGACGGAGTACCGTATTTCCTTGCCTTGAGCTGATGCGGCCTCAGCTTCAGCGTTTTGGCCAGTTTATCTTTTTGTTCTTCTGTGAGGTGGGGAGCATGATTCCACCCCGCCTGCACTTTATAGCGAGGCTCGGAATCGTCATTGATATCCTGGCTTTTGCAGGATGACAAAAACGACTTCACAAGCTCGGTCAGGCCGGACAGCGGCGTAAACGTCAGGATGAAAATGCCGCCGGTTGTCATCAGGCGAACCAGTGCCTCTTCATAAACGTCATATGGACACTCTTCATCCATCCAAATGAAGTCTTCTTCCGTACCTTGGAAGATTTTTCGGCCCTGCTCATAGGTTCTCAGCTTCAGCGTTGACCATTCACCAGTCGGCTCATGCTTGACCAGGATTTCTTCATAGGCTTTTGGCACGCCAGATTTTGGCGTTGGCTTGCCCAGTAGGTGACGAGGTATTAACCCCGTGCCCCACTTGTCAGTGCCGTACTCACCACCGCACAGCTTCTTCTGGATGATGTCCCGCGTTGTGGCACTGGTATCACCCGCAGCCAGCGCAGAAATTGCCCGGTCAATCTTCTTACCTTCCCACCACTCGGGATAATTGCCAGTCAAGTGGTACGTTAATTCGACACCACCGGCCTCTGTTTTTCCGACCCGGTTCCCTGCCATGAACAGGCGCTCAGTTTTGGTCAGTCCTGCCCGGAAAAACTCAACATGCTTCGGGTACATTGCCCGGCGTAATGGGCCTTCATCCGGGAATAGGCCATTGATTCGGTTGAACTTCAGCCGCCTGCTCTTTTCCTCCAGAAGCCGATACAACTCCAGCTTCTCGTCACGAGACAGGTCAGATAAATCCATTATCAATCGTCGTCTTTCAATGCTTTCGATAGGCGCGAAATCTTGCGATCCAGCTCAGAGTCCGTCAGGTCTTCACCCGGCATCTTCTGCTCTTCCTTTTCATCCAGCCCATACGACAAGCGCTGAATCTTGACGATGCGCTCGAACGACTTGGTAGCCGCATCCAGTACCTTGGCCACGTACTCCAAAGGCACATCAACCTGAACAGCAGCGTCCTGAATCTGAACGGTGATCTTTTCGTTCGCGACCTGCTCTTCCAATCGAGTCAGTAAATTGGTGGTTGCACCTTCAAAGCGACCACCCAGAACACGATGGTTCAGCACCACTTGGCTGGCCTCAGAGGCAACAGCCTCGACAACTTTCTCTTCATCAACTTCGCCAGTATCTGGGTCTGGCTTAATCGCGTCCTTTGTTGCTTCTGCAATCTTGCGCCGCGTCAGCTTCTGAACAGACTGCGTCAGGTCTTTCTTCCATCCACCCTTCTTGGCCCAGTTGCGCACCGTGGTTTCGGTCACACCGAACTCTGCTGCCAGCTCAACATTTGTGAATGTGCCCAGCCGATACCTGGCCTCACATAGCCTTTTGGTAGCTTCGCGCTCTTCCTTACTCGCCATCTGACAATTCGCTTGATGGAATGGATGGTGTCTTACGATCTATATTCCCGAAGATTGGGCCTTTGTCGGGTAGCCCTTCCGAGTCGATCACACCACGGAGAACACTGAATCCGACTGTAATCCGATTGTCGGTGTAAATTGAGCCGGACTTTTCGCGCAACTCAGCCTCAATGTCGTCAATCATCGACGTACTGGACTGGCGCTGCTTGGCCTTCCCGTTGACCAGAGCCAGCAACTCCACAAACTTGTAAGCACCACTGGTGTAGCGCTTGAGCTTGCCTGCATACACATCGTCCTTCGGTGTCGGGGTCAGAGCAGTCACCCAAGAGGCGGCGTGTGACAGAAGCACAAGTGCTGCCACCACCTGCCCTTCCAATGGCAGGGTATTCCAAGCAGAAAGGACACCAATCACAGATCCAACATCAGCGGCGTCGAGCGTAGATGCCATGGCGGAAACACAAGAGACGGACATGCAAATGCCCACCGCAAGCAGTGTTAACAATTTCATAGTCAATACCTTTGTCAGTCGATCAGTTCAAAGTGAGGAAGGTCGTGGAAATTTGAGTCTGCATTATTGCCGTCACCGTCCCAGTCGCCGCCCCAGCGGAGCTTGACGCCCTCTTCTGCAGCCGCAGCCATGATGAGTCCAGCCAGCACGCAGAATCGCTGACGATCACTCCAGACGTTGATGCCATTTACTTCGGCAGGATATGGAAGCAGATCCATGGCCCCGCTGGGTGTTTTGTTGTGCTTCCCTTTTTTGCGGATTCCATCAATCTGGCTCTTGCCATCGTCATAAAGCTCTTTCTGGCGCTGAAGGCTGCGATGGCCTTCTATCACCGAAAAATCCATCACGCCATAACTCAGTGCCCGCCTGGCAACAGCCTGAAGCCGGGTGTCGCACGTCATCAGATTTGACGCCGAGCGCCTGCCAAGTGAATAACTCATGAATATCTCCAGGCACAAAAAAACCGGCTCGTGGCCGGTTTGGTTAAGGTGGTTTTCTCAGCTACGATCAAGCACTCTCTTCACGCCACGCCAAAGGCGCGAGGTCTCAGAGGCGTAGTACACATGCCCCCCGATACGGACAGCGGTGTACATGATTGACGCTTTCCAAAGCGGAACACCAAATTGCCGCAACAGGTGGAAAAATATAACGTCATGCAGTACTCGCGTAGTGCGGCCCGCATACCCTGCATCATGAACCAGGGAAGGAACTCGAAAGGCATTATCGAGCGGATGACCAACCAGCCATCGGCCAAAGCCAGGGATAGAAGCACCATCCCACTCAAAGCCAAACGGCACGCGGATGCTTACCGTCCGCCCGCTCACCACAAAGAACCAACTTTCAGTGCTACCCACATACGACAGGGTGCTTCCATTACGCAGGATTGAATCCTGAACACCAGACAAATCTGGGTACTCATCAACCACATACGACGAACCATTTAATCCGTTGATCTTCATTGTGACGGGGCCTGTATCTGCATCTTGATCATCTCACGCGCCTGATGACGAGTGATACCAGCCGGTAACGGGCTGGATTCCAATAGCCTCAAAAACAGTGGGGCATCATCAGAGTCATACGCGAATGGCGCACACCAGGCCCACCACTCCCAGCGCTGATAAGCCGACTCAAACTGCCCCGGACTACCGATCAAAACGACATTACCTGCCTTTAACAACTCATTACCAATAATGCCAACTAATTGTTCTGGCTCCGCTTCCAGTGGTAAATAAACCACCCGATCTGCTGATGCCAATGCATCATCAGGAGGTGTAATAACTAGTAGGATATTACTGTGATCCATTGCATTACCCGGCATATTAGCTGGACGATTATTAAGCCACTCGCCAAGCGGGCCGGTGGCGGATAATGGAATCATGCACCACTGCTTCATACCGCAACCTCTAATATCTTACGAATAGAAACATCGTCTAATCGGCCTGTATATCCGTTCGGATACCCAATAAAAACAGTTGACCCGCTTCCGCCTGCAATAAACCTGAAGTCGTTTTCACCAAAGACACCTGTCTTAATATTTGAAACGCTACCGTCGTAAGGTAGTCTGAACCGGCGATCATATTTAACTTCATGCTCTAACTTGCAATAAGATCTATAACGACAGCCCGACTCAAAGCGATCTAATAAGCTGGCCCGCAAAAATTCAGCGGTTGAATTATCAAACCAACAGGCTCCATTGTTAATCGATGCTGATGCCGGGACATTCCAGCCGGAAGGCTCATCAAACCCACCATTTTCCAGTAGTTCCGGGCCAGACCAAAGGCCGCCAATCTCTTCAAATAATTCAGAGTCAGATGAATCCATGTTAACAGCCGTTCCGTATGTCCCGCCCGTTAATTTTTTGACTGTTATATTACTGAATCTTGAAATAGTTCCAGGCGTTGCTGTGCTACCTTGAGCAACACCTATATATGCAGTCGCATGTGTGGCGGTAAACACTTGAGTGAAGTTAGCGTCCTCTGTTGCAACCTCAACCTCTAACAGACGCGGGTTGCCCAGATTATTCGAACCTGAAATCATTAAAAATCCAGATCCGTTAACGTGGGTATAGTCCGCTGATACAATATACTTCTCTCCAACTTCCAGCGTGATTGGCTGGAACGTCCCGCCGAATCCTGCATCCCCGTTGACGATAGTTATTTGGCCATTACCTGAGGATAGTGAGGCACCTCTTAATGGTGCCCAATCGGACATACCACCACCGAAGTCACCATTGATAACGATCTCAGGGCCTTCTACAACTGTAGAAGATCTGATGATACTATCTTCCAGTGTATCGTCTAAGCGCCACTCATTAATAAGGTCTCCAGATTCCTTGTCACCACCTGCCCAGATTTTTAGATCTGATATGTACCCATCAAAAGTTGTAGGGTTTGAATTGGAACTACCGAGTAACACATTATTCACTACCCCTGGGTAAGGGGTATATGAAGAGGAGGTTAGTCGTTGTAATTCAATTCCGTCTAATACCATTCTGATAGTAGTTGGCGTGGATATCACCCGTAGGGTGTGTAATAGACCGTCTTGTATAGTGACTGCACCCGGATCAAATGAATACGCATTGCCGTTAGACCACCAAGCAATACTATTAGATATGTTCAGATAATATGTGGATGTGTGTGAGTCACCCAGCAACACTTGATTTTTCGTGTTAGTGGTTGCCCAGGAGACTTCGATTTCATACTCGTCGCCAAAGTCAAAACTACCCAGCTTGATGTATTGCTGAGCTGCAGGCTTGAGGCGAATGAAGTTACGGCGTACAGCCTGCACAACAGTCTTCAATCGTCGCTGCGGCCTGATCTGGCTGCGCACCTGCGGGCGTATCATCCCGGATATACCCTTACCGTAAATTCTGCAGAAGCATTGCTGGGCGTGAATTTCAGAAAGCTGGTTCCAGGAACTTCCAGATTCACCACATCACCGGCTGCCAGCGTACCGTCTACATCCTTACCCAGACTCTTGAATACCGTTCCGTGCCCCTTCTTCTGGGCAATACTCAGAACCTGATTGGCATCAGACGGGCAATCGAACTCAACAGCCAGCAGGGATTCGCCGTGGACAATCGCCACTTCAACAGCGCCAGTTCCTGTTTCTTTGTAGTGTTTCACTTGGACTGCTCCCGTAAGATTTTGAGCTGCTGACGTTTGTACCAGACGTTGACCACGACATTAACCAGCAGGCCAACAAGGCCAATGGCCAAGCCACCCACCACACCAACGAACGACCACTCTGGTGGAGTCAGCCCGTACACAATTTCCTTTGCCGCAGCTGCGCCAGACACCACGGCAGCGCCAGACCCCCCATAGGTTGCGGCATGAGCACTGCCAACAATGGCATGTCCAAGCCCTTCAACGCTGTTCGCCACCGGCTTCCTCCAGGCAATAAAAAAGCCCGATGGAAATTAATCCGCCGGGCTTTAGGTGTAGTTTCGTCAGTCTGGGGAAATCTTGCCTTTGCTGGCGGAAAATATCAAGAGGGCTTGCCATTATTTTTCAAATGGAGACTGCCCCCTTTCTATCTCATGCCATCCAGCAACGGTTGAACCTTCTTGATCAACTGCTCCTTCCTCAGCTTCAGAAGATCCAGCTTCCTGCGTTTCTCTTCTGCTGAAAGCTGTCCACGCTCCACTTGCCGAATCTGCGCATTAATCCGGGATAGCTGGCGCTGTGTGCGTCCCAGTCGGCGTCGAATACTCATCAACTCCTTATTGTCATTGGCCAGCTTGGCAGCCTCAACCAACTCACCCGCCTCCCTGAAATGTCGGATGTCCGCCTGTATCTGAGCAGCCTCTCTCAGAGATTCATAAAACAGGGTCTGATATTTACCGGGATCTGGGGCATTCAGGTCTCGGTAGAATCGGCGCACCGGCTGATACTCATACCAGTGACTGTGTGGCCGCTCCTCTCCTGCCAGCGCCCTGACACCCACATCAGCCAGCCCTACGGCCCAGGTTCCTATCTGGCCAAAGTATCCACCAATCAGATGATCTATCTGCACTGGACTTAAGGTCAGCTTACTGTCTGCACCAAACAGATACTCAGTCCCAACGCCCATGCCCTGGGCAAATTCACTGGTTCTTCCAGAAACGCGATTTGATGGACTCAGGCGCTGCTGCCCCATTGTTTCAATGTCGCGCCCCGTGAAGGCATCTTTGTTTGAGTAAATATCCAGTAACGGCTGTGCAATTTGCGGCATGGGATTGAATGCAAAGGTGCTGGTCATCATGTGGCCCATGCGCTCTGCAAACAGCTTGCCGGTTGCCTTGTCATCAACAGCCTGCTCTACCAGGCGCTCCGCCATCGTCGCAATGGCACCGACCTCGAACGGCTTGGGCACCAGATACAAATCATCACCGGAGCGAATCCACCAGTACGTGTCTTTCATCCAGTCTGGTGCTTTCTGGAATTCTTCATCGTCCTTGTTGTGCAAGTACAGCGCGATTGACGCCACGGACAAAGCCCCAACAACAGACATGAAGCGGGCAGCCGCCTGCTTATCGCTGCCTGACGCCTCACCACGTCCCAGCATACTCCACACAACTTTGCTGGTTGGTTTGACTCCAGACCGGTACAGCTTGTCCAAACCCTGAATACGCGCGTTGAGGAATGGCACCGTGTCAATCATGAAGCGGATTGCAGGCCACGCCCCCATTCCACTAAAATCCATCAGGTCACGCGCCTGAAACGCTGCATACAGCTTGCCTTTTCCAGCCTCTTCGGCCTGATTGAATGCTGACATTCGGTTGGCATTTTCTGCGCTATTACTGACATCCTGCCACCGATCCCAGCCACTCTTGAGCAACCCGGTTACGCCTTTGGCATCCCGGATGATTTTCGCCCGGCGCAGCTCGCCATCAATGGATATTCGGATGGACTCGGCATCTTCACCATAAGCATGACCAAAGCTAAATGCCCCGCCTGATGCCATCAGCCTGGCACGCTGGTAGCCATGGCGATCCAAGACGCCAAATGCTTTGATACCAGACGCCATATTCCCAACCGGGTTTGTTTTCAGATCGGTCGTGGCGATAGCACTCAGGGAATCACGAATGGCGTTGGCAATGATGAATTGAGGCGTGCTGGTCGTGAAGTTCGTGAACATGCGTTTGAACCCACGCATGACCTTCATTGCCGCATTGTTCATGCCCGTGTGGTTCAAGCTGGTCAGAGCCTGATACACAAATGGGTCATTGATGTTGTACCAGGCCTGCTTGCCATCTCGAAGAACGAATGTGCTGGCCTTCTTGTCTCGGGCGGCCTCTGGCGTCAGCTCAGCAATACCCAGCGCCTCGGCATTGTCGATGGCCTGCTGTGCAGCCAAATTTTTCATGCTGGCATCCACCAGGTGATGGAAGTTCATGATTGTGTTCTGCAGCAGGTCGTTGACATTCTGCGTTCCGCCCTTCAGCTTCTTGTATGCCTCCTGGCGGGACAGGCCCTTCATTACCCTCGGGCCTTGCGGCTTATCCTCATCTTCCATAATGCGGTAGAACGGCACGTAAAACTCATCGCGCCACAGCGCCCGGTCTTCAGCGGTGATGACACCGGCCTTTTCCGATATGGCAAGCACGTCATCACGGTACTGCTGGAACTCAGTGAAAACATCCTGATAAGCCGCTTCCCGTTTGCGGCCGTCTGGCAGGGTTCCACGATTCAAGCTTTTCAGTGCATCAATGTCCGTGTCGTCAAACAGGTTTTCGCGCCCCTCTTCACGCAGCTTGTCAGCACGATTACCAGCTATCCAGCCGAAGAATTTTTCAACCTCTGCTGCTGACCCCAGCTTGTTCAGTGCAAATACAAGCCCGTTGCTGTTTTCCCGAACATCGATCACCCCTTC
The DNA here is from genome assembly GCA_045430275.1 of Oceanobacter sp. GTDB lineage: Bacteria > Pseudomonadota > Gammaproteobacteria > Pseudomonadales > Oceanobacteraceae > Oceanobacter. Next base: position 103,877 of record JAILXU010000005.1, on the reverse strand, counting down.
TTTTTCATCCAGATAGATGCGACCGGTATTCATCATTGCGGTCACTGCACCGGATGCTGCACCAGACATTCGGGCACGCACCCACGACGAACGGGTTATGTTTTCTTCTGTCGTGATTTCACCACCAAGAACCTGCTTGTCCATTTCCATCAGGGCTGCATATTTATCAACCAAGCCTTGGCGCAGTTTTAAACGCCACCGACTCAGGGCTTCGGACACACGCTCAACGGCGGTTTCCTTTGCGGACTTGGGGCCAATTTTGGAAAGGGCTTCCTTCTGTTCTTCGCTCAGGGATTCGTCGTTCAGAAGGGAGTCGGATAGACGGGCAAGCGGGGCGGAGTCACCCTTAGCCAGACCAGAGGTGACGCCAACCGGCTGCTTCAGTACTCCCCTGCCCTTCTGGATCAGCACCAGGACATCGGTCTCTGACCAAGGCACCGACGGCACCAGACGACGCAATGCAGCCTTGAGAGCGCCAACCGCACGCTGCACCAGGCTGGGCTTTTTGCCGGTTTCCGACAAGTGAGCAATGTATTCCAGTACAGCGTTGCGGCGGTCGCCATCAACCGAATAGTCAAAGCCATAACGGCCAACCATCCTGTCTATTGGTCTGCGTCCAACGGACTTGTAAATGTCGTCCAGCACACCGAAGAAGTCTCGCCCACCCTTGGCTTCACGCTCTTTCAGAAACGCAATCACACCCTTGTGCCCAACAACTTCATGAGTGGCCGTTTTCAGCGCTGACGAAGCGTCTGGAATCCGGTCAGCAATTACATAGGCCTTTCCATTACCCTGATCAAAGATGCCTTCCAGATCACCGGTATCGGACAGCTTGTACCGGGTTCGGATGCTGATAGGCAGATCATCGAAGCGCGGCACTACGGTGACATTGTCAGCAACCAGCTTGTCGGCATCCCTGATCCACTTTTCCACTTGGCCTTTATGCAACAAAGCCGCCTCAGTGGGCGGCTTCGTTTGCTGTTTCAGCTTGGCAGCTTCACGTATTCGGTCTGCGAGGCTGGCCAGAATCTCTCCCCCCTCGCTATCATCATTACTGCGCTCGGCAACAGGCATCTCAAACCTGCGCTCCTCATAAAGGGCCATCCCCTGTTCATCCATCACTTCAGTGTATGGAACGGAATATGGTGTTCCGTCTCGATTAATCACTACAAACCAACCAAGTTCTGACCAGCGGTGACCGGTTACCTCGTAAGGTTCCCCCTTCCAGTGCGCGGTTGATTCAACTGGCGCACCAGTACGAAGCCATGATGGTGGAGCCACCGGGTTTTCTTCGATATCTCGCTCAAGATTCGCCAACTCCTCTTTGACCTGCTTGAGCCTAGATTCCTGATGAAATGGCGATTTCATGACTTCCTTGGCGCGAACCCTTGATGACTCAAGCTCTGCCATGTGCGCCCGCTTGTTCTCAGCCACCTTTGGGACTTTTCTTAACTGAGCATTGAGGCTAACGATCTTTGGTGTTTCATTCGACGATATCGGCTTTCCGTTTATGCTCACAGTAATTACCGGAGCAGGCGAAAACTCTGGCCAGCTCATTCTTAGATCAAAACCGCGATACTTCCCTATAGACCTCTGGCGGCCTTTTTCTTGGGTAATCTCATTCGCGGCGTAGGTGTCAATCGCAGTCTGTGCGGACTTTTGATCAGAAAAGGGTTCACCTTGAATTATCATTTCAAAACCTTTCTCTGAGTTATCTCGCAACAGCTTCTCTACCGTTTCAACCACTCTGCTTTCCTTCAGATCAGCCAGCTCGGTTTCATAGTAATAGAGCTTCCGGCTTATACGATCAACCATACCCTTGGCATCGACAATGCCGACATCATGCAGGCGCTTGGCGTTTTTCAGTTTTTCCAGCTTTTTGTTCAGCTTGGTGCGAATCAGGATTCGTGGATCGCCAGCAGCTTCAGAGAAGGACTCGACAATGCTGCCTTCTTCGTCGGCGGCGGCATCACCTTCAATAACCCGGTCAGAATCTGTGGATTTCAGGAACTGCTTGATGAACCTGTCTTTAATCGCCAGAACCTGCCAGCGTCGGCCATCAATCCGATCTGTCAGATAGCGATACTCAAGCACCGTATTCCACTGGTTGCCCTGTCGGTGGCCGCGACCATTACGCTGCTCAAGGTCGCCAGGCATCCACGGAGCATCAAGGTGGTGCATGGCTCGAAGGTTGCGTTGCATGTTTACCCCAACCCCGAGCGACTGCGTTGACCCGAACACCACTCGGATTTCAGAACGATTCATGGCATCGGCAATCGCCTTGCGCTTGTCCTTGCTGGTGCTGCCATCGACAACTGCGATTTCCTTGCGGGGGATGCCCGCCTGCACAAGCCTCTCCACCATGTCTTTCACTGTTGAGAAGGTCTTTATTTTAACTTTTTTCTTGGTAGCAGTGGTGCCAAGGCCCATCTGAGTAAAGATAACCTGATTGGCGTCCTTGTTGGATCTGTAGATATCAACGATGTTTTTAATGGCCCTGGAAGACTTGCTATTGGCGTGGTCGGAAATGTTACCTTCTTGGCCTGCATACTGCTCACCACCAATAAGACGGACATCAAAGCTTGCCTTGGCCGCAAGGTTTTCATGAATAATCGGGGATTCTGGAGCACCGGATCGCATAGCCTCCATCCGCTCCCTACTCTTCATGTCGCGCCATGACTTCGCATACCCTTGGATCAGCCCGAACTCATGCTTCTGGTCTGGGCTTAAATCAGAGTTCTCGTTGATCACCCTCTTGTATGGTCGGTCTTTTGCACCTTCGGTGCGACCATTGATCAGCTCGCCTTTTTCCAACTCCGTCAGACCGCTATCAGACAATAGCTTTCCTGATTTCGTCCTTCTTGGCTTCATCTCCGGCATATCATCGGAGAACACCACGTCCATGTACTGACCAAACAGGCGGCGCAATTCAGGCACGTTAATGAAGCTGGACAGCCGACTCACGGCTTCGTATTCACCCGCTGGATTCATCTCAACATCCGTAGTTTCTGACGCGAATGAACCGAACCAACCATCCCACTGATCAAGATCAATATCTGCCATTTCTTCCTTCATGATATAGCGCATCATATGGAATGTTTCGGACAGAGTGTTGGTGATGGGCGTACCAGTAAACAGGTGGACGTTACCACCATTGTTCTGGCCACGAATGTAGCTGGCCATGAAATTCATGGCGATGGACTTGGCGCTTGCCTGAGTATTCAGGCCTTTCATCTGCATTCGCGTGGCAAACGGTGGCTTTTTGAACTCGTGAACCTCATCAACAAGAAGCATGTCAATTCCCAGCTCCTCGAATGGAATAGCCCCATTGCGAGAAGACTTCTGAGCCTGTTTCTTGATGGTTTCAATAATGCGATTTCGGGTTTTAACAAGATCTTTCGCTGTGGGAGAGCGCAGCTTCTTCATCGCCTGTTCACGAGCACCCTCATTATCGCTGAATACACTCCTGTCGAATCCCTTTCCTTCCTCATTGGCAGCCATCTCGGCCTCCGCCTCAAGGTCTGCAATCTCATCGCGAGCCATTTTCATGAGGGTTTCTTCGGTGAAGGTCAGGCGATCAATCAGAGAGTGAGGCATGACGATCATATCCCAGTCATCATTGGCGATTTGCCTCATGCGTGTCTTGATCTGCTTTGGTGACAGGTTGTCGATATACAGAATCTTGGCGCTCGGATACATCATTTGAGCCTCTGCCGCCACCGACTTGCTATTAGCATTGTGCGCCATGACCAAGGGCTTTCTGGCCAGACCGTAACGTCGTGACTCAAGGGCGATACCCGTCAGGGTGAATGTTTTGCCGGTGCCAACTTCATGGGCGTTAAGAGACTTACGCATGACAATGGCACGCCATATGGCGTTTTGCTGATGACTTCGCAAATTAAAAGGCCCGCTACCAAGAGACAGCGCCATGCCTTCCATTGGCATGAACGCCCCATCAAATGATGCCTCTGCGTAGGCATTACGGGCTTCGTTATATTCCCTCTCCAGGGAGATTCGACGATCAGGATCAGACCAGATCCATTCACCAAACAACTCTCTCATATCTGAGACTTTGCCATTCACCTCCTTCGTGGCCTCCTCATCGACATGGTAGCTTCCGTCAGATTGTTTTCGGCGAATGGTTACTACCTGGTTTCTAATCGCCTTGTTTACCAGTGCATTGAAGTCATATTGAGGGGTGCCAAACCCGGTAACCGCTTCAGACCGCTGCACCAGAGAACTTTCAATACTCGCCTTCCAACTCCCAGCTTTGTAGGTAACCCGAACCCCTTTGGTGCTGTTCAGGTTCAGCATGTGGCCAATGTAGTCCTCATACACAGAGGTTGGAACCCAGGACGCTCCCATCTGAACCACAATATTGAAGTAAGGCACATCCTTAGGAATAACCTTTTCCAGAGCCTTTATATTGCGCTCAATTTCCTTATTGCCCTGACCCAAGGCCTGCTTGGCAAAGCGCAGCTTCTGACGCACATTGCCAGACAAATAGATGTCCGACGGTTCAATATCACCATCCGGAGTTTCATAAACTGCACCAGAGTCAACCAGTGTGCGCTTAATCTCATCCTTGCTCTTGCCTGTTGCCTTGGATATCTCGTCCAGACCAGGGTTCACAGACCTGCCACGAGCAAGGATGTAGGCATCCTGAATGCTCGGGTTTTTCATTACCGGCTTGGTTCTCATGGTGCTGCGATCAAATATGGCAGCAGGCACCCATTTGCCATCCTTTGCTCTTTCCAGTGACGCCAATGACGGATAGAACGGGTCATCAATGGAGTCCAGGTACTTCAATCCATAGGAGTCATTCAGTGGACCATGCGTCTTAACGAACTCCTGATAGCCTTTCCTTAGTGCCTTACGAATCGGATTATCCGGTTTACCATGACGCTCAGCATCAATCAGCTTGGCATACTGGCGACGAAGACCGATCAAGCTGCGTAGCTGTGACTCACGCTTCGCTGTCTCCGCCTGAGACTTGACCGAGTACTTCTTGATGTCTTCAGCAGGTGCAAGGTGCTCACCATGAGCCACGAACAATCTCCCAGACGAATCAACCAGTGATCCTTCTCGGTCATTCAGGTGGTTGGTTACATAGCTGATGGCTTCACTTCGAGATTCCTTCCTGAACACACCTTCTGGCACCATGCCGACTATGCGCTTCAATTCTTCCTGCATGTTCTCAGGTCGATTAACAATCATTCCTGGGCGATTGAATGTGGTGCCGTGGCCGTACTCGATAGTGCCGATAACATGATTCGGGTTGTGGTGATAATACTCATTGAGATCAACACCCTCACCCTGCGGGGTTTTGAATGGCTTGGAGTCAATCCAGCCCTCATCTGCAATCATGCCTTTGGATTGATCGCGCTTTTTCAGGATCAGAATATCGGTAACCACCTTGGTTCCTGCGTATTCCTCAAAAGCACCAGACGGCAGTCGGAATGCTGCCACCAATTCTGCTTTCCGGGCCATTTCAGCCCGAATCTTGGACGACTTCTTGTCCATAGTGCCTTTGGATGTGATACCGATAACAAGACCGCCAGGTCGGGTCTGATCAATGGCCTTCAGGAAGAAGTAGTCGTGCAGAAATGGAGATAGCCGGTTGTATCTGCGGTCTGCAATGACAGTATTCTCGAATGGCCAGTTGCCTATCACCACATCATAGAAGCCGTCTGGAGTTTTGGAGTTCTGATACCCCATGACGCTGACATTAGCATCAGGGTATAACAGAGATGCCATGCCACCCGTTACCGGATCAAGCTCAATACCAGAGAGGCTGCTTCTGTTTTTCAGTTCTTTCGGCATCATGCCAAAAAAGTTTCCGATACCCATGGATGGCTCAAGCACGCGACCACCGTCAAATCCAGCTTGCTTGACCATATCCCACATAGCCATAACGGTTGGCGGATCAGTGTAATGCGCATTGGTAATCGAGCGCTGCATGCCCTCCCAGTCAGACTGGCCAAGGTACTCGCGCAACCATTCGTCGCGGCCTTCCCAGCCAACCTTTGGGCTGGGGTTGTCCCAGTTGCCCTGAAACAACTCTTGGCCGAATGATCCCCAGCCGGTATACCCGGCCAGCACCTCTTGTTCTTCTGTCGTTGCTTTTCGGCCCTTATCTCGCAAACCAACAAACAGCTCAATGGCACTTTGGTTGCGCTTGAAGCGGGCAACCTGACCACCACCTACGACATCGAGTGGATTCTTGATGTGGAAGTTACCGGGGCCAGGGTTTGCCGGGGATGGCTCAGTAGGCTTGGATTCTGCCTTGGCTTTTACTCGAATGTCTCGATTTTGTGACTTTCTGGCTCCAGCATCAGGTGATCCTGCTCGGCCTGCTCCCTTGCGTCCGTCACCGGCATTCCCGCCTTCAAATTGTCGTCCTTCGCCTTCCACATTCGCACTTGCAGGACGAATGCCAGTTGATCTGGAAACTCTGGACTGACTGCCTGAAGATTCCGCCACATATTCGGACTGGTCTGCTGCCATGTCCTCTTGATCGACTCGTGCAGCGGCATCGTCACGCTCTCTTCCATCTCCTGAAGTTCTCGGTACTCCCTCTCGATCTGCTGTATCCACGTCTTGTCTGGCTGATTCATCTCTGATCTCGCTTAAAATTTTTTCAACACTGGCTGAGTCTACGGTCGCAGCATCATCCATTCCATCAAAGTTTGCCGCCCTCGGATCGTACTTCACTCCCATGTACCAGCTTTTCAAATATGGCTTAACCACATCACCCAAGTCTGCTGTCATCGCCTTTGCATATGCCGCGAAAGTGCGAGCACCTTTCTCAATGTGGTAACCGGCAAGAGTGATACCGGCTTGCATGATTTCAGGATCGATACCACTACTATGCTGGCCCAGCTTCTTGCGAAGAAGTTCACGCGCCTTTGCTGCAGCATCTTCAGTAAAGACAGTGTTTTCACTAACGCCAACGCCGGGGGCTGGTTTGGTTTCAGCACGCAATTTGCTATCAACAGGCTTATCAGTATCCGGCCCAGCCAGCCAGTCCTTGAACTGATCCGTGGTCATGGTGGTCACCGGCCCAACTTTCCAGCCCTTTTCGTAATTTGACTTGTAACCATGCACAGCCTGGGCGCGATTACGGAAGCCAAGCATAACCTTGTGCTCATCAAACGTGCCGTCGGCGTTCACCTGATCAATGACGAATACCTTTTGACTCTCAGGCTCTTTGCCAACAAACACATCAACACCCTCACCGTCAGCGCCTGTTGTGCGCTTGATGTAGCCGTAATGATGTTTCATTTCGACTGACCACTTGTGCCCATCAGGATCAGTACCGGAGCGATTCGAGCCACGAGGGTTTTCAATCGTTACATCCAGCCCCTGAATCTTCGCGTGACCCTTCTTGTAGTTGCCTGCTTCAATCTGTGCGGGTGTTGGATCTGGTGTTGCGTTTTGAGGGGAGGTCGCCGCCTCATTGGCCGCACCATCTATATCGGCGCTTGAATCATTTGGGCTTCCGGGTGTAACCTTTGCTTGTGAGCTTGCTCCCACTTCTGGACGTGCACGTGTAGTCCTTTGGTGCGTAGGCTGGGTTGAGTCGTATATCTCGCCCTGTCCATCAGGCTTACTTCCTTCTTCAAAGTTTTCCCATCCTGAAAGTAGCCACGCATTCGAGTCATGCGGCTTTACCAGTGTTGCCGTATATGAGCCATCGGTGATCTTTACGTTGCTTGTTTCACCTACAGTTACTTTTCCATACATCTTTCCGGTAGCGACAACTTCAGCCACGCGACCAGCAACGGCAACCGCTTCCGACTCGGACAACCCGTCTTTTCTCATTCTGGCTTCAATAAGATGAGAAATCCCCTTGGCACCCTTTCGTTTCCCCGACTTTGTTGGTGGTTTGCCTTCCGTTCCCCAGAGGAAATCGACATCTCCTATATCATCTCGATGAACAGCAGCCTCAATATTTCCATGGGTCTCCACAACCTGTCTTAATGCACTTACGGCGCGATTAGTGGGATCATCACCCAACCATCGCAACTCAAAACCTTCATTCGTTTCAAGCACTGCGTAACCAGGGTTATTGCGTAAATGGCCTTTTGCTGCACCGCGTGTCTTGAATGGATTCCCGCGCCTGTTACGAACAGGTGGATGATCCGAACTTTCCACAGCTTCAGAAGCAGAAACCCCAGCATTTGCCGGGGTCTCTTGGGTTAATTCTTCTTGTGGCACTACCGGATCTGGTAGCGAATCCAGCAAGCTGGCCTGCCCCCGTGCCTCTGCCTGATCCGCCGGTAAATCAGACCCGGACAAAACAAACGAATCAGGTGATTCTGGCTCAGTCAGATCTGGCTTCAGCTCTGTACTTTGCTCGTTGAGCCGGTCAAGGTCTGCCTGGTCGTAGCTTGAGAGAGCTGGCTCGACTTCTGATTCTGGCGCTGGCTCTTGCGTCCAGGCGGGTTCTCCTTCCACCGCTCCACTTGCTGAAATGCCTTCAATACTTGCGGATGTAATTTCTTTGCCATTGCCTGCTTCCTCAGTGAGTTGATCCAATATAATGTTCAGTGCCAGTACATCATCACCCTTTGACTTTGCGACTTGCGTGACGACCTCTTCTGGCACTCCTGCTTCCAGAGCATCCTGAATGGTTTGCGCAGTCTCGCGGCCATAGCCATCAATGCCATCAACGGCAAATGACTCGTCCGTGATTTCGTCAATCACTCGCGTCACGGGCTTTCGATTCTGAACAATGGATGCTGCTAATTCCGGGCTTGCTTCGACAAAACCGGCTTCAACAGGGTTCAGCTCTCCGCGAATTACCCGCCGGAACTTATTCCTCTCGGATCGCTGCTGCTTTGCAAATCCCACTTCTTGTCGGCGCTCTTCTTTCAGAACTTCAAACATGCCTTCGATTGCACGTCGTTCCGGTGCAAGAAGTTTCTCACCAGCCAGTGCTTTTGTGACAGCTCGCTTGAAGCCATTGGTTCCAGCCCGTTTGTATTCATCATCCATTCCAACATACCAAGATGGATTTTCAGACGGTGCATTCCCCCCTTCTGCAGTCACTGCTCCCATGCTTCCGCCATTGAATACAAGCTGATCAACCATGCCCTGAATCTGACCCCGATAATCTTCACGAAGAAGGCGAGGGTCTTTGAAATTTTCAGGCAGTTTATGGTCACGAATCTTATCAGTGACCCGACCAGACAGCTCGGATGTTCGATCTTGGGATTCCGGCCTGTAATCAATACCAGCATCATCCATCATCTGCAGCTCAGGCTGCTCTTGAGCCGGGATATCAACCTGCTCATATTGTATGCCACCATCCTGCTCACGACTTGGCGCATCCTGTTGATTAGGTGCAGATTCAGCAGCATATGGTACGGCATCAGGATGCTGATCAAAATCAGGGCGCTGCTCAATCAGAGCTGAAATTCGCTCATTGCTTGGAACACCATCTTCCTCAGCAGTAGCAAAAACCTTGCTCGTCTTCGGCTGCTCACCTTGCTGCTCAGTGAATGCTTGCTCTGTCTGGGCTTTCGCTGCATTGGCTGCTGTCTTATCGTGCTCCATGACCCATGGCGTATCCGGGTTTCCACTTTCAAGCCGCGCTCCGCTCTGCTTGCCAATAAGACCAGGGGCACTGCCTGAAACCTGACCAGGCTCACGACGAACTTGCCCATCAATTGTCTCTCCCGGCTTACGAGGGGGGGCGGAGGAAGGCATCAATTCACCACCAACCAACTCCCCATCGCTCGTATAAATGGACGGAAGACCACCTGACAACGATTCGCCAGCTTCTGACTCGGCAAACACCGAGTCATAGCGCTCCTGGGCTTTTCTCTGCATGCGAGCCGCCGCATCGGTCATGCCACGGTCAGCCATAGCCTGGGCACGCTCAAACATCTGCTTTACAGAACGCAAGCGAACTGCGTCTTCATAAAACCCCTGTTTATCCGCGATGTGAATATCATCATCAATTCCCCGGTACTGGCCCCGGCGCTTCTCTGCACCAACCGGCTCACCAATGCCATCAACGTGCAGAGTGTCAATGTCCTCTACTTTGCGACCATCTTCGTCAGTACGCGATGACTGTCCAGTCTGGCCGCCGGTCTCCGGATCAGGCTGCGATATTTGCTGCCGAATGTACTCATCCATATTGAACGGTTCGGACTGCTCTGGCGGGGTTCCTTTGCTCACACCACCAACAACACCGCCAAGCACACCGCCCAGAGCCGCTTCATTCGCTGCTGCCGCTTTGACGCCTTGCATCACATCGCGGTCAGCATCAATGCCCTGATCTGCCAATTCGCTGTTGATCGTGTAGCGCTCCATGCCACCTTGAACACCCTCAGTGACACCTTGAGCCACAAATTGTTTTCCAGCATTCGTCAGGCGACTGCCAGTGCCAGCACCGCGCAGCAGGTCATCAATGTACTTGCCGCCCACGGCCCCCATGGCCAGATTCGTCAGAAGGAAAGCCGGATCTCGCGCCACAGCCCGCGCCATGTCATCGCCCAGCTCTTTTCGAGCCATCATGCGGAGCGTTTCGGTATCAGTTCCCGGATTCTCAACGGCTAAGCCCCAGTACGCCTCCTGAAACGCTTCAGAGTCATCCAGTTCCACATCGGTCATGTGCTCGACAACTTCTTCACGAGCCGCCAGAGCACCCATGCCTGACGTTACGCCGGTTTCAGCCAGCGCTTGACCAGCAATACCGGCCTTCATTTTGCCGCCATTTGCCATCACCCGAGCTGAAGCGTCGATGCCAATACGCTGCGCCACTTCCTTGCTTGCGCCCTGTGCAACAGCTTTTCGAGCCGCTGACTTTGCAACGATCCGGCTTGCCGCTTTGACACCCAGCGATGCAGCACCGCCACCGAGCGCAACTTGTGGCACCACCTGACCCGCCAAGCTCCCCAGTTGCAGCAGCCAGGTATCAATATCGCCAGCGCCATCACCCAGCCGGAGGTCTCCGCTTTCGTCTTCCGTGAAAATTTCCTTCCGAAAAGACTCCTGACCTGACGCGCTCATCTGATCAATCTGACCCTTGGCCCAATCGTTTGCGCCCAGACTGGCATCACGCAGGGACTCAAGCCCTGTCAACTGATGCCCAGCTTCAGCCAGACCAGCAATAGTCTGCCCCAGGCCATGCTGTGTTGCGTCAACCATGTCACCCATGAAGCCCTGATTGTTATTATCAGGTGCGGACTCACTCGGCCTCAGCACAGAGCGGTAGTTTTCGGCATCAGCCAGCCCTGCCTGAGCTGCCCAGCCCAAGCCGTCTTGTTGTTTATCTGACATGAGATTATCCGGTTAGAAAGAGGCCAGTTGGTCGGCGTCGGATGAAGGTGTGGTTTGGGAGGATGCAAGACCAGCCATCTTTTTGATGATTGCCTGCTGCTCTTCTGGGGTTTTTGCATTATCGAGCTGACGCTGGAGTTCGTCCCGCTTCTGCTCGCGGGGATTCGTGCGCGGTGCCTGAGCCGGAATACCCGTTGATTGGTTCGCCTCAGTGCGCTGGCGTGCAGCATCGGGATACAAGGGGTCGATCATTTCGGGATGAGGCGGTGCAGCAGGAGACGATCTGGCAGCAGCCTGCGCCCGCTCCTGCCTCATCCGTCTGTCAGCAGCATCCAGTCCGCGCTCAGTGTTGACGATGTACTCGTTCAGCTCAGCGTATGTGAGCGGCGAATAGTCACCACTTCTGCGCTTGCCGCTCATAGCACCAAGAATCACCGGCGATGGCACGCCGATTGTATTCGCCAGGGCATCAGCGGCAGCTTGTGGGTCTGTGACGGCATCCTTCTGGTACTGTGCCATGGCATCCCACAACACCTTGTCATTGGCCGCCATCTTGTCTCTGTTTTTGCCGTCCGGCGCAGCGCTGCCACCAACCTGCGTAGCACCACCACGTCCATCAAACTGGTACAGGGTTTTATTGCCGCTCTGATCATAGCCCTGCTTGTATGAGTATTCGGCCTTCGGCTCCAGCGACTTGCCGAAGTAGATTTTGTGCAGCCGGTCGGCCAGCACCTTGCTATCACCACCGGCCTGATCAACCAGGTATGCAGCGTTGGCACGATGAAGACCGACTTCTGCCCATTCCTCCAACTGATCTGGCGTCAGTGTGATAACCTGGTCATCACCACCTGCCGTGCCGTTTTTTGTCACCGGTGCCTTGTACACCTTGCCGTCCTTGCCTGTAACCGCCAACTCCATGGCAATGCGCCCGTCCGGCAGCCGCCGCAGACCACTCAACTGGCGCTTGAGACCGTCGGAACCGGTGCGCTGATCCAGTTGCGGTTGAATCAATTTGCCAATCGCCGTCAGTGACTGCTGGCCCATTTGACCGCCGCTATTGAACTCATCCAGAGCACCGAGCACCGATCGACCGGAATCCAGCGACTGCGCTCGCCATTGCGGATCACCAAGCCGCTGGACTCCAAGAGAGGAATGCTTGCCGTAGAAATCAGCATCCGGCTTGATCAAGCCTTGGCGCATCGCAACCAGATCACGCTGCAACTCCGCCATACTTTCCTTCTTCTTCCGGTCATCCTGCTGCTGCTGCCACTGAGTGTCCTGACGCTTACTCAGCAACTCCTGACGCTGGATCTGCTTATCTTGTTGTTTCCACAGATCTTCCTTTCGCTCGAACTCCCTGCCAGCTCGTGCATTCCTTGTCGTCCGGTCATCCTGCTGCTGCTGCCATTCAGTTTCTTGGCGTGCAAACTGCTCGTCTTGCTGGCCCCACAGCGCTTCTTTGCGCGCAAACTCTTTGTCAGCCCTCTCGGCAGCCTTGTCTTCACGCTCGTGACGACGCCGGGCGTCAATCAGGCCCATCCCAGTATTTAAACCATTGGCCAGACCACTCATGAAATTGGCCGTGCTTAATCCACCACTCATAACAGCCTCACACTCACAAAAAGTCGTACAGAAGATAACCCGCAGCGGCACCAACTCCAGCGCCAACCGGCCCACCGACAGCAAATCCAAGCCCTGCACCGGTTGCCATTGAGTTCATTTTCCCCGCTTTATCAGCCTGCTCCAGCTGATCGTTCGTCATTTCCCTCTGCTGCTCCAGAGACGCAGCGTCAGCCAGCCCTGCCTTGGCTTCTTGATCCAGCCCGCGCTGGACGTTTACCAGTCCATATCCCATATCAGCCTCCTGTATAGCTGCCTGATAGCTGTGCCATTTCCCGGTCTTTGCCTGCCGTCCGGGCATTATTCATTGCGTCCACTTTAGCCAGCGCAGCGCTTCGCTTCAGATCAGATTCCCTGTTGGCCTTTTGAGCATCCGTCAGTGCCAGGCCAAAACCCTCGTCACGACGCTGCATGGACGCCTCGGCAAGCCCGAAACCCCGGTCGATATTGTCAGCAGCCTGATCAACGGCATTCGTCACCGTCCGTCCACTGGTGATGTCTTCGGCAAACTGCATGATGTAAGGCACGTCGTTTTCTGAGAAATTTTCCCAGTCAGTACGCAGCACGGCAGCATTCAGACCGTCAGCAGAGCTGTAGTCGGACGGGTTGATGTGGTCGGGCTTGCTGATCGCTTCAATCTCAGGATTTGTCGATTCCAATTTTGTCGCATGCTGTTTAGTAGCATTTGCTGCGACGCCTGAAAGGCCAAGCATCATTGTTGTTCGCCCCCTTTGTCGTTTTTCCACTTGGACGCAGGACTAGACAGCGCAAGCCCAGCGCCAGTACCGATGGCACTCATTGTTGCAGCGCGCGAATTGTGCGCAGCCTGAGCCGAACTCGCTGCCTGCGCATTGGCGCGATGAGCAATGTCGGACAGACCGGCAACAGCGACGGATTGATCACCGATTGCCTGTGCAATCACGTTTTGTTTGTGATGACCAGCGATGGTGTCAACCGCAAATGCGGATTCGGCCCCGGCACGACCGGACGCTTCGCCTGTTGCCATTGCGATTGAGTCCAGACCGGCAAGGCCCGCCCCGGAATCCGGGCCGACACCGCGAGAGCGCATTGACGCTTTTGCCTGATTCACGACTAGGCCGCCAGAAGCCTGGGCACCGATATTTGCACGCCCCACCGCAGCACCGCGAGCGGAATCAGAATCCAGCTGATCAACACGAGACTTGTACTCATCGCGCACGAAATCCAAATCTCGCGCTAGGTTGTACTTCTCTGCAGCAATCGCAGCGTTGGTTTTTTCCGCTGCCGTCTCGTCTTGCTTCGGTTTATCGCCACCCAAAAGCCCGCCCGACAAGGTTGAAAGCCCCAGCATCCCGCCACCCACGCCGCCGGTTGCGAGATTGATCAGACCATCTTTTGTTGTCGGATCAATGTTGCTCAAACCATCGCTGACTTTGCTGCCAACCGAATCAGCAACCTGCCCGACTTTTCCGCCACACATCAGATAGCACCCCACACAGAGCCAATGCGAGCCAGGCCACAGCTTTCAGCGACAGACTCGAAACCGCGAAGTTGAACACCAGTGCTCTGACCCACTGTGATAATTTTCGCCCCACGCTCGCTGGCCCAGCGCAAGAACGACTGGACTGAAGCCTTGGCCAGACCTCGACCGCGAGCGGACGGCTTGACGTACAACAGCACATCACTGGCCGCCAGTTCATCGCTGTAAAATGCCGGATCGGTGCGGCCCAACATCAAGTGATTCGAGCTGATGCTGATGAACTGCCCAGACTCAATATGCTGAACGAGGAAGACGCGCAGCTTTTCCTGATTCAATTTGAGCCGAACGAACATCGTCTCAGTGTGCATTCCGCGCAGATGCTCCAGCGCCATTTCAACCTGCTCTGTTTTCGTCATACCCAAACTCCAGACGCAAAAAAGCCCGGGTCAGGAGAGGCCTGCCGGGCTTAAGGTGTACTTATGTCAGTTTGGGGAAATCATGCGCTTGCTGGCAGAAAATAGCAAGCTAGCCGCTCCCCGCTTCATTTCAGCGCCGTACGAATCCAAGCTCAACCGGCCAGTCCTGACCATCAGCCGCTTCCTTCAGGACTTCTGCTGGCGTGTACTCAGTAAGGCTGGCCAGGAATTCAGCTTCAGCAGACTCATGCTTCGGGCCGCTTCCCGCTTCGTCACGATGAGCATTCCACTCAGCAACCCAGTCTTCGTGCTTTTCCGAATCATCCCATGCCGCTTGAGCGCTGCCGAATGCTGTGTAGTCGCTGGAGACCTCAAGGTGCTGCACGACAAAAGTTAAAGTGGCGGCATGATCTGGTGTGATCATAAAATTTGACATTTTTGGTTTCCTTTTTGGTTTTCTTTTCCCCGGTTCCGCCGGGCTGGTGTGACAT
Organism: Oceanobacter sp.; assembly: GCA_045430275.1. Classification (GTDB taxonomy): domain Bacteria; phylum Pseudomonadota; class Gammaproteobacteria; order Pseudomonadales; family Oceanobacteraceae; genus Oceanobacter. The sequence continues at coordinate 88,599 of JAILXU010000005.1, read as the reverse complement.
CGACCACTGCACCCTGCATCAAAGTCGCTCCCCGGTTTTCGCTTCGACTTCTTCGACCAGTTCTTCGAGCAATGTTCGAATCTTCGATTTCGGTTCGATTCGTTTTTCGGACTCGATCTTTGTTGCTACAGCGCGATGAGGCCCGTACTACTCAATCGGGCCAAAGCGATTAGCCAGCCAGCATCATCCCGACGTGGACTCCCAATCTAAACCAACTGGCGTCACTCCCTGACAGCAGCTTAATAATCCTTTCCCCCTGATCCAGGGGGATTTCTTGCAATTTACCGCCAACTTCCAGTACTGCGGCGTCATCCGTTAATCCTACCAGGCGCACTCCGGCTCCTGACTCCTGTTGTGCGATATCACCCATGTATCCCTGTCTCCTTGGTATGTCCTACACTGAGACATATCGTATTGTTTTTGGAGATTTGTTGTGCTCACAGATGAGCATCAGGGTACTTATTTACTCGCCCAATGCTCACTGGTGAGCAAATTGTAAAAACATGTAACAGGTTAAATATGAACCGAACTGATAACGGCTTGAGGTTTAAGCGGATCAGGGAGGGAATCTTGAATATGCGCCAACAGGATCTGGCATCCGAATTGGGATGCAGTAGACAGCACATAGGACGAGTTGAGACAGGCACCGCTGAATATTCTTTTAGTCAGATACAAAAAATATCCGAAATTATCGGGATTCCGGTGTGCTCTTTTTTTGACGGGTACATCCACATCGACACTGAAAATATAACACCTTGGATGACCGACTACATGAAGCAATCGACACCAACCAGGAGGCGAATTGATCAGATAGTCGGAGGTATCTTAAATCTAATTAATTCCTAAAACGGAATATCGTCGTCAAAGTCGTTGAAGTTATTGACAGGCGGCGGTGTTTGAGCCGGTTGCTGATAACCACCTGATGCTTGAGTGGGCTGCTGAGGAGCTTGTCCATAGCCCCCTTGTCCACCTTGTGGTGCCGCAGCGCCCATGTTTGAGGCCGGATTCATCATACTGGCAGCGCTTTGTGGATGTTGATAGCCACCGCCCATACCACTGCTGGCGTCACCACCACGGCCATCCAACATGAGCATGTCGTTAGCAATGATTTCGGTGGTGTATCGCTTGACGCCGTCCTTCTCCCACTCACGGGTACGCAGCTTGCCCTCGAAGTAGACGCGAGCGCCTTTCTTCAAGTACTGCTGCGCGATTTCGGCTAATTTGCCGTAGACCGTAATACGATGCCATTCAGTCTGCTCGACTTTTTGGCCGGTCTGGCGGTCGTTGTAGCTCTCATCGGTGGCCAGTGACAGATTGGCCACAGCGTTGCCATTGGGCATGTGCCGGACTTCAGGATCGCGGCCCAAGGTGCCGATGAGGGTAACTTTGTTTACTGATCTGCTCATACGTTTCTACTCTGCTATTGCCCAGCGCTTTCGCCGGGAGTTATTGGGGAATCCTTGAATCCCTATCGCGCTTATCAAAATACTCCTGAATCCATTCCTCTACGGGGGCCAGGGCACACCGGTCAGCAGACCGAATCTCATCAATAATTGACTCCCACACACCCCGCCATTCTTCACCCCAGCGCCGGGTTTCAATGCTCCGGCCCCGGTCGGCCATCAGGGTTTTCAGCGCCTTCAGGTCAGGCTGCATCGAACGAGACGTGCCGCCCTCGATTGTTGGGCTGATTGAATCCCTGTACTGGCAAAGCGCACAGTACGTCAGGTCAAAGATTTTGCCGCGCTGCCCGCGCTTAACCGGTATCCGCATTGCAGCTCTATGAATGTGGTTGTGGGCCAGCATCAGGTCTGATCGACTGTACTCGGCATACAGCACCATGCCGATGGCTCGCAGATGTGTAGGCAGCCGCATGACAACCAGACGCAAATCCATACGCTGCTGCTCCCACCAGATTGCAGACGAGTTGTCCGAATAGCCGCCAAAGTCTGTGTGACCAGCTTTGGTCTTCTTCCAGCCGCCAGACAGGCCAGACGGCCGTCTCTGAATACCGAGGCGACCGGCTTCAACGGCAGCATCCATCACACTCGCTGACGGCTCAACGTGCGCCCAGTACCATATCGAACGCGGATTGATGACTGGCGGCATGCAGTTACGAGACATCCCGAACCTCCAGCAGTCGCCTGACTGTCTCTATCGCATGACCAGAGCGCACCATTTCCGGGTCACACCGGTAAACCGTCCAGCCCAGGCGCATGGCTGCATCGTACTTACGCAAATCCCCGGCAAATCCCTTGCCACGAGTGTGACGACCACCAGTCCAGCCGCCACCCTCGACTTCAATAGCCAGCATTCTTTCTGGTAAGGCAAAATCAAAGCGCCAGTCTTTAAGGCCAGATTCCTGCAATCGCTTGCGCAACCCCTTACCAGGGCCAACCTCTTCTTTGGCAAACCGGTACTGCGAAACAGCATCAACACCGGCCTGTTTTAGCTGAAAGTTCATGTGTTCTTCAGGTGTCAGTTTCAATCGCATTTGATCACCCCCATCTGGTGCAACTGGCGGTGCGTCCGATCCAGCGCCCGCAACGAATAGAAAAGCTGGTCTTCGGCACTGCCTTGGTGCCGATCAAGCCACTCATGACAAGCTGAACACGCGAACACAGTGAACAGGTCCGACGATTTGTAACCCATACCCTTGTTTTCAGAATCCAGGTGGGCGGCCACAGTAGTTTCAGGATTGTGATTGCACACGCCAGCAACCTGCATGGTGCAATTCTGACCCTTGGCGGCCTTCAGGATCTTGGGAGAGCGGACAGAAGGAGATTTCAGGAGCATCACGCCACCGCCATTAGTTGGTTCAGAATGTTGTCGAACTCTTCCTGAGTCTTGAACTTGCGGCTCAGCAGGAACCGCCAGATCACGTTGTAAGCACCACGGAAAAACACATCGAACTCTTCTTCCGACATCCGGTTGAACCGGATCGAACCCAGGCGCTTATGGCAGCCAGACGGCGTCTCGATCACGTCGTACAGGCCGGATTCTTCTTTCACCCACCTGTGCAGTTCGTCGATCAGCTCATGGCGCTTCAGCTCTGGTTGAGCCACTTTTGAGGCCCTGCTTGCTCTTGCCGTTGCCATGAATTTGCCATAGGCCCGGCGCAACCCCGGCTGCTCAGCGCCTGCCGCATGCTCCAAAAAACGAATGAAGTTCTTCAGAAACTCGCGCTCTTCCCTGCTGACCAGCCCACCTCGCGGCTCAAAATAGTCAGCAGCCAGCTCCAGCAGGCCCCCGAAGTACAGGTTGTGAAACCGGATATGCCGCTCACTCTGGGCAGTCAGTGTGACCTTGACGGTCTCACCCATCTTGATGCCGTCGTACTTGCTCTGGTCGAACGGAATGACCGGCAACAGGCCACTGGGGGTCTTGGTCATCATTATTTCCAAGGCCATCACAGCCCCTCCATCAAACCAGCCAGGCGTGAGCGGTTCTGTTTTTGGGTCAGGAAAACCGGTGGCTTCTGCTCAATCTGCTTCTCCGGCTCAACCACAGGAGCCTTGAAGGCGCGGCCTGACTTCCACCAACGAACCGTCTTGCCCAGGGCAAACTCAACGTCCTTGCGAATCTGGTCGGCGCTGGACGACTTGACCCGATGCCAGTCCAACTCGGTGTACAAGTGGTAATACACCCCGCGAAGCTGGCGACCAGGCGTTTGCAGTTTTGCCAGGATCGCGGAGTAAGCCTGCTCTGCAGACGGAATGCCTGCCTGCTCCATGGCAGACTCCCATGCCCAGATACAGAACTGGCCAGCAGGAACGGGGCGAACATATCCAGACTTCCGGCAGCGAACCAGACCATGTTCAATCAACTCACGCGAAATCACGTCCTCAGCCCTCATGGTCAATAACCACTCCCGCTTGGCCGCATTCACCGATGATTGGTCTGGCCAGACCTCCCGATGCTTCGTGAAAATCCCCTGAATCTGGTTGAACAGGTAATTCATCAGGTCTGCATCCCTCGTCAGAGCCTGCTGAATGTCCATCACTCCGTCCGGCATGCTCACGACCGGCCCACATGGCATCCCATTCCTGCTGCTGGCGTTTTGCTTCGTCGAGCCAGTCGGTTGATTCGTTGTCTGGAATGAACGGCTGATTTCTCGGACGGTTTCGGCTACTGAATTCATTGCTTACTCCAGGTGTCGTGTAGTTTTCGAGGTAGGAAGCTCTGAAACCGGCCCATGGATTGCCGGTCAGAATTGCTTCAAAAATTTGAGGAATGGTGAGGTTGAATTGCTGCTGTGCCTTGGCCAGCTCCCTACCCATGTCGGTAACAACTCGCTGGGTAACCAGGGAACGTTTGGATTTGCGAATCTCCAGCCAGTCAGTCAGGTCTTGGTCAGTTGGCAGAGATGGCCAGTTGCTCAGGTCGAACGATTTGAGTTCTTCCAGCGAATACTTGGCAGAATTTTTTGACGCTGATTTTTTGTCGTTGGCGCGTATATATTCATTGATAGGTTCATTGGTAGGTTCAATGATAGGTTCTGGGGTCAGCGGCTGCGGAACCGAGGGGTCAGCGGTTGACCGGGGTAGGTCAGCGGTTGACCCGGTCAGGCTTTGACCGGGGGTCAGCGGTTGCGAAACAGAGGGGTCAGCGGTTGACCGGGTCTGTGATTGACCAGGCTTAATGTTATTGCTGTTCTTTCGCTTTGGTTTGGCTCGTTCTTTCTGTCGTCCAGAATCGAGAGTCAAGATGAACTTGTTGCTGCTGTTCCCACCGTTACGCTCCTCAACTCGCAAGAAACCGTCCTCCTTCAGTGCCTGAATATGGCCCTTAACGGTGGATCTCCCCAGCTCACAGTGGTCGGCAATGTGCTGGTAGGAAGGCCAGCACTCGCCGTTGTCATTGGCATTATCAGCAAGCTTAATCAGAACAAACTTACGAGCCGAATTCCCTATTTTCAGCTTCATTGCCTGGGCCATCAGGATCATGCTCACTGCACACCCTCCAGTTTCTTAACGATGATTATTTTGATGTTCATTTCGTGAGTCCTTGGCTTTTTCAGGCCCTGATACGTGTCTGAGGTTGTCGAGCGAGCGCCAAGTCAAGAATCTGAATTGCGCTTGGAAGATGGAGATGGAAATGGGTGGCAAATCCCAAGCTGTTCACAGACGTCTGCCAAGGTTCTTTCAAGAAGGAAGATGCGCTCTCCGCTGGTCAAGTCGCTATCGCTTGCCAAAACCACGGTCGAAGAATCTTTTTTTCCTCGTCGGTTATAAAGATGCGCGACAGACTGAACATCAGATTTCAAATACAACGTGCGAGTGACGTCGGTTTTCCCTCTGGTCGGCACGGAAACAGATTCAACTTTCTGCTTTTTAAGCCAACGGCCAACATGACCGCCTTTGGGTATTCCAAGGATGCCAGCCGCATCAACTGCACCTATGTATCCAGATTCTCTTAGAATCGACTCTGCGTTAGCCTTAGTCATAGATAAGCCCTAATGATGATGGCCCGCCCTGCCGGAATTGAACCGGCAACCTTCGGCTTAGGAGGCCGACGCTCTATCCTGTTGAGCTAAGGGCGGAAAATGATGGGCACGACGCCCTGAAACGTATTCGGCTGGTGACTGTCCGGCCCCATCACCCCGCTCACGGCCCGGACGCCGTGTGGTCTATTTGGGCAATCACCATGCGAATAAGCCCCGCACCAGGTGCGGGAAGCCCGGCTTTCGACTGCACCCGCCGGGTAGGCTCTTCTCTTCGCCAGAAATCTCAAACAGAGTGCTTACGCATTCCGGTTACACGCGCACTATCCCCAGTTGCCGACGCTCGACGATGCGAGCCAATACAAGGGGCAAAAACCCAGCGCTCTGGCATGTGCTGGATAAACTGGAGCTGAAGCAGCAGTAAAAGCATGCTCATCTCCTTGGGTTGATTACTGGTGCGCGTCCACAGCGGCACGAACCATGCAGTCCTTCGCCTCCAGAAGTTTGCGCAGGCCAGCAGACTTTTCAGGCCCGTCTGGCAGGGCCTCATCCAGCTCATGAGCCAGATCCGAAATAGGCTTGCTGACAGCCTTGAGACGATCTGGAAGGTGGCTGTATTGGAAATACTTCAGCACTGGGCTTGTCATGTTTGCTCCCCTGATTGAATTAAAGTGCATGGCCGGAGCTGATCCCGGCATGGTGGCCCCTCAACTGATTAGCTATCCCTACTCAGACCCGGAATGACCCGGAAATCCTGCCTTTCGGCTTCGGTTCGCCTTATGCGTTGACCATTGCGCGTAACTAGCACCACCTTCCCATCCGGCGCATCCAGTCAGCACCTGGAATTCATGCACTGGCAGAGCCGTCTGAGTCCAAACAGCTCTCCACTGCAAAAAAGCCCGCCCGAAGGCGGGAAACGCCGCTTTGCCTTAAACACAACTCACCAACCGAAGCCTTGGCTTTGGCTTCGGCCTGCTTGAAATCTTCGCCAGCAACGCCGGTTGCTGCGCCTCCGCCCGCGCCATTTCGATCAGCTCGGACTCTGATAACCCGGTTTTTCGCGCCAACTCCTTCAGGTGTATTCCCGCTGAAGCCTTGATCTGGTCGTGCAGTACCTCATCCATCTGCCGCCTCCTTAGGGCCTCCAATGCCCCTCCCTATTGGTTGGCGACCTGTGGTTTGATTCCATCTGAGGAAGCAGCCATTGCCAGGTTGGCCTGCCGAATCTGATCAGCAACAGCAATTACGGTTAGCCGCTGATCCAACTCCAGGTTGCGAACAGAGTTGTCGTAGCGAACACCCACCCGATCCAACTTTTCGATCACGGCCTCACGGCAGAAGACAGCAGCTTGCTCACCGGTAAGCTCAAGGTATTGAGCAAGCCGCAATTGGTCGTACGCGCTTAACCGGGTTTTGATCCCGTTGGGGTGTTTGATTCGTCGAGGATCTGGGTACATGTCACGCCACCTGCTTTCTTTGGGGCTTTTTGTAAAGTTCCGGCTTGTACTTCAGTTTTCCATTGGTCTCTCGATCCAGCTGCATGGCACGTTTTTCCGGGATTAACTTACCCCACTGGGAAACGGCTCCAGATGTCATCCCAAGCCGCTCCCAAACAGCTTTGGAGCTTCCAAAAAACTTGATTACATCGGATTTGAGCATATGCGAACACCAGTCCTGTCTAAGATTTACTAAGACATTGTAAGCTCAAGAAACTAAGATCATCAAGACTTAGAATGCTAAAATGGAAACATCAGACAGAATCAAACAGCGCATGACGGCATTGGGCTTACGCCCGGTGGACGTATACAAGAGCATAGGCGTCTCAAGCGGCGCGGTAACTCAGTGGACGCAAGGCATGACCAAACCAAGCGGCCCTAGGCTCATTGCGCTTGCAAAGCTCCTTCAGTGCAGTCCTGAGTGGCTTGTTAATGGGACAGAGCCAACAGACACAGATAGATCGAATGCAGTTTGGCTTGGTGACGTAGAGCCATGGGATAGCAAGACACCACTGGGAGGTGATGAGGTAGAGCTACCATTTTTCTCTGGAGTAGAATTGGCAGCAGGGAGTGGATCTTGCCAGGTGATAGAGATGCACGGCCCCAAGCTGCGCTTCTCAAAATCGACTTTGCGCAGAAAGAATGTTGATCCAGCGAATGCAGCATGTGTCACAGTGTCTGGAAATAGTATGGAACCAGTAATTCCAGAAGGCTCAACGATTGGAATCGATACATCACAAACAACCGTCTCTGACGGAGCCTTGTATGCAATTGACAATGATGGATGGCTGCGCATTAAACGGCTATACCGGATACCAGGCGGGATCAGAGTGAACTCATACAACCAACTTGAGCACCCAGACGAAACCTACACTGGAGAGAATGCAACCAAAATCAGGATAATTGGCCGGGTTTTCTGGTATTCCGTGCTGCTGTAGTCACTTCCTCAAGCAGTACTTGCACCACTTTGTCAGACCATCCAAACGCTTTGAGCTGCTGTAGAAACTCGTTGTTTTGCGGTTCTTTCCGCAATTTGGACAGGTTTTATACTGACTCTTTTTCTCCCTCCCTTGATTGTTTAGGCAATGACTGCACCACTTTGTCAGGCCATCCTCTGCTTTTGAGTTCTGCCGAAATTCAGAAACCGACTTTAAAGCACCGCACTTTGGGCAAGACTTCATTCTATTCTGATCAGGAATGGCTTTCGCCGCTGCCTGCCTTTGGTAGTAACGACTCATATTTACTACCGGGTCGACTCTCTTTTCCACCTGCGGAGTGACATCCCTCTCCACCCGTCTCCTGTGGTGCGCTGACGGTGATTGAGGGTATTCAGCATCAGGAGCAGTTGCTGTTCTTGACTGAAAATCAGACGTTTCAAAGCGCTCTATTGTCGTTGCCTGCGTCTCTCTGACTCCATTCCGATCAGTTACAACCGTGGTTCGAGTAGCCATGTGCCTTACTTCCTGCTTGGACTTATTCGAGTCCAGCAGCTTCCAAATGACAATACAAACAGCAATCACAACCAGTGCTTCCATATCAAATTCCTTAGCCCATATCGCCTTTCCTAGCATTTTACCGACCAACACTCTTACTTTCCTAAGATTTAACTTGCATCAGCAAAATTAGTTATCTAAGATTTGCTAAGAATTAACTTAGAGAAAAGAAAGAGGAAAACGCATGAGCGCACTTACCCGCCACGGCCCCGGCACCCTCTGCATGCCGACCAATCCCAAGGAGCCTGCTGACATCGCAGGCACTGCCCAGGCCCTGATAAGTGGCCAACAGTTTGTCACCCGCGAATACCTGACCCTGGCCAGAGAGCAGCATGACTTTGATTCTCTGATGCAGTTCATCTACGGCTCGTCCGATTCAGACGACCTTGAGTCTTGTATCCAGGCGGTTGCCATGGGTTCGGAGTCGGCAGCATTCGCCACCAAGCGGATGAAAGCCATCATTCAACAGGCAGCCGAGCGGTACGTTGCTGGCTGGATTAACAAGCTGGAAGAAGAGACCAATGAGCCAGAATCAGAACCCTTTGCTGGTGTTCGAGGAGCAGTTTGATGCTGTCTTCACAAAGAGTGGCCGGAAATCTGGTCATGAAGACCGAGACCCGCAAGGGCCGAATCTGGGTGATTCGGACGACTCTGGGCGGCGAGCTGATCGAGTTCGCCGGGAAAACCCCTACCCAGGCCGCTCAGGCTATGGGTCGGGCAAGCGCAAGCGCAACCGAGGCCGCCACCGTTAAGGTGGCGTAGGAGCTGGTATGGAAAATTCAAATACTCGCATCTGGAGTCAGCTCGAAAAGACACCAACCACTGCAGCCAAAAAAAACGAATTCAATGGCCAGTTCATCTCAACAATCAGCACTGGCTATTTCCAGCAGAAGATTACAGAGGTATTCGGCCCATTTGGAGAGGGATGGGGCTACACCATTCTGAACGAGCGATTCATTTCCGGCGCTCCCTACACTCTGGATGGGAGCCTGTTTCACGAGCAAATTCTGGTGCTGTATGTCCGGGTATGGGTCATTGATCCAGAGACGAAGAAGAAGCTTTTCGCCAGGCACTATGGAAGTAAGCCATTCGTTATTAAGACCAAGTACGGCCCCAAAACAGACACTGACGCCCCAGCCAAGGCAGTCACTTCAGCAATGAAAAAGGCTTTCACGCTGTTTGGTTTTGCTGCAGACATTTACGCCGGTCTGTTTGATGACGAGGACTACCTGCAGGAATCTCGAAATCAGGAAGCTGCCAAAACGGAAGAAGAAAAGGCTCAGGCATCAATAAAAGCTGAAGAGAGTACCCGCAACTGGCTGAAGAAAGAGCTGGAGACCTACCCGCTAATTTCCAACCCTGCAGCTTTAAAGCGCACCTACAACAACCACCACGACTCTGTTGTTCGGCGCTGCCAGGCAGCATCAATCCAATCCACTCAGTTCCTGAAAACCTTGAGCAGCGCTTACGAGCGCCGCATGGATCAGATAGCCCCTGTTGCAGATTTGGTCTGCCCAAGCTGCGGAAGCACGGGTAATGGACGCATTGCTTCCAAATGCCCTGACTGCGGAACGCCCCGCGTCGAACTGAATGATGAAGCCGATAACAACTAGGAGTAATCACCATGCAAGATAAATCCAAAGAAGTTGCACTGAGTGCCTGTGAAGGTCAGCACATCCCGGCCTTGGTAAGCCCGGAAGTACCGGATCTGAAGAAAAACCCTGTTTTTCTGCAAGTAACCGGTGAACTGCCATCCCTGAAGAAGCGGGCTGATGCAATCACAACCGTCACAAAGGACAACTACGACGAAGTTAAGGACGTGGTTAAAGCGCTGACCAGCTCCCGCTCAAGCGTAGAGGCCGAGCGCAAAGCGCGCAAAGAGCCATACCTGAAGTCTGGCAAAACCATCGACAACCACGCCAATGCCATTACGTCTTCCATCAAAGAGATTGAAGAACCTCTGGCCAAAATGAAGAAGTCTTTTGATGAAGAGGCAAAGCGCAAGAAAGCTGCCCGCATTGCACGCCTGAAGCAGAAGGTGGATGAAATCTACAACTTGCAGCAGCAGGCAGAAAACCAGCCGTCAGGGTTCGTCGCTCAACTGATCGAAAAAGCAGAAGCCATCGACACCGATAACGACTTTTTTGACTTAACCAAAGAAGCGAAATCAGCCCAGGCTGAAGTGTTGAAAAAGCTGACCAGCATGTTTCAGAACCGTCTTGGTTTTGAAAAAGCACAAGCTGAAAAGGCCCAGGCTGAAGCAGAGCTGGCTGAGAAGGAGCGCCAATTCTCTATTCAAAATTCCATCAATGCCATTCGTATGGCCCCTACTGAAATGCTGGGCAAGCCCAAGCAAGAAGTCGAAGCAAGGATTGCCGACCTGAAGGGGCAAGAACCTGACAGAGAAGCATATGCCGAGCACTACACAGAAGCCTGTTCTGTACATGCCTTGGCCCTCTCACAGCTTGAGCAAATCAAGGCCCTTGCCAGTGAAGCGACCACCACGGTGACCAACCAAGCACCACCCCAAGTCCAGCCACCAAAAACACTGGAAGAGCTGATGATAGATGTTTGTTCCAAACACGACGTCAACCCTCTGGCGATGGATGAACTCCTGACTCTGGTTGGTCACTTCACTGATCTGAATCAGCCTGAACCCTCCCAAAAACAGGCGGCTTGAAGGACCTCACCATGCCCGATCAAAAAAACATCGAGTTCGGCGGGAATCCAGAACGCACTCTTGAACAGGCCCTGGAGCATTTTTGCCATGTCAAAAACCTGGACGAGCAAGATGCTGATGAGCTGCTGGGCATCATAGCCAGCTTTCAAATCAACCCGAACCTGAAGGCAGCCTGACCATGCTAATCCTGACTCGCCGCATTGGCGAAACCATCCACATCGGTGACGACGTAACCGTCACCGTTGACGGCATTCGAGGCCGCCAGGTGCGTTTGAGTATCGACGCACCGCAAGAAGTGAACGTAGAGCGCGCCGAGGTTCGCCAGGCGCAGAACAAAGCACGCAAGGCCAGCTAACGCTGGCTTTACCTGAGAAGCAGAGGAACAAGATGCAATCTCAAGATCCGCACCAAGAACAGTCAAACCTGTTTGCCACGGTCATTGCACAGCTACAAAACGGCACCACTCAGGCCGAGGCCAGTGAAATGCTGTCCGAGCTGGTGAGTGCCTGCCGAATGACCAACAAAGTTGGTGAAATGAACCTGAAAATCAAAGTCCGCCCAGACGGCAATGGCCAGTACTTCCTGGAGGATCAACTGACCAGCAAGGCTCCCAAAATGGAGCGCGGCAAAACCCTCTTCTTTGGAACGCCTGACGGCAACCTTACCCGAACCGACCCCAAGCAGCGAAGCCTGCCGCTCCGTGAAGTTGATGACACACAACGACTCACTGAACTGGAAGACGAAAAGCCGCAAGTCCGTTCCATTTAACCAAAACCCAATAGTGCAGATCAGTTGTCGCACATAACCATTCACATGGAGAAACCCATGAGCAACGAAGCAGAAAGCAAGAAAACCAACTCTTTCGGCATCAAAGATGCCATTGAGCTGGGCAAGAATCAGGTTCAACTGATTGATGTAGACAAGATGCCAGTGCTGGTTCACCCACGAGATCTGGAAGTCAATTTCCATGCACTGGAGCGAATGGACAAGTACCGCGAAACCCCGCGCCAGATCAAAAACCACGTTGAGCTTCATACCTCAGAAGCATTCATCAATTACGTCAATGACTTCTGTGACGAAGACAGCGCTATCTTCGTCGATCAAAACGAAGCGAAGTTTGTCGCGATCCTGGACTTCCATCGCGGCACCGATAGCCCGCGCCACGGAAACCACACAGCCACCTTCAAATGCCAGAAAACAGATGAGTGGGATGTCTGGCTGAAAAGCAATGGTAAAAAGATGAGCCAGGAAGAATTCGCCCTGTTCATCGAAGACAACGCCGATGAAATAGTCCATCCAGTAGCTGCTGAGATGTTGGAAATCGCACTCACCATTAAGGCAAACATCAATTGCGAGTTCCGCCAAAGCCATCGCCTCGACAACGGCCAGGTGCAGCTGACTTACAACGAAGTCATTGACGGTCGGGCCGGGCCTTCAGGCCAGCTCGAAATCCCCCAGGAAATCAAAGTCGGCATGCAGCCATTTCAAGGCAGTGATATCTACACGCGCACCGCTCGTTTCCGCTGGCGTCAGCATAGTGGAAATCTGACTCTCTGGTACGACCTTATCCGCCCCAAGAAGTGTATTGAAGAAGCGGTTAAAGACACCCTGAACAAAATCCGGGACAAAGATACCGGTGTAAAAGTCACTCATTTCTACTTCGGTGAGGCACCACGAGGAAATTATTAAGCCCCTGAGCCGCACGGAAGCGGCTCCCTACTCCATGGGCATTGATCAGTGTCCATCGAATAGGGAGCACCCGCCGGAGCCGACTGCCGGGCCTGAAGGAATCAGGCAAGTGTCGGGAAATTCACAATGGGGAGACGACCAGTGAAGTCCAGAGACAAGGCAAGATCGAATTACTTGAGGAGCCAGGTAAGAATCCTGATTGACGAAGGGTTGAGTGTAAGCGCCATAGGAAAGACTCTTGGCATCAATTACGCCCATGCCAAAAACCTCTATCAACAAGAGAAGAGCAAGGGAGGCGACTCATGACACTCGTACTCACCTTCGCTGCCATTCCAATCCTGTTTACAGCCGGTTTCATTCTGGGCCTGTGCCGCTTGAGCGCTTCGACCCGAAAAAACAAGGAGCGATCTGATGGTTGCTGATACAAAAATTGAGTGGGCTGACCACACCTTCAACCCTTGGGTCGGCTGCACAAAAGTAGGCCCCGGCTGTGACAACTGTTATGCCGAAGCTCAAAACAAACGCTTCAAAGGTGGCAACTGGGGTGTAAATGCCGACCGCCGCCTGACTTCTGATGCAAACTGGAAGCAACCTGTTCGCTGGAACAACAAGGCTGAAGAGCCTGGGATTCGGCCTCGCGTTTTTGTTGCCTCCATGGCGGATGTGTTTGATAAAGAAGTTCCGCCTTCATGGCGTCAACGCCTCTGGCAGTTGATTGTAGATACCCCAAACCTCGACTGGCTGATTGTGACAAAGCGCATTGGCAACGCGCCCAAAATGCTACCTTCCGACTGGCTGGACTCAATGCCAGAAAATATCTGGATTGGTGCCACAGTCACCAACCAAGAAGAAGCGGATCGTGACATCCCAAAGCTGGTCAGGCTACCGGCTAAGGTGCGCTTTTTGTCAATGGAGCCTTTGCTGGGTTCAGTGAATTTAGGCGGGCTTTCTGCAAACGCAGGAATACTCGGCACCCTGCAATACAACTGCTTAACTCCTCCGAAAAATGAACCACCCTACTTTATACATCGCCACATAAACTGGGTGATTGTAGGCGGTGAGTCCGGCCCCAACGCACGACCTATGCACCCGGATTGGGCAATGGCCATCAAGAGACAATGCAAAATTGCCGAAATACCGTTCTTCTTCAAGCAGTGGGGAGAATGGCTACCCACAAAATTTGTAGATACCGAAGAGCAAATGAATAAGTGCCGCGTTACTGCATACCTCAACAACTATGGCCAGATTCACGATGGTTCACAGGGGGTGGATTTTTTCGGCACCGATGAAGAAGTGAATCTTGTCGGAAAGGCCATTGCAGGCAGATTACTTGATGGCACCGAGTACAGTGAGGTGCCGCAATGAGCATTGACCTGAAAGCCTTTTGCAACACCGACGATTCACGCGAGCTTTGCCGCGCACCTATTTCTTTTTGTGGCAGTGTTTTGGCCACCAATGGCTGGGCGATTGCGTTCAGCGAATCCAAAGATGGTTACGAGGTCTCGGACTACCAACCAAGCGGACGGCTGAGAAACCAGTTGCTGGATATTATGGATGGTACTGGGAAGCGTAAAGACTGGCTTCCAATTGGTGACATCACATGGCCAGAAAAGCGCTTCTGCCCTGATTGTGACGGCACGGGCATGATGGACGACGGCTGCCAGTGTGAGTTCTGCAACGGCGAGGGCAAGCGCTGGATTGCTGGGCGGGATATTGTCGTCGTTCACGGCATTCCAATTCAGGCCAACCTGATGAAGCTCATAACAGATGCCCCTGAACTGAAGGTAGCACCAGCCTCAGACCACCAGAAACTGCACTTCAAGTCTGGAGGTACTTCCGGGCAAATCATGGCAATGAATATTGGCCCTGAAGAGATTCAGAGTTTTTTGAAAAAACAGCAATCAGAAGCCCTTAACCCTCTGTTCGGCATCGGTTGTGCAGCTTGGGATTTCCCTTGTCCCAGCCTGGAAATAGCCCGTCAAATGGCTTTAGCGATGAATGCAAGCAATGAATTCACCAATCGCCATTGCCTTGACGTCCTTGGTAATTATTACCACTGCCTCCCACCCGTCCACGTTGTTGATTGGTCAGATGATCCAGCAGGACATGCAATGCGATTGGACGAGTGGCAGACGGAATTGGAATGGCTGAAGACTTCAAAACTTGAGCTAACGATTTGCTTTATCAATCTGGGCCTTGATCGGCACTCTGAACAACTGACCGAGCAGCAAAAGCAGCACGCCAGCATTGTGAAAACACTGCTTCTGGAGGGGTTATGAACCAAACATGGATCTGCACCTGCCCACGCCACGGGATGGTCGTGCGCGAAACCAAACGCGATCAACCAAAACACTGCAACCTTCGTGAGAAGGGGGCTACTTGTCGGCGCGAGTACAAATCAGTAAAGCCTGCTGGCAATCGGGAGGTGGCATGAGCGACGAGAAAATTATCCAGCGAGTAAAGAGTCTTCTCGCCATGGCCGAAGACACCGCCAGCCCACACGAAGCTACTATTGCCGCACGGCGTGCGCGGGCATTGATGGACAAGCACCAGATCGAAAAGGAAGACATCACTAGCGATGACTCAATCGTGTTCGGAGAGGTGCGCGGCGAAAGCGCTGCCAAAGCCTACGAATGGCTGAAACTCCTGGCCGCTGCAGCCGGTGAGATCAATGACTGCAAGTCAATTATTAGCAGACGCTATCGGGGCGTTTCGTTCGACTTCAGGGGTTTTGCCAGTGACGCCGTGATTGCCAGCTCAATGATGAGTTACTTCAAGGCATCTTGTGAGCTGGCACTGTCAAAGTCTGATACCAAAGGACGCGCTGCGAAAAACGCCTTTCGCTACCACTACTCTCTCGCAATTTTCAGAAAGGCAGGAGAGATTGTCGGATTCCGAGCCAATGAAAGTGCTGAAGGTAAGCAGCTTGTAGTGGTAAAGAAGCAGCTCATTGAACAGCACTATGGTGATGATCTGAAAAAATCCCGACCAGGCAAAATTCCTGAGCTGGAAAATCCAGATGTAAAAAAAGCTGCCATCAAGGGCCAGATTGCAGGAGAGGCAACACCGCTTCAGGAAATGCTGGACGATGAGGAGGCCGCATGACCCTGGACAGAATCACCGGCCCCCTATCCTTCTTCGTGGGCCTCACATTCTCAGTAGTGACAGGGGCCATCGCCTGTTACTACGCCTGGATATTGGGTGGTGACACCTTTTCAAAAAGCACTCTCATCTCTCTTGCAGCGGGAATGACCGTGCTTCAAATAGTCTTCGCGCACGCGGCATTGACACTGCGCGGAATGAAACAGGTGGTGTTCGGCGTTGCAGCACTGATCCTGCTCTCATTCAGCGTTGCCTTGACTGCAGCATCACTCGAAAGCTTGCACCAGCAGGCGCTGCAAAAGGCCGACAGAGCGTCTGAGTCATACGCAAGGGCCAAAACAGAGTACGACACACACGATGGGCAAGTGAAAGGCCACGAGGGACGGGCCGATGTGTATCACAAGAAAAGCTGGCCAGACAATGAGGGCAAAGCCCGATTACTGATCAACCAGTCATCGACAAACAGGCAAAAGCACAGCGAAAAGCTGGACGCATTCGAGATAACCCTCTCGCCTGCCGGACTCGACAGACTGAGCGAGTCCCAGCGCTGGTATCTATTCTCCGGGATCGGGACGCTACTGGACGTTGTTCGGTCACTCGCGTTCTGGCTGGCGTCCATCAAGGCAACAGGCCGAGACGCCGACGAGACACATCAGCCTGGCGGCGTCCCGAAGGCGTCTGGTAGCGTCCACTCACCGTCTGACCATCATCCTGACTGGAGACACCCCGAGACACATCAGGCTGAAGGCGTATTGACCTTAGCCGCCACTGCCTCCAATCCAGACGCCACGGAAGACGCCGAGACGGAAGTCCAGACGCCCTTATCCGCAGAGAATTCCACGGCGTCCAGCCCGCGTCCAGAATGGCTCTCTCTGTTTGAAGAGGGTGAGAGAGTGACACCAACCGGGCTGAAGAAGCGGCAGCGTGTTGGCTACACAAAGGCGAAAAGCCAGATGGATCAGGCCGTCCAAGACGGGTGGCTTGAAGAGAAAGATGGGCAGTATTTTGCGAGGGGCCTGCACCGATGAACACTCAAGATAACAGCATTCAAATTGACGGAATGAGAACCCTGCTTGATGCCGATGATCTGTTTGAAGTCACAGGCTACAAGCAGCCCAGGGCACAGAAGAAATGGCTGGATGCACAAGGCATCACCGCATCAATAAACGGCAAGGGCAAGGTTGTTACAACCTGGTGGGCAGTGAATCATCCTACCCACCGGGAGAGCGCCAATGACGAACCAGATTTTGACGCCTTGGAGGGATAACGTGGGACGAAAAGCAAAAGCAACACGCCCTTCTGAGTTTGCCGGAAAGCCGATCTACAGAGGATTAAGCGCCTGGAATTATCACCAGAAAGACCCGAAGACCGGAAAACAAAGAACGATCCGGCTCGCGCCTGTAGACGCCTCTCCAGCCGAGGTGCTTGAAGCCTATGCGGCGAAAACCAAAGAACTCAAGAAAGAGTCCAGGCGGGATTCAAATCGAGGCTCGGTCACAGAACTGATCGAGACTTTTTTTGAAAGCCCTACTTTCATGGACTTGTCCAGGGGAACCCAGGGCCAGTACCAGAAGAACAGCCGACAAATCCTGAAAGTTTTTGGCAGCACAAAGAGTGGGCGACCGGTTATGGCGTCCACACTCAAGCCCCAGCACGTTCGGCGCTACATGGATCTTCGAGGCAAGACAGCCAAGGTAAGCGCAAACCGCGAGCTGGCTTTTATGTCCCGGCTATTTGCCTGGGCATACGAACGCGGCATGGTGCCAATCAACCCATGCAAGGGCGTCCGCAAGTTCACAGAGAAGTCTCGTGACAGATACATCACAGATGAAGAGTACTTTGCCGTGCTGGCCCATGCCGATGACCGGCTTCGCGCCATTATTGAAATCGCGTACTGCTGTGCCGCCAGGGTTTCAGACGTGCTCAAGATTGAGCGAAGCGACATTCGCAAAGAAGGCATCTTCATTGCCCAGGGGAAAACCGACAAGGCCCAGATCAAAGGCTGGACACCCAGGCTGCGAGAAGCATACGAGATTGCCAGTCGGGTCAGCATTCAGCACCACCGCTTCATTCTGACAAATCAGAGAGGTGGAAAGATTGCGTATGACACATTCCGGAAATGGTGGACAACAGCAAAAGAAAAAGCAGAAGAAGCCAATCCCAGCATGAAGCTGGACTTCACCTTTCATGACATCAAAGCCAAGAGCATCAGCGACTGGGAAGGCGACAAGCAGAAGTTCTCTGGCCACAAAACGCAAAGCCAGGTGGCCGTATACGACCGCAAGGTGCCCATTGTGGGCGCGCATGAATAATCAAACACCTTATCGAGATTGATCCATGAAAAAAGAGATCTACTGCTGTGGCTGCAGTGAAAAGGTACAGGCACGACTGACAGATGGGGCAGAGATATACCCCCATCGCCAAGACCTACACAGCCTCCCCTTCTGGAAGTGCGACACATGCGGTAACTGCGTAGGCTGCCACCACAAGACCAAGAACAGAACCGCACCGCTTGGGTGTATCCCAACACCTGAACTGAAGAAGGCGCGAAACCATATTCACCGGCTGCTCGATCCAATATGGCAAAGCGGAAAGATGAAGCGGAAAGAGATTTACAAACTAGTGAGCGACGAGCTTGGCTGGAATTACCATACCGCCAAGATACGCAGCATAGAAGAGGCCAGAGAGGTTTACAGGGTAATACGCAAGTACGCATAACCTTGATGCTTGCAGGCAGCGCATGCGCTGGACAAACACAACGGGATTGTTAGGTATTTGAAATGAATGAAAAAAAGAAAGACTTCTATTACAGCGCCGAGCAAGAGCGAATATTAATCCAAAGAGCTCGTCACACCAATAGATACGTGAATTCTGCGTTTAAAGGGAAGCGCTACACGGAATGCAAGGATCACGGCGAGGCTGCACCAACTGCTTATGGTGACGCGGTGCTTGTTGGTACAGGCTTTTTCAGCGACTGCACGTATACCATGTACACCACGTAAACAGAGGCCACTTCCAAAACCATCACTACTGTAGAAAAGCACAGTACTGGATATTTTAAAGCCGAGCGGAATTTATTTTAAATATATTTTAAAAACTTGAGTGGTTAATGGGTGCTATCGCTGGAGGCCGCATGCTTAGTGGTGCCCGAGGCCGGACTTGAACCGGCACAACCATAGGTCGGGAGATTTTAAATCTCCTGTGTCTACCAATTCCACCACTCGGGCTTAACTGCGTGCGTTCCGAAAGGATCACCAATAACAGAATGTATTGGGTTTGTATGGAGGCGCGACCCGGAGTCGAACCGGGCTACGTGGATTTGCAATCCAGTGCATAACCGCTTTGCTATCGCGCCGTATTATTCAAAATCATTCAAGAATGAATGAAATTGGAGCGGGAAACGAGATTCGAACTCGCGACCCCAACCTTGGCAAGGTTGTGCTCTACCAACTGAGCTATTCCCGCTGAAAGTGCTGCGCATTCTATAGATATTTCCAAGACCGTCAACTCTTTTTTCTTACTTTTTAACAACTTAGCCATCACGCGCTTCATACCATCAAAAATCAGCTATCGCGCAGATCTGGCCATGCCGCTCTCAGATAAATCACCATCGACCAGAGCGTCAGAATAGCAGCGCCATACAATGCGGCAATACCCGGCCATTCCAGAACCACATGTTCCTGAGCAGCCAACAGCACGATAATGGAAATCATCTGCAGTGCCGTCTTTACCTTGCCGATCCAGGAAACCGCTACATTAGTGCGCTTGCCCAGCTCCGCCATCCATTCACGCAATGCTGAAATCACAATTTCACGGCCAACGATGATCATGGCTGGAATGGTCATCCAGGAAACCGCATACGCTTCGACTAATACCATCAAGGCCGCCGCCACAATTAACTTGTCAGCCACCGGGTCAAGAAACGCCCCCAGCGCCGTGGTCTGATTAAGCTTACGTGCCAGATAACCATCAAACCAGTCGGTAATGGCCGCCAGGGTAAATACCGCTGCCGCCCAGGTTTTGCCGCCTTCTCCCAACCAGTAATAACTGACCACCATCAGAGGAATCATCAGGATTCGGCTCAGTGTCAGCATGTTCGGCACATTCATTCTCTTTACTACTCCAACATCACTCGACAGGGCAACACTGCCCTGCTGTGTTCACAATACATAGAGGCAAGCCTACCACAGACCCACCCAACTCAATGCGCTATTCCGCTTCACCGTGTAGCTGTGCAAAAATCCGATCAGCCAACGTCTGGCTAATGCCCTCAACCTTGGCAAACTCTTCTCTGGGCGCACCTTTCATGTTGCGCAGACTGCCAAAATGCAGCAGCAAGGCTTTGCGGCGTTTGGGGCCAACCCCTTGCAGTTGCTCCAGTTCGGATTGGCCTCGGCTTTTGGCCCGTTGCTTCCGATGCCCGGTGATTGCAAAACGATGCGATTCGTCACGTACCCACTGCAATAGCCGAAAGCCATCATCGTGCGCATCCGGCAAGACAGGCTGTAACTGGCCGGGTTGCCAGAGGTATTCCCAACCAGACTTGCGAGTGGTGCCTTTCGAAATGCCCCACATGGGCAATGCGGCCAATTCCAACTCTTCCAATACAGTCGCAATTCTCCCGACCTGACCCTTGCCGCCATCAATCAACAATAAACCGGGCAAGTCCTGCTGTTCTTTCAAGCGCGTTAAATGACGCCGCACCGCCTGCTCCAGCGCAGCGTAGTCATCCCCTGCCGCCACTCCCTGAATGGTGAAGCGCCGGTAGCGTTTTTTCAACAAGCCTTCTTCTCCGAAAGCAACACAGGAAGCATACGTCGCCTCGCCCTGAGAATGACTGATATCAAAGCATTCAATACGCTTTGGTGTCGTTACCAATCCCAACAAGGTTCCTGCCGCCTGCAATTTGCGCAGCGCTTCTTTTTGCCCGGACAATCGTGTCTGCACACCGGCTCTGGCATTTTCTTCTGCCATGGCTCGCCATTGTCGCTCATCGCCCCGAACACCACGAAGATGGCGAACACGACCATGTCCCTGTAAAGCAAACACGTCCAGCAACGGCTGAATATCCGACTCATCCAGATCCACCACCAACCGCTCGGGTATGCCCTCCTGAGCATGATCATCCAGATAAAATAGCCCCATGACATTCAGCAACAGCTCATCCAGCGATTCTCCAGCCTTATTCTCCGGGTAGAAATTCTGACTGTTCTGCAAACGTCCCCGACGAAAGGCCAGGCGATGCAAGCACTCCACCCCCTGCCATTCAATAGCGGCCCAGACATCCGTATTGGCCGCACCGGTATTGACCCGCTGTTTTTCCTGCACCTGTCGCAACAATTCGATGCGATCACGCAACTCAGCCGCTTCTTCAAACGCCATCCGCTCCGATGCCGCCAGCATATCGCCCTGTAAGGTAATGAGTAACGCCTGGCTGTCGCCATTCAGAAACAAGCGCGCCCGTTCAATATCTTGCTGATATGCCTGTTCTGAAATCAACCCGACACACGGCGCTGAACAGCGTCGGATTTCATACTGCATACAGGGGCGGCTACGGTGCTGAAAGAAGCTATCTTCACAGGAACGCAGCTTGAACAAGCGCTGCAAATAATTCAGGGTTTCACGCACTGCACCGGAATTAGGGTAAGGGCCAAACCAGACACCGTCCTTACGCTGCTTGCACCCTCGACGAGAGGTCAGCAGTGGATAGGCGTGATTCGATAAATGAATAAACGGGTAGGATTTCCCATCTTTGAGCAGAATATTGTATTGAGGCCGATGTTGTTTGATCAGCGTCTGCTCAAGCAATAAAGCTTCGGCTTCGCTCGCCGTTACGGTGATCTCAATACGATGAATACGTGCCACCAACGCAACAGTCTTGGTATTCAGACCCCGCGCGCGAAAATAGCTGGAGACACGATTTTTAAGGTTTCTGGCCTTGCCAACGTACAGCAACTCGTCATCACAGTCGTACATGCGATAAACCCCGGCTCGTTGAGTCAGGGTTGTCAGGAAGGCGTTTACGTCAAATTCAGACATTAATTACCAGCGGAGGGATCAATCAGCCCATTGCGCATGGCCAGACGCGTCAACTCAACATCACCATCAATGCCCAACTTATCAAAAATCCGATAACGATAACTGTTGACGGTTTTGGGCGACAAAAACAACTTTTCGCCAATGTCAGCGGCTTTATGACAATTAACGATCATCAAGGCAATCTGCATTTCCCGGTCGGACAACTGATCAAACGGATTATCCTGCTCTGGCTCAAACGGCTTGAGTGCCATGCGCTGGGCAATTTCCTGGCTGATGTACTTCTGACCACTGAACACCTTGGCGATGGCCGAGACCATTTCTTCGCTTCCTGCGCCCTTGGTGATGTAACCTGACGCACCCGCCTGCAGTAACCGCTGTGCAAACGGGTTGTCATCGCAGGCTGACACCGCAATCACATGCACCTCCGGGTACTGACGTTTGATTTTTCGGGTTGCCTCAAGTCCACCAATACCCGGCATCTGAATATCCATCAGAATCACATCCGGAGCCTGTTTCTTGACTTGCTGGATGGCTTCCTCGCCACTGGCCGCCTCGCCAGTAACTTCCACACCCCTGGCATCTTCAAGCAACCGGGAAATACCGGAGCGCACCAGGTCGTGATCATCTACTACCAATACAGAAATCAAAGCGATCTCCACGATATGTTCTTATTGAATACAGCCCAACCGACGCGGTCTGACCAGTGCGGAATATACCAAAGACCTCAAACCTGGTACATGCGCTTTCTCTGCCAGGCGTGTTTGAGAGGGTTCAGATTCTTGATCACCTCCACCACACCTTCGTCATGATTGTGATGCAGCGAGAAGCCCAATCGACGGTTCAGATTCAGCATGCCCCGATTGTGCGGCAGCACCGTACCATAAACCTGCAACACACCACGCTCGGCCAGATAGTCGATCATCATTTCCATCAGCTTTTTGCCCAACCCTTCACCGCGACAACCGTCATCAATAATAACCGAGTACTCAGCAGCGACGTCATCCGCATCAATCCAGGCTCTGACCACGCCGTACAGTTTGCCGTCACTGAGCGCCACAAACGCCATTTCACGGTCATAATCGATCTGGCTGTAGCGTGCCAGCTCGGCATGATCAAACTGACGTCGGGAGCCGAAGAAACGCAAGCGCAACGATTCAGCACTCAGCCCCTGATAAAAGACTTCCAGCAATGGTTCATCTTCACCCCGAATCGGACGCATTTCATACTGGCGACCCGCCCGTGACTGATGGCCACTTTCCAGCTCTTTGGGATACGGCAAAATAGCGCTTTTAGCTGGATGGCCCACTTCACCGGCAATACCAATGGCAATGTAATGCCCGACTTTTTGACGGATGGCATTCACTTCCAGGCCCGCCAGCCACGGGTGATTCAACGCCATATGCGACAGCGCCACCAGCCAACGTTCCAGCGTTACCAGCTCACGGCGAATATTATCCGAACGCTCCTCTAACACCTTGTAGAAGTGCGACCGCTTGATCAGTTTTTCCGCCAGATTGGCATTCAACGGTGGCAAGGCAACCTGACGATCCACCAGCGTATCAGCGGTTGTACCGCCACCACCAAAGAACAGATACGGGCCAATCTCCACATCCCGGCCAATACCAAACGAAAACTGCAGATTATCCAGCGCTCTATGCATGGTCTGGACGGTGTAACCCATTACAGGGCTAGCAGGGAAAGCATCCGAAATAGCCTCTTCCAGTTCCGCCGCAGCGGGCACCAGTTCATCCACACCGCGCAAGTCCCGCACAACCGCCCGCATCCGTTCACGCGGGTTATTGCCGTAAGCGAAGGGATAGAGATAATCCCGGTGATGAACACGCAACACCCACGGCTCGGGGATTTCCGGCGCAGCTTCCAGCAGCTCCGACAGTGAATTGCAGTAGCGGTTTTCACTGGCTGCAAAACCATAAGCAGCCAGGAGTTTCCAGGCCAGATTCGGCAACAAATAATCGCCGGGGCGATGGACTTCCTGGATTTCCTCGTCCACTTCCCGATACGCCGATGAGATCGGAATTTCGAGACTTTCCGGGGTTTCAGCTAACAAGTCCTGGGTGTGCTGGTGGCGTACCATATACATGTAGGAGGCGATGGCATTATCGGGCGTGTCAAACGTCGGCACGCCGTTGTCATCAAAGTATTCACGCGCTTCTTCAACCGAATGCTCGCCAATCCAGCTCGTAAGAACACTCTTGTGGTAGGTCTTGGCGACCTTGACCAGCGCCTGGGCATTAGCCAGCGGATCAGTGCCCAGTCCCGGCAGATAAATCACCAACAAAGCATCAACCTGACGATCCTGCAGCAGCGTGTTGGCAACGGCGGCCAATTGCTGCGGTTGCAACTCGGGGTTCAGCAACAGTGGATTGTCGGTCTTGACGTACTCGGGCAGCAAACCGCGCAGGTGTGTACGAGTCTCTTCAGACAGGTTGGCCAGCGTGCCGCCTTCCATCAACAAGTGATCCAGCGCCATAATCGCCGGGCCACGACCATTGGCCACAACCGCCAGACGCGGGCCAAAGAACTCCCGCTGGCGTCTGAGTGCATCCACGCAATCGAACATGGCATCGGTGGAATCCACTCGCAACACACCGGCTCTGGCCAGCGTTTCATCAATCAGGGCATCCCGAGAACTCAACCCCTTGGGCGTGGCAATGCGATTCAGAGGATTTTCTTCATAGCGGCTGCTTTTGACCGCCAACACCAGTTTGTTACGCGATGCCGCTCGCAGTGACCGAACCAGTGTTTTGCCAGAGCCGATTTCATCCAACTGCAGCAACAGCGTTTTAACGTGCGGTTCCTGCACAATAAAGTCGATCAGATCCGACAGCGTGACATCGTGATTGCGGCCCAGCGTCAGCACATGTGAAAAACCCACATTGCGGCTGTAAGCCCAATCCAGCACACCGGCGGCCAGCGTGCCTGACTGACCAACGTAGGCAATATTGCCGGGGCGCACGGGCACATGCAGCAAGCTGGCGTTGTATTTGCGCCAGGGGACGACAATGCCGAGACAGTCCGGGCCAAGAATACGAATGCGGGTTTGCTCGACAATTTGCCCCAGACGATCCGTCGCCGGACGGTATTGCCAGGAACGGGTGCGAGCAATGCCTCCCGTCAGAAGCAACGCGGCTCCAACGCCCTTGGCGTGCAATTGTTTCAGGATTTTAGGCACGCTTTCTGCCGGAGTGCAGATAATGGCCAGGTCGGGTGTCTCTTTTAACTGGCTGATCCGGCTCACCGCAGGCAACCCAAAGACTTCGTCATAGCCTCTGGCATTGACAGGGATCACGGTTCCTGGAAATTCTCCATCCAGTAAATTACGAACAATAGCCCCGCCAACACTGCCCGGTCGCTCTGAAGCGCCGATGATTGCTATAACCTTGGGGCGAAAAAAGGATTCCAGCGAACGCGTACCCATGAAAAGTGATCCTTTGGTTGTGTTGGCTAAAGTCTAGCGCCTAGATAGACTGATAAAAACAGCAGAAATCGTATCTTATGACAACAGGTTACTATTCTTTCCACCAGCACTTCGGCCACGACACTGGTGATGAACACCCGGAACACGCGACGCGTCTGATGGCCATTGAACAGGTTCTGAAAAAGTCCGGCGTCTGGGATCAACTGACGATTCATGAAGGCACCGAGGCTCACCTGCCCGATATCCTTCGCGCTCATAGCAAAGGGTATGTTGATGAGTTGCACCTGATACAGCCAGAACATGGCCATATCATGATTGATCAAGACACCACCATGAGCACAGGCAGCCTTGAGGCCGCACTGTATTCCGTTGGCACCAGCACCCAGGCACTGGATGATGTTCTGAATCAGAAACACAGCAACGCATTTGCTGCCATTCGTCCGCCGGGCCACCACGCCGAGCGCGACAAGAGCATGGGCTTCTGCTTCTTCAACAACACCGCTATTGCGGCCTTGCGTGCGACCGATATCCATCATCTGCATCGGGTCGCGGTGCTCGACTTTGACGCACACCAGGGCAACGGCACCATCGATATTCTGCAGAATGATCAACGTTTCTTGTTGCTATCGTGTTTCCAGCATCCGTTTTTTCCGTACACGCATTATGAGCAAAACAAGTACACCAATCTGATCAACGTGCATATGGCAGCGGGTGAAGGCAGCGATGACTTCCGCACCAAGGTTGTGGAACAGTGGGAACCGGCTTTGAAGCGCTTTGCTCCCGAACTGATCATTGTCTCGGCGGGCTTTGATGCTCACAAGGACGATCCGATGGCCGAGCTAAATCTGGTTGAGGCAGATTATGCCTGGGTCAGCCGCTGGATTGATGACTACTGTCAATCGCGTGACATTCCCTGGCTGGCCCTGCTCGAAGGCGGTTATGACTTGCCAGCACTGGCGCGCTCCGTCACTCATTTCATTATGAATATGGTTCGCCAGCCGTAAACGATAGTATTCGGGCAGCTTCACACTGTTCGTTTTCTACTCGTAAGGCCAAACGAAAAAACCCGACTGATGAGTCGGGTTTTGAGGTTTGAAATCCCACTAATCACCAGAGAGTCAATTCCCTCCCCTAACAGCTCTGGCAACAGCAATATATTCATTTTTACGAATTGCGCGCTCCTCACCATCCTTAAAGTTCAGAACACGCCCCATCGTTGGGTCAGACATCACGGTTGTTGATGACCAATACACTGAATCACTATAAGTTACTGGGAAAAATGTGGAATTAATTGAAAACTCACTACAACTCCACTCGACCAGAGAACGTAGTTCATTGATATTTGGAATGCGCCAATCACTATGACCAGCGAAATCGAGTTCTGCTGAACCTTCAAGTGCCGTTGACCAATTAACATACGTTGCCCCTTGGTTTTCACCAACACCAACGCAGCCTTTGGTCTGAGCATCCCAGTTAAGGCCATATCCACAACGCATCCACATCAGGCCAGTTGGCTTATGTGTTACTGTGCCATCACCATTATCTATATAGTCACTATCCGGATTCACCAGAGGAACACCATCAGCACACTCTGCTATCACCACCGAACTAAATGCCAAAGAACTTGCAATCAACACCAAAATTCTGAACTTTTTCACCGTTAATTCTCCTCTGGTAACTCATTTACCACCAAGCGCACATAAGCTTCACCCGCTGGAGAACGCCGCCCAACAGTTCCAGTATTAAATTCAACTGCCCACACATCCTCACCTTTGGCGTAGACGGTTTGGGTCCAGTAAGCCAAAAGCGTCTGAGTCAATGGGAAGAAATTTATATCAATAGCAGGCTGAACCGCACCATGGTCAATGATTGATGACAATTCCATCACTGTAGGCAAACGCCAATTGGAGTAACCACACAAGTTTTTGGCATTAACCGCCTCGATATAGGTTGTTGTGTTGCAATCACCATTAATATTGCAACTTGTCCCCCCAGTTTCTGTACCAGCATTCCCACCATTAATCGAAGAATCAGCCATGTACCAGGTAAATTTGGATGCTGTGCTCCGTACATCGGAGCCACCAGATGCCTTTTTTACTTCCCACAAAAGGCCGGTACGATTATCAAATACACAATCCCAGCTTTCTGCAGCCGCAGCCAGTGGCTTGCCTTTGGAATCGACCTTCAGAAAATCAAAGCTTGCTCGACCACTACCAACTTTTTCCAGATTACCTGCTTTGGCTGCACTATCCCTGCCTATTGCTCCATCCTGTCTCTTAAAACTATCAATGGGGCATATACGTCCTGATACAGTCTCTGTTGCACAGGTATCAAAACCCGTATCATTAAGCAGCTTGGTTGCACCGACCACAATACCAACCTCACTGGTCGCATTGATTTCTGCACTGCCATCACTTTCATCACCAGCTCTCATGGCTGTCACCACAAAGTAAAACTCTGTAATGCTGGCTGGACTATCCAGTTCAAAGGTAAGCGCATCCAACCCAGCTTCCAATGTCCCCTGAAGATAGGTTTTGTAATTCGCTATGTCGTCATTAAGAGACTCTTGTGCGTAATACAGGTTATAGGTTTCCGCACCTGGCACAGCATCCCAGGAAACGGTGATTGTTCCGGGTGTTGCAACGGCCTGCACATTCTCAGGTGGTGCCATTGGAGAGAAAACTTCGACATCCACATCATCGGACGCGGTTGCTCCCTTGTCGTCCGTCACCTTCAACGCAAACGTCAGTGTTGCCTGGCCATTCACAGTCGGAGCGGTAAAAGACGGCATGGATGTATTGGCATCCGTCAGCGTCACCGATACGCCATCCGTCTGTGTCCAGGCATAGGATTCAATCACACCATCCAGATCATCGCCGCTGCCGGACAATAAAACCGAATCCCCGGTCGACACCACCTGATCCACACCGGCATTCGCCAGCGGCACACTGTTATCGACCGTACTGGCATCCACAAACAGCGTCAGATCCACACTGTCGGTATCAGATGCGCCCTGATTATCAGTGACCGTCAGAGAGAAAGAGAGCACTTCACTGGTTGTCACCGATGGCAATGTGACCGTCGTGGTAGCTGCCGTGGTGTTATTAATAATGGCATTGGTGCCATCCACCTGCGTCCATTCATAGCTGGCGATACTGCCATCTGCATCCTGACCGCTACCCGGCAAGTGAACGGTTGTACCTGCCAATGCCCGCTGATCTTGCCCCGCATTAGCTACCGGTGACGCATTGGTATCTGTCGGAGTCGTTGGATCTACAGGGTCTACAGGGTCTGTAGGGTCCGTTGGATCTGGCGTGGTCGGCGTACCGGAATTATCCAGAGGCGATGCCGAAGAAGCCTCACCACCACAACCAGCCAATAAGGCCAGCAGGCCAGCGGAAACCAGTAATTTCAACCGGCTCTGTTGCTGTTTGATCATTGTATTTCCCTTGTTATTCATATCAGCACCAACTGAGCAAATGGCGTTATTCAGGATGACGTACAAACAGTACGTAACCACTGTTCAGAGATTCATCCCGGATACGGCCATTAAAAAAATCCACCGTCAGAACCACCCCTTTCGTACTATCACCCACAACCTGCCGGGCAGTGGATGACCAGTAGCGGCCTCCATTGACACTGGCAAACGCCGTGGTATTAATTGCCGGGTTGACGCACGCCCACTCCACCAGACTCTGCAGCTCATTAACATTGGGCAATTGCCAATCAACATACCCGGCAAAGGTTTGCTCACCGGCCAGAGTCAAGCTATCAGACCAGCTCACCAGCAACGGGTTTTCCTTGCATTGGCCCGTTTTCCACTCGGTGCCATAAGCGCAACGCATCCACAGCAAGCCGGTTTGAGTATCGTAAACCGTGCCATCTTCCTGATCGGTGAAACGATCGTCGGCAATTTTGACCAGATTATCCGTACAGGTTTGGGCATTGCCCAGTACAGAGACACAGCCCAACCAAATCAGAAAGAGTAAGTGAAAACCGTATTTTCTCTGAAGAGTCATTCTGATTCCTCTACTTTGTCCGCGACCTTGTCTGCAACAGCGATCAGCCGGGCTACTTTCGACTTTGACATCGGCACATCCGTTCGACCATCCAGAGTAATTTGCCAGGCTTCGGTTGCATCATCCGCTCGGGTCGTACTGGTCCAGTAATAGGACGACAAATCATAGCGACAACCGCCGCCATCCAGATTACAGGCCTTGCCGATGTCACCAATCGAGCGCAAATCCGCCACACTCGGCAAACGCCATTGGGTCAAACCACACAAGGATTGCTGATTCAGACGGGACAAATAGGCAAACGTATTACAGACACCACCGGCACAATCCGGGCCATTAAGCAGGCCTGCTTCACCACCATTGATGGTGGCATCCGGCTCATACCAACTGTAGCGATTGTCAGCACGACGCATGCTCAGGTTCTGTTTTTTAAGCTCCCAGACCAGTCCGGTGACATTGTCTCTCAGACAATCAGCAGCGGCAGAGCCTGGACTCATTTCTTCACCTTCAGCATCCAGCAGCGTGAAATCAAAGCCCGCCAGCCCAAAACCTGCCTTGATGAGCTTATCGGCCGCATCCTGAGCAGTACGGCCCAGATCACCGTCCTGGTTGGGCAATGTTTCAACAGCACAATCCACCAGACCGGCATTGGCATCCAGACACTTGATCACGGTGGTGTCATTCAGAGGCTGGGAGGCTGTGAGTGTCTGCCCGACCAGACGACTGATTTCGGTGGCAGGAATGCTTTCAACCGGCTGAACCGCCAGAGATGGGGTAAAACGGGTCGTGACGGTAAAAAAATAACGCTGTTTATCGGTCAGGTTGCGCAACTGCACTAATGGTTGATCAGACAAGGTGATCAATAAACGTTCAGCGCCTTCAAGCGTTGCGTAATTGACCGTATCAGACAGACCAGAGAAAGACTCCTGAGCGTAGTACAGCAGATAATCGTCAGCCTCTTCTACCGGGTCCCACTGCAGGATGGCATTGCGCCCAACCATGCGCACCCGAAAGTTCTCCGGTGCTGCAATACCGGCTTGCACCGTTACTTGAATGGAATCAGCCGCACGAGCATTCTCGTTGTCCGTCACGATCACCTTGAATTCCAGCACCTGCGACTGACTGTCTACGGGCGCTTCAAAACTCATGGCTTCCTCATCAGCATCCACCAATGTCACGGCAGCTCCACCGGTTTGGCTCCACTGATACGACTGAATGCTGCCATTGGTATCCTCAGCCGTCGCGGTCAGCACAACCTCCTGTCCACCGCGTGCCGTACGATCATCACCGGCAGACACCGTCGGGGCAAAATTACTGTCGTCTTCGCTGCCACATCCCTGTAAAAAAGCCAACAGCAGTAACGCACTGCTACGAAATATCAGATTCACATGCCCTCCAGGCAATCGGTTACCAAATACCGTCGAAATACCTCAGAAGCTATCCGCTTCGGCGGGCAATTCCGACCAGATTCATCGGGTTTTATCGATGTGTCTAATCATAGCCAATCCTGATGGTGTTTACCTTACAGCGACCGGCGTCTCTCTTCGGAATCCGCCAGCATCCATGTGATGTACTCACACAACTGCCGCTGTTCCTTGTCACTCAGGCCCTTGTGGGCTTTCTGAATCAATCGGGTCAATTTGACCTGATCCATGCGTGGCAAGCGCTCCAGCCGCTCGCCCATACCGCGATCCTGCAATTGGGCCGTTGAGCGATCCGCATGGGTGCGACACTGCAACAGGGCGAGGAAATCCAGCAAACGCCCCAGTAGCGCAAAGGCGAACGGCAGCTCCTTGACCGGGCCAGCCACCAGCGACTTACCCGCCACCGGAACTCCCCGTATTTTCAGCTTCTCCGGCTTCAGCGTCGCCGCAATAGAAGCCAGACCCGACACCACACCGCCCGCCAATGCACCGGTCATAAAGGACGCACCACCGACCCCCGCATCCAGCACCGCCCCAGCCGCCGCTCCGGCGGAAGCCGATAACACGATCAGCTTCTGGCGACTCAGGCCAAACAGATACCAGGCGTCCTGATCAAATAAATCGGGATAATCGGTCTGCAAGGCCGTACTTTCAGTTTGCAATTGCGTGTGTGCAAACAGCGCCTGCAATTCTCGCCGGGTACGACGTTCCATATCCCGCAAAGTTTGCTGATATTCACGCTTGAGTTGCTTGCGCAAGGCGGGTTCCAGTGCGTCCACCGGGACACGGATTTCGTGGGTATACGACAGCATCGCCACCAGTCGTTCCACCATCAAACACACACCTTGCTGCTCCAGATGCTGCTGATGCTGATCCAGCGCTTTCAGGGTTTGTTCCAGCGGCACACGCCATGGCTCGTACAGCTCCGCAAAGGCCGACAACACCGCGCGCTGTTTGCCTTCGTCGGCGGTCATGGGGTCAAACACCCGAACCACCCCAAAATACTGCGACAGGGCGGCCTGCCATTCGGACACGAAGGCTTCACCACCAATGGGATTGATCAGCGCCATTCGAGGCTGTCCGGTCCATTGCAGGATGGTCATTTCCGCTTCGTATTCCGGCGAATAGGGCAACGAGCCATCCACCACATAGATGATCCCTGCCCCTTGCATAATAGGCGTCAACAGCTCGACCTCATCCACAAACCGGGGTGGCTGTTTGGCGGTGTATTCCGCCAGAAAGGCCTCTACGGATGCCACACGCTCCCCGGCGTGCGTGGCCTGTTTTTGCAGCCATGACAACACCTGACGCGGGCGCTGGAATCCGGGCGTATCCACCAGTTCATACTGGCGCTGGCCACCCAGTGTCAGGTGAAACGCTTGAGATTCCGTCGTGGTGCCGGAAATTTCAGAAATCCGCACGGCATCCTGCCGTGTCAGCGTGGCCACGATGCAGGACTTGCCCCGATTCGGATGCCCCACCACCGCAAACACTGGTTGCTTGTCAGACAGGGCGCTCATAACGTTGCCTCCGTGCGCAGCGGCAATTGGCACTTCTCGGCAAAATACTGCCAGGTACGCAACTGGGCCTGATCTCGCTCGGTTTCATCCTGCGCCTGCAACAGCACCAGACTCATCTCCGGGTTATTGTCCTTCAGCATCAGCAAGCAATCTTCCATTTCACCCGTAGGCGTTTGCCAGAAGGTCACCAGTATCTGCACCGGAGCCGCCAAGTGGCTTTGCTCCGAGGTCAGCCAGTGTTCATCATCCTGCCAATCCCCCATACCCAGATTCCAGCTCAGGGATTCGGTGTCATCCATCAAGCGCCAGCCAACCTGACTGCCTTGCGGATGTTCGACCGATTCCACTTCCAGCGTGGGTGTTTCGGCCTCGACCACCAATGCATTCTGGCTGCGCTCAAGCTGTTGCAGATTCAGAAACGCCTCGACGCTGCCCGACTCCTGCACCGCCAACGACAGCCGGGTGCGCAGTTGCCGCCGGAACAACCCCAGCAGCAGCACGCGCGGCAACAAGCCGTAAAACAGGATCGACATCACCACCAGCGGCCACAACGGTTCTGCCAGAGCCTGATATTCCAATCCCAAACGGCTGGCTTGTACTGCTTCCAGAGAAGGCGCAGGCAAGGCCCAGCTCCAGGGCCAGCACAGTACCTCGAACACCGCCAACATGGTGGCGTCTTGCTGAATAAACGTGGACGACCAGACAAAGCGGATGTCCTGAAACAGCGCCACCACAAAGAACGTCAGCATGGCGCACAGCATAAACAGGCTGGCGGCCCGCTGAAGCTGCCACTGCAACCAGGGACTCAACAGCCGTGGCGATTCTCGGCACCAGTGCCAGGACGTATCGGAAGACAATAACCGCTGCCAAACCGCAGGCAACCAGGACTGCGTATTCGGTGACAGTGGCAGCCACTGCAGCAACAGGGTGGTCAGCGACAACACCAGAGGCAACAGGGCAAACAGCAGCAGAGGCAACCAGATATTCACCGGTTGCCCCAGTGTCACGGCCATCATACCCAGCATGGTGACGATGCCCATCAGGGCCGCACCCAGCAACCAGACCGGGGGCCAGATAGCGGTTGGCAAGCGCGGGGCCGTCGCCTGCCGGGCTTGCCAAAGCTGCAACCATTCCAGTGGCTGTTGTGGGCACGTTTGCCCGGAATCCAGCGACAGGCGCTCACCCTGCTGCACAAAACGCTGGAATGACAACCAACGAAACAGCGCGTCGGTCAGTGAACCAGAAAGGAAAAAAGACACCGCAGACGGTGTTTGAGGATCAGACATGCAATAAAAATCCGCCAGTCATAAGGCAATAACAAAACAATCAGGGTGGGATGTTAGCCGAGCGGGCATCAGGATAGTACAGTCCGGCACGATAAAGCGGACAGAAAAAAGCCAGCATCTGCTCTCTCGGTCAGATGCTGGCAAGCGCAAAGGGGTTTCTCAAGATCAATCAGACGACGATTCAGTCCAATGCAATCACAGGTTAGCCCAGTTCAATCTGGCCATTTTCGACCCGTACCGGATAGGTTTTGATGGTGCTCTCAGGCTGTTCCAGGCACTCTCCGGTACTCAGATCAAAATGTTGTTTATACAGCGGTGAAGCCACCACCACCCGATCTTTGATCGAACCAATCAGTCCACGCGACAGCACGTTGGCCTTGCCGATGGGATCGTAATTGCTGATGGCATACACAGCATCGTCCGCACCACGGCGGAACAGAGCCACCTGCTCGCCTTGATGCAAGGCACACACGCCGGTATTCGGGGCAATATCGGTTAACGGACACACGGTTTTCCACTGGCTCATGGCAAGCTCCTTATTTGATTTCCGGGGTCAGTTCGACCAGTTCGATTTTTTCCGCTTCAGTCGCCGGGCGACGCTGACCGCGCTCACGCACGTAGTACAACTCATCGCTGGAATCGCTATTGATGAAGTGACTGAAACGTTTGAGTTTTTCAGGATTTTCGAGGGTCGTTTTCCATTCACACTGGTACGAGCCAACCACGCGGGTCATGCCGTCTTCCAGCTCCTGGGCGATGTCGAGGCTGTCGTTAACAACGACTTCCTTCAGATACTCCAGACCGCCGTCCAGATTTTCCATCCACACCGAAGTACGCTGCAGACGATCCGCCGTGCGGATGTAAAACATCAGCACCCGGTCGATGTAACGCACCAAGGTTTCATCATCCAAATCGGTGGCGAACAGATCGCCGTGACGTGGACGCATGCCGCCGTTACCGCACACATAGAGGTTCCAGCCGTTTTCGGTGGCAATCACACCAATGTCTTTTGACTGGGCTTCGGCACATTCACGAGTACAACCGGAGACGGCAAACTTGATTTTGTGCGGCGCACGCAATCCCTTGTAGCGGTCTTCCAGCGCAATCGCCATGGACGCTGAATCCAGCACACCATAACGGCACCAGGTGCTGCCGACGCAGGATTTAACCGTTCGCAGCGACTTGCCATAGGCATGGCCGGTCTCGAATCCGGCGTCCACCAGCGTGCGCCAGATGTCCGGCAATTCGTGCAATTGGGCACCAAACAGATCAATACGCTGACCGCCGGTAATTTTGGTGTACAGATCGTATTGCTTGGCTACTTCACCCAGCACTATCAGCTTGTCGGGTGTGATTTCACCACCGGCCACGCGGGGCACCACCGAATAGGTGCCGTCTTTTTGCATATTGCCGAGGAAAATGTCGTTGGTGTCCTGCAAGCCAATGTGCTCATCCTTGAGGATGTAGTCGTTATTGAACGACGCCAGAATTGAGCCAATGGCGGGTTTGCAGATTTCACAGCCATCATCTCCCTTGCCGTGGCTTTCCAGTATTTGCTGGAAGGTTTCGATGCCCTGCACCCGAATGATGTCCGCCAGTTCCTGACGCGTGTAGGCAAAGTGTTCGCACAGGTCGGTATTGACCTCAACACCCATGGCTTCCAACTCAACATCCAGCACCTGCTTGGTCAATGCCGCGCAGCCGCCACAGCCGGTCGATGCCTGGGTGGCGTCCTTGATGTCCGCCATCGAACAACAGCCCTGCTGAACCGCTTGCTGAATATCACCCTTGGTGACGTCAAAACAGGAACAGATTTGCGCCGTCGCAGGCAAGGCCGCTGGGCCAAACGCCGCTCCGGCGTCGTCACCATCGGCGGTCGGTACAATCAGTGCTGCCGGATTACCCGGAATATCCATGTCATTCAGCATCAATTGCAGCAGATTACCGTAGGCCTCGGCTTCGCCAACCAACACAGCACCCAGCAGCTTCTTGCCATCGGAAGACACCACCAGACGCTTGTAAACACCTTCAACGTCGTCGGAAAAGACATAGCTGCGAGCGCCTTCGGTCTGACCGTGCGCATCGCCAATGGACGCCACGTCCACACCCAACAGCTTGAGCTTGGTGCTCATGTCCGCACCTTCAAAGCGCAAGGCCGGTTCGGTCGATGTCACCTGCGTTGCCACAATGTGATCCAGCGTCACCTTGGCCATTTGATAACCCGGTGCCACCAGACCAAAAATCCGGTTATTCCAGAGCGCACATTCACCGATGGCGTAAACAGAAGGGTCAGATGTCTGACAAGAATCATTGACCACGATGCCGCCGCGCTCGCCGATCTCCAGATCAAACTGTCGCGCCAGTTCATCCTGCGGACGAATACCCGCCGAGAACAGGATCATGTCGGTCTCAAGGTAGGAACCATCGGCAAAATTCATGCGATAGCGAGAAGACTCACCGGCCACGATTTCCTGGGTGTTTTTGCCGGTGTGTACTTGCACACCGAGGTTTTCGATTTTGGTACGCAGCAATTCGCCACCGGCCTGATCGAGCTGAACCGCCATCAGACGCGGGGCAAATTCCACCACGTGGGTTTCCAGCCCGGCTTGTTTCAGTGCATTGGCGGCTTCCAGTCCCAACAGACCGCCGCCGACCACAACCCCGGTTTTGCTTTGGTTGGACGATGCGGAAATGGCTTCCAGATCTTCGATGGTGCGATAGACCAGACAATGCTCCTGATCCTTGCCCGGAATCGGCGGTACAAAAGGATAAGAGCCAGTCGCCAACACCAGCGTATCGTAGGATTCGGTTCGACCTTGCGCAGTGGTGATGGTTTTGGCGGCGCGATCAATGCCAACCACCTTGTCGTTCAGGGTGTAGACAATGCCATTGCGCTGATAATCGGCTTCGGTGGTCAGGGCCAGGTCTTCAGCCGAAGAACCGGAGAAATATTTGCTGAGCTGAACCCGGTCGTAAGCCAGGCGTGGCTCTTCAGAAAAGGTGAGGATGTCAAACTGATCAGCTTGCTCGGATTGGGCCAGGGCATCAATAAAGTGGTGGCCAACCATGCCGTTACCAACGACAACAACGCGGTGTGTGCTCATGAAAATTCTCTCTCTATACGGTCATAAGGATTACTCCTGTGTGCGTCGTTGCCCTGATCCACCCCTGCACCGTTGCATTGGCTGATACCTCCAAAGCAAGCAGGTTGTATGCCAGAGTCAGACCTGGGGTTCGATTACCCCTGAAAACAGCGGGGATTTAGCCCGGCACAGCGTGTAAACCCAGCCACACACGTCGAAGCGGCAACCGGGTTACTTCCCAATTACCCGACTAACCTCTTCTGCTGAATGGCATTTCGCACCATCAACAACCACTCACACCACCCCATGCCCTGTTATTGTGCGCACACACATTCCCGCCCTGATGAAGCGCATCCCCCGCCCCGTACAAGGGCACATTCAGCCAATAACGCGCATTTATGCAGCAAAACTTCCCTCGTGTTCTGGTCAAGTCTGCCGTTCTTTCCTGCCATAAATTGAAGGTAAAGCCGCCATCAACACCAAAAACCCGGCCCAACCTGAAATTGGCATCATACCTGCTTGATATTATTTGAATGGATCTTGTTATTGGCAGCAAGATGCACTCGCTCTCCAGGTATCGATGCCGATACCTTTTATCTTTTGCTTGAGCATTGGCGCTCATTCACCTCGGTGGATGGGCGCTTTTTTTTGCTCCGACTTTGACAGCTCAGGACAACGCCCCCATGACAACAGCATGCAGCGCTCAGACCCGGACTACCTGCCCTTACTGCGGCGTTGGGTGTGGAGTCTCCATTAATAATATCGATGGCCAGATACAGCCGGTGTCCGGCGACCGTCATCACCCTGCCAATTACGGCAAGTTGTGCGTCAAGGGTTCTGCCCTGCACGACACACTGGACGCCGATGAGCGGTTGCTGCATCCCACCATGCGAGGCAAACACGTCACCTGGAACACCGCTCTGGATGTGATCAGCGACAAAATCACTCAGGTTCTGAATACGCACGGGCCAGAAGCGGTTGCGATCTACGCAGCCGGGCAAATCCTGACCGAGGACTACTACGTCGCCAACAAGCTGATGAAAGGTTTTATTGGCAGCGCCAATCTGGATACCAATTCCCGCTTGTGCATGGCCTCGGCGGTGGCCAGCTACAAGCGCGCCTTTGGCTCCGATACCGTGCCCGGCTGCTATGAAGATCTGGAACAGGCCGAACTGCTGGTGCTGGTGGGCAGCAACGCCGCCTGGGCGCATCCGATTCTGTATCAGCGCATGGCCGCCGCCAAAAAGTCCAACCCGAATCTGAAAGTGGTGGTGATCGACCCACGCCGCACGGCAACCTGCGATCTGGCGGATTTGCATCTGGCCATCAAACCGGGAGCCGATGCCCACCTGTTTAATGCGCTGTTGGCGTATCTGGCTCAGAACGACTGTCTCGACCAGCACTTTATCGAAGCGCACACTGAAGGATTCGCAGACACACTGACAGAAGTGAATCAAACGTATCGGGGCATCAACCAAACCGCCTCAGACCTCGACGTGGCACCGGATCAGTTACAGACGTTCTTCGAGTGGTTTGCACAGCACCAGCGTACCGTCACCTTATATTCTCAGGGCATCAACCAGAGCAGTACGGGCACCGACAAGGGCAACAGCATTATTAATGCGCATCTGGCCACCGGGCGCATTGGCAAGCCAGGGGCCTCCCCGTTTTCGATTACCGGACAGCCCAATGCCATGGGAGGCCGCGAAGTCGGTGGACTTGCCAATCAGCTCGCCGCTCACATGGACTTTACGGCGAAAGACCGCGACCGGGTGCGGCGTTTCTGGAAGGCTCCCCGACTGATCAGCAAGCCCGGCCTCAAAGCGGTAGAGATGTTTGACGCCGTCAAACGCGGCGAGATCAAATTCCTCTGGATCATGTCCACCAACCCACTGGTCAGCATGCCCGATGCCGACGATGTCAAAGCCGCCATGGCACACTGCGAGCTGGTAGTGGTGTCCGATTGCATGGCCAACACCGACACCACGGCGGTTGCCGACGTGCTCTTGCCCGCCTGTGGCTGGGGCGAAAAAAATGGCACCGTGACCAACTCCGAGCGCCGTATCTCTCGTCAGCGCAGTTTTTTGCCGCCCAGTGGTGAGGCCAAACCCGACTGGTGGGCACTGACCCAGGTGGCGCAGCGGCTGGGGTTCGAAGCCGATTTTCCGTATCAGCATCCATCCGAGATTTTCGACGAACACGCCCGCCTGACGGCGTTCGAGAATGCAGGCCAGCGCGATCTGGATTTATCCGGTCTGGCTGGCATGAGCCGCCAGCAATACGACACTTTGTCACCAATCCAGTGGCCGGTGAACGAGCAATATCCACAAGGTCGCAAACGCTTTTTCAGCGATGGCCACTTTTATACACCGTCAGGCAAGGCACGCTTTATCGCATTGGAAGCACAATGGCCAGAAGCCCGCACTGAAGGGCCGTTACTGATGAATACTGGCCGGGTTCGGGATCACTGGCACACCATGACCCGCACCGCGCTGTCCGCGCGTCTGGCCCAGCACATCCGCGAACCGTATATCGCCCTGCATCCTGACGATGCCCAGAAATACACCATTCAGGACGGCGAGCTGGTACGAGTCAGCAACCACCGTGGCGAACTGCTGGTACGTGCCACCGTGACGGATGATCAGCGCCCTGGTGATGTCTTCGTGCCGATGCACTGGACCAGCCGCTACAGCAGCGCCGGACGCATGGGCAGCCTGATCAGCAAGCACCGTGATCCGCTGTCCGGGCAGCCCGAGCTGAAATACACCGGCGTTAACGTCGCCCCCATGAATTCGAGCTGGCAGGGCATTGTGCTCAGCCGAACGGACATCGGTGCTCCACCGTGCCGCTATTGGAGTTACTCCCCCTCCGAACACAGCCACACACTGGAGCTGGCTGACACCAACACCCCGGAGCACGTTCTTGAATGGGTTGAGAAGCAAGCCGGTTATGAAGAAGGAGACCAATGGATTCGGTTGCAGGATGCGGCGCAATCACACCATCGACTGCTTCTGATCCGGCAACAGAAGCTTCACATGCTGGTCATGTTGAGTAACAAAGCCATCCCCTACACTCGCCAATGGTTACTGGATCAGTTTGCTCAGGACTCCATTCAGGAAATGACGGCACTATTGGCTGGCCAACCCGGTGGTGAGTATGAAAACCCCGGTAATATTATTTGTTCTTGTTTCAGTGTCGGTGATCGTGCGATTCAGGCGGCCATTCAGGATGGCTGCAACAGCGTCGATGCACTGGGTGAACAACTCAAGTGCGGCACCAACTGTGGTTCGTGCATCCCCGAGCTGAAATCATTGCTTTCGAAATAAGGGGAATCTGTCAACGCTCCTCGTCACTGATTTTGGCAATTTTTAGATTAAAGATGCACAAAAAGACCTTTTGCGGTATATACTCATCAAAAAATGATAACCAGGTCACATTTTTGCTGCGACAAACATCAATTAAGGTAGGATGCTTATTCCAATCTGATCGTGATGATGTATGCGGGGGCGAGGTAGGAACGATGGATATAGCAAGACTCAAACTTGACGAAACCGCTCTGGTGGCTATTCAGGTATTAAAACTGCAATTGGAACTGAGCGAAGGGCATTGTGTTCGAGCCACTCGCAGTGTGGAAGAGCTGGTGACATTACTGGAACAGTCGCTGGAATCAGAGTCCGACGAGGTGCGCAAGGCGCTGGTGCAACTGATTGGACGCCTGAGTCAACGCCACATTGTCTGTTTTGAAGCACTGGGCATCGATTTTCTGCCCATCAAACAATGGGCGACTGAGCGTCACATCGTGTTATCCAGCCAAAGCTGAACCAAATGAATGGCACATCAGTAACGATGAAACACCAGTAAGCGGTTATTGGCAGGCATTTCCCGATCTTCTGTCAAACGTAACCGCTCACGCCGAGCCGCCAGAATCACCTGTTCGACATCCTTGATACCCGCTTCCGGGTCAATGTCGTGCTTGAGCCACTGATCCAGATTGCGATTACCCTCACTGGTAAACTGGCGGTCGTAATTGAATGGGCCGTAAAAACACACCACGCCACCAACCCGCAAGACTCGCCCGATACCCGCCATCATCGCTCGCACCTTGGGCCAACTGACGAAATGAATCACATTGGCTGAGAACACCGCATCGACTTGCTTCACTGGCCACAAATCCTGCGCCACATCCAGCACCAGCGGCGGCAAAAAGTTGTCACGCCCCGACCGCAATCGCCAGGCGTTGATTGACGCCATGCGCTCCGCCAACTCGGACGGCTGCCAGGTAATTTCAGGAATACGCTGACTGACATAGGCCGCATGCTGGCCAGTGCCACTGCCAATTTCCAACACCACCGATTGTGGTGGCAGAATATCTTCCAGAGCTTCGGCAATCGGCTGTTGATTGCGCAGACACGCCTGGGAAACTGGCAATTCTGCCTCAGGGGCAACCTGAAATTCCGGAAGGTGATCAGCCGGGTTCATAACGTTTTCCTGACAAAGATGGGAGTCAGCACCAAAGGGGGGCCAACAGCGGCGAGAGTATGTCACAGGCCATCATAGGCGGAAACTGCCAGACGGCAGAAACCCGCTTTTTCCGCCACCATAGTGGTACATCACCAAGACTGGTTGCTTATACGTAATTACACCCGATAAACTCCAAGCCATCGTTGTATTCCCATTTATTTACCTGGATACCTGATTCGCTCATGCGCGCTACTGAATTCCTGATCGCTACCGAAAAAGAAACCCCTGCCGATGCTGTGGTCATCAGTCATCAATTGATGCTGCGAGCAGGCATGATTCGCAAACTGGCCGCCGGTTTGTACACCTGGATGCCGCTGGGCCTGCGCACCTTGCGCAAGGTGGAGCGCATTGTTCGAGAAGAAATGGATCGTGCCGGTGCCCTGGAAGTCCTGATGCCCGCCATCCAGCCCGCCGAGCTGTGGGAAGAAACGGGCCGCTGGAGCCAGTTTGGCGGCGAACTGCTGCGCGTCAAAGATCGCCACAACCGTGATTTCTGCGTTGGCCCAACCCACGAAGAGGTCATCACCGACCTGGCTCGCAACCAGCTCAGCAGCTACAAGCAACTGCCGATCAATCTGTATCAGATTCAAACCAAATTCCGTGATGAGACCCGCCCTCGCTTTGGCGTCATGCGCTCACGCGAATTTTTGATGAAAGACGCCTACTCTTTCCACCTCAAGGAAGAGTGCCTGAGCGAGACGTACAACAAGATGCACGCCGCTTACAGCGCCATCTTCAAGCGTCTGGATCTGGACTTCCGCCCGGTACTGGCTGACACAGGTTCCATCGGTGGTGCCCTGTCGCACGAATTCCACGTATTGGCCGACTCCGGCGAAGACGACATTGCCTTCTCCAACGCCAGTGACTACGCTGCCAACGTGGAACTGGCCGAAGCCCTGCCACGTGAAACCGAACGCGCCGCCGCCAGCGCCGACATGGGCGAGCTGGACACACCTGACGCCAAGACCATCAACGATCTGGTGGAACAGTTTGGCATCGCCATCGAGAAAACCATCAAAACCCTGATCGTACGTGGCGACGCCAACGAAGACGGCCACTACGACCTGATCGCTCTGCTGGTACGTGGTGACCACGAACTGAACGAACTCAAGGCTGAAAAGCTGGAAGGCATCGCTTCCCCATTGCAGTTCGCCACAGAAGACGAAATTCGCGCCGCTATCGGTGCAGGCCCAGGATCACTCGGCCCGGTTGGCCTGTCACTGCGCGTGATTGCCGATCGCTCCGCTGCCCTGATGAGCGACTTTGCTGCCGGTGCCAACGTTGACGGCAAGCACCTGACCAACATCAATTGGGAACGCGATCTGGCCGAAGCGGAAGTCGCAGACTTGCGTAACGTGCAAGCCGGTGATCCCAGCCCATGCGGCCAGGGCACACTGGACATCAAACGTGGCATCGAGGTTGGCCACATCTTCCAATTGGGCAACAAATACGCCGAATCCATGAAGGCCACCGTGCTGGACGAAAATGGCAAAGACCGCACCATGATCATGGGTTGCTACGGCATCGGTGTCAGCCGCGTGGTGGCCGCCGCCATCGAGCAGAATCACGATGACAACGGCATCATCTGGCCAAACGCCATTGCACCGTTCCACATCGGCATCGTACCCATGAACATGCAGCGCTCTGAACAGGTGCGCGAGACCACCGAAACCCTGTATCGGGAACTGACCGAAGCCGGTTTTGACGTCTACGTTGATGACCGCGACAAGAAGACCAGCCCCGGCGTCAAGTTTGCCGATATGGAACTGATGGGCATCCCGCACCGCATTGTTGTGTCTGACCGCGGCCTGAAAGAAGGCACACTGGAATACAAGGCCCGTCGTGACAGCGACAAGCAGGACATTCCAGTGGCCGAACTGGTCGAATTCCTCACGTCCAACATCCAATGCTAAAGCCAGTACTGGTTACAGCACTACTGACGCTCTCCAGCCCCTCGTGGGCTGGTGCAGCGGCATCGCACGACCCCGAGCTGCGCAAAGCCCTTCTGGAAGCCGTTTCCAGCGCAGACTCCTTCTACGACCGCTTTGAGGCCGAAGTCTGGCTGATGGACATGTCCAATCGGTTGGAAAAAAGCTATTTCCACCGCTTTATCCCCGACAAGAAAGAACGCCTGGAATTCCTGCGTCTGGTGCATCAGGAATCCACTCGGGCCAAGCTGCCGCCGGAGCTGGTGATGGGACTGATTCAGGTTGAAAGTGCCTTCCAGCGTTTCGCCGTTTCTCGCGTGGGTGCTCGTGGTTATATGCAGATCATGCCGTTCTGGATAAAAGAGATTGGCCGCCCGAACGACAACCTGATGCACGCCCCTACTAACCTCCGCTATGGCTGCACGATTCTGCGCCATTATCTAGATCGGGAAAAAGGCAACTGGGTACGCGCACTGGCACGCTACAACGGCAGCCTGGGCAGAACGGTCTACCCTGACAAAGTGATGACAGCCTGGCAGAAAAACTGGTTTGTAAACTATTGAGCTGATGTAAATAAATCCGGCGTTTGTCCTGAGCAGTTTTCATCTGACAAGCCTATTCAGAGTACATTCCCACAATCTTCATGATGAACAAGACACCTGACGGAAAGGAAATCGTATGTATCACGAACATCCAGATTTGATAAAATGGAACAAGGCTTTTCTTGAACTGGCCAAAAAACACCAGATCGTTGACACAATGCCGACTCAAAAAGATATTGATGAATACATTGAACATGGAATGATCATCAGTATATTTGAATATTGTGGCCTCAAAGTGTTCAAGGTAGACACTTATGATGATTGTAACTTTTATCAGGATGACAATTACTATAAAAACAAACTGGATACATTGAATATTTTCCTTGGCGACCTGATTAATATTAGCAACGTATCTGAAGTATATTACGATAACGAGCCCTGCAGACTCCATTTGTCATTTACATTAAATGGTGAGCGCAAAAACATGGATATTAAAACCAATGAAGAATGGGATCACGTACCTTGGAGTTTTATAGAGCTTCTTTGGTCCATATTAAATCCTCACATAGAGACTGCCAACCTTTATGTAGTTGCAGGCGACTTTGATAATGGTTATTTCAAACTCCCCCCTGCATTTCTTGCCGACCTAAAGAAACTGGATGAACAATATCCAGACGATTTCGTTCATTAATTGTTAAGCCTTTATACCAGCACCGGAATCTAACCAGATCCCGGTGTTACATCCATTGCCAGTGATCTCATTCACACACAACCCGAAGTTTGCCGCCCAGGTCATCGTCTTCCAGACCTATCGGCAGGGTTAATTCCCCGGCTTTCAGCTTGGCCATCACCTCTTGCGTAAACGCCTCATCCGCTGCCGAGGTGATCAATACCGGCGTGGTGCTGTCGCCATCCGGGCATTTGACCACAACCAGTTT
This sequence comes from Oceanobacter sp., assembly GCA_045430275.1. Classification (GTDB taxonomy): domain Bacteria; phylum Pseudomonadota; class Gammaproteobacteria; order Pseudomonadales; family Oceanobacteraceae; genus Oceanobacter. The sequence continues at coordinate 43,960 of JAILXU010000005.1, read as the reverse complement.
TTTCTTAAAGTCCGGGTCTCCGGATTTATCGAAGGGTTGTTGCATCGACGATTCAAGAGAATTGCTTTCGTCTATTCGAACCCATCCTTTTTCTGGCCAGAATTCATCGGCATAGGTTCGTTGCAATACCTGGTCTCTTTGCCCCAGCTGAAAACGACTGAGGCACCAACAACGGCCAGTAGCGGTTTCCTCCCGACCAATACCCCAGTATTCTTCAACATCGTCTTCGGGCCAAATTCCCCACTCGGTCAACTCAAAGCTGGCGGACGCGACATCAATCTCGAGATGACCCAGACCCAAACGTCCTTCTGTCCAGAGAACCACACCACGCTCGTCCCAGCTAATCGCACTGAAAAAACCACGATCAAAAAAGTCGTCACAACGATATTCAGGGGAAGATGCACGCCTGTCGGCTAACCGCCGACAACGGCCGGTTATTTGATCCTGAAGGACCAAATACTGGGTTTCCAATTCATGGTCATTATCGATTAATCCCAGTATTTTCCAGCACCCATCCGGGCTGACCGATTCTGCCTTGTCGTACCATTGATAGACATATTCTTCTTCCATCAAGGTTTCTAGATCTGGATATTCCTTCGCCGGAGCAATACCGGGGTATTGTGGGGCTTCCGGCATCTGGTCTGGCGTAGCCACCAACACCGAATCCATGATGGCTTCACCCTCTGGTACAAGCTCAGGGATCACCCAAAGATCATTCGGTGAGCTGGGACGAGCAGGCGAGATATAAGGCTGTTGCCACCGATAGCAGCGGAATTCGACCTCTCCGTTGGCCGGGCAGCCAGAGATGTAAATGTGGTTCCCCCAAAACCGCACAGAGGACTGGCTGAATTCTTCTGGCAGTTCCCAGATATGCTCTCCGGTCCATTTATCCACGGCGACCAGACGCTGGTCATTGATATTCAAAAACATTAAATCGCCCGCCGTCCCTAATGCCTTACATGTCCGGTGCAGCGATTTCCAAAGCAAGCGCTGCTGACGCCAGTGATAAACGGCAAACATATCGGCTGGAATATCAGGATCTATTTGCCCAAATCGATGTGCCATTGGAGAAAATCGGTCGTCCTTCCACCAGGAAGGGGACTCCGGCGGCCTGCAATCAGCGGTATTGATGACCAGAATCTCGGACAAATCCTCCGGATCGAGATAATAGCAATCTCCATTTTTGGTACGGACCTCAACCAAGCCGTTATCACAGAGAATGCTTGAAATACCCTCCAGCGGTTTACTGGCCAGCACCTGCTGACTGGCAAAGTCACGCAGCTGAACGTCGTCTCCACACTGGCAGGCCAAAACATCAGGGCGAGTCAATAACCATCGGGGCAAGCTGATATCGGTTTGCAGATATTCACCTTCCATCGTGTCAAGATTGACCACAAACCAGCCCGCTTCCACACCCCTATATCGCTCTCGAAAAATGCAGTAGTTCTCACCAAGATAGATAGCCACAGCGCGCCACAAGGTTGCCACCTCGCTATTGACCCTGTGGGCATCAAAGACCACCTCCAGGGTTTCAACGTCCATCACATACGGGAAACTTGCCAGGTAGCGAGCACCAACCTCTGGGCTAGAGCCTCGTGGTTCGTGTTCGAGGGTCACCCGGGCCACTATTTCTCCGGTGAACCGATCCACCTTGAGAATCTCGTTGTCATCAGACAAGGCACCAAAGATCCAGCCCTCCGAGAACGTCATCCTATAGTACGGGAACTCACCCCCAGGCAGACGAAACAGCGGCAAGCCCGATGGTATGCCGCACCAGAGTTCAGCAGATATTTCGGGACTATACAGAGTCGGTAATTTATTCACTCCAAGATCTCCTATGCACGGAATGGTTTACTCGTTCTACGGTTGTCGAAGCATTTATGGCCGTGGTCTGTAGTGGCTTAATAATCCCGGATACTCAGGTGGGCATCTTGCCACCCAGGAAGTGTTCAGTGAAAAGACAGCGTCGTTCCTTCACGCCCGAGTTCAGACTTGAGGCAGCAAGCCTGTTCTCGATCAGGGATATTCCATTCTACAAGCCAACAAAAGTTGCCAGCGATTTTGTTAACACGCAACCCGAAGTTTGCCGCCCAGGTCATCGCCTTCCAGGCCTATCGGCAGGGTTAATTCCCCGGCTTTCAGTTTGGCCATCACCTCTTGTGTAAACACCTCATCCGCTGCTGAGGTGATCAATACCGGCGTGCTGCTGTCGCCATCCGGGCATTTGACCACAACCAGTTTTTTCTTAAAGTCCGGGTCTCCGAATTTATCGAAGGGTTGTTGCATCGACGATTCAAGAGAATTGCTTTCGTCTATTCGAACCCATCCTTTTTCTGGCCAGAACTCATCGGCATAGGTTCGTTGCAATACCTGATCTCTTTGCCCCAGCTGAAAACGATTGAAGCACCAACAACGGCCAGTCGCGGTTTCCTCCCGACCAATGCCCCAGTATTCTTCAACATCGTCTTCGGGCCACATTCCCCAAAAGGTCATATAACAGTTGGCAGTCTCAACATTCACATCGAGATGAATCAGCCCATTGACGCTGTTCCAAAGAACGACGCCACGTTCATCCCAAATAGGATAGTCAAAACATCCGCGGTCAAAAAAATCGTCGATTCTGGAATCCTTAGTCGAACTTTCCGTATCAACCAATAGCCGACAACGACCGGTTGCCACGTCCTGCAAAACCAGATGTTGCCCATCGTCAGCCCCATGTTCATCGACTATGACAGACAATTTCCAACGGCGACCAGGGCTGTAGACGTACTCAAACTCATAGGTGTAGGTACGATCCATGACGGCAATCAAACCCGTATATTCCCTGGCTTTAGGCATATCTGGCCAGGATGGTGCATCCGGCATTTGCCGAGGTGTTTCCAGCAGCGATGAATCGATCACGATCTCTTCCGGGGCAATTTCGGGTATGACCCAAAGATCATTCGATGAGCTGGGACGAGCAGCAGAAATATACGGTTCCTGCCATTGATAGCAGCGCACTTCGCCTTTTCCTTTAGGTGGCCAGCCAGTGATATAAATGTGATGACCACAGAACCACACCTGAAGAGCAGTAAAAACTTCCGGTAATTCCCATTGTGTATTGCCAGTCCATTTATCAACCGCAATCAGGCGTTGAGTATCATTATTCAGATGTCTGTTGATAGCCAGAAACATTAAATCCCCAGCGACCCCAAGCACCTCACAATTTCGATACAGGGTTTTCCAGAGAAACCGCTGCTGACGCCAGTGATAAACGGCAAATATATCGGCTGGAATATCAGAATCGATGCGTCCAAAACGATGCGTTAATGGAGAAAACCGGTCGCTATCTAACCAGCCACCTCGGTCATTTTCAGGCTCTGTATTTGAAAATGTAATCGTCTGAACTTCAGATAAATCCTCAGGGTTAAGAAAATAGCGATCTTTATCTTTGGTAATGACTTCAACCAGGCCGTTATCACATTTAATCTGTGAAATACCTTCCAGGGGTTTACGAGCCAGCACCTGCTGGTGTTCAAAGTCGCGCAACTGCACTTCATCACCATACTTGCAAGCTAACACACCAGGGTGGGTTAACAACCAGCAAGGCAAACTCGCATCAGATTGCCTCAGCTCCCCTTTAAGAGTCCCCAGATTAATAACCGCCCAGTATCCGGTAGTGGCATCTCTGGGCTCAAAAATGCAGTACTGATTACCGAGAGCACAATGCGCTCCATTCCAGGAAATATCTTCACCAACCTCAAGGGAGCCCAGGTCAAAAAGCACTTGCAGGGTATCGGCATCCTGCACATAAGGCGACCCCATGATAAAATGAGAAGGTGTGGCTATCGGAGGATAAGTCGACCATGACTGCTCCAGAGTAATATGAGCCAGAACGTCTCCGCTTAAACGGTGATGTTTGGCAACGTCATTGTTCAACGACGATTCATTAAATACATAAGCACCCGAAAATACTGGCTGTTGGAGCCAATAGGGTAGTAATTCAATTCGGAATAACGGAAAGCCCGAAGGAATGCCGCACCAACGCCCGGAATGGCATTCAGCCGTATTTTTTATCCTCGAAATATTCATTCCAATGCCTCCTATGCATTGAATGGTTTACTCGTTCTACGGTTGTCGAAGCGTTTATGGCCGTGGTCTGTATTGGCTTAATAATCCCGGATACTCAGGTGGGCATCTTGCCACCCAGGAAGTGTTCAGTGAAAAGACAGCGTCGTTCCTTCACGCCCGAGTTCAGACTTGAGGCAGCAAGCCTGTTCTCGATCAGGGATATTCCATTCTACAAGCCAGCAAAAGTTGCCAACGATTTTGTTAACACGCAACCCGAAGTTTACCGCCCAGGTCATCGCCTTCCAGGCCCATCGGTAGGGTTAATTCCTCGGCTTTCAGTTTGGCCATCACCTCTTGCGTAAACGCCTCATCTGCTGCTGAGGTGATCAATACCGGCGTGGTGCTGTCGCCATCTGGGCATTTGACCACAACCAGTTTTTTCTTAAAGTCCGGGTCTCCGAATTTATCGAAGGGTTGTTGCATCGACGATTCAAGAGGATTGCTTTCGTCTATTCGAACCCATCCTTTTTCTGGCCAGAATTCATCGGCATAGGTTCGTTGCAATACCTGGTCTCTTTGCCCCAGCTGAAAACGACTGAGGCACCAACAACGGCCAGTAGCGGTTTCCTCCCGACCAATACCCCAGTATTCTTCAACATCGTCTTCGGGCCAAATTCCCCACTCGGTCAACTCAAAGCTGGCGGACGCGACATCAATCTCGAGATGACCCAGACCCAAACGTCCTTCTGTCCAGAGAACCACACCACGCTCGTCCCAGCTAATCGCACTGAAAAAACCACGATCAAAAAAGTCGTCACAACGATATTCAGGGGAAGATGCACGCCTGTCGGCTAACCGCCGACAACGGCCGGTTATTTGATCCTGAAGGACCAAATACTGGGTTTCCAATTCATGGTCATTATCGATTAATCCCAGTATTTTCCAGCACCCATCCGGGCTGACCGATTCTGCCTTGTCGTACCATTGATAGACATATTCTTCTTCCATCAAGGTTTCTAGATCTGGATATTCCTTCGCCGGAGCAATACCGGGGTATTGTGGGGCTTCCGGCATCTGGTCTGGCGTAGCCACCAACACCGAATCCATGATGGCTTCACCCTCTGGTACAAGCTCAGGGATCACCCAAAGATCATTCGGTGAGCTGGGACGAGCAGGCGAGATATAAGGCTGTTGCCACCGATAGCAGCGGAATTCGACCTCTCCGTTGGCCGGGCAGCCAGAGATGTAAATGTGGTTCCCCCAAAACCGCACAGAGGACTGGCTGAATTCTTCTGGCAGTTCCCAGATATGCTCTCCGGTCCATTTATCCACGGCGACCAGACGCTGGTCATTGATATTCAAAAACATTAAATCGCCCGCCGTCCCTAATGCCTTACATGTCCGGTGCAGCGATTTCCAAAGCAAGCGCTGCTGACGCCAGTGATAAACGGCAAACATATCGGCTGGAATATCAGGATCTATTTGCCCAAATCGATGTGCTATTGGAGAAAGTCGGTCGTCCTTCCACCAGGAAGGGGACTCCGGCGGCCTGCAATCAGCGGTATTGATGACCAGAATCTCGGACAAATCCTCCGGATCGAGATAATAGCAATCTCCATTTTTGGTACGGACCTCAACCAAGCTGTTATCACAGAGAATGCTTGAAATACCCTCCAGCGGTTTGCTGGCCAGTACCTGCTGACTGGCAAAGTCGCGCAGCTGAACGTCGTCTCCACACTGGCAGGCCAAAACATCAGGGCGAGTCAATAACCATCGGGGCAAGCTGATATCGGTTTGCAGATATTCACCTTCCATCGTGTCAAGATTGACCACAAACCAGCCCGTTTCCACACCCCTATATCGCTCTCGAAAAATGCAGTAGTTCTCACCAAGATAGATAGCCACAGCGCGCCACAAGGTTGCCACCTCGCTATTGACCCTGTGGGCATCAAAGACCACCTCCAGGGTTTCAACGTCCATCACATACGGGAAATTTGCCAGGTAGCGAGCACCAACCTCTGGGCTAGAGCCTCGTGGTTCGTGTTCGAGGGTCACCCGGGCCACTATTTCTCCGGTGAACCTATCCACCTTGAGAATCTCGTTGTCATCAGACAAGGCACCAAAGATCCAGCCCTCCGAGAACGTCATCCTATAGTACGGGAACTCACACCCAGGCAGACGAAACAGCGGCAAGCCCGATGGTATGCCGCACCAACGCCCGGAATGGCATTCAGCCGTATTTTTTATCCTCGAAATATTCATTCCAATGCCTCCTATGCACTAAAAGGGTTTATTCTTTCTGCGATTGAAGACACTTTTACCATATATTCAAAATTCCTGGCACATAGTGACCACAAGAACAGAGCACAGCAGACCAAAGGGAGGGAAATCAGCGGGCCTGTTTCAGCCCGCAAGGTTTGATTCAGATGATCAAACCGGCAGGATCGTCTCGATTTGCGCTTCGTTGTACTGCTCTCGCAGCGTTCGCTTGAGCAATTTTCCAGCCGTATTTTTAGGCAGGGCATCAGTCACGATAAAGGATTTCGGCACTTTGAAAGACGCCAGATGCTGTTGGCAGTGCTGGGTCAGTTCTTCAATGTCGGCGGTTTCGCCATCCTTGAATACCACCACGGCGGTGATTGCTTCAATCCACTTCTCATGCGGTGTACCAATCACCGCGACTTCGGCAACAGCCGGGTGAAGATACAGCGCTTCTTCCACGTCACGACTGGCCACCAGCACGCCGCCGGTGTTCACCACGTCCTTGATGCGATCGACGATGTAGATATAGCCTTCGTCATCGGCATAGGCCAGATCGCCAGAATGAAACCAGCCCCCGGCAAAGGCTTCGGCAGTTTGCTCCGGCTTGTCCCAGTATCCCACCATCACGTGCGGCGAGCGGTGGACAATCTCTCCCCGCTCTCCCGGCGGGCAGTCTTCCATGGTCAGGGGATCAACAATCCGGGTTTCAACCGACATGATCGGTTTGCCAATGGACGCCAGTCGCCCTTCCTGTTCTTCCGGTGCCAGAACGGTAGCCAGCGGTGCCATCTCACTCTGACCGTAGCAGTTAAACAGGCGACAACCGGGCAAGCGCTGCTGCAGTTCCGCCACCACCGGTTCCGGCATGATCGAAGCGCCGTAATAGACGTTCACCAGTGAGCTGAGGTCATGCTGATCGAAGCCGCTGTTGCGCAGCAGTCCGATCCAGACCGTTGGCGGAGCAAAGACCGAGTTCAGTTTTTCGCTGCTGATGGCCTCAAACACCTGATCAGGCAGCGGCGCTTGCAGGATATAACTCATCGCGCCCATCATCAGGGCTGGCATGGTAAAGACGTGCATCTGGGCTGAGTGATACAGCGGCAGAGCCGCCAGCGAACGATCCTGCGAGGTCAGGTTCAGGTGCTGGATACAACTGCTGTATTCGGCCATAAACCCGCGATGGGTGTGCATGGCTCCTTTCGGGTGCGAGGTAGTGCCAGAGGTGTACAGAATCTGGGCAATGTCCGTATCTTGTACCGTCACCGTAGGCGGCTGGTGATCGGCATCGGACTGGCCAATGCGCAAAATATCAGCCAGCGACGCTACTGGCGTCTGTGCGTGAAGCGTGCCCGTTGTAGTCACGGTGGTGTCTTTGACGACCGCATCCACATTGGCTGCGAGGTCTTCGTCCATAAAAATGGCGACGGCCCCGGACTGCTTCAGCAGATACAGCAATTCCTCTTTGACCAGCGCAAAATTGATCGGCACATGAATCATGCCGGTGCGGGCACAGGCCAGAAACAGCAGCAGGTAGGCGTCCGAGTTTTTGCCATAGGCTGCAACCCGATCACCCTGGTGCAAACCGCTCCGCAGCAGAAAATTCGCCACCCGATTCACTGCGTGATCCAGTTGCTGGTACGTCCAGCGACGTTGTTGAAAGATAAGCGCTTCCTTGTCCGCAAAGCGTTTGGCGGATCGGCGCAGACCATCGCCAATGGTGTTCAGTGTGGCAATTTCGACTTCAGGTAACATGATGACAGGCCCTTTTTATTGTTGTTCGGCAACAAACAGGGTGGCGGTATCACTGCGCTGGAACAATGATCAAACTGTCCAAAGTATTTGATAAAAGTGGTCAGGCTACGATTCAAATCAGCCAGTCTGGTAGGCACTGGGCGGCACGCCAGTCCAGCTCTTGAACGCCCGGCAGAACGCAGCTTGCTCGGTAAAACCGATCAGCTCGCCGGTTTCGGCCACGGTGAGCGACTCCTCTGTCAGCAAACGAATGGCAATGTCACAGCGAACCCGATCCTTGATCTGCTGGTAGCTCTCCCCTTCTTCCTTGAGTTTCCGGCGCAGTGTCCGAGAGGTCATATTCAGACAGCAAGCCACTTCTTCCAGCGTCGGTGCCTGACTCAGCCCCTTGTTCAGAATCAGGCGTTGCACCTGAATGCTGAGGCTGTTGTTTTCCCCTACCCGGCGCAAGACTTCCAGCGGCGAGCGGCGCAGAAAGCTCTCCAGTTCCATCGAATCCCGCACCCTTGGCAGGTTCAGCAATTTACTGCTGAACACAAACCCGGCGGTTGGCTGATCAAACAGCAGATGTTTGCCAAACATGGGAGGATATTCGTCGCGGTGAGCCGGTGCCGGGTAATTGAATCGGGTGGTGTGAATGGCTAGCTGACAATTCACCAGCCAACTGCTGAAACGCTGCCACATCAGTAGCAGAAACTCCTGCAACAGATGATCCGGGTCGAGTTCTGGCCGTTTCAGCGTGATGCTGACATCCACCCGCTCGCCTTCAACGGTGATGGCGAAATCCACTTCATCCTGTACCGCGTTATAGAAACGCACACTTTGTTGCAGTGTTGCCCCAAGGGTTTTCAGGTGAAACAGCGACTCCATCATCAGGGCGAATACGCCATTTTTACAGGGACGCTCCGTCAGCCCCATAAACTCATCACCCGTCGCGCGCCAGACAGCCTTGATCAAGTTGGCCAACTGCACTTCGGTGATGCGGGCTTTGGGCTGGTGCATCAGTTCAAGCGGCACGCCAGCCCGTTCCAGCAATGGTTGCGGCTCCAGACCCTGCTTTAACGCGCCATACAGACACGCCTGAATATAGTGATTGGATACCAGTTTCTTTTTCATAGTGGCCAGAGAGTGTTATCCAGTGATTTCCCCCATTCGAAGGAGCATACCTTGCTGTCGCCCGGGGCACAAAGCGACTCCTGAACAGCAGCAGCTTTCAATTCGTTGGTCGTTTTTATCAAACAGATTGTCTTTATCCATCATGGCTCTGTGATCGGGCTTCGCCAGATACTTTCAACACAATAACGATAAGAAAGACGGGAGCTTGATCACCAATGACAAATCACACAGATTCTGAAGAACTGACGCTGTTCCGGGACATGACACAGCGCGCGCTGGAAAAAGAAGTCGCCCCGCACTACGACGATTGGGAGAACGCTGGTCTGATGGCCCGCGACATCTGGCACACCTTCGGCCAGGCCGGAATGCTCTGCGTTGACCTGCCAGAAGAATACGGCGCTGCCGGGGCTTCCTTTGAGGTGAGCCAACTGGTGCTGGGTGAAATGGCCCAGATGGGCTATGGCGGTCTTGCCAGCAGCTTCAATATCCACTCCAACATTGTTGCTCCCTATATTTTTCATCAGGGCACCGAAGCCCAGAAACAACGCTGGCTGCCCGGTATGGTCAGCGGTGATGTCGTCGGCGCAATTGCCATGACCGAACCCGGCTCCGGGAGCGATCTGGCTGCCCTGCGAACCAGTGCGGTACGCGAGGGTGACGACTGGATCATCAACGGCTCCAAGATCTTTATCACCAACGGTTTGCAAGCGGATCTGGTGATTGTATGCGCCTCAACCAATCCCTCCGCCGGAGCCAAGGGCATCTCCCTGTTTCTGGTCGATGCGTCCCTGCCCGGCTTTTCCCGTGGCAAGGGCATTAGCAAGATTGGCCAGCACAGCAGTGATACCGCCGAGCTGTTCTTCGACAATCTGCGTGTACCCGCCGATGCCCTGCTGGGCGAGGAGAACCGGGGCTTTTTCTATCTGATGGAAGAACTTCCCAGAGAACGATTGGGCTGTGCCACCCAGGCCATAGCCGCCACCGATGGCGCGCTGGCACTGACGCTGGAGTACGTGCAGGAACGCAAGGCCTTCGGGCAAACCATTGGCAGTTTCCAGAACACCCGTTTCAAACTGGCGGAGGTCAAAACCCAACTGGAGCTGTGCCGGGCCTACTATCGGCAATGCATGGATAAATACACCAGCGGCACCATGACCGTTGAAGATGCCGCCCTGCTCAAGCTCAGCTCCACCGAGATGCAATGTCAGGCGGTCGACCAATGCCTGCAACTGTTCGGCGGCTATGGTTACACCACGGAATACCCGATCTCACGTTTTTACGTCGATGCACGGGTTCAGACCATCTATGCCGGTACCTCGGAGATCATGAAAGAAATGATCGCCCGCCCAATGCTGGGCCGCTAACCAGAATTCTGAAGGAATCCAACGTATGAAATTAAGCGATGTCGTGATTATTGATGGCGTGCGTACGGCCATCGGGTCGTTTGGGGGCAGCCTGTCTGGCTTGTCACCCGCCGAGCTGGGCACCGTGGCCGCCAAAGAAGCCATTCAGCGCTCGGGCATTCCCGCCAGGGACATCGACCATTCGGTCTTTGGCCATATCATCACCACTTGTCCGCAGGATGTGTATCTCGCCAGACACATTGCCCTGAACGCCGGGCTGCCGGACTCTTCAGCCGCCGTGAACGTCAATCGTCTGTGCGGCTCTTCGGTGCAATCGGTGATTTCCGCGGCGCAATTGCTGGCGCTGGGCGACAGCCGCATTGCTCTGGCAGGCGGTGCCGAAAGCATGAGCCGAGGGGCTTATCTGATGCCAGATGCTCGCAACGGTGCCCGGATGGGCAACAGCCAGATCACGGACATGACGCTGGGCATTCTCAGCGATCCGTTTGGCAGCGGCCACATGGGCATCACGGCGGAGAATATCGCCGCACAACAAGGTTATCAGCGGGAGGATCTGGATCGGTTTGCCGAGGAGAGCCACCGCCGGGCCTGCGCGGCCATCCAGAATGGCCATTTTCAGGATCAGATTGTCCCCGTGACCGTAAAACAGGGCCGCAAGGAGGTGGTGTTCGACCAGGATGAACACCCTCGCGCAGAAACCAGCATGGCGAGTCTGACCAAACTACGCCCGGCCTTCAAGAAAGATGGCCTGGTCACGCCGGGCAACGCGTCGGGCCTGAACGACGGAGCCGCCGCCATGGTCATGACCACTCTGCCCGAAGCGCAAAAGAGAGGCCTGAAGCCGCGCTGTCGTATCCTCAGCTACGCCTTTGCCGGTGTTACGCCCGAATTGATGGGACTGGGGCCAGTGCCTGCCGTTAAACAGGCGCTGAAGAATGCCGGACTCAGCATTCAGGATATGGATGTGATTGAATCCAACGAGGCGTTTGCCGCTCAGGCCATGGCCGTCACCGAGCTGCTGGAGATGCCTGCCGAGAAGGTCAACCCGAATGGCGGCGCGGTCGCGCTGGGGCATCCGGTCGGGGCAACGGGTTCCATCATTATCGTCAAGGCCATGTCCGAGCTGGATCGTACCGAAGGCCGTTATGGCTTGATCACCATGTGCATTGGCGGCGGGCAAGGCATTGCGCTGATCATTGAACGCTTGTAAGCCATCGTTTTGAACAACCCACAAGCCAGAGTTCTCTGGCTTTAGCGTTTTTTCTTCGCTTTTTTCTTGCGCAAATACTCTTTAACCGGCTTCTTCGGCTCGCTGAATGCACGTTCGAACTGCTGTCGAATCGCATCTACTTTCTCTTCTCGCTGCTGATGCTTGCGTTCAGCCCGGTGCTTTTCACTTGCGGCTGCAAAATCCACCACATCAGGGGTATTTGATTTGTTCGAGCCAGACATAATAATGACCTCCGATACGTATACTCCGACATCCTCCGTGCCGAAGGCGTTATTATGCACGACCCAATCCGTCGAGATACAGCACCCATTCCCGTATGAGCCAACCGAATCACGCTACCACCCTGCCCATTGAAGCGCTGCTGCCCGAACTTCGCCAGCAACTGTCCAGCCACGCCAGCCTGATGCTGGTTGCCGAACCCGGAGCCGGTAAAACCACTCGGGTTCCGTTGGCCCTGCTGGAAGAAACCTGGCTGGCGGGCAAGCAGATTGTGATGCTGGAACCTCGCCGTCTGGCGGCTCGCAATGCGGCAACCTATATGGCCAGTCAATTGGGAGAACCGGTGGGGCAACAGGTTGGTTATCGGATTCGACTGGAAAACCGCAGCTCACAGCACACTCGTATTCTGGTGGTTACGGAAGGCATTCTGACTCGTATGTTGCAGCACGACCCGGAACTGGGCAATGTTGGACTGATCATCTTCGATGAATTTCACGAGCGCCATCTGCACTCCGATCTGGCGCTGGCCTTGAGCCACCAGTGCCAGCAATTGCTGCGCGATGACCTGAAACTGCTGCTGATGTCCGCCACGTTGGACACCGACCGCTTGGGCAAACTGCTGGAAGCCCCCGTGCTGCAGTGTCCTGGCCGGGGTTATCCTGTCACCACGCACTACCGGCCACGCCAGCATGCTCAGGAATCTCTGAGCGATCATGGCCGACGAGTGATTCAGGAAGCTCTGAGCGACCACGAGATCGGTCATATTCTGGTGTTCCTGCCCGGCACACGGGACATTCAGCGTCTGCAACAGGCACTGCGCTCACTCCCCGACCACATTCATGTACTGCCCCTGCACGGTCGTTTGACGGATCGAGAACAAAAACACACCCTGTCAGCCGTACCCGACGGTCACCGCAAGGTCATACTGGCGACCAACATTGCCGAAAGCTCACTGACCCTGGACGGTGTTCGGATTGTGATTGATTCCGGTCAGGAGAAACGCCTGAGCTTTAACTCCAACAACGGCATCAACCAACTACTGAGCCGCCGCATCAGCCAGGCATCCTCGGTGCAACGACAAGGGCGAGCCGGTCGCCAGGCTCCAGGTGTCTGTTACCGTCTCTGGCCTGAAGCCGAGCAGAGCCGCCTGACGCCGCATATTGAAGCGGAAATCACCCAAACCGATCTTTCCCATCTGACTCTGGAATTGCTGCAATGGGGCGCGGATGCCAGTGAGCTGCTGTGGCTGACGCCGCCACCGCAACCGGCTCTGGCACATGCGAAAACCTTATTACAACAACTGGCCATTCTTGGTCAGCAAGGACAGTTAACCGACAAGGGCCAAAGCTGCATGCACCTTGGCCTGGAACCACGTTGGGCCAGTGCTCTGCTGGCGGCAGAAAAAGCCGGATTTGCCAGACAGGCCTGCGAGCTGGTGGCCATGCTGCAAACCGGCGTGGCGTCCTCCATCAGCGACGATATTGAACGTCAGTGGCTTGCCTGCCAGAGCCCGAATGCCACTCTGGCCGCACGCTGGAAGCATCAGGTTGCTCCCCTGTCACGCCGCTGGCGCTCTCTTCTCCCCCAACCCAGCCAGCCCGACACCGCCACACTGGACATTGGCCATGTACTTGCACATGCCTGGCCAGACCGTATCGCCCGTCAGCGCAGCGGACACGGTGGCCTCGCTTACCAGCTCAGCAACGGCTGTGGCGCAACATTGGCTCCCGACTCCCCGTTACAGGGCGAGTCGTTTCTGGTGGTGGTGGATACCAGCACCCAGCATCAGGGACAAACGCTGATACGTTCCGCCGCGCCACTGACCGAACAGCACCTGCAACACTGCGCCGAGCACATGCCCGAACTGGTGTCCGAACAGATCTGCATCGAATGGCAAGACAACGGTGCTTTGCTGGCGGAATCCCAACGCGCCATGGGTCAATGGATCTGGCAGCGGAAAAAACTGAAACAGCTCAGTACCGAGCAATGGCAGCAAGCCTGGGACGCCTGGTTCAGTGAGGAACAGGGGCTGGCCTCACTGCAGTGGGACAAGGAAGCCGTGCAACTGCAAACGCGCATGCTGCTGGTTCGAGAACAACAGGAGCCAAATTGGCCAGATGTCAGCCAAACAGGGCTGATTGAACGCCGCGCAGAGTGGCTATTGCCCTGGCTGGAGGATGTGCGCCATCAAAAGACGCTAAAGAAACTGAACGTCTCCGAGTTACTGCTGAATCAACTGAGCTGGGAACAACAACAGCGCCTGAAAACGCTGGCCCCCACGCACTGGAAGGTGGCCAGCGGTTCCAAAGTGGCGCTGGATTATTCGCAGAATCCGCCGGTACTGGCGGTCAAATTACAGGAATTGTTTGGCTACGAGGCGCAACCAGCCATTCTGAATGGCCGGTTGCCGTTGATGATTCACCTGCTGTCGCCCGCCAGACGTCCGGTACAAATCACCCAGGACCTGCCCCATTTCTGGCGCAACAGTTATGCGGCGGTTCGCAAGGACTTGCGTGGCAAATACCCCCGACATCCCTGGCCAGAAGACCCGATCAACGCCGAAGCTACCCGACTCACCAACCGGGCACTCAAGGCCCGCAATTCATAACGACAGAAGCCCACAACGGCAGAAGTTCATAAAGCACGAAAGCACAAGATCAGCGCCAGCGGCTGTCATCCTGACTATCCGACTTGGGCGACGACGTCTTGTTTTTGATCGCACCACCCGCTCCATCACGCTCTTGATAGACCCTGGCTCTGGCAGCCAGCGCCCGACGGTGGCCAGGGTGATCAGCCAGATAACGATCCCAGTGCGTCAGAAGCTGATCCCAGAAGCGCCGCCGGGACAGCAAGTCATCCAGCAACTGGAAATATTCCAGACGGGAGGTGTCCTTGCCAGCAACTTCCGCATCACCCAGTGCGTCGGTGTAACGTTGCTCTTTATAATGCACCAAAGCGCGTTCGTAACGGGCGGGAGCGCTTTTTTCATTCAGCTCCAAAGCAGTATTCAGGAAGTTCATGGCAACCTGAACATTACCCGTGCGCTTGGCTCCCTGAGCTTCACGAACCAGCGCCAGCACCACGGTTTGCTGCAAGTTCAGCAACGCCTGATTGTCACGATCCAGCTTCTTGGCATCGCGCAACTCAGCCGCTGCATTTCGATACTGTCCCAGCCCCTGATACGCCTCAGCCCTTCCCAGATAGGCTTCAATGGTGGCCGAGTGGTAACGCGTTGCTGCCTCCAGGTCTTTCAGGGCATCCCGGTAGCGTTTCAGTCTCAGATCGGCCTTGGCCCGTTTCTGATAAAACGCGTAATGATGACCGGATTTCAAGGCCTCGGAGTACAACCGATGGGCCTGGCGATACTGGCGCTTGTGCATTTTGTCATCGCCCTGCTTGGCTTTGGAATACGCGGGCAAAAACACCAATAAGCGATTCAAATGCTCGGAGCGCTTGGCCTCAGCGGCAAAGCGCTCCATGGCACGGGCCGAGCCGCCCCATTGCGGAGTCAAATACTGCAGATAGCTGGTACGGATAAACAACGATCCCGGTACCGCTTTCAGTCCAGCCTGAACGTGCTGGCGCAATTGGGAACGTTCCTGAGTAGCCGCCGCCACACCAACCAGTAAACCGTAGGCCACACCCGACCGCTGATTTTTACCAATAGCAGCATCGATATCCGTCAGCGCGTTATAGAAGAATGATTGAGATTTTTGTGTATCCACGGGATCGCGGCTGCGTTTTGCCACTTCACGTGCTTGCCACCCCAAACCGGAATAAAAAGAAGCACGTGCCAGGTAAGAATACTCAACACTGGGGAAAGTACGCACCCAGTCATTAAAGTAATGCGCCATTTCTTCGTAGCCCAGATCAAACGCCTGATACGAGGCCACCAGGCGCGGCTCCTGTGAAATATCCTGGTTGACCTGGTGGGTCATTTCACTCAAGACCTGATTCAGAATCTCAAACTGGCGCGCGCGTAACAACTTGCGCAGCCGAAGGTATTCATCACCGTTCAACCCTGGAAATACCGGGCCGGACAAGGCATGCCTGGAGGGTGTTGCACGAGATTGGGGTTCCGGTTCGCCAGAGCGAGAGGCCGGTGCTTTATCGGAAAAATGCACTCTTCCTGAGTCATCTACCCAGCGGTAGACTCCGGCATTCGCCGTTGTGATCAGCCCTGACCAGCACAGCAAGACAATGAGCAATCGCCCCATAACTATCTCCTGGCGTAAAACACGTGAAGGCGGGGCGCTGGATAAACGCCCCAATAAAAGGAAGCCGATTCTACACAATCTGTAACATTTAAGCTCACAAACAGGCCACCGACTTTGCCAGATTGGGACAGGGTTCAGAAGCTGGCCAGTTTATGGCAGTAATGATCGGCCGGTTATTTGATCAATTGAATCAAACGACGAAACCCCTCGCCTTCTGCAACGGTTTGTAACTCCATCAGGGCCATTTCAACCGAGGTTAAACGCGCCCCCAGTGACACCATTTTATCAATGCCCATTTGCTTGTTGGGTTCAATGCGCGAGCTGACCGCATCGGTAATCACTTCCACCCGATAACCGGAATCCAGCAATCCGGCGACAGTCTGATACACACAGATATGGGTTTCGATCCCCGCCACCAGCCAGTTGGCACAATCGGCTTCCCTGACGGCCTCCGCAATCGTCGGATTGGCCATGCCATTAAACGTGTTCTTGACCAGCGCCTGTCCTGGAATCAGCGGGGCAATGGAATCATGGGTAGCACCGAGCTTGTCTGGCAACTGCTCCACCCAGACGACGGGCAATTCCAGCACTTCTGCGCCTTGCAGCAAGATGCGCAATTGCCGCAGCAGCTCATCAGACTCATGAACGATTTCGGCCAGCTTGCCTTGTACATCCACGATCATCAGACCGGTATCCTGTCTATTCAGCATCATCTGTTCCTTCTTGTTGTTATTGAACATCTGGCTATGCTGTCTGGATGCGAGAATAAAGTCCAGACTCCAAACCAATCCTTCTAACGACCGTGAGGCTGATGAATCAGCACGGTAAATTGATATGCGCCTTGATAAGTTTCTTTGCAAAAGTACCGACCTCACCCGACCGGAAGCCACCCAACGAATACACGATGGGGAAATCACTGTGAATGGCATTGAGATTCGGTGCGAATCCACCCAGGTTCATGAGAACAACTCCGTGCTCTGGCGTGGACAACGCTTGAAAGCCCGTTGCTTTCGATACATTGCCATTCATAAACCGCCCAATACCATTTGCTCCAATATTGACGAAGCATATCCGTCTGTTTTCACGGGCTTGTCCATTGATCGCATCTCAGAACTGCACATTGTCGGGCGGCTGGATGTGGATACCACCGGACTGGTGTTGGCCACCGACAATGGCCGCTGGTCATTTAATATCATCACACCCGCCAGCCAATGCCAGAAAACCTATCGTGTTGGTTTGTCCCGTCCCATCACGCCCGACGCGGCGCAGCGACTCTCACACGGGCTGCTGTTGCAAGGCGAGTCGCAACCCACCCAACCGGCGACCATCAATGTTCTGTCACCGCATGAAGTACTGCTCAGCATCACAGAAGGCAAGTACCATCAGGTCAAACGCATGTTTGCAGCCGTAGGAAACCGGGTGGTGTCGTTACATAGAGAGCAAATTGGGGCTGTATCTCTGGATATTGTCCAGGGCGAGTGGCGTTATTTAACCGCCGACGAGGTTGCTTCATTCCCTCAGTCTCTCTGAAGCTGACACTCCTGCAAGGTGCAACAGCCATCACACAACAGCTATCACACAACAGCCAGCAACAAAAAAGCCCCTGCAGTTGCAGAGGCTTGTGGTCTTTCTGATTCAAGGTTTGACTGGATTAGTGCTGTTAACCCGTCTTGTCCAGTTGCGATAATTCTTCTGTACGCAGCTCCCGACGCAGAATCTTGCCGACGTTGGTTTTGGGCAGTTCCGTACGGAATTCCACATGACGCGGAACCTTGTACGCTGTCAGACGTTCGCGACACCAGTCCTTGATTTCCTGTTCCGACACCGGCTCCTTGCAGACCAGGAAGACCTTGACGGCTTCGGAGGTTTTCAGGTCAGGAATGCCAATCGCGGCCACTTCCAGTACGTGTGGATGCGCGGCCAGCACATCTTCGATTTCGTTCGGATACACATTAAAGCCGGACACGATGATCATGTCTTTCTTGCGATCCACAATGCGCATGTAGCCATCTTCCTGAATCACGGCCACATCACCGGTCAGCAGCCATTCACCGTCTTCGGTAAAGGTTTCACGTGTGGCTTCTTCACGCTTCCAGTAGCCCTTCATCACCTGTGGGCCTCGCACGCACAACTCGCCCGGCTCGCCAATTGGCGTTTCATTACCCTGCTCGTCGATGGTCTTGCAAGCAGTGCTGGAGACCGGCAGTCCAATGGTGCCCAGCTTGATATAGCCCGGCGGGTTGAACGACACCACAGGCGACGTTTCGGTCATGCCGTAACCCTCGGCGATGTCACAACCAGTGACCTCCTTCCAGCGCTGGGCCGCATCCGTCGTTAACGCCATTCCGCCAGAGATGGTGAGCTTGAGATCCGAAAAATCCAGATTGCGGAAATCTTCCTGCCCGCACAGGGCAACAAACAGGGTATTCAGACCAACAAAACCGCTGAACTTGCTGCCCTGAAGGGTTTTGATAAAGCCGGGAATATCGCGCGGGTTTGGAATTAACAGAGAGCAGTTCCCGGTTTCCAGCAACACCATGCAGTGCACGGTAAAGGCATAGATATGGTACAGCGGCAGCGGTGCTACCACGGTTTCCTTGCCTTCGGACAAGGCCATCTTGAACAGGCCGTGAGCCTGCAACATGTTGGAAATCAGATTTCGGTGCGTCAGCTCCGCACCCTTGGCAACGCCCGTAGTGCCCCCGGTGTATTGCAGCACAACGGTGTCATTACGATCAGCCGGAACGTTCTGATAGGTGTTGGCCGCTCCCAGCTTCAGAGCCTTGCGCAGCGGCACCATATTGGGAATGGAAAAGGCTGGCACCTGTTTCTTGACGTGCTTCACCACGGTATTGATCAGGATGCGCTTGAGGCCCGCGTGCAAATCGGCCACTTCCGTCACAATCACATGCTTGATGCCGGTTTTGGGCAGCACAGCCTGTGCCTTGGACGCCATGTTGGCCAGCACCACCAGAGCCACCGCACCGGAATCGTTGAACTGGTGTTCCATCTCACGTTCGGTGTACAGCGGATTGGTATTCACCACAATCAGGCCCGCGCGCATGGCTCCGAACATCACCACCGGGTATTGCAGAACGTTTGGCAACTGGATAGCAATGCGTTCGCCTTTCGTTAGCCCAAGATCATTTTGCAGATAGCTGGCAAAATTGGCGCTGAGCTGATCAAGCTCGGAGTAGCTGAGCGTGTGCCCAAGGCAGGTAAACGCCGGTCTGTCGGCGTATTGCTCGACGAAACGATCAATCAGCTCCACCAATGAATCGTATTTATCGGGGTTAATCGTCCCCGGATACTCTTTCGGATAGTGCTCCTGAAAGAATTGTTCGTTCATATTGCCTCCTGTTCCACCCATTCTGATTATTCTTATTCGGTCTGTTCAAGTCGTTTCGAACTGACTGGTTAACAGAGAATCTCTCTCAACCAGTGATGTCGCGAGTGTACCCATTCATTAACTATTGGGCAAAGAAGAATTTCCGAAACATTCCTGATTGGCACTAAAGCCCCCCAAAATCGAATCTACATGAATTCTGCTCAATGCTCTGGGCAATCACCGACTTTGATTGAGGATCATGGCCGTTGGTTCACCGCTGATCAGTTACAGAATAGTACGTTCTGACCACTTCTGGCGTGCCTCAGCCAAATGAAGATTGTATGAAATAGTGCTTGTTTCACAACTTGATACAAGACACCGGATGCCGCCTGAGCCGCTTTCCGTTATTCTCCGCCGCAATCATTAGCCCCTGGATAAGGAATCCCATTGATGGAAACCATTACCAACAAAACCTACGACGAATTAAGCGTTGGTGACAGCGCAGAGCGCAAGCACCTGATCACAGACAAGGAACTGCAACTGTTTGCGGTTGTCTCCGGCGACCGTAACCCGCTGCATCTGGATGAAGAATTTGCCGCACACACGCCGTTCAAGGGTCGTATTGCCCACGGCATGCTGTCTGGCGCTCTGATTTCTGCCGCGTTGGCCATGGACATTCCTGGCCCTGGTACCGTGTATCTTGGTCAGGATTTGAGCTTTAAACGCCCGGTACGTCTGGGGGATGAATTGACGATCACACTGACCGTCAAGGAAAAGAAAGAGCGCAAAAACATCGTTGTGCTGGAATGCCTGATCACCAATCAGGACGGCAAAGCGGTTGTGACTGGCGATGCTACCGTGATGGCTCCGGCTGAATCGGTCACCATTGATATGCCGGAATTGCCCACCGTCAGCATCAACTGATTATTAACTCAATGAGTTAAGTCCAGACGTTCGGTCACGCGCTTCAGTCGTAACCGATAGTCTTCCAGGCGCTGGCGCTGATGTGCCAGATGCCTGAGCATCAGACTGCGTAAATGCCCCTGAACTTCCAGACTCTGGTATGCCAGCAGCCGGTGCAGTAACCAGCCGACCTCTCTGGTCGCCGCCATTTCCCATTCTTCACGAACGACCACATCGGCATTGCCTGCTTTCTTGTTCTGCTGCTGTCTCTGCTTTTGTCGGGCCAACCAGCGTGAGACATGCTCGGGCAACAATGGCAGTACGTTATCGGAGTGCTCAGATGGCACACCGCTCCCCCCCGGCAAGGCCACGTTCTGAAGCGATACCAGACGCACCGACAAGGCGGCCAGTTCCTGATGATTATCGATGCCCAGACGAAACGCTGAATCAGAAAACAGCTCCTGCCAATACCCCAATACCGAATGCCGACACGCCAGAGACGAGGCCACAGGCACACTGCCGTGCGTGTTCACAGTACATTGCATCAGGCGAGAAAAGGCCCCATCAATCAATCCCGAATCCGGCATCATTACAGGTTTTTTCCAATGATCCAGCAGGCGGTTCAGGCGCTTCGGCAACTGCCAGCGGCGAATGCCCTGAATGTGCTCCAGCAACACCTGATTCATATCAGCAGCCAGATACCGGGCCGTCGAGTGCGCGCCCAACGAGTGCAACAAAGCCAGTTCCGAAAACAGGGTTTCTGCCATCAGAGCCGACCAGCTTTGCTGAGGCGCATCCACAAATTCCAGCCAGACGCTGTCCACACGCCATGGGATGCTGCGCCTGACCACCAAAGCCATATCCGCACCACTGCCCCATGGCAATGCAGGCAAGGCACGGGTTTCAGGAGACACAGAGGACGTTTGCAAACGCGGCAACAATGCTACGTTCAACACCTGCCGCTGCCCGGATTCAGCGGCACCGGCGGGTAAATAATTCAGATAATCGGCAGCTTGCTGAGCCATAAAAGCCAGCAATTCCGGGTTGACCTTGAGATCATTCATGGCCAGCAACACCCGGCTCTGAGCCAGTGCTTTCAGGTCTGGGCGACTGCCCATCGCTGTAGCCAGATCGTGAGCGCGGGAAACACCATCGGGCATCGGCTGCCGGGTTAAAATCAGTACCTGAACATAGCGGGCCAGATCCAGCTCATCAGGGGTAATCCACTCCGCCAGCGACAACAGCGTCTGTGCATGCTGACTGGCGGTTGTCCAGTTGCCCTGATCCAGAGCCCGCTGCATCACGCCGATGGCGTAAGCCGACTTTTGCTGCGCGTCACGCATCACAAAACCGTAACTGTCGGCCTGGGTATCCGGTATGCCCAACAACAGCCACATCACACAGATGCCCCGCGCCAGACCAGCCCGGTAGCCGGACATCAGAACCAGACTCCAGCGCTTAACCCCAGTTGAGTGCCCTGATGAATGCCCGCGGCTTTCAGAGCATCGTCATCGACGTTAAACCAGCGCCAGTCCGTCGCCAGCCAGAAAGACGACAGCAGCAGACTCATGTTCAGGCCCGCACCGACGTAACGGCCACTCAGATCGCCGGTGTACTGCTCTCCCAGCAAGCCTTCAATACCGACCTGCCAGGGCGCATACTCGCCAAACGGTGTCCGCACAATGCCCCGAAACAACGGCACACCCAGACCCGAGTGCAACATCAAGGTCGTGCTGTCAGCCGCTACCACCGTCACGCCGTCATCACGACGCACCGGATCGGCACTGAGCACACCGTATTCCACACCGCCAATCAGGTACCAGTTTTCGGTCAGTGGCAACCGGGCCTGAATCGATAACAAGCGGCGGGAATCAAAGTTTTCCGCATGCTGGTCAACCACTCCGACGCCCAGCAACCAGGAGCGCAACGAAGGCCGTTGTTCAGGCAATAACTCAGGCGGTTCCAGCAGATACTCACGTTCTTCAACGTCTGCTGCCGTTTCTTGCGCCTGCGCCTCGGACGAAGCTGTTTGACCGGGTTCCAGCAAGCGGCTTTGGCCTTCTTGCAGACCGGGAATCACGTACTCGGGTTGCTGCAATTCACGCAGCCAGCGGTTATCTCGTTCACGCTGTTTGAGCACAGCCTCGAGGCTGCTGTCTGCCTGCACGGCCAACGGCCAGCACACACCGGACAACAACAGAACCAGACATAGCCATCCGGCTTCTGGCCATCGGCACACGTCTTTTGGTGAACGCCGATTGATACAATCAAAGGTCAAAAACTGCTCCTTATAAATCCAGAACCCACACCAGACTGACGGCCCGATGCAGCGCCGCCGTATTGCCACCATCGGCTCCCAGCGCTTGTGAGGCTTCAAGCCGCAGCGCTATATCCAGCCTTGGCAGCAGTGTATAACGAATATCCATGGCTCCCGCCAGCAAGGGCACCGTGCGTGACGCACCGACATCATCCCAGTACGTTGATAACAACTCATTAATACCCAACCCACCACCGACATAGGCATGACTCGACCAGTTATGCCATTGCGTGATGCGACTTTCAAAACCGGTTTGCAGGCTGTGCCAGGCCGACTCGCCCTGATTGCCGCGATGGTAGCGTAAGATCCAGTTTTGCTGATCGCCGGGCCACAATGCCAGCACTTCGACGGCGGTTTTGGGCCAGCGAGCACTCAGCCATTGATCAAACGGCAAACGCACGCCGACACCAAAGGCTTGCTCACTTTGCCAGAACCATTCCAGATCAGCACCCCAGCGGTCAGCCTGCTGCTGTTTGTAACGCAAGTAAGCCGAGTGCGTCAGGTAACCGTTGTTGTACAAGGTGGGCAAGGTTGTCCAGCCCTGAGTGCCATCACGCTGGGATTGCACCAGCACCCAGCGTTCCTGCAACACCAGAACACTCAAGGGCTGACCCGAGGCAATCTGGGTTTTGATCATAAAATCTTCGTGCGGGCCGTGATACAGGGTCAGGGATGCCTGAGCCGGTGACACCGCCCATGCGGACAAAAATATCGACACCAGCAGCACGCGCCAAAGCCGAAACACACAACTCACTGGCGTCATACTGCAGAAGTCTCCCCGGTTGCGTTCAGAATGGCTTTGCCCGGTGCGGCGGCCAACAACCGACGTGTGTAGTCATGCTGTGGATTACTCATCAGGGCTTCGGTGCTGCCTTGCTCCACCAGCACGCCCTGCTTCATGACCGCCACCCGGTGAGCCAAATGCGGAATAATGGACAAGTCGTGGGTAATAAACAGATAACTGAGGCCCATTTCCTGCTGCAATTCCAGTAATAACGCCAATACCTGCCCGCGAATGCTGACATCCAGCGCACTGGTCGGCTCGTCACAAATAATCAGATCCGGCTCAACCGCGATGGCACGAGCAATGGCGATGCGCTGACGTTGACCACCGGAAAATTCGTGTGGGAAACGATCCAGATGCTCGGCTTCCAATCCTACCCGCTCCAGCAGTTGAATCAGCTTTGGCTCCGATTGCCTGGCGTTCGAGACCAACCCCAAACTGACCATGCCTTCGGCCAGAATATCGCGCACCGTTTTACGAGGGTTCATGGACGAAAACGGGTCTTGAAAAATCACCTGAATACGCTTGCGCCAGGGTCGGAACTGGGCCGATTTGAGGTTATCAATGCGCTCGCCATCGAACAGTACTTCACCGCTGTGCAAGGGTTCCAACCCCAGAATGGCGCGGCCCACGGTAGACTTGCCGGAACCACTTTCGCCCACCAGCGCCAGAGTCTCACCACGACCAATGCGCAGCGATACACCATCCACCGCTTTGGTGTGCCCAACCACGCGCTGCAAAATGCCTTTGCGCTGCGGGAACCAGACCTTCACCCCCTCCAGCTTCAGCAAGGGCCCCCGAGCCTGTTCGTGCTGGCGAAAATGCTGATCCGGCAGCGAGTGAATCAACTGGCGGCTGTATTCGTGTTGAGGATCACGGAAGAACGTTTGCTTGTCGCGGTATTCCAGAATCTCGCCATGGCGCATCACCGCAACGTCATCGGCCATCTCGGCCACCACGCCCATATCGTGGGTGATCAGCAACACACCGAGATCACGCGTGCGGCGCAGCTCGTTAAGCAATTCCAGAATTTGCTGCTGAATCGTGACATCCAATGCGGTTGTTGGCTCGTCGGCGATCAACAAATCCGGTTCACACGCCAGCGCGATGGCAATCACCACCCGCTGCTTCTGGCCACCCGATAACTGGTGTGGGTACCAGCCCAGACGCTCTTCGGCGTCGGGAATACCGACTTCCTTGAGCAAATCCAGCACTCGGTCACGAATTTGCTGGCGGCTGAGTGTGCGATGCAACCGCAGTACTTCACCGATTTGCTGTTCCAGCGTTTGTACCGGATTCAGCGCACTTTGTGGCTCCTGAAAAATCATCGCTGCCTGGCGACCGCGCACCCGGTTCATACCGGCTTCGGTACGACGGAACAGCGAATCACCACCCAGCCAGACCGCGCCACCGGAAATCCGCAGTGTATTCGGCAACAAGCGCAGAATAGCCAGCGCTGTCAGGGACTTTCCAGAACCGCTTTCGCCCACCAGCGCCAGTATTTGCCCGGCCCGGATTTCAAAGCTGATGCCCTTGACCAGCGGAATGGCTTTGGCGTCCGGGTTCAACAACAGGTTCTGGCTTTCTGGTGGCAATTCCACCGACAGATTATCCACGTGCAGCAGCGCCACACGCATTTCTGCTGTCTCAGTATCAGTGGCGGACGTGGTTTCAGTGTGTGTCATCCCTTTGCCCTCGGGTCAAATGCATCCCGTACCCGGTCAGCAAACAGGTTGGCCGCCAGCACCAGCGCAAACATCATCACGAACGCCGCGCACACCGGCCACCAAACCACCATTTCTCGTGATAACTCACCCCGAGCTTCATTAATCATATTTCCCCAACTGGCCATGGATGGATCAACCCCCACACCCACGTACGACAGCACCGCTTCTGCCAGCACAAAACCGCTGAAATCAAGCACCAGTGCAATCAGCACAATGTGTGTGACGTTGGGCAAGATGTGCGAACCAATAATACGACGATGCGATACGCCAAACGCGTGTGCAGCCTGAACGTAATCAAGCTGGCTGACTTTCAGGGTTTCAGCCCGCAACAACCGGCACAGCCCTGTCCAACTGGTCATGCCGAGAATGAAACACAGCGCCAGAAAGCGAAAATCGGCCCGTTCCGCAATCAGGCTGAAATCGTCAGCATGGGTTTCGATGTACACATCAATCAACAGCACCGACGCGGCAATCAGCAGAATGCCGGGGATGGAACTCAGCGTGGTGTACAGGTACTGCACGGCGTCATCAACCCAGCCCTTGAAGTATCCGGCAGAAATGCCGAGGCCAATCGCCAGCGGCAAGGTCAGCAAGGTTGCCAGCGTGCCGATCAGGATTCCGGTACGAATGGCCTTGATGGCCTGCACCAACACGTCCTGCCCGACCTGATTGGTGCCCAGAATGTGGTAGTACTCGCCGACCGACAGCACCCAGACACTCAGCACAATCAACAGCGTGCTGGTGCCGTACAGGGTTTTCCAGGGAATCCGGCGGTTCGGAGTGACCAGCGGCTTGCCATGCTCATCCAAAGGACAGCCTTCCGCCGGACAACGAAAGCGCCATTGCATCTGCAACACCACCAAAGCACCGGCCACCAGCAAGCCGACCAGAATGGCTTCAATCGAACGGACAAACACATCCCAGGCATGATCCGCTTCATCGTCCAGGTGACTGCCAGCCCCTTGCAAACGTGGGTATTCGCGCAGCACTTGACCGGTTTCTGCGTCGGTGATGTTTTTCTTGGAGAAAGAATACAAGGCAAACGGAGCCGAATACGTGGCTTCACTGTTGGCCGTCAGCCCCGACAAAGCATCATCCAGCACACTGCGCACTTCCTGACTGTAATGCACGGTGCTGTTTGCCGGACTGCCAGCAACCGCCTCCAGCGGCTTGCGATAGTGCACCGAGTCCAGCAACGCAATCAGCACGTAAAACAGCACCACAATGAAAGCGCCCATGCCCACCGGCGAGGCAAACACCGGCCGCCAGCGCTGACGCGTGATCGGGTCTCGCCACATGTGTACAAAAAACAGCGCCAGCGTGGCCACCAGCAAAAAGATCAGCAGATCACTCCAGAGCAACACTGGCTTGATCATCAACAACTCATTCAAAACCAGCTCCTCAGGACAAGCGCACTCGGGGGTCAACCAGGGTGTAGGAAATATCGGTCAGAATCAGACCGATGATATAAAGCACCGAACCCAGAAAGACCATGCTGCGAACGATGGCAAAGTCTTGTGACTGAATCGCATCCAGCGTGTAGCTACCCAACCCCGGAATACCGAAGAACGACTCCACCAGCAGACTGCCCATAAACAGCGATGGAATCACCACCACCACGCTGGTCAGAATGGGAATCAGACCGTTTGGCAAGATGTGTCGGAACAAGGCTCCCAGCTCCGACACACCCTTGGCGCGCGCGGTGCGCACATAATCACGGTTGGCTTCTTCCAGAAACAAAGTGCGATACAAACGGGTGCCGCTACCAATGCCCGCCACTACGCCGATCAGCACCGGCAGGATCAGAAAACGAATCGCATCCACGCCACCCAGAAACCCGGAAATGGGCACCAGATTCCAGAGCTTGGCGAAGAAATACTGCCCGGCAAACACATAGAACACCCCGGAAATCGACATCAGCACCACGCAGGCCACCATGGCAGCGGTATCGAACGCACTGGCCCGGAACATCACGATGAACAACGCCAGCGTGACATTCACCAGCAAGCCAATCACAAAACTGGGCAAAGCCACCGCCAGACTGGGCCACATGCGTTGCTGAATATCATCACCGATGTCTCGCCCTTCGTCCGACTTGCCGAACTCCAACGCAAACAACCGCAGCGATTTGTCAAAAAAGATGGTGTCGGTCAACAGGCCGTCGCTGTCTTCCCGGTCGTTGATAAACAGCGGCTTGTCATAGCCGCGCTGGGCTTTCCACTGCTCCACCGCTTGCGGGTCAACGTGTTTGTCGCCCAGTTGCACCAATGCCATTTGGTCTGGAGAATTGACCATAAAGAACAAGGCAAAGGTCAACAGATTCACACCGATCAGAATCGGAATGGCGTACAACAGACGCCGAATAATATACGCCAGCATCAGTACATCCCTCCGCTTTCTCCGGTCAACACCCGTGCCATCTGGCGCTGCCGGTAAGCCCGATAGCCCGGAATCATCACCACGACCAAAATTAAGGCCACCAGCCATAATGGCCACAAAATGGGCTGATTACGCTCACGCTGGGCATTGGCCCGAGCCTCGCTGTCCACAGCCATGTATTTCAGAACCGATTTACTGACACCGTGCGCCTTGGTATTGCGCACCCAGGGATTGTTCAGCACATAGGAATGCGGATGCCAGGCCGATGCCCACGGCAAATCGTGATGGTAGATCGACAGCATCTCCTGAATCAGCAACAGCCGCTCGGGGGAATCGGGCATCAGCTTCATGCGATCAAACAGGGCGTCGTATTCCGGGTTGTGATAATTGGCACTGTTGACTCCAGCCCCCTGGGTCACAACCTGTCCGTTGACCGATGCCAGCAGGAACAGGAAATTCTCAGCGTCGGGGTAGTCGGCGATCCAGCCCCATTGATAAATCTGGGCATTGCCTTTTTTCATCTTGTCTTTGAAACGGTTGTAGTCCGTGCCCCGCATATTGAGCTGAATGCCCAGTTTTTTGAACTGTTTGATCATCCACAACTGACGCGCACTGGTGGCACCGCCGCCGGACGGCGTATCCAGATTCAACACCAGCGGCTCACCGGTTCGAGCATCGCGGCCTTCGGGATAACCGGCCTCCGCCAGCAGTTTGCGGGCTTCGTCCAGAGGTTTTCGCACCGAATAACCATTGCCATCTGGGCCGGTCATCCAGTCGTACACATACGGATTCAACCCCGTTTCACCCGATTGGTAACCAAAGATACCCGGCGGAATCGGGCTGCGAGCCACTTCGCCCCGGCCATTAAAGAAAATGGAGATGGCTTCTTCCTCCGCGTAGGCAATGGCAATCGCCTGACGCAGCTTGCGCGCGCGTTCCTGCGCCTGTGCCAGCGCTTCCGGGTCATCGGTAACTTCACCAGGCTTGAGCTGCCCGCCCACAACCGGATCAAGCATATTGAAGCCCAGATAATAGGTGCCGGGTTCCACCACCACTTCCAGATTAATGCCCTGCTGGGCCAATTCATCGCTCAAACGTGTGCCATCCGGGCCAATGGCCACAGCCTGATCAAAGCTGTCACTGGCAATCCCGGAACGGTCGTAATAGCCCTGCAGGAATTTTGTCCAGCGCGGAATGGATTCCTTTTCCAGTCGATACACGGCTTTATCCAGCAACGGCAACGGCTTGCCTGCATCCGCCAGCAGCCCACGCTCAGCATCGCCAGGTGCTCCTTCAGTGGGGTAAAAATCGTCCCGATAGTTGGGATTGCGCTCCAGCACAATGGCCTCGTTCGGGTCATTTTTGGTCATCATAAACGGCCCGGTGCCCACCGGATGCCAGTCCAGTACGATATTGCGATCAGACAACCCCGGCTGATAATAGAACGCATCCACCATGCGCGGCAGAGGCGCAAAGAAGTGAAACGCCAGCCAGTACTTGAACTGCGGGTATTTGCCGTTCAGGCGAATGCGGTAGCGATAACGATCCACTTTTTCCACACCCGCCAGCTCAAAGGCATTCAGATCAAGCCAGCTTTTGGCCGGGTCAGGGAGCTGCTTGCGCGCTTCGGTGACCTGCTCGGCGAACTCGTTCATGCCAACGATAAACGGCGTCAGCAAACCACGAATCGGCGACAGGTTTTTGGGATCAGCCAGGCGTTTGATCTGATACACATAGTCATCAGCCACCAGCTCACGGCTGCCCACGTCGGTGAAGTCCTCCAGTGTTTGATAGTGAGCGCTGTCACTGGCGTCAGCAAACCGATACAGCGGCGTACCGTCATCTTTCAGGGCAAAAGCCGGATGCGGCTGATAACGAATACCGGGACGGATTTCCAGCTCATAGAGGCTGAAGGCCAGATCCTCCGCATATTCCTCAACCGGCTCTCCCGCCGCATTGGTGTAACTGACTGCTGGCATGCGGGCCAGGGTGTTGGGTTCCAGTTCATAGGGACGCTTGAGGTAATGATATTGCAGCGGTGGATCATAAATCTGATCAATAAAGCGGCTTTCATCGGTGCTGTAAGCCCGCACCGGATCAAGGTGCTTGGGTCGCCCGGAGAAGCTGTTGTACATCACATTGCCCATGCTCTCGCCGTCCGGGTGCGGGTCATTCCACTGCTGTTCACTGCAACCGCTCAGCCACAACAGGCTGATCAGCAGTAACAGGCTTTTCACAGGCTGCTGCCATTCTTGTTGCACCTTGTGATACGCCCGATCGAACACAAGAGTCGATACACTTTTCAAAAGACTGGTTTCCCGCTCAAGTCATGCATGAATAAAAGCACTACTGGGATAATCAAACATCGGGAAAGTTTGCCAAGAAATTCCCAAGAGGCAAGACAATGGATGAGAATAAGTCTGCTATCTTGCATTCTTGCCCCAACAACCGCCGATAAATCCGACTGAATATGCGCCACCCGAACCCCATACGCCTGTTTCTGTTACCTGTTGTTACCTTTACCACCGGGATACTGGCCCTGTTTTCCGCCACCAGCCACGCCACGCACGCCGATAAACAGATGCTCGATCTGGCTGGCCATCGGGTTCCGGTCTGGCACGCCGGGGTCGAGGGTGGCATCCCAGACTATCCTGACGTGATTGATGTCACGGCATTGGGAGCCGTTGCCAACGATGGCAAGGACGACACCAACGCGTTTGAAGCCGCGCTGACCCAGGTGGCCGGACGCGGTGCGGTGCGCATTCCGCCGGGGCGTTTTCGGCTCAGTCGCACGTTGACCCTACCCGACCACACCGTTCTGCGTGGCAGCGGTCCAGACACTGAATTACACATTCAACACACCCGTGATGCCTTTCGGGTCATGGGCCAGAGCACGGGCACTCAGCCGGTGGGACAACAACACGGCTGGACGGCGGTCAAGAGCGGTGCCAGCCGGGGTTCCATGACAGTCACCCTGAGCGATGCCAGCCATCTGGCCGTTGGTGACGGGGTGGAACTGCTGCAAGGATTCGATGCCGCCTTGCACCTGACCCAACATCGTTGGGACGTCAATTGGGCCAAGCGTTTGATCGGGCATTTCAGCCGCATTATCGCGATTGAAGGACAACAGATTACACTGGCCGACCCGGTTCGTATTGATATGAAACCGGAATACGGTATCTGGCTGGCACCGGTTCAGTATCGGCAGTTCAGTGGTTTTGAAGACTTCCGGGTAATCCGCAGCAGCGCCAATCAGGGCCATGTGTTTCATATCCGCTACGCCAGCAATATCTGGCTTACGAACATTGACTCCCGAGAAGCTCACCGCAGCCATGTTATGGCCGCTCAGGGACGACGTCTGGAAGTCCGCAACAGCCGTTTTCATTACGCCAGCGACTACGGCAAAGGTGGACACGGTTATGGTATTGATCTGTCATCCCGCCAGACCGGCTCCCTCATTGTTCAGAACCGGTTTGCGCATTTGCGCCACGCGCTGGTGCTGCATCTGGGAGCCAACGGCAACGTGGTGGCCTACAACACGTCCACTCATACGCGCCAGAGCAACGGCGGCCACTGGCAGCCCGATGACCTGAGCCTGCACGGGCATTACGCCTACTCCAACCTGATCGAAGGCAACCGTCTGGAAGGCGTTTCCATTTCCGATCATTGGGGGCCAACCGGCCCGGACAACGTGCTATTCCGCAACCGGATACGACGTGACCCCATCGCTGCTTATGATCACGCCCAGCGCCAGATTATCATCGGCAATCACTTGCCCGCACCGGGGTTCCGGCTGGACAACAGCGTTCAATCACAGCACTGGCTGGTATTCGACAACAGTTACCAACTGAACGGCTCAGCTCTGCCCAACCCGGATCACAGCCGCTGGCCAGACAGCCTGTTTTTCACGCAGCCACCCACGGCCCCGCAGCCACTGTACCCAATACTTTCAGAGCCAAAGCCCGCCTCTGACAAGCGCGACACCCTAACACTCTGAGTGCGAAGCCGAAGCCGCCTTTCCATGAGTGGCCCAGGCAATAAAACCGAAGGCTGGAATATTCATCAGCAGGCCGTACATCAGCGGAATCATCGCCAGCTCTGGCTGATGCAACAGCGTCAGCGCCACCATCATGGCCGTTCCGGCATTTTGAACGCCGGTTTCCAACGCCAGTGTTCGTGCTTCTTTCCCCGCCAACCCCGAACGCACCGCAACCTGATAGGCCACCACCAGAGCAACGCACGACAAACCCAGCACCGCCGCGCCGTTCAGAGAAGCCATGGTCATCACCAGCGACAGATTGGTCATGATCAGCAAGACAATCACCAGCAACATCGCCACAGTAGCCACCCGCTTGGCCATGGGTTCCACCCGAATGGCCCAGGCCGATGCAAAATGGCGCAGCAACATGCCAACTACCACAGGCACCAGCGACACCACCACCAATTGCTTGATCATCAACCCCAGCGGCATGGAAAACACCAACTGTTCTTCCCCGGCCACCTGCAGGTACAGCGCAAACAGGATTGGCAAGGTAAATGGCACCAGCACACTGGTCACCGCCGTCAGGCTGATACTCAGAGCCACGTTGCCGCGCGCCAGATAGCTGAACAGGTTCGAGGTTGCCCCACCCGGACACAACGACAGCAAAAACAACCCCGCTGCCGCCACTGGCGACAAATCCAGCACCAGAATCATCAGCAAGGCCAACGTTGGCAGGAACAGCATTTGCAACCCCAATCCTAATAATCCGGCCAAGGGCTGGCGTACCACATCGGTAAAGTTACGCAGTGTCAGTCCCAATCCCATGGACAACATGATCAACGCCAGCACCACCGGCAGCGCAATCTGAGAGACAACTTGTTGCATGATCAACACCCTGTTCCTTAAAGAGAATCCCCGGAGTGTATGGGGCATCTCTTACAGTGCAAGTGCTGACGCTCCCAGACCGGAAGACAGACACAAAATCGGGGCACAAAAAAGGGAGCCGAAGCTCCCATTCAAACATTTCAATACCCGCAAATGACGGTTAACTCGTACAATTCCTCGGCAACGGATCTTTGGAAATCAGCGCCAGAATATCCTCATACTCTTCAGCATCACCCCAAAGGTCACAACGGTTATCCCGAATCACAGCGTGATCGGTAATTTCCACAAGATCGCAATTCAAACGATCAAACCGATACACATGCTCACCATACTCAATGGCATACCCGAGCTGACGCACCCAAAAATCCCGCCCCTCACGGGTTTGGCAACTGTCACTGGCAATGATGTTGTAATGCTCCAGCAAGTAATTGCGGAAAATGTCCTCAGCAACCCCCGAAGTCACCCGACGGTGGGAAACAACCGATGTCCGCCACAACAACACCTGTGTCACGGGCTTGGCATTCAGGTGTATATCCGGGAACACAATGCATTTGATGTAATACACCACCTCGGATGTGTGATCGGATAACAAAGCCAGTTGAAAAGACTCATCACCGGTTTCAACACGAACCAGCCGATACGCAGGAGGAAATGAAAGTTTTGCCTGACGCGCAATATCGAGCACCTCTGAATCAGAGATTTCGAGATACTTCGACCGGTTTTGCTCAACATTATTCAGGTGGTTGAAGTCCGGATAGATTTTGTCTTGATTGACGTAATTGCGGGGCATATTGATGATTCCAGATGCACGATGCGTGCAGACTTCATTCTACGCACTGGTCGCTTTTTGTTCAATCAGGAGCACTCCCCAAGGTCGGAAGCGCTCCTGTTACAGGACTCTCAGTCTTTCACCAGCTCACGCTGGTAATTCAATCGCTTGGCCGCATCCAGTGTCAGCATCTGCATAAAGGCCTTGGTTTCCATATCACTGCCTACGGGCGTTCCACCGCTGCCACTGCCAAATACATTGGTGGGCACCTGACGCTTGGCGTAGGCTTCGGCCCAGAGTTGCTGAATCTTTACTTCCGCTTCCAGCTTCTGCGCCAGCGCGTTATCCGCTTGCAGAATCACTTTCTTCTGATACGCCTCGGCTTCGGCCAACGTACGCTGAGTCTGGGCTTCAATTTTGGCTTTTTCCAGATTAATCTGAGCAGTTTCACGCTGAATCTGAGCTTCTGCCTTCAATTTTTCAGCACCGGTAATCGCCAGTTGTTTTTCCGTTTCAGCTTCGGTGGTTTTCTGTATTTGATCCACCTTGGCCTGAGCTTGGCGTTCGGCCACTTCACGCTCACCACGAGCAATCGCCAGCAAGCGCTGCTCTTCTTCCTGAACGCGTTGTTCACGGGCAATAGCGCGATCTGCCGATGCTTTCTGCTTCAATTGCATCCGCTCGATGAACTTCTGGTTTGGCTTCATATCCGTGACCAAGGCAGAAACAACCGTAATGCCATAATCGGTAAAACGCTGGGTCTTGCGCATCGGTTGGCCGGTGTCATCCAGCACTTTTTTGACCACGAAGATGGTTTTGGAATCATCGCCGTATTCTTCCTGATCCTTACCCAGCGCTGCATTGGCAGAACTGCTGGAACTTTTTCCAGACCTCACAACAATTTCTTCACGCTTGACCAGATAGATACCGCTGCTCATCTGGTTTTCAAACTCCGAGTTAAATTCGGTACGGCCACCAGCGTAGTATTCTTCCGCCGACATCAGGGAAGCATTGGCTTGCAAGGTCTCTTTAAAGGCCGGAAGCAACGCCGTGCGTAACAGGTTTTCTGGCGAGCGGTATTCATGCGCCAGCTTCAGAAAGGCTTCTTCGTCCGATGGAATGGCAAAGCGCACCGTGGCTTCGGCGTGGGCATCGACCTGATCCAGAAACATGATGCTCAGCGGTGGCAAACTGGCGGAAGTGCTGTCCGGGTCGCCTTCCGAGGTAATGGCTTTGGAAAACGACGCTGAGGTCGCCTGTACCGTCATGGCACGCTTCCAGGCGTTGTAACGCCCGAAGGGGTAGAACTTGTAGCCAATTTCCGTCACCACGGACTCATTACCGGTCACGGTACGAACGTGATAGATATAACCCGGCTCGGCATAAAAGAACGACTGCGACAGCACATACATAATGACCAGGCCCACGACACCCAGCATCAGGGATTTGATCATCCCGGCTCGCAACTTGCTTTTGAGATCCTGTCCTTCCAGGGCGACAGGCTGATCGTTATCCATAGCATTCTGCTCCGTGTTTGATGTATCCATTCATTGGCTTCCTGTTCAGCAACAATCCCAGTTATACCAAATGCGGCTAAAGTCTTTTTGCTGGAGCGCAGCCTCTTCAATAAAGAAGTTTCCGACCCCGCTATCACCCCACATAATATCGATGTCATCGCCGTATTCAGTGTCCATCTGGAACAGCAGCAGCCAGTTGTTTTGCTCTGACTCGGTGTTTTGTTCTGACTTGGTGTTTTGCTCTAAATAGCCACGCGGGTCTTGTTGAGTAAAGTTAGCGTAACCCCCGACCTTGCTGCCTTCCGAGACAAACTCGTCATAAATGCGATCACAGACATCGTCTTCCAACTCACCCGGATCACCGGCAATGGCTTCGTAGCGGTAATCCATCGGCGATGGCAAATCATCCACATACCGCGCTTCCAGCCGGTATTCCCGCGCCAGAGGCAGTTCATACTCATCAGAAGCCTGCAGCAGGTCGGAGGCCAGTTCAGCGTCTGACGTGATGATCGCGGCGTGATACACCACCCGATGGCCAGCCGGATTGGCCAGCATGTCTTCAAATGGCTGGTCAAAGTCCATACCGTAACAATCGTTACCATCGATGAAGAACTGCAACAGACCGGTTTCCGGGTGTCCTTCCAACGTTGGTAATTCCTCAAAATTCAGCTGTGCCAGCAAGACCAGATCGTTGCCCTGAGCCGATTTTGGATAAGCCATTTCCTTCGGCCAATACGGCATACCACCAAACTTGCTGCTCCAGCGGAATTCAGCCAGCTCGGCCACCGGCTTCAGACGGATACTCGGCAAGGTGTGTTGCTCCAGCTTTTCTCTTACCGTACGCAGCGTTGATTCAATATCCATAATGTATTCCTGCTTGTTATGAGCAACGGTTAATCCAAATTTAAACACTCTATACATGCGAGATTTAGACAACAGTCTCAAGCCTGCACAGCCAAATAATTGACACGCATCTCAAGATTTACTCAGGACTTTCCATATCACTCCCGAGAGATCGTTTCCAGCCCAGTCGTTTTTCAATAGCAGAGATCATCATGCCAGCAACATCTTTACCAGTCGCCGTTTCGATCCCTTCCAGACCTGGAGACGAGTTTACTTCCAACAATAATGGTCCATTTTTCGACCGAATAATATCCACCCCGGCAACACTCAGACCCAGCACCTTGGCTGCAGTGATCGCCAGCTTGCGTTCTTCCGGGGTAATTTTGACGATGCTGGCAGAACCTCCCTGGTGAATATTGGCTCGAAATTCACCCGGTGCTGCGGTTCGCTGAATGGATGCCACAACCTTGCCATCTATTACAAAGCATCTTAAATCCTTGCCATCAGCTTCCTTGATAAACTCCTGCACCAAAAGATTGGCACGCAGGGACTTGAACGCATTAATCACACTTTCAGCCGCTTTCTTTGTTTCGGCCAGAACCACGCCGCGTCCCTGTGTGCCCTCCAGAAGTTTCACAATCAGCGGCGCACCTCCCACCATTTCAATCAGATCATTGGTATCAATGGGGGAATTGGCAAATCCGGTCGTGGGGATATTAATGCCGCTCTTGAGCATTAACTGCAAGGAAAACAGTTTATCCCGTGATTTGGTAATGGCATCTGAAGTATTAATCGTTAATACATTCATACTTTCAAACTGACGCGTCAGGGCACAGCCATAGAAGGTAATACTGGGTTTTATACGCGTGATAACAGCATCCAGATCACCCAGTATTTTTCCACCCCGATAATGTGCTTCAGGATTACTGGCATCCAGTTTCATATAGCACTGTTTTATATCCAGAAAAACCATTTCATGGCCACGTTCTTCACCCGCTTCGATAATTCGCTGATTACTGTACAGATCAACGTTACTGGCCAGCAGTGCTATCTTGAGGCCGGTTTTTTCCGGTTCCTTACGACCATAATACCCCTGAGCTTCACGGGTGGTTATATTCCCCAGGCAGAAACTTTCGGATGGATCAATAATCAAGCGCCCAGCCATGGCTTCACGCCCCAGCAACATGCGATATCCCATGGAGTCACGATTGGCTAATGTTATCTCAACATCCCAGACATCTTCCCCCATTTTCATGGGAGCCGATATAACGTAACGATTTTCAGCCACACCACTGGAACTTTTCACACGTCGACGGTCAACAACCGGCTTTTCACAACGAATAACCGTACGTCGATTATTTTGTAATGGATGCACTTCAAAGCTCACCCATAATTCACCACTTCTGCGAAAGGTATGAATATTAAATGCATGAATCGAAGAAGTTTTTGCTCCCGAATCAATACGTGCTTTTATTGCTGGAAGCGCCATATCAGGAAAAGCGCACCATTCTTCACTGCCCACGGTTGTTTTCAACGTATTAACTCCTGAATGACTCATATAATGGTTTGATATACTCAAACTGACATTCGCTGCTATCAACTGAATAAAAAAATGTACAGTCAGGCCAATTGTGGCTGATAAGTACACCCTAAATCGCAGGCAAACCTACACGACCCGCCCCTACCGACAATCTACGATGGGGTTAATGGTGTTGTCTCGCACATAACATATCCTGAACTGCCTGAAAGCCGGTAAACATATCAGGGAGCATTAAATGGCTGTGGCTCCCTGTTTCAGAGCACCAAAGGCCGGACTCTGAACAAACGGCTGCTTTTTACTCTTAAAACCCACGCGATTCAAGTCTTTTCAGTTCCAGAAAACCAGCCTGTTCTGACAACCACATTTGTCCCATTTCTGACCTGTAAAGATCCCGCTCAAAACAAACCCAGTTCTCAATAAAAGACCCCCTCTTTGTCATACAATCCGACTTATTGACCCAGAACACACTCGCTCATTGTGCGGGTGCAACACTGGAGCTGGTGGACAGGTGCTGTCCCACCAGAAGGCTTGATGCCTTCCATAGGCACGCGTCGGCGAAGAAAGCCCTGCCCAGGGCCTTTCTGATGTACGCCTCTTCTCAGAAAGGATGCACAACATGCATAGAAACACCTTACGAACCGCCATCACTCTGCTGATGGTGCCGCTTTTTTCTGCGCCAGCCTGGGCCAGTGAAACCGAGTATCTGGTGGTGAACGCTATCGAAGACACTCACATCGACAGCGTTCGGCCCGACAGCAATTACGGTTCAGATACTCAAAACCACGTCAGTTCAACAGAAAACACCCTGCTCAAGTTCACCTTGCCGTACCTGGCCAACCGCAAAGTGGTTTCGGCTCGCCTGAATGTCGGCTTGTACAAACAGTCAGCCGCCGACCAGCAAGTGCATTTGATCACTGACAACCAATGGGACGAAAGCACAGTCACCTGGAACACCCGGCCGACCGTAGAAGACGACGCCATTGGCGTATTGAGCAACACTAAAGCTACCTCACCCGCCGACCGCCGCTATGACATCGAGTTGGATCAAAGCATCAAGGATCAATTGTCCGGCACTCAGGACGAAACCGTGTCGTTTCAGGTGTCCGCTCTGACATCCGGGGGCATTTACGTCGTGTCACAAAACCACCGACACATGGTCGCGCGACTGAAACTCTATACCGTTCCACTGGAGCAAACCGCCAGAGTGCCCGTCAGTGAAGACACCTACATTGACGAGCGCTATCCCGACTACAACTTTGCCGAACACCCGGTTCTGAAAGTGGACGCCATGCCACTGGAGAGCAGCTATTTGTCGTTTGATCTGGCCGAGTTTGCCCGTGACGACATCCTGTCTGCCACCTTGCATATGAAAGTCACCAACGCCTCACAAGACTCCCAGCAGTTACGCCTGATTCCCGACCCGGACACCCGAGTAAACAGCATCACGCTGGATACTCGCCCAACCCCACTGGAAGCGCCCATTGCCACACTGAATGGCGGGGCAAAAGGTCAATGGGTCGAGATTGATATCAGCGAGACAGTCAAGCAACATCGGGGTGGTTCACTGGCTCTGGCGATGCAGTCCAATGGTCAGGATGGCATCGACTTCATCGCCTCAGGTCATGCCGATGAGCCGTACCTCAGCATCAATCACGTCGATGCACGCACCATCAGCAATGACATGCTGCTCGGTATTAACATTGCTGAACCCAGTTGGTATTCAACCGAATGGCCGTTTATCGACTTGATGAAAACCTCCATGGCGATCTGGTTCACAAGCTGTGATCGCTGGGGGTCAGACCGTGATCCGGGCTGTCACCAATTCCCGACCGGAGACAACACTAAAGAGCAACACAAGCTGGATCTGGACGAAAACGGCTGGGTGAAATCACTGCCGCAACCTGGCCAATATGAACAGGATGGCACCGTTTTCACTCGCATCAGTACCAAGATTCCCACCAGTCTGAACCCGGAGAATCCCGGTGGCCGCTATGTCGTGCGTTACGATGGTCAAGGCACCATGACCTACGCAGATCCAGCTCGAAAAATTGAAGCCGAATCGACTCCAGGCCGGGATGTCATCGACATTCGCTATCGTGATGGTATCAGTGCCAAGCATCACAAATACTTCGTCCTGACTGTTCAAGAAACCGACCCCAATCAGACAGGCGATTACCTGCGTAACATACGCGTCTACCCACCCGGCGGCGTCTGCGCCAATGAACCCGCTGTCTTCTGCGATACCGATGCCACTCTGAACGCTTGCAGCGACCAGCAATGTCTGACACTCGAAGCCGCTGCCGAACAGCAAGGCAATCAGTTTGACCCGCGCTTTCTGGCCAATATTCAGGATTACAACACCCTGCGCTTTATGGGATTTCAGGACACCAATGGCGCTCACAACACCCGAACCTGGGATGAACGGGCACGCCCCGAGATGCGCACCTACCAGCGCGACCTGCACGATCGCGGAGCCATCGAGGTCATGACCGCCATGGGTAATACCGTGGATGCCAACATCTGGGTCAACATGCCCGCCAAAGCGGACGACGACTACATCACCCGAACTGCTCAAAAGGCATTGGAGACACTCTCCCCCGACCGCAAGGTATACGTTGAATACAGCAACGAAGCCTGGAATTTCGGTTTTAAAATGACCTACTGGATGCAGGAACAGGCCAAAGCCCTGTGGCCAGAAGTGACCGATCAATCCGCATATTTCAAAGGGCTGAACTGGTACGGCATGCGCAGTGCCCAGACTTGCCAACTCTGGAAACAGGCCTGGGGCAGCGAGGCCGACCGCGTGCATTGCGTGATCGGCACACAAGCCTGGCCAGCCATGATGCGCTTGGCGGTTGAATGTCCGATCTGGAAAGCCCGGAATGGCGGTACGGCTTGTCATGAAATGGGCATCGACACGCTGGCAGTAGCGCCTTATTTCGGCCATTACCTGGGGAACGGTGCCAATGCTGAGCTCGTCGCCAGTTGGGCCAATGACCCGGATGGCGGGCTGGATCGTATTTTCAACGAACTGTTGTACGGTGGGGAAATTCCCGGTGAAAAAGAAGGCGGCGCACTCATTGAGGCACGCCGCAAGATGCTGCTATCCAAGGCCTATGCCGACAGCCACGGCCTTAATCTGGTGGCCTACGAAGGTGGCCAGCATCTGGCTGCGACCCAATCGGCTGTAAATAACCCGGCGGTGGTCAAACTGCTTGCCGACGCCAACCGTGACCCGAGAATGAAAGAGGTGTATCTGCGCTATCTGGATTACTGGTCTGAGATCAATGGCGGCTTATTCAATCACTGGATCAGCACAGGCCCCTATTCCCGCTGGGGCAACTGGGGTTCCAAGGAATACCGTGACCAGAAAGAGGCTCCCAAACATGAGGCCCTGATGCAGTACATCGAATGGATACCGGATAACAAGCAATACTGACCCACTGAAAAACGGAAAAGCCCCGCGCCAGAACACCTGACGCGGGGCTTTTTTCTGTGATTCACTCACTCAAAGTGACTGAAACCGGTATCAGCAGCATAGATGCCATAGGCGAAGGCCACCCAGACAAGCAGCCCAACCCAGCGCTCGGCTGCAATCGGGTAAGACGCCGATTTTAACCAGTGTGGCGGGTAGCACAGGCGGATAAAAAACCGTCCGGTTGCTGACAGGCTAACGTCGATCAGGCCGCCTTCAACAAACAGACGCAGCAGGATCATAAAGCCTCGGGCGATACCTTCGAGAATCTCTAGCACGAGGAATTCCGATTTTTCGAGGCCATTGTTAAATACTTAACCTTCAAATTCTTTGCGTTTTTCCGCCTTGATATGTGGCTTTAACAGCTCGATCCAGCTCTGGGATACCGTGCTGTATTCATCGATGCACATATCCGCCCGGTCTTCCGACAACTGCCCTTCTTGCAGAATGTAACCGTACTTTTCCGGGTCGCTGCCGTACACATGACAAAGCGTGGTGAAGTAGCGTTGCTCATCCAGTGAATGTTCATCCCAAAAATCCTCGTCACCGAGTTCGTTTCGATCACCGCTTTCCATATTGAACAAATCCGCGGCACTGAGGGCAATTTCCTGACCATTGTCATAGAACTCGACCAGCAGAACCGTTGCCAACGCATCGGCTGCGTCTTCTTCTTTGCCCAGCACTGGCAAAGCGTAGATGGAAATCACGGCGTGGGCGAATTCATGAAACAGCGTGTGCATCAGGGCATCGTGCGTTGCCTGATCGGGCGTCACGCCGGTTTCTTCGTAGTCTGCGTTTATAAAACGCTCTTTGACTTCGGCCACAAACTCAAGTGGCGTGGATATGCGATTGGTCTGGCCATCAAACATGGGGCCGTCATCACCACCGAAGTAAAATACCAGCGTTTCTGGCAGATCAAAATAATCGTTAATCAGGTGTGTGACCGAATCGACCACACCCGACTGAAGCAGATCCTGTTTCAGTTCCGCCTCGATATCATTAACGGGCTTACCGTATTCAATGCGCAGGTTTGAACCGGCCAATGCCGTTACTGAAAACAACGTCAACACAGCAACGAAGAGTGCTCTCAAAGCCAACATGATTTACCTCTTATCTTTTCCAAAATCGCGGTTTTTGTACGCATGAGCTAAGAATAAAACACCGCCAGCCAAGTAGTGACTTGCGTACGGTCAGTACTGGCAACCCGGTGTTTTTGCCCGGCAGGAATGTTCAGATAATCACCCCGATTCAGCGTCACGACAGTGCCATCTTCAAACTCGATCACGCCCTGACCATCCAGCACCACAACCCACTCGTGTTCCGACTGGTCGTACCAACCGGTTTCAGGGGAGCTGTGCCCATGGGACAAGATGCGCTCAATACGAATGTGATCCGTGGATACAATGTCCTCGAATACTTCTTCGGGCAGGCTGGCCGGAATATCGGCAAACAGATTCGTCATGGGAAGTCTCACTCAGGCAAAGTGCTGGATATGCTGGCAACGGAAGCTGATCGTCTGCCCCAGTTTCAGGCCTTCATACTCGGCAGAACACACATTCGAAATCTCGCACACCTGACCAACTAGTGTCTGGTCGCTGTTCACACGCACATTCTGAATGTGAATATCCCGCTCCCTGTAACGAAGAACCGGCTTTTTATCGCTTAGTGCCTGGTTATTCAATGACAAGTGATTATCTGCAGTGGGTGTGTTCGGGGTCGCGTCGAACCCCATTTCATCGGCATCGGTTTTCATCAACAACCTCATCTTTCTATGATTACCGACTGAGTTATACCGAAGCGGTTGATGAAATCCATCAACCAGTCAGGAAAGATGACCATACAGCAGTGGTCAGAATAGCG
Source organism: Oceanobacter sp. (assembly GCA_045430275.1). Classification (GTDB taxonomy): domain Bacteria; phylum Pseudomonadota; class Gammaproteobacteria; order Pseudomonadales; family Oceanobacteraceae; genus Oceanobacter. The sequence continues at coordinate 1,440 of JAILXU010000005.1, read as the reverse complement.
GTGGTCAGAAAAACCACAGAATGAGAAAAACCGGCTCAGGTGTCTGGCACCCGAGCCACAGAATGACGGCAACCAGCAAGCGTTAGCCTTTGGCGATACGCTTCTTCTTGTCTGGATCATCGAACGGCAGCGTGTGCGAGATCGCGGCTACTTCCAGACTGCCCTTCACTTCCAGCGCCTTGCCTTGCTCGGCATAGTCAACGTCCACACGTGCGATGGCCATGGACTGTCCGGTCAGGCGGGAGTACGCAGGCTGTGTGATCACGCCCACCTGCTTGCCGTCAGCCCACAGGGTGTCGCCAATGTCAGCTTCTTTATCACTTTCCAGCAGCACGCCAAAGATTTTGAAGCGCTCTTGGCCTTTCAGGCGGAAATGCTCGTAACTGCCACGGAATTCGGTTTTGTCCTTGGAGACAGTGAAGTCCAGACCCAGCTCCCACAAGGTGTCGCCAGCGGCTTCGTTTTCAAACGGATGCATTTCAGAGTTATCGTATGGATAGAACAGCAGATAGCTTTCCACTCGCAGCGTATCCAGCGCACTGAATGCGGCAGGAATAATGCCCATGGATTTGCCTTTTTCCAGAATCGTATCCCAGAGCAGGCCGACGTCGTTTGCCTTGCAGAAAATTTCGTAACCACGCTCGCCGGTGTAACCGGTACGGGAGATCATTACCGGACGACCAAACAGGCGGGTTTGCATATGGTGGAAGTACGGCAGATCACGAATGCCTTCCACATGTTCCGCCAGAAAATCGACCGCCATTGGGCCTTGCAGGGAGATATCGTGCAAGTCATCGTCGAACATGACCGCAACCTGACGACCCTGGGCAGAACGAATCAGCATTTCGTGGCCGATGCCGGTGCCGTGAACCACCATAAAGGCATTGGGGCCAGTGCAATAAACGATACAGTCGTCGATGAACTTGCCCTGCTCATTCAGCATGGAGGCATACACCGACTTGCCCGGATACAGCTTGGAGATATCCCGAGTGGTGGCGTATTCGAGCAGGCTTTCGGCATGCGGGCCAACGTAGTGAACCTTCTTCAACCCGGATACATCCATCAGACCGGCTTTGGTGCGAATCGCTTCGTGAGAGTCGACAACGTCACCGTCGTACGTCCAGGCAGTCCCCATTCCATTCCAGTCTTCCAATTGCGAGCCCAACGCTCTGTGTCGATCTGCCAGTGCAGAAATACGCCATGAATTTGCCATGTTAATTCCCCTTACTCTGTCGTCAGAAATACGGTGTCTGTTGAATCAGTTTTCTTGAGTGCTGATTCAAAGTACCACAGGGAATATTTATTTATCTCCAGTAAAAACACTATTACAGCCAAACGTCCACTCTGGCACATGGCGGGTTGGTCTGACGGACGGGAGGAAGAATTGGTGGGGAGTGGTGACGGTATTTTTCAACATAGTTGTCCGATAAACCATTAATC
>JAILXU010000004.1:0-254369 GCA_045430275.1 Oceanobacter sp. | reverse complement strand
AAAGTGAAAAATTCATCGGACAACTATGCTGACACAGCGGGGTGAGGAAGGGATGGAAATATTCCCAAACAGTCTTGTATATGGCGACCCTGGACGAGATTCAATGCAACCCGGTTATCCAGTCATTTTATAAACGGGGTAGAACCCCTGACTGGTAGCTGCGAAGCAGCGAAAAGGCAGTCCCAGCCACGCAGTGGCGACAACAGCCGCTTGTTATACGTTGTTGCGCTGCAATGCTTCATGAAAGCACTTTTCATATTGATTAGCCTTTTCTTGCAGTTCCATTTGTAGTGCTGGTTTTTTAAGGCGACGCCAAAAACTGCTTTTGCAGCCAAATTCAAGTGCAATTTCTGCTAGCTCATCCATTGCAAGTTCAAATTCATTATTATCAATGTAAATGTAGTCTTCGTAGTCCTGTAGCTCTTTTTCAGGGATTGAAAATCTCTCAGGCTCAAAAAGAAATCCAGACGCTTGCCTGAGCTGAACCTCAACAATCTTCCAGTGCTTTATATGCTTCGTATCAGTCATATTGACGTATAACGCCGCAAATCACCGGCAAAAAATGCAGAGCGAGGAACGAGCGCCGCTTTTTTTGTTCCGAGTGCATTTGCATTGCTATGTGCTTTTAGATGAAGGGCTTTTGTAAGAATTTAAATATTGGTAATAATCGTAAATATTCAAAATATTGTCTGTATTCATTTTCATCCCAACCAAAGTCTTTAAACATTTAATGAAGTTATCATCTTTATATTTATCCACTATTAATTCTAATGGTAAAAATAACGTTTGAGTTAAAACAACTCCCATATCAAAATTATCATCTTCATATAACTCACTAATAATCTCATTAAGCTCATCCAAATATTTATTTGCTTTAATAAATGCATTTTTATTGTCATAAATTTTATCTTCTTCAATATCAAAGCGCAAGCGAATCATGGATAAAAGCAATTGTCTATTATCATTATTCATAATATTAAACCAATTGTTTGTTGAAACAGACATTTTTACAATATTTTGATTTTCATATGTCAGTTCGCGTTGATCTTTTGTAAATCGTATTTCTTTGTATTTTTTTAAATTTCGCTCATGTTTTAAAAGTTGTTTCTGAGAGAAAGCAAAAGACAGCACAAAATCTTTCAGTATATTTGAGTCTGAGCCAGAAAAAGAAAGATTTGTTAAATATTTATTCTTGTTCTCAATAAGAATGATTTCCTTTTGTGACTTTAATAATAAATCACTCTCAGGATTCTCCTTTTTGGGCGGTTTATAATTACCGGAGAAAACCTCGTATCCATGTTTGTTTTTTATTTTATCAAAAATAGTCTCAACAAAAATGTCTACATTAGAGCCTATCTTTTGATTTATATCTTTATCAAGATTTTTTCTAATTTTTTCTACCAATGAATTATAAAAATTCATTTTAAAATATTTAAAACCTATTATATAAAATTCATTTTTATACTGAATAATAGGATTCATGGTGAATAGATTAAGGCTGTTTGATAAATTTTTTATTGTTGTATAGTTCTTATTTACCTGGTCTGCATTGATTGAAAATAATTCTAATATATTTAATTCATTATTGAAAATATTATCTCGACTAAAAGTTACTATGTCATCTGTTTGTGTGTCTAACATTTTAAAAAAATCGATTAGATCATTTGTGTTAAATCCAAACTTATTATGAAATAATTCTTCTTTAATACTTGGTTTTATAATGTATTCAATATACTCAATTAATGTGTTGGTTTTCAAAGAATACAAAGGATAGAAATTCGAATAAAAAACTTGTTTTTTTAAATGCTCAACCAAATTATGCTCGGAAATATTCATCATTTCAAATCTATCTTCTTTTAATTGATATAAAGAGATAAATGAGCACAACAACTCAATAGCATTTATTGATTTATTTTTATTATTATTAAATTTATGTTTTGAGTATGAAATATTTTTTACTAAAATATTGACTATATATTTGTATGGGATTGTGTATTCAATTTGATTTTTCTCTTTTTTATCTTGATACAAGTTAAATATAAACCTCAAAGAATCAAACAAATTCAATAGTGACAACTTTTTTTCAATTTTGTTTATAATTCTATCTTCTTGATTTTTTCTAAAAACAACTACGCTATCAATTATGTCTATCTCCTCCTTCAACTTTTCTTCAATATTTTTTATTGCAGAAATTAGTTTTGGTAACTTATTAAAATCAGGATGCCTATAACGGTGTTCACTAAAACAATTACTATATTGATTAGAGTTTATCATATTTAAAAGATAGATTTTTTTAATCAAGTCTTTCCAAAAATCAATATGCTGAAAAGATAAGATTCTACTCCCTCTATAAATACCATAATATGTTAGTGCATCAGATATAGAGCAATAAAACTCTACATCATCTTTTGAAATTTTTTTTAATAAATACTCAATTTCTAATTGAGTAGAAATATTTGATAATATTTTTGTATCCATAGAAAATTCATTTTTTCTACTTAAAATATTTCCTTTGATATGTTTCTGCAAAATCTTACTGAAATCCAAGTTTTTATTTTCATAAGATATTTGTAAATCATCCAATATTTGAATGCTTAGTTGTTGAATGCCATCTGTTTTTATACTTTCCAAAAATGAAAAGTGGGTTTCATTTTCTTTTATTGTTTGATTAATGATTTTTATAAATATAGATGTATTATCTCGCATTTTTCTTATCCAATAGAAGACAGATTAATAGAAAATAAAATGTTGGTTAGATTATCAATCACACATAACAGCTTAGTTCTAGGCATGCGCGTTTTTGCAGTGGCTCAATTTGTTGCACAGAATACCTAAGTGTTTGATTTTCATGTGCAATTCCTCATTCACTGAACAGTCTTTCACCGAACAAACACGCACGCTCGTTTTTCTGGTTCACATGGCACGTAAATCAGGCAGCTCGTTCGCCTACCGTCCCTGAGTTCGGTTTGTACGCTATCAACAGATGGAAAATCGGGCAACCTTTTCTGGCTGTCTTTTGACACAACAACCATACCCGCAAAAACAAAAACGGGAGCCATTTGGCTCCCGTTTTTAGATCATGCTGTGCTCAGACGCTGATTACAGCTGACTGCGGCCTTTTTTGGCAGCAGTGCGCAAGCGCAGAGCATTCAGCTTGATAAAGCCTTCTGCATCTTGCTGATCGTATGCACCGGCATCGTCTTCGAAGGTAGCAATGGCTTCGTCGAACAGCGAGTCTTCAGACTTACGGCCAACCACAACTACGTTGCCTTTGTACAGCTTCAGACGAACGTCACCGTTTACCACGGTTTGAGTCTCGTCAATCGCGGCTTGCAGCATGGAACGCTCTGGAGACCACCAGTAGCCGTTGTAGATCAGCTTGGCGTAGCGTGGCATCAGTTCGTCTTTCAGATGTGCCGCTTCACGGTCAAGCGTGATGGACTCAATCGCGCGGTGTGCTTTCAGCAGCACAGTACCGGCTGGGGTTTCGTAACAGCCACGGGCTTTCATGCCAACGTAGCGGTTTTCAACAATATCAACACGGCCAATGCCATTGGCACCGGCGGTCTTGTTCAGCTCTTCCATAATGGTGGCTGGCGACTTGTCAACGCCGTCGATGGCAACCGGGTCGCCGTTCTTGAAGCTGATGGTCAGGTAAGTTGGCTCATCCGGGGCTTCTTCTGGTGAGACAGACCACAGCCACATATCTTCTTCTGGCTCATTCCATGGGTCTTCCAGAATGTCGCCTTCGTAGGAGATGTGCAGCAGGTTGGCGTCCATGGAGTATGGCGATTTCTTGCCTGCTTTCTTCTCAACCTGAATGCCGTGCTCGTCGCAGTAGGCCATCAGGGTTTCACGGGAAGTCAGGTCCCACTCACGCCATGGCGCAATTACTTTAACGCCGGGCTTCAGTGCGTAGGCACCCAGCTCGAAACGTACCTGGTCGTTGCCTTTGCCGGTCGCGCCGTGAGAAATGGCATCTGCGCCAGTTTCGTTGGCAATCTCGATCAAACGCTTGGCAATCAGCGGACGGGCGATGGACGTACCCAGCAGGTACTCACCTTCGTAGATGGTGTTGGCGCGGAACATCGGGAATACGAAGTCACGAGCAAACTCTTCACGCAGGTCGTCAATGTAAATCTCTTTGATACCCAGTGCTTCGGCCTTGGCGCGTGCCGGTTCAACTTCTTCACCCTGACCCAGGTCGGCGGTAAAGGTGACCACTTCACACTGATATTCTTCTTGCAACCATTTGACGATCACGGAGGTATCGAGACCACCGGAATACGCCAGCACCACTTTTTTGACGTCTGACATGAAACTCTCCAATCGGGGGCGACGAAGCCAAACAGACAGCGGCTCCGCCAGAAAACGAAAAGGGCGACAGTTTACTTGGCTCCCTGCGCTTAGCCAAGCGCTGGTGTCATTCTACGGGCTTGCGCACTGTTCAGACCTTGCAAGGCGGCTATACTGGCGTGCTGTAAATACAGTCAATACAACGACCAATACTCTGCCTCCCCGATCAGGAGTTCCCTATGGATGGTTTATCGCGGTCTGCGGTGATGCGCTCGGCTCGACACCTCGCCACTGTGGCAGTGTCTTCGCTGCTATTACTGGGCTGTGGCCCGGACGAAGACAAAAAATCACCGCCAGCTTCACCCGACATGCCTTCTGGCGTCGCCGAAGCCGCCAAGCAGGAAATTGCACCCTCGCCCGCTGAGCTGGTTGCTCCGGCCAAGGCTGCAACAGCGGCTGCCAGCACCAATACCGCCTCGACCGACGCTTCCGTAACCGCATCCACAACCACAGCCGATCCGCGTTTTGATGGCATCGAACTGGCGGTGGCGGATATTCGCCAAATGACTTACGACGATGGCAACACCGTGGGCATTCTGTTCTCAGTGCCGCTGGATGCCAGCAAGCCCTTCGACCGCTTTATCAAGGTCAGCCGGGGCAACACGGCGTGGCAACTGTCGGAAGATCGCCAGACGCTCTATATGGTCGGCGCTCAGCCCAGCACCTCGTATAAAGTGACCGTCAGTCCCGGCATCAGCGCAACTAACGGCACCACGCTGAACCGCTCCCGCACCGAAACCGTCAAACTCAGTCCCGCGCCACCCAGCCTGAGCTTTGCCAGCGACGGCCATATTCTGCCCACCAACGGCCACAAGGGCTTGCCGGTGTATACCCAGAATGTCGAGGCGGCCAACGTCAGTTTCTTCCGGGTGGACGATGACAAGATCGGCGCCCTGCGCGACTGGCAGTACGGCAACACTCGCCGCAGCTTTTATCAGTTGGATAACATCCCCCACTTTGCCGAGCTGGTCTACGAAGGCCGCTTTGAGCTGACCACTGAGAAGAACAAGCGCCGTCTGGTCAACTTGCCGATTCAGGATTTCCCGGCCCTCTCCCCCGCTGGAATCTACATCGCTGTGATGACACGTCCGGGCCAGTTTGAAAACCCGGTATCGGCTACCTGGTACAGCGTCACCGATCTGGGTATCCATCTGCGCAGCTACGGTTCCACTCAGCAAATTTTGGTGCATTCACTGGATACCACCCAACCCGTCAGCGGAGCCAGCATCGAGCTGATCAACCGCGACGGTTCCATTGGCCACAAGGGCACCACCGGCAAGGACGGCGGCTACACCCTGCGCCGTCAGATTCAGAGAAACCAGATGCTGGTCGTCCGCAAAGGTACGTCTGTCAGCCTGCTGCCACTGGATACGGCCGCGCTGGATCTGTCCGATTTCAAACTGCATCAGCGCCCGACTCGCAACCGTGAGCTGTACATCTGGTCGCCGCGTGATTTGTATCGTGGCGGAGAAACCGCAACGTTCAGCGCTCTGCTGCGCGATGCCGATGGCAAGTCGGTGCAGTCGCCCGTCCTCAAAGCTCGTCTGATTCGCCCGGACGGCCAGGTACTGAAAAATCTGCGTCTGTCCCCGAACAAGAAAACCAAAGGCTATTACCAGACTTCGTATGCGTTTGCCGACGACGCCATGACCGGCGATTGGCGTCTCGAGATCGATAACATCGCCAAACAGACCGTCACCTACGCCTTCAAGATCGAAGACTTTATGCCAGAGCGGCTGAAACTGACCTTCAACCCCGGCAAGGACAACACCCCCTTCCGAGGCAAGGCCGCCATTCAACTGCCTGTGCTGGGCGAATATCTGTACGGTGCGCCAGCCGCCGGAAACCGCTTTGATGCCGCCTTCCACGTCAGCCCAATCGCTCAACCCTTTGAGCAGTGGCCCGAGTTCCATGTCGGCGATCCCCAGAAAACCGACTGGAATAACGACTGGGAACAGCAGAATCTGGCCATGAACGATCAGGGCAAGCGAACGCTCAAAATCAAGAATCGCTGGGCCAAGGCCACCACACCGATGGCCATTCGCGTAACGGGCAGCCTGTTTGAAAGCGGCGGACGCTCCGTGGTGCGCTCTCACAAAGCCGTCTGGTTACCGGGCAAACAACTGATCGGCATTCGTCCATTATTCAAGGATGATGCCGATGCCAATGGTCTGGCCAGATTTGAGCTGATCCGCACCGACGGTTCCAAAACCCTCAGCAGCGCCAGCAACCTGCAAGTGCGTCTGATCAACCGCACGCCGCGTTATCACTGGCGCTACAGCTCCGGTCGAGGCTGGTATCACGAACGAACCGACCGCGCCTACACCGAGCTGACACTCAGCACCCAACTGGACGGCAAGCAACCCGGCAAGCTGCAGGTGCCGGTCAAGTGGGGCCAGTATCGTCTTGAAATCACCGATCCGACTACCCAACTCACCACCGCCTACAACTTTGATGCGGGCGGCTACCGCTACTGGCGCTACGCCGATGACAGCGGCAGCAACACTCGCCCCGACCAAGTCACACTGGGGCTGGACAAAGCCGCCTACGACGTTGGCGATGTGGTTAGCCTGAGCATCAAGGCTCCGGCAGCCGGTGAAGCTCTGGTGCTGGTGGAAGCCGACAAACTGCTGTGGAGCAAGCGTATTCAGGTTCCGGCAGCAGGCACCAAAGTGGATATTCCGGTGGCCAAGGGCTGGACGCGTCACGATACCTACATCAGCGTGCTGCACCTGCAACCGGCGGATCAGCAACAACGCATTGCACCGACGCGCGCCGTTGGCCTGACGCATTTGCCACTGAACCGTGAGCCACGCCGCCTGTCGGTTGATATCAAGGCCCCGGAAAAATGGCTGCCCAACCGCACCGTAACGCTGGATATGGCCATCACCGACGCCAACCAGAAACCGGTCAAGCAAGCCTGGGTCACGCTGGCCGCTGTGGATGTGGGCGTACTGTCCATTACCCGCTTCAAAACGCCCGACCCGTTCAAGCACTTCTTCGAACCTCGCCGTTACGGCGTTGACCTCTACGACCAGTACGGTCACGTCATCGACTTCAACAACGCCAACGCCGCAACACTGCGCTTTGGTGGTGATGCTGCCATGGCCCGTGGTGGCGATATGGCCCGCTCTGAAGTACAGATTGTGTCGCTGTTTTCCGGTCTGGTGCCGGTCAAAAATGGCAAAGCCCAGGTGCCATTGGAGCTGCCGGACTTCAATGGCCGCCTGCGCCTGATGGCCGTCGCCTTTGATAACCAGCGCATTGGCTCTGCCGATACCGAAGTGATCGTGGCCGCTCCGGTGGTGACGCAACTGTCGTTACCGCGCTTTATCGCCATTGGAGACCAGTCGAATATCGCGCTGGATGTCACTAACCTCAGCGGTGAAGCACTGACGCTCAAGGTTGCCATGCAGGCCGATGGCCCTGTGTCCATGACAGATCAGCAGCAGACTCTGACATTGAAGCACCAGCAAAAACACACACTGGTGTATCCGTTTGAAGCCACCTACCCCGACACCGGAACGCTTGGGCGCATCACCTTCAAGGCGTCCGTCACCGGTCACCCGGACTACCCGATTGAACGTCAGTGGTCGCTGATCAGCCGTCCGGCCAATCCAGCGGTTACGGAACACGTGCGTACTCGCCTGTCGGCAGACGGCACAGTGGCCCTGACAGCCGAGCAAATGGCGCGCTTTGTGCCCGAATCTCTCAAGGTACAGGCCACGCTGAACAGCCACGCGAATCTGAATCCGCACAATCAACTGGATAGCCTGCTGCGCTATCCCTACGGCTGTCTGGAACAAACCCTCAGCAGCACCTGGCCATGGCTGTACGCCATCGACGACAAACTGAGCGCTCTGGGCCTCAGTGGCAGCAGCGCCAAGAAACGTAATCAGGCGCTGCAACAAGGGCTGGCGCGCATCGCCAAGCGTCAGATGAGCCATGGCGGCTACGGACTCTGGTCATCCAGCGATCAGAACGAACAGCACTGGCTCACTGCACACGCGGGCAACTTCCTCACCGAAGCCCAGCAACAGGGCATCAAGGCGGACGACGCCCTGCTCGACAAAACTCTCAAGCGCCTGAACAACTACGTGCGTGGCCGTGGCCATCTGCGGGAACGTTGGAGTGCGCGCAAGGATCTGTACCGCTTCAGCTATCAGAGCTATTCCGCCTACGTGCTGGCGCGCCACAAGCGCATTTCCCTGCCAAACATTCGCAAGCTGGTCGCCAGTGCGCCCAAACCGGATCAGGCATTACCTCTGACGTGGCTGGGGCTGGCCGCGTATTTACAGGGTGACAAGCAACTGGCCACCAAACTGCTGCAACGGGCAGCCGCGGCCAGCCGAGAAGCCGCGTACATTGGTGATTACGGGTCACCGATTCGTGACAACGCCCTGCAAGCAGAACTGTTACTAAACAACGCTCTGGATACGCAAACCGCCTCGGGTGACAGCCAAGTGGCAACATTGCTGCAAACGCTGGAGAAGCAACTGCATACCCGTCGCTACCTCAGCACTCAGGAGCGCAACAGCCTCTATCTGGCAGCTCTGGCGCAAGAGCAACACAGCTCTGCCGTCACTCAAGCCGAGCTGATGTTTGGCAATGAACTGCAAGTGCTGAACCAGACCGGCGGCGTAATGGAACAGGCGGCGGGAGCCTTCCTGCAAGCGGGCGTCAAGGTGCATAACCAGAGCGCTGGCTCACTCGGCGTTGACCTGCTGTATCAGGGCCAACCGCGTGAACCCAAGCCAATCAGTCAGGGCGGTGTCACGATCTCTCGTGAGTACTACGACACCAAAGGCCGTCCGGTCACGCTGAACAAGGGCGAGCTGGCGTTGCAAGTTGGCGATCTGCTGGTGGCCGAAGTCACCATTACCACCAATCAATACCGCCCGGATTTGCTGCTGGTGGATTTGATTCCTGCCGGGCTGGAACTGGAAAACCAGAACCTGGCCGACAGCTTCAAACTCAAAGACCTGCACATTGAAAACCACACACTGGGATACTGGTACAACCAGTTGGACTTGCGCCATCAGGAGTATCGTGACGACCGCTTTGTCGCCGCTCTGGCACTCGGCAACGAGTACAATGACCGTACGGCCACAGCCCGACTGCACTATCTGGTGCGAGCGGTAACGCCCGGACGCTATCAGATTCCAGCCGCGCTGCTGGAAGATATGTACGCCCCGGAAGTTCGGGCCGTGGGTGATGCCACCGGCACGCTGGTCGTCAGCCAGCCGAAGGTTCAGTAACCGGCAAACAAAAACAGGCACTGTAAAAAGTGCCTGTTTTTTATCTGGCTCCCACGCTCCTGCGTGGTAGCCAACACCGTCTGCTCTAAATCCATTACCGCTGCATTCCCACGCCGGAGCATGGGAACGAGGCAAACAACGGACGATTGATTGTGAACCATTGCGGCTTCCAACTAACTGTTATGAGGCCAGCGTACCGTTCACCTCGCAATGCCACTTAGAGTACAATCACCTAAAATCAAGGATAACGGTATATCAATTGACTAATTGGATTTTGCAGGATTTTGATGTAGGCGCTATTCCCTGTCAGATTATAGAATTTTCGGTTGAGGGACATGTTTACATCATGTTGTTTAATCGTGTTGATGCAGCCAGAACTCAAGATGTGATCAGCGACAAGGCGAATGAGTTAGGTATCGAATACAGAGAAAATAGCTATGAAGTTAAATTTGACCTCAAGGACAATTTCGATTCAGACAGATTCTTTGAGAAGCCTAAAGCCACAATGTCCGTAACAGGCATGAGAACGCTAGGTGGTATAATCGTAGATCTTCTTGAATTTCATTACAGCAATAGTAATGCCGAAGCGTACCTCTGTGTCGCAGAAAGCCAAAAGCTAAGGCGATTCTATGACCGGCTTGTCAAGCGGTACGCAGAAAAGCTAGAATTTCGGGTGAAGAAACATCTAGGAGATGAGGGCTTAGGCTATGAAATCACTACCCCAAGCTACAAAAGCTAAAACTGCCAAATTAGAAGCCATGAAGAAAATCAAGGCAGCGTACGGCAAAGCCCAAAAAGAAGGGAAAGTTAAGTCCTACCTAATATCTCCGATTCAGGCCTGACTGAATAGAAAAAACGCCGCAAAACAGCGGCGTTTTTTTTATGCCTATCGCTCTTTCCAGATCAACATTCCCACGCCGGAGCATGGGAACGAGGAAGCTCTATTTCAGCGTACAGCGAGGACGCAAGACATTCAGCGCTTTGACAGCTTCTTCTTCAGTGCTTTCTCCACGCCTTCTGCCAGCGGCACCAGGAAAATATTGCCATCCTCGATCTTGCTGGTGGACATCCCCAGCACATACTGATTACTCAGAACGTATTCCCGATTGGACTCATAGCCCACGTATTCGCGCCAGAACAGCTTGTCCTTGCGGGTGTAGCCTTCAATCTGAACATCCAGCTTGGGTGTGACGGTAATGCGCTCGGCGTTCAGCTCACGCGCCCCCAACTGACTGGTGGACATCGACGGATAGTTAACCGTCGCGTACAGCTCCAGGTAGTCGTCCTTCTCGAACGGATACAAAAAACGAATGGCGCTGATTTCCTGCTGGTCGCCCCAGGTAATTTCGATGTCCGAATCGGCTGGAATCACCACGGGCACACCCGATGCCTTGCGAATGCCTGCCACCAGCGTTTTCTCGAAGGTGCGCAAATCGGCCATCAGCTTTTCCTGCTTTTCGGTGTCCATGGCTTCGTCAATGGACTGGATAATGCGCTGAATTTCGGTGATCTTCTTCAGACTGCCACTCAAGGCTTCTTCGGGATCACGCAGTGGCTGAATATCCACATTCAGAGTGCGCAAACGCACGTCACCCTGATAGCTGTGGGTCAGTTTCTGGCTGGCGCAACCGGTCATCACCACAGCCAGGACAAGCATCAACAGTCGAGTCATGAAATCTCCAACGGCAATACGCCGAGTATAAATAACGAGAACAACACAGGAATCGTTGCGCAGCGTTCAGACTCGCTGCACAGGCGTCATCATTATCAATGATATAGGAGAGATCAACCGGCCATCAGGTGTCGTCAGAATGGGAGCCGGTTTCTTCATGGGTGTCGTGCTGGTAGTGCTCGCCGGAATCTGACCCGGTGTCGCGGACATTTTTCTGAATCGTCACCACCGCAAACAGGCTGAGCACATACGCCATGCCATAAAAGCCCTTTTCACTGGCCGCCATGGTGGCGTTCCACAAGCCAATGGTCAGCAACAAGACCGCCGCAATCAGCGAGAACCAGCACAACGAGTAATACATATTGGTGACTGGAATACCTTCGAGGCGATCCCGCACCGACTTCTGTAACGAAATGGCGGAAAACAGCCCGTACAAGATCAGACACAAATAGTAGCCCTTCTCATTCAGAGCCATATCGGTATTCCACAAACCGTACAGATACGCACCGGCACCAATACACAACGCTCCCCAGGACGCACCGATAAACGCGGCGGTGGGTTGCTGAACCGATTGAGTCATATGTTAAATCCTTGTTGCCCGTGACAACGTCTGTTGCTGTAAAACGTCTGACCGACAAGACCGCAGCCTTGCCAGAATCAGACGTTACTGATCATCCACTGAATAAATTGGGGTGCCAAGTGCGACAATCAAGAAGTGTCGGGTGCGTTCCGATCAGTAACAATCATGCATGTCATGACACAAAAAACCGCAACAAAAAATTGCGTAACGCGACAATTTGTTGCACACTAGATTTTGACAAATCACTATCGACCCAAAATCAACACACGTAAAAACACAACCTGGAAACAGGCATCAATATCCAATCCATTACAACCAGCATCCAGAACCAAGAAATATCACCAGGAACAAACTGAAACAGGTAATTATTATGGCGAATAGCGTAAGACTCGACAGTGATTTTGTCGCTCATGCCAGAGCACACGCCGAAGCTGAAAACCGTTCTGTACCCAAACAAATTGAGTACTGGGCCAGGATAGGTCAGATAATGATCGACAACCCGGATCTGTCCTATGACTTCGTGCATGAATCCCTGCTGGCAACAGAAGAAGTCAAACAAGGATTAACAAAGCGGTATGTCAGACGCACAAAACGAAATTGACGTATACGAGTCCCGTTGTTTTGAAAAAGACCTCAAAAAACTGCCAGACTCTCAACTTGAAATCGTCGAAGATGAAATAGAAAAAATCATCGAAAACCCAGAGCTTGACGAGCAAAAGAAAGGAGATCTGGCTCACCTCAGAGTGCATAAGTTCAGGCTTGGATCTCAGCTTGCGTTATTGGGATATGCTTGGGTAGAACGCAAACTGGAACTCTATCTGCTTCATTTGGGGTCTCACGAGAATTTTTACACGCAAATGAAAAAACAACGCAAGGCCAACCTGAAGCTACTTGACGATTAGCAGCCTGCTGGAGTGCATGTTTCTGCCAGCCAGACCCGGCAGAAATCAGCTGACTATCACAAAAACACCTGAGCCAACATGCGCAAGCCAGTGATCAGCAACACCACAGCGAATATTTTCTTCAGCTTGCCAGCATCCAGGCGGGAGGCAATCGACGCCCCAACCGGTGCAAACACGACCGTCAGCGGCACAATGCAGATAAAGCCAATAAAATTGACCAGCCCCAGCGTGCCAGCCGGTGCATCCGCAGGCGTACTGCCCAAGACCAGCATCGTTATTGCGCCCGGCAAGGAAATAATCAAACCGATTGCCGCTGCCGTACCAACCGCTTTGTGAGCCGGGTAGTTATACAACGTCAGCAACGGCACAGAAATGGTGCCACCACCGATTCCTACCATGGAGCTGAAAAAGCCAATCGACGTTCCCATCACCGTTTGTCCGGCTTTGCCTGGAAGCTCGCTGAACAGCGCCGACTTGCCGGTTCGGAACAGCATATTGAGCGCCGACAAGGTCGCAATCACACCGAACAACAGCGTTAGCCAGGTGCCATCAACACGAGTCACCAACCAACTGCCGACCAACACGCCAACCAGAATAAATACCGCCCAGCGCTTCAACAGCTCGAAGTCCACATTGCCCTTTTTGTTGTGCGACCGAATCGAACTGATGGAGGTTGGAACGATGGTCGCCAGCGACGTCGCCGTGGCCACCAGCATGGCCGACTCGGCTGAAACGCCAAATCCCTGAAACAGGAAAAACAGCACGGGCACAATCACAATACCACCGCCAACGCCCAGCAAACCCGCCAAAAGGCCCGCAAACACACCCGTGGCAATCAATGCCAGCAAGGTCGGAATATTCGCGGTGATCAATTCAATACTCATAAGTAACTACTTCTGTTTGGAACCGACCAGAACCCGGCGTTTGTCCGCAATGACTGCGAACTGTCTGCTATTAACTACCTGATAATAACAGCGCCTGCGGGAGCCGGTCTGATGTTCAGTAAATGGGCGCGCGAGTATAGCCCGCCCTGAACATGCACAAAAATGGCATGGTTTCATATAAACATGAGGCTTGCTCATAGTCAGAGCACAAAGACTGCCCCTTAACACTTCCTTAATGCCCGCCTTCATACCCTGACCGGCAATCCTTCCCACCACTTGCCGGTAGCCGATGAAGCGATGAAACAACACACACCCCGATTGATTTTACCCTGCCTGCTGGTCGCACTGGCCGGGTGCTCGTCTCTGGGCGGCAGTGATTTTGCCAGCCAGTCCGATGCCCCTTTGCAGGCGCTGGAAAGTTGGCAGCAAACATTGCCCGACGCCAGTCAGCGTACCTATCTGACCGATCTGATGCCTTCCGAGCAGGTGCAGGCATTGATTCAGCGGGGGCTGGAGAACAACCCCGGCGTGCGTCAGACCGCCTTGGCGATTCAGATAGCGCGCGAGAACATCACCGACGCCAAAGGCGAACGCCTGCCCCACGCCAACCTGAATCTGTCGCACACCAAAACCGAGGACACCGACGCGGTTTACCAGAGCGGTGTGCAGGTGAGCTGGACGCTGGACTGGCTGCAAAAGCTGCAAGATGGCGTCGATATCAGTACCGCCACGCTGACCAAACAGCAGGCCGAAGATCAATACGCCCGCGATTTACTCGCCTCGTCGATCATGGATACCTGGCTGCAACTGGTGCAGCAGAGCCAGTTAATCGAGATCGAACGCCAGCGCTTGCGAGTGCTGGAGCAGAACGAAACCACCATTGTCGAACGCTACCGCAAGGGGCTGGATGAGCTGACCGATCTGGATTCCGCCCGCAGCCGCAGCGCATCGTCGAGGGCAACACTCAGCGCCTACCGGGAAAGCCAGCAAACCTTGCAGCGCGCCATGGCCGTTTTACTGGGTGAAACACTGGGTGACACCCGCTACCAACCCAACACAACGCTGGCTTATCCGGGTGTTGAGGTGCCATTGGCCTCGGTGCCAGAGCAGGATCTGGGCCGTCGCCCGGATTTGCAACAAGCCTATCTGGATATCCGCATCGCCGACCTAAACAGCGCCATTGCCTATAAATCGCTGTTGCCGTCGCTGTCGATGAGCCTGTCGCTGGCGCAAAGCAGCGCGTCCTTTCGGGAGTCGCTGTTTACCAGCCCGGTCTGGAGCCTGCTGAACCAGTTGACCGCGCCTCTGTTTCAGGGTGACAAATTGCGCGCCCAGGCCCGCCAGGCCGACCTGAGTGCGGAACAACGCTACTGGGCCTATCAGGAAACCCTGCTGACCGCCGTCCGGGAAGTGGAAGACGCCATCGGCCAGGAAAAAACCCTGATGCAGCAGCAGGCGCACATTCAGGACGCGCTGGACAACGCCGAGCGCAGCTTCGAGGTGTACCAGAACAAGTATCGACAAGGGCTGGTGAGCTTCCTCGACCTACTCACGATTCAAACCCAAACCTTTGACCTTCAGGTTCAGAAAACCCGACTGATCTACAACCGTTTATCCAACCGCGTATCCCTTGGGCTGGCATTAGGGCTCGGAGTCAAATCATGAAAAAAATCATCAAAGTACAGATTGCGGCCACCGGTGTGGCAGCTGCTTGCCTGTTTGGCGCTATCTCGCTGGGTGACAATGCCGAAGGCGGCCCCGGTATGCCACCCGCAGCAACTGCCCCCAAGAGCTATCCCAAAGTCAGCACCGTTCAGCCGATCAGCGGCACGTTTAAAGCCCGCATTACCGGCTATGGCGAAGTCACGCCGGTTCAACGCCTGAATCTGGCTGCCGAAGTCAGCGGCAAAGTTGTCTCAGTGGCGGATGCGTTCAAAAGCGGCACACAACTGCAAGCCGGTGCGGTGCTGCTGACCATCGACGACCAGCCATACCGCGAAGCCGTCGCCAGCGCTGAATCCGCTCTGGCAGCCGCCGAAGTCACCCTGTTGCAGCAACAACTGAACCGCACTCAGGCCAAGGCCGAATGGCAGCGCTCCGGGTTGTCAGGGTCACCGGATTCACAACTGGCGCTGTACGAACCTCAGGTCAAGGCCGCTCAGGCAGCGGTTGATCATGCTCGCCGCACGCTCCAGAAAGCCCGCTCTGATCTGAAAAAAACCGTGGTGCGGGCACCGTTTAATGCTCTGGTCGTCAATCGCACAGCCGAGCTGGGCAGTTACGTGCAAACCGGCACCGAGCTGGCGGCGCTGTACGGAACCGATCAGGTCGAGCTGACGGTGCCGCTGTCGAGCACCGACTGGCAAAATCTGCCAACCGCATCAACACTTCCGGCCAACTGGGCCGTTACGCTGCACGACACCGAAAGCAGCCAGCACTGGCAAGGCTATGTTGATCGGGTGGCCCAGCACATCGACAGCAACACCCGCCAGCGTGCCCTGATCGTGCGCGTCGATAAGCCGCTGGATCAGCAACCACCGCTCTATCCCGGCACTTTTATCGAAGCTGAAATTCCCGGCAAAACCCTGACCAATGTGTGGCAGGTTCCGGCGTCGGCCATCACCCGCAACAACGAAATCTGGCAGGTTGATGACAACCACCTGCTGACCAAACAACGCGCCAACGTTCGCCTTCGCATGGGTGACAAGGTCTATCTGTCCGACGATGGTTCATTGGCCGCCACTCCGATTGTCACCACACCGCTGGGCAGCTACCTACCGGGCATGAAAGTGACTCCTGGCAACGTAACCGTCTCTGAGATGGCTGTTTCTTCCACTGAATCTTCCCGCCAGGTGACGCCATGAACCAGAATCACAGCGGCATCATCGCCTGGTTTGCAGGCAACAGCGTCGCCGCCAACCTGCTGATGATCTGTATTATCCTGCTTGGCTTTCTGTCCATTGACGGCCTGCGCAAAGAAGCTTTCCCGCCCTGGCCTGCTGACTCGGTCATCATCTCCATGGCCTACGACAGCGGCGATCCGGTGCTGACCGAAGAAGGCATTGCCCTGAAAGTGGAAGAAGCCCTGGCCAGCGTCACCGGCATCAAGCGCGTCACTTCGGTTTCCGACGCCAACAGTTCCACCATCACAGTGGAAGGCAACAGTGGCTACGATCTGGACACCCTGCTGCGGGACGTCAAAAGCAAGGTCGATGCAGTGTATAACTTCCCGGTCGATGCCGAGAACCCGGTGATCGAAAAGCAGCAACTGAACGAGCACGCCTATTCGATCAAAATCTACGGCGACACCGACCGCACCACCCTGCAAACCCTGGCCGAGCGCATCAAGATCGACTTGCTGGCCCAGAGCCAGATCAGTGAGGTGACGTTCAAGGGCAAAGCCGAAAAGCTGCTGTCGATTGAAATTGACGAAGCCCGGCTGGAAGCCTACGGCCTGACCCTGACCGACGTTCAGAACGCGGTCAACGCCGAATCAGCCTCGGCACTGTCCACCAGTTTGCGCAGCGAAGATCAGATTGTGCGCCTGAAAGTCTCGGAGCAGGCCTATTACGCCGAGCAGTTCTCACGCATTCCGGTCGTAACAGACAGCTCCGGGGCCGTGGTGCGATTGGGCGATATCAGCCGAATTGAAGATACTTTCACCGACCAGAGCTTCACACTGGCGCGTTACAACGGCCTCAATGGCATCGGTCTGGAGCTGACCGTCAATGAGACCGGCGATGTGATCAAACTGGTGGAACAGGCCGATCGCGTGGTCAGCCAGTGGCAGGCATCGGCCTCGCTGCCCGATAACGTCTCGATTGAAACCTGGAACGACGGCAGCGAGCTGATCCGGGATCGTCTGGCCTTGCTGATCAAGAACGCCCTGTCGGGCATCACGCTGGTGTTTATCGTGCTGGCGCTGTTTCTGAACCTGCGGGTAGCCCTGTGGGTGGTGGCCGGATTGCCGTTTATCTTCTGCGGCACGCTGTTTTTTATGACCGAGCAGTTCACCGGCATGTCGATCAACGAAATGACCACCTTCGGCTTTATTCTGGCGCTGGGGATCGTGGTCGATGACGCCGTGGTGGTGGGCGAAAGCATCTACGAAACCCGGCGCAAACACGGCGATACCCTCGGTAGCACCATTCGTGGCACCCAACGTGTGGCGGTGCCCACTGTGTTTGGTGTGTTGACCACGGTGGCGGTGTTTGTGGCATTGGCCAATGTAGAGGGTGGCATGGGACAGGTGTATTCCCAGTTTGCGGTGATTGTGGCCATCTGCCTGATGTTGTCGGTGGTGGAATCCAAGCTGATCCTGCCTGCTCACCTCGCCCATATGGATACCCATCGCAAGATCGGCCCCGGCTGGAAAGACACTTGGGCGCGCATTCAGCACCGCTGCGATTCTGGCCTGATGTGGGTGACAGAACGTCTGTACGCACCCTTGATCCGCCAGGTGATCCAGTTCCGTTACGCCGCCCTGCTGGTGTCGTTCACGGTATTTGTGCTGGTGATGAGCATGCCGTTTAACGGCAGCGTGCGGGTGGGCTTCTTCCCGGACATTCCCGGTTCGGTGATTTCCGCCAGCATGACCATGCAGAACGACGCCAGCTACGGCCTCACCCGGCAGAACCTGATGCAACTGGAGCAACTGGCCGACGCCGCTGATCGGCAATTGTCTGGCCCGGATCAACCGTCCGGGTTGGGCACGGTCGAGATTGTGGCCACCAACGACTTCAGCGGTTCGGTCACGGTAGAACTGAACGATAACGCCCGCTATTCCATTAACGAATTTACGCGCCAATGGAAGTCGCTGACCGGCACGCTGGAAGGCATCAAGTCGCTGGATGTGCGTTCCGGCTTCGGCGGTGGCAAGGAATTCAAGGTCGAGCTGAAAGCCTGGAATACTGAATCGCTGGAATTTGCCGGTGAGCGCTTTCTTGAAACGCTGGCAACCATCGACGGCGTACAGGGCATGGACGACAACTTCCACAGCGGCCAGAACCAACTGCGATTTGCCCTGACGCCACAAGGCTATGCACTCGGCGTAACCACCGCTGACCTGTCGCGCCAGGTGTTACAGGCGTTTGGTGGCGAGATCGTGCAGCGCTACCAGCGTGGCAAGGACGAAATCAAGGTACGCATTCGCTACCCGGCGTCCCAGCGCCGCGACCTCAGCAACATCATCAATGCCAAGGTACGGCTGCCGAATGGCTCCGTGGTGCCACTGTCGACGGTCGCCAGTGTGACCGAGGACTACCAGCAAAACGAGCGCACTCGCATTGGCGGCTTGCAGGCGTATTACGTCAGTGCCAGCGTCGATAAAGACATCATTTCTGCCACCGAGCTGGTGCAACAACTGCAAGAAACACTGGTGCCCGAGCTGCAACAGCGCTACCCGGATCTGGACATCCACTTTGCCGGTGAAGCGGAAGAACAGGCCGAAACCGCCGGCTCCATGACCGAACTGTTTATCATCGCCATGATGGCCATTTATATTCTGCTGGCCATTCCACTGCGTTCCTATGTTCAGCCGGTGATTATTATGAGTGCGATTCCGTTTGGGCTGGTCGGGGCAATTCTGGGCCACTGGTCGAACGATATGATGCTGAGCGTGCTGTCCTTTAATGGCATCGTGGCACTCAGCGGCGTGGTGGTGAACGACAGTCTGTTGTTGGTGTCGCGCTTCAATGAAAACCGCAGCAGCGGGCTGGCCCAGCGCGACGCCATTCTTGAAGCCTGCACCGGTCGGATTCGTCCGGTCTTGCTGACCTCGCTCACCACCTTTGCCGGATTGGCTCCCTTGTTGAGCGAAACCTCAACCCAGGCGCAATTTATCATTCCGGCGGCGGCCTCTCTGGGGTACGGTATTTTATTTGCTACCGTGATTACCCTGATCATCATTCCCGCCATGCTGATGATTCAGTACGACCTGGCGACGCTGTTTCAACGCCGTCAAACCGAATCACCGACCCAGACGCTGCCCGAGGAAACCCAATGCTGAACGTACTGCTGGTAGAAGATGATCGTGATCTGGCGCTGTCGGTGATCGATCACCTGGAACTGGAGCAGATTTTGTGCGACTACGCCGCCAACGGTCTGGAAGGCCGGGCGCTGGTGGAAAACAACCGCTACGACGTGCTGATTCTGGACATCAATATGCCGGGCCTGGACGGCTTGTCGTTATGCCAGCAAATCCGCGCAGCCGGTGATGACACGCCGGTTCTGATGCTGACCGCACGGGATACCCTGTCGAACAAGCTCGAAGGCTTCACCGCTGGAACCGACGACTACATGATCAAACCGTTCGAGATCGAGGAGCTGATTGTGCGCTTGCAGGCGCTGGCCAAGCGCCGCAGTGGTCAGGCATCGGTGTTGCGCGTCGGGCCAATCCAGCTCAACCTGAACAGCCGTCAGGTCAGCGTCGATCAGAAGCCGGTCAAACTCAGCCCGACCGGTTTCAAATTGCTTCAGGCTCTGATGCATTCCAGCCCGAACCCGGTGTCCCAAACGGATCTGATTCGCAAGGTCTGGGGTGATGAGCTGCCAGACAGCAACAAGCTACGCGTGCATATTCACAACGTGCGCAAAGCCCTCGATGCCGCGGGTGCCGGTCAGCGATTGCAAACCGCCGCCGGATTTGGCTTTTTTCTCTCAGCCCACCCTCAAGCCGGGGCCAAACCTGAATGAAGCAAAAACCTCGCCGTGTGAAAACCTACGTACTGTTCTGGATCACGCTGCTGGCGCTTTGCATGTCGGCCCTGTTGACCTACCAGGGCACCCGGTATTTTCTCGATGGCTTCGACTCGGTGCAAAAATGGCAAATGACCAGAGCAGCCGATTTGCTCCCGGACGGTGAGACTTCACTCGTCACCGACTTCGGCTATCACGTCACCCGCGACTGGCAAGCTGTACCGGCTGACATTCGGCGTATTTTTCCTGATCCACCGCAACAGCACTACGAGCTGCAACTGCATATGGAAAACTGGTGGTACTTCGCGCCGCCAGAGAAGTCCTACTCCCTGCTGTCGGCCCTGAATGAAGCCGGTGAGCTGCGCTATATTTCCAAAAAGATGGAGCACGCCAAAAAAGACAAGCCCAGGCTCGAAGGCCTCGACCCCATGGTGATGATTACCCTGTGGGGCATTGGCTCGCTGATAGCCTTCGTTGCGATCATCTACAAAATCCTCAGCAATCTGACTTCCCCGGTGCAAGCGCTGTATGACTGGGCCAGAACCCTGGATCTGAATCAGGCCAACGACACACCGCCCGACTTTCAATACGACGAGTTGAACCAACTGGCGGCGATTCTTCAGGAAAACCTGAAAGACATGAATCAGACTCTGGAACGAGAGAAGGAATTTCTCGGCTTTGCCAGCCACGAACTGCGCACCCCCATCACCACCCTGCGCAGCAACGCCACCCTGCTGGATAAAATCAGCCCGAATCCAACGCCCAAGGAGCGCGAGGTACGGGATCGCATTCTGCGCGCCACCCTGACCATGAAAGGCATGACAGAAACCCTGCTGTGGCTAAGCCGTGATAGTCAGGAGGTGATAGAAACCAGCCCGGTGGATATTCAGAACACCTTGCAACAGGTGATTCAGGAGCTGAATTACCTGCTGACTGGCAAGGCCATCACCCTGTCGGTACAGACCCAGCCTTGCACGCTAGCGCTACCGGAAGCCGCCTTTCGGATACTGGTCAGCAATATTATTCGCAACGCCTTTCAGCATACCACCGATGGCGAGATTCGGATTATTCAGGACGAACGCAGCGTGACCGTCAGCAACACCCTGCCGCACTCAGCCAGCCAGACTCCGACGGACCAGACGACTTCAGGACAACAACCCCAAAACCAGACCGGCTTTGGCCTGGGGCTGAAACTGATTCGTAAAATCGTGACCCGCTTTGACTGGGCATTGCAGGAACAGCAGCGTGATTCGGTGCTGCATATGACGGTGGTGTTTGAAAGTGGCGAGGCAGGAGGTGGTTCAACGGGTGTATAACGCTCAATGAGGTATTCAAGGTCTTTCCATGGCAGAGCGCATTCATCCGAATGACAAAGGCTGTTTTTGCATTTTTTCTGATTGCTCTTTAGCATCGAAGACGCTGAACTGTGACACGGGGAAGCCGCTTAGGTGATGAACGATGGCATTATCTCCAATTGTTGGAGAATGATTCAGAGGCACCTCAGCCAAAAATTCATTGGCAAGCAGCGAAGACCAAACAGGTATCGATGATACTCTTATTGGATATTATTACGAGCACTGCATTATGGATGAAAAGTCTTACCTTAAAAGAATAGAGTTTCTAGCGGAATATGACTTGGAGAATTTTGATAATTCTTCCTGGAAATTGGATGATAAGCAATGGGTAGCTAAACGCAGAGCAGAATGGCCTGAGTACGAGAAGGTTCTGGCATGGAAGTATTCCAAGAGATCCATTGCTGTGTGTAAGCGATATTACATGAAGGGTGTATTACCTGATAAAAATGGCTGGTATGATGTTAATCTGTCCAAGTCGCTCACAATATTTCATATTCTCTGGCTTCACCCATCACGTGACTATCACACATTACTCATGGCTAGAAATGCCTATTTGAATTCTGCATTGGTTCGAGAAGACTGGATTACCTTTGGGTATGGCCGATTAATATTTATTTTATTAAAAATTTGCCTCCAAAGAGACGATATTCCCGGTAGAGTATATGAGCCTGATCTTAGGGAAAATGGTGAGTTACTTTTTCAGGTTATGATGGATGGACTTGATAATGAAAAATACCCACTAGGACGGGAGGGGCGTAGTGTCGTACATTTAGGGGAAGAATATGTTTCAAATTGTCACCATTTGGGCTTTTTTAAACCGAAACCGAAGTTTAATTACTTTTCAGAGATTGCTGATTGGTTAATTTGTTCAGACAATAACATTAATTCAGGGTATATATTTCAATATGACACAGGCTTGAATTGGCTCCATGAAGGGTTGTGTGAAGCTGCTGATAGTTATAAAGAAGAATTTATGGAAGATAGAATAAGAGGGCAATATAGATATGAAAGGTTCATAGAATCACTACTAACTATCTATCATTTTGACAATGCCGATAATAGTCCTAAAAGTTATTTGGCCAGAAGGTTAAAAAACAGTTTGGATAATGAGGTTTGGCTGCCCGAAGTAAAGGAGATTTGGAGAAAGATCAAGTTCGGTGAAATATGCCAAGACAATTACCTGGATTATTCATAATAAATTTAAATTCGTCATGAATGGGGGATGTTCAAAGTTCTATGTCGCTTTCTGTTTGGTACAGGTTAGGAAAACGACACAGAAAAATGAACACTCCCAATATCAGCTCACACCTGCTCTACCCTCAATCTCACCAGCGTCTGGTTCACCAGTTGGTAGGCAATTTCACCAAAGGTCATCGGGCCGTTCAGGTGCCCCGCCGTTCTGCCCTCTAGCTCGCCATAGAGATAATTCAGAATGCAGTTACAGCAGAACGCAGTGCCTGTGCTTTCCAGCGCTTCCGCTTCCTGCACCAGCGCATCGGCGTAGCTGTCCAGTGGCGCAGCCAGGCGATATTCCACACCGGCAAACACCGGGGCGTAGAAGGTGACGTTACCGTTGTCGTGATCGACCGACTGAAAGCTGACATTAATCGCTGCGCCGCAATAATCCGCTACCAGCGGCAAGCGGGTGTCGATCTGGTTGTCTTGCAGATAGCTGGCCAGATTCACCGCCTGACCGTCCACGAATGCCTGAGTCGCGCCAAAGCCGGACTCATCAAACTGGATCACAGGGCCATCGCCGGGCTGGAACAGATTCACCAGCTCCACCGAAGCCATGTACTGATCACTCAGTGGTACATGCATGGCCACGGCCTGATCGTCGAAGAACTCACCTGTTGGCCCCATCACCACCACCGGTTTGTGGTCGTTCAGGTCATCCAGATGCAAGCCGGAAACCCAGCCGACCAGAGGCCGCTCGTACATTTGTTCAAACTCGGGGGCGTCGCGGGCAAAGCGCTCGTGAACATCGGTAAAGGCCGGAACAATCAGCACGCTGAAACCGTTTTCAGGCGCATCGCAGGCGATGCCGCTGATGCTGTCAACGTCGTAACTGCCAATCGACGGCACACCACAAAAGGCCGGAAGCTCCGCCACATAGACGCGTTCCTGACAACACAGACCACCATCGGTGGTCATAAAATAGGGAATACTGCCGCCAATCCACAACCCTTTTGGCAGCTTGCGCAGGGCGCTTTCTTCACCGGCAATACGCAGTGCCCGACCACTGAGGATCATGCGAGCTGCTACGTCGGTGGAGACCAGTTGGCCTCCCGGAATATCCGCAGGGTTCATTGTGCCGCCTCCTGAATCTGGCCAATTTCATGACCGGCAGAATTGCGGTTACGCTCACAATAGCGGCGCAACTCCTGCACCTTGAGGCGACGAATTTCAGTATCACTGCTTTTCACGTACTGGCGCTTCAGACGGCTGAGCAACAACTGGAAAGCCAGATTGCGGCTGTCGATGCTGTACTGGCCAGTCAGCAAGCGATCCCAAATTGGATTGGACGGGCCGGGAATGCCGTTGCTTTCGGCCTGATCCGGTTGTTCATTGGCCGCATTGCTGTCCCCGCTTGCAATCTCACTCAGGGTGCCGTTTTCCAGCGCGTGCTGGAACTGCCACAGCACTTCCGGTTCCAGTTGCAGCAAACTGGCGATGCTGCCCAAAGACACGCCCTCACCCATCAGGCTAACGACCTGCTGGCTCAAGCTGCGGGAAAACGGGGATTTGGTGTCACCACTCCAGGACGCGTCCGGCAAAGCGCTGCCACGGGCAAAATCGACGCGAATATAGCAAGCCAGATCACCAATGCTCTGGTGCTGCCACACTTTATGGTGGCCATCGTGACGCTGAATTGTCCGACGTGCGCCAAACCAGCCTTTGCGGGCCTGGCCAATGGATACCTCAACCCGTCGGCGGGCCGGGTCCATGGAAACATCGTGCACAATCCAGGGGGACGGAACATCGAGCAAGCGCTCAACGACATCAAAGTTCATGGTTCAGGCTCCTTGTTATTATTGTTAGCCCACAGAGTGCCTGCCGCTGAATCCTCAACTGCCAATCACCAGAAGCATCAACAGACGCCATGGACACGCTGAACACACCCGATTTGTCTGTGTAATGGTTCACAATCGGGCGATTCAGACTGTCCCTAGCATGCTACGATGCCGCGGACTGAAGCCATGCTTCTGAAGTCTCTATTCCTATCCTCCTATGGAAGTAGATTGGCCACCCCGACACTCGGGATAGCCAGCGCCTAAAACCCCATTTCAACCGTGGCTTTTTCGCCCTGCTGCGGTGCGCACAACGTCACCCGACGCGCCAGCGAGCGCTGTTTTTCATCCTTGAAGGCGGCCAGTCGTTGCTTGATCTGTACCGCGCGTGCCTGAGCCAGCGCCACCCCGGCCAGAGCCGGTTCTGACGCCGGTTTTTCTGTCTTGTCGGTATCGGATTGTTCAGTCTCCGGTTTTTCAGTCTTCCGCTCGGGAGCTTGCGCTTCTGCAGCGCTGTAGAACGGACACACCTGCAGCTCCAGATCGGGCTTGCTGTGCATCAGCTCGACCACATGCTTCAGGTAGTCGTCCTGCTTTTCCGTCAGCAGATAGTGGTAAGGCTGGTAATCCAGCGGATCGAGGCGAATCGCAAACACTTCATCCGCCACCAGTGACCCCAGGCTGATCAAGGCCCCATACGGCTGAATGGATTGCTTCAGATAGAACAGCGTCGCGCTGCGGATAGCCGTGGTACTGACCTTGGCCAGCACATCGTTCAGCCCGACGCTGGGATCGTCCAGCGGGCCTTTCAGGGGCACTTCCAGATGGATGTTATTTTCATCGTCCTTAAGCACCGACAAAGCGGTTTCAACCGGCATGGCAATCTGCTTGCTGACGCTGTTGATAATGTCCTCGTCTGCCGGTTCAAACTGACTGTTTTGCAAGGTGATGTCGGCCTTGCCGTCCATGTTTCCTTGCTTGATGTCCAGGTCGACATCCAGATCCAGCATGCCTTTCTGAATCCGGTAGCCCATCGCCTGAGTCACGTAGGGACTGAGCGGCACCATATTCAGTTGTTCGATATCCAGCGTGTATTCCCCTGCCGGAACGCCGTCGGCCAGACCGGCTTTGCCCTTGAAGCGAATGCGGTTGAATTCATCCAGCCCCAACACTGCCGATACCGGAATCAGCGGCGTGCTCAACCCTGCCCTGGCAAAGTCAAACCGCCCGGTATTCACCACGCCCACAGCCAGCGAGTGCAGGGTGACATTGGCCTGATAGGCAGGCTCAACACTGCGATCCAGCCATTGCAGACGCGACGCTTCGCCAGACTGTTTCAAACCACGAATGCTGACTTGTACCGCCGGAGCCGCTGGCGGCTGGGCGGGTTCTTTGGGAGCAGACTGCGCTTTCTCTTTTGACGGTTCCGGTATCCCCGCCAACTGGCCATTGGCCCGCTTGAGCACGCTCATACGCGCACCGGCAAAGCGGATCACGCCTGTGGACAGCTGCTGTTTCTCAAAGGCCAATTTAGGCACCACCAGTTGCGCCAGCGTCAACAGCGGCTTATTGAGGTTCCTGAGGGTTTTGTCCACTCGCTCCGGCGCATGCTGTACTTTCAGACCTTCCAGCGTCAGGGTCTCGACATTTTGCCGCGTAGCAGAAGCATCCAGCCCCTGCAACGACAAACGGTTCAGAAATACCTGTGGCTGTTGCTGGCTTTGCAGCGCCAGCCCGGTCAGTTGCGCTTGCCCGGTCACACGAGGCTGACGCAGCCAATCGTGCAATTGCACACCCCAGTTCAGGGTCAGCGGTTCCAGTAAATAGGTGTCGGCCTGAGGCAGTGTCAGCGACTCCACTACCAGCTTGCCGTCTTGCTTGATTGAAGCGACCTGCTCCGAATCCACCGCACCCAGATTCAGTTCAGGAATCGACACACCGGTTTGAATCTGCGGATGTGTCAGAGCCAGCGACAGCTTGCGCAGGGCAATCGGCTGGGTTTTCACCAGCAGTGGCAAGCCTGCGGCAGTTTGGGCTTTATCGGATGGCTTGGCTTTATCGGATGGCCGGGTTGTATCAGAGGATTGGGAGGTGCCGGACGAGGCGCTTGATGTGCTCGCCTGATCCGGTAAATTCAACCACGTCAGGCCAACCGGCAGCCCCTGCTCGGTCAGATTGGCCGAAAGCGCCAGTCCTTCCAGATTCTGCTTGCCCATGGTCAGTAGCGGCAAGCCGCGATGCTTGGGGTCAAACTGAAACCCCGCAGAAAGATAACGGTATAATTCAACAGAAGTATCCGGGCTGCTGTCGAAGCTCAGGGCAAAGTCCGATAATTCCAGCGACGTAAACGCCTGCCCTGTTGCCGATGCCTCCAACTGTTGGACACCCAGATGCTTCAGCGCAATGGTCATGTCCTGCATCGCTCGCAGCTTGAGCTGATTCAGCGACAGATTCCCCTGAAGCCGGGCCTGTCCCTGCTGCCAGTCGTGTACCTTGCCTTCCAGCGCCATCTGAAACGGCTGTTGCAGACTCAGGCTGACCGGACGAGCTAACGGGGTTCCTGCAGGAGCCGGAAGCGACACCGCCAGTTGTTTGAGCTGCGCATCCAGATTCACATCCAGAGGCACACCCGAACGGGTGTCCAGATTGTGCAAACCCAGTTCAGGCAACACCAGCGCCAGTTGCGCCTTAAGGTCAGCCTGCTGATCCTGATGTTGCCACGCCAGTTGCCATTGCGAGAACGCCAGTTGTTGCAATTGCACCGCCAGAGCCGATTCTGATTTGGCTTCGGGTTCCGGTTGCTGCGAGTCCTCGTCAGGCAAAGGCAACACAAGCCCGGCCACATTGACCTGAGACGATCCATCTTCCCGGTTCATATCGGAATGACCGGCCAGCTCCAGACCGGCCAGTGTCACGTCTTCAATCACCAGAGGCGGCGCGGGCTGTTCGGCATTGAACAGCCGGTTCTTGACCAACGCCAGCAGTTGTCGGGTATCGATGTCCAGTCGCAGTTGCTGCCAGCCGGTACGCGCTTGCGGTTCCGATTCGGCGGGATGATGCAGATAAAAATCCGTCAGCATCAGCTCGCCGTCGGTGAACGACAGATGCCACTGCCCCAGCGAGGCACGATAGCCCTCGCCCTGCTGGCTGTACCAGCGATCCAGTTGCCACATTGCCAGCGGCACACCGCCATAACGAACCAGTGCCAACAGTGCACCCACCAGAATCATCAGGGCCACTAACAATCGCATCGGCCAACGCCACCAGCGCCCTGAGCTGCGTTTGGGCGTTACCGAACGCGGTTGGTGATCTGCCGCATCGGCGTGTATTTCCGGTAGAGCGTCAACGGCAGGCGTTGCCGCCGCCTCTGTCTGTTTGTCCTGTTCGTGCTTGTCGGTCATGGAGTCTTCCATAAAGCGTCCCGCAGTCCGCTGGCTCGTTCAACGCGGTTTCCCAAACCCCGTTGCCAGCATTCCCGGCCACTCATCAGATAAAAATGGTCTCGCGCTCGGGTAATGGCGGTGTAGATCAGTTCTCGGGTGATCACACCTTGCCAGCGCTCCGGTAACAATAGTTGAACCCGATTGAATTCGGACCCCTGACTCTTGTGAACCGTCATGGCAAATGCGGTTTCATGAGTCGGCAAACGACTGGGCAGAACATAACGCACCTGGCCGTCCTGGCCCGGAAACGCCGCTCTCATCTGACCGGATTCCGTATTCACCAGCACACCCACATCGCCATTGAACAGCCCCAGATCGTAGTCATTACGCGTGATCATCACCGGACGCCCCACGTACCAGGCCGAACGCCCGTTCGACATCGACAGCCAGCCCTGCCGCACCAGCAAGCGCTCGATGTCCTGATTCACGGCTTCCACACCCAACGTGCCCTGACGGGTCGCCACCAGCACCCGGAAACGGTTGAACGCGGCCAGAATAGCGCGGGTAGTGTCCTCGCCAGGGGCGTCCTGCAATTTTTCGGCGTATTCCCGATAACCCTGAATCACCCCGCGCTGCCAGGGCAACAGCACGTCATGATTCACCGGACTACTGGAATCCAGCCAGTCGCATTCGATGTCGTCGTACGTGTCAAAGCACTGACTGGCCTGTGACACCAGCCCCTGATTCACCGCCCGAGCCAACTGGCCAATGCCGCTGTTGGCATCAAATCGATGCGACACCTTCAGCTCGGCTACAGCATTTTGCATCAGGCTGCTGGCAGGCTGAACACATGCGTCCAGATCAGCTCCGGTCAGCGCCTTCAGACGTGCCGCGAAGTGCTGATCAGGGCCGGTTTCCACCCCGGCATTGCAGACATCCGCCAGCACACTGCCCGCTTCCACCGACGCCAACTGATCCTTGTCGCCCAACAACACCAGCCGTGCGTGCGGCGGCAGCGCTTGCAGTAACTGGTGCATCATCGCCAGATCGACCATGGAAGCCTCGTCCACCACCACGCAATCCCACGGCAAAGGATGCTTGGCATGGTAGCGAAAACCGCGCGGCGTCCAACCCAGCAAACGGTGCAAGGTGAAGCTGTCATCCGGGATGCCCGCCAGCATCTCAGGCGAGAGGTCATCGCGTTGGCGCGCCTGACGAATCGACTCGATCATCCGAGCGGCGGCCTTCCCGGTCGGAGCCGCCAATGCAATGCGCAAGTCCGGCTGTTGACTCAGCAAGGCACACAGCAGCCGCGTCACCGTGGTGGTTTTACCCGTGCCCGGCCCGCCGGTAATCACACAAAACGGCTGCAAACAGGCGGTGGCAGCGGCGACCCACTGCCAGTTCACACGGCCATCGGAAGGTGCTTCAAATAACTGCGACAGCGTATCGGCCAGACCGTCCGCGTGGGTATCCACAGCGCTGGCCAAACTCTGATGAATGCTATCCGCCACGCCGGTCTGATAAAAATAATAGCGCGCCAGATACAGCCGTGGAGCCATCAGACCGGGGCCGCATTCCAACACCAGTGGCTGGTTCTGCCAGGGCTCTGCCGCCGTGGTCGGCCAGACACACTGACAGCCCGACAACAACGCCACCCAGTCGCTGGCCCCGAGCCAGAATCCGGCTACTTCCGACAAGGGCGAATGCGTCAGCGGCAGGCACACCTGCCCCCGGCCCAGTACCAGACTGACCAACGTTGCGGCCAGTTGCAGCGCCTGCTGTTCCGAGTCATTCGTTGCACCAGATGCCTGTTCATAGGCCAGAATCTGACGCCCCAGTTGCCAGTCAATCTGGCGCAGGCGTTGCTGTTGTAGCAGCAGGGATAGCTGCGCTTCCAGAGCTGCCGGAGCCTCCGTTATGGGGGCGGTTATATCAGTCATGCGATTCTCCTTCCTGCTCTCCCAACACCGCGTGTTTCCAGCGCTTCAAATCCTCCATGGCCACAGGCTGATAATGCACGCCCATGGCATGCGTTGCTTCAGGTTCTGCAAACAAATCCGACTGCGCACCCCGCTCGACGCCACTTTCACCTGCGCCGGTCATGCCACGCAGAAACAGATAAAACGCTCCGCCCAGATGCTGTTCCGGGTCGTAATCCGGCAGACGCTGTGCCAGTAATTGATCCAGCGCTAATGTGTAAATCCAGGCTTGCAGGTCGTAATGGTGCGACGTCATGGCCTCTGTCAGCGCGTCGGCATCGTAGTCGGCGCTGACATCTCCGAGCCAGTTGGATTTGTAGTCGAGCAGGTAATAGCGCCCTTGCCAGCAGAACATCAGATCAATAAAGCCCTTGAGGTAGCCATTCAGCGGTTCAAACGACAGTGAGCGTGGCCCACCGGAACCGGCCAATAGCGCATTCAGAGACTCACTGCGCAGAATGTTGTCACCAGGATTTTCACCAACTAACCCTTCACCATCTGCCCCTTCAATAAGCGAGCCTCCGCGCTGCACATTTCGGCGCTGTACGGGCAAGCAAAATTCCATTTCATCCAGCCGTTGTCCGGCTTCGATATCCGCCAGACAAAAACGTTGGCCATGAGCGTCGCACAGCTCGGCTTGCACCACCTGCTGCAGCCAATCAGCCACTCCGATTTCCGACCATTCCGGTGCTGCGTCCGATGCCAAACCGGATGCCATATCGACGGCTTCCGCCGGATGCAACCCAAAATGCTGCAGTTCCTGCGAGACGATGGTTTCCAGCGCCTCACGATCCGAAAAGTCCCAATGCTCCATCATCGCGTGCAGACAGGTGCCCGGCGTTGCCCCTCGGGGAAAACGGCTGGCGGTTTGTTCCACCGACGACACAAACACCGGCTCGGCAGGCATTGTGTCTGCCGCTGCCAAACGTTGACCATCGTCATCGGCTCGCAACACCGAATCGGTCTGGGCCTCATCCAGAGTTTCCTCGACCACGGTTTGTGGTCGATGTTCCGCCGCATGGGCACTCAAGCCGGTAAAGCTGCTGACACGCCAGTGCCGATTCAAACGTCGTTGGAAATACCGCACCGCTCCCGGTTCCGGCGTGTGTTCATCACTGAGCAGAGCACCTACGGGCCAGTCGGGACGCGGCCCCAGCACCAGTTGTTGCGTCTGCTTGCTCAGGCCGGTGTCTTGCCAGTGCTGGTGCAGCGCGTCACACCAGCTCGTGTCTTGCGGCAGGCCATCGCGCTGTTTCAGCAGGGTGTCAATTTGCAACAAACGGCCCAGCGCGGTGTTCTGGATACGCGCCGACCAGCCCAGTTTTTTGCTGTATTTACCGGCGTTCATCAACCACACAAAACAACCCTGCACCGGACGCGTCAGTGCCACATACAACAGACGCATGGCTTCGGCCTGATTGTCTCGATATTGAGCCTGGCGGGCGGCATCGTCCGGTTCCAGATTCACCACCACGTTGCCCCGTTCGTCGTCGAAGTAACGGGCTTCACGGCTGGATTGTGGACTGAAGTCGTCCGACCACAGAAACGGCAGGAACACCAGCGGATACTCCAGCCCCTTGGATTTGTGAATGGTCACAATCGACACCAGATTAGCGTCAGTTTCAAGCCGTAACTGGGCTTCGTCAGCGGTCAGGCCATCATCGAACACCTGTTCGGTGAACCAGCGCAACAACGATAACTGGCCTCGCAAACGACGACTAGCCTGTTGCAGCATTTCGCCCAGATGCAGCAGGTTGGTCAGGCGTCGTTCGCCATCGTCACAACGGCGTAGCTGCACCGCACGTTCGTCATCTTCGAGCCAGCGCATCAATGCGGCCATCACGCCCTGTTGCTGCCATAGCTGGTGATAGCCTGCCATTTGTTCCAGCCGCTGCTCCCACGCGGTTTCATCGTTCAGCAGCGCATCCAGTTGCTGTGCATTCAGCCCCTGGGTTTCGGTGGTCATGGCCCGTCGCACCGCTCGCTCATCCGTTGGTTCAGCCACGGCGCTGAGCCAGGTCAATACGTCGTGTGCCTCACGACTGTCCAGCACGCTATCACGGGACAGAAACACACTGCCGATGCCTTCTGCCGACAGCGCCTGACGCATCATTTCCGCCTGCTGATGGCTCCGCACCAGCACCGCCATATCCCGCGCGGCGACCGTGTCGGTATCAAGAGACACCGCCCCGGACAGCACCGCCCGAATCTGGCGCGCACATTGGGTTGCTGCTTCCAGCCGGGCCTGAGGCAACGATATCGGATTCTCATCCAACCACAGTTGCAGCGGAGCCAGAGCCTTGCCATCCACTCGCATGGCCTGCTGGTCGTGCTTGCCTGCCGCCTTTACGGAGACAAACGGTATGTCCTGATCAAACACAAACGGGGCCGGATGCTGCTCAAACAGCCGGTTCACACCGTTCACCAGATGCGTGTGACTGCGCCAATTGGTATTCAGGGTGAAAATAGGCACGGGCCAGGCTGCCGTCTCGGCTTTGGTTTTAGTTTTGGTTTTGGTTTTGACGTCAGATTCAGCAATCAGCGTCCGGCGAGCCGCAATGTAGGTAAAAATATCCGCTCCCCGAAAGGCGTAAATGGCCTGTTTGGGATCGCCAATGGCCGCCAATCCCCAGGACGGAGACGAAACATTGTCTGTAGTTCCTTCGGTCTCGTCCGGCTCGATGGCATAGCTGGACGCATAAATCGACGCAAAAATGCGGTATTGCAGCGGGTCGGTGTCCTGAAATTCGTCGATCAATCCCACCGGGTGCAAACGCCGTATCTGATCGGCCAGACTGCGTCCTTGCGGGCTGTCCAGAGCCGCATCCAGCAACCGCAATAAATCGTCCGGCGACATCACGCCTGCCCGGAGCAATAACTCGATATACCGCTGCCGCACCCGCTCGAACCAGACCTGTGGCAAGCCAACGGCCAGTTGCCGCTCCTGATCCAGAAAGGCATCAATGCCGATAAACAGGCTGTGTTCCGGCACCTGCTTGCCCGCTTTGGTTTTGGCCCGCAGGTTGCGTTGGCCAAAGTTTTCCAGCGCCGCAGGCACCGGCAAACTGAAGTCACCGGTCAGCCATTGCTCCGCCGCTGCCAGCCAGCGCGGCAGGTTTTTCTTTGAGAAGCTGCGCTTGTCGACATCCGAGCTCTGGATACGCTCGGCAATGTCTTCTGCCCCCATGGTTTGCCACTGGCGAGACAGTTGCTCAAAGAAGCGATTCAGCGCTTGCCAGTCGGCCACAAAGTCGAGCTGCTCGGCGTTGGCACCGCCGTTTTGCTGCGGCAGAAACACCAGCTCCGGGTGTGACAGCCACTGGCGCACTTCTTTCTGCAGTGCTTCCGGAGTCGGATAACGCTCCAGCAAATACCCCACCTGTTGTTCGGCCAGGCGGTAATTGCCGTTACGCCAGACGTCCTCGCAGGCCTGACGCAGATAGCTTTGTGTGTCCAGCAGCAACTCGGCGCTGAACATCACGCCACTGTCGAAGGCAAACTGTTTCAGCATCCGCTGGCAGAAGCCATGAATGGTGTAAATGCTGGCATTGTCCATCTGTGACAGATTGGTGTTGAGCCAGTCGGACAGCTCGCGCAAGCGTGTCTGGCGGGTGTCGGCATCATCCAGCAAGCCCAGTTCGGACAACCAACGTAACGTATCAGCATCGACGCTGTGCAGAACAGAGTCCGACAGCTCTGAGGTCTGCTCGCAGGCGGCCAGCAGTCTCAGCACGTCGCCCAGCATCTGGCGAATGCGCTCTCGAATACGGCCTCGGAGTTCTTCCGTTGCGGCGTTGGTAAAGGTTACCACCAGAATCTGATCACAGCCCAGCCGCGCAGTCTGATGACCAAGCAGCAAACGGCTGTAGAGGCTGGCAATGGTGTAGGTTTTGCCGGTTCCGGCACTGGCTTCAATCAGCGACTGCCCGGACAGCGGAAAGGTATGAATATCCAGCGGTTGCATCAGTGGCGCTCCGTGTCAGACAGATGATCAAGCAAGGGGGAAAACAGCCAGGCGTAATCGGCTTGCCACTGTCCCCGAAGATGCTCATCGGTCAGTGTGGCGGGTAAATCCGGCAGGCAACGCAGCAAGGCGGCATCGGCCAGCTCGCCAAACTCTGCGGCCAGTGCCTTATCAACGATGGCATCGTGTTGCTCGGGCGGATTGGAGAACAGGGTAAACAGCAAGTCGGGCAACAGCGGTTGCGGTACTTGCCAGCTCTGCAAACAGGCCTCAACCGCGTATTCGATCATGGCGCGGGCCAGCTCTGGCTCAGGGGATCGTAATTGCAGAGTGGTCACTTCCCCACGCCGATTCAGACCATAGACCCAGGCCCCTTCAGTCACAGCAGCCACGCCCGTCTGACAGGCCGAAGCCAGCAGCAGATCCAGCCAGGCGTCCAGGACAAACGAGCCGCCTACGTGGCCGACCCGGTAACGCACCAGCGCACCGGCATACACATCGGCCAATTCACCCTGAACGCGATAGTCCACTCCCTGACAGCACACATCACGCATCAGGGTGCCGCTTTCCGGTGGATTATGTAGCCAGGGCTGCAAGGCGTTCGCCAGCGGAGCAATTTGCTGGTACAGGCGGTCAGCCTGATAACGCCCCAGCGCATTGACCGGCAATTCTCCCAGTGCCTGATGGCGCTGAATAAAGGTTTCCAGTGCCGCATCACCATCGTTATCCAGCAGCCGCTTGAGCTGTTGTTCACGCAACAAATAGGCTTCCAATCCGGCCAGCGTAAAGGGCTCTTCCGTCTGGTGCGCTTGCCAGTCCGGTTCGGAACCGGCTTGCAAACGGCGCTGCATAAAGAAGCGCACGCTATTGCGCAAGGCAGCTTTGACATCCGCCCATTGCAAGGTAGCACCAGAGGCCAAAGGCTCTGGTAACGGCAACGGCTGTGTTGGTAGAAAGACACTGGCCCGATGGCTCGTTTCCTGACCAACGCCCGCCACCCGATGCCAAAGCCGATGGAAACCGCTCACCGCCTTCCTGCCTGACAACAAGGTTTGTGCGTTGAAAACCTGCGGATGAAACGGCTGCAGAGGCAGTGTTTCCACCAGCCAGTCCAGAAACTGTTGGCGGCTGTGTTCGTGCGAGGCGGTTTGATCCGTTTCCAGACAGAAGCCGTCCGCCAGATAATCGAGCAGTTCACTCACCAGCACGGAAGGCTGCAAAGGGTTGTTTTCCCGCACGCCTCGCCCCCGGTAGCTGACGTACAGCTTGTGCTGGGCCGAACACACAGCTTCCAGAAACAGGTAGCGGTCGTCCTCACGCCGTGAGCGATCACCGCGCCGAGTGTTGCCGGACACCATCAGGTCAAAGCCCACTGGCGGCACCACACGCGGATAATCCGAATCGTTCATGCCCAGCAGGCACACTACCCGAAATGGAACCGAACGCATCGGCATCAGGGTACAGAAGTTCACCGGCCCTGCCAGAAAACGCTGCCAGCCGCCTTGCTGGTTCAGGGTGTCGGCAAACCACTGGTTCAAGACCCGGATCGACAGCATGTCCGTTTCGGTTTGCTGCGGCCCTTGCGGTGCCAGCATACCGCTCTGCTCCAGATCGTCTTGCAAGCGGGTAATGGCATCTCGAAAGCGCTGAATTGCCGCTTGTTGAGCGGCCCATTCCAGCCGGTCTTCACGGGTTCCGGCCTGAGTTTCGGTGGCGTAGAAGTCATCCACCAGCCGGGGCAAGAGCTGTATCCAGTCGTGTGCGGTGCGCAGCTCACCCAGATGCACTTGCCAGTATTCCAGCACATCCACAAACGCCAGCAACTTGCCCAGTAATTCGGCCTGATTGCCTTCCACTGCCACCACCGGCCAGTCACCTTGCCAGCTTCCGGCGTCATCCGGCACCATTAGCCCCAGCAGTAATTGTCGCAGTCCGGCGCGCCAACTGTTTTGTTCGAATTCCGGCAAACCGAGCCGCGCCCGCTGTTGGCCATCCAGCCCCCAGCGTACTCGCGCCTGATCCAGCCAGTGCTTGATGTCGTCCAGTTCGGCTTCGTCTATGTCAAAACGCTGTCGAATGCTGGCCACTTCGAGCCAATCCAGTACTTCGGTGATGGTCAGACGACTGTCCGGCAATCCCAGCAAACCCACGGCACTCTCGGCCACCGGGTTTTCACGCGATAACGACTGGTCGGCAATGGCCCAGGGAATGCGGTCACTGGCACTGGAAAAAACTGCGTCGATATAGGGTGCGTACTGGTCAATATCTGGCAGCATCACGACAATGTCACGCGGTTCCAGCGTGGCGTCTTGCTCCAGCCAATCGAGCAACTGATCGTGCAGCCGCTGCACTTCCCGCAGGGCACTGTGGGCGGATACCACACGAATGCTGTCATCCTGAGGTAAGACCGGTTGTTTGAACTGGCTGTCCTGCAAGGCCGTGGTGGAATACGCCGCGCGCTGCCGGTCGTGTAACTCCAGAATGTCGCGCTTGAGCCAGTCGAGCAGGCAATTCAGCTCCGGCTCGACCCAGGCTTCCAGATCCAGCGCCAGTTCGCTGTCATGAACCAGCGTCAGGAAGTCACGCCCCAGCCTCCCCCAACTGGCCAGCAGCGGATTGCCGCGCTCCAGGTATTCAGCCGCATCCGGGTGATGACGCAGAATCCGCAGGCGGCGACGGTCATCGACAATATCGCCCCAGAAATTACGGCAAGGATTCAATAAAAAGAAGTGCACATCCACCTGTTCGGAAATGGCGTCCAGCACCGTCCAGTAACTGCCCGGCAAAGCAGCGATGCCAAACACAAACAGACGTTTGGGCAAGCCCGACAGTCGCTCCGGGTAACGCTGCACCAGTTGCGGCAGCTCGTTCAGTAACTGTGCCCGATGCGACAGGTGATGGCCCAGTGCCTGACTGTCCTTGATCAGCGCGCGCCAGACGCCGGGTTGCCAGGGGTGAACAGAGATATCGGCCCCTTCAATCTCGTCATTGCCCTGTTCCCAACTCAACAGCCAGTCTGGCCGGTAGACCAGATACTGGTCGAAGACATCGGCAATGGTCTGGGACAACTGCCAGCACTTGATGCCGGAATCATCATCTTCCAGATAGTGGGCAATGGCTTCATACCCCGGCTCGGCAGACAGCCCCGGTAGCAGACGCAGCAGTTTCCAGCTCATCAGTTGCTTGTCGAAATGCGAGCGCTCCGGCAAGTCCGGTCGCAAACGGTTAAACACCTGCCAGACGAAACTCGATGGCAACGGGAAGTCCAGTTGCGCTGCCACGCCAAGTTCATCGGCGATGTTCAATCGCAGCCAGTGCGCCATGCCCTGGCTTTGCACCAGAATGGCGTCTTGTTCAAAGACTGAAGGTGGCTGCTGTTGCATTACCGATAACACCAGTCCCTTGAGCACTTCCAGATCGTTGGAATGGTAAAGTTTCAGCATGTCAGTCCTTGCGGTTCAATAAGCGATACAATAGACGCGATGATCTTCTTGCAGATGTTACAAATTCATCACGGAAGCCGGTGTGATCAGAGGATAAACTGACTCCGGTTGTATATCAGTAATGTCGTACAGGAAGAGCGACTCACATGGCCAGGGAAAATAACATTGTTCGGAGACACGCATGCAGCAATACCGTGATAAACAAACCCGCATCTACGATTCTTTTCGCCACCAGATGGAACAGGAAACACTGAACAGCCAATGCACCATCAATGGTGTGGATGCCGGTTTTCTGGTAATTCTCAAATACGATACCAACGTCACCGATGCCATCGGCAAGCTCAGCAGCTCGGTCAATCTGGCGCTGCCATCCATTGAATACGGCGCGCACAATCTTCACACCACCTTGCTCACCGGCCCGAAAATTGCGGCGGATGCTTCAGAAGAGGATATTCAGGCACAGTGGGATGATCTCAAGCACTGGTTTGACCAGCAAGGCAAGGCCATTGCGAATATGTATCTGGAAGACGTGCGTATTGGCTTCAGCGAGTATCTGTACAACAGCAACAGCCTGATTGCCGCCAGCGAAGGTAATGATGCGTTCTGGCAACTGGCCGAAACCCTGATGACCGCCGCCAATCTGATGGGGCAACCTCTGAATATGCCCTGGGGCAGCCACGTTACCGTATCCCGATTCCTTCAGGACGACAAAAATCTGCAACGCATGGCGACGCTGATCAAATGCGCTCCGCAATTGCAGGAAGCCACTCCGGTTGATGTGCAACTGGTGCGTTTTGAGTGCGACAAGCGTGGGTTCCGGTTTATGGCAGATTAAGGGGCTGGCAGACAGCCCCATTGCTCTTGCAGTGACTTAGTTATTGCAGTGATTCACACCAATTCGGTCAAAGCCAGCTCAACCCGAGCAACATCTTCTGGTGTATCCACACCGTGGCCCGGAGCCTGATCAATCACCGCCATATGAATCTTGACGCCATACCACAGCGCCCGGAGTTGTTCCAGGCACTCGGTGCTTTCCAGTGCGCAAGGTTCCATGCGGGTATATTCTTTCAGGAATGACACCCGGTAACCGTACATGCCAATGTGGCGATACACTGGCATTTGCGTCGTTTTCACGCCCGGCTGATCCCGATAGGCATCACGATCCCAGGGGATGGATGCCCGGCTGAAGTACATCGCAAAGCCCTGTCGATCCAGCACCACTTTCACCACATTGGGGTCGAACACGTCTGTATCCGACTCCAGTGCCGTACATACCGAGCTCATACCCGCTACCGGATTCTGAATCAGACTGTTGGCCGTTGTCTCCACCAGCGAGCGTGGAATCAATGGCTCATCCCCTTGCAGATTCACGATGATAGTGTCATCGCTCCACTGACGACGTGCAGCTACTTCGGCAATGCGTTCGGTGCCGTTATCGTGAGCCGGATCGGTCATCATCACACCCGCCCCAAAGG
Source organism: Oceanobacter sp. (assembly GCA_045430275.1). GTDB lineage: Bacteria > Pseudomonadota > Gammaproteobacteria > Pseudomonadales > Oceanobacteraceae > Oceanobacter. The sequence goes on along the minus strand of JAILXU010000004.1, from coordinate 215,408 downwards.
CCTTGGCCACGGCTTCAATGCGCGGGTCATCGGTCGCGATGACAATCTCGTCTGCACCGGTCTCACACGCACGCTCATAGACGTGCTGAATCATCGGCTTACCAGCCAGTTCAATCAACGGCTTGCCCGGCAGGCGGCTGGAGCCATAGCGCGCCGGAATCACAATTTTGTAGTTATCCATGATTTACACCTTGTAAAAATCCCGATACCAACGCACAAAGCGTTCGATACCTTCCTCAATCGGCGTATTGGGCGCAAAGCCCACATCGGCCATCAAATCATCCACGTTAGCGTGGGTTGCCAGCACATCACCGGGCTGCATATCCATATAGTGTTTGTTTGCCTTGATACCTATAGCGTCTTCAATGACTTCAATAAAGCGACCCAATTCAACACTGTTATGGTTGCCAATGTTGTACACCTTATAAGGCGCAGAGCTGCGGCTGGGATCACCGCCCTCTACCGTCCAGCCTTCAGTACGTGCTGGAATGGTGTCCACAACCCGAGCCACACCTTCAACAATGTCGTCGATATAGGTGAAGTCCCGGCGCATCTTGCCGTGGTTGAATACGTTGATGGCTTTGCCCGCCAGAATGTCGCGGGTGAACGAGAAATACGCCATGTCCGGGCGACCCCAGGGGCCATAGACGGTGAAAAAGCGCAATCCGGTGGTCGGAATACCGTACAGGTGCGCATAGGAATGCGCCATCAGCTCATTGCTTTTCTTGGTCGCTGCGTACAAGGACACCGGGTGATCCACTCGATCAGAGGTCGCGTATGGCGTCTTGGCATTCAGGCCATAAATGGAGCTGGAGGACGCGTACACCAGATGCTCGACTTCCGCGTGGCGACAGCCTTCCAGAATGTTGATAAAACCAACCAGGTTGCTGGAAACATACGCGTGCGGATTTTTCAGCGAATAACGCACACCGGCCTGAGCCGCCAAGTGTACAACCCGATCAAATTTGTGGGCTGCAAACAACGCCCTGACACCCACCTCATCAGCCAGTTCAAGTTTCTGGAACGTAAAACCGGGGATTTTCTCCAGCCACTCCAGACGCGCCATTTTCAGGCTGACATCGTAATAGTCATTCAGGTTATCAACCCCGATGACTTCATAGCCCTGCTCAAGCAGACGCTTGCTGGTAAACGCGCCGACAAAACCTGCCGCGCCTGTAACGAGTGCTTTCACGCTTTTATTTCCTCAAACTCTGGCAGCATTGCCTTGATGTATGCAGACTCCAGATCCATCTGACTTCCGAGAACCAGATCGGCCACTTCGCGGGCAACGCCCTTGCCTCCCGGAGACGTAGTCACCAGACCTGCGTGCTGGCGCACCATCCAGAAGGCATCAGCCGGAGCCACTGGCAAGCCAATTCTCTTCATGACCTTGAGGTCTATCACATCATCGCCTACGTAACAAACCTGCTCGGGTGTGATATTCAACTGATCCAGCAGTGCTTCCAGACAGGGCCATTTATCTTTGGTTCCGGGAAAGAAATGCATCACGCCCAGATCAGAAGCCCGTTTTGCCAATGCATCAGATTGCTTGGCTGAAATAATGGCCGTGGCAATATCAAAGCATTGCAGCAACTTGATACCCACACCATCTTTTACATTGAAATGTTTGACCTGCTCGCCATCCACACCGTACGTCAGCGTACCGTCCGTCAGAACGCCATCCACATCAAAGACCACCAGTCGGATACGACGCGCCTTTTCTGCCAGATAAGCGGGTAATTTTGGAAAATCATGCATGGTTGGCTACTCCGTCTGAAACGGACATCTTATAACAAGGCCGCCAGCGGATGATCAACTTTCAATTCTTGAATAGCAGAAACAAAAAAAGCAGGCTATTGCCTGCTTTTTTTGATGCCTGATATGGCATCCCCAAGGGGATTCGAACCCCTGTTACCACCGTGAAAGGGTAGTGTCCTAGGCCTCTAGACGATGGGGACAAAAGAGGAGTTTTGGTGGAGCCTAGCGGGATCGAACCGCTGACCTCAACACTGCCAGTGTTGCGCTCTCCCAGCTGAGCTAAGGCCCCGTCTCAAAACGTGTGCGCATATTACGTTCGGTTCTGAAGTTCGTCAACACTTTTTTTGAAAAAACCTTCACAACATACAAAATCCAGTCTGGCTGATTCAGTTCCACATTAATAACTGCGCCAACATTATTAAGAAAGCAGGGTCTTTCCTGCATGGCTCTTTCCTGCACAAGCGACTGGCTCCACCTACAACCTGTTACTCTTTTTCTATCTTCTTCTATAGATAATAGACGCTGATGCACACCTCTCTATGGCGTGAGATACTGCCGCCCCTTTTACTCCAGCCCAAAGACACCACCAGCCATCGAATATGACATCAACAGACACAACACCTGATACCACCAACCAGCGCCCTGATATCGCCACCAGCAAGCCGACCAAAACACTGGATCGCACTTTCTGCACTGCACCGATGATGGACTGGTCTGACCGCCACTGTCGTTTCTTCTGGCGACAACTGACATCACAGGCCGTGCTGTACACCGAAATGGTGACGACCGGAGCGTTGATTCATGGTGATCGGGAGCGGTTTCTGAATTACAACGACTGTGAACACCCGGTTGCCTTGCAATTGGGCGGAAGTAATCCTGACGAACTGGCCCAGTGCGCTCGTTTTGCTGAGGAATACGGCTACGATGAAGTAAACCTGAATGTTGGCTGCCCCAGCGACCGGGTTCAGAACAATATGATTGGCGCGTGTCTGATGGCACACCCCAAGCTGGTCGCTGATTGTTTTACCGCCATGCAGGATGCCACTACCCTGCCTGTGACCATCAAGCACCGGATTGGCATTGACGATGCCGACAGCTATGAGCACATGCGTGACTTTGTGACCACCGTTGCCGATGCCGGATGTCAGGTATTTATCGTCCATGCCCGCAAGGCCATTCTGAATGGGCTGTCACCCAAGGAAAACCGCGAGATTCCGCCGCTGAAATATGAGTACGTCTATCGTCTGAAGCAAGAGTTTCCAGAGCTTGAAATCATTCTTAATGGTGGCCTGAAAGATCACGCTTCCATGCTGGAAGCGCTGAAACATGTCGATGGCGTCATGGTCGGACGTGAGGCGTATCAGAACCCGGCCTTGCTGGCCACGGTGGATGATCTTTACTACCACAAACGTGATGTGTCAGACGTCGCGCCCGCTTCCCCAGTGTATCTGGCCAACACCATTCGTGGTTTATATCCTTATATCGAGCAACAGATAGCACAAGGCAGCTCGCTGCATTATATCTGTCGCCATACACTGGGATTGTTTCAGGGGTTGCCGGGTGCCAGGCGCTACCGCCGTTATTTGAGCGAGAATGCCTATAAAAAAGGCAGTGGCACCGACATACTGGAAGCGGCTTTGCAGCAAATGAACCTGTAACAGAACCTGCTGGCGATGTTTTGAGGCAGTGGTATTCTGAGGCAAAGCCTCAGAATACCTGAACCCATCACTTACGCTCGTTCATATACTCCTGATAGCCTTCGGCATCGCCAAACCCACCCAGATTACGTACATTGGTGAACCCGGCTTCCATCAATTCAGCACGGGCAAAACTGGCTCGACGACCTGATCGACAGTACAACAGAATCTCATCTTCCTTCTCCAGCTTCAGAGCTTTGACCCCCGCCAGAATGTCCTGATATTCAATATTTTTGGCCATATCAATATGACCTGTCTGGAATTCACCCGGTGTCCGCACATCAATCCAGACAGTATCTGCCCATCCCAGTGGTGCCCACATCAATAACGCCAACAGCGCGGCACGAAATTTCATAAAACGATCTCCCCAAAGATTTCAATACAAGGTCGCAAAAGCCGAGCATCACCCTCTGCAATATGCACACAGGTTTGACCTCGGTTTCAGGATGGGACAATCTTAAACCCACAAAGTCACAAACCAAAAGATCAAAACAGGTAACTCCATGAGCAAGCTGGACGCACTTCGCACCATGACCACCGTCGTTGCCGATACCGGTGACATTGACGCCATTCGAGAGCATACGCCACAGGATGCCACCACCAACCCATCCCTGATCCTCAAGGCGGCCGAGCTTCCAGCGTATCAGCCAATGCTGCGAGAAGCCCTGGAATGGGCACAAAACGTTCACAACGGCGAAACCGTCGCGGCCAACGCCTGCGACAAACTGGCCGTGATGATCGGATGTGAAATCCTGACCATGGTGCCCGGCGTGGTTTCCACCGAAGTCGATGCACGCTTGTCTTTTAACCGCGAAAAAACCATCGCCAAAGCGCGCAAGCTGATTCAGATGTACGCCGATGCCGGAGTTGATCGCAGCCGCATCCTGATCAAGATTGCGTCCACCTGGGAAGGCATTCAGGCCGCTCGCCAACTGGAAGAAGAAGGCATTCACTGCAACCTGACCTTGCTGTTCAGCTTTGCCCAAGCGGTTGCCTGTGCCGAAGCCGGTGCTACCTTGATTTCACCTTTTGTAGGCCGCATTCTCGACTGGTACAAGACCGAACAGCCGGATCAGGATTACAGCGGCGCGGCGGACCCCGGCGTATTGTCCGTCACCCGCATCTATAACTACTATAAGCAGCAGGGTTACAAGACCATCGTGATGGGTGCCAGCTTCCGCAACACGGGCGAAATCATTGAGTTGGCTGGCTGCGACAAGCTCACCATCAGCCCGGCACTCTTATCAGAACTGGCCGCTGATGATCAGGATCTGGAGGTGCGTCTGTCGTCTGACAACGCCAACAACACCGACGCCAGTGAGCGTATCAGCCTGAACGAAGCGGATTTCCGCTGGGCCATGAACGAAGACCAGATGGCCACCGACAAGCTGTCTGACGGCATTCGTCGCTTCGCAGCAGATCAGGTAACGCTGGAACAGATGCTCGAAGCTCTGGCCTGAGCCTCTTGGGCAGGTCTACGACCTGCCTTCCACACCGACCTTTCTATCCACCCAAGGGTTCTACCGTGATTACCGATCTGGTCGCTGAGTTCAATCAGCTACAATCCCTGCTCGATCAACTGGCGAGTCACCTGACAGCCACCCAACCGGCTCACTGGATTCCCCTGAGCGAAATAGAAAGTGATTTACAGCTTGCACCGCTTGCCGTGGGCATCGACCTGGTGTCCGACCTCTGGTATCGGGGTCAGCAGGATGGGCGAGAGACACGCTCCCGCCATGGTTTGATTCTGGCGGATGCCACCAGCACGGATTTGATTCAGCACATCAACGCCTGCAAGGATCGTTTTCGCCAACGGGTTCAAGAGGAAAAGGCCGATACCAGCCAATGGAAACAGGCGCTGGAAACCTTGCAACAACAGCCGATGCCATTGCGAGAAAAGCTGGTCATGGCGGGCTTGAACCGGATTCATCTGAAGCAGTGCTTCCGTCATATTCCACTATTGGAAAGATCACCCACCAAGGTAGGCTTTAGCTGGTACACCCACGGTCGCAGCATCAAGACCATCACCTTGCAACAGGCAGAAAAAAAGCTCCTGGATATTGGTGAAGACAAGACACATATCCAGATTCAACTGGCTAAACTGGGGCAATTACGCCCAGACACCAAACTGGCTCAGGTACAAACTCTGGCTCCGGTTGTGCGCGCCAACCTGGTCTTTGCTGACTCGCCCGAACATCCCGGAGAAAAGCAGCGCAAGGCCATGAATGTCTCCATGCCTCTGTTTATACCAGACGGCAGCGGCGTACTGCCTCAGCACAATCGCATCGACAGCGAGCCACCAACAGGCCGCACCCGGCAAGCTCGCGGCGACCAGCGACTCAGTGATGAGCCGCTGCTTCCCAGCATTCGGGTGTATACCTACACACGTTAACTGCTGGATCAGATACCGATTGCCAGCTCAAATTTCACACCAGAACCGGGCGCTTCGATATAACCGCTGTCAACGTAGTCGGCATCACGCAGGTTGGTGCCGGAAATCGCCCAATAGCCATCCTTGATCTGATGTTTCAGGCCCATGTCCCAAATGTGGTAGGAATCACCGTTATAGCGGTCTTCCAGCTTGTACAGTGAGCTGAGTGACCAGCCCGGTGCCATTTCGTACACCAGCGCCAGAATGGCCTGATGCTCAAACTGGGATTTGGAATAGCGGGCTTCAGGGAACTGGTTGGTGAAGTCCTGCACCAGACGGGTGTAGCTCAAACGCGCCTGCTGCCACTGGGTATCCACCAGCAATGGCATAGCATCCACTTCCAGATCAAAGCCTTTCACGACGGCTCTTTCAATGTTACGTGCTTTGAAAAACGGCACCGGATTGCCATTTACAGTGGTGAAGTCTTGCGATGGGATGCGAGTGTAGTCAATCACATCATCCGAACGACGCTGGAACGTTGCCGCCCGAACATTAACATCACCTGACCAACGCATACCCAACTCAACACTGCGGGTTTGCTCGGTTTTCACATCCGGGTTGCCCTTGTTGCTGCGCTGATTCAGATACAGGTCGTTCATGGAAGGAACACGCGTTGACTTGCCTGCATTCAGATACAGCGCCGTCTCGTCATTGGCCTGCCAGGTCAGACCCAGCACTGGCAGCACAAACTCTTCGCCACTGTCATAAGACAACCAGGACAGACTACCCGCTACCGTCAGGTCATTGATATCGTGCTGACCAAACACAAACAGGCTGCTGAATTCGCGTTCATGGCGATTACCCAGCGTGGAAGTACTCTCGATATCTTCCTGATTGTGTTCAGCACCGATCACCCACTCGTCACCCAGGTTCAGGCGCAAACGCGTCTGCCAGGAGTTGGTCTGATGGACTGACGGCGCAAAGGTTTTGTAGAAAAACTCGTCATCGTGCTGACGCCAGTTCACTGTCAGATCAACACTGGAAACTGCGCCAACATCAATGGTTTCCGTAATATAAGCATGGCGCTGAATGGTATTTTCACGAGCCTTTGCACCCTTTGCGGTGTAGAAACCTTCGGCACCAAAGCCCTTGTCGATATAACCCACGCCCGCAACGGTACTGTGTCCATCGCCGTCATAGATCAGCCTCATATTGCCTTGCTGGGTGAGATAACCCAGTTGAGCACCCTTGATATAGGTATCGGATTCCTGCTGTGCTGCTGAGGCAAACACACTCACACTGCCTTCTGTCACACCCACCGTCAGTGCGCCGCGTGCATAATCCTTACTGCCCGCTTCCAGCTTGAGTCCGGCTTTGCGACCACCTTCTGCCGCAACGTATTTGTGCGTTACCAGATTGATCACACCGCCATTGCCATTTGGGCCGTACTGGCTGGAACCGGCACCGCGCACAACTTCAATACGCGCAATATCTTCCAGCACGATGGGCAAATCAAAATTGTGATGACCACTTTGCGGGTCGTTCATGCGCACACCATCCACCAGGATCAGCGTTTGCTCATACGCGGCACCACGAATACCCAGATCAACCTGAGTGCCACCGCTGCCTCGCTGACGCACATCCAAGCCAGACACCCACTCCAGAGCATCGGCCAGATTCGTCACTGGCAACACCGCCAGATCACTGGCATCAATCACATCCACATTAAAGGCCAGATTCACCCGCTCATTGCTGTAGAGCTGGCCCTGAGCCACCACTTCTGGCAACTCATCCGGCAACGCGGCACTCTGGGCCAGCGCTGGCAGGCTGGCCAGGGTAGACATCAGGACTAAAGACAGGGCTGAACGAGGAAACTCTGGACGGAATAACATAAAAAATCTCGATGTATTCGGTGATGTATGCGGTGAAAAAGGCGGCAGTGTAATCGATTTCCCTAATAGGCTGTCATTCCATTTCACGCAAGCCAGTTTGCACATGCTCATAATTCACCCAGCAAACACTGGAGCAATCATCACGTGCTAGACTTCGCACGTATCGTATTGATCGGGAATCTGTTGACCCCGACTGTTTGCTTTCTAACCCTGTGGATTGTTTCATGACCACCATTGTCAGCTTTAACATCAACGGCATTCGCGCCCGTCAGCATCAACTGGAAGCCATTCGAGACCAGCTCGACCCGGACATACTGGGCCTGCAGGAAACCAAGGTTCACGATGAACAGTTTCCGCTGGCGGATGTCAGCGGCCTGGGTTATCACATTGAATACTTTGGCCAAAAAAGCCACTACGGTGTCGCCCTGCTCAGTAAACAAGCGCCGGTTCATGTTCAGAAAGGCTGGCCCTGGGATGACGAAGAAGCCCAAAAGCGCCTGATTCATGCGCGCTATGACATTAACGGTGAAGCCATTGATGTCATCAATGGTTACTTCCCCCAAGGTGAAAGCCAGAATCACGAGACCAAATTCCCCGCAAAACGCCAGTTCTATCGCGACCTGATGCGCTATCTGGACGAGCATTTCACGCCCTCGTCACGGCTGGTTATTATGGGCGACATGAACATTTCACCGGCTGACACCGACATCGGCATTGGCGATGCCAACCGCAAGCGCTGGCTCAGAACCGGCAAGTGTTCGTTCCTGCCTGAAGAACGTGAGTGGTACCAGAAGCTGTACGATTGGGGCCTGATCGACACGTATCGCCACCAGCACCCAGACTCAATTGAACAATTCAGCTGGTTCGACTATCGTTCAAAAGGGTTCAATGATGAGCCAAAACGCGGACTTCGCATTGACCATATTTTGGTAACGAAACCTCTTATTGAACGCATTGACACCACCGGCATCAGCTATGAGATTCGTGGCATGGAAAAACCATCCGACCACGCACCCATCTGGCTTCGGCTTCAGCACTCATAACCGGTTTGTAAACCAAAAGTAACGAAATCACGCTTGCCGTAAGCAATGGCTGAAATATACTCCTCTTGAAACGAGGTGGTGCGAATGATGCTTCCTGGTCTATGAGCCAGGGCAACTCATGTTCACTTTCTGGCTAACAGCCATTGCATACTGGCAAGACAATTCGCACACTTACGAAGAACGCCTGAAGCCCTAACCTGTGGAGAAAGCTATGAAGCTTGAAGTCGTCAATCAATCAGATAGCCATCTGATCATTGCATTCTCGGGAGAGATGGATGCTCAGGGATGTAGTGAAGTAAAATCCGATATCGAAGCTTTGGTGACTGAACCCAAGGCCCTGCACATCCTGGTTGATATGGATTGCGTCAACTTTCTCGATTCATCCGGCATTGGTGCCATTGTTTATTTGTACAAACGCGTCAAGTCCAACGGCGGTTCTCTCTCCATTGAAGGAGCTAATGGTCAGCCACTGGAACTGATGGAACTCCTTCGCATTGGCAGTGCCATACCGATTAATAAAAACCCGGATGACCGCCTGTCTTTCAGTGGGGCAAGCTGACCTCTGGTCACTTTGCCAGTCATCATTTCTCCAATGAGATGCCAGGATGCATACACAACGCTCTTCCCGTCTGGTTCCCCTTCGCGCTCTCTGGCTTCCTTTAGTTCTGACATCCGTCCTTGCCGGTTGTTCAAGCTGGCCAGATCATGGACACGGGGGCATGGCAGAACATTACCCGGCTGACTTCATTCCAGTGGTGCCCAATCAGCCGATTGGCCCGGAACACGGGTTGCGTTTTGATTATGAACTGTCCAAACATCAACTCAACCTGCTGATTCTGGAAGGCGCTCGATATTGCTTCCCGGCCACCGTAGTTCAGGCCGAAAACAACCAGATTCGTATCGCGCGCGAAATGCAAGGCGACTTGCGTTATGACGCTGCCAACGACTTGATCATTCAGCGCGCCTTATTGGCTCGCCTGGAGAATCAACTGGACTACGTCAAGAAAGGCGGAGCTTGCAAACCACCGGGTTCAGACTCACAGACAATGGCAGCAGTGATCGAAGAACCGGCCAAGGTCGAGGCAAGCGCAGCGCCGAGTACACCGGAAGACATCACTCATGTCATTCAAGCTCTCTACGACCTTTTGAATGCAGACAATCAGTTCGCAACCGACTCGGCAGAAATCAACCCGAAATACATGCAACGTCTGGCTCGCGCCGTTGTCATTCTGAAAGAACATCCGTATCTACACCTGCTTATCGTGGGTCATACCGATGTCGTTGGCCATAACGACTACAATCAGGACCTGTCCCTGAACCGCGCCAATCAAGTGAGCCGTTACTTCCAGATATATGGCATTGATCCCTCTCGCCTCAGCGTCGATGGTGTCGCCGACACCGACCCGCTGTTCGCAGGCATGACACCTCATGTACGTCTGGTCAATCGACGCGTTTCCATTGAAGTCATGGATATTCGCCGACTTCAACCCACGAGTGGAGCCAGATAAATATGGCGCGCTTTGTAATCGCGCTTTGGCTGTTTCTTGCTGGCGCACTGATCGCCCACGCTGACATTTTGTCCGATGATGCCCCGGTTCAGCACGGTGACCAGATATACATCGGACTACCCGGTGAACAAGGATTCAACCGCCACTTCACCATTGACCCGGAAGGCAACCTGCAACTGCCCGAGATTGGTCAAGTAGCCACTCAGGGCTTTTCCGCTCAGGAACTGTCACAACGTATTCGCATTGGTCTGGGGCAAGTATTTCGCCAGCTTGACGAGCTTGAAATCCGCACACAACGCCCAGATAGCAATACCAATCCTGGCATTCAGGTGGGTGATCTGGTGTACATCAGCCTGCCCGGCGAGTCCGCGCTCAACAAGAACTTCAGCGTTGACCGCCAGGGTCGTATCAAATTGCCAGAAGTTGGCTACATGCAGGTATCCGGTCTGTCTGAGGCCGCTTTGTCCAGCCAGGTACGCAAACGTCTTTCTGCAGCCTTTCGTGATCTGGACAGCCTGGAGGTAGCCGTCAGTGAACGTCGTCTGCTAATTAATATTCAGGGGTATGTACGCAAGCCCGGTGAGCTGACATTACCAGCCAACGCCTCTGTTCAGGTGGCCTTACACAATGCTGGTGGCCTGCGCCCCGGAGCACAGCTAAACCGCTTGCAGTTGCGTCGAGGTGACAAGAATCTGACGTTTGATTACAAGAAGTTTCTGGATACAGGCGACATCGATATTCTTCCCCGGATGCGCTCTCTGGATACCCTGTTTATTCCAGCCTCCCCCATGATCGGCAATGTTGAAACAGACTTCGATCCATCCAAGCTGGCAGATTCCGGCGATGCTGCGGAAAACCGCAACGCCATCAAGGTCTTTGGCGAGGTCAACAGCCCCGGTAGTTTTTCCTACAAGCCTTCCCTGTCACTGGTTGACTTGTTGATGCGCGCTGGAGGCGTGACTCGTTACGCGGGTGTAGAACAGATACGTTTACTCTCTGGCAGCGAGCCGGTCAGCTTTGATCTCAAGCGTTATCTGGACACGGGAGACAATGCCATGCTTCCAAACATCGTACCAGGCTCCACCATTTTTGTTCCACGTCAGGAAGAAGAAGTAAAATCCGGGGCAAACACCGTGTACGTTATGGGCGAAGTGGCCAAGCCCGGTGCTTACGAGACCAAAAAAGAAGCCTCTTTCATGGACATTCTGGCCAATGCCGGTGGCCCTACCCGTTTTGCCGAATCACGCCAGATTCGAGTCATCAAATCCGACGGCAGCATTCACCCCTTTGATCTTTCCGGGTTCACCGAAGGCACCAACGAGAGCCGCCCGCCCATGATTGCACCGGGTGACGCTCTGTTTGTGCCCGAAAAAACAGACATGAATGAGAAATCCTGGCTCAAGGTTGCCCCAAATCGCGCCGTACGCGTGATTGGCGAGGTGCTGCGCCCAAGCCGGGTAGAATGGTCAGATGAGATGTCGTTAATGGATCTTTTGGCACACGTTGGCGGGCCAACCTCCCGAGCAGACACCAACAATATTGACATCGTCACTGTCGATGATGATGGCGTCAGTCGGGTTGAGAAATTCAATTTGGATAAGTTCATCAAAAACGGGCGACCAGACAGCGCACTGCCTCTGGTTCGCGCCGGTGCCACCATCCGGGTACACGACTTGCCTGATGACCCGTCAGATAACAAGTCCCAATGGGTACGCCAGTCATCAGAAAAATCCATTTATGTGTTCGGTCAAGTGCATGCTCCCGGCCGCTATCGTTTCAATAACGAGATGCATTTTCTCGACATTCTCTCTGCGGCTGATGGGCCAACGCCCGATGCCGACCTCCACAACATTCGCATCACACACAGAAATGTCAGCTATGCCAAGGTGAGCAAAATCAACCTGGCTCTCTACTTTGAAACCGGAGACCCGACCCTGTTGCCGAGCGTACAAACTGGCGACACCGTCTACATTCCCAGCCGGGATAAGATCTGGCTGGATCAACCCAAGGAAGAAACGGTTCGGGTTCTGGGTGCAGTACACAGCCCCGGGCGCTACACATTCAATGACAACATGACCTTGCTGGATATTCTCGCTGAAGCAGGTGGAACCAGTGCCGATGCCTTTATCGAAAAAATTACCGTAGTCAATCAGTCCTGCTGCCGCGACCAATCCCGAATTTTTGATCTACAGGCATTCAGTAAAACAGCCCGATTTAATGATTTGCCCGTATTACGAGCGGGTGATACTGTTTTTGTACCCAGCCGCACTTATGACAGTACCGAGAAGTTGCGGGTTGGCATTGATGATATTCTGAGAGTAATCACTTTATACGTCCTGATTAAGGGGTTGTGATGAATATCCCACCACTCAATATGGAAATCGAGCAAATCTACCGGCACTGCATGACCAGCGGCAAAGAGTCTTTGGCGGTGGTGTCTGCCAATGCAGGGGAAGGCGTTACGTCAATCGCCGTTGCTCTGGCACAACGCAGCCTGCTGGCGGGGAAAAAGACGCTACTGGTTGATATGAACCTGTACCGACCCAGCCTCAGTAGCATCGACCTTGAGCTGCCGACACTGGACAAGCCTGTTCCCACCACACCCCAACTGGTCAGCACATCAGAACACGATGTTGCTTTGACGGGTGTCCCTGCTCCAACCAAACGCGACCACATCATGCAATTACGCCGCCCCGGCATGATTGAACAATGCATCAATGAGTGGCATCGCGATTACGAAACCATCATATTTGATACGTCTCCGATCAGTCGCGTCAATGCCAATAACATTCCACCTGAACACATTGCCTCAGCCTGCGATGGCTGCGTCATGGTGGTACTGGCAGGCAGCACGACAGAGACAATGGTGGCTTCTGCCGTCAAAGCCCTCGAATCTTCAGGCTGTCGTCTGATGGGCACGGTACTGAATGACAAGGAAAACCCGCCATTGAAAGATGAACTGGTGCGTGAGGTTGACCGCTTGCCCGGTTTTCTTGGCCCCATCAAACGACGCCTGAAGAATCACTTCCGTAACAGCCGCCTGTTATCCATCGACCTTTGAGAGCATCATGGACGTATTACTGCTGAACACCGAACACTCCGCTGAATTGCATGCCATCAGAAAAGTGCGCAAGCTGCTCACCGAGGTAATCAAGATCAGCGTACCAGGCCGGACGCTCAGAAATAACATGGAATTGTGTTTGTCCGAAGTCGTCACCAACGTCATTGAACACAACCCCTCCGCTACCTGGTTCAAGGTGGCTTTTGGCCGCAACACTCAAGGGTGGTGGCTGAGTCTCGAAGATAATGGTGACGCCTGGGACCCGCTTGAATTTGAGTGCGACAACGTACTTGACATGTTTTCAGAGGACGAAGGTGGTCGCGGCATTGGCCTGATAAAAGCATTAAGTGACAATATTCACTATGAAGCGGGCACGCACACCGGCCAATACAACACCTTGCGACTGATTTGGAATCAACCGGATCGACTGCATAAACCAACAGTATTGATTGTCGAAGACGACCCCAGTCAACGCCGCTTATACGAAGCCTATCTGGCCAGCGGCTTTAATACCCTGAGTGTTGAAGACGGTGAAGCCGCAATCAAGCTGATTCGAGTACAAGATGTTGATCTGGTGCTGTCTGATATTCGTATGCCTGGCATGAGCGGCATCAGCTTGCGAGAGAAACTGGCTGAAGATGATCTGACCAATATCACTCCTTTTATCTTTCTGACATCAGAGAGCAGTGCCGAAACCCAGGCTCAGGCCGTGGGCATGGGAATTGATGACTACCTGATCAAACCTGTTAACAAGGCATTGCTGATCCAGACCATTGACCGTGTCCTGGAGCGCTCCAAGCAAATCTACAAACAGCTCACCAGTCGCATTAATTCCCGCATCAGCGCTTCCATGCGCCCAACAGCACCTGAACAGGCGCACCACTGGAACCTGCAGGTGCGCAGCCGCAATACTGGTGTGGGTGGTGGTGACATGATTTTACAAAAGGACTTTGATAGCCATCTTTTATTGGCACTCATCGACATCATGGGGCATGACGAGGTTTCCAAGTTTTTTTCCTACGCATATGGCGGATACTTGCGGGGACTGATGTCCACCATGAGCAGCGACGACGCCACGCCACCCAAACTGCTGCAAAGCCTGTCGGATTGTGCGTATGAAGACGAACTGCTCAGTCAAATCACCCTGACATGCTGCACCATGGCACTGGAGCCGTCAGGCCGCATCACTCTGTCCAGTGCTGGCCACCCCTCCCCACTTCACATCACAACATCCAGCGTCGAAGAAGTATCGGTTGGCGGCATGCTGCCGGGGCTGATTAGCGATATTCAATACGACGCTGTCACGCTGCAATTGAACGGTTCTGAACGACTGGCCATTTTCACAGATGGGCTGTACGAATCAGCCGACAACAACGAAGGTCGCCATCACCTCGAAGAAGAAATCAAAAAAGAACTGCAGAACACGTTGCACCTGCCAATCAACCAAGCCATTGATCAGGTTATGAACACATTTGATGAGCTGGCAGGCACCCCACCCAACGACGACACCCTGTTGCTTTTGCTGGAGCCAGGTACACCTTCCTGATGACAGCTCACTTTATCCAATAAAGATTGGATATGGCTTTCTTTACCTTGAGAAGGTTTTGTCGCCTTATGATTCGCATTTTGCATCGCAAAATGCATTTCAACTTGCACATATCAGATGGCATTCGCACCTGTTATAACCATCTGGAAGGGAATAACTTCTGCTGATTCATTCCTGACCTGTAAAACATTAAAGACACGAATTATTCGGCATGTTACCTGCTTGTTCGAATATCAGCGTGTTCCTGTTTCACCTCAATACCTGCAGGCATTGCCAAGATTTCAAACACAAATGCACCAGGATTCAGCGCTACACTGCGATAACTCAGGAAGCATTTAGATAGGAAATGCCTATACTGGAAGTTCTGTTAACAAGGGAATGAACAACTGTTTTTTTATCAACCCGACAGCGGTAATAACAACAGCATCGTATCGCTGGATTTTCCATGGATGCACACGACCGGGGAATCGTATTGAGTTTTAGACTGAAGATTGTTGCAGGCTTTGTGCTGCTTCAGACATTGCTATTGTTGCTTATGGCATTGATCAGCCTGGAGCTGCTTCACTCTTCCCGTGAACAGCAACTGGTTCAGCAAGGCAAGGCCATTGCGCAGCAATTATCGCAACTCAGCACCAATGCACTGGCTATCAATGCGCTGGACAGTATTGATACTTCCGAACTTCACCGCTCCGTGCGAGCTGCCAGCATGCTCCCGGATATCAGCTACATCACAATACGCACAGATGAACGCCTACTGGCTGAAATCGGCCCGGAATCCCTATTAAGACAATTGGATCAACATCCAAGAAATCGCTTCCACAACGGCTTTTATCATCTGCAGCACACCATCCCTATGGAAAAGGGGTCGCCTGGTCAATTGAATCTTGGATTATCCACCGCATCCCTGGTGCAATATCAGGAAGATATTCGAGATTGGGTGTTTATCCTTCTGGGCATCGAAATTGCGGTGGTTATTCTGATCGCAATACTGATCAGCAGCTATTTGAGTCACCGCCTGATCAACATCACTCAGGCCCTTGAGCATGTCTGTCAGAACGGCCCTGGTATTCAGCTGCCAGTACCGGGCGAAGGAGAGCTGTCCAAATTAGCGGCGGCGTTTAATACGCTCTCCACGCGCCTGATGGATAATGACTCGGAACTGAAACGTGCTCTGCGCTTTGCCAAATCCGGAGAGGCCAAACACCAGGCCATTCTCAGCGCCTCTCTGGATGCTATTGTGACCATTGATCGACAAGGGTTGATTGTTCACTGCAACGATGCGATTACCGACATGACCGGCTGGCCAGCGCAAGAATTGCTTCATCAGCCCGTCACTCGCGCCCTGCTTCCGGAGTTCACCGACCACCTTCACGAATTAGCCAGCATACGCAGTCAGCCGCAGCGTTCACGCGATCATGGCTTGCGCCTGAACAGTCATGCAATCACCTGGGATGGCAGCCAGATTCCCATTGAAATCGCCCTTTCGAGCATTCCCGGAGAATCGGGACAATTGATCGTTGTCTATCTGCGAGATATCACCGAGCGTCGCCGCCATGAAACAGAACTCCGGCTGGCAGCTCATGCGTTTGAATCCACAGAAGCCATTTTCATCACCAACGCCACCGGCAGCATCATTCGGGTTAACCAGGCTTTCACACATATCACAGGCTATCAGCCTGATGAAGTCATCGGTAAAGACCCTGGTATTCTCGCCGCTGGAAAACACGATGAGCGATTCTTCCAGTTGATGAAAACGGCCCTCGAACAAGAAGGTCGATGGCAAGGGGAGATTTACAACCGCCGCAAGAATGGCGAAGTGTACCCAGAACATCTGAATATCAGCGCCGTCCGTGATGATACCGGCACTATTACCCACTTTGTTGCCCACTCTGTCGACATCAGTGAACAAAAAGAAAATGAGCGGCATCTACAGCAGGCGCGCACGGAAGCCGAGCAAGCCAGCGCCGCCAAAAGCCGCTTTCTGGCCACTATGAGCCATGAAATACGCACGCCCCTGAATGGCGTCATGGGCATTTTGGGGATTCTCAAGTCATCCAACATCAATCACGAACAACTGGAATACATCAACACCGCCACGTCTTCCGCAGAACACCTACTGACAGTGATCAACGATATTCTGGATTACTCTCGCATGGAGGCTGGCAAGCTGAAACTGGAGCCGCGACAAGTAGCGCTCACCCCGTTACTGCATCAGGTGCATGAAATGATGCGCCCTCTGACAGAAACCCGGCAATTAACCCTGAATCTCTCAATTTCTAATCAGGTCTCCGAACACATCACAACCGATCCTGAACGACTGAAACAGGTACTATTAAACCTGCTCTCAAATGCTCTCAAGTTTACACATGAAGGTCATATCACCATTCTTGTAGAACCGCACACGCATGAACAGCAAGCAGGCCTTTGTTTCAGCGTGGAAGACAGTGGCATTGGCATTGCCAAAGAGCACATAGACAGCCTGTTCGACGAGTTTTCCATGATTGACCAATCCCCTTCCCGTCGTCAGGAAGGCTCCGGGTTGGGGCTGTCTATTTGTAAACGCCTGATTCATTTGATGGGCGGTCAACTTGGTGTGGAAAGCCAACCTGGCCAGGGCAGCCGTTTCTGGTTCTGGTTACCAGCACCTCCCACACTGCAATCGCCACCATCAACTGACACTGAGTCAGCAGAAGCCGGTCATTCAGACCAGAATCCGAGCCTGGAATTTCCATCGGATAGCCGCATTCTGCTGGCGGAAGACAATCCCGCCAACCAACTGGTGATTCGTACACTACTGACCAAGGCGGGGCTGCAAGTCGATATTGCCCATAACGGCGAAGAAGCCACTCAGATGGTGAGCCAGAACACCTACGATCTGGTATTGATGGACATATCCATGCCCGTTGTAGACGGGCTTCAGGCCACCGCCAATATTCGTGCGCTGCCGCAACCAGCCTGTCAGATTCCCATTATCGCTGTCACTGCCCACGCATTAAGTGGTGACAAAGAGCGCTTTATTGAGCAAGGAATGGACGATTACCTGACCAAACCGGTTAATCGGACAAAAATGCTGGCTTGTATCAGCCATTGGCTGAACAATCTCCCTCACAATACGTTGTCCAACGCCACTGCAAACAGCAACGATGAGCCACTGGACACCACAGACACATCCAACCGAATGAGAAATACAAACATGACGGGACTTCCGGATATTGATGATGCACCAATTATTGACTTCAGCGTACTGACACAACTGGCTGAAGACACCTCACCTGAGTTAGTGCCAGAACTGATTGAACTCTACTCCGGTGATGCCGAGCACCGCATTCAACGTATCGAAACCGCCATTCAGACCAATGACATTGATGTGCTCAGCTTTGAGGTACATACAATTGGCAGCAGCGCCGGTGCTCATGGGAATATGCGTCTCTTCAGATTGTCACGGGAAATTGAACGACTGTGTCAGGAAAAGCAATTTGATGAAGCCTTCAGAATGGCCAGCTTCTTTCCAGACATCGCTCACACATCGATTGGACAATTGGTTGAGCATCGAAAAACACTGATTTAACCCGCAAGTCTGTTTTTGAGATTGCCGAACCGCCCGCCGCGTAGCATCATACACTCACAAGCTTGTCAGTATGATCGAATCCGAAGGAACCCAGGAGCTAGCTACCGATGCGGGACACACCCCATGTATTGATTGTTGAAGATTCCAAACCCTTGGCCAATCTTTACAGTCAATACCTGAAAAATGAGCCAATTGAACTTACATTGGTTGAATCCGGCAAGGATGCCATGGAAGCCATTCAGCACAACACACCTCAACTTGTGCTTCTGGATTTGAAACTGCCTGACATGAATGGTCAGGATATCTTGCAGTGGATTCGAGACGAAGGTTTTCCCCTTTCAGTCATCATCGTTACCGCCCATGGTTCGGTCGATATTGCCGTTGATGTCATGCGCATCGGTGCCGATGATTTTCTGGAAAAGCCCATCACGGCCAGCCGTTTGCGTACCAGCGTGCATAACCTGCTGGAACGCACACGTTTAAAGCATCTGGTCGAAGACATTCGCACGACTTTCGAGCGTGATCATTACCACGGCTTCATTGGCTCCAGCCTGCCCATGCAAGCGGTGTATCGCATCATTGATTCTGCAGCCACCAGCAAAGCAACCGTCTTTATCACCGGTGAAAGCGGCACTGGCAAGGAAGTCTGTGCCGAAGCCATCCATCAACAGAGCCAGCGTACTGACAAGCCGTTTGTTGCCCTGAACTGTGGTGCCATTCCCCGAGACCTGATGGAAAGTGAAATTTTCGGCCATGTAAAAGGCGCGTTCACTGGCGCAGCGACAGACCGAAAAGGTGCGGCTCTGCAAGCAGATGGTGGCACCCTGTTTCTTGACGAAATCTGTGAAATGGATCTGGATTTGCAGACCAAACTGCTGCGATTTATTCAGACAGGCCGGTTTCAGAAAGTGGGTGGCAGCAAAGAGGTTGATGTTGATATTCGCTTTATCTGCGCAACCAACAAGGACCCACTCAAAGAAGTAGAAGCCGGTCGTTTCCGGGAAGACCTTTACTACCGCCTGCACGTCATTCCGGTTCATTTGCCGCCGTTGCGTAATCGCAATGACGATATCATCGCCATTGGGCTGCATTTCCTGACGCAATATGCCCAGGAAGAAAACAAATCATTCGAAGGTTTCAGTGCACCGGTTATTCAGCTTATCAAAGCGTATCGCTGGCCAGGTAACGTGCGTCAATTGCAAAATATCATTCGCAATATTGTGGTATTGCACGATGGTGAACGGGTTTCAGAAGAGCACCTGCCCCCACCGCTGGACAGCACGATTCATTCAAGCACTCCGCTGGCCAGTCGCCCGATGATTTCCTCACAACCGGAACCCACTCCGAAGCAGGGTAAAGTCAGCGTACGTCCTTTGGCAGAAATAGAGCGGGAAGCGATTGAACAAGCGATTGAAGTCTGTGATGGCAACATCCCCAAGGCTGCTTCATTGCTGGAAGTCAGTCCTTCCACGATTTATCGAAAACGTCAGGCCTGGGAAGTGGCCTGATTTTCAAAAAACACTGAATGACAGAAACTGTTTGGTAGCGACACAAACAGGGCTGACAATCGTCAGCCCTTCACTACACATTTACACACTGCGTACAGAATCCACCAGCTTTCCAAGCCCTTGACGCAGGCTATTCTCAGAACGAACTCCCAGATCAGCTGCCGCTTTCTCCGGGTTGCCCAGAGAAATACGAATATCGCCCTTACGCGCTTCCAGGTGCGATATTTCTACAGCATTCCCCGTAATATCGATCAGCGTGTCCGCCAGTTCATTGATCGTTACCGACGTGCCGGTACACACATTAAAGACTTTGGGTGTCTCCGATGCCTGTTCCATGGACGCCATCAAGAAACGAACCACATCCGCCACGTAAACAAAATCACGGGTCTGCAAACCATCACCAAAGATGGAAAGGGGCTGATCAGACATAATGCGATCCATAAAAATGGAAATCACACCCGAATAGGGTGATGAAGGATCTTGTCGCGGCCCATAGACATTGAAAAAACGCAGCCCGACCGTTGGAATGCCATGCGTTATGGAGGCAACCCGACCATGCAACTCAGAACCGAATTTATCCGCACCATAAGCCGTCATCAACAAACGGTCGGCTTCCTCCACCAGAGGCATATTCGGATTATCACCATAAACGGCCGCCGACGAAGCGTACACGACGGGTAACTTTCCTTCTCTTGCGGCTTCAAACACATTGACTGAACCGGTCAGGTTGACCTGATGCGTGCGAACCCACTCTTCATTAGAGCGCTGCACCGAAGCGATGGCGGCCAGATGAAAACAACCATCCATTCCCTCCATGCATTGTTTGACCGTGCTCTCATCACTGACATCTCCCACGATGATTTCGCACGCTTCTGACACATTGCTGCGCTTCCCTGTGGACAGATCATCCAGAATCCGAACACGATGACCTCCCGCCAATAGTTGATCGGTAAGGTGTGAGCCGATAAAACCACATCCGCCCGTTACCAAAAAGCTGGACATTCTCGCAATCCTCTTGACGTAAAAGTAAACCAGTTGCCTTTAATGACAGGTAAGCCACTTTATCATTCACCCCAAAATAAGAAAGCGCCTTTACTCGTGTCGCACAACCCAAATTGTAGGACAAATTGACAAGCATCAGGATCATTAACGTTCTGAACATTCGATCTTTATTTGCTGATACGGATCAGCAAACACCGTGCCCATTTCAGGTTAAAAAGGAAGTGAGGTCATTCAGTCCGTTTGCACCTACAAAAACCAAACAGAAAAGTATCATTTTTCAACCTATGATGACGAATAGGAAATACGATCTCTGGCTTAAATATCGTACATTTAAGCCCTTGTTCTGTGAGACTCGCCTTCAAAAGGAAATGCAATGACGTCAATACAATCTGGAGTCTGGTTATTTCTGGACAGCAGCAGTGTGGGAGGCATTGAGACACATGTCATGCAACTGTCTCAGGGGCTGGCGAGTTACGGCGTTGACGTCACCCTGATACTTTATCAGGCCTACCCTGATAGCCCGATCCCTTCACTATTTCATCAACTGGTCGAAACATCAGGCACCGAGCGGCTAACCGTTCGTATTCTGGATGGGCATTTTCTGAGCCTGTACCGACTGATTCGAAACAACCAGCCTCCAACGCTGTTACACACTCATGGCTACAAAGCGGGGTTGATTGGCCGTTTTACAAGCCGCTTGATGGGCATTCCAGTTGCCAGTACCTGGCATGCGGGTGAAGTGCCTGCGGGCATTGTGCGTTCCTATGATTTTATTGATCGCTACACCGCCCCGCTGGCTCAGCTACGTTTTGCGGTTAGTCCCCAGATCCAGTCACGCCTGCCTGTATCCTCAAGGGTCATGGACAATTTCGTCGATATGGACAGCACTCACCTGTCCAATGGCCAGCAACTGGCGTTTGTTGGTCGCCTTAGCCATGAGAAAGGGCCTGATGTGTTTCTGGAGCTGGCCCAGCGGCTGACAGCACAACCCTTTCATATGTACGGCGGCGGCGATATGTATCAGGAATTGCACGCTACTGCCCCGGACAATGCACATCTGCACGGTATGCAGACTGATATGTCGACGGTCTGGGAACAGGTGGGGTTATTGATCATGCCATCTCGCTTTGAAGGATTGCCCATGGCCGTACTGGAGGCCATGGCCCGAGGAATCCCCGTTGTTGCAAGTAACGTAGGAGCCTTGCCCTCGGTCATTCAGCACGGCAAAAATGGCTGGCTGGTGCCCGCTGCGGATAGCGATGCCTTCACAGCAGCCATCCAGCAGTGGCTTTCTCTTCCGGAACCCGACAAACAGACCGTCAGACTGGCCGCCAGAGACACCATCCAGACGCGTTTCTCGGCCACAGCAATCATTCCGGAATTTGTGCAGGCCTATCAAACCATTGCTCCCGATCTTTATCGGGACAATCAGACATCCGCTCTCTCTTCTTCCTGTGATGACGCCTGAGGTTTGCTGTGAATAACACCTCCCCGACTTTTCCATCCGACGCACCAGCCTCAGCCCCAGTACCCATTCTGTTTGTCCATTATGGTGACGAGTGGCTACGAGGCAGCGAACGCTGTTTGCTGGATTTGATAACACATCTGGATCGCATGCGATTTACACCCATTGTCTGGTGCAACAGCCAGACGTTTGCCGAAGCCGTAACAGCGCTTCAGGTGCCGGTTCACCGGTCGTCCTTTCCATTGTTACTGGGCTGGAAAGCACCTCGCTTCAGCCTTCAGGGTTGGCGACATCTGATCCAGGAAACCGGGCAACTCATTCAGCAACATGATATTCGCCTGATTCATGCCAACAGTGCCGCCCCCTGTCAGTGGCTCAATCATGCAGCCCGACAGCATCGGGTGCCTTTGGTCGCGCATTTACACGCTCGCTACCCTGCACGTGATCGCCTGACGCTCGGTTTGCACCACCTGCCAGTGGCAGTCGGCGTCAGCCAGCCCGTAGTGCAACAACTGCTGGACGATGGTGTACCAGCCCAAAACGTTGATGTCATTCCCAACGGTCTGGACACCGAAGCACTGGATGCAGTGCCAGAGCACAACATTCGCAAAACACTGCAACTGGACGATTCCGCCTTTGTGCTGATCACCACAGGCTCCCTGATTCACCGCAAGGGCGTGGATCTGCTGATTGATGCCCTGTCTCAACTGCACGCATCCGAACCGGACATGCATCTGGTCGTCATCGGTGACGGAGATTCTGCAACCGCCTTGAATGATCAGGCTCATCAACTGAAGTTACAGGATCGGGTTCATTTTCTGGGCGAGAAAAGCCATGTCACCGGCTGGCTGCGTGGTGGTGCCGATTTATACGTCACGGGTGCTCGAGAAGAGGTCTTCGGGTTGGCGCTGGCTGAAGCCAGCTTGTGCGAGTTGGCCGTCATTGCCCCGGATGTTGGAGGCATCTCGTCAGTGATTCACCACCAAACCACCGGATTACTGGTCACACCGAACGATGCCAACGCGCTGGCAAACGCAATACAAACCCTGAAACACCACCCGATTCAACGTCAACACATGGGACAAGCAGGTCGCCAGCGGATACTTGAGCACTTCACCATCCAGCAGAATGTGCGCTGTTTCGAGCAACTGTATCAGCACCAACTGGAACAACCTGCCGCCATGCCCTGGCGTTTCGGAACCGCCGCTCGTGCTCTGACCAAAACCCTGTTCAAGAGCGTCATGAACAAGCTCTGTTCACTCAAGCGCCGACTTTCTGGCTCTTGCACAGACACCACACAACGTATTCTGGTACTTGATCCAACCGCTTTTACCGGCGGTTCCAAGATTGCCACGGAGAACCTGCTGCGCCCCCTGATCAATCAGACCGGCTCAACACCATTCGACATTGCCGTACTCAGTGCAGACTCGCATTCATGGCCCAGATTGAACGGCAAGCATTTACGGTTATATCTGCCCAATTGGTTGGCCAAACAACAGCAGGGGTTGCCTTTTTTTGCCCTGAACGGATTGATCGCCTTACAAGTACTGCTGGCCCGATTGCGACTGGGTAAAATAGACATCGCGATTGGGGCTTCTGGCCCCGGCGTTGATCTGGGGCTGTACTTTGCCCGCTCGGTGTTGTGCTATCGAATCCTGCAAATGGTTCACGGCCCGGTCGCCACCTCACGTACCATTGGGCGATGCCTGAACCAGGCGGATCAGGTGCAATATCTCGACACCACCAAACCGTCGCTTTTGGCAGCACTGGATCGCTATCAGCCCGGCCGTCCGCAGCAATTGCCCGAAACGTTTCACCCCTTCCATAACACCTTGCCTTACGAAAGTTGGCCTGCTCCCTGTCAGTACCAAACCGCGCGCGTGCTGTGGGCTGCATCGTTACTGGAATGGAAAGGCTTGCCAACCTTGTTATCGGCTCTGAAAGCGGTCCCATCCGCGCAGCGCCCGGAAACCCGAATTTGTTACATCCGGCCTGCTCAAACCCAACTGGGCGTATCGGAAGCACCGGTAGCGATTGACGGCGTCGAGTGGTTTGAACAACCGGATAACCTCGACGACCTTCGAGCCGGATGCAATGTGTTTGTGTCAACAAGTCATCAAGAACCTTTTGGACTGTCGATTCTGGAAGCCATGGCGGCGGGGCATTGTGTTGTCATTCCGTCTGATGGGGCTTACTGGGACAAACAACTCACGCATGAGCGAGACTGTTTGAAATACCCTCCCAACGACACCAACGCGCTAGCCACCCTGCTTGGTTCACTGCATGATGACCCTGACCAGATCAAGTCCATTGGCACCGAAGCAGCGCAGCGTGCGGTGGCTTATCGCAGCGATCACCAGCCCGATTCATTGCACCATTTCTTTCAGCCAGATCAGTGAGGATGTCTGACTATGGCGTTTAAGCTCCCTTCTCTTCTCAAGCACGGCTTACTCTACGGAGCCAGCATTGCTCTGATGAAGGGCATTTCATTGCTGATGCTGCCTTTCATTGCTCATCGCCTGACCGAAGCCGAATTTGGCCAGCTCGAAGTGGTCAGCAGCATCGCCATGATTGGCAGTGTGCTGGTGGGCATGGGGCTGGAAGATGCGTTGTACCGTTTCGCAGGTGCCGAAAAAGAGTCCAAAAGCCGCCACCGCCTGGCAGGCAATATTTACACCCTGACCTTACTGATTGGCATCGCCATGATACCTGCCGCCTGGTACGGCGCAGCAACGGTGGCAAATTGGGTGCCCGGTGACATCGAAACCGAAGCCGTACAACTGATTTTACTGATGCTGGCACTGGAAGGCGGCATTGCCGTCCCGCTGGGTTGGCTGCGCATGCGGGATATGGCCGGAACATTTTTCCTGGTCACGACTGGCCGGGCTGTCTTGCAGGCCATACTCACGGTTGTCTTCCTGAATATGGATCGCGGCGTGATCGGAGTACTGGAAGCCGGTGTCTATACCGCCCTTCTACAAGCGTTGATTCTGGGTTACTTGCAGATTCGGGATACCGGCCTTGGACTCAGCCCTCACATAGCCAAACGAGCCATGACCTACAGTTTCCCCATTGTGCTCAGCGGTATCCTTGCGTTCACACTGAATGGGCTGGATCGCTGGATTCTGGCTCAGCACGCCAGCCTTGAACAGGTCGCTCACTTCGGGGTTGCGGCCAAATTTGCCATTGCCGTTGTGCTGCTACTACAGCCTTATGGCATGTGGTGGATGCCCAAACGTTTTGAAATCCTGTTTGGTGACGACGGACGTCAACGTGTTGTGCTGTATACCAGCACCGGGGTGGCACTGACTCTGATCATCACGGTCGCCGTCAGCCTGGGAACGCCAGTACTGATCGAATGGCTCATGCCCGCAGGCTACGCCGTCGCAGGCCAATACGCTGCACTGCTGATTTTGGCCGCTGCTTGCAAGGAGTTGTCCGAGTTTCTGAATCTGGGCTGTTTTGCTGGTAATACCACGCGAGCACAGGTGGTTATCAATGCCATCAGTGGTGCTGCCGGTCTTGGGTTCATGTTGTGGTTAACGCCGCTCTACGCCGTCTGGGGAGTGACGGTGGCGCTGCTGGCCGCCCAGTTACTGCGCCTGATTCTGTTTTACATCATTGGGCAACGCCTGTTCCACATCCCCTATCCGCTTGCTTCCGGCTTGTTGCTTACGGTTGCTGCCGTTGCCTGGATTGCGGTTGGGATGATGCTGGAACTGTCTGTCTGGGCACGTTGCGGGATGGCTCTGCTGGCAACGTTCTCCATGTTACTGTTGGCAATCCGGTTAGAAATGATCAAAATACCGATCAGTTTTATCGAACGCTGGATGCCCGGTAAATGTCCCTAGCGCTGCAAAGACGCTTCCCACAGGCGGTGCTGGCCAGCAGCATTTGCCTGCTCATCGCTGTCGTCTGGAAACTGGTGCCCCACCCCGCAGTGGTGATGGTATTCAGCCTGATTCCGTTCGCGCTGGTGTTTGTACTGCATGTGCCTTTTCTCATGGTACTGCTGTTTGTTGCCTTTTCTTTTTTCCGTCTGCACGAAGTATTCCCGCAACTGTACTCGCTGAAAATTCCCTTAATGCTGTCATTGGCTTCCCTGTTTGCCTTATTTTGGCATATCGGACTGTCACGAAAGATTCAGGTTTACTGGCGCAAGGAATTCGTCACCCTCAGTATCTTTTTTCTGCTGGTCGTCGTCGGTGTGATTATGGCCAGCAATCGACCTATTGCGATTAACTACTTCAAGGGCATTTACTGGAAAATCGCCTTGATGACGTACGCGATTGCCTGGCTGTCACGCACCGCGTCTGACTTTTCCCTGACGTCTCGCCTGATTACGGTTTCCGGCATCATGGTGGGGGCCGTCGCTATCAGCAACAAACTGGCTGGCATCGGGCTGGTTGAAGAAACCCGCGTGACAATTGGGCGGGCCATCGGTTCGGTACTGGGCGATCCCAATGACCTGGCCCTGGTACTCATGTTCCCCATGTCTTTCGCGGTCAGCCTGATTATGGCCAAAGGCAGCTCCCGCGCCAATCGCTGGCTCGGTGTCTTTGCCGTCCCGGTGCTGTTCTGGGCGGTACTGGCAACGCAAAGCCGTGGTGGCTTGCTGGGAATCATGTCCATTTTTGGCATCTATGGTTATCGCCGAATACAAAACAAGGTGTTGTTCTTTGGCATTGGTGCCGTCGCGGCTGCCATTTTGTACCTGGCCGCCGGTATTTCTGGCCGCGCATCGGGTGGTGCCGAAGAAGAAGGGCTGGACGCTTCCGCCAAAGGGCGTCTGTATGCCTGGGAGGCAGCATTCGGCATGGCGGTTCACAACCCGCTTACCGGTGTTGGACTGGATAACTTTTACTCCAATTATTATTTCTATAGCCCTCATTGGGATGGCCTGAATCATGCTGTTCACAGTACCTGGTTCGGGGTGCTCGCAGAAACCGGGTTTCTGGGCCTGGGAGTCTTTATCACACTGATCGTACAACTGATGTTAACGGCCTTGAGAACCCTGAATCGCATTGAAGCCAGCCCCATCCCGGTGCCTTCAGCCGTCCACTCGACTGCCATGGCCGTTTTCGCTGGACTGATGGGGACCATCGTTTCCGGTACGTTTTTGACACAGGGTTTTACCTGGCCCATCTATATTCTGACGGCTCAGGTCATCGCTGTAGCCAACTGGGCTGACAAGAATTTACCGCCGATACCACCGTCATCCAAAGGAAGATGACCGATGTCACGCTATGGATTCAATTTGAAACAATTCCACACACGACACCGTTATCGTAAGCAGATATTTTCTCATCGAATGTATCGGGGGCGTCAGATTTGCCATCATTGTCTGGAGCACGACCGTTGCACTCCCGTAATGGATCAACCAAACTGGAGCCGATACGTCAGATTGCTTTTTCAAGGAGTGTTACATGTCCGTATTTTCTATGTCTGGCTTTAAGCAATGGGTAAAACAGGGAGACAGTTCCGTTGCCCGATGCATTCTGACCACTGCCAGAATGGTATTGTCCTTCGAAATGCCTGCGCCAAAGTTCATTTTCACTCCCTTGTATCAATTGTATTGTCTGATCCGGGATTTGCTCTCAACGCTATTGCGTATTTTCTGGTGGACACCGCTATTCAAAGGAAGGGTCACCCAATACGGTAAAAACATGTTGCTTTATGGTGGCTTGCCGTATATTTCGGGCCCGGTTGAAATATACATTGAGAAAAATGCACGCATTTCAGGGCAAACAACTTTTTCAGGCCGCACTTGCGCTGCAACACCACCCCGTCTGGAAATTGGCAGCAATACCGATGTCGGTTGGATGACCACCATTGCGGTCGGCAACCTGGTTAAAATCGGAGATAACACGCGAATTGCAGGAAGAACACTTCTGGCTGGCTACCCGGGCCACCCTCTCGACCCGGAAGAGCGAGCCAAAGGTCTGCCAGAACACGATGATCAAGTTGGCGATATCATTCTGGAAAACGATGTCTGGCTGGCCACCGGGGTATCCGTCATGGCCGGTGTGACCATAGGGCAAGGTACTATTGTGGCCGCCGACAGCGTTGTCACCAAAGACCTGCCGCCCATGGTTCTGGCCGGTGGTTCCCCTGCTCGGGTTATTCGTTCACTACAACCAGAAGATCGCCTTATGACAGACACCAGGGACATCACTGAATGAAACGCAGCCTGATCGTATTTGGTGAAGACTGGGGTGGTCTGCCATCCAGCACCCAACACCTGATTCGACACCTGAAAGAGGAGCGTCAGGTTGTGTGGATCAACTCCATAGGGCTTCGCCGCCCCAACATCAGTTTTCGGGATGCTCGCCGTATCTGGCAAAAATTGACCGCGCGGAATACCCGGACAGCACCAGCAATGGCAACCACTACCGAGAATGAACCCAACCTGACGGTTATTCACCCCAAAACACTGCCAGCCCCCCGGTGCCAACTGGAACGCAAGCTGGCCCGAGTACTCTTGAAGCGCCAGATCCATCCCACGCTGCAACGCCTTGGGATTGAAAATCCTATTTTATGGACATCATTACCTACCGCCGTCGATATGGCCGGACACCTGGGTGACACATCGCTGGTGTATTACTGTGGCGATGATTTCAGTGCTTTGGCAGGTGTCGATCACGACACTGTGGCAAGCCGGGAACAAGAGCTAATGGACAAGGCCGACCTGATCGTTGCAGCCAGCGACAAGCTGGTGCAAAAATTCCCGGAGAACACAACCCGATTGCTCCCTCACGGCGTCGATTACCACCGTTTTGCGACACCAGTAGCACGGGCGGATGATTTTCCCGATGATGGCAAGATTACCGTCGGATTTTATGGCAGCCTGTCGAATTGGCTGGACATTGACTTGCTGGTGGCGGTCATTTCACGGTTGAGCGATGTCCGCTTCCTGTTGATTGGCAACATTGAAACGGACGTCAGCCGGGTTCTGGCTCTGCCCAATGTGATGCATCTGGGGCCTCGCCCTCACTCGGCACTGCCCGGCTACAGCCAACACTGGCACATTGCCATGCTACCGTTCCTCGACAACGCCCAGATTCGATCCTGCAACCCGCTCAAACTGCGCGAATATCTGGCCACGGGCCGCCCGGTTGTCAGTACACCGTTCCCAGCCTTGATGCCGTATAAAGATCATGTTGCGATAGCCACCACCGCTGATGACTGGGTCAATGCTATCCTGGCATCGGCCAACGCACCCTCCAGTCCAGACCGTCAGGCCCTGGTCAGGGAGCACACCTGGCAGGCCAGAGCACACTTGCTATCGGGGTGGCTGGACGCGTTATGACGAGCATTGCGTCGCGTTTTCTGATCATTTTTGAGGGAGCCTGGCGACGGCGGTACTCGATTATTGTGCCTGCCTTATTGCTTCCCATTCTTGGGGGCACCATCGGTGCCGTTGCTCCGAAAAAGTACGCTGCCCACACCAGCATGCTGATTCAGGAAACAGCCAAGATGAATCCATTTCTTGAGGATCTGGCGATTTCAGCCATGCTGAAAGAGCGTTTCAGTGCTCTGCAAACCCTGCTGCACAGCCGTCATATTCTCAGCGCGGTGGCCATGGAGCGTAGTTTCATTACAGAAGACAGCAGCCCAGAGCAACGTGACTATGAAATAGGCCGTCTGGCCGGGGCCTTGTCGATGCAAATGGCGGGCAAGGACATGATCCGCATCGACTATAAAGCCTCTTCCCCCGACGGCATGAAAGAAACTCTGGAAGCCATCAGTAATCATTTTGTTGAACAGCTACTGGCCCCTGAGCGTTCATCCATGAGGGATTCCACTTATTTCCTGTCCGAGCACCTGGAAAACCGCCGCCAGGAACTGGATAAAGCGGAACAGGCTCTCGCGGAGTACAAGACCAATAATCAGGGCGGATTACCCGAGCTGCAAATATCCAAATACGCTCGTCTGGCCCAGCTCAAACAAAATCTGGCTGAAAAAGAAGCCGAAATGGCCGGAGTCAAAAAAGGCCTTGGGAGTCTGGACCAACAACTTTCCCGTACCAACCCGGTTGTTGGGCGTCTGGAAGAGCAAATCGTACGCATTCGTGGCGAGCTGGCTTTACTTCGAGCACGCTACATGGATGGGCACAGCAAGGTTCAGGCAGCCATCAGAAGCCTGCGACGCCTGGAAGAAGAACGTAAAAATATTCTGACATCCAACGAACAAACCGTAAATACAGAACAACTCTGGGACATTGCCAGCAGCGGCTCTTTGGAAAGCAGTGATGGCAGTAAAACCCAGCCATTGCTGGTCTCACAACTGGAAAACCTTCAGATGGCCCGCAACCGGGTTGATTCATTAGGAGAGGAAACCGCCAGTTTGCGACGGATGATTACCGAGCTTGAAACACAAACAGCTCAGTTCAGTGAACAAGAACGAGAAATTTCACGCCTGGACCGAGACATTAAGATCAAGCGTGATCTGTACGATGAACTGCTGCAACGCTATGAAATGGCGCGTATTACCGGCTCTCTGGGTATTTTTGAACAAGAGAAGCGTGTCAAGGTTATTGACCGACCATTTACACCTTCAGCCCCAACCAACCTGCCTCCTGTTGTGTTCGTAATTGCCGGTTTTTTCGGTGGTTTATTTTTGGGAGGCGGCATTGCTTTAGTACTGGAGCTGTCTGACAACACCATTCGCCGACGTGAATCCCTGGAAGCACTGACCAAAGTACCGGTTTTAACCCGAATTCCCCCAATGATTAACCCCAATGTGGCACACCAGGAAATGCACGGTGCCAAGCGGGGAGTCACCATTGACATGGGAGGTCAAGTCTGAGGTGAGCATCATTACCACAAGACTGATGCTGGTGATAACACTTGCTGTTAATCTGATAGGGTGCGGCGGTTCATCTACCACCAGGTTGGAGCACCAGTTCCCAACACCACCCGATCTGATGGCAGGCACCCTGTTAGCCGTATCGGGCATTAACCCATCCCAGTTTGAGCAAACCGTGGTTATTCGGATGGATGACCAACACGAGCCTGATTACTCCAATCGCATCAATCTGGAGCGGGTCATTCCAACTGGCCACTTCCAGATAAAAATTCCAATGCAAGGCTTAAAAACGCCATCTGGGCGGCTTTTTTCTCCAAAAGAGCTGCGGCAAATTATTGTATTCGCGGCAAACAACAACAGCCGCCTAGAGTTGAAATCGGTTAATTTCATCAAACCCCGCCCCCTTGGACACGGGGCCAAAGGCTGGGATCTGGGAGCGGCTAGCAGCCCGCTCTGGCCCGGCTTCAATCCCTTGACCGTCAACAACCCATGGCTGCAAGGTAGCTTGCTAAAAGCCATTGATCGCAGCCAGAAAAAACAGGCAGCTGACGCACTCTCATCCGATGGCATTCGGGGGATCGAATCTCTTCATCTACCTTTAGAAGCCGGACAATGGCACGTTACTTTATGGTTGCGTGATCCCGGTGAATGGGAATATCTACCCCACCCTCTGCAACGTCAAATACACGCCGAAGGCCAACTGGTTCATCAATGGGGACTTTCACCCCAGCAGTGGATTGCACAGGAATACCTTCATGGCCTAAAGCAAGAACCAGAACCCGCCGATACCTCATGGCACTTGTTCGGGCGGCGTCAGTCACACCGGGTCAGTTTTCCAGTCACCGTTGATGACAACGGCTTGCAGCTCACGTTTCAGGGCGATCAACCTGAAGCGGGGTTTGTCGCGGCGATTTTGGCTGAACCCGAAGTGGACTACCCCGAACGCTATGCCGTTGAGGCCGAACGTGCCCAGTGGTGGCACGATAACTGGCCGATCAAGGCCTGGCCTCTTTTCAGTCAAAGCATCACCAACTACGGCCTTCATGGGCTGCGCCTGGAGGCTATGGCGTCACACGCGTTAAAAGCAGCACCGGGCACCGTCGTCAGTATCAACCTGAAGCTGCATCATCGGGGCATGCCCGCCAAGGCCAAGATACAGTTAATCACCCCGGTATCAGGCCCCAATCAGTTGCCCACCAGTGTGCGTTGGGGACAATGGCAAGTGCGGCGTTCTGGCTTGTCCTCAACCTTGCTGGAACCTGATAACAGTTTGCTCAGAGCTGGAGCATTGCCACCGCTGGACAGCCATCCCCTACCTCGGCGTCTGAATATCCTGGTACGTGTACCGGAGAACACTCGGGCCGGTATTTATTTGGGTGAGCTTCGGGTACAAGTTGGCCAGGATCTATTGACACACCCGATTGAAATACAGGTGCTGGATGTACAACTGCCCCCGGCTGATCGCCCCATTGGTGTTTATCTGGATCGAGCCGTTCATTTCGACTGGTTCAAGGACACTGCGGTCTGGGCCGACCGGCAGGAAGTGTGTGACCTCCGATTCCTGAAGCAACTGGGGCTGACCGGCATTGCTCCTCCACTGGTTACGCCAGATACAAAAGCCAACCAGCAACGCCTGCTGACCCAACTGACTCGCATTCATGAGATTGGGTTTCTATCGCCAGTCGTTGCCTATACGCCGGCCAAACGCTTACTCGCCTCGACAGGCAGCCCCGCGACCACCGTCGACACGTTGTCTTCCATTAACCAGCAGCTCATGTCCGATCTCCGACCCCGCCCGGCCTGGGTGACAGCCGACGAGCCTTCCAATCCAGGGCAGCAAAGCCATTTTCAGGCGATCAAGGAAAATACTTCTTTGAGAGACACTCAGCTCACGCTGGCAGGTCACCTGAACCACACCCAGGATGAAACACTGGCGCAGGCATTTGACTTGCTATTGGTTAATGAAGGCTTTGGTGCCAATCAGGATCGCATCCATCATTTTCAGAAAAGCCATCAACAGGTCTGGCTCTATAATCTGGGAGCCTATGGCAAGCCCGGGAGCTGGCGGGCGGCCAGTGGGTTCTTTCTGTGGCAAACACGAGCGGACGGTTTCTTGCAATGGCATGCCCGCATGCCCACCGCAGACCCTTTTGATCCTACCGATGGTCGAGAAAGTGACGTCCAGTTGCTGTATCCCTCACACACACCGTGTGAACCCATTCCCCCGATTGACGCCCGCTTACTGAGTCTGGTTGAAGGCATTCAGGACTTGCGCTGGATGTTGTGGCTGGAATATCAGGCCCAACGCAGAACAGATGCTCAGTCATTACTGAAAGAACTGACGCGGGTCATCCCGGATGACTGGAAAATCATGAACACTGTGTCTCTATCAGAGCTAACCTCCTGGCGACAAAAAATCGAGGCACTGGCTCTCAAATACAACACCCCAAAGTAAAAAAGCCGGCCAATATTTCGGTGTGTGTGCGCCCAAACCACAAGGTATGTACATTTTTGTAACAGGGCACACACAAAATTTTACAGAGCGACTCAACATACGACTGTTCATCCGGAAGTTATAAGGACTACTATCTGAACCAATCAGTCGTTGCTGCACACCAGGATGGACAGGAGAAACTATGAGCACAGTGGTACAGGTGGTTCAGCACTTACAACCCGGTGGCATTGAGACGATGGCACTGGATTTGGCAGCGTTCTCCAACGCAGACCATACCTTGATTATCAGTCTGGAAGGCAGCCGGGAAGAAGCCATTCAAGCCTGGCCACGGCTGGAATCCATTGCTGACAAGCTGATTTTCCTGAATAAACCGCCGGGCTTTCACCTCACAACGATCTGGCAACTGCGCCAACTGCTCCGGTGTCACCACACCACGGTTGTACACACTCACCATATTGGCCCATTACTCTATGCCGGTATCGCTGCCCGACTGGCGGGTGTCAAACACATCATTCATACAGAACATGACGCCTGGCATCTGGAAAACCCACAGCGCTGCAAGCTGCAACGCCATCTGCTAACACTGGTTCGACCCACACTGATTGCAGATGCCAATACCGTTGCCAATGCCATGAAGCACCATTTGGGGCTGGCATCCGTTACAGTGATTCACAATGGTATTGATAGCGAACGATTCCAGCCCAGTAATAAACAGGCATGCCGAAAGGCGCTGGGACTGCCTGTTGATACCCCGTTAATTGGCTGCGGTGGGCGCATGGAAAGTGTGAAGGGGCAAAATATTCTGATTGATGCTCTGGTGGATTTGCCAGCGGATGTACACCTTGCTCTGGCCGGTTCAGGCTCACTGGAATCAGCTCTGAAACAACAGGCCGCTACCCTCGGTTTGGCCGAACGAGTGCATTTTCTCGGGCACCTCGACACCATGCCGCTGTTTTACCAGTCTCTGGATGTGTTTTGCTTACCTTCTTTCAAGGAAGGTTTCCCTCTGTCGTCACTGGAAGCCCAATCCTGTGATATTCCAGCCGTTGTAACAGACGTAGGCGGCTCAAAAGAAACCCTGTGCCCAGAGTCTGGCCTGGTCGTCCCTGCAGGGGATTCTGCCGCGCTGGCCGTCGCTCTGACGCATCAGCTCACTCATAAACACGATTACAACCCACGAGCCTGGGTGACACAGCACGGCGATGTCAAAGCTATGGTGCGCCAATATGAAGCACTGGTTGGCCTGTCACAGGAGGCGTCAGCATGATGGAGTGCTTGCTGATCGCAGTCACATGCGTGAGCGGATTTCTGGTCGTCTACCACCACGCAGGCTACCCCCTATTGCTCAAGCAACTGGCCCGGAATCGTCAGGAACACCAGCCTCAGCCGCTTCAACGTGGCTATATGTCACAGCCAGAAGATGTCCAACTGCCTCACATTCATCTGATTGTCCCAGCCTATAACGAAGCACGCTGGATCCAACGCAAGATACGCAACATCAATCTGCTGGATTATCCGGCCAGTCGTCTGACCATCACCATTGCTTGTGACGGCTGCACTGATAACACCGCCGAACTGGCTCAACGGGAAGCAGCTCAATATCCCCAAATGCCCATAGAGATTTGCAACTTCCAGCAAAATCGGGGCAAGGTTGCCGTTCTGAATGAAGTGGTTGGTAGCAGTCAGGCGGATATCATTGCATTGAGTGACGTCTCGGCCATCACTCCCATTGATGCTTTATTACTTGCAGCCGCCCAGTTCCAGACACCACGAATCGGGGTCGTCAACAGCCATTATCAATTACTGGAACCCGGCTCCAGAGGCGAGTCTGCCTATTGGGATTATCAAAGCGCCATCAAAACACGAGAATCCCGATTAGGCGCAACCATGGGAGCACACGGGGCTTTTTACCTGTTTCGTCGCAACAGCTTTACGTCTCTGCCCAGCGATACCATTAATGACGACTTTATATTGCCCATGAATGTCGTACTCAAGGGGTATCAGGCCATTCAGGACAATCGAATTCTGTCACTGGAGCTGGAGAAATCGGACGACTCCATGGACTTCAATCGCCGCCTGCGCATCAGCTCGGGGAACACCCAGCAACTGATTCGCCTTCTCCCTCTGCTCAACCCTCGCTTCGGCTATACCGCTTTTAACTTTCTGTCTGGCAAGGCACTGCGTGTCATCATGCCTTGGCTGATGTTGCTTGCCTTGATCGGCAGCCTCTTGCTGGCCCCGATGTACCCCGTATTCATAACCCTGGCAGCCGCCCAGTTGTTTGGCTACACCCTTGCATTACTCCCCATCATCAACCCAGGCTGGCAAAACCAGCGTCTGATAAAAAGCCTGAATTATCTGGTTGTCGGTCACTGCGCAGGACTCATCGGCAGCTGGCGCTACCTGACAGGAAAAACCGGAAAACGCTGGCAGCGTGTTTCAGAAACACAGGAACCTTCACGAGGAAAGCCCCCTATGGACGCCAACACACTTGAAGAACGCACACTTGAGAGCACCTTCACCATTGACCCGGTAACCGCCCGAGCCAAACGCACCTTTGATGTTGTTTTCTCTCTGATTGGCCTGATACTGACCCTGCCTCTCTTCCCCCTGATTGCCCTTGCCATTCGACTGGAGTCATCCGGGCCAATTTTTTTCCGCCAATTGCGGATTGGTAAATCCTTTCCTGATCGCGTTTTGTTGTTTGAAATGATCAAATTCCGCACCATGGTGCAAAACGCAGAGAAAGGCACTGGCGCAACCTGGGCTAAAAAACAGGATGCGCGCATTACGCGAGTGGGCAATTTCCTGCGTAAAACCCGTCTGGATGAGCTGCCCCAGTTTATTAATGTATTGGTGGGAGACATGTCTATTATTGGGCCGCGCCCCGAACGGCCCGGTTTTTACCACAAGCTGGAAGCGGCTATTCCATTCTTTGCAGAACGCACTTACGGAGTACCACCAGGTATCACGGGGTTAGCTCAGGTCAATCAGGGCTATGACACCTGCATTGAAGATGTGCGCTCCAAAGTCGGGTTTGATCACACCTACGGCCTGGCGTTAAGCAGCCTTTCCAGTTGGTTGAAAATGGACTTGTACATCATGTTCAAAACCGTTGAAGTCATGGTCATGGGACGTGGTCAGTAACAGCACCAACAGAGAGTGTTCATCGGCATCCACTCGGTATCAAAGTACACGATCGGATGCCGAAGGGGCGGGCGGAGATACAGGAGAGAGCAGGCTGTGCTGCACCATATGATGCAGTACAGCCTTTAGTTTGGCGGGCTTGACCGGTTTGTTCATCAAACGATAACCCAACCGCCGCACTTCTTGTTTCAACTCGTTGGTATAATTAGCCGTCACCATCAATACCGGCACTTCAATGGCCAGTTCGGCTTTCATGCGATACACCGCATCCAGACCCGTTTCCCCATTATCCAGATGATAATCGGCAATCACCAAATCCAGCGTGGCTTCCAGTTGCTCTCGATGCTGAAATAATTGCTCATAACTTCGAACCGTCACGACCTCAAACCCCCATCCACCCAACAACAGCTTCATGGCTTCGCAGATAGAGGCTTCATTATCAATGACCAGGACAGTCAACCCCTGAAATTGCAAATTCCCCAACGCAGCCATACCGGGAGACGTCGCACGACGCATCACAACCTGATGACCGTAGGGAACCCGTACAGAAAAGCAGGAGCCTTTGCCGGGTATCGAGCGGACATTCACGGAGTGTCCCAAAATTCCGGACATTTTCTCAACAATAGCCAGACCAAGACCCAAGCCTTTATCACGTGCAGTATCCGACTGACTGCCACGATTAAATTCCTGAAAAATCTCCTCCAGCTTGTCTTCACTAATCCCGACGCCAGTGTCCATTACCTGAATTTCAACGCTGTCTTTACGACGCCGACATCCCAACACAATCTTGCCTTGTCGGGTATAACGCACAGCATTGGACAAGAAATTGCGCAGGATTCGCGCCAGCAACTGCGAATCCGTGTGAATCACAGCAGACGACAAACAAAAACGGAATCCCAGACCAGCATCTGCCGCCAATGTCCGATACTCATTCGCCAGATTTGACAACAAATCACCGGCATTAAAAGAGGTAATATCTGGCTTCACCACCCCGGCATCCAGCTTGGAAATATCCACCAATGCCGCCAGTAAAGTCTCTACATCTTCCAGGGAATAGCTTAATGACGCCACCAACTGGCGGGTGCGATCATCCAGAGAGTGCTCAAGCAGGGAGGCACAGAACAATCGGGCAGCGTTCATGGGTTGCAGCAGATCATGGCTGGCTGCCGCGAGGAATTTGGTTTTGCTGTAGTTGGCTTGCTCGGCTTCCCGCTTGGCGTCCAGCAAACGGGATTCGATAATGCGTCGCTCTTCAATTTCCTGACGCAATTGATTGTTTAAGCCGGTTAGCTCGGATGTCCGGTCTTGTACGCGCTGCTCCAGATGTTGATACGCCTGGGAGAGTGCTTCGGACGTGCGGCGGATTTCAGAAATATCCTGAACCAGCACATAGAACCCCTGTACGACACCCTCTTCATCCTGCTCTGGCACATAATTCTTGATCACATGACGAACCGTACCATCTGCCGCCGGATCGGTAATTTCAAACGTCACGCGTTCACCGGACATCGCCTGACTGACAAAGGGGTGCAGCCGGGACATTTGTTCCTGGCTGACCACCGCATCCAGGTGTCGTCCAATGATGTCATCACGGGAATAGCCGTACCAACTTTCATACGCGCGGTTGGAAAATGCCAGACGCATGTCTTTATCCACAAAGGCGATCAACGCAGGCACCGCATCGGTGATCAAGCGAATGCGGTGTTCACTGTCTGCCAGTGCCTTCACGGCTTGACTGTTGGCCGTAACATCCGTGTAGGTATTCACAAATTCCCCACCGGCCACCGGGTGGGTGCGCACCTCAATCACGCGCCCGTCGCTCAACACCTGTTCTTTTTGCAAGCAGGGAATGCCATCCGAATCGCAAGATCCCGGATTCAGGTCATCCACTTCCGTCCATTGCATCACGGTGGTAAAACGGTACCCCGCTTCCAACTGCGTCTGATTCAAACCGGTCAGTTCGGAAAAACGTCGATTCCAGGCTTCAATGCGATTCCCGGAATTCACCAGAACCACACCTTGAGACAGGTTATCCAGCGTGTTTTGCAACGTGCGGGTTTTCAGGGCCAAAGCGCGTTCTCGCAAGGCACGCTCATTCTCAATCAGAGAACTGATGTCCTTGTACAACACAACCAGGCCACCATCACGCGTTGTGCGTTCACTGACATGAACCCAGGCCCCACTGCGCATATGAAAAATCTTGCCATCCCCAGGCAACGCAAAACGCGTGGCGGGCGAATCGCCATAATAACGATCGATCAGACGGTACTGCTGTGACAGTTTGTGGACTTCCTGCTGGTGCATTCCCGGACGAATCTGCACGCCAGCAGAGCGCCAGAAGGCATTAAAACGACTGTTTGCCAAGACCAGGTGTCGCTTCGAGTCGTACAAAACAAAAGCGTCTGAAATACTCTCGATTGCTTCTCGCAGTAACTCATGAGCATGCTGGGCTTCAGCCGTGGCTCGCAGTAATTCCTGATTGGTCGATTTCAGGCGCTGCATGGTGTCATTCAACGCCTGAGTGCGTTCCCGCACCTGCTCTGCCAGAAAGACAGAATGCTTGAAGTGATCGTACGCCCCTTCGTCTTGTTCAGGGCCAGCCTCGACGCGCTTGACCAACGCCTGGTTGATTTTTTCCAAACGACGATTGCGCTGCTGCAGCTCGGCAACCTGCTGCCGCAACTGCTCCAGCTCAGTACTCAAAAGCTCACGCCTCCCAGCGCAATTCCGGTAAACGTCTGGTTCAGGTGCATGCCATTAAACTGCTCACCATAAGTATTAAAACCAATCACATTGTGCTGTTTCAGCACTTCAGACGCCTGATCACACAAACCGTAATGAGCGATTTCGATTCGCCTGAAAATACAGTCATACCCCAGCACCAGCTGTGGTGTGCCAATACGCCGACTAATATCATCAAATAACTCGCTCAAGCGCTCCAGAATCCGGTCAGGTTTTGATCGGGTTAAAACAATGCCGGTATCAATGGCGCAATAAAATGACAGGCTTAAATCCGGGTTAACCTTTTGAATGGCACGCGGGTAAAAACGATCACCGAGCTTGACGGTTAACGGGTTCAGAGCGAACACCTCGGCATTGAGGGCTTCAACCGGTAAATTCAGGGCGCGGGCATATTCCAGGGCAGCGGGTTCGGCATTCAATTCAATTACGCGCCGCTCCGTCGCGTCCGCCTCGGTGACGACCAGCTTGCTGGGCGTTTCAACCAGATGATGGATGCTGAACGCTTCAAAGTCACACGCCGTATTCACCATCAGCAAAACAGCCGCATCGGCGTGAAAACAGCCATTAAAATACACGTGCGTTCGACGATGACACATATTGTCCGCTGCAGACCCTCCCAATAACGGGATGCTTCCCAGGTGGGCATTGAGCAACTGCAGCAAACGCTCTTCCTGAACCGACAAGCCATCCAGTAAGGTCAGCGCAAAGGTATGCCCTTTGACGGGCGCAACCTGGCGCTCATGACAGGTATCCAGCATGCCATTCACCAAAGCCTGAGCATCCTGGAAGCTGAAATCGGCCAAATGCGTGACCAGAGCGGCCTCAATACTGAAGTAGCGTCGGGGAAAACCAATGGCTGTGATACCACCAGTACCATAACCTTTCGCAGATATTTCACCGGCAGTGGTACAGCCAACGACATCCACACCCTTAAAATGGCGCGTCAGAGCCTGAGACAAGCGCTCCAGGTCATAATCGTTTGAACAGAAAAAAACCACTTGTGACAACGCCTCGCCGTGCAAGCCCTGGCGAATTTCCGCTGCCGCCAATTCGGGCACCGGATGGCTGGACGCTGCTGTCAGAACCGTTTGTAATTTTGTCTGGGTTGAAGCGGCTAACACAACCTTGCTCCCGATATCTGGCTTCCCTGACTCGGTGGCACAGAATCCCCCGGATGAGTCAGGCAAAAGGCCGGGGTACTCGCTATAACTGCCAGTCTATCGACTGCCATTCCGTGGCCAAATGCTACTATAGGACTGAAATCCCGCCCCAAAGGAAGAACAAACCTGACAAAACAAGGAGAGGGTTCAACCGAAAAACCGATTGAACCAAAGACAACAGCCGACGGCTCCAGGAGCCGACAGACTGTAAACAGGAATGAATCAGGAGAGTTGCTGCTCTATCTGGGCCGATACCGTGCGGTATTCACGTTCCATTTTCTTCAAGCGCTTTTTACCCACACCGCCCAACAAATCAATCGCAGCACGCACACGAGCACGGCTCATATCAGGTCCCAGCAACGCCATGGTATCCAGCACTGAAATAGTGGATGAAGTACCCGCCACCGCAATAAAGAACGGATACAGGAAATCACGGATTTTCAGCTCCAGACAACCAGCCAAGGCAAACAGGCGCGCTTCAATATTGTCGCGCTCCCAATGACGAATGGCTTCCAGTTGCCACAAGCCAAATTGCAGGGTTTTCAGCAAGGCTTCCTCATCGTATGCCTTGTGCTCAAACTGATCAGCAGTCAAAACAGGCATACCTGACAGGAAATGCCCGGCCAGTGGCACCACATCTGAGAAAGTTTCCACACGAGGCTGCACATGAGGAATCACAGGCAAGGTGCGTTCAGGCTTCAGGCCCCACTCGGCAAAACGGGCAGCAAAAGCTTCCGGTGACAGGTCACGCAACCACAGACTGTTCAGCCAACGCAGTTTTTCAACGTCAAAGACCGGGCCACCCAGCGATACACGCTGAATATCAAAATTAGCGAACATGTCATCACGACTGAATTGTTCACGCTCATCTGGCATCGACCAACCCATGCGCCCCAGATAATTCAACAAGGCTTCCGGCATAAAGCCCATGCGATCAAAAAACAGGATGGAGGTTGGGTTTTTACGCTTGCTCAGCTTGCTCTTGTCCGGGTTACGTAGCAACGGCATATGGCACAGAGACGGCATGTCCCAGCCAAAGTACTCGTACAACAGCTTGTGCTTGGGCGCGGAACTGATCCACTCTTCACCACGGATCACGTGAGTGATCTGCATCAGGTGGTCATCCACCACATTGGCCAGGTGGTAAGTCGGCATGCCGTCTGATTTCAGCAGAATCTGCGCATCCACCTGCGACCAGTCCAGTTCGATTGGGCCGCGTAATTGATCATCAACCACACAAATGCCTTCTTCCGGCACCCGCATACGCACGACATAAGGCTCACCAGCCACTTCCCGGCGCTGTACTTCCTCTTCCGGCAACTCCAGATCAGAAGGCTTCAGTGCCGTGTGCTTGCCTTCCGCCTGACGGCTGCTGCGCAGTTGATCCAGCTCTTCAGTGGTGCGGTAACATTTGAACGCATGCCCCGATGCCAACAACTGATCCACATGTTCCAGGTAGATGTCTTTTCGTTCACTCTGGCGGTACGGGCCGAAGTCACCGCCCTGATCCGGGCCTTCATCCCATTCAAGACCCAGCCAACGCAGGCTGTCCAGAATGGTTTGTTCCGACTCAGCGGTACTCCGCGCCTGATCCGTATCTTCAATACGAAGAATAAACTGCCCGCCGTGCTGGCGCGCAAAGGCCAAATTGAACAATGCAATGTAAGCGGTGCCCACATGAGGATCACCGGTCGGAGAAGGAGCAACCCGCGTGCGTACTGTCATATCAATTCCTGACTGTGTCGAACAAAGAAAGCCGCCAGTATAGTGAAAGCCCAAGTCTATGGCACGAGTGGATCACGTTTATTCAATCAGGATAAAAAAATCATGCATTAAGCATCTGGACCAGTTTTTGATAGATCCCTTCACAAACCCGGTCAATTCCTTCTTTTTGATAGAAGTCTCCTGGAATCAAGGCCCGATAACGAATCCAGTCCAGATAACGATGACGAAATTCAACCGGTGCGACCACATCATCTTGTTCATGAGCGTGCCAGAACTGATCAAAATCCGGCTTGCCCGCACCGCATACGGCCAGCTCAGGGTGTTCATAAAGCGCCCGCCCAACCACGAGCAAGGGAATGCCATGGTGAATAGCCGACAAGCCAGAAGTGCTGTTGATCGTAATCATGCCCGCAGCATGCCGGGTTAACATCCCCATTGAGCCGGTATCGATCAACTCAACACGATCAGCTATGCCTTGCTGAGTCGCAATTTCCTTGATCTCTTCCTCATAACGGTTATGCCCTCTTTCAAGAGGGTGAACCTTGAATACAAGGCGACACTGTTTTGGAGCACTGCGAGCAAAGGAGATAATCGTAGAAGTAATCAGAGATAAGGAATCCCACCCCAGGGCTGCTTTTTGCAAGTTACTGTCGGCAGCCACCTGCAATGGCACTAAAAAGTACTGTCCTGGATGATGCTCCAACAAGCGATGAATAACCGGGTTATCTGCCCCACCGTGAAACACCTTGCGATAGCCATTCCTCAGCCAACAAAACACTTCTGCAGGCGGAAAAAAACGGCGGTGATACAACTCTTTGGCTTGACCGGAAGAAAAAAACGTTCGAATTACGTAGTAGAGAATTGCGTAGTAGCCCATGCGGTTAAAACTTCGATAATTCACCGCCACCTGAAGCTGCCGATCGACGGACTCGCGATTGAAGTTTTCATCTGGCAGGCATCCGGCCAGTGGGGAATTGGCGTTATTCCCCCCACGCTCAACCGTGACAAAACCCGGGCGAATATATCCCTCCTCCAACGACAAAACAGGCACATCATGCTGCTTCGCCAGAGATCGGGCTACCCGATGAACGGGGCGTTCAGAACCAAAGTAAATAATGCAATCTGGAGTGTTTTGTTCAAGGAAATGATGAAAATAACGCTCCCAGGCAGCCAAGGAACCCTCAAAGCGCCGACGGTTTTGAGAGGAAAAAAAACGATCACCGGCATGAAAGACAAAACGATCAACCCGATACCCCTTGGCCTCCAAAAAGCGTCCAAGATGATTAAAACAGGGCCCCACAGGGCCTTGCAACAAAACAACATACGGCGCTGATGAGCTCACTCGAACCGTGCCATTCCCCACAACAAATCCCTATATTTCAAATAACTACGAGAAGGAAGTGGCTAATTTAACCTATTGCCAACTTGCTTTCATAAAACACATTTTAAAAT
Organism: Oceanobacter sp.; assembly: GCA_045430275.1. Taxonomy (GTDB): domain Bacteria; phylum Pseudomonadota; class Gammaproteobacteria; order Pseudomonadales; family Oceanobacteraceae; genus Oceanobacter. The sequence continues at coordinate 171,500 of JAILXU010000004.1, read as the reverse complement.
ACATTGGCAAGAATAGGCTGCTTAGAACCCGAAGAAAATCCATCCTTCTGGATGTGAAATGCTGCACGCATAAAAAAACCCTGATTTTTTCAAATCAGGGTTTTAAAATTCGTGGCGGTGAGGGAGGGATTCGAACCCTCGATACCTTGCGGTATACACACTTTCCAGGCGTGCTCCTTCGGCCACTCGGACACCTCACCGTATGACAGGAAGCAAATGCAATTGCGTTCTCATGTCAGAGGCCGCGCACTATACGCAGAGAGTTAATCTGCGTCAACACTATTTTAAAACTTTCATCGAATTTTGAATCACAACAACAAAGCCAATGCAGCCTTCAGCACACATTAGCCTTCCCATGCCTGCCAAAAGCTTGAATCACTTATTTCCGGAACGGATTTAACCGCTCCCTGAATATGCCCAACGTATACAAACCCCAATAGCAACTCGTCTTCCGACAAGCCCAGAGCATGTTTAACCATAGGGTGATAAGCCAGCTCGCCTGTACGCCAGATTGCCCCGAGCCCCAAAGCCCAGGCCGCATTCAGAATATTTTGAACGCCAGCCCCGGTTGACAGATGCTGCTCTACCTCCGGGACTTTGGCATGAGTGACCGGCTGGCAGATGGCCACGATGATCAGCGGTGCTCTCTTTGGCATGGATTTCAGGCGCTCTAGCCGAGCAGCATTTGCCGTATGCTCTTCTGTCGCCGCAAAAACATCCCCCAATGCCGCCAGCCCCTCTCCTTCTATTAACAGATAACGACTGGGGCGCAGCCAGGCGTGATCTGCCGCCCTGGCCGCTGCTCTCATCAGAATTTCTTTTTGTTCAGAAGTAATCTCTGGCCCGCCCAAAACAGGCACAGACACTCTGCTGAGTAAGGCTTCAATAGCGTCCATTTGTTGCTCCAAGTCTATGTTTTGTCATGTATTTGATTTACTCTTGGCAAGATTCTACTCAGGATTGAGGATTGGCTCCCACCCAGCCCGGATATTCATCACAGAATCATCCCGTTTTATTTGTACACAAGTCAGGAATATGCCTATCACTACGGCCACCACTCCCTCTTCCATACAGCAACCCATGTATATCAGCCGCATCATTGCGTATGGGGTAGCTGCGGCAGTGGCTTTGACCGGATTATTTCTGGAGTTTTTTCCTGTCAGTACCGTGGCTTTTATTGCCGTTGCCATTCTGATACCGCATCTGTTCCACCTGATCTACCACAGAGTTCCTGAAACAGGCCGCCACAACACGGCTATTGGTTTCCTCATATTTGATGCCGCACTCTGCGGATTTTTTCTTGCTGCTGTGAAGCTGCCCATTGGCATCTCTGTGCTGTTTTTGATCATGCTGAATACCGTTGCTGTACTCAGCGGCAACCTCACCGTCTGGCTGTTTTGTTGCCTCTCTCTGGTGGCTGGCGTCTCTGCCAGCTTTGCCGCAACCGGTTTTTTGTATTTTGGTGAACCACCGGTCGAATTGCTCTACACCGCCAGCATTGGCACCGCTATTTTCCTGGGTGTGATCGCCCACTACGGCAGCCAGAAACAACGTGAGTTGGACGATGCCCAAGTCAGCCATCAGAAACAACTGGATCACATTCAGGAGCTGTCTGACCAGGTTTCCCGCTACGTTGCCCCACAAATCTGGGAATCCATCTTCACCGGTCGCCGGGAAGCCAAGCTGGAAACCCAGCGCAAAAAGTTGGTGGTGTTTTTCTCTGACATCGTGGGCTTTTCATCGTTATCGGAACAAATGGAAGCCGATGCCTTTACCGATTTGCTCAATGGCTACCTGACTGACATGTCGCAAATTGCGCTCAAATACGGCGGCACCATCGACAAGTTCATTGGCGATGCTGTTATGGTTTTCTTTGGTGACCCCAAAAGCAAAGGCACCAAACGTGACGCTTTGGCGTGTGTTGCCATGGCCATTGAAATGCGTCGCCACATGCTCAAGATGCGTAAACAGTGGTCGGAACAGGGCATGATGGCACCACTGCAAATTCGTATGGGTATCAACACCGGCTATTGCACTGTGGGCAACTTCGGCACCGAGACTCGAATGGATTACACCATCATCGGCAAAGAAGTGAATCTCGCCAGTCGTCTCGAAAGTGAAGCTGACGCTGGGGAAATTCTTGTCTCTCATGAGACCTACGCATTAATTAAAGACAAGATCATGTGCCGTCAACGCGGCACTGCCATGGTAAAGGGCTTCCGGGACCCAGTGCCGTTGTATCAGGTTGTTGATTATCGCCGGGATCTCGGTGCCAACCCTGGCTTCATGAATCATGAAACCGAAGGTTTCTCGCTGTACCTGGAATCCGACAAAATACGAATTTCAGAAAAAGAAAAAGTGGCTGATGCGCTGGAGAAAGCCGCCACCAAACTGCGTGGGCAGGTTCGTACCCGAACGGCAGCAGCCCAGGCCGCACAACGCAAGAAATTACAGGCCAATCGTGCCGATGGGCAAGCCAGCAAGCCCAAACCCATCCCGCCTAAAAGCTAAAATGCCCATCGTTTATTTAAAGTAAGCATTGTCTGTCTGAGTATGATCCGTCACATCACGCACGCCCTGAACCTCAGGGATCTTGGCCGTCAAACTGGCCTCAACACCATCTTTCAATGTCATATCAACTGCGCTGCATCCCTGACAACCACCACCAAATTTCAATATGGCAATGCCATCTTCCGTCAGTTCAACCAGGCTCACTTCACCGCCATGAGCCGCCAGGCCTGGGTTAACTTCAGTGAACAACAAATAGTTGATACGATCTTCTACAGGGCTGTCCGCTGTTACACGCGGCATTTTGGCATTGGGTGCCTTGATGGTGAGCTGTCCCCCCATCCGATCTTTGGCAAAATCAATTACTGACTCTTCCAGATACGGAATGCTCATGGAGTCAATATAAGCAGTCAGTACGTCCGTACGCTGCATTTCATCCGTTTCATTGATTTCTTCCGGACGGCAATACGCCAGGCATGTTTCGGCGTAACGCGTACCCGGCTGAGTAATAAACACACGTACAGCCATGCCCTCGACACTCTGCTTTTCCAGCAATTCCGCCAGATATTGCTGGGCGTCTTCCGTAATGGTTACAAATTCACTCATCAGTTCTACCTCTGGATAATGCCGCCATTGTATCGAATGCCATGCAACGGTGAAATACCCAACCAAATTACTTGGATAAGACAACGGAAACGGATTTTGCTAGACTGCGGCACTATTTTTATGGCCATCTTCCGAATTTTGCTATGACTCAGATTCCTGATTTTCCGTCACGCCAACCTCGTATTCAGACACTTAAAGCCAACCTGGAACAGCGCATCCATATATTGGATGGCGGCATGGGCACTCTGATTCAGTCACATCAACTGGAAGAAAACGACTATCGAGGCGACCGCTTTTCTGACATCAACCAGGAAGTCAAAGGTAACAATGACTTGCTGGTGCTGACACAGCCCAACATCATCGCGGATATTCATCGTCAATATCTGATGGCCGGAGCCGACATTGTTGAAACCAACACCTTCAACAGTACGCGCGTGTCACAGGCCGACTATCAGATGGAAGATCTGGTGCCTGAACTGAACCGGGTTGCAGCCGCTCTCGCACGCCAGGTGTGTGATGAAGTCGAACAAGAAACAGGCATTCCACGCTACGTTGCCGGGGTGCTTGGCCCCACCAGCAAAACCCTGTCGATTTCACCCGATGTCAACGATCCGGGGTTCCGGGCCATCACCTTTGACCAACTGGTTGAAGAATACATCGAAGCAACCGAAGCCTTGATGGATGGTGGGTCAGACATCATTCTGATCGAAACCGTCTTCGACACCCTGAATGCCAAAGCGGCAATCTATGCGGTGCAGAGCGTCTTTGAGGCACGTGGCGAAGCCTTGCCCATCATGATCTCCGGCACCATCACCGACGCCAGTGGCCGTACTCTCTCGGGCCAAACTGCTGAAGCCTTCTACAATTCAGTGGCGCATGCACGCCCACTGTCGATTGGCCTCAACTGCGCACTGGGAGCAGAAGAACTGCGCCCACACGTCGAAGAGCTATCGGCCAAATCCCGTTGTTTCATCTCCGCACACCCCAACGCCGGTCTGCCCAATGAATTTGGCGAGTACGACCAGACCCCGGAAGAAATGGCCAGCATCGTTGAGGAATTTGCCCAAAGCGGCTTTCTGAACATTCTGGGTGGCTGCTGTGGTACTTCACCCGCACACATCAAGGCATTGGCAGAAGCCGTCAGCCAACACGCTCCGCGCCACATTCCCGACATCAAACCTGCTTGCCGCCTGTCCGGTCTCGAACCCTTCAACTTTGATGAAACAAGCCTGTTTGTGAACGTCGGTGAGCGCGCCAACGTCACCGGCTCAGCCAAATTCAAACGCCTGATCAAAGAAGAAAACTACGACGAAGCACTCAGTGTTGCACGGGAACAGGTCGAGAATGGCGCTCAGATCATCGACATCAACATGGACGAAGGCATGCTGGATTCCGAAGCCGCCATGGTGCGCTTCCTGAATCTGATCGCCTCCGAGCCGGACATCGCTCGCGTTCCCATCATGGTCGATTCTTCCAAGTGGGAAATCATCGAATCTGGCCTCAAATGCATTCAGGGCAAAGCGGTGGTGAACTCCATTTCGCTCAAAGAAGGCAAAGAAGAATTCGTCGAAAAAGCCAAATCGTGCCTGCGTTTTGGTGCCGCCGTTGTGGTCATGGCCTTTGATGAAGTAGGCCAGGCAGACACCGAAGCCCGCAAAAATGAAATTTGTGAGAAGTCCTACCGCATACTGGTCGATGAAGTCGGTTTCCCACCAGAAGATATTATCTTTGACCCCAACATCTTCGCCGTTGCTACCGGCATTGAAGAGCACAACAACTACGCCGTTGACTTCATCAACAGCTGCCAATTCATTACCGAAAACCTGCCCCACGCCAAAATATCAGGCGGTGTTTCCAACGTGTCGTTCTCCTTCCGGGGCAACAACCCGGTGCGTGAAGCCATCCATTCGGTCTTTCTCTATTACGCCATTAAAAATGGCCTCAGCATGGGCATCGTTAACGCCGGTCAGTTGGCCGTCTACGACGACTTGCCTGCCGAATTGAAAGATCTGGTCGAAGACGTGGTGCTGAACCGTCGCGACGATGCAACCGACCGGCTGCTGGCCGTGGCGGAAAACTACCGGGGCGATGGCAGTAAAGCGGAAAAAGAAACCGAAGAGTGGCGCTCCCTGCCCGTCCGCGAACGTCTGGCCCACGCCCTGGTAAAAGGCATCAATGCGCACGTTGAAGCCGACACAGAAGAGGCGCGTCAACAATTTGACCGCCCGATTGAAGTCATTGAAGGCCCCTTGATGGATGGCATGAACGTCGTTGGCGACCTGTTCGGTTCCGGCAAAATGTTCCTGCCTCAAGTCGTCAAAAGTGCCCGAGTCATGAAACAGGCGGTCGCCTACTTGCTGCCTTTTATTGAAGAAGAGAAAGACGGCAAGGTTGAAAGCCAGGGCAAAATCCTGATGGCGACGGTCAAAGGCGACGTTCACGACATCGGCAAAAACATTGTGGGGGTTGTGCTCCAGTGTAATAACTTTGAAGTGGTCGACCTTGGCGTCATGGTGCCCGCCGAAAAAATCCTCAAGGCTGCCAAGGAACAGAATTGCGACATCATCGGCTTGTCCGGTCTGATTACGCCCTCTCTCGACGAAATGGTGCACGTCGCCCGCGAAATGCAACGTCTGGATTATCAGATTCCGCTGATGATTGGCGGTGCAACCACTTCCAAAGCACACACGGCGGTAAAAATCGAACAGCAATACAGCAACGACATCGCCTGCTACGTGGCCGATGCTTCCCGTGCGGTAGGTGTCGCTCAAAAGCTGGTCACGCCGGAAGCCAAGCCAGCCTTTATCGAAGAAACCCGCGAAGAGTACGAATATTTGCGTCAGCGTAACGCCAATCGCAAAGCCAAAGCCTTGCTGCCTTATGCCAAAGCGACAGACAACGCCTTCCGTGATGACTGGAATAATTACCAACCGGTCAAACCCAACAAGCTGGGGTTGACGGTGTTTGATCACTTTGACCTTGCCGAACTGGTCGACTACATCGACTGGACGCCGTTTTTTATGTCCTGGGAACTGGCGGGCAAATACCCACGCATTCTGACCGATGAAGTCGTGGGCGAAGCGGCCACCAATCTGTTCAAGGATGCCCAGGTGATGCTGCAACGCATCATTGATGAAAAACTGTTCCGCGCCCGCGCTGTGGTTGGTTTATGGCCAGCCGCCAAACGTCACAGCGATGACACGGTCATATTCAACCCGGACAATCCATCGGAAGAACTGGCCATACTGCACCACTTGCGTCAGCAAACCGACAAACCGAACAATCAGCCCAATTACTCCCTGGCAGACTTTATTGCACCAGAAGGCGGTTTGGCTGACGACCAGCAGGATTACATGGGGGCTTTTGTTGTCACCGCAGGCCTTGAAGCCGATCAGATTGCCGCCGAGTACGACGCCAACCTGGATGACTACAACAGCATTATGATGAAAGCGCTGGCCGATCGACTGGCAGAAGCGTTTGCCGAATGCCTGCACGAAAAAGTCCGCAAAGACATCTGGGGCTACGCATCAGACGAAGACTTGCCCAACGAACTGCTGATCAAGGAAAAATACCAGGGCATTCGACCAGCGCCAGGCTATCCGGCCTGCCCGGATCACACGGAAAAAGCCACGCTGTTCCGCTTGCTGGATGCCGAGGCCAACACCGGTGTTTCCCTGACCGAAAGCTTTGCGATGAACCCGGCCGCCTCCGTCAGTGGCTGGTACTTCGCTCACCCGGAATCCAAATACTTTGGTCTGGGCAAAATCGATAAAGACCAGGTCGAGAACTACACTGAACGCAAAGCCATGGATCTGGAAACCATGGAACGCTGGCTGGCTCCTGCACTCAGCTATGATCGCTAACGCATGATTCAGGCATGGACTGGCCGCCTGCTGCACATTGAGCCGGACAGACTGCAGCGGATTCTGGCCATCAGCCTGCCGATCATTGGTGGCATGCTGTCTCAAAGCGTGATCAATCTGATTGATGCGGCCATGGTTGGCCGCCTGGGCGATCAAGCATTGGCGGCTGTCGGCATTGGCAGCTACGCCGCGTTTATTATGGTATCGCTGGTGATGGGGATCTCATCAGCGGTGCAGTCACTCGTCGCCCGCCGCCAGGGCGCGGGGGATACCAAGCGCCTGAATGAACCCTTTATGGCGGGCCTGCAACTGGCCGTTGTGTTCAGCATTCCTCTGTCTCTGCTACTGATTCTGGCCGCACCGGTTCTGATTCCTCTCCTGACCGATGACCCGGAAGTCGCAGCCATTGCCGTCCCCTACTTTCAATGGCGGGCAGCGGCCCTGATCGCCGTCGCCATGAACTTTGTCTATCGTGGTTTTTGGGCTGGTATTGGCGAAACCCGGTTCTACTTACGTATCTTGCTGATTATGCATCTGGCCAATGTGGCCATCAGCTACCTGCTGATTTTTGGCATGGGAAGCTGGGAAGGCGTCGGCCCGGTTGGCTCTGGCATGGGCACCGCCGTCTCTCTGGTACTGGGTAGCGGTCTGTACACCTGGCTCACTTTTCGTCGCCAACGCCATCGACTGGGAAACATTTCCCTGCCCAACCGCACCACACTCCGGCAACTGATCACACTCGCCGGGCCAAACTCCCTGCAACAAACCCTGTTTGCGTTCGGCATCAGTGTCTTTTTCTGGATCATCGGCCAAATCAGCACTCAGGCCCATGCCATTGGTCACATTTTAATCAGCCTTCAGCTATTGTTGATCTTGCCCGCCGTCGGAATGGGCATTGCCTCAACCAGTCTGGTTGGACACGCACTGGGAGCGGGAAAACCCACAGATGCTCACCGCAGTGGCTGGGAAGTCGTGCGCGTCACCATTCTCATCATGCTGATTCTGGGCGCTCCGCTGTGGATGTTCCCGGAAGCCATTTTGACGGTTTTCACCAACGACCCGCAATTAATTGAACTGGGCGTATTGCCGCTGCGCCTGACCGGGCTGGTGATCTTGCTGGAAGTGACCGCCATGGTTCTGACCCAAGCCCTTCTGGGGGCCGGAGCCAGTAAACAAGTCATGCGTATCAACCTGCTGATGCAGTGGTGTGTGCTTTTGCCACTGGCTTACCTGATCGGGCCAGTGGCCGGATTTGGCCTGCTGGGCGTGTGGATATTGCAAGGATTACAGCGTATTGTTCTCTCCCTGATTTACAGCCTGATCTGGCAACGGCGCCAGTGGACTAGCCTGATTCATTGACTCTGAAGACGACCCCACTTATGCCTTATCACCCCTGCACGCTTCCTGTTGCTTATCAAAACCTCCCCAGTGTGATTGCCCATCGCGGTGCCAGCGGCCACGCACCCGAAAACACTCTGGCCGCCTGTCAGTTGGCGGTCGATCAGGGTATCCAATGGCTTGAAGTGGATGTCGCTCTGTCTGCCGACGGAGTTCCTGTGATTTTTCATGACGACACACTGGAACGCTGCAGTAACGGCCATGGTCGTCTGATTCAGCACACTCTGACAGAGCTTCAACAACTGGATTACGGGCGCTGGTATGACGATCGATTTGCGGGTGAATCCATTCTGCAATTGCAACATTTGCTGCATTTTGCGGCCCGCCATCACCTTGGGCTGAACCTGGAGATCAAACCCGTTTCCGGTCAGGAGCACCCAACCGTCTGGGCCGTAGCCTCTCTGCTGCACCGATTACCCATTGCGTTTCCAGTCTTGCTCAGCAGCTTCAACCCACTGGCACTGGAATACTGCCAACAGCTCATGCCGGAATACAGCCGGGCGTGGCTCACAGAAGTGTTGCCAGACGACTGGCTACGACGACTGGAGCAGTATCAGTGCGCTGGCATTCATTACTGTGCTGATTTCCATGACAGCGCGATGGTCTCTGCCATTCGGGAAGCCGGATTTCACGTACTTGCCTATACCGTCAACGATCCCCTTCAGGCTGCCAAGCTACTATCTTCGGGCGTAAACGCCGTCTTCAGTGATTATCCGGGTCATCTACAGCGCAGCCTTTCAAGTCCTGAACAACATCTGAATCACACCATCCTGACACACTGATTCTCGCCAGGTTTTCGACAACGCCTCATACACCAGGCGTGTATATTGTGCCCGGCACAGCCTGTCAGGCATTCTTTTATATAACCAAAACCGAACAATATATTAGTAAATAGTCATTTTAAGAATAAAGACGGTTTGATAAGGTGCGCCCAATAACCACATAACGATCATACCAATAGCAACCGAGACACTATGTACCAGTACAATGAGTACGATCAGCAGCTGTTGAACGAGCGTGTTGCTCAGTTCCGGCACCAGATGGAACGCTATCAGGCGGGTAAAATCTCCGAAGAGGAGTTCCTGCCACTGCGTCTTCAAAATGGCATCTACGTTCAGCGTTACGCGCCAATGCTGCGAGTCGCCGTCCCCTATGGCGCCATGAACTCTGATCAGATGCGTGCATTGGCTCACGTTGCCCGAACGTATGACAAGGGTTACGCGCATTTCAGCACCCGCCAGAATGTTCAGTTTAACTGGCCAGCTCTGGAGGATTGCCCACAGATTCTGGAAGATTTGTCCAAGGTACAACTGCACGCCGTGCAGACCAGCGGCAACTGTATCCGTAACACCACCACCGACGAATACGCCGGTGTGGTTGCCGAGGAGCTGGTTGATCCACGTCCTTACTGCGAAATCATCCGTCAGTGGTCAACTTTCCACCCGGAATTTGCCTTCTTGCCACGCAAGTTCAAGATTGCAGTCAACGCCGTTGAAGACGTCGATCGGGCAGCGATTCAGGTTCACGACATTGGCGTTCAGATCATTCGTAACGACGCCGGTGAATTGGGCTATCGCATTCTGGTCGGTGGCGGCCTGGGTCGTACTCCGATTGTTGGCACAGTCATTAACGAGTTTGTCGCAGAAGAAGACCTGCTGACGTACCTCGATGCCGTGATTCGCACCTACAACCAGTTCGGTCGTCGCGACAACAAATACAAGGCTCGGATCAAGATTCTGACCAAGGCCCTGGGCATTGAGCGCATGGCGGAGCTGGTCAATGAAGAATGGCAGCGACTGCGAGACGGTGATGGAAAACTGACTCAGGAAGAGTTGAATCGCATCAAGTCACACTTCACAGACCCGAGCTACAGCACTCTGGATGATGAGCCTGCCACACTGGTTGAAGCACGCAGCCAAAACCCTGCGTTTGCTCGCTGGCTGCAACGCAATGTGCGCCAGCACAAGCAGACTGGTTACGCCATTGTGACGCTGTCGCTGAAACAACGCGGTGCAGCTCCTGGCGATGTCACGGCCGAGCAGATGGACAGTATTGCTACACTGGCCGACCGCTATAGCCTGGGCGAAATTCGCTCCACTCACCAACAAAATCTGGTGTTGGCCGACGTCGAGCAGCAAGAACTGTTCAACCTGTGGCAAGAAGCCAAATCATTGGGACTGGCAACACCGACACTGGGGCTGCTGACCGACATGATTTGCTGTCCTGGCGGTGATTTCTGTGCTCTGGCTAACGCCAAATCCATTCCGGTTGCCGAAGACATTCAACAGCGTTTCGACAACCTGGATTACCTGCACGACCTGGGCGAAATTGACCTGAACATTTCCGGTTGTATGAATGCCTGTGGCCACCACCACGTTGGCAACATCGGCATCCTGGGTGTGGACAAGAAAGGCGAAGAGTTCTATCAGGTGTCGCTGGGAGGCAACACCGGCAGTGATACGTCTCTGGGCAAGATTCTGGGGCCATCTTTTGCACGTGACAGAATGCCAGATGTCATTGCGACCATTCTGGATTGTTACGTCAGCAAGCGCCTCGAAGGCGAACATTTTGTTGAAACCTACCGCCGTCTTGGCCACAACGTTTTCAAGGAGGCTGTCTATGGCAACCCTGCTTAATTCCACCCAAGTCATTGAACAAGACCAGTGGCAAGCACTGGCAGAAGATCAGCAGGCTGGTGAGTTCAGCATTGTGTCACTGACGTACTGGCAAGAGCACCAAGCTGAACTGACCTCTCTGGCTGCCAGCGGCAAGCTGGGACTGCAACTGGAAAGCGGTGAAACCGCTGATCTGGTGGGCGAGCACGCCGGGCAATTTGCACTGATTTGCATCGACTTCCCGAAGTTCATCGATGGTCGTGGCTATTCTGCCGCGCGCTTGCTGCGTGAACGTTATGGCTATCAGGGTGAACTGCGTGCGATTGGCGATGTTTTGATTGACCAGCTGTTCTTTATGAAGCGCGTCGGTTTCAACAGCTTTGCACTGCGGGCGGATCAGGATGTCGAGGATGCTATTACCGCATTCCAGACTTTCACCAATCCGTATCAGGGTGATGTGCACGACTCTCGTCCTTTGTTCCGCCGCCACGCCGGATAAATCCTTCCCGCTTTCCCGCCTTTTTCCAAAAGGGCGGGATTTCGCAACCACTTCCTGACACAATTTCCTGACATTTCCTCTCTTTCAAACCGGGGCTGGTTCCAGGGCGTAAACTGTCTTAGTCTGTGCGCGGGAGGACATCATGCACCAAGACATCGTTTTTTCTATCTTTCTGATTTTCGCAGGCGCGACTGTGCTGGCGACGTTGGCTCTATTTACCCGTCAACCGGTTTTGATTGCCTACATTGCTCTGGGCGCCATTGCCGGGCCATACGGCATGGGCTGGGTTGAACACCCGGAACAACTGGAAGAAATGTCGCATATCGGCATTATTTTCCTGTTATTCCTGCTCGGTCTGGACATGCAGCCTCGGGCGCTGTTGGCCGTACTTCGACAAGCATCAACCGTTGCCATTGCCAGTTCTGTGATTTTTTTTAGCGTTGGTTACGGTGTCAGCCATCTGTTTGGCTTCTCCAATATGGACGCTGTGGTGATCGGGTTGGCGATGATGTTTTCCAGTACGATTATTGGACTGAAGCTCCTGCCAACCACCGTGCTACACCACAAGCATATGGGCGATTTAATGGTCGGCTTGCTGCTACTTCAAGACATGATCGCCATTTTCACTCTGATTTTTCTGGGCGTACTCGGCGGCGAGGCCAATATGCCGGTATGGCAGCCCTTCCTTGCCCTGCCGCTGTTGATTGCCATCAGCTATGGTCTGGTCAAATACCTGCTGTTGCCACTGATAACCCGCTTTGATCGCTATCAGGAATATCTGTTTATTCTGGCCATTGGCTGGTGTCTGGCCATGGCCGAGGGAGCCAAGCTGGCCGGGCTAACGCATGAGATTGGCGCTTTCATTGCTGGTGTGACTCTGGCAACCAGTCCCATTGCCCAATTCATTGCCATCAGCCTGAAGCCACTTCGTGACTTCTTCCTGGTGATGTTCTTTTTTGCTCTGGGGGCGGGTTTCGATCTCAGCATGCTCTCCAGTATTGCACTGGCGGCGACGGTACTGGCCACGCTGATTCTGGTCATCAAACCGGTGACGTTCAGGATACTGTTGGGGCGCTTCAGTGAGCGCAAGCCATTGGCGTGGGATATTGGCATGCGACTGGGGCAGATCAGTGAGTTTTCATTACTGGTCGCTTTTGTGGCGGTAGAAAGCGCCTTGCTCAGCACTCAGGGGTCGTTATTGATTCAGGCAACCGCGATCATCACATTCGTCGTGTCGAGCTACGTAGTGGTGTTCAATTGCCCAAATCCGATTGCCGTCAAGGAATCACTGCGCAGAGACTGAGCAGTACACAGCCTCTGCACAACAGACCGATCAGCTTTTGCTGATCAGTTTGTTTTGTATGCTGGTCAGAACACGATACAGCGCATTCTCAGTTGCCAACTGCGCCGACAAACCCAGCTTTTCCTGCAAGGTCTTGCGCAGCTCGTAACGCACAGCAAACACATCAGCGTTCTCACACGCCTTGACCAGATAATCATCACTGGTTCCTACCTGATCAATCAACCCCATCTCCAAAGCCTGCTGACCGTACCACACATCACCATTGGCCACTTTATTGACGTCCAGTTGAGTTCGATACTGCTGGATATGCTGCTTGAACAGATCATGTGTTTCTTCCAGATCGGATTGAAACTTCTCTCGAGCCTTGGGAGTATTATGGCCAAACATGGTCACGGTACGCTTGAACTCCCCTGCCGTGAACAGCTCGTAATCCACATCGTGCTTCTTCAAAATCTTGCTGAAATTTGGCACCTGAGCCATAACACCAATAGAACCCACCAACGCGAATGGCGCAGCAACCAGGTGATTAGCCAAACACGCCATCATATAGCCACCGCTGGCAGCGACCTTGTCCACGCAAATGGTTAAGGGAATTTCTTGCTCACGAATCCGATGCAACTGAGATGCCGCCAAACCATAGCTATGAACCATCCCTCCACCGGATTCCAGACACACAACCACCTCGTCATCTTTGGTTGCTTTGGTCAGAATCGCAGACACTTCCTGACGCAAGAAATCCACATCACTGGCACGAATATCACCGTCGAAGTCGATCACATAGACACGTTTTCGAACGTCCTGCTCGGCTTCGTCCCCGGATGCTTTTTTCTTAGCAGCTTTATTCTCAGCTTTGGCTTCTTTTTCTCGGGCCTTATGCAGCGCTTTTAGCTCATGTTTGTCCAGAATGGCTTCTTCCAGTGCATGGCCATAGTCTTCAAGTTCTTCATTCAGCTTGCGGATACTCAGATCGCCTTCAGAGCGCGCTTTCTGACGAGCACTCACACTGGCAATACCAGCAACAATCAGCAGAATTGCCACCACAATCGTGGCTGTTTTGAGCAAGAACGCTCCATAATCAACAAGAAATTCCACACATTTTCCTTAAAACAGGATACAAAACGACCAACACCCCGCTTCGGATATCGGCCAGGAAGAGCAAGGATACATCATCCTCCAAGCTGCCAAAACCTTACACGACACCCGGTTTCATACGATCGTTTGAATTTTGGTTGACAGCCTTAACGCCACCCCCTAGAGTGACCAGGACATGGCGCGAAAAGAGCATTAGTCTTCACCAGAGCCGGTCTTTCGCAACCATTATTTAATAAAAAAGGAAACCCCCATGGCTTCAGTTGCAGAAATCATCAATACCCTGAACGAACGCTTTGACAGCGATGCCGCTGGCGATATGAACGTTACGTTCCAGTTTGAAATCGAAGATGGCGAAAACTACTACATTTCTGTCAACAATGGCGCTTGCGAGTGTGCGGCTGGTGAACATGATGACCCGGATGTCACACTGGTCATGAACACGGAAACCTTGAAAGGCATCGCTACCGGAGAAACCGATGGCATGCAGGCCTTCATGTCTGGCCAGTTGCGTGTTGAAGGCGACATGATGCTGGCCACTCGCCTGAGCGACTTGTTTCCAGGCTGATCAAACAAAAACGGGGTGCGTCAGAAGTCTGCCACCCCGTTTGAAATTTTTATCCACTCTCGACTACCAATTCCCACCCAACGCTCTTTCTGCGACATTATTCATGGGCTCTGCACGAACACCACTCGGACCAATAAACACCGAATACACCGCGCCATTCACCATCGGCATAAAGACGGCGCTGCCATAGTCAGCATTCAACCACCAGTTTTTGGTTTTCAGGAACGCCCAGGAATCAATCCATTCAGATTTGGAAAGACTGTACAGCGTCCGCTCCGCTGTTCGCTCTTGTTCCAATGACAAATACCGTCCAAGCAAGCGATCAAATCGATACATGGGCGCAGCTCCCAATTGAGATACCGGGCCAATCCAGGTCATCAGACGCATATCCAGTTGCCACTGGTCACCACGTAGCTGAAAGCGTTGCTCAACTCCTTCCGGGTCGACCAAAGTGACATCAAAAAGCTGAGGGTCCAGTTCATAAACGCTGACCGTTGCCACAGGCGTGGAAGACTCCGCCTGGTGATAAGTCCAGATGTCGACCAAAACAAACGAAAGCAAGGCTCCGGCAAACAACATGATCATGCCTGCCGTTCCTTTCAGCCACTGAACAAACCAGGAACGTCCAACCCACATTCGTCCAACGACAATCAAAATGACCAGCAGGACAACTGCCATCCCAACCAATAATGCATCATGCAACATAATGTTTCAGACAACCTCGTCAGCTATTCAGATGGGACAAACTTTCCTGCGCCAGGCGAATGGCATCATCCGCGCCACTCATATGGCCATTCATGGAATCCATAAAGTATTCAACAGCGGTAATCGCATCCGCAAAGGCTTCCATTTTATGATCTTCGACGGGCTGCTGAGTTACCAGTACCTGCTTCTCAATAAAGTTATCCAGTGCAATCAGGATGTCATGGACATTGTCCTGTTCCAGGAAAATCAGAGCCCCTGCCACATCCCGAAGACTCTTGCCCACATTCGTGATGTGCAGTTTATCCCCATCGGATTCAAGGTAGCTGCCAATGGCTCTCTTGATCATAGATAACGCCGTCATGGATTCAGCGATAATGGAGATTTTCGCTTCATTCAGGCTGACCGGGTCCACCAGTGCGTCGTGATCAACACCGCCCTGAGAGATGGCTCGCAGGCCTTGCTCCAGCTGAATGACATCATCAGCAATTTCAGTCGTCTGCTCTTTGAAGTGACGAATGCCTTGAGACTCAAGGCGGGCAACCAGAGAAATAGCTCGCTCCGCCACCCGTGATTGATTGGCAATCATCAAGGTATCGCGAATACGTTCCAGCGATGCCAGCAATTCCTCAAAAGCGGTTTCGGTAATATCAACCCGATCAACCATATCAATCTGGTCTTTGACCGACTGCAACTCTTCTTGCAGCGCGGTAGCCAGAGATTCAAAGGCATTTTGATCCGGGCCTCGCAACTGCTGACGCGCTTCAACCAGTTGAGTTTCCTTGATGGTGTTAGAAATCTGAAACTCATTCTGAATCGCGACAATGGCTGGGGAATCCGGCTGGGCCAGGGCGACCAGATAGGTAAATTCTTTCAACAACCAGTCGGGCTGCTTTTCCGCAAAGGCCCGACCTTCACTCTCCTGTACCAACCGCACCTGCTTATCCAGTTGTCCCAATAATTTGAGACGCTGTGGGGTCATTTCAAAGTCATCTTGTCCCAGTGATTCCAGGGCACCGACAACAACTTGCCAAAACAACCAGGAAGCACCACCACGGCTGGCTTTTTCGTAACGATGAATCGCACGCAGCATGATTTCAACCGGGCCTTTACGACCCTTGCCACGCATCAGGCCCAACAGGCCCAACTGGAACAACTGTCTGGCACGGCGATAGGGGAAACGGATGGCTCCGGCAACAGGCTTGGGGGGTTTGATCGTCGGTCGCAGATTCACCAGGAAAAAATACGCTTCCGGCAACAGAGGGTCAGCACGCTCCTGGCGCACCTGATTGATTACCGGAATCAGAAGACTGGGGGCCAAAGCCGTTCCAGAAGCCAATAAGTCTACATAGCGCTTCATCAGCATGATGGCCTGAGTAAAAGCGCCCAGGGTATCCATGGACAACTTTTCACCCCGTGCAACCCGAACACTTTCAGCCAGCTCCTCACACACCCGCTCGCCTGCTCTGAAATCCAGCAGTTTGAAGGTGCCGCGAACCTGTTGAACTTCTTCAAGGAACCCGGTGAGATTATCCTGACTGCCCGTTTCAGAATACATATCAAGCTGTGAGGCGGCCTGATCCAATGCGCTTGCAATCTCGGATTTGACCAGACTCAGCGATGCTGCGAACTGGGATTCTGCACTTCCAATCATTAAATCTGCCATGAGTGAGTCATACTTATAAAAGTTGCGGTTAGCTTGGAATCCATTACGAAGAACCTGATCAGATACATCCGTCAGACTGTCCGCTCCATGATCCAACAACGGTTCTGAAGAAACTCTTCCAATGCGTCAGGTATTCTAACTGGTATTCACGAAGGCAGTGAAATCTTTTCATTCCAAGCGAGACATACACCCGTTTGTCATGATGCCTGGCGCACATCCTCTAACCATAACCATTTTCGCCGACAATCAGTACTTTCCCTAATACTAGACTATGATATTACTCCCAAAGAGCCAATAAAATATCGATCAAGACCTACCAATTAGGGAAAATCATTACCTTGCAAAATATTAAAAAACCGATACATTGCCTCCCCCCGACGTCAATAGCCCCTCCTGAATAGACACTCCCTGAAGTTTTCACGGCATACCCTGCCCGAGTATTTTTGCGGTCTGTAGAGGTGGCTGCATTGATCTAACCCCACCCACGCGGGAAACGCATCAAGGAAATCATCATGCAGGCGAACCTGTCCGAAGCATTTATTGGCAACTTCCTTGGGAGTGCTCCAATATGGTACAAGAAAACCATCATGGCATTCCTGGTTTTGAACCTGTTAGCCATTCTGACTGTTGGCCCTTACGTCACCGGCTGGATACTGATTCTGGAATTTATTTTTACCCTCGCGATGGCACTAAAGTGCTATCCATTGCAGCCCGGCGGCCTACTCGCCATTGAAGCCATATTATTAGGCATGGCTTCCCCTGAAATTGTTTATCAGGAAACGCTACAGAACTTTCAGGTCATTCTGCTACTGATGTTCATGGTCGCTGGCATTTACTTTATGAAAGATCTGTTGCTGTTCGCCTTTACCAAGGTGTTACTCAACGTTCGATCCAAAATGGTATTGTCATTTCTGTTCTCATTAATGGCAGCCATTCTGTCAGCTTTTCTGGATGCCCTGACCGTAACGGCAGTTCTGATCAGCGTTGCTGTCGGCTTCTATAGCGTTTATCACAAGGTTGCCAGCGGCAAGCACTTCAATCATGACCATAACCACGGCAACGATGAGGAACTGAAAGAACATCACCGCCAGGATCTGGAAGTCTTCCGCTCATTTTTACGCAGCCTGCTGATGCACGGTGCAGTTGGTACCGCATTGGGCGGCGTGTGTACGCTGGTTGGCGAACCTCAGAACCTGCTGATTGCTGAAGTGGCCGGATGGCAGTTCTTTGAATTCTTTATACGCATGGCACCCGTCACCATGCCAGTACTGGTTGCTGGCCTGATCACCTGTCTGGTGCTGGAAAAAACCGGTACGTTTGGCTACGGTGCCAAACTGCCTGATGACGTGCGAGCGATCCTGCAGGATTTTGACGACCGCCAAACCCAAAATATGACACAGAAGCACGTTGCCCAACTCTGGGTACAAGGACTGGTTGCCTTGTTTCTGGTCGCTGGTCTGGCGCTGCATCTGGCCGAAGTTGGATTAATTGGTCTCGCCGTTATTGTCCTGCTGACCGCCTTTAATGGTGTGATTGAAGAGCATCAGATCGGCAAAGCCTTTGAAGAGGCACTGCCCTTTACTGCGCTGCTGGTGGTGTTTTTCGCCATTGTTGGTGTGATTCATACCCAACATCTATTCTCTCCGATCATCAGCTGGATTCTGGACACCGACAATGTGCCCACCAGCTCTCAACCCGGTGTGTTCTTTCTGGCCAACGGCATCCTGTCGATGATCAGTGATAACGTATTTGTTGCCACGGTTTATATCTCCGAAGTCAAAGCGGCTCTGGACAGCGGCAGCATCACCCGTGAGCAATTTGACCTGCTCGCCGCCGCCATCAATACCGGTACAAACCTGCCGAGTGTCGCCACTCCCAATGGTCAGGCTGCCTTTCTGTTTTTGCTGACATCCGCTGTTGCACCACTGATTCGCTTGTCATACGGCAAAATGGTGGTGATGGCGCTGCCGTACACCATTGTGATGACACTGGTGGGCTTCATTGCAGTGACTCTCTGGCTATAACAGCAACGGCCAGTTCATCCAGTCGATACTAAAAAGCCCGGTATGATGCCATTCATACCGGGCTTTTTATCGCAAAGTGAAAAGCGTTCATCGACAACAATACAGCTTCAATGACGTCGCCAGATCGTTCCTTCGCTTTTCTTATCGATCAAATCCAACATACTTTCATGAGCAATCTGCTCCTGTTCATTCAACCGAACAACGGGCAACACCAGATTATCAACCACCAGCGAGTCCAGATTCAGTTCAATTTCCTGATTGTCACCGTCGTCCTCCGCATCCAGAAACAGCGCTGTCTGGCCACCGGTCATCATCAGATAGACATCAGCCAGAATTTCCGAGTCCAGCAAGGCCCCATGCAACTCCCGGTGACTGTTGTCAATATCGTAACGCTTACACAACGCATCCAGACTCGCGCGTGCACCGGGATGTTTTTCCCTGGCCAGCTTCAGGGTGTCCAACACGGTACAAAAATCCGTTGTCCGGGAAATTCCCAGACGCCGGAATTCGGCGTCCATCATGCCGACGTCAAACGCAGCGTTATGAATCACCAGTTCAGCCCCGGCGATAAAATGACGAAATTCATCCGCAATGGTCGCAAAAACCGGCGCGTTATTATCAATCAACCACTCATTGGTAATGCCGTGAACTTGCGCCGCCTCTTCATCAATGGCTCGCTCCGGGTTCACGTATTGATGGTAATGACGCCCGGTCAATTTACGGTCGATGACTTCGACACAACCGATTTCAATGATGCGGTGACCGTCACCAATACCGGTTGTTTCCGTATCCAGAACCACTTGTCTCATAGACTTACACTCTCCACACCCCGGTTGGCCAGCTGGTCAGCACGTTCATTTTCTTCATGTCCGGCGTGTCCCTTGACCCAATGCCACTCCACCTGATGGCGCTCACAAGCGGCATCCAGTGCTTGCCACAAGTCCTTGTTTTTCACCGGCTGGCGCGATGCCGTCTTCCAGCCATTGCGCTTCCAGCCTGCCAGCCATTGATTAATGCCCTGCTTGACGTACTGGGAGTCCGTTGTCAGTGCAACCTCACAAGGACGCTTCAATGCATTCAGCCCCTCAATGGCGGCCATCAGCTCCATGCGATTATTGGTGGTGTTGTTTTCCCCACCAAACAGCTCTCTTTCATGCTCACCGTATCGCAACAGTGCCCCCCAGCCTCCTGGCCCGGGGTTTCCTTTACAGGCACCGTCGGTAAATAACTCTACTTTCATCATTGTTCACTTTTATAGGAGGATGTATTTCCCGTCATCGGGGTACCACTTCGCCAGTCGGACTCCTGACACGCGGCAGGCATTGCAGACCCAAGAGAGGTTGGCAACAGCGACCAGCGTGGCGGTGATATGGCCGTCATCCCGGCCTGTGTTTTTCGGGCCACCAACAAGTAACCATTAGCTGGCATCCAGCGCTGACCATACAACACCCGATCCATACGTCGACTGCTACCCTCCGACACCCAACGCATTGGCCACCAATGCAATATCGGCGTTACGTGCTCGATGCGAAAATCGAGCAGCATCAGCCAGTCACGCAAACGGTCAGAGCTGACGCAATTTACGATCCAGGGCAACCGGGACGAAAACAGATTCAGACGTCGCCAGACACCAAACACACTCAAGGGGGAAAATCCGACAATCACCAGATAGCCATAAGGCATCAGTACCCGTGCGGCTTCCCGAACCATCTGATGCGGATGCGCCGACATATCCAGACCGTGCTGCATCACCACAACATCAATCGAAGCATCGGCCAACGGCCAGGCATCATCCCGAACCCGAGCTGCACATGGATGATTTTTCTGCCATGGCATGCCCAGCTGAAACGGGTGCCGAAGCTGGCTACGTTTGAGAAAACGAGGTGTATCATCAATGCCCGTGTACAACAGGTGCTGACCATGAAAACCGCACACGGCTTCACGCAGCCAACCGGCTTCCAAAGCCAACAATCGTCGGGCTGATTGTGTCGTTATCCAGCGATCATAACTGTCTGACTTCACTCGAATCGTCATCGAATTCCTCACCGCTTGCGACTCAGGCCTGCAAAAACTAGACTGTCCGGCTATCCCGCCACCATTGTAAGCCTATGCGTTTCTTGACACTACCGGCACTGCTGCCATGCCTTCTGTTGCTACAGGCCTGTTCCCAATTGCCTGTGCTGACAACACCCTCATCCACACCCGCAACCCAGGTTGAAGAAAGCTGGCAATCCAGTGCAACACCCGTCTCGATTTCTGACGACTGGCAAGCACCTCGGGTTCAATCCGAACCCGGAGATGTCTGGAAACGGATTCACAACAATTTCCAGCTGGATCTGGAAACAGATAATGCGCGTATCCAGAGTCAGCGCAAGTGGTACGCCAAACACCCGGAATACATTACGCGCGTCTCCACCCGTGCCGCACCTTACATTCATTATATTGCGGAACAAATCGAGGTGCGGCAGATTCCCGCTGAGCTGGCGCTGCTGCCCATTGTGGAAAGTGCGTTTGATCCCTTTGCCTACTCTCATGGTCGAGCCTCCGGTGTGTGGCAGTTCATACCCTCGACCGGGCGCTACTTTGGCCTGAAACAAGACTGGTGGCACGATGGTCGCCGCGATGTCCGCGCCGCCACTAACGCGGCCCTGAATTACCTGACGTCTCTGAGCAAGCAGTTTGACGGCGACTGGTTACTGGCTCTGGCGTCCTACAACGCTGGCGGTGGTACAGTGCGCCGAGCCATTAAGCGCAACATCAAAGCCGGTCGCCCAACTGACTATTGGTCACTGGATCTGCCCAAAGAAACCATGGCCTATGTCCCCAAATTACTGGCATTGGCGCAGCTGCTTGATAAACAGGACGAGTACAAGGTCAAGTTTGAGCCGGTTAAAGACGTGCCTTACTTTGCCATTGCCAGTACGGGTGGTCAGATTGATCTGTCACAAATTGCCAACCTGTCCGACACAGCCCTGGATGAAGTGTATCGCCTGAACCCACAGCACAATCGCTGGGCAACGCACCCGGACGGACCACATGAAGTGTTGCTGCCAGTGGAGAAAAAACCGCTGTTTGTTGCCTCTCTGGCCAGCTTGCCCAATCAGGAACGACTCAAATGGCATCGTTACGTGGTCAAGTCGGGCGACAACCTGGGTGCCATCAGCCACCGCTATCGCACCACCACAGACGTTATCCGTTCCGCCAACCAACTCTGGGGCAACCTGATTCGTGTTGGTCAAACCCTGATGATACCGGGCGCGCGGCAGCAGTCTGGCCAATATGGTCTGAGCTCAACTGAACGCAAAACCCGTACAGCCGACCAGCGACAACCCAAACGCAGCCGCAAGCACCAGCACATCATCAAAAAAGGTGAAACACTTTGGGGGATTGCACGTAAATACGGCGTCAAGACACGTCAGCTCACCTACTGGAACAGTATGGCTCCGGGAGATCCGTTAACACTGGGTAAGCCTCTGACAGTATATATCTCAGGCAAGGCCACACCTCCCCTTCAAAGTCGCCGGGAAGTCCGAAAAGTTCGTTACAAGATTCGAAGTGGTGATTCGTTCAGCAGCATCGCCAAACGTTTCCGGGTCTCGGTCAAGGACATTCGCCGCTGGAACCCGAAGGCAGCCAAGGCCAAGTATCTGAAACCGGGCCAGAAGCTGCTCCTGAGAGTCGATGTGGTACGCTAGAGCGCGTTAAATCATTGGCAAACTGAGAACATTTCTCAGGCAACTGGCCACGGCTTACCGTGGCTGGTGATGACGTACTGGCCGTCCAACTCAGTCGCTATCTCAGCCAGTTGATAGTAGAGATTGCGACCGATGCGCGCCTTGAGTCCGCGACGCACTTCCACCACCGGTAGCATTTCCCCATCCAGAGGTTGCAGCGTCATGGGATGCTGCTCTCCCACTTCCAGCAAGTCACCGGTCTGAGTCATTACCGACAGCACGCCGTCTTTCCACTCTCCCAGAATGGCCACAAAGGGTGTGTCTTCTACCTGAATGCGAATTTTCTCTGCTGGCGTTACCAGCACATAGTCTTCGCCATCCAGACGCAAAATGCGCGAGAACAATCGCACCAACGATTTTCTGCGCATCTCCGTTCCTTCATGCCACCAGCTTCCATCACGGCGAATCACCATATCCATGTCACCACAATGTTCCGGGTGCCAGGACTCAACCGGTGGAAGATCCGTCTGGGCATGATCTCCCAGCCATTGTTCAAGCTGATTGAGGGACATACCGGGCCTCTTTGTTATGAATCATGCCGCACAGAATAACAGGCCCGGACAGGAACTCAGAAGCGGGATTGCAGTTTCATCCAGACGGTACGACCCGGTTCGTTAATACGCTCGGTGGTTTCGTAACCGGAGATTTCAGCCCCGCCACGGGAAATATGCTCGGCATAGGCGGCATCAAACAGATTATCAACCCCGGCGGTCAGGCGAGTATCTGGCGAGAAACGCCAGGCTGCATTCAGAGACAACACATGGAAATCACGACTGTCACCAATGTCCTGCCCCACAATGTTACCGACACCCGCCACGCTGCGATTCTGCTCCGCTACTCCACGCCACAGCAGACCTGCCGACCAGGATTTCTGGTCGTAATTCAGCCCCACCCGCATCTCCAACGGTGGAATCTGGCCCAGAGGGCGATGCTCTGACAAATTGTATCCGCGTACCCAGGCCAGCGATGACATCACCGACCATTGTGGCAAGAACTGATAACGGGCATCCGCTTCCAGCCCCCAGGTGACGGCATCCACATTTTCTGCCTGTATTGCAAAGGCGCTGACGTCAGGGCGAGTGGATATCTCAATGAAATCAGCATGGCGTGCATAAAACGCCGACACCGAACCCTGAGTATCCACACCACGATGCACCATGCCGACATCCAGCTGGGTGGTTTTTTCCGGGTTCAGATCAAAGGTGCTGGCGGCTCCGGTTTGCATCATATTCACCGCCGCCGGATTACGGGTTCGTTCCCAATAGTCAGCCGCGCGCTCAGTGTGGCCCAGACCCAGATACCAGCGATGGCTATAGCTCATCTGTTCTTCATAACGAACAAAGCCGCTCATCAGATTCTGATCATCGGTGTCGCCATTGGTATCGCGCCCGGAACGCAGATCTTTAGCCGAATCCTGATTTACTCTCAAGCCCGTGTGAAGCGTGGCTTTTTCTGACCAATCAGCTTCATGTTCAAAGAACACCCCCAGGGTTTCAAATTCCATATCCGCCGTCCGCGACAACGAACGATAATCCGGGTTCATCCCCATCGCACTGGCTTTACGCAGGCGATGCTCATTGGCCTGCCAATCGGCCCCCACCACCAGCTCACCGGAATCCAGCCCCAGAGTTGCCACAACCGATGCGCCGTCGGTGGCCCGATCCGGGTTCTTCACCATGCGTTTGCCTGCATTCTTGCGCAGGGAATAGTTATCCATCACATGGTCGACGTCATTCTGATACGCCCGCACTTCGAGTGTTTCCAATATCGGAGTCAGGTTTTTTTGGTTGAAACGCACGGCCATATGCTCACGTTCAAACATGGCTCCGTCCATGCTGCGGTCGGCGTAACGCGCCTCACCATCACTAACGCCACCGGACAACTCAATGCGCGTGTCTTCCGTCGGTGTCCAGCCCAATGTCAGATCACCACTCCAGCGTGTATAAGCTGAGTGGACGTCGTTGCCAGCACCATCGGTGTAATTATTGGCATCGGCGCGTGTGCCACCCAGCTTGATATAACCCGTTTGATTACCCGCCATGACACTGGCCATCTGGTCGTTGCGATCTGCCGAACCTTGCAACACGCTACCTTCACCATGAGCTTCAAAATCGGTCAGTTCAGGGTCGTGTCGTTCAAACAACACCACACCGGCACTGTTGCCCGCACCATGACGAACACTTTGCGGGCCTTTCAGAATACGAACTTCATCGAATGATTCCGGGAAAACATACGCGGTCGGCGGGTCCATACGCATGCCACAACCACCCAACGTAACCGCACCATCCAGCAGAATTCCAAGACGCGAGGCCGCCATACCACGAAAGACCGGATCACCATCACTGCCGCCTTTGCGTATGACCGAGAACCCCGGCACGCTTTTGAGCAGGTCAGCGCCGTCATGAGCAGGCAATGGCTGGCGCGGCGCTTTGGGATCCGTCAGAACGACCAGAGGCTCCACCATGGGAGGCGCTGTCACCACCAGGGTATCGGACACATTGGACAACTCAGGCTCATTCGCCCAAACAGCACCAGAGGCACTTGAAATAGCGACAGCAAGGGATAAAGGAGTAAGCAGAAAGCGCTGGGACATGGTGTGTATTCCTCGAATCAAACTGCGAGGAATCATAACCACATACGCATAAACGGACGTGCGACAGGGTGTCGCACACATACTGAAAAACAGGAATCTACATCAATGAATCAGGCGAACTGCTTGACCTTGGAGGTAACAGGGCTGGTATTACTGACAACGGGCATCAACTTGATATGACTACACGTCGTCGGATAAGACTGGCAAGCGTGGAAAATCCGCCCTTTGTACTTACCGGACCGGCTGATGCGATATTTCATTTTGGAGCCACATTCAGGGCAACTTTGGCTTGTCGACTTAACCGGTGCCTTCTGCTGGCGAGGCGGTTCAACGACCATCGAACCCGACAGGTAGCAATACATCGACAGTTTTTTCTGAACCGTATCGACACCCGCCAGCCCATTCAGGTGCTTTACTAACTTGTCTACGGGATAGCCATTGGCAAGATCCAGAACGATCATCGGAAAATTGACCTCCTGAGACAAACGCCGCAACACATTCAGCCGCGCCTCCCGAGCCATCAAATGCCCGGGTTCCAGGTCATGCAGTTCAATAAATCCAACCGGCTCCAATGTCCGCCTGTCACATACCAGAAAGGTAAAATACTGGGTTGCAATCAACTTCATCAGTTCAAAGGCACTGCCGGTATTGGTGGCCTGATTCGGGGATAAAAAGTCCGCTGCACGCACCTTGCACATCAGCGTTAAATGCGCAGGCAAAACCGACTTCAATGAAGAATAGAATTCACGTTCCTGTGTATTCAACAAGGAGCTGGCTACCTGATAGCCGAGATCTTGCTCAACCTGAGCCAACAAATGCTGAAGACTGCCATTGCGTTCTGGTATCTGAGTCGCAGGTCTTCTTGAAGACAGATGGGATTGAGGCAACACCGACTGCTGAAAAGCACTCATATCTGGCATCGGAATGTCGGCTGGTTGCGTGACTGGTGCTGCGACCACATTAGCTACAGGCTCAAACCTGGGCAGTTCAGAAACAGGGGGTTCCTGAATGGCTACTTCTGGTGCAGGCGCTATTACAGATTGCTCCGCTTCGATGGGTGCTACAACCGGCTCCGAACAACTCTGCTCATTTTGCAAGACGGTGGCTCCAGACTCTGTTCTGCGAAGCAAATTGCGAACCGCCAAAGTAACAGCCAATGAAATGGCAACGGCCAAGGCAATCAAGACACCATATTTAAGTAACCAGAAAACATCGAAGTAAGTCATAAGAAACCACCATTACAAAACTTGAAACACCGCCCGATTGGTTCTTCGGGGCACTTTTCAGCTCACATCCATACCGCCAAATGCCTGATACAACTCAACCCAAGCCGCCACTATCCCTTGCAGTCGCGCTAAACGTGACATTCATCACGTTTTTATTGTGACATTTTGTAATATGGATGTCTCTAAAAACAGTTTTCTCAGAAAAATCCAGTACCGACTCACAAAAGTGCTACGCAGCACACAAGAAATCACCTGCAAGAGTTATTAGCAAACTACAAGCCAACTTTGATTTCCTGATAGAAACAGGATCAATCAGAAGATTTCAGTGCCCTGCGATCACAGTCCACAAGCAAAAAATCTGCTCAGGAAATGCTTTCAATGAACCAGAGCAGTCCATCACTGTCATCGCAACGCACCCCATTTAGAGCGCGGAACACTCTTCCAGTAACAGCCGTGCATAAACAGTCGAATCGAAAACACAAAAGAGACAAAAAAAGACAAGTTTAAAAAAAAGACAAGAAAAAACCAGTCGTGAGAAACCAGTAACAATCCAGACACAAACAAATAACACCGATTCAATTGCCACCGATATGATGGCCTTCCATATAAAAAATGAGTAGATATTAAAAAACTATTGGATATTACTAATCGTGCTTAATAATGCAGATGACAGGAAGGAATAAAAGGCTGCCCGAGCCGTACTCTAGGTACGACCGGGCAGAGGTATTAATCAGGTTGCAGAACGCTTGCGTGAAGCTCGCTGCCGATGCAACGACAGCTCCTCTGGCTCTGGTAGCGAGGCTACCAGATTTTCTGACAAATCAAGTACAGCAAGTATGGCCAATAAATTCGCCAAACTAACGCTTCCATGCCCGGACTCCAGCCGTTTGATTGTGGAACGACTGACGGCTGCAGCAGCTGCCAATTGTTCCTGACTCAAATTCTCCGACAATCGCACTGCCCTAACCCTGGCTCCTATTTCTCCCAGCAGTATCGTTTCGTCGGATATGTGTTTGCTCATCGTGGACTCCCAGCGTAAACATAATCACAGTTATAGCCTTAAATTCGTACCTTTGAAGGCCATAACGCAATTTTTCGACGTAAAATGAATATTTTTTTATGTGACTTGATCTAATGGCTCTAAAAGCAACCATATTTAAAGTATCCGTCGCCATATCCGATATGGACAGACACTACTACCAGACTCACCGACTCACACTGGCTCAACATCCATCCGAAACCAAAGAACGCATGATGGTGCGATTGGTTGGCTGGATTTTACAGGCGTCAGAAAGCCTGGAATTCACCCGAGGTCTCAGTTCTACCGATGAACCCGACCTTTGGGAGCGCGATGCAACAGGCTCCATTCAACACTGGATAGAACTGGGACACCCGGATGAAAAGCGCCTGCGAAAGGCATCCTCACTGGCTAAAAAGGTTGATATTTACACCTATCAGGGACGCACCTCAGCGCAATGGTGGGATACCAATCAAGAACATATATTAGCCATGAACCGTATTCGGGTATTTGATATTAATCCTGAAGATATTGAGTTAATAACCAGTCTTTATCAACGAACAATGGATTTACAGGCCATCATTCAGGATGGAACATTATGGCTAAGTGACAATAATAACACCGTTGAATTAACCCCGACCAACAAGACCGACAATACATAAAATACAACACAAAAAAAACATAACCATGAAGGCATGAATGAATAGGTGGTGATGATTTAAACCGTCACCACCCATAACTAATGATAGTATAGTTAATAACTATGCAATATTCATGAAATATCCCATTAACAGCACCTGGGGTACCGTCACCAAAGGCAAAAACAACGCAATTTTCCAACTGCTTGTTGTCTCTTTTAACGCCATGATTTCAGTATAGTCTGTCGCAGCTCCAGCCATCAGAAACGTAAACGCATTCCCCGGCGCAGCCGCCCGATTCACCAGATCAGCCGCAATTGGGCTGGAACCTTCCGAACAGACTTCGATGACCGTAGTGGCCAACAGGGTCAGGAACAAACCTGACATACTGGCCCCAAACCAGGTGCTGAAGCTGTCTTCAGGAACAAAGGCCCGAATCAACGCCACCATCACGATGCCCAACAATACCCAGCGCAATACAGAACGGGATTCTTTCAGCCCATCCAGAAACATCTGCCACAAGGCCTTGCCAGACCAGTCATGTTGTCGCCAGGTAGTCTTCAGCGTTGGCCAGAAGGGTGTTTGAACAAACTCAACCTGATGCGGATTGGACGGCAACTGACCACGTTCTACCAACCGTTCAAAAACCCAGCCACTGACCCAGGCAATCACCAACGACCCCAGAATAAACAGCAGAGTCCACTTCAAACCGATCAGACCGACCAGAATGAGCGTCAGAGTCAAAGAGTTCCACGGACTGGCAATCAAAAATGCCATCACCTGCCCAAGACTGGCACCCCGCTCATACAACTTCATGCCCACCATCAGAATCCCGTGGTTGCACAAGTCCAACATCAACCCGGCCAACGTGGCTCGAAACAATCCGGCAGAGGAGCCTCCACGTCCCAATACAGACATCACCAACTCACGCGGAACCCTTCCCAACAACCCGACAAAGAAAGCCGCTGAGAGAATCCCCCACCACATGGCATGCACCATTTCCATACTGGTGTGCATCATGGTGTTCAGCCACGGCATGACGGTTTCTCCAATGCCCCAATGACCGAAATACATCAGCACCACGAACGTTCCACACCCCCATAACAACCAGTCTCGTCCTGGCTGAGTATCACAACAGCTTCCCCCGGAACCCGATTCAGAGGCAGGAGCCGCTTTTACAGAACCACAACAGCCTCCACCGCTGACCGTTTCAGCCACGGGGGCAGTACTGCTACTGCAACAAGATGACTTGACCACAGGTTCGGTAACAGGCCGGGAGGAACAGCATGATTGGTCTTTGCTCACCAGCATCTCCTATTTCATTCAATCGTTAAAATTATCATGGTATCACTGACTCCCAACCTGACGCGTTACAGAGACGCTGTGTTGCCAAAACGTTAAACTGTCACCACCCAGAAAAAAGAGTCTCTTCTCTGTACTCTGGTCATACTTTTGCTGTAAAGAAACGTCCAGATAATTTTCAAGGCCAGATCCACATTGTGATGGCAAGATGCAAATAACACGCAATTCAGGACGCACATTGCGTACAGTCAAGGCAGGTAAAGCCCATGATATCCATTAGACGATTATTTGTACTGATCTCCCTGGCGTACTCTGCCGTCATGGCAGCCGGCTTCGTTGCCGTTCACCTGTGGTGGCTATACCCGGAAAAGGTTCAGACCGTTTTGCAGCAGCAAGAAGCGGAGCTGGCCAGCCTGGAAGGACAGTTCAAACATCTGCAGGATGAAGTCCACATACTGGCTAAGGATCATGCCCGGCAACGCGACATCATTCACTTTCTGACATCCGAGCAGCCCCTGCCGCTGAGCCACCTGTTCAATCCG
The DNA here is from genome assembly GCA_045430275.1 of Oceanobacter sp. GTDB lineage: Bacteria > Pseudomonadota > Gammaproteobacteria > Pseudomonadales > Oceanobacteraceae > Oceanobacter. Next base: position 141,606 of record JAILXU010000004.1, on the reverse strand, counting down.
GATCATTTTGAGTTACTGCAACTGGACGGCGTCATCTTCCTCAATCGGCAGCAGCAGGCCCTGACACTCTTTCAGCACACCGATGGCCTTCACCCGACACCCAACACAACACCCAACACAACACCCAACACAGCGGCCAGCGCTACTCAGCAGGCAAACAGTGATTGGGCTGACATGCCTGTAACGCCAGACTCTGGCTACACCCTGTTTCAGGGGCAGCCCTACATCAGCGCTGCTGCTCCGGTTTTCCATCAGACAAGTAATGAACAACTGGGCCATCTCATTTTATTACGCAAGATCGATCAGGGCATGCTGGATCGAATTGCAGAAACCATTGGCAACCCCATCACCCTTATTCCACCCCGGACAGACTTAATGGCTTTTCAGGATGCCTTGACGGCTCCCCAGACCACTTTGAATCTGTGTCAGTATCTGACTTCGGGAAAACCCGCCTTCTGTCTCACCATGATGCCCCGCACCGCACCACCGACGTTCGTACATCTGGAAGGCGTCATGACCGTGATCCTGTTTTCTCTGCTGCCTTTACTCGTTTCCATCATGGCTTTGGGATTACTCATTGAACCCATTCGCCGGGTTACGCGCCTACTGGAACAACATCATGAAGCCCGGATCATCACGCCCATCCAGGTGGATTCTCCCCTTCGCATACTGGAATTCAGACAACTGGAACAGGCCTACAACGCGGTTGCCCGTACGGTTGAGGCACAGCAGCAAACTCTGCAAGACCAAAACCTTGAATTGGAGCGTCAAAAAACCCAGCTTGAACAACAAACCCGAGAGCTGGAAAAAACCTCCAACACCGATCGCCTGACCGGCATTCCCAACCGCCGGGTGTTTGACATGGCAGTGCAGCAAGCCTGGAAGCGCATTCAGCGCCGCCACTACTCCATTGCAGTGGTGATGGTGGACATTGATTACTTCAAGCAATACAACGACATCCTGGGCCATCAGCAAGGCGACCAGGCTCTCAAACAGGTAGCGCAAGCCCTGAGGCGCTGCTCACAAAGAACCGATGAACTGGTGTGCCGTTACGGCGGAGAAGAGTTTGGTCTGATCATTTACATCAAGGACGGCAAGGAACTGGAGAAGTACCGCCAGCGATTGAAAGATACCATCACGGCCCTGCAAATTCCCCACCCAAAATCGCCACTGGCCAGCCACCTGACCATCAGCGCGGGTATCTCCTGGATCAAGGAACCGGGTGATTGGCTCAGGAGCTATACCCCGGAATATTGGGTCGAACTGGCAGATGTTGCCCTGTATCTGGCCAAGGTGATGGGCAGAAACACTGCCTTGCACCAGACGATTGCCGAGGGGCAAGACAAGAACACCCACAACAGTTTTGAAGACCTGAAATTACTCAAGGCACAACTGGAAGAACAACTGCGCCTGCAAGAACAGACTGAAACACCCGCCACTGCCAGCTTGCCGGATGATCTCAAGCAAACCTTGCTACAAACCCAGACAGCCAATGATGACTGAATCGGCTATCTGGTTTTGGAAATTTGTCCGGTGATCAGGAAATTAACCGATGCTTGCTCACGCTCAGCGCAGGCAAGCCGGACAGCCCTCTTTTCATCCGGGTTCATCATTCCCCACCGGCTGATCTCTGGCCCGGTGCGGAAACACCCGGTGCATACATCGTTTTCATCCAGCGCACAGATACTCACGCACGGAGACGGCACAACATCTCGATTCATTCTTGATTTCTCATGGTTCAAAAGCCAACGTCGATTTGGGTATCCCAATATCGATTCATCATTTCGGCAATGATAAAGGCAGTCAGCCCCCAGATGCGATAGTCATCGTACAGATAGGTTGGCATCACCCAGGTAGAGCGGCGAAAGTAGTCGTCGGGCGGCTCCAGGAAACGGGATACCGGCACATGAAACAGAGAATCAATCTCGCGCGGATCTGGTATCAACGCTGCTTGCTCCGGGATAACCGCCAACACCGGCGTCACTACAAAACCGTGTTTGGAAATCACTTGGTCCAACTCGCCCACAACCGTCACACCATTCGATGCCAGCCCCACCTCTTCTTCGGCTTCCCGCAATGCTGTCCCCACCAAAGAGGCGTCTGTCTGCTCCCACTTGCCACCGGGAAAGGCAACTTCGCCCTGATGAGTGGGCATTGAGATCGACCGCTGGGTCAACAACAGCGATGGCCCCTGTGCCGCATCGGTCAACCCGACCAACACCGCCGCCTGTCGATACCCCGATGCATTCATTTTTCTGGGAGTGTGCTCTTCCCAGCGCCCAGACAAATATTCAACCAGCTTAGAATGACTCAAAGAATGCCTCCAACGTATTGATACCCACCCACATCGGTTCGACACTGAACGCCTGTCAGCTAAAAGGCATCAATGACAAAAGGGTTCTGTGTCAGAATAGGTAGACCAGCCAGATTTCCCGATTTCGATGATTCGGAAAACCAGCAGCAAGAAAGACACTATAGTAGCAGTCGGCAGTCCCTGTACGAATTACTGCCCGCATCCGGCGAGAGGAACCCATGAATTATTGCAACCAGTGCGGCAATACCGTTGAGCTGACGATTCCCGATGGCGACAACCGGCCACGTCACGTCTGCACACATTGCCAAACCATTCACTACGTCAACCCACGCATTGTTGCGGGCACCCTGCCGGTCTATGACGGCAAGATTTTGCTGTGCAAACGAGCCATTGAACCACGCCGGGGTTACTGGACATTGCCCGGTGGCTTTATGGAAAACGGCGAAGGTACCGCTCAGGCTGCGGAACGGGAAACCTGGGAAGAAGCCTTTGCCCGTGTAGAAGCTGGCCCTCTATTGAGCATGATCACCGTCACCCACATCAGCCAGGTACATTTGTTTTTTCTGGCAGAGATGGACAAGGCTGAATACAGCTCGGGGCCAGAAAGCCTGGAGGTCGAACTCTTTGCCCCTGAAGACATTCCCTGGGACGAACTGGCGTTCTCGACGGTTGAACAGACCCTGCGCAACTATCTCGATGACAGCGTCGATAACAACACCCCACAAGTGTTCAATATTGATCGCAACCGTCAGAGCGTGACTACTTGATCACCCGACTGAGCGCCCAAATTCACGGCATCCACAGCTTTACAACCTCCCAGGCAGGCTCTTCGTACGGATGAGCCTGTATCAGCGCCTCAATAACCGCTTCAATCACGCGCTCGTCCACCAGCGTTTCAACCCGATATTCATCCACACGCTCAACAGCGCCCACATGGCCCAAATGCGGATTAGCCCCGTCCAACGGACGAAACTGGCCGATTCCCAAGGTTTGCCAACTGCAGCGGTCATAGTCACCCAGACACCCGGCTCCGGCATCAAAGACCGCCTGCTTGACCGCCTCGACGCTGGTTTCGGGAACAAAGAAAATCAATTTCAACATGAACGTACCTGCTTGATAAAAACCGGATTATTGCGTGAGACGTTCCAGCTCAGTGATATTCAGCAAGGCAATGTTGTCACTGTCACCACAAACCTCAGCATCGGCCTTGAACGCGAGGCAAACCGCAGGCCGCTCCGGCTGGCCAAACAGCTTGCACAGGTTTTCAGATGTTAGCTGAACACACCGTTCCCCCGCCGGTTTGCCCTGTGGCATACCCGGAATCGGTGAGGTAATGGACGGCGCAATGCAGCAGGCACCACAACCCAGACGACACGCCATTGCACTATTCATCGTGCTATTTATCGCACTATCCATGGCCAGGTTGATCATGATCAGGCCGAGTGCCTTCTTCAAACGACAGCGAGGCGGAATTAATACAAAAACGCAATCCGGTGGGTTCCGGGCCGTCTTCAAATACATGACCCAGATGCGCATCACACTGACCACAAATCACTTCAGTTCTGACCATGTTGTGAGAGGTGTCCAGACGCTGAATCAGATAACCATCCACCGCCTCAAAAAAACTGGGCCAGCCACAACCGGAATCAAACTTGGTGTCTGACCAGAACAATGGGCTGGAGCAGCACACGCAACGATACAACCCCACGGCCTTGTTATGAGTGTAAGGGCCGGTAAATGGCCGCTCAGTTCCGGCTTCACGGGTGATGTGATACGTATGCGGATCAAGAATGGCACGCCATTCATCCGGTGATTTGTCACTTCGAGACATAACAGGCTCCACTTTCTATGACTGTTCGGTAACGGTATGATGCCCGGCCAGCCACGGAGTTGCACGCGACTCCTGTCGCCATCGGCATACCGCCATTTATTGATCGCCACCTTACGGAACCAAGCCATGCAGGACATTCTGAAATCCAACAAACTCGCCAATGTATTCTACGACCTGCGTGGGCCAGTACTTCAGGCGGCCCGTAAGATGGAAGAAGATGGCCACCGCATTCTGAAACTGAACATTGGCAACCCCAAACCGTTCGGACTCGACGCCCCGGAAGAGATCATTCAGGACGTCATTTACAATCTGCCGGATTCCGAAGGCTACTGTGATTCCAAAGGCCTGTTTTCCGCGCGCAAGGCAATCATGCAATACGCCCAGCAAAAGGGCATTGCCAACGTTGGCATCGAAGATATCATTATTGGTAATGGCGTCAGCGAACTGATCGTTGCCTGCATGCAAGGCTTGCTGAACAACGGTGACGAAGTGCTGGTGCCCGCCCCTGACTACCCGCTGTGGACAGGTGCAGTGTGCCTCGCCGGTGGCCGTGCCGTGCATTATCGCTGCGATGAAGGTGCCGACTGGTATCCTGATCTGGAAGACATGCGTGCCAAGATCACCCCGCGTACCCGCGCCATGGTACTGATCAACCCCAACAACCCGACCGGGGCGGTGTACCCCAAAGAGTTGTTGCTGGAAATGATCGAGATTGCCAGAGAACACAAGCTGGTGGTCTTCTCCGATGAAATCTACGACAAGATTCTGTTCGACGAAGCTGAGCATATTTCGACCGCATCACTGGCGGATGACCTGCTGTTCATCACCTTCAACGGCCTGTCCAAAAACTATCGCCTGGCCGGTTATCGCTCGGGCTGGATGATCATCAGTGGTGCGCGCCATAAAGCGCGTGACTATATCGAGGGTCTGGAAATGCTCTCGTCCATGCGTCTGTGCGCCAACGTGCCCTCCATGTTTGCGATCCAGACGGCTCTGGGCGGCTATCAAAGCATCAACGATCTGGTTCAGGAAGGCGGCCGCATTCGTGAACAGCGCGACATTGCCACCGACGCCTTGAATGCCATTCCGGGCATTAGCTGCGTCAAACCGCGCGGAGCGTTGTATTGCTTCCCGAAAATAGACATCAAGAAATTCAACATTCATAACGATGAACGCATGGTGCTGGACTTGCTTGAGCAGCAGAAAATCCTGATTGTGCATGGCACCGCGTTTAGCTGGCCAGAGCCGGATCACTTCCGGGTAGTCTTCCTGCCACGCCCGGAAGACCTGACCCTGGCAATGGAACGCATGGAGCGTTTCTTTCAGGGATACCAGCAAGGCTAACCCACAGACGTTATTCACCAAGGCGAATAAAAGCAGAGGACAACATGCTGGACGTTCATATCGACGATTTTTTCAAGGATTGCTCGACCATCCTGTTGCTTGGGTTTCGCCGCTTTCCCCGCACGCAAACCCTGTTTGTTGAGGATATATCCGGGCCAGACGAAATGGACGAGTTTGGCCTGCACAGCAACCGGCACCTGGCCGCACTGGGTGCCTTGCAATGGCTGAAAGAAGAAGGGTATGTGCGCTTTGGCGTGATGGATCGGCAACTATCCGTGGATGACTTTGTACTGACCAGCCGTTCATTGTCACGACTGCTCAAACCCATTCGCGCCACACAAGAGGAATCGGGAGGGCAAGTCGAGACCACTCCCGTTATTCAGGTGCTGGAGTTTGCCCGTTTGCAAAGCGACACCACCTGGATGACCCAGATTATGCAGCAACATGTGCTGCAACATATCTGATCTCTGAACCACACAACACGCTTACTTCGTCCGAACATCAAACCCGGCAGCCTTCAGAATCTGTTGCAACTCCAGGCACTTTGAAGGCACACCCACTTTCAGGGTTGGAATATCCCGACGCATCGGATAGTTACTGCGCAGGCGATCAAATGCCTGCCGTAAGTCCGATGCCTTACGCATGGCCGTGCGCATTTTACCGTCATCAACACGCACTTCGTACGCCATCCGAATGGCCGTTCTCAAGGCCTGATGATGCGGTTCCTGATCGGAAAAGTTCACACGTTTGATGCCCGGCTCAGGCAAGAATTGTGGCAACTGACGACGTATCGGAATATCAAAATAGTCACACAAACCCTGATAAATCATCTCAGTGCCACGCATTTTTCCATCCAGTGAATAACCGGCAATATGTGGCGTAGCCAACAGGCAGCAATCCATCAGGTTCAAATCCAGTTCTGGCTCATGCTCCCAAACATCCAGTACACAATCAAAATCGCGCTGGCTGACGGCATGCTCCAGCAACGCATCATTATCCACGACCCCGCCACGACAACTGTTGATCAGACACGCATCGGGCTGCATTTGCTGTAATTGTTCCGCACCGATCATATGCCAGGTTGGGTGATCACCGTCCCGAGTCAGTGGCGTATGCAGCGTCACTACATCGCATTTCAGAACCTCATCCAGCGACGTTAAAGGTCCTACAGCTTCCTCGGTTTTGAAAGGATCGGTCGCCAGCACAGACACACCCATTTCTTCCAGGCGCAACCGCAACTTGTGCCCGACGTTGCCGACGCCGACAATACCAACAGACAAACCATTCATGGGCAAATCACGTGCATCCACCAACACACTGAGCACACTCAGTACGTAATCCACCACCGCCTGGGCATTGCAACCTGGCGAGCTGCTAAAACCGATGCCCGCTTCTTTCAGGTAATCCAGATCAACATGATCGGTACCGATCGTTGCCGTCCCCACAAACCGCACTGCACTGCCTTCCAGCAACGCCCGGTTCACTTGAGTGACCGACCGCACCAACAACACTTCGGCGTCCTTCAGGTCAGCGGCCTGGACATTGCGTCCATTGAAGGTTTGCACCTTCCCCAGATCACCAAAAAACGCCTTCAATAACGGAATGTTTTCATCAGCAAAAATACGCACAGCCGGATAAGCCCTTATGACCAAATCAATGAATCTATTGTGCAATAGCAGCGGCGATTTGCAATGTCGAAAAGAGAAGAAATACGAGGGTGACAGCCACGAGTCAGCACGAAACACGCGCGCCATTGGTTCAGGATGGCTCGGTTTGATTTCGCACGTTTGACGAACAACCCGGAAGAAACGAGAATTAATCACATTAACAAGCCAGTCATCAGGATCACCAATGCCTCAAAAACCCTCCATACAAAAAGAATTTAACGAATTCATGCTTCAGTTTAAAACACTGATGCTGGCAACAACCAACGCCAAAGGCGAACCCGAGAGCAGTTACGCACCTTTCGTACAACGAGATAATTGCTACTTTATTTACGTCTCCGAACTGGCCAGCCACACCTCTAACCTGCTGGAGCAAGGTAAGGCCAGCGTGATGTTTATTGAATCAGAAGAGACAGCCAGTAACCTATTCGCACGCCGCCGCGCCACCCTGCCAGTCACTGTAGAACCCATCGAGCGCAATTCACCCCTCTGGGAAGACGTGATGGAGACTATGGAAGAAACCTTTGGTGAGACCATCCAGATGATCAAGCCCCTGACGGATTTCCACCTGCTGGCGCTGACGCCACAGAGTGCAACCTATGTAAAAGGCTTTGGCAAAGCGTTTGTGCTGGAAGGTGAAGCGCTAAGAGAGATTACGCACTTGAAAGGAAAATAAAAAACGCACCGCTGATCAGCGAGGCGTTTGCAGGATCAATACAAGTCAGAAAATACTTCCGGGTGCTGTTCAGCAATACGTAACAGGGCAATGGCTGGCCCCTGAGGATTACGACGACCTTGTTCCCAGTCCTGAAGCGTTCGGACACTGACACCCATCAGACCAGCAAAGTCTGACTGAGACAAATTCAGCTTTGTCCGAATGACTTTTGGAGCAGAAGGTTCAGACAGCTCTGTTGTTTTCAGAGCCATAACACCTTGTTTGAATTGCTTGATTTCATTCAGCCCCTGAAGGATTTCATCACCAATATTCCGACTACTCATGCTCAATAGCCTCCGCAATCTGTTTGAGAGTATTCTCCAAAAGAAAACGCCCCGCTGATCAGCGAGGCGTTTGGGGAGTCAATCAGTTGCCTTGCGGCTTCATATGCGGGAACAGGATCACATCCTTAATGGTGTGGCTGTTGGTGAACAGCATCACCAGACGGTCAATACCAATGCCTTCACCCGCTGTTGGTGGCATACCGTATTCCAGTGCGTTGATGTAGTCGGCATCGTAGTGCATGGCTTCATCGTCACCGGCGTCTTTCTCTTCCACTTGCTTGCGGAAACGCGCCGCCTGATCTTCAGCGTCGTTCAGCTCCGAGAAGCCATTGGCCAGCTCACGGCCACCGACAAAGAATTCAAAACGGTCGGTGACAAACGCATTGCTGTCGCTGCGACGTGCCAGCGGTGACACTTCCCATGGGTATTCGGTGATGAAGGTCGGCTGATCCAGCTTCTCTTCAGCGGTTTCCTCGAAGATTTCACAAATGTACTTGCCAGCGCCCCAGGCCGCTTGCTTCGGTGAGTCTTCGATGCCGACCTGTTTGGCATATTGCTTCAGCGTATCCAGATTGGCTTCGGCGTTGTTCAACACCTCGGCGTCCATATCCGGGTTGTACTTCAGAATCGCTTCCACCATGGTCATGCGCTGGAACGGAGCCGCGAAATCGTAGGTCGACTCACCGTATTCAATGGTGGTGGTGCCCAGTACGGTTTCAGCGATGAACTTCAACATGGCTTCGGTGGTATCCATCAGGTCGTGGTACGTTGCGTACGCCTGATAGAACTCGATCATGGTGAATTCAGGGTTGTGACGCGTGCTCAGGCCTTCGTTACGGAAGTTACGGTTGATCTCGAACACCTTGTCGAAACCACCGACCACCAGACGTTTCAGATACAGCTCTGGCGCAATACGCAGGAACATATCGATGTCCAGCGCGTTGTGGTGGGTTTCAAACGGTTTGGCCGTGGCACCACCCGGAATGGTTTGCAGCATCGGCGTTTCTACTTCCATAAAGCCACGCTGGGACAAGAAGAAGCGAATGCCTTCGATGATTTTCGAACGCACTAGGAAGGTGTTACGGGTTTCATCGTTGATGATCAGGTCAACGTAGCGCTGACGGTACTTCATTTCCTGATCGGCCAGGCCGTGGAACTTATCTGGCAGCGGGCGCAGTGACTTGGTCAGGATTTGCAGGTTTTCAATCTGGTCAACGTCAACGTACAACTCACCCTTGCCTGATTTGGACAGCGTGCCAGACACACCGACGATGTCACCGATGTCCAACAGTTGCCATTCTTCGCTCTTCTTCTGATTCGGCTTGGCCATATAGAACTGGATCGAGCCAGTGCTGTCCTGGATGCCGACGAACGGGCCACCACGACGCATCACACGACCGGCAACCGCCACACGATGGCCTTCTTCGGCCAGCGCTTCTTTCTCTTTTTCGCCGTGTTCAGCTTTCAGTTCACCCGCCAGATGTTCACGCGTGAAGTTGTTCGGATGGCCGTTGGCGGAACAGTTATCACGCAGCTTTTCCAGCTTGGCGCGGCGCTCGGCAATCAGCTTGTTTTCATCCTGAGCGGCTTGGTTTTGATCGGTCATAATCTTGCCCGGTTATCAATTCGTTATTGGCGCACCGTAATATTCGTGCGCTGTCTATTCATTATTCAATACGCGACGTTCCCACGCAGAGCATGGGAACGAGGGTCAACTGCAAACGGTTTTCTGGCTCCCACGCTCCCGCGTAGATGCCCGGCTATGCTTTCAGGCAATCACAGCCCTTTCTTGAGGCTGGCCTCAATAAACGGGTCCAGCCCACCGTCCAGCACCTGCTGGGTATTGCGGGTTTCAACGCCGGTACGCAGGTCCTTGATACGGGAGTCATCCAGCACATAGGAACGAATCTGGCTGCCCCAACCAATGTCAGACTTGGTGTCTTCCAGCGCTTGTGCTTCCGCGTTGCGCTTTTGCAGCTCCAGCTCATAGAGCTTGGCTTTCATCTGCTTCATCGCCTGGTCTTTGTTCTTGTGCTGGGAGCGGTCGTTCTGACACTGGGTCACGGTGTTGGTCGGCAAGTGAGTAATCCGTACCGCCGATTCCGTCCGGTTAACGTGCTGACCACCGGCACCGGATGCGCGGTATACGTCGATACGCAGATCCGCCGGATTGATATCAATCTCGATGTTGTCGTCGACTTCCGGGGACACAAACACGGAAGAGAAGGAAGTGTGACGACGATTGCCAGAATCGAACGGGCTTTTACGTACCAGACGGTGAACACCGGTTTCCGTTCGCAGCCAGCCGAAAGCGTACTCACCTTCAATGCGAATGGTTGCACTCTTGATGCCCGCCACGTCACCGTCGGAGGCTTCCATCAGCTCACCCTTGAAGCCATGGGCTTCGACCCAACGCAGGTACATACGACACATCATCTCGGCCCAGTCCTGAGCCTCAGTGCCACCGGAACCGGCCTGAATTTCCAGGTAGGCGTTGTTCTGATCCAGTTCACCGGAGAACATACGACGGAATTCCAGCGTTTCAAGCTGACTCTCCAGTTCAGCCAATTCGGCTCTCACCTCTTCAACTGAATCTTCATCGTCTTCTTCGACGGCCATATCCAACAGGTCTTTCGCATCACCCAGACCAGTATCGAGAGTATCAATGGTCTTGACCACAGCCTCCAGTGCAGAGCGTTCTTTACCCAGTTCCTGAGCACGATCAGCGTCGTTCCAGACGTCCGGCTGAGCCAGCTCCTGCTCTACTTCTTCGAGTCGTTCTTGCTTGTTGGCATAGTCAAAGATACCCCCTAAGCACGTCGGTGCGTGCAGTGAGGTCTTTGATGGTTTCAATAATCGGATTGATTTCCAAAGTGACACCTGTCGATTGCGTTGGAGACCTGCTGAGTACTCAGCAGTAGATGACAAATAAAAGACGCCGCATTTTACAGAAAGCAGCAGATGACAGAAAGCAGCAGAGAGGCTTTCAAAACCAAATTAATGAAAACTCTTCTTGCAAATCCTTCTCATTCATCCTAAATTCAGCATGACATCGATAGTTATTCTCAAGTGCAGGTATTTCTTATGTACATTTGCATGTGCAAAGCCATCACAAAACAGCAGATCCAGGAAGCCGTGGACGACGGCCATAGTTATGCTGAGATTCGTCAGAATCTGGGAGTGGGCACCGATTGTGGGTGCTGTGGCCGACATGCCAAGAAACTGGTACGAGACAGCATTGCCCAATTACCACCGTGTGAGTTTGCCGAAGCCAGTTGATGATCGATCAGAATCAAAAAAGCGAAGCCGGATGCTTCGCTTTTTTTATGTTTGAACAATAACCTGAAGAATCTGTCAGGCGGCAGCCAACTGGCGCTGGATATTGGCCATATCAATCATCACATTCATGTGGCGAATACGGCCACGCTGAAGCTGCCAGGTGATTGCACAAGTAATACCAATGGCTTTTTGATTGGGAGTAATGCCAAAAACAGGCCTGTTAAAAGTGCCACATAATGTCATCACACTGATGACCCGATCACCCTCGCCAATAATATCTTCAATGACCAGATCAAAATCACCCAACGCTTTGCGCAAGGCATCAATTTCATCAATCAGCAGCTCAATACCATTCGTCGACATGGACTGACACGCATGATAGAGAAAATCCCGTGCAATCATTTGTCGAACCAAATGATAACGGCCTTTGCCCCAGGCATGGTTGATAAACTGTTCTACAAGCTTTTTGTTATCTTCAGTCATAACCGTTCCATTGGATATTGCAGAGATCGGATCAGGCATAAAAAGGCACCACAGTCATTGAGATACTCTGATCGCGGATTTTCTCAGAACCACACTTTCTGCAATCTACACACTCCATTGATTTGTTTTATTGCTACGAAGCAATAATCCTCCTATTGCATCAGAAATGACCTGTTTCCGCAACGCTCTGTACCACCTTATGAAATAAACGGTAGCGCTCTTTGTGCTATGCCTGAAGCCGCTCCCGATGATCGGTAATAAATCCTTAATCAACCGTCAAACTGGTTCACATTTCACAATCAGTGGTACGCCTGTGACCCCATGTGATTCAGTAAAAGTTTTTTTCCAGATCAAACGATCACGTGCGATTCATTTGCTCAACAGATTCTGAAACAATCAGGACGATACCCACCTGCCATGAGCGTGCGATTATGACCCGGCCAACATCCAGCCCAACCGACAACATCATCGGTGGTGGTGCCAGCAAGATTCTTTACACCCTGCAGACAGTGCACCGCATGGGGTTAAGAAACAGTGCCAAAGCCCTGACCAGCCATAATACCTGCAAGGCTTGCGCACTGGGGATGGGCGGCCAACACGGCGGGATGACCAACGAGCTGGATGAGTTTCCGGCGGTGTGTAACAAGAGCGTTCAGGCTCAATCCACCGATATTCAGCCGCCCATTCCAGAAGAAATTTTCGACCATACACTGGCTGACTTCAGAGAATTAAGTGGCCGGGAGATGGAACGCCTGGGGCGTCTGAATACACCGCTTTACAAGGCTGCTGACAGTGATCAATTAACACCGGTTTCCTGGGAGTGGGCACTCAACCGGGCCAGCTCTGCATTTCTGAACAGCCAGCCCGAACGCACGTTTTTCTATTCTTCGGGCCGGGCGTCCAATGAAGCCGGTTTTGTTCTGCAACTGCTGGCTCGCCTATATGGCACCAACAACGTCACTAATTGCTCCTACTATTGCCATCAGGCCACTGGCGTCGGCATGCAAAGTACCGTCGGTACTGGCACAGCCACGGTTGAGCTGGAAGATCTGACCGGCTGCGATCTGATTTTTGTCATCGGAGCCAACCCCTCCTCCAACCATCCGCGTTTTATCCACAAGCTCAAGGACTGCCGGGATCGTGGTGGCGATGTGATCATGATCAACCCGGCCAAAGAGCCAGGACTGGTCAAGTTTGCCCTCCCCAAAAGCCCGTCGTCACTGATTGCGGGCGGCAGTGACATTGCTTCAGATTACCTGCAACCTCATATCGGCTCCGATCTCGCCGTCCTCACCGCCATCGGCAAAGCTCTGCTCGAACAGCAACAACTTGATCACGATTTCATCGAGCAACACACCGAAGGATTCGAGACCTATCGCCAACAACTGGAAAACAGCAACTGGGACGACTTGTGCAACACCACTGGCCTGACCAAGGCTGAAATTGAACGGGTTGCACAATGCTATGCCCAGTCCGAGAACGCCGTGTTTGCCTGGGGCATGGGCATTACCCATCATCGTCATGGCGTCGAGAACGTCGAAGCTATTGCCAATCTGGCGCTGCTGCGTGGCATGGTTGGCAAGCGTTTCGCCGGGCTGCTGCCTTTACGCGGACACAGCAACGTTCAGGGCATTGGCACCATGGGAGTCAAGCCGGTGCTGGCTCAGGACGTGTTTGACAACATCGAAGAAGCGTTCGGCATTGAACTGCCTACTCGTCCGGGGCTGGATACTCTGGCGGGATTAAACGCCGCTCATGAAGGACAAATGGACACGGCCTTGATTATGGGTGGCAACCTGTACGAAGCGACACCGGATTCCAACTGGGCCAACGACGCCTTGGATCGCATTGGTTTCAAACTGTTTATGACCACCACGCTGAACCGGGGTCATGTGCGCGGCATCGATAACAGCGAAGCGCTGATTTTACCCGTCACTGCCCGCGACGAAGAACCGCAGCCAACCACTCAGGAATCCATGTTCAACTACGTTCGACTCAGTGACGGTGGCATTGAGCGTCTGTCGAATGTGCGCTCAGAGACCCACATTCTCTGCGACCTGGCAGAGCGACTATTACCAAAGTGCCCGCTGGACTTTAACGAGTTTCGCATCAGCCATCAGGTTCGGGAAGCCATCGCCCGCGTGGTGCCCGGCATGGAAGAGCTGGCTGACCTGGACGTTGCCCGACACGAGTTTCACATTCAAAACCGTCTGTTGCACCGGGCCGAGTTCAACACTCCAAGTCGCAAGGCGCAGTTTCAGTCACACGACTGGCACACGGCGGATGACTGGCTCAAACAATCCGGCGAGTACCCTTTCCGCCTGATGAGCGTGCGCAGCGAGGGTCAGTTCAATTCGATTATTTATGAAGAAAAAGACAGCTATCGGGGAGTAACGTCCCGACAGGTGGTGTTGATGGGGCCAGACGATGCCGAACGGCTTGGTGTCTCGGCAGGAGACAGCGTCAATCTGGCATCGGCCCATGGCACCATGCCGTCATTGACGGTATGCCTGTTTGACTTGCCCGAAGGCAACCTGATGGCGTACTACCCGGAAGCCAATGTACTGATTGGGCGGGATACCGACCCGCGTAGTCAGACACCGGCATTCAAGTCCGTGGCAGTAGCTGTTCGCACCGCTTAAAAGAGATATTGCGAATAAGAGTGCTGAAGAGTGCTAAATCGTTACATTTCCGTAATCGTGACGCGATTGGTATCAAAAGCAATGCGCTGATTCAAACGCGTCCGAGGCCCACCTAATACGGAGTCAGACACACACGACCAGGCGATGTTTTCAAATCGGTGCCCCCATAAATCCAGATGAAAATACTGCATCAGCCCCAGCGCCGGGCACTGACGAGTCATGCTTGAAGGCACCAGTACCTGAGGAATCACGTCCGATTCAGGGAGATACACATCGGGCGAAGTGCCCGATACCGAGGCGCGAATGCCGTTTCCAGATAAGGCAATTTCATAATTACCCGCACCAATCGACACCGATATCACGACGTAATTCGTAATAGGCTCAATGGCAAAAACAGGTTCTGGGGTTTCCACTGTTGTGGTACGCATGGCTTCAGATAGCATGTGATGACCTCCTCTGGTCTGGGGTGCTTCCCCGCTTGTCCGTCCAGGATGTCGAGCCAGACGACTCAATTCCTGATAAAAGGGCGCAAGCTTTCATTATTATTATTTACAGACAAAACTATTAATTGTTTTAACACCTGCGGCAAAGGAACATGCCCGGATGCAGATGTGTTACCAACTAACGCCAACAGTTTCGGTCTGGTGAAACACTTTGACGCAAGGGCACGATCCAATATTGATTTAAATCAATTTATGCTCATCATCAATTAAACCTCCTGCAAGAAGGCCGACAAATGGCCCAAAAAAACCAGTTATCGGTCACGAACTCTCTTCAGGAAAACACAGCAAGCCATCAATCATGGTCTCTATCGTGGCAAGATCACACGTAATCCGCAGATACGATCGAATCCCCAACATGCGACATTGCAAGTCAGCAGCGGTGGCCTTGGCGTCCAGCGAACCCGGCAATTGCCCCAGTGTCTTGGCCTCTTCGATCAACACTGCAAAGCGGGCTTCCTTGTTTTTCAGCCGGGTGCGCGCCAATTCCAGTAATTCCGCCTGATCATCATCCAGTTCGCTCACTGTGCGATACAACAAGCACACATCGCGTACTTCCGAACTGTCAGGGTGCAACAACACCCGTTTGATAAAATGACGGATGCCATCGGGGATGGTGTCTGTTGCTTCCAGTGATTGCTCCAGCAAGCGGCTCATAGACAGGGCGTACTGTTCCAGTACCAGCCGATAAATATCACTCTTGCCACCAAAAGCAGCGTACATACTGCCAGGGCGCATGTTCATCGCTTGCTGCAAATCACGCGTTGAGGTCGCCCGAAACCCTTTTTTCCAGAACAACACCGTCGCTTTTTCAAGCACGTCCTGCCGATCAAACTTTGCGATATTCACCACGATGACTGCTACCTGTTAGAACTCAAACTGATCACGGCATTTTAGCCTACCCCCGCCTTGACTGCCTCAAACACCCATTTCCCCATTTCTTACACCTGTTTACTGGAACACGCTGTTGTTTTCACCAGGCATTGATCAATCGTTCAACTTCAAATACGGTAATCGAACTAACTTGATCAACTGTTCAAAAATGGAGAAACACATGACTGATTTCACACTCCACACACAGGATTCTGCCCCGCAGGAAGCCCAGCCATTACTTGAAAATTCCATCAAGTCGTTCGGAATGATCCCCAACTTGCACGCCGTGATGGCTGAATCACCACAAACGCTTTCCGCCTATCAACACATCCACCAGCAAGTACTGTCGAACAGCCTGACTGCAGAAGAGAAGACCGTGGTCTGGCAAAGCATCAATGTCGAGCACCAGTGCCACTACTGCGTTCCGGCACACAGCATGATAGCCAAGAGCATGGGCGTTGACGCCGCCATTAATCAGGCACTGCGCGACCGCACACCTCTGCCAACCGAAAAACTGGAAGTCCTGCGAGACACCACTCTGGCACTGGTCAAACAGCGTGGCGTGATTGATCAAACGACACTGGACACATTTTTTGCTGCAGGCTACGAACGCCGTCAGCTACTGGATATTTTACTGGTGTTATCTCAGAAGGTGCTGAGCAACTACGTCAACCACCTGGCGGATACGCCATTGGATGAAGCGTTCAAGCCCTTCGCCTGAACGCTGCTGCGCCAATAAGCAAAAGCAGCATCACGGTGCGTGAGCCTCTTGGCCTGACGGCCACTCTCACGCACAATACCGCTCCATGAATAAAGACAAACGTACCCAGATTTTTTCTCGCCTGCGCGACGCCAATCCCAATCCTCAAGCCGAGCTGGAATACCACTCGGACTTTGAATTGCTGATTGCGGTTCTCCTATCCGCTCAAGCCACCGATGTCAGTGTCAATAAAGCCACTCGCAAACTGTATCCAATTGCCAACACCCCGGAGTCCCTGCTGGCACTGGGTGAAGACGGATTGAAGCAACACATCAAGACCATCGGCTTGTTTAACAGCAAAGCCAAAAATGTCATCAAACTGTGTGAAATACTGTTACGGGATCATGAAGGGCAAGTGCCTCAAACCCGTGCGGCTCTGGTAGCCTTGCCAGGTGTTGGCCGAAAAACCGCCAATGTGGTGCTGAATACCGCCTTTGGGCAACCCACCATCGCCGTCGATACGCACATTTTTCGGGTCTCCAACCGCACCCGGGTTGCGGCAGGCAAAAACGTCGAGGAAGTGGAGCAGCGGCTGCTGCGATTGGTGCCCAAAGAATTCCGGCTGGATGCCCACCATTGGCTGATCCTGCATGGCCGCTATACCTGTGTGGCGCGCAAGCCCAAATGCGGCTCGTGTCTGATTGAAGACTTGTGTGAATACAAAGAAAAAACTGACTAGCAGGAGAGACAAATGAGATTACTGCACACCATGCTGCGGGTGAGAGACCTGCAACGCTCAATCGACTTCTACACCCAGGTCATGGGCATGACACTGTTGCGTCAGCACGACAACGAGCAGTACAGCTACACTCTGGCGTTTGTTGGCTATCAACCTGAGAAATTCGGGGCGGTGCTGGAGCTGACGTACAACTGGGGTCAAACCGAATACGACCTCGGCGACGCCTACGGCCATATTGCCATTGAAGTGGATAACTGTGCCGAGGCGTGCGAACGCATCCGCCATGGCGGCGGCAAAGTCACCCGTGAAGCTGGGCCAGTCAAAGGCGGCACCACTGTCATTGCCTTTGTAGAAGACCCGGACGGTTACAAGATTGAATTGATCGAGAAAAAAGCAGCCGTTGCGTTTGAGTTGTAAACACGCTGCCATTCAGTAGCCCTTGTTCCATGCGGGCTACTGCTATTACTGTACCGGATACACCACCCGATCCCGGTAGCCGGTGATCACTTCCATCACGCCCGCCCAGCATTTGTCCAGTTCGGGATCACCGCTGTCGATGATCAGCGGACGACCATCCAGGCTACTGAGTTTGCTTTTGGTAGAAATCAGGTGGATGTTTTCCCGCCCCAGCGTTTCCAGCACACGCGGGCTGAACTGCTGATTGCCACGCCCCAAAATATGCCCCTGCCCGCCCATCACACTGAGTATCGCCTGCGCCTGATCGTGCTGTTCCAGCAACGCCCAGATGCCCGCTTCATTGATGTCCGCTGCCAAGAGCTGACCATTCAGCACCGCATCGACCCCCAACAAGGTGGAGTCCACACCCAGCTCGTCACTGACAGCGCGCGTGGTTTTACCAGAGCCAATGAAATACAGGCAGTCATCCTCCATCTCTTCCACCACCCAGGCCGCAATGTCAGCGACCGACAAGCTTTCATCCTCGATGCCGCCTTGCTTGACCGCCTGCACAAAGTGGCCTTCGCACGGCACTCGCAACTCACCGAACTGACGCGCACGCACCTGGCCTTGACGAAATGCGTCTTCATCCAGATCACGCACTTCCGCCTCAGACACATCGACCAACTGCCCTTCCAACAGGCGCTTGACCACCTCACCTGCGGCAGTTGGCGTTACGCCAAAAACACCGGAATGAATCTTGACGCCCGCAGGAATGCCCAGCACCAGTGTCGATTCCGGCACTGATGCACAGACATCCCGCGCCGTCCCATCACCACCGGCAAACAGCAGCAAGTCCACGCCTTCAGCAACCATTTTCTGAGCCGCCTGACGAGTATGCGCTGCCGTCGTGCTATCCGATAAAGTGGTGCTGGATGAACAGGCTGCCGGTGGGTTGATCAACTGGTATGGCAGATTCAGTTGTTCTGCCAGTTGCTGACCCATTTCACCAGCACACGTCAGCAATTGGAAACCATCCAGATGGCGGAATACTTCCAGTGCCTGCTGGGTGCGCAACACGGCGCGCTTTTCAGCTCCAAGAGCCAGCGCCTTGGCAACTGTGTCTGCGCCATCACTGCCCTTGAGGCCCACGGCACCGCCGATGCCTGCCAAGGGGTTAATAATCAGACCCAACGTCAACATATCGCTACCTTTATATACAGCTCGTTTACAGCTAATCCGATTACAACCAGTCCGATTTACAACCAGTCTGATAGCTTGATGCCCAACCCAAACCGCTCCTGGAAGTGGTTGTAGTCGATCAGACTGTCGCCGTAGCCATTAAAGTAGGTGAAATAGCCCTTGATCTTGCGGCTCAGCGGGAATGTCCAACCCAGCTCCAGTGCGCCCCGGTTGTCGTCAAATTCCAGATTATTCCGAACCATGACCGACAAATGGCTGTTGCCATAAACACGCATGTAATACAGCTCGCCGTAACCGAGGTAGTCGTCAATATCAGGATTGTCGTTGTCTGCAGGATCGAACGGATCGGCTTTCTTGCCTTCAGGAATACGCCACCAGGCACGGCCAAACCAGATGCCATGAGAGAAGATGGACGCACCTTCCAGAATCACCCGGTTCCAGCTCCGAGACAGTGAACTGGTCTGGCCATTGGATTGGTGATTGATGGATACGCCCATATGGTCCAGCCAACTGTAGCTGGGCATCCAGCTGTACATGATTTCCGGCTCGTGATTGGTTTCGCGGAAAGGCTTGGAGATTTCAGAGTTGTACGACTGCCAGAACGACTTGTTGGTGTAGGCAATTTCAATACGGTCCAACTTGGTTAACAACCCTTCCGCCAACACGTACTTGATGCTGAGCTGCATCACGGCTTCCAGATGCTCATAGTCAGCTACGTCTTCGGCTTCTCCGGGGTTGCCGCCCGCTTGCTGGTTCAGGCCATCCACCAGCCGGTTAAGCTCCTGATTGTTGGGCTTGGTCTGATAGGTCAAAGGCTGAATGTAGTTGGGCCGATGCGGCAACAAGACATACGGGTTATTTGCAGCCCAGGCTTCTGTTTGACGCTTTTCAACAAGCTGAGGCAGATTCTGGCGCAACACCGGCGTAAATTCCGCCGGGGCAATCATCTCCACCTCGCGGGTTTCGGTTTTTAACACGGTTTCTTCCAACAGCGGCTGCTCAAAACTGGGCAATTCTGGTAAACCGCTGTCAGCATTGTCACTGTCAGAAGTATTGGCAATGCAGCAGGTCGCCGTCATCCATAGGCAGAAAAAGAGTGCAAACTTCATAAAAGACCTGGTCGGGGCAGTCAATGAAGGGCGCACTATACCGCCGAACGCCAACACTGCCCAGCGGTCTGCAAGGTCTTATTTTTCGACGAATGCCCGCTCAATCACGTAATGTCCAGCCTTGCCACCACGGGCTTCACAGAAGCCCATCTGATCGAGAATATCCGTCAAATCTGACAACATCGCCGGGCTGCCACACAGCATAAAGCGATCGGTTTCCGGGTTTGGTGTGGGCAAGCCAATGTCTTCAAACAACTTACCGGAAGTGATCAGATCGGTCAGGCGACCCTGATTACGGAACGGCTCACGGGTAACCGTTGGGTAGTAGATCAGCTTGTCTCGTACCGTTTCGCCAAAGTATTCGTTGTCCGGCAATTCATTTTCGATCCGATCCTGATACGCCAGCTCCGAGGTATAACGCACCCCGTGCGTCAGAATAACGTTATCGAACTGCTCGTAAATTTCATAATCCTTGATGATGCTCAAAAAGGGAGCCAACCCGGTGCCGGTACTCAGCAGATACAAGTTCTTACCAGGCAGCAGGTGATCGGCAATCAAGGTTCCCACCGGCTTGGTGCCGACCAGAATCTCATCTCCGATACTGAGCTTTTGAAGGTGCTGTGTCAGTGGCCCATCCGGCACCTTGATCGAGAAGAATTCCATTTCCTCCTCGTAATTGGCGCTGGCAATACTGTAAGCTCGGAGCAGCGGTTTATCTTCGATTTCCAACCCGATCATGGTGAAGTGGCCGTTCTTGAATCTCAGCCCTTGATTGCGTGTGGTGGTAAAACTGAACAGAGTGTCGTTCCAATGGTGCACGCTGGTTACAGTTTCACGGATCAGATTGCTCATCTGGCACTCCCGTTTTTATCTTGTGTTATCACTTGAATTCACTTTAGATCAGAATTCTTTTTCGATAAAACTGGTAATTCAGATATATTTATCAACCAAAACCGATTAATACAGAAGTCTCACCATGCGTTATACCTTACGCCAACTGGACGTGTTTCTGACCATTGCCCGCACCGGTAACCTGACCCAGGCCGCCAGCCAATTGTCCATGTCACAAAGCGCGGCCAGCAGCGCCCTGAAAGACCTCGAAAGTCAATTTGACTTACAACTGTTCGACCGGATTGGACGCAAGTTGCAACTCAACGAGCAAGGCAAGGCCCTGCAACCAAAGGCTCAGTCCTTGCTGGAACAAGCGCAGGAAATCGAACACATGCTGCTGAATCAGGACGACGCTGGTCACATTGCCATCGGCGCAACCCTGTCGATTGGCAACTATCTGGCAGTCGGGCTGGTGGCTCAGTACAAGGCTTCCCACCCTCATGCCGATGTACGGCTGGAAGTGGACAACACCCGTCATATTGTTGAAAAAGTGCGTCGTTTCGAGCTGGATGTCGGCCTGATTGAAGGCGAAATCAACGACACAGAACTGGACATTCGCCCCTGGCGTTCAGACGAACTGGTGGTTTTTTGCGCCCCCGATCACCCGTTAGCCCACACACCAACACTGACCGATGCACAATTAGCCAACGCTCAGTGGATTTTACGCGAGCGCGGCTCCGGCACTCGTCAGGCGTTTGATCGTGCCATGCACGGGCTGCTGCCACAACTTGCTATCAATATGGAATTGCAGCACACCGAAGCCATCAAGCGGGCGGTCGAAGCCGGTCTTGGGGTTGGCTGCTTGTCTCGAATCACCTTGATTGAAGCGTTTCAGCGCGGCAGTCTGATGCCTCTGGATGTGCCTCAACGAGACTTCCACCGCACGCTCTATCAGGTGTTGCACAAGCAAAAGTATCAGGCAGCGGGGCTGAAAGCGTGGCTGCAATTGTGTGACGCTCTGGATTAATGCCCTATCGCAATGCGATTGCGGCCGTTGTGTTTGGACTGATACAAGGCGTCATCGGCACTGGCCAACAAGGCTTCTAACGTTGGGTAGTGACCTGATGCGGCCTGCACGAGTAAGTTGGAAGAAATACCAATGCTGGTAGTGATGGAGACGTCACCGGAGTCGGTGGTGATCACGGAGCGCGCCACTTCCGCTCGTAATTTTTCCCCCACTTTCACCGCTACATCCACATCCACTCCCTGCAACAACAGCACGAATTCTTCACCGCCGACACGCCCGATCACATCACTGGGGCGCACACCGCGCTTCAGAATGCCAGCAAACGAGCGCAGCACTTCATCCCCCGCTAGGTGACCATAGTGATCATTGATGCTTTTGAAGTGATCCAGATCGAACATCAACAGCGACACCGCTTCTTTGTCTCGTGCTGAACGCGCCAGAATGCGTTGCGCCGTTTCCAGTAACCGCTGACGTGCCAGAACGGTGGTGAGGCTGTCAAAGTCGGCTTCCCGTTGCAGTTTGGCTTCCAGTTGCTTGCGTTCGGTAATGTCGTACCAGACCACGGAGGCGGCAATCAGGTGGTTTTGATCGTCAAATATCGGAGCGGCGCTGACCAGTGCCCAGCGACGAGTCCCGTTATCCAACTCAACAATAATTTCCTGTTCTTCCACGACCCGGCCTTCCGTCAGAGCAACCCCCAGAGGCATCTCGTGTCCTGCCAGTTGGCGACCGGTGGCATCAAATTCTTTCCAGGACAAAACGTACTGTTCCAGGTCGATGCCGGTCAATGGGGCATCGGTCTGGCCACGAAATTTGCGCACGGCTTCATTGATGTAAATGACTTCGCCCGATGGGGCTTTGGCGATGATGATGCAGGCAGGGCTGTAATCCAGCGCCCCCTGAATGTGGGAAAGAAGATGAAGATCGAGCTGACGGCCAAGTTTATTCATAGGAGTAACCCATCGTCTCTGCGAAAGTGCCAGTATTAACCGATGGGCAGCCAGTGGTGATGGCAATACCCCTCCTTTAGTTAGTGGTATTCCCTCTTTTTAAATTAGGACAACACTTTCCGGGCGTCAATGACCGCTGGTCAATCGCGTGAACGGCTGAATTCTGCAGGGCGATAGAGTTGTTCCAACAAATATACTTTGAAAGCATCCGAATAAGGCTGCTTGTCTGCCGCCCGTTTCATACACAAGAGCCAGGCATCCCGTTCCGACGGGCCAATAGGAAACTGATGATGAAACGAGGGAATCGAGATCGGCCCGTATTTCTCCCGAAACAGGCGTGGGCCACCCAGCCAGCCACACAAGAAACGCGTTAATTTGTCATGAATCGTCTGGATGTCGTCCTGATTGTGCATTTCCCAAATGTGGCGTGCTTCGGGTAATGTGCTCATTTCATGGTAGAAATCATCCACCAGCGCCTTGATTCCGTCATAACCGCCTGCTGCCTGATAGGAAGCATCGCCCTGGCCAAAAGCCGGTGTTTGTTCAGACATAATGTGTTTTCTCATTCCAGTACTGTCAATAATCGGCGTTCACAGTAAATCCGAAACCGTGCCTCGACAAGCCGGGTCTAAAATCACACTGTTATCCATTGACCATTATCAGGAACATCACCATGTTGATCACCACCACGCCGAACATTGAAGGAAAAACCATCGTCGAATACCGGGGCATTGTTGCCGGTCAGGCTGTCATGGGCGCGAACATCTTCAAAGACCTGTTTGCCAGCATCCGCGATGTCGTCGGAGGGCGCTCCGGCACCTACGAGCGCGAACTGCAGAAAGCACGGGAGCTGGCATTGGAAGAAATGCAGGAAAGAGCCCGCACGCTGGGGGCTAACGCCATTGTAGGAATCGACCTGGATTACGAAGTCATGGGCAAGGAAGGCGGCATGATGATGGTCTCGGCCAACGGCACGGCCGTGCTGGTGCGTTAAATCAGGCGGGGAAACGATTCCCCTCTCCATAATTGCCCTGCACGTCAATCCATGTAACAGTGGCGCGGTTTTCACCAACCCGATGAGAGTGACCATGAGCCGTATTGAACGCGATTTTTATGCCCGTGACCCGGAAGACCAGAAAGCCTTTCTGGAACAAACCTGGTGCAACGAGTGCATGCAACCCGATCTGGGCATGACCGATCCGGTGGAATATGAACTGGATGGTGTGGTTTACGTGGAAGGCAAATGCGCCAAGTGCGGAACGGTGAGCATCACCGAAATTGCTGACGATGAAACCGATGGCGAATGGGAAGAAGAAGCGTAAGCTCACCCCTTCCCGTCACCAGTTCCGGCTCAGAAACTCGAGCCGGGCTGAGTCAGAAACTCGACTTCTTCCGCCGTCGATTCCCGCCCGACAACCGCATTGCGATGCGGATAGCGTCCAAAGCGATCAATGATCACTTTATGGCGCAGTTCAAAGTCCAGATTATGGTCAATGCCATTAGCCTCGAACAATTCAACCGCCACTTCGTGTACCCGTGCCGACTCGCTGTGCATGTACGGCATGTATAAAAAGCTGCGTTCAACCGCATTCAGCGCCTGATGATCGCCACTGGCTACGGCTTCCTGAGCCAGCACCAGCGCCATGCCATCCGCTGCAAACGCACGAGCATCATCACGGAACAGATTACGCGAGAACTGATCCAGCACGATCACTTCCGCCAGACGCCCATGCGGTGATTGTCGCCACTCAAACAGCTCTCCGGCCACCGCCTGCTGATACAGGCTGCCAAAGCGCTGGCGAATCTGCTCATCCAGTTCAGCATCTTTCTTCCACCATTGTGGTGGCGTCAGTTCTTCAAACCAGAAGGACATCACATCATCAGGAGTCATCGTTTCACCTCGCGCCATTGAACAGAGTTACTAAATAGAGCTACTAAAGAGAACCATTGAGCAGAAGCCTTACAAACCGGCTTCCACCCGCTTTTGCCAACGGGTATACAGCAAGCTACTCAGGAAAATCGACAGACTGGTCAGTACCATCAACCATCCCCACACGCTGCTGCCCGGCGAAAACACCAGCAATACCGACAGGACAAAGTACAGCATAATGACGTACGCCAGCCAGGAGGCAGCCTTGTGCGAGCGCTTGATCAATCCGGGAATAAACAACAACAGCGGCAGCACCTTGAACAGCCACATACCCAGCCCCGCCAGCAGAATCATCATCAGATCATCCAGGCCGTCGGGTTTATTGCTGAATGTTTGTAACAGCAGTACCAGCATTAAACCCAGATAACTGGCCACCAGCGCTTGCCAGGCTTTTTTCGCCTTATTGGCAAAAGCACTTGGAGCCGGAACAACAGATTCGTCGGTCATGAGGCACTGTCTCCTGCTCCAGCGTTACCCAGTGCCAGCGCCAGTTCAGCCAAACGCTTACCCTGGGCAATGCACAGTTTTTTCTCGATGTCGGTGATGCGGTTCTGGCCCTGATTTCCGGCCCAGTGGCTGGCACCGTACGGCGTGCCCCCGGCGTCAGTCTGCGAAAGCTCCGGGTTATTGTAGGGAATACCCGCGAACACCATGCCGTGGTGAATCAGTGGTAATGCCATGCTCATCAGCGTGGTTTCCTGACCGCCGTGCAGAGAACCGGTGGAGGTAAACACACCCGCCGGTTTATTGATCAGATCACCGTTCAGCCACTGGCTGCTGGTGTTGTCGATAAAGTACTTCAGCGGCGCAGCCATGTTGCCAAAGCGCGTCGGGCTGCCAAGCAGCAACCCGGCACAACCGCGCAAGTCTTGCTCGGTGCAATACACCGCCCCGTCTTGCGGTACCGGCGACTGGCTGGCTTCGGTATCGGGTGAGACATCCGGCACCGTCCGCAACCGTGCTTCAATGCCACTCACCTGCTCCACACCGCGTGCCAGCAAGCGTGCCATGTCGGCAGTCGTGCCATGGCGGCTGTAATACAGCACCAGCACATACGGTGTGCTCATCCCAGAATCTCCAGCACCGACTCCGGTGGACGGCCAATGCGGGCCTTGCCATTGGTCAGCACCACCGGACGCTCCATCAGTTTTGGCGTCGTGACCATCGCATCCAGCAACTGATCGTAGCTGAGCGATGCATCGGCCAGATTCTGCTCCTTGTATTCCGCTTCCTTGGTGCGCATCAGCTCGCGCGGGCTTTCCATGCCCAACAAGGTAACGATTTCCTGCAATTGCTCCTTGGTCGGGGCTTGCTTCAGATACTCAATCACCGTAGGTTCCTGCCCTTGCTCTTGCAGCAACGCCAGGGTCTCACGGGATTTGGAGCAGCGGGGATTGTGGTAAATCAGGATTTCACTCATGCTCTTGTCCATCTCGGGTCTTGATTTCCGCCATTGTACCAAGGAAGCCGACGATGCTCACCGCATACCATTACAGCGCTCGATTGCTGTCGCTAATCTGGCAAACCGTTGTTCGTTTCGAGTCTATGGAACGCCGCCGCGATGCCGCGGCCCTCACCTACACCACGCTGTTTGCGCTGGTGCCCGTGATCACCGTGACCTACTCCATTATTCGTGGCATGCCCAGTCTGCAAGCGCTGGGACAACAGGCCCACACCGATTTGCTGACCTACGTGATGCCGGAAGGCAGCGAGCTGATTTCAGAATATCTGGTGCGCTTCAGCGAACAGGCACAACAACTCACCTGGCTGGGCGTGGTGTTTCTGTTCGCCACTGCCCTGCTGCTGTTAAAAACGGTGGAAGAACAGTTCAACCGCATCTGGCGCGTGGAAGTGGCACGCTCCGCCGTGCAACGCTTTTTTCGCTACTGGGCCGTATTGAGCCTGGGGCCAGTGCTGTTTGTGATTGCACAAGGTGTCAGCTCTTTGCTGGCTTCACTGGCGTTGTTTGAAACCGGCGACCTGCCTTGGGCTGCCGTGTTGCTGCCCTGGTTTCTGACCACAGCAGCCGTGGCGTTTGTGTACATGCTGGTACCCAACTGTCGCGTGCCGAGCCGTGATGCGGTAATTGCCGCCCTGCTGGTGGCCTCGGTGTTTGAGAGTGGCAAGTTTCTGTTCGCGCGGATTATCGGCCTGTTTCCGTCCTATCAATTGATTTATGGTGCGTTCGCCGCCGTGCCGCTGTTTCTGATGTGGGTGTATCTCAGTTGGCTGGTGGTGCTGTTCGGTGCAGAGCTGACCTACAGCCTCAGTCATCCTCATGGTCGTTCCCGCCTTGACCCGGTGCGCCAGCGCTTGCATCTGCTGCAGGCCATGCTGACGTGCCAACGTGAAGGTCATGCCTTTGACGAGGCCAATATTCGCTCTGGGCTGACGGACATTTCGGCGTCACAGGCTTCCTCCTTGCTGCAACAGTTTCGCCGCCATGGCTGGGTGCATCAGACGCAGGACGAATCCTGGGTCTGGTTGCCGGATTTGCGCTACGTCAGTGCCGCCGATTTCTTCGGAGACCTGACGCTGCAACAGTTGGGAGAAGCCGCCGGAGTGGCCATTCAGGAAGACGGAGAACCCGCCGGTATCTGGCTGCGTTACTGGCAAGCCAATGGTTCTTCGGCACTGGAGCTGACGCTGGATGAAATCATCAACCATACGCCCTTGCTCGCTGCATCCAGTGTTGCTCCGCTGTCGTTACCGCAGGACTAGCCCGACTGGCAGACCACGGCAAACTCCGTACTGCCCGGACGGTACGGCTTGCCAGTCAGGTCAGACAACATCTCGGTAATCACAAAACCGCTGTCTGACAGTTCACGTCTCAATTCAACCGGGCAAAAATACTGCAACCAGTTATAAATAGTGCGCTCACGGCCACTGGCTTCAAAGAGGCTGTAGCGATCCAGACTGACGCGTTCTTGTGGATACACAAACGAGCTGACAAAGGCGTAATAGTCGTCTTGCGCCCAGAAGTGGTTCAACTGATTGTGTTCCACCACGCACTGCTGGGTGCGCTGGGCGAAGGCTTCAATCGAATACACATCCAGCAGCAGATGCCCACCGGGTTTCAGATAGCGGCGAATATTGCCCAGCAATTGCCGACGCTGCGCCGGACTCAGGGCACAGTAGTCGCACATGATCAGCGTCACCAGATCAAAACGCGTTTCCGGGCACCAATCGAGGTAATTGGCGCACTCGTAACGAGCCGTCAAGCTCTTGCGGGTCGCACGACGACGAGCATGCGCCAGCGATGGCCGCGAGAAATCCACGCCAGTCACGCGTAAACCGGCTTCCGCCAGACCATTACTGTACAAGCCCGGCCCACAGCCAAGATCACACAGCGCGATATCCAGCCCAAAGCGTTCGGTTATCCAGCCCACCGTTGCATCAATGGTGGATTTTCGGCGAGACGCCACATCAAGATCGGGATTCAGGTGGAAATTCAACATACCGGACGCGGTATCCGGGTGTGTCCATAGAGATTCAGCCGTATATTCGGCCCAGAGCGCTGGACGCTCACAAATTTTCTTCAATTCAGAATACATGTCGTGTCACTCGAAACAATACAGTGGTGACACTGGTGCCTGTTCAGGCGGAGGGAACGCAGGCTTTAACAGCCTTACATCGGGAGGATAAGTCTCTTTGGTTTATCCCGGTAATTGCATTCCATCAAGGCAACCAGTTGTCGTGGCAATGTTGGAAACTGATCGAGAAATGAAGAAAATCACAAAGCTACCCTCCTGCCTTTCGGCATATCAAAAAAATGAGGTTTTGATCCTGCCTGCATCAGAAACAGTACGCAAGTGACAAACTACTAAAGAAGTAAAAAATGGATCATAAAAACGGAGAAAAGGTATTTGTTCTGGGCACTTTCGGAGATTTCAGAGATATTTGGCTGAACGTCCATTATGGACAGGTTGCCTTTACAAACTACCGGGCTGGTGCTGGTGTTTGACCCTGCAGGGAGCGGGGTCAATATTAAGTTAATGCCTCAAGTAGCAGCTTGGTGAAGTTGGTGGCTTCTTTGGGACAAAAAAGTGACAACTTTACCAAACCCAAGTGTTTTGACTTGTTAACACTTTCACTTAAGTTTCGTACTAATCGCACGTATCCATGTTAAAACTTCACCATCAGAGTCAACGTTGTTTAATCGATCAAGTGTCATATAGCTAATGGATCCACGATTCAAACGTTTTTTAGCTTTACTCTCTTTTTTTCCTTGCTTTTTTTCATCTAAGTTATCCCAAGCTACTGTAGACTCTGAAGCTTCATGAACTGCTTTTGCCACCAATGTTGGTACATCATCAAAAGGTTGAAAATTTTCAGTTAACTGTATTTCAAACTCTTCATTAATAGCTTCGAAGTGGATATAGTTCTCCATCTCTCTCCTACTAGTAATGAATGAACAACAATTTTCACCACGAGCGTTTACTCGATTCGCAGCCTCTTGGTACTTCGCCGGTGCGGGTGGCGGATTATCTCTATCTAATATATGAACCTCTGGAACTTGAAGGCCTTCAAGACGGCTTGTCCACAACTCCAGAGTTGATCCACCCATTGGAATATAAACTAATTCACCTTGCTGCTCAGCACTCCGAAGATCAACTATACTTTTATCATCCAAAGATAATCTCGATGAAATCTCGTTAATATATTCAATATCATTTGGCCCTTCGACACCAACGAAAACCTTAATATTATGATTTGCAAGAATACCAAGACTCTCCTTAATTCTTAATAAATTCTGATCATCATTCTCGGCAAGGAACCGCGTGCCATCTCCTGCTTTTTCAATAAATATTATCGACTCACGGTCAACCCTACCTGCAAGTATCGGGTTGTGAGTTGTGAATATCACCTGATTTGAATCCTCAAGTGATAATTCCTTAAGTGCATCAAGTAGCAATAATTGATTATTGGGGTGTTGCGATGTCTCAGGCTCTTCTATTGCGAAAATCACATCTTGAACATCTCTTTCATCAGCTAACTGCTCAGCTTTTGCTCGAAAGAAATTTATCAAGAAAAGACGCCTTACCCCGCTCCCTCGTTTATTTAGCGGAATTTGATCTTCATTTGTAAGCGATACAGAAAACACCTTGTTCCAATTGAAATTGGAAAATTTTGGATTTAGCTGGCTTGCTAGATCAGGATCCATCTCTCTTATTTTTTCAATTGTCAGCCTTGTTACCTCTTCCACTTGCCTCTTAACATGGTCACCAATGGCTTCAAGGTCTGTCGCTTTTTGCTTGAGAGCCTCCTTGATAGCGAATTTTATAGGATCTTGTGCTTCAGCATCCTGATCTGAGCTTGGGCGGTCAGATTTAAATAGTTGGTATAATGGTAGTATATTCTGAAGTGGCTTCCATATTTTAGATTTGACTTCTAATTCAACAACCTGCTTTTCAAGATCTGCATCAGGAACGCTAAGCCAGATAGCATGGCGTAAAGCTGATTTTACGGTTTCATTAACATCATTTAGGTCTATCTCTAAACTTCTAGCTCTAGATCTAAGTTGTGCGACAGTCAATGAGAATAGGTCATTAAAGTTTTCCGCTGCTGGGTGAAAAGCATGAATAAAAATCTCTTCACACTTTAGGGCTGCACCTGAAAAAACTTTTTTAATTTCAAGTTTATTCTCCGAATTGAGCAAGTATTCATTAGCAGGAGATATCAGATTGTCTGTATCTATAATTAGTTGATCTGGAATCTCAGTGAAGACACATGTTATTTCAACATTATTGGTGTTTCTTAGCCCAGACGAGCGATCTCCAGCTTCCAGCTTATCAGAATTGAAAAAGGCATCTAACGCTTCGAGAACAGATGACTTTCCTACATCATTCTTTGCAATCAATGCCGTCAGGCCTGTTATGGGAATAGTTATTTCTTCTCTATATGAGCGAAAGTTCTTTATTTTGACTTTTTCTAGTTTCATCCATTGAATCCTAATTTAA
Organism: Oceanobacter sp.; assembly: GCA_045430275.1. Taxonomy (GTDB): domain Bacteria; phylum Pseudomonadota; class Gammaproteobacteria; order Pseudomonadales; family Oceanobacteraceae; genus Oceanobacter. Next base: position 110,832 of record JAILXU010000004.1, on the reverse strand, counting down.
TTTTTAGCATATTAGGTTTTGGGTGTTAACATCTTGGTTCTACACATGCTCATTTTCAAAATAGCTCAAGCCATTGCGAAAAAGCCTTAAGCGTTTAATTATCATATGCAAGCCCTGTATCACTGATACAATCTCTCAGCAAACAAACGAGAGTACGCACTTTTCTGTTTCATACGGCACGCAAATCAGACACTGCTTTCACCTAACACCCCTGAGTTCAAGAAGCTACGTTATCAAGTACCGGAAATCCGAGCAACCCTTTACGACAAGACAGGCGAAAATAGCCCAACCTGACTGATAAGCTGTGTATTTATACAGTTTCAGAACTGAAAAATCCGTCTTCAATACAATTGCCATTAATTCAGATTTGGCTCTGGAATCAGGGTATTTAATGCCTCGACATTTACAAAGAAATAAGCAACATTTGCTTATCCATTACAAATAGTGCCATATACACTACATTCATCTTGACACGCTCTAACAAGCCCAATCAGATATCGAAATAAATATCATTCCCAATTAGAAAAAACCTACCACATTTACTTGAAAATGTACACTTAAAATCAATGTATACCATCGTATACCATCTGCAACACGCTGAGTTTAGTACTATTTTTTAAATTGATATCGACTATTAGCTTCGTTTCAATAGTTTTCATTGAGCTATTTGCGACTTTTTAATAGTCTATCGGTGAATAATACTTGGACTTAAGTGAGACGTTGGACGCCATGAGCTACTATTCTGACTACCTAGAAGAAATTGAGGTTCGTAAAAAGGACCTGGGCATGAGCCCAAAACCAATCGACGGCGCTGAGTTGCTGTCTGAAATCATTGCCCAGATCAAAGACACTGGCAATGCAGAGCGCGAAGCTTCTCTGAACTTCTTCATCTACAACACCCTGCCAGGCACCACGCCTGCGGCTGGTGTTAAGGCCAAGTTCCTGAAAGACATCGTTACCGGTGCCGAAACTGTTGCAGAAATCTCTGCTGAGTTCGCTCTGGAGCAACTGTCTCACATGAAGGGCGGCCCTTCTGTTGAAGCACTGCTGGACATCGCACTGTCTGACGATGCTCAAGCGGTTGCTGCGGGCGAAGTTCTGAAGTCTCAGGTATTCCTGTACGACGCAGACACCACTCGTCTGGCTGACGCTTTCAAAGCGGGCAACGCCATCGCCAAAGAGATTCTGGAAAGCTACTCAAAAGCTGAGTTCTTTACCAAGCTGAACGATATCCCTGAGACGGTTAAAGTAATTACCTACATTGCAGCGGAAGGTGATATCTCCACTGACCTGCTGTCTCCAGGTAACCAGTCTCACTCCCGTGCTGACCGTGAACTGCACGGCCTGTGCATGATCTCTCCAGAAGCTCAGCAAGAAATCAAGCAGATGGGTGAAGACAACCCAGACGCCAAAGTGATGCTGATCGCTGAGAAAGGCACCATGGGTGTTGGTTCTTCCCGTATGTCCGGTGTGAACAACGTGGCACTGTGGGCGGGTGAGAAAACTTCTCCATACATTCCATTCATCAACAACCGTCCAGTGGTTGCCGGTACCAACGGTATCGCGCCTATCTTCCTGACGACTGTTGGTGTAACTGGCGGTATCGGTCTTGACCTGAAAAACTGGGTTAAGAAAACCGACGAGAACGGCGACGTTGTTCGTGACGCAAACGGCGATCCAGTACTGGAAGAAGCCTACTCTGTTGCGACTGGCACCGTTCTGACCATCGATACCAAAGCCAAAAAACTGCTCGACAGCGAAGGCAATGTACTGTCTGACGTGAGCGACGCTTTCACTCCACAAAAAGTGGAATTCATGAAAGCTGGCGGTTCTTACGCGGTTACCTTCGGTAAGAAGCTGCAAACGTTTGCTGCCGAAACACTGGGTGTTGAAGCACCGGCTGTTTACGCACAGTCCAAAGAAATTTCTCACGAAGGCCAAGGCCTGACGGCTGTTGAGAAGATCTTCAACCGCAACGCGGTTGGTGTTACTTCCAAGACGCCTTTGCACACCGGTTCTGACGTGCGCGTTAAGGTGAACATCGTCGGTTCTCAGGACACGACTGGCCCTATGACCTGTCAGGAACTGGAAGCGATGGCTGCTTCTACGATTTCTACCAGCGTTGATGGTGCGTTCCAGTCTGGTTGTCACACTGCTTCTGTATGGGACAACAAAGCCAAGGCCAACACGCCTAAGCTGATGGCGTTCATGAACGCATTCGGTGTTATCACTGCACGTGACCCGAAACACGTTTACCACTCAATGACTGACGTTATTCACAAAGTACTGAATGACATCACCGTTGACGACCGTGCCATTATCATCGGTGGTGACTCTCACACCCGTATGTCCAAAGGTGTGGCGTTCGGCGCTGACTCCGGCACCGTTGCTATCGCACTGGCCACTGGCGAATCAGCCATGCCAATCCCTGAGTCTGTGAAGGTCACCTTCAAAGGCAACATGAAGCCACACATGGACTTCCGTGACATCGTACACGCCACTCAGGCGCAGATGCTGAAGAAGTTCGCTGGCGAAAACGTCTTCCAGGGCCGCGTGATCGAAGTACAGATCGGCACTCTGCTGGCTGACCAGGCCTTCACCTTCACCGACTGGACTGCAGAAATGAAAGCGAAAGCTTCCATCTGTATTTCTACCGATGAAACCCTGATCAAGTCTCTGGAACTGGCCAAGTCCCGTATCCAGATCATGATCAACAAAGGCATGGACAACGAAGCAAGCATGCTGCAAGGCCTGATCGATCTGGCTGACAAGCGTATCGCTGAAGTTGAATCTGGCGAAGCACCTGCTCTGGCTCCAGACGACAACGCCAAGTACTACGCTGAGCTGGTTGTTGATCTGGACGCAATCGACGAGCCAATGATTGCTGACCCGGATGTCAACAACGAAGACGTTTCCAAGCGTTACACCCACGACGTGATCCGTACTGCTTCTTACTACGATGGCCGTCAGGTTGACCTGGGCTTCGTTGGTTCTTGTATGGTTCACAAGGGTGACATGCAGATCATCGCTGCGATGCTGCGTAACCTGGAGAAGAAAGGCCCGATCACCTTTAAAGCACCACTGGTTGTTGCGCCACCAACGTACAACATCGTTGATGAGCTGAAAGCCGAAGGCGACTGGGAACTGCTGGAAAAATACGCAGGCTTCGAATTCTCTGATGAGAATCCTAAAGAAGAAGCGCGTACCAAGTACGAAAACATCATGTACCTGGAACGTCCTGGATGTAACCTGTGTATGGGTAACCAGGAAAAAGCAGAAGCTGGTGACACTGTCCTAGCAACCTCTACCCGCCTGTTCCAGGGCCGTGTTGTAGAAGATACTGCCGAGAAGAAAGGTGAATCTCTGCTGGGTTCTACCCCAATGGTTGTACTGTCTTGTGTTCTGGGTCGTTTCCCGACTCTGGAAGAGTACAAAGACGCCGTTGAAGGTATCAACCTGACGTCTTTCGCTCCGCCAAGCAAAGACCTGAGCGTATCCGGTGATATCCCGATCAAATCGGTAAGCTAATCACCGATAGTCGCACGTAAAAAAGCCCTGGATATCCAGGGCTTTTTTTATGCTTGCAGCAAGGTAAAAATCAGGAACAAACGCCAAATCGGCTCTGACGCTTGTCTGGATGCTGCATTGACTACAACAGCAAGAGCAAGACGGATCAGTCTTTCTTGGCTTCCAGATCGTCGAGGTAACGCTCGGCATCCAGCGCAGCCATGCAACCCGTTCCGGCTGATGTAATCGCCTGACGATAGATATGATCCATCACGTCGCCTGCGGCAAAGATGCCCGGCACGCTGGTTTGAGTGGCATTGCCTTCCAGACCGCTCTGAACCTTGATGTAGCCGCCTTCCATCTCCAACTGACCGTCAAAGATACCGGTGTTCGGAGAATGGCCGATTGCCACGAAGATACCTTCCAGATCCAGCTCTTCGGTCGCGCCGCTTTCGCGGCTCTTGATGCGCATACCGGTCACGCCCATCTCGTCGCCCAGCACTTCGTCCAGCTCGCTGTTCCACTTGATGGTGACGTTGCCGTTTTCTGCCTTGTCGAGCAGCTTGTCGGCCAGAATTTTCTCGGAGCGGAAGCCATCACGACGGTGAATCACCACCACTTCGGAGGCGATATTCGACAAGTACAGCGCTTCTTCCACAGCGGTGTTACCACCACCGATGACGGCAACGCGCTTCTTGCGGTAGAAGAAACCGTCACAGGTCGCACAGGCCGAGACGCCCTTGCCCTTAAACGCTTCTTCGCTTTCCAGCCCCAGATACTTGGCGCTGGCCCCGGTGGCAATGATCAGGGAATCACAGGTGTAGCTGCCGGTGTCGCCTTGCAGCAGAAACGGACGCTGATCCAGTTTCACGGTATGAATCTGGTCGAAGATGATTTCGGTCTCGAAACGCTCGGCGTGCGCTTTCATGCGCTCCATCAGTTCCGGGCCTTGTACGCCGCTGGCATCGCCTGGCCAGTTATCCACTTCGGTGGTCGTGGTCAGCTGACCGCCCATCTGCATGCCGGTCACCATCACCGGGTTCAGGTTGGCGCGTGCCGCATAAACGGCCGCCGTGTAGCCCGCAGGGCCAGAGCCCAGAATCAACAACTTGACGTGGCGCGATTCGCTCATAAATCGGTATCTCCTCGGTTAGATCGGTGACGGCCCGGCTCACAACAAGCCGGTGTCAGTTGGTCTGTCAGTGGGGGCATAAAACGTCGGATTCAAGCCCTCCTTTAGATCTGCTGATCGTCCGACCAGAACAATCGGTTATAACGATCAGCAGCAGGATGTGATCAGGCAGCGTCGTTGCCATCGAACCAATGGCGGGTGTTATTGGCGAAATACACCAGTGACAGCATCACAGGCACTTCCACCAGCACGCCCACCACGGTCGCCAGCGCTGCACCGGAGTGCAAGCCAAACAGTGAAATCGCCACGGCTACGGCCAACTCGAAGAAGTTCGAGGTGCCAATCATACAGGCCGGTGCCGCGATGTTATGCGGCAGTTTCATCGCCTTGGCCGCACCATAAGCGATGGCAAAGATGCCATAGGTTTGCAGTAACAGCGGAATCGCAATCAGCACAATCGCCACCGGATTATTCATAATGGTTTCGGCCTGAAATCCGAACAGCAGCACCACGGTTAACAACAAACCCATGATGGAAATCGGCTTCACGGTTTCCAGAAAGCCGTTCAAACGCTCGTGGTTATCGGCAGAATCCAGCTTGCGACGGGTCAGCACCCCGGCCACCAAAGGCAGCAACACATAGAGCACGGTGGACAGCAACAGCGTGTCCCACGGTACGGTCACGTCGCTGACGCCCAGCAGGAACGCCGCAATCGGCGCAAAGGCGAAGATCATAATGACGTCGTTCACCGACACCTGCACCAGCGTGTAATTGGCATCGCCACGAGTCAACTGACTCCAGACAAACACCATCGCGGTACAAGGCGCAACGCCCAGCAGAATCATACCGGCGATGTATTCCGATGCGGTTTGCGGATCAACCAGGTCGGCGAAAATCACCCGGAAGAACAACCAGCCCAGTGCCGCCATGGTGAACGGCTTGATCAGCCAATTGATCACCAGTGTCAGTAGCAGCCCCTTGGGCTTTTTACCAATGTCACGGATGGACGAGAAATCCACCTGCACCATCATCGGGTAAATCATCACCCAGATAAAAATCGCCACCGGAATATTCACATGGGCCACTTCCATCGCCGCCAACGCCTGAAACAGCCCCGGTACCAGATTGCCCAGAATCAGACCGGCAATGATGCACAGACCCACCCAGACCGACAAATAACGTTCAAAAATACCCATGTTCTAGTCCTCGCTCTCGGATGCCAGTTCCGCCAGTCTGGCGCGCAGTGCGTCGGTGTCATTGACATCCACACTGTTTGCTACGGCTTTCAACTTACTAACACGCGTTTCAATCAGATCGATGGTGTGATGGAACGCCGCTTCGATCTCTTCATCAGTGCCTTCCATACTGGAAGGGTCTTTCAGGCCCCAATGCTGCTTGACGGCCTTGCCAAACCAGACCGGGCAGGATTCACTGGCGGCACGGTCACAAACAGTCACCACCACGTCCGGCTCGAACGCTTCCAGGTCATCCCAGGATTGACTCTTCAACCCTTCGGTGGCCATACCGCGCGCTTGCAGGTATTTGATCGACAACGGGTGTACCTGATCGACCGGTGAGCTGCCAGCACTGGCGGCTTGCAAAACGCCATCGCCACAGTGGTTGGTAACGGCTTCCGAGAGAATGCTGCGGCAGCGATTATGGGTACAGATGTACAGAATTTTCATAGTATTGAAAGGCCATGCTGATCATTTATCCGCATGATATACGAAAACCCATATATGTGATTGAGAAATAACGCACACCGCATTTTATTCGAGGAATTTTTTGCTTTCTCAGGCATTCCAATACACCGGATGACAATTGGCATCGAAAGGATCTTACCGTGACCGAGCCTCAGCACGACTTACCACCCCACGGCACTGCACAGCTACCGGCAGCCACTCTGCACGGACAACACCAGGCCATTTTGCAGACCCTTGTTGAACGCCACTTTGAACAGGCCGAACACCGGGTAGACACGGTGTACGAAACGCACTTTGCCTCGCCCAAAAACGTCCTGATCCGTCACTGGCGACACCGCAAGGACATTCCACACGATCTGCTGGCCTTGCCCCGCAGCGCCTGGGGGCTGCTGATGAAAGCCGCAGGCCGTCAAACCCAATCGGCCATGAGCGGCAAGGAACAGGAGCTCAGACGCATTCTGGAACAGGAGTTGCTCGACCTGCCCGGACTGGAGCGCACACTGGAACAATATTGCGTGCCCGTGATGCTGGCCTACCAGAAAGAGCTTGATGGACTGGATCAACTCAACGCAGAGCAACGCCAGAAGTTCCAGCAATACCTCGATCATCAACTGGCCCGGCTACAACTTCCCAACGAAGGACTGCGCGACGGGCTGATGGCACTCACCGTGATGCTAACCGGCAAGGCATTGGGCGACAAAGCCCTGATGAGCAGCGCCGCCAGCGTTGGCAGCACACTGGCGCAAGGTGTGTATCTCAGCCATCAAGGCTGGTGGGCAGGTTTCTGGGCCGGATGGTTTGGCTCCCCGGTCTGGGTCAGTTGGGCAGGAGCCGGAGTCGGCATGCTGTCGTTTTTGATTGCCGCGCCGCTGATTGCGCCCGGCATTGAAATCGGCCTGAATCGCTGGCGCGGTCGCAAGTTGCTGCAACAGGCGGTTGAAGACGCCCGTGAACAACTGTGCGCCAAAGACCGCATGATGCTGGCCGGACAACTGGCGCTGTATCTGCAATTGCTGCCCGATCTGGTGTTTTTCCTGTCCCGCTTGCGGCCCCGTTAATACTTCCATCTGGAGCTGAAGCTGGAGCTGGAGTTATGGAGCTGGAACTGGAGTTAATGCCCCGTTCTTGACCCGGCAACTCGACAACCTCACGATCTCTGTCCATAGTGAAAGAAACCCCACGGAAGGGAACAGTACTGACTGGTATCCCCCGTTTTTTATTGCCGTAAGGAGAACGCCATCATGGCCGCCGCCCCATCAGCTCGCCGGATCTACGTACTCGACACCAATGTGTTAATCCACGACCCAACCGCTATCCACCACTTTGAAGAGCATCAGGTCATCATCCCGATGACCGTGCTGGAAGAACTCGACAAACTGAAGATGGGCAAAGCCGCCATCGCCACCGACTGCCGCGAAGCCATTCGTCAAATCGACAAACTGATTGGCTCCGCCAAGCCCAGTGATGTCTCAACCGGCGTCCCGATTGAACGCCCCGACGGCACCACTCAAGGCACACTCGCCATTCTGCTGGACAATCTCGACAGTCTCGACGGTCAGAAAACCGGCTTGCCCCAGAACCTCAACGACAACAAGATCATCAACGCCCTGGTCAGCCTGCAACAACAGCGCCCGCAGGACGATGTCATCCTGATCACCAAGGACATCAACATGCGCCTGAAAGCCCGTGGTTGTGGCATCGGTGCGCAGGATTACCAGAACGACCAGATGCTCAGTGACGTCTCGCTGCTGGAAACCGGCTACCACACCTACGCCAATTCCTTCTGGGACACCCAGAGCCAGGTCGATACCTTCCACGACCTCAAAGGCACATTTCACCGCATCGCTCTGGAGCAACTGCCAGAAGACCTCTACATCAATCGCTTTATTCTGGATGAGAGTGGCTTTGTTGGCCGCGTGGTGGAAATCAACCGCGACAACGCCGTGCTGCAAGACCTGCCGGTGGAACAACTGATGTCACAAAGTGCCTGGGGGCTGACACCCCGCGACTTGCCACAAGCGCTGGCGCTGCATCTGCTGCTCGACCCGGAAGTACACCTGGTCACACTGAGTGGGCAGGCAGGCTCGGGCAAGACCATTCTGGCGCTGGCCGCTGCAATTGAAATGACGCTCGAAAGCCAGCAGTTCCGCCGCATCATCGCCACCCGAAGCACACGTGGCCTGGACGAAGACATCGGCTACCTGCCGGGTACGGAAGCGGAGAAAATGGAGCCATGGCTGGGCGCGATTACTGACAATCTGGAAGCGCTGCACGATGGTGATGAACACACCAACAGCAGCGTTGATTACATTCTTCAGAAAGTGCCACTGCAGTTCAAATCGCTGAACTACATTCGGGGACGCAGCTTCCAGCACAGCCTGATTTTGATCGACGAGTGCCAGAACCTGACGCCGCATCAGATGAAAACCATCATTACCCGCGCCGGGGCAGGCAGCAAAGTGGTGTGCCTTGGCAACCTCGCCCAGATCGACACACCGTACCTGAACCCGATCAGCTCCGGCCTGACCTACCTGATCGAACGCTTCAAGGACTTCAGCCACGGCGGCACCATTCAACTGGAAGGCTCACCCCGCTCCGAACTGGCGGAATACGCCGAAACGCATTTGTAGCCGGAACCCGCTACATCACATAAGCATCGTTGCACCGGGCTGATTCAATACCAGCCCGGTTTTCTTTTATCCGACCTCCCTCTAGCCGCACTCTCTGGCCAATCCCCCCTCCCTGGCCAATCCCAACTAGCCACCGACCTGATACACGCGATCCAGCGCACTGATACCCAGCCCACTTTTCTTGATCACCCGGATTTGCACCGGAATGCGTTCTTTCATGGCGTCAATATGGCTGATCACCCCAATCATCTTGCCGCTGGCGTTGAGGTTATCGAGAGCATCCAGCGCAATATCCAGCGTTTCCCGATCCAACGTACCGAAGCCTTCATCCAGAAACAGCGAATCAATCCGGGTCTTGTGACTGACCAGATCCGACAACGCCAGCGCCAAGGCCAGGCTGACCAGAAACCCTTCACCGCCCGACAAGGTCTTGGTATCCCGTTCCACATCGCCCTGCCAGGTATCCAGCACACACAGCTCCAGACCGGCATTATGCTTGCGCTTGAGCAGGTAACGTCCGTGCAGGCGCTCCAGTTGCTGATTGGCCAGCAGCACCAGATTATCCAGCGTTAAGCCCTGGGCAAAGGTGCGAAACTTGTCGCCTTTCTGGGAGCCGATCAGTGCGTGCAGATAGGCAATGTCGTCGTATTCCTGCCGGAATCTGGCCAGTTCAGCCAGCACATCCTGCTTCTGGCTGCGCTGCTGCTGATCCGCTGCCAGCCGCTGTTCAATGGCTCCAAGGCGAGTTGCTGCCTGCTGCTGTTGATCCGCCAGAGCCTGAAGAATCTGCTCAACTTCATCAGCAGGCACGGTCAGATAGCGCTCGGCATCAGGGTGAGCCAGCACGGCCTTGACTGCCTGACGGGCCTGATCCACCAGCACCTGTGCCTGTGACAGTGCCTTTTCAAGTTGCTGCTTTTGCTCCAGCAGTTGCTGGCGTTCTGATTCCAACAACAAGGCCTGCTGAAATTCAGCTTCGGTCGCAAACGGACTGGCGTCGAGCGCCAGAATCCAACGTGTCAGGCTTTCCTGCTGTGTGGCACCGGCTTCCCGCAGTGCCTCTTGCTGGCTACCCACTTCGGCCACCATCGCCCGATGCTCGATCTCTTGCTGATGGCTGTATTGCTGGGCTTGCTGACACACAGCATCTGCCTGCTTGCGCGCCGCTTTATTCTGCGCTCGTGCCTCATCAACACTCTGACGACCAAACAGGCCTTCCCGCTGCGCTTGCCACTGCTGCAGTTGCTCTTGCTGTTGTGCTGCCGCTTGCTGCAGCTCGGCCAAACGCCCGGCGGAAGCCTGCTGCTGGCTGACGATCTGAACCTGCCGATGCTGTAATGCTTGCTGTTGCTGCTGTAATCGGGTTTGCTGCTGTTGTTGCTGATCCCAGTGTTCGCTATCGCATGTTTTTTGCGTCAGCCACTGCTTCAGAGTCGCCACTTCCTTCAGCTCTGGCGCTTGAAATCCCTGTTGCTCAATGCCGGTTTTCAGTTTGTCGAGACACGCCGACAGCTCTCTCCCGGTATTTGCCTGCCGGGCTTGCACATCCGCCAGGGTGTCACCACCAAGCGCGATGGCTTGCGCCAATAATGTCCGTTCGGATTCGGCTTGCGTGAGCTGCTGAACGCGGTTGTCACGGTTGGTCTGTGCAGCGTGCTGTGCTTTGAGCAAGCGTTTCAGGCTGGCAATGGCCTCGGCACATTGATCCTGACGAGTCTGTTCAGCCACCAGCCATGCTTCCAGAGCGTCTGTGTCCGACAGCGTCAGAACGCTTGAACCGGACAACGCCAGAGATGCCGTACAGCGCTGCCACTGCGACGCCAGCTCAGTCTGTTCGGTTTCAATGCGGGCCAAGCGTTTCTGAATCTCAGCCTGGCGATGCTCTGTACTGGCCAGCGATGTTCGGGTTTCCCGTTCTTCGTTTTCCAGCGCCTGCAACACCCGTTCAGCCGCTTCTTTCTCCTTCACTGTTTCAGATGCATCCGGCACACCATCAACAAGCGCCGGATGATCCGTCGAGCCGCACAAGGGGCATTCGTCTCCACGGTGCAATTGCGCCCGAAACTGCGCCAGTTGCTCGTCTTGGGTTACCAGTCGCGCCAACGCATCCACCAGTTGTCGTTGCTGTACGAGTTGTTGCTGGCACTGCGCCAGAGCCGTTGTCAGGGTTTGCTGTTGATACGACTGCTGTTCTGCTTCGGCCTGTTGCGACTGTTGTTCCTGCTGCAAACGCTGCCAATGCTGGTTCAGATTTTTTAATTCCAGCCGGGCACCGTGGCGCGCCATCAGAGTCGCTTGCTGCTGCTCCAGAGTTTCCAGCTCGTCATGCTGTTCCGCCACGTGTTGATACGCCTGCTGCGCGGTCTGCAACGCCTGCTCCGCATCGGCCAACGCGGCCTGAGCCTGCTGGCATGCCTGTTCCTGCTGCTGATGCCGGGCTGTCTGTTGCTGCATCTTCTGCTGGCACGCCGTGATCTCGCCATTGAGAACATCACGCTGAGCCATCAGGCCACCGAGCTGCCGGGCCTGTTCCTGCCATTGCCCCAGATACTGCTTCAACGACTGATCGTGTGGATGCTGTTGCAGATAGTCGTCAACCGCTTGCAAGGCCTGCTGACCAGCGCTGATTTCGGTTTCCAGTGCCTCAAGTTGCTGCTGACGGGTTTTGCTCTGCGTACTGATATCGATGACTTGACGTTGTTGCTCCGCCAACGTGTTCTGAGCCGCTGCAATCTGCCCATCCAGTGGCACGACTTGTTCATTAATCAGACATTCCTGAACCTCATAAGCTTCTCGAACACGCGCCTGGTTCTGAATTTCCTGGTGCCATACACGCTCGGCCTGTTCGACAACAACGTGTAATTGCTGCTCAGCTTGCTGTTTCTGTTCCAGCACGGACTGGACGGTCGCTAGCCGGGTCTGGCTGTCCTGCCACAACTGAAACGGCAGCCGCAGCTTCTCTGCCGGTTCGCTCTGGGCCAGGCGCTCCAGTTGTGGCCATGCCTGAGCCTGTTCGGTCTGAGCGTGTTCCAGCCGTTCGGTGCTGATCACTTGCTCACGCACCACCTGTTGATGCTGCTGCCACCACTGCTGATGAGTAGCGGTTTCTGCCTGCTGCTGCGCCAGTTCACCCTGCTGTTGCTGGAGTTCGGCCTGTTCGGTTTTTAACGCCCCGGTTTTCTGATCATCCAGAAGCTGCACCGTGCCCAGCCGGGCCTCGAACTCAGCTAATGTCTTTTTGGTGTCGGAAAAATGATGATGAACGCGTTCAGAGATACGTCCATACACTTCCGTGCCGGTCAGTTCTTCCAGCAGCTCGGCGCGTTCGGATTCTCTGGCATTCAGGAAGGCGGCAAACTGCCCCTGAGACAGCAACATCGACTTGGTAAAGCGGCTGAAATCCAGCCCGGTGATCTGCTCAACCAACTCACTTTTCAACCGTAGCTGACTGGCCAAAACGGTATCGCCCGTGTCTTCCTCGCCTTTTTTCGGCGGCAGCACTTCTGCCAGCTCAGCCATCGGCGGCTGAAGCTTGCCATCCGGCTTGCCACGCGCCCGGCGCATACTCCAGAACGCCCGATAGACTTGCCCCTTGACCTCAAACTGCACCTCAGCGCTGCATTCTGCGGTGCCACGGGTCATCAGCTCATTACTCGACTGGGAGATCAGCCCCAGCCGGGGCGTCTGGTGGTATAAGGCCAAACAGATGGCATCCAGCAAGGTGGTCTTGCCCGCTCCGGTTGGCCCGGTAATGGCAAACAGACCATTGTTGCTGAACGGCGGACGGGTGAAATCCAGCTTCCATTCACCCTTGAGGGAATTGAGGTTTTTGAACTGGAGAGAGAGAATTTTCATCCGTGTTATGCACCTTATGCTCGCGGGTATCAGTGGCACTGGAGATCCAGAGCAGATGCGCAGAGTAACATTTTACAAGGCAGCCAAACCTGAGAATGACAACTGGTCAGTACGCACCGCGATGCTCATAATGACAACCACTTCAAGGTATCCGAAACACGACCCTGCCAAGACATTAAGGAGAATTAGCCATGCGATTATTAAAAACCGGTGCATGTTTTCTATTTGCCATCGTTCTAACCGCGTGTGTGACCACACCGGTTAAAAACAGCAGCTCCCAAGCCAACAAACACCTGAAAGCTGCTGCGGTATCCGCTGCCGCCTACAATCAGAACCCCAAAACACGCTTGAGCTTGTTATCGGAACAACAACTTAATGAAGTGAGATACATCGGCTTGCGAGAAACATCCGCCGATAACCTCACCACCGAATACCTGGTTGCCGAGAAAGACGGCACCCTCTTCATCAGCTTCACCGGCTCCAACGCCAAAAATGACTGGCTGCGTAACCTGAACGCACAGTACAAGCCATACCAGAACATGCCTTATCCCATACATAAGGGCTTCGTACTGTCATGGGAAGAAGTACAAACCGACATCATGGCTTTGATTCGTGAGAAAAAACCTTCCTCCGTCGCCTTAAGTGGCCACAGCAAAGGCGGTGCCGTTGCCAGCGTCGCAGCATTGAAGTTATTAACAGAAGGCGTATCAGTATCTGAAGTAACAACGTTCGGCGCGCCTCCGATCTTTAAAATCCCTCGCGACGAATCAGACGCAAATTTCGATGCCAAGATCGCCAGCTCCACAGCGCTAAAACGCCTGGACGATGTCAGCACGCACTACATACGCGAGTATGACTACATCCAGCTCGCCAGCACCGGATTGGCAATGAACAAACGAGGCCTGGGCACGCAGCTGTCACTGAAAGATGATGGCAGCATCTACTCCGATACAAATCGCCTTGGCGCAGCCATGGGCCTGGTCACCAACATCAGTGCAGCCAAAGTCACAAAATTTGACTCAACAGCCCTGCACCACCATGCCAGCACGTATCTTGAAATTCTGAAAAAAGCGAAATAACCCACTGTTGAGCGGGGCACTTGCCCCGCTCGCGTGCTACTGCAATTACTGCTGCAACTGGAACTCTGACGCTTCAACCTCAGCGACCACCTCTCTAAAGCGCGCCTGAATCCGCTTCAGCCTCGCCCTTTCTTCCTCACTTTCGAAATGTTCAAGTGCCAGCCGTTTGGCAAAAACATCCTCTGGTGTCAGTTCAGCCAGAGTTTCCTGTTCCTGCTGGTGCAAGGTCTGGCGAGCGGTATTGCGGGCGCGTCGCAGTTGCAACACCTCCACTGGCAGGTCATCAGTCAGAGCCTGAATGCGCTGGGGCAAATCGGCCAAGAACTCCTGACTTTCCACTTCAACACAGAGCCAGACCGGCTGATCAGAGTCCTTGTGTTCAAACGCCTGCAACTGCCGTTTGAGAGACGCCAGATCGCCCTTGATCACCGCCAGTTTCTGGAAAACCGGCACGGTAATCGGCGTGATATCAGGAACTATCGACGACGCTTCAAACGCCACCAGCACCACCTGTTTGGGTGTGGCCAGCTCATCAAAACTGAGCGGAATGGGTGATCCGCTGTAACGAATATGCTCCGATTTGGCGACTTTCTGAGGCCGATGAATATGACCCAGAGCGATATAATCTGCAGCCGGAAAGCCATCGGCGGCGAAACCGTCCAGTGAGCCAATATAAATATCCCGCACCGATTCCGACTGACTGACACCCAATGCCGTCAGGTGCCCGGTGGCGATGATCGGCACCGGCTTGCTGCCCCGCAACACCAACGCGGCCTGAAACAGCTCGTGATAATGCTGCTTGATCGCTTCCCCCAGCGCCTGCTGTTTTTGCAACCCGGATTCACCGGCCCGGCTTCGTAGCACATCGCGAGGCCGAATAAAGGGAATGGCACAGACAATTGCACCAGTTTCACCTTCGGCATCGGGCAGCTCAAATACTTGCTCGGCGGGCGAGCGATCACCGATTCCGGCCACCACACGGGTATTCAGACACGCCACCAGTTGCCGGGATTCATTCAGCATCGCCACCGAATCGTGATTGCCGCCCAACACCACCAGCGTGCAATGGAGCTTGCTGATGGCGACGATAAAGCGGTTGTACATCTCCCGTGCGTAACTCGGCGGCGCGCCGGTATCAAACACATCCCCGGCGACAATCACCGCATTGACCTGCTGCTCACGAATCACGCCCAGCAACCAATCCAGAAACGCCTGATGCTCGGCCTTGCGGCTTTTGTTAAAGAAACTTTGGCCAAGGTGCCAATCGGACGTGTGAAGGATTTTCATGGGAGGCTGTCAGTCGCGGCAGGAAAACAGCAAGAGTAAAGGGCAGGCACGCGTGGAGCAATGGAAACAGGTTTGTGATAAGTGAAGGAAATCGCCACCACACAGAAGCACGGTGGCGGGCAATGCGCTGAATAAGTTACGCTCCTTTCTCCAAAATCCAGACTCGCAGTCATCATGTCCAAGCCCAAAACCATCAATTACCTCAGTGGATACAATCCGCAGTTACAGCAACAGGCCCAGGAATTGCTGAACGCCAATCGCGTTGGCCCCATGCTGCGGAAGAGGTACCCAAACGCTCATGCACTGAATTCCGAAAAGGCGCTGTATCAGTATGCGCAGGATTTGAAAAACGAGTTTATGCGCAGCTCGGCCCCCATCAGCAAGGTGATTTATGACGACAAGATTCATGTCATCAATCATGCACTGGGATTGCACACCTACGTATCACGGGTACAAGGCGGCAAGCTGAAGGCGAAGAAGGAAATTCGTATTTCCTCCCTGTTCCGGCGAGTACCAGAGCCTCTGCTGCGAATGATTCTGGTGCATGAGCTGGCGCATGTGCGGGAAAAGGAACACAACAAGGCATTTTACAAGTTGTGCTGTTATATGGAGCCGGATTATCACCAACTGGAGTTGGATCTAAGGCTGTACCTGAGTCATCGGGATCAGTACGGGGAGCTGTGGTAGCCCCCGCCTAACGATTTTCCAGACCAATGATCAACCCAGACGCTGCTCCAAAGCGTCCGGGATATGCTCCAACAGGAACTCAACGTCTTTATGGGTGCCATTCAGTTGCTGAGACAGCGCTTGCAGAACTTTTTCACCCTGAGGTGACAATTGGATTAATTCACCCACCACTTGTTTTCTAACCCACTGATTCAGCAGGGAATACG
The DNA here is from genome assembly GCA_045430275.1 of Oceanobacter sp. Classification (GTDB taxonomy): domain Bacteria; phylum Pseudomonadota; class Gammaproteobacteria; order Pseudomonadales; family Oceanobacteraceae; genus Oceanobacter. The sequence continues at coordinate 94,746 of JAILXU010000004.1, read as the reverse complement.
CATGTCCCAAGTGATCACTGCTGATGATCATATTCTTCGGAATGCCGGAAGCAATGCCGTCCAGATCCGTCAACATGCTCACTACCCGAGTTTGCTGATCCGAGATTTCATCCATTTGACGAGCGGCCACACCCGATTGCCTGGCGTCAGCTTGTAATGCTTCTATCAAGCGACCAACCTCGGTCAACTGGTCTTTGATACGCATGTGCGTTTGATTGTATTTCTGAAGTGGGGCCGACACTCCAGCGATTCTTTGCACAGAAGAGCCTGCTTCTGCTGAAGCAGTTATGGGGGCAGCGGCCAGTACAGCCCAACAACAGGCCAATAACGTCTTGAACTTAACGGAGGAGAACGATTGCAGATGTGTCATTTCTTGATTCCCTGACATGCAAACAACTGTGACCAGTCATTAAAAAAATGAATGTGGACTATAACGAACCTGAACAGGCTGTGTTGTCATATAGAGCCTATTATCACCAACTAACGTTTGACCTGAGTCATCGGGGCGGCATGGAGCAGCAGCAATAGGCTGACAAAGAAATTAAAAAAAACAGACATCACAGTATCTATTTATGATTAATTTTACCTAAAATAGACACAGTAATGTCCAATTTGAGTATGTCATGCCTCAGTTTCTTCTCCTTGATGACACCGATATTCAACAAGCATTCGCTGATCATCTGCGCCAGCTGCGCAAAGCAGCAGGCTGGTCTCGGAATGCACTGTCAGAACGCAGTGGCGTTCCACCCTCTACGATCAAGAAGTTTGAATTGACGGGGCACATATCGTTTCGCCAGTTATTGCTGCTGTGGCAATCACTGGATGATTTAAAACGTCTATACGACCTGACTCAAACACCGACCAATCCCAGCTCAACTTCCCTACCCACCTCCATTGATGAGGTATTGAGCGATGAACTTTAAACCGGTTCGTCAGCTTGCTGTTTCACGAACACTGACAGATGGCCAATCTGTCCCGGTTGGAACACTGGCTCAAAACCATCAGGGTGCCTTCTTTCAATACAATGCCGAGTACCTTTCCACTCACCGCAATCTATCCCCCTTCACATTGAATGCTTCCAGTGAGCTGCAACCTGCACCTCGCCAACCTCATCAGGGTTTGCACGGCCTGTTTGCTGACAGTTTGCCGGACGGCTGGGGATTACTGCTGCAAGATCGGGTATTTCGCCAACACGGTATTCTGCCTAATCAGGTTACTCCTATGGACAGGCTGGCATTTGTCGGCCAGCGTGGTATCGGAGCACTGTCTTTTGCCCCCGAATCTGATTTGCGTTCGGAGGAAGACACACACGTTGATATGGCCAGACTGGGGCTGGAAGCCCAGACGTTATTTGATCAACAAATCAGCGATCAACCGACAGAAGGCGGGCAACTGAATGAAATGCTGACTGCCCTGATCATGGCGGGTAGCTCCGGGGGAGCCAGACCCAAGGCCCAGCTCTATTTCAATGCCAATCTGCCCGATCAATGTCGCACCCGACCGATGGATGGCGACGAGGCCTGGCTGGTTAAATTTACCTCCCGTAACTTGCCCCTCGGCCATGAAGAAGGGCTGTGCGAAGCCGTCTATTTATCACTGGCAGAACAAGCAGGGCTTCAACCGCCAAAGTGGAAACTGCTGGAAGCACCCTCTCGAAGTGGAGCTGAAGCCTGGTTGTCTCTGAGGCGCTTCGACTGGATCCATCAGAGCAACGCAGCTCCCGCCGGTCGAATGCACATGCACAGTGCCTGTGGTTTGCTGGATGCCGATTTCAGGATGCCGAGTCTGGACTATATGGATTTGATCAAGGCCAGCCGCCAACTGTGTCGTTCCCCAGCCGTTGGACAGCTTCAGTTTCGCCGCGCGGTGTTTAACCTTCTGGCTGCTAATCAGGATGATCACAGCAAGAACTGGGCATTTCTGCAAAATGACGCTGGTTTGTGGCAGCCAGCACCCTTCTATGACGTTACCTTCAGCCCACATCCATTTAATGAGCACGCAACCACCTTTGGTGGTTACGGTAAAAAACCGCCTTTAAAGATCATGCAAAAAATGGCCGCAACGGCTGGATTTGGCCAGTGGAGGCAAGCTCAACAATGCATTCAGGAAATACAGGATGTGTTAAACGGGTTTATGCATACAGCACACAATTTTAGTGTCAGCGAGACAACGGCAAAGGCCATCCAGAAAACGCTGGATCAGCGCTATCTGGAAAATAAACACCTGTTTGTGAGGTAAGTGGTCATCGGCCCTGCTCCACCAGCGATGCCAACCACTGCGTTTGTTCTGCAGCACTCACTTCCCGGCAACCCAACGCATCGGTTCCACACCACAGTGGTGAAAAATCGCCTTTGCCCTGTTTCTCGGCAGCAGCGCGCAGCGGCACCAGAGCAGCAGTTGCCAGTGGAAACTCCGGCGGCGCATCACTGATTGGCCCCAGCTCCGCCATCAGACGATTGACCAGTCCACGAGCCGGACGCCCGGAGAGCAAATTCGTGAGCTGGGTGCTCGTTGTTTGCCTGGAAGGATTACCGGGATAGGCTGCTTCCGCTTTCAGCAATTGACGATGAATCGGCGTGGTCGTGGCTTCGTCACACAAAAGATAAGCGGTGCCGATCTGAGCCGCTGCCGCACCCATGCCCAGAACACGTTTCACCTGTTCCGGCGAAGCAAGACCCCCTGCGGCAATCACCGGAATCTTCACCGCATCGAGAACGGCTTGCAGTAACGCCTCGGTGCCCGGCTGAGCATCCAGATCCTCCGTCAGAAACATGCCACGGTGTCCGCCCGCTTCAATGCCCTGCACAATCACCGCATCCACACCGTGGGCTTCCAGCCACAACGCTTCCTCCAGCGTGGTCGCCGACGACCAGATTGCCCCACCCCAAGCCTTGATTTCATTCAGCCATTCAGCCTTCGGCAAACCGAAGTGAAAACTCACAACCGGCGGCTGATACGGGCGAATCACCTCAAGCGAGGCTTCCGAAAACGGCAGACGTCCGGCTCCGACAGGCACCTCGTCGGAGTTGATTCCGTGCTCCTGATAAAACGATGCCAGAGCCTGTCGCCATTGCGCTTCACGCGCAGTATCTGGCTCGGGTTGTTGATGACAGAAGAAATTGAGGTTATAGGCCGTGATACCGGCATCGCGAATGGCTTCCAGCTCTTTGGCCAGAGCATCGGGCGTCAACATGGCGCACGGCAAAGAACCGATGCCACCCGCCTTGGCCACCGCAATGGTCAACGCACTGTTTTGCACACCGGCCATGGGAGCCTGAACGATGGGTAAGCGGCTTTGAATCACAGTCATTGTTCTGTCCATATCACTGGCTTGAAGAATTTGCACGATAGCACAGGTTTAATTTCTACCGTGGTGCTGACAGCGCCAGTAACAGGCGATAGAATACGCCGCCTTGCCTCCCTATAGCTCAACAGGATAGAGCACCCGCCTCCTAAGCGGATGATCGGGGTTCTTATATAGGGTAAGATACGGTTGCATATTGGAGTCCTGTAGCTCAATTGGATAGAGCATCCCCCTCCTAAGGGGAAGGTTGCCAGTTCGAACCTGGCCAGGATTGCCATACCCCTGAAAAATAACGAATTTTCCCGATTAACTTTTAATTGCGTACTACATTCAATGTGGACGGATTTTCCGATATTTCGTGGACAGAAATCCGACAGTTGGACACTTTTTGCCACCTCCTTGTTGAGTTGAAAGGTCGCTCTTATTCAGTTTCTTCTTTTTTGCGACTGCGTTCTGATACTGCAAGAAGTGACGAGTTCTAAGATTCGCTTGTCAGATGAACTTTGTCTCCATTTATATATGGCAAAGGTGGGGGGAAAATATCTGAATAAGACTACAACGTAATCACTTCTCCTGTAATGGTCTACTAATCCCGGACACCCAGATAGGTGGTAACCTTGCCACCAGAGAGGTGTTCAATGAAAAGACAACGTCGTTCCTTTACCCCCGAATTCAAGCTCGAAGCCGCCAGCCTGGTGCTTGATCAGGGATATTCTGTATCTGAAGCCTGCAAGTCACTGGATGTCGGTGAGTCTGCGCTGCGGCGCTGGGTTGACCAACTTCGTGATGAGCGAGGTGGTAAAACGCCCACATCCAAAGCCATGACGGAAGAGCAACAGCGTATTCAGGAGCTGGAAAAACGGGTTAAAGAACTGGAAACCGAGAAACAGATACTAAAAAAGGCTACGGCTCTCTTGATGTCAGACGAATTCAAATCTATGCGCTGATAGACCGCTTGAGAGAGTTCTGGCCCCTTCAATTGGTCTGTCAGGCGTTTGGGATCCGACGCTCCAGTTTCTACGATCACTGCCGTAGCAAACGACGTATCAACCGTGAACGGCTGGAACTCAAGGCACACGTTAATCGGGCTTTTCATCTCAGTCGTCATGGCTTTGGCAGCCGAAGTATTCGCGATTTATTGAAGACCGAAGGCATTGATGTTGGGCGGTATTTGGTGCGCAAATTAATGAAAGAATCGGGGCTGATCAGCAAGCAGCCTGGTGCTCATAAATACAGGAAGGCGACCGCAGAGCATCTCGACATCCATAATCTGCTGAATCGCGAGTTCGCGGTTGAACAGCCCAATCAGGTTTGGTGCGGCGATATCACCTACATCTGGACAGGCAACCGATGGTCGTATCTTGCTGTTGTGATGGATCTGTATGCTCGAAAAGTGGTTGGCTGGGCGATGTCCAATAGTCCGGATGCCGAGCTGACGACAAAGGCTCTGGAAGATGCCTGGCATCGCCGGCGAAAACCGGAAGGCGTGATGTTCCACTCAGATCAGGGTTGTCAGTACACCAGCCTGAAGTTCCGTCAGCGGATCTGGCGTTATCGCATGGTTCAGAGTATGAGCCGACGCGGCAACTGTTGGGACAATGCGCCGATGGAGAGGCTGTTCCGCAGTCTGAAAAGCGAGTGGATCCCAAAGACCTGGTATCGTTCACTGCAAGAAGCCAAGATGGATATTGGCCGTTATCTGATGGGTTTTTACAACCAGCAACGGCCTCATAGTGTGAATGATGGAATCACTCCTCACGCTGCAGAAGAAAAACTTAAAACCGTGTCCGGAATCAGTTGACCACTACATCCTGTATCTTATAAAATTGAAAGTAGTAACTTCCTGTATTCTCCAGCCAAAGACACTTCCACAAAATTAAGTGGTTTCAAGATCGAATCTTCGGTTGTACATCCAGTATTTAGTGGATGGAGAGATTCTGAGTTTTCAGTTGCGGGGAGATGCTCTTGATGAAAATAGCCAGACTCTTCATTATTGATCGCTAGCTGATCAAATCCCAGGTTAGAAACGACTGCCAGGTCTCTAGGTAAATCTTCACTCACTCGGTTGGCAAACTTTGATAGTTGCTGTTCATAGATTATGTATAACCACGCCATATCATCATGAGTGCTTCTTCTTCTGAGTATTCTTCCCAGAACTTGTCTGAAATATAATTCTGTTCGAACTCGACTCAGATAACAGCACACTTGAAGTCTCGGTATATCTGTACCTTCAGAGATCATGCCCACAGCAACGATCCAGCGGTCTTGACTAATTTTGAAACTCTCAATAGCACAGTGCGAGTCAGAGTGTTGTGTGGACACAACGATAGACGATTCTCCCATATCATTGAGAATGTATGCGATCTGGCGGGCGTGCTGGATACTGCTTGCAATCACTAATCCTGCTGCATCAGGTATAGCATGTCGAAGGTGATCGAGCTTCTTATTGGCCTCCTTTAACATCGCTGCATCAATATCGTTATTGGTTACAAGACCTTCATAGGAAACGTTTGATCGTCTGAGTAGATCAAGGAACCCTTGATAACTGTTACGTATTTGTCCTTGTCGTATTAATTGAATGCAAGTGTTATCCATTATTGTGATACGTGGAGAGCGGCAAATACCTTCTTTGATAGCCTCTTCCAGGGAGTACTGAAAGTCTAAAATCAGTCTGCCTTCCGGAGTGGAGTATCGTGCCAGAACTATCGGCTGCTGGTCTGAACGCCACGGCGTCCCAGATAATGCTAACGTGTATCGAGCAGAGTCCTGCAATCGCTGCACGATTTTTTGTCCCCACTGATTGGCCGCCATTTCGGGCGATCCAGCTGAGCAATGATGTATCTCATCAAAGACAGCCAGTACTCTCAAATTAGCAAACAATTGCCAAAAAGATTCCTCACAGTGTTCGATAGATTGGTAGGTCATTGCCATTCCAATAGACCCAATATGACCATTAAAAGGTCGTTGCAAAACTTTCTCAAAGGTCTGCTTCATACCTTCAATAATTGATCGCCCAGGAGCAAAGCAAATAACCGCATCTATTAAATCCCTGGACAACAAATGATTCGCCAGTTCGGCAGCAAATCTTGTTTTTCCTGCTCCGGGGGTTGCTTGACAGAAAAAGTGCCTGTTTTCTTGATAGTGACATAGTGCTTTATCAATGCACTCAGCTTGCCATTTTCGAAGCGCCATTACTGAACTTCCAAACGCTTAAGGGTCGTTTCCAGCGCTCTGATGTGGCCCAGAAGTTTGGAACTTCCGTCTTGAGCTGCGAGTAAGTCAGGCTCAAGAGTTGTTTGTAATTCAGGTATTTCATCTATCAAGTTTTTGTAACGTTCTACTTCACCTAGCGCACTGAGAAAGTCCAGCCGAGTCTCATTGAGCATACTTTGTAAACGAGCTGAGGTGTCATCTGTGGATAGCGCTAGCTCAGTTGAAGAGGAATGAGCAATTTTCCGGTTTTGTTCCGAAATAATCGGATGATCGAAGTCCATGAGCTTTAGCCCAAGGCTTTCAGGCTGCTCCAGTAACCAAAATACTTGACCGCGTTTCTTCTTTTCCTCGTCGTACCTAACCCATCCAACACGAATCATTCTCCGAATCTGATCGTATATGTGCATTCGTAGTTTGGTACGTGCAACATTGGAAGATTTGAGCCGATTTAGATAGTAATCGCGTAATTCTATAATGGTAAAGCAGGTAATTTCCTCTTCCGTGAGAATGTCGTGAAGGATCCGATCCAGATTGAAAGAGGTTGACTGCATTTTCTGAAAGTTCTCTGCCCAAAAAATACGGATTATAGTCCGTGGTCATATAAGCAGCAAAATCAAATATTGACTGGCTCTATTGATGGGCCAGTGATGAAAGACTTAGCAAAGCAAATCGGTGTAAACATCCGCACAAAGAGAAAGACTCTTGGCATCTCTCAGGATGGCCTAGCCTTGGAGTGTGGGCTGGATAGAAGCTATATGGGACGTATCGAGCGAGGGGAAGTCAATATCACTGTAGAAAAGCTGTATCAGATAGCGACATTCCTGAATTGCCATCCTTCGCAACTGCTTCCATGAACGGTTAGTATTCATTTTCCACAAGAATCAAATGCTGATTTGCAAGGAAGTAAAGTGCTTAAACTGGAAGATATCAAGAAGGATGCCCAGGTCTCTGGTATTCGTCCCGATGAAGTGGTTCGTATCGTTCAGATTGAACCTATTGGTGAACATGCGCTTACAGTCTATTTCAAAGACAGCCAGGGCAAGCTCGATGAACAAATGCTGTTCCGTGATAGTGAAAAGAATCTGAGTCTGGCAACGGAAGGGCGGCCTTGGGCATTTGATTCCGATGGTGCCAGTTTTAAACTTGGCCTTGAAGCTTTCCGTATAAGCCAAGCCGCCCTGTTTGATCCAATGATGGCAGTTCACACATCCAGTGTCGAACCTCTTCCCCATCAGATTTCCGCTGTGTATGAATCCATGCTGCCAAAACAACCACTGCGATTTGTTCTGGCGGATGACCCCGGTGCAGGCAAAACCATCATGGCAGGCTTGCTGATTCGTGAGCTATTGATGCGCGCTGATGCTCGCCGCATTTTGGTCGTTTCTCCCGGCTCTTTGACGGAGCAATGGCAAGATGAATTGCTTGAGAAATTCGGCGTTCAATTTGAAATTTTCAGTAAAGAAAAACAAGAACAGTGCGCGTCTGGAAATTATTTTGATGAACAGGATCAACTCATCTGTCGTCTTGATCAGCTTTCTCGTAGTGAAAACTACAAGGAAAAGCTAAAAACCACAGAGTGGGATTTGATTATCGTCGACGAAGCTCACAAGCTCTCTGCCAGTTATTTTGGCAATAAGGTCAATAAAACCGGTCGTTTCCAGCTGGGTGAGTTGTTGGGTTCCATTACGCGCCACTTCCTGCTGATGACGGCAACCCCACATAACGGTAAAGAAGAAGATTTTCAGATTTGGCTATCACTGCTTGATACAGACCGTTTCTATGGCAAATTCCGGGAAGGCGCTCATAAGGTCGACGTCTCCGACATGATGCGTCGTATGGTGAAAGAAGAACTGCTGAAGTTCGATGGCAAGCCACTGTTCCCGGAACGCAGGGCCTATACCGCCAACTACGAACTGTCTGATCTTGAAGCCTCCTTGTACGAACAGGTAACAACGTATGTTCGTGAAGAAATGAACCGGGCCGACAAGCTGGATGGCCAGAAACGCAGTGCGGTTGGTTTTGCATTAACCCAATTGCAGCGTCGTTTGGCGTCCAGTCCAGAAGCCATCTACCAGTCACTCAAACGCCGTCGTAAACGATTGGAAGATCGCCTGGAAGAAACCAAACTGATTGCCAAGGGTAAACAGGTTCAGAACAGCAAGCACATTGCCGAAACACTGAGAGAATACACTGTCAGTAAGAAGCTAGACCTTCCTGCCAACATTGATGAAGCCGATGAAGAACTGAATGCAGAAGAGTATGAAAATTACTCTGAGCAGGTAGTGGATCAGGCCACAGCCGCTGAAACCATCGCCGAGCTGGAAGCTGAAATTGTCAGCCTTAAAGAACTGGAGTATCAGGCTTGCAGGCTTGTTGAATCTGGCAATGATAAAAAGTGGGAGCAACTGTCCAGCTTGCTGCAAGACCAACCTGAGATGTTTGATCGCAATCAAAGCCGCCGTAAGCTGATAATCTTTACCGAGCATAAGGATACTCTCAATTATCTGGTCGCTCGCATCGAAAACCTGCTGGGTAAAACCGATGCGGTACGCACCATTTCAGGCAGTACCAACCGTGACGAACGCCGTAAAATTCAGGAAGAGTTTCGCAATGATGCTGAAGTGGTTGTGCTGATTGCCACCGATGCAGCTGGTGAAGGTGTGAACCTGCAAAATGCCAACCTGATGGTGAATTACGATCTGCCCTGGAACCCGAACCGACTGGAGCAACGCTTTGGTCGTATTCACCGTATTGGCCAAACTGAAGTTTGTCATCTGTGGAACATCGTAGCGTCAGAAACCCGTGAAGGATCGGTATTCCAGAAGCTGTTTGAAAAAATTGAAATCGAGCGAGAAGCTCTGGGCGGCAAGGTATTCGACGTTCTTGGGGAGGCCTTCGACAACGTATCCCTGAAAGACCTGTTGGTTGAAGCCATTCGGTACGGAGAAGACCCTGAAGTACGCGCCAGGATGGATCAGGTCATCGAAGGTGCTCTCGATGCCGATCACCTCAAGGAAATCCTGCGGCGCAATGCCCTTGTGGAGCAACACATGGGCCTTGATCAACTTTATGCCATTAAAGAAGAGATGGAAAAAGCCGAAGCTCGGAAACTACAGCCCTATTTTATCCGGGCGTTTTTTACCGAAGCCTTCAAACAATTGGGTGGCGAACTGCGTGGTCGCGAATCTGGCCGCTCTGAAATCAAACATGTCCCGGCCACCATTCGTGAGCGTGACCGGGTCATTGGCGAAACTCGCACGCCCGTGCTGAAAAAGTACGAACGCATCTGTTTTGAAAAACAGTACATCCGCCAGCAAGGCAAACCAATGGCTGAACTGATGCACCCTATGCATCCGCTGATGTACAGCATCACCGACCTGGCGCTGCAAAGTCATCGCAACAAGCTCAAGCAAGGGGCCGTACTGGTTGACCCAGCTGATGGCGGCACCGAGCCTCGTGTGCTGTTTATGATTGACCACAGTATCCGAGAGCACACCACTGGCCATAAACGTCAAGAAACCTTGGCATCTCGTCGTTTGCAATTTGTATCCCTGGACAGCCAAAACAACGCACGTTTTGCTGGATGGGCACCTCATCTCGACCTTCAGCCAATCGAAGATCTTGACCTCAAACTGGTTAATGATGTTCTACGGGCTCCCTGGATTACAGCCAACCTTGAGCAGCTAGCTCTGGCTCATGCCTCGGAATACTTGGTTCCACAACATTACGACGAAGTAAAACAGCGTAGAGATCAGCATGCTGACAAGGTACTTGCCGCTGTACGTGAACGTCTGGTTAAAGAAATCGGTTACTGGCAAGACCGCTATATCAAACTTAAAGATGATGTCAATGCCGGTAAACAACCCCGTATGCAACCCGACATGGCACGCCGCCGAGTGGATGAATTGACCGCTCGTTTGGAACAACGTGAAGCTGAACTGCAGAGCATGAAAAACGTGATTTCCAGTACACCAGTGGTTATTGGAGGCGCTTTGGTTATCCCCCAAGGTTTACTGTCTGTTCGCAAAGGTGAAACCCAATTTGCAGTGAGCGCCGAAGCCCGCGCCCGTGTTGAGCGTGTCGCCATGCAGGCCGTATTCGATGCTGAAGCCACACTGGGCAACCAGACTAAGGACGTCAGCGCCGACAAGTGTGGCTGGGACATCACCAGCCGACCACAGGTGAATGCGGATGGATCGATCCGCTCGGATCGCCACATCGAAGTGAAAGGTCGAGCCAAAGGCCAAAGCACCATCACCGTCAGCCGTAACGAAATACTCTATGCTCTGAATCAGTCCGATAAATTCCTGTTGGCCATCGTGATTGTGGATGGTGATCAGTATGATGGGCCTTTTTACATCAAGAATCCGTTCAAAACCGAACCAGACTTTGGTGTAAACAGCATTAACTACGACCTGAACGGCCTACTGTCGAAAGCCGTAACCGCAGACAAAACCTGATGAAACTGACCCGATTAACGCTGACAAACTTCCGCTGCTTTAACGAACTAGATATCCATTTTAACGACAAGTTGACGGTACTGATCGCGCCTAATGGCGCGGGTAAAACCACCGTACTGGATGCTGCTCGCATCGCCCTTTCGGCGTTTATCAAAGGCATCGACGTCAGTTCTGCTCGCCCCCATGTGCTGGCTAACATCACTACCGAGGACGTGCGGCTACAGAAAATGCCTTCCGGCAGTATGGAGCCTCAGAAACCTTCGAAGATTCTTGCTGAAGGTGTGTTGCGTGCTCATAGCCAGGATCCCATTCCTTGGGAAGCAGAACGCAGATCGGTAGAACCCGGAACAAAAATGTTCCGAGATTCGGCCTATGACCACATCACCTCGGAAGCCGGAAAACTCCAGCAGTTAGCCCAGAGCGGGCAAACCAGTGATGCTACCGAGCTGCCGCTGATTCTGTATCAGGGCACTGGGCGTTTATGGTATCAGGGCCGCTTCACCTCAAAAGTTGATGACAAAGAACTCGAACAGCAAATGTATTCCCGTATCTGGGGGTATGAAAACTGCCTGACAGTCACATCCGGCTACAAACAATTCGAAGACTGGTATGGCTGGTTATTCAAAAGCTACCGCGAGTTACAAATCGCCATATTGGAGAACCCCAACACCCACAACGAACAAGAGTTGCATAGATTCAAGCAATCCGTTGAAGCTGTTCAGCGTGCCATCAACGAAGTTACCGAATCGGTGACTGGCTGGAAGAACCTGCAATACCGCCAATCCCAGGGCCAGAAACTGGTGATGGAGCATGATGAACTGGGTTTTATGTCATTGGATATGCTCAGTGATGGCCTGCGTAACATCGTCACTCTGGTGGCCGACATCGCCTTCCGTTGTGTACGTCTGAATCCGCAATTTGGCAAGGACGCTGTTCTGGAGACCCGTGGTGTGGTGCTGATCGACGAAGTGGATATGTTCCTCCATCCCTCCTGGCAGCAGCAGGTGATTGGCTCCTTGCAGCGAGCCTTTCCGAGACTACAGTTTATCGTTACCACCCATAGCCCACAGGTTCTGACGACCGTTCATCGTGAATCTATCCGCAAGCTGAAAATACAGCCAAATGGTAAAGCGACTGCTGAAGCTCCATTAATGAACTCTTATGGAATGGAAAGCCAGAACACCTTGTACGGAATTATGGAAGTCGATCCTCAGCCTCCTGTGGCGGAAAAAGCCAATCTGGAAAAACTCACAGAAATGATTGAAAGCGGTCAATACCAGTCCCCGAAAGTCAAAGAACTACTGAGTCAACTGACCGAAAAACTGGGCGACAGGCACCCACAAATCATTCGTCTGCACCGCTCATTGCGGCGAATGGAGGCTTTGAAACGGTGAAGTACATAGCCAAAAGGAAACGGCACCTCGACTGCTTGTATGATGAGAACCAGACACATCCAGAGATTGGAAGTGATGCAACCAAGCGGTGGAAGAGTTTCAGTGGGGCTCGTAACTATAACTTGCTCGTCGATGTTCTTTTTGAAGAGCAGTTCGGTCTCTGTGCCTACAGCGAGCTAAGACCTGACGAGCATGAATTGAGCTTTCACGTTGAGCATGTAAAACCCAAAAGCAAATTCCCTGCTTTGACGTTTGATTACCGCAATCTGGTGCTTTCGGCCTTGAGTGACGATGATCTTCATGACCTGAAGATCAATTACCATCAGGAACAAACCACCTGTTTTGGTGGACATGCCAAGCGCAGCCGGTTCGACAAAAACAAGTTTCTGTCGCCGCTTCGGGCAAAGGCTAAACGCAACTATTTTCTGTATCTCAGCACTGGCAAGGTTGTTCCCAACCCGAATAAATCTCGCAGGTATCAAAAGAAGGCCAGCCACACGATCAACCTGCTGAATCTGAATCACCCAATGCTGGTGACACTTCGCAAGGAATGGATCGAAGAACTGAGCAAATTGATCGACCAGCACCTTGACGAAGACATGTGCCTGACCAACCTGGCCAAAATTGATCTTGAACCGACAGGCCACAAGTTGAGTAATTTTTTCACCGCGACTTGCCAACTATTTGGCCCTGCAATCAGCAACCCGCTTACACGACGTTATTACTGACCATGACCATCAAATCCTATAAAAAACTGATCGAGGTGGCCTTGCCCCTCGACGATATCAACGCTGCTGCGGCGCGTGAGAAGTCCATCCGTCATGGTCATCCGAGCACCTTACATTTGTGGTGGGCGCGGCGGCCTTTGGCGGCGGCACGGGCGGTGATTTTTGCCCAGATGGTGAATGATCCGTCTGAAACGGTATCCGGTGACCGTCGTACCAGGGTGTTTAAACAGCAAGTCGAGATCGAGCGCGAGAAGCTGTTCGATATTATTCGTGAGCTGGTCAAATGGGAAAACACCAACAACGAGAAGGTGTTAAACCGTGCCCGCGAAGCGATCTGGCAGAGCTGGCGCGAGACTTGTGCGCTTAATAGCAAACACCCGCAGGCTGCCGAGCTGTTTAACCCGGACAAGCTGCCCGCCTTTCATGATCCCTTTGCCGGTGGCGGTGCTCTGCCACTGGAAGCCCAGCGTCTGGGGCTGGAAAGTTACGCCTCCGACCTGAATCCGGTGGCGGTGATGATCAATAAGGCGATGATCGAGATTCCGCCGAAGTTTGCCGGTCGTGCTCCGGTCGGCCCCATCCCGGAATCCGATAAACAGAGCAAGAAAAAAGCCACCAAAGATGTGTTCGAAGACTGGAGCGGGGCACGAGGGCTGGCCGAAGACGTGCGCCGTTATGGCCACTGGATGCGTGAGCAAGCGTTTGAGCGTATTGGCCACCTGTACCCCAAAGTAGAAATTACCGCCAAGATGGTGGCAGAACGCCCGGATCTTAAACAATACGAAGGCGAACAACTCACCGTGATTGCCTGGCTCTGGGCAAGAACCGTCAAAAGCCCCAACCCAGCCTTTAGCCATGTGGAAGTGCCGCTGGTTCGTTCATTTGTTCTGTCGAGCAAGAAAGATAAAGAAGCCTGGGTCGAGCCGGTCATCGACGGAGATCAATATCAGTTTGTGGTTCGCATGGGCAAAATGCCCAAGGACGCAATTGATGGAACAGTCGTGCGTACTGGTGGCACATGCATTATGTCCAACACAGCAATGCCATTTAAGTACATCCGTGAAGAAGGCAAATCAGGTCGCATGGGGCAAAAGCTCATGGCAATCGTTGCTGAAGGGCAGCGAGGTCGTGTGTATTTATCCCCAACTGCCGAAGCGATTGAAATTGCTAAATCAGCACAGCCATCCTGGAAGCCAGAGCACGCCTTGCCTGTCAATCCTCGTGACTTCAAAACGCCAAACTATGGGATGGATAAATTTGGCGACCTGTTTACCCCTCGCCAGTTAGTCGCTCTCACTACCTTCTCCGATCTGGTTCAGGAAGCCCGTAGCAAGGCCATTGAAGATGCCATAAAAGCAGGAATGGTTGATGATGGTATTGGGATAGATCAAGGCGGAACCGGAGCAACGGCCTATGGCGATGCGTTGGCTGTGTACTTGGGGTTTGGTGTAAGTCGACTATCAGATATTTTGAATGGCCTCTGTCGTTGGGAAGTGACTAAAACCCAAGTTCGGAATTTGTTTGGCCGTCAAGCGATTCCTATGGTTTGGGATTTTGCCGAGAACAACTTATTTGGACAGGCTGCAGGTGATTTTCAAACGAGCTTGGGCAGTATAGTGCGATATGTTGAACGGCAAATATCTGTAGCTACTTTGGGTGGAAAAGCAGTTCAGCAAGATGCAGCCACTCAAAGTATTTCCAACTTTAAGGTTATTTCGACCGATCCACCGTATTACGACAATATCGGTTATGCGGATTTGTCTGACTTTTTCTATGTCTGGATGCGGCGTTCACTTCGCAAAATCTATCCTGCCTTGTTTGGTACCATGGCAGTGCCAAAGGAAGCAGAGCTAGTCGCCTCTCCATATCGTCATGGTGGAAAAGAGAAGGCTGAAGCATTTTTCATGGATGGTATGACCCGTGCCATTCATAACCTGGCTGAACAGTCTCATCCGGCTTTTCCGGTATCCATTTATTACGCCTTTAAACAGTCCGAAACTAAAGAAGGCAGCACTACCAGTACCGGTTGGGTGACCTTTCTGGAGGCGGTGATTCAGGCTGGCTTTTCTATTGATGGCACCTGGCCAATGCGTACCGAATTGGCTAACCGAATGATCAGCTCAGGCACCAATGCGCTAGCTTCTTCCATTGTACTGGTCTGCCGTAAGCGCTTGCCGTCGGCGGAGAGTATTTCCCGCCGTCAGTTTCAGCGGGAATTGCGTGAAGAAATGCCCGAGGCACTGGCGGCCATGATCGGTAGCGAAAGCGGTCAGCTAGCACCAATAGCCCCGGTGGATTTGGCGCAGTCGGCCATCGGCCCAGGTATGGCGATTTTCTCCAAGTATGCTGAAGTGCTAAATCAAGACGGCAGCCGCATGGGCGTCCACGATGCGCTGATTCTGATTAACCGCGCCATTACCGAACACCTCAACCCCGACAGCGGCAACTTCGACGCCGATACCCTGTTCTGCGACGACTGGTTCAGCCAGTACGGCTGGAGCGAAGGCCAGTTTGGCGAAGCCGACACCCTGGCCCGCGCCAAAGGCACCTCGGTGGACGGCGTGCGTGACTCCGGAGTGATTGAATCCGGCAGCGGTAAGGTTCGGCTGCTGAAATGGAGTGAATACCCGCAAGACTGGGATCCACGCAACGATACCCGTACCCCGGTCTGGGAAGCCTGCCATCAGGTGATTCGAGTACTGAACCAGCAAGGCGAAAGCGCTGCAGGAGCTTTGCTGGCGCGTATGCCGGAACAGGGCGAACTGATTCGCCAGCTGGCCTATCACCTGTACACTCTGTGTGAACGCAAGAAATGGGCAGAAGAAGCCCGCGCCTACAACGAACTGATCGGCTCCTGGCACGCCATCGTCGCGGCATCACACGACACCGGCCACCGGGATGAACAAATCGGATTTGACCTGTAAATCTGACAGAACATGATTTGAAACCTTTAAGACTCAAGGAATACACGGATGCCGAGCAAATCGATTAAAGCCATGGTGAAAGACATCAATGCGAGCGATGCTGACGGTGGTGGGCTGTGGTTGCCCAATATCCAGCGTAAGTTTGTCTGGAGTGAAGAACAGATTGAACGCTTGTTTGATTCCATCATGCGCCAGTACCCACTGGCGTCGATGTTGATCTGGAAAACCCGCGACGAAATCAAGCACAGGGCATTCATCCAGAACTTCAATGACGGCAAAGTCAATTTGAAGGAAAAATATCAGACCGATTTGAAGCGAATAAAACGTCTGGTACTGGATGGTCAGCAGCGATTGCAGAGTCTGTATCTGGGTTTGCAAGGCAGCATTGATGGCAAGGTTTTGCATTTTGATCTACTCAGCGGCGATAAAGATACTCTGGATGAAATTCGTTACCGCTTCCGTTTTATCAAACCGGAAAAAGCTCAATGGCCCTGGGTGGAGGTAAAGCCTCTGGTTTATACCAATGAACTGCCGGAGGATTTGCTCGAAGATCTGGAAGAGAAGTATGACATTCAGTTAGCGAAGGAAAAAAGAAGACTGGTTCGTCAAAACCTCAGTCGAATGAGTAAAGAGTTCAGCAACGATCAGGCGTTGATATACCAAGAGCTGGATAACACCTATGAAGACAGTGGTCTGTCGTTCGAAGATGTGGTCGAGGTCTTTATTCGTGCTAACTCGGGTGGAACAACACTGAGCAAGTCGGACTTGATGTTCACCTTATTGACTACGGATTGGACGGATGCCGATGTTGAAATGGAAGACTTCCTTGAAGAAATCAATGACAACGGTCGTTTTAAATTCACCCGTGATTTTCTTATCAAGCTGAGTATGTCCATTCTTGGCCATGGTGCCAAGTACGATGTGGATAAGTTGCGGGACGATAAGATTCGCTCAGCCATTAGTGAGAATTGGAAAGGTATTACCGAAGCACTGAAGTTTGTGAAAGACGATGTCGTCAGAAGAACCTATATCCGCTCAAACAAAGCTTTGATCTCGTATAACGCACTAATTCCTCTTGTCTATGCACGCTTCCATTATCCGGATGCCTGGAAACCAAGGGACTTTATCAAAGATTATCTGGTGCGTTCATTGTTAGGTGGCGTGTTCTCTGGACAGCCAGACAACATGATTGATCGGCTGGTTGAAACGATCCATAAAGACAATGGCTTTAAAAAAGCCAACGTGTTTAAAACCATTCAGGATTATGGACGTTCTTTGGACATAACCAGTTATAAATTACAGTGGCAGTCAGGTTATGGTTCTTCGAATATCCATCTGGTGTTTAATCTTTGGTATGGCAGTGAATACAAGGCATCCAGCGTCAAGAATGAACCACAAATCGATCATATGTTTGCCCGCAATATTCTCAAGAAAATCAAAGTGGAAAATGAAGATAGCGGCAGAATGGTGCAGCGATTCCAAAAATGGGAAATGGATCAGTTGGCAAACTGTATGATGCTGCCAGCGCATCAGAATGGCGCGGGTGACAAGTCCGATAAACCTCTGGATGAATGGCTGCAAGACAAGGACGATGAATTCCTGGAGCTACATTGCATACCGAAGAAGAAATCACTCTGGAGACCAGAAAACTTTGAGGATTTTATCGAAGCGCGCAGCGAGTTAATCCTGCAAAAGTTCGCCGAGATGGAACTGCTCGATGATGAGGATGAATAACGAATGAGTTTAAAACCCTGGACTGAAATCGCCCGCCCCCACAAAGATGTGCTGGAGGGCACCTTCAAACAATCTGAATTTGCCGCTGATATCGCCCAAGTCGCCAATAAAACAGCCTCGGTCGAATATCAGGACGCTGAAAAGTTTTTCGCTCGTACCTTTATCACCGAAGGGATGCGCTTGTTGTTGTTGTCGGTAGCGCAGCGCTTGGCGGGTCTGGGGGGCGATCCGGTTATTCAGTTACAAACGGCGTTTGGTGGCGGTAAAACCCACACTATGCTGGCCGTGTATCACCTGGCTTGCCATGAAGTTCGCACCAGCTTGTTGGAAGGTGTTCCACCGATTCTGGATGAAGCAGACATTACCGAGCTGCCAAAAGCCAAAGTGGCAATGATTGATGGTATTTCGCTGTCTCCAAGTCAGGAGCTGGTGAAAAAAGACGGCCAGAGAGTCACTACCCTGTGGGGGGAAATCGCGTATCAGTTGTTAGGTGAAGAAGGCCTGGAGATGATTCGTGAATCTCACGAACAAGGTACATCGCCAGGCAAGGCCTTGATGGTGGATCTGCTGACCCGTGCAGCCCCATGTGTGATTCTGATGGACGAGATGGTGGCGTTTCTGCGTCAGTTTGAGCCGGGTAAAAGCTACAAGGCCGGTACCTTTGACTCCAACCTGACCTTTATTCAGGCTTTAACAGAAGCGATGAAGTCTGTGCCGAATGCCATTCTGTTGGCGTCGTTGCCAGAGTCTGAGGTGGAAGTGGGCGGTAGTAATGGCCAACGAGCGCTGAATTCACTCGAAAAGTACTTTGCTCGCGTTGAGTCGGTTTGGAAACCTGTTGCAACAGAAGAGGCTTTCGAAATTGTTCGTCGTCGTTTGTTTGAACATGCTGGAGATCAAGATCAAGTCGAAGGTATTTGCCGACAGTTTTCCGATTTCTACCGCGCAAACAGTGTGCGCTTTCCGGTAGAAACCCAGTCGAATCTGTATTTTGAGCGCATGTGCCATTCTTATCCGATTCATCCAGAAATCTTTGACCGCTTGTATGAAGACTGGTCAACGCTGGACAAATTCCAGCGCACCCGTGGTGTGCTGCAATACATGGCGATTGTGATCCACAAACTGTGGGTTTCCGGTAATCGTGACGCCATGATTATGCCCGGTTCGATCACCATGGAAGATAGTACTGTTCGTGACAAGAGCATTCACTACCTCCCGAATGGCTGGGAGCCTGTGATAGAGCGTGAAGTCGATGGGCCTCGTTCAGAATCTTACAGTATCGACCGTAATGACTCTCGTTTTGGTGGTGTACAGGCCGCCAGGCGATCCATGCGGACGATTTTTCTGGGCAGTGCGCCTTCTGTATCCACTCAGCTAGTTAAAGGCGTACAGGCCG
The DNA here is from genome assembly GCA_045430275.1 of Oceanobacter sp. Classification (GTDB taxonomy): domain Bacteria; phylum Pseudomonadota; class Gammaproteobacteria; order Pseudomonadales; family Oceanobacteraceae; genus Oceanobacter. The sequence goes on along the minus strand of JAILXU010000004.1, from coordinate 75,593 downwards.
AAAGAATTCTTCTGGGTTGTGTTCAGCCAGAACAAACCATCGGTATTTTTGAAGACGTGTTGAAGCGTCTGAAGGATCGTTTGCATTACCTGTATGCCGATCAGGATAGATTCTGGCTGGATACCAAGCCGAATTTGCGTCGTGAAATGGAGAGCCGCAAGCAACATGTGGATTACAACCAAGAGTTGATACCACTGTTACGCGACCGCGCCCGACAGATGTTTGGTAGTAGTCATTGCTTTGCCGGGATTCATGTATTCCCATCATCAAGCGATGTTCCAGATGAATATGGTTCTGGGCCGCGTTTGGTTTTGCTACATCCTGATTTTGGCTACAGCCGTACGGATAAAGCCCGTGCGGAAGATGCCGCACGAGCAATTCTCGACAAACGTGGCGAGCAGCCTCGCCAGAAGAAGAATCGTCTTGTTTTTCTTGCTCCCGATTTCGATGTTGTCAGCCGTCTGAAGGATTCTGGCCGAACATTCTTAGCTTGGAAGAGCATTGCCAGTGATATTGATGATGGCAAGCTCAATCTTGATCTGTTCCAGGCAAAATTGGCTAAAAAGAATCGGGATAGTGCTCAGGAAGATTTGCGTAGAGTCTCGCGTGAGGCCTATAAGTGGCTGTTGTGTCCGATGGAAGAGTTCTTCAAGGGCAAAATGGCATTCAATTTGGAGTCCATTACTCTCTCTACGGGAGCCGCTAACCTGGCTCTGGAGATCGAAAACAAACTCAAAGAAGAAGACTGGCTGATTACCGAATGGAGTCCGGTGCACCTGAAACGCATTCTAGAGGAGTTCTACTTCAAGGATGGGATAACCGAGGTTTCTGCACTGACCGTCTACCAGAACTGCTGCCACTACCTGTACCTGCCTCGTTTACTGAATGACAGTGTATTCAAGGCAGCAATTAATCAGGCGATTGGTAGCAAGGATTACTTCGGCTTTGCAGCTGGCAAAGATGGTGATCAGTACCTCGGTTTTCTGTACGGCAAATCAGGGATGATCTCGATAGATAGCGAGGCAATGTTGATCGAACAGTCGCTTGCAGACTCCTGGCTAAGGGAACTGGATAAGCTCTCATCCGATGACATAGAGAAGCCAATAAAGCCAGAATTTCCAAGTGATCAGCCAGTGCCTGATATTAATATCCACTCAGAACCGCCGGGTGATACTTCAACCAACCACACACTTTCTGTTCCTAAAAGACAGTTTTATGCAACCAGAGAGCTGAGTGCATTAACTGCAAAGGCGGATTTCACCGATATCTACGATGAGGTGATCGAGCAATTTGCCTCACGAGGAATCGAGGTAAGAATCACATTGGAAATAGAGTCTACTCATCCTGCGGGATTTGATGAGTCGCTGCAGAGAACAATCAAAGAAAACTGTAGCGTTCTGAAGTTCTCTACTGCAGAGTTTGAGGAATAGGCGATGAGACTCAAAGTCTGGTGATACTGACGTGATCAGAAGGGCCGAGTGCTGGGATTCAGGATATTAACTCCGGTCTCAGTACTCAGCTCAGCGGCTGCTACTACTTCTGGTGGTCACTTGGTTCGCTATAAAAAAGTAAAGCCGTTAAAGGATCTTCAAGTTTTGCCTGCTGGTGTTCTATTGCTTGAATCAGAACTCTTCGGTTTCTTTCGTCATGATCGGAGCTTGGTAGGTATTTTCGATACAGTTCGCAACTAAACTGGCATTCATTGACTTTTGACGAAAGTTTATGAAGTAACTGGTAGCGATTTTTACTTTGAATACTCGGTTCTATCCGGAGATTCTTGCCTAGTAACTCATTAGATAGCTCGTTGGCTTCCGCATCTCCAATTGCAATCAATCGCGCTAATTCCATTCTCAGAGCGATTGTTTGCAAGAATTCACCATCAATCTCTGGGGCTTCGCGCATTTCTCCCTTCCCTAAAATTAGCCAGTCCATGCTGACGTTATATTGACGGCCAATTTTCTCCAGCAGATCCAAGCTTGGTTTGGACTTCCCTCTAGCGAGATTACTCATGAACGCTGAAGTCGACCCCAGTTGCCTTGCTAGCTCATTCTGGGAAATTCCCAATGCTGATAACAATTCAGCGAACCGCTCTTGAAAGCCGGTGCGTGAATCCTGTGTAGAGAGGGATTGATTCATATACATATAATTCGCTATTGTATAGATAGCGATTGCTCTTCATTGAATAGTGAACACTACTTTATCGAATATATACCATGTTTCGATAATGAGAAAGGTCTGAGGCTAAATATATGAGGGCTAAACCTCCTTATGGTGTAGAAATAAGCCATAGATTGCGAATGGCCAGGTGGACTCAGGCCGACCTGACACGAGACCTCGGAGTATCAACATCTCTGGTGAATAACACGATCCACAATCGCACTACATGCTATCGAGTGGCTAGCAAAACCTCTGGGTTGTTAAATGAGCCAATCCAAGGGCTATGGCCTAGTAAATATGAATTTAGACCGAGAAAAAACCAACAGGAACTAGGAGGAAAAAGCAGATAGCAGTTTTATATAACAGCACCATAAATGCGTAGAAAGGGCACGAGCTACTCATGGTTGCAGCCATGAGTAGCTCGCAAATGTCGAATAACACCCTCGACTTTTAAATTGTCCTGCTCATCGTCGCTCACGTCAATACGCGAGGGGCAAACTGCGCGCTAATGGAATCAATAATTATTTAAACTTTATTGAGCGGTATTGGACAGTTGAGATTTGAAACATGCCTCTAATTCATTACGTACTGACGCCCCGCCCCTTTCATGGGTTTACGATCCATCGTCTAAAGTTGGCGTGCGGTACCGATTTTAGTGTGGAGTACGAGCCGTACACCAAGTTCATGGAGGGTCTGGTGTTAAACGGGAAAGGCAAAAACGTCCTCAAAGATTATGGCGCCCGCCTAGCCAACTTCCTCGACTATCTGTACGAGGGCGAGCTTCAATGCGAAGCAATGGATGCCAAAACACTTGAACGCCTAATTATTGGCTATCACTCATATCTGACGGAGGGCAAGGGAGCCCAGGATGAGCTTATCGCGGCCATTGCCAAAACTCGCCCACAGCGAATAGTCAAAGACAGCACCTCCGCCGCCTACCACGTTCCCATCGCACAGTTCATTGAGGAAAGTGCGATCTATCACTCCAACCTGATAGACCAGATGGAGATGGGGTTGGTAGAGCCTTATCTATTAGATAACGACACCTTGTTCTATTCGGGTATACAGCGAACCGCCTTACCCCGCAAGCAACAACAGGCCATCAACAGCCATTCGGTTATTGCCGCCGTTGTTTGCGGCGGAGCCAAGATGAAAAGGGAGAGGCTATTCAAACACCTACCCTCAATAGCCAGCAGTACGGAAGAGTATGAGAATTACCAGCATTTCCCTCTAGACAAGATCCCGCTGGTTATCCAGTCGGCAACATCCGCTCGGAATGCCGCACTGTGGTCGCTTTGGGCAGCGACAGGAGTGCGCCCCGTGGAGGGCCTGCAACTCCTCTGGGAAGACATTGACTGTAATGCCTTAGAAGTCGTTATAAGAAGGCCTTTAAAGCGAAACAACCGCGCTGAGGCATATAAAGGCCTGAACGAAGAACAGAAGAAAAAGCTGTGCTGGAAGGGCAGAAAAACCAAGCACACCATGATGCTGGAGCCCTATGCCACCCTGTTCTTTGAGTATCTGATGAAGTATCTGGACGAAGAGTACATTGCCCACGGACGACACAACTTCGTGTTTCAGAAGCTCAAGGGCGACAACAAGGGCTCCCCCCTGTTCCTATCCGATTACGGAAGTTCGATTATTGATCCACTGCATGCCGCACAGCGGCGCGTCATCAAAAATGAGCGCCTAGAAGGGCTTCAATCCAATTTGCTCGGAAACATGATTGAAAACCATGGGTACTATGGCCCGCACTCCATGCGGCACTCATTCTGCTTCTTCCTGAAAAACTACGCCAAGCGACCTGATGGCGCAGAAGGGCTCTCAGACTCAGAAATCATGCTACTGACGGGACACCAAGACTCCAGAAGCGTTGAAAGGTACGCAAAAGTAGATTTGGACAGACTGCGACTAATTATGACCCACGCCAACCAGGCCATCCTCGGTGAGGGCTTCAAATCGCTGGATGAATACCGAGTGGAGTACCTGGAAAAAGAGCTGAAAAAAGCCAAGGAACATCTTCGTATCGAACAGCAAGTAGAAACCAAGGCAGCAGCATGATTAACACTACCGACAAGCTAATCTTTCTTAAAAGCGGAGACGAGCTGACTGAGGCCATCCGCGAGTCTATTGCTGATACGATTGCTTTGATGAGAGATCGCCTGGATACCTCCTTGCAACCCGAGCAAATAACGTCTGGCAAGAAAACAACAAGCTTAGCGTTTATAAAGTACTTTGCAAACCTCCCCGAAGGCATATCCCTGAACGAGTCGTTAATCGAGAGCTGGTATCGGTATATTCTATCTCCTACGACAGATCTTTCGGTTGATGAGTTTAACGATGTCGTGGGCAAAACCTCACTGAACGATAATCGTCAATGGTATAAAACTCTGGCAAAAAAACTCAACGCCCCCATTCAAATCGCACTTCTGTTTCTGTACTACAAGAAGGCAGTCTTGCTGACCTATCAGTTCCCGCGTATTCGTTTGGACTGGTTAGAAAACTCAGCATTAGAGGTGCCATGCTATACAGAAAACATCCGCTTCATTCGCTCGTTCGATAAATACAGAAAGAGCAATACGACTCAGTTCCTGGCAACCTCGAAACACAAAGCCTTGGAACAATTGTACGGCCAAGGGATGAAAATGCTGGTTGCATCGACTTGGTATCGACCCGAAGACATCGAGCTACAGGAACTGTCTGACTGGCAAGCGGCGCAAGACCACTGTGTAGATTCGAGCAGTGAGATGACAATATCACCTCTCCCCTTGAAGAATCTTGTTGCGTCATTTCATGAACAATACCCCAAGCGGTTTCCAGTCGCCCCCCACGACTGGGATGCCGCTTCTGGCAATAAGGCGCTAGGACAAGGCTCTATATCAAAGAGGCTTGTATCCGAACTACACGAACTGCTGCTTTCCGATAACGATCCCCTGCAAACTGCGCGACAAATAGCGGAATCAAGCCGCTTTGCCGATGCTTCATTTGCCGAAAGCCAAATACGCCAGTACGACATTCCTAAAATATTCGATCAATTGGGTTTCAATATCGATGATGCCTACATTTGCTGGCTTGATGCCCAAAAGCACTTTATGGATGTCCAATGCTACGAAAGCAATAAAACTCCCACTACGGCCATTGGCCGATTCAACCTGTATCTGTTTGTTTATCTGCCATTGTGGGTTGTTCAAAACCCTGACATGAAGCGGCTATACCCCCACAAGCCAGCCCAGATCAAGGCCGGCGTACATATGGCTAAAATAAGCAACCTACCCCTCATGGGACGACCAATGACCTACATGGAATTCCACGGGGCCTGCGGAATTCCTGAATCTTTTGGAATGGTCAACCCCGTGAGACTTTTCTTCGATCACCTGGTCCATTACGGAGACACCCTGGAGGGCTGCAAGGGCGTTAAACAGCCGATGCACAAGAGGGACCTACCGCGAAGCAAGAAATATTCGGGTGTACAGAAAAACATCTTCCCGAAAAAGCTGCTGACACTGTTCATACGCTTCCTTTACGGGCTGGAAACTCTGCAAGAGCACCTGGCCGAAAACCCAAGAGCTACTATTCTGGCAATCAACGCACCCGCTAATAAGGACCCTAAATCTCTCGGTAGAAACGTTGCTACGGAGCGTCTTGGCTTTGTTCCAACGGTTTTTCACGAAGGGAAACACCTCAGGATCAACCAGGTCCACACTGGATTTATCTCCTTTGTATCGTTCAAAGGCAAAGAATTCTATTTTCCAGGCCTGTTACGGCATGCAATAGGCATGGTGGAAACTGGACTGAGAGGACAAGCTATCCAGTGGATGGATGCAGATCTTTACGACCATGGTGTTGACCGCACCGAAATGGACCCTTTGGATTTGAATTCACTTTGGGTTAATACCGACAAAGTAAAATCAACAGGCTTCTGGTCACTGGTTAGCAACCGCATTGTCCATCTGTTCGATAAGCAAAGGGCTTGGCGGGACGACATGATTGAAAGAGGCGCTATCGGCCTCCAATCACCTGTTTATTACGAGAACAATCGAACATCGAAATGGGGCTGTTTCCGAACACTGTTCGCTAAAAATTTGATCACAGGCAGCCCAATAACCGATGGAGATTACGCAGAAAGCTGGACAGCCCTTTGCTTCTCATTTCAGCTTTGGCTGAAAGAGCACAACCTTGACGAGACACGCCAGGTAACCTACATCCCCAAAGCAAAAGCCAGGGGCAAAAGCTACTTCAAATGGGATGACTGGGAAGCAGGCATAGCCGAAACAGAAACCAAGGTGTTATCACCCGAAGAGTTTTATGCCACCAAAGGCATCAGGGCTGATGGGGATGCCTGCCCTGTATCGCTCCGCTCTCGTGTTTCCCCACACGGCGCACGCGCTTCGTTCGTCAGCGGCATGATCACCGTATTACCCGCCGAGTACATCGGCAAGTACCTGACAGGCCAGAAAAAGCAAACCGTTAATTATTACACTAAAGAAACCGAGGATTACCCTGCTGAAGTTCGCAAAACCCATCGACAAGCCTTGATTGCTGCATATGAAGGGATGCCTGCCAATGACGAGGATGACGGTGACTCTTCACCCCACGTCTTAAAAGGCATTCTAAACAACCTCAAGGGCTCTGGAGACATTAACAAAACAATCCATGAACACGGGCTCATTTCTTTAACGGTCAATGGGGAATCAGGGGTCACGAAAACAGGGTTGGAGATCATCGCTTCTGATAAAGCCGCGAACATCGGTGAGGCCTCGACCCACCTCTGTCCCGTAAATTTTGAATGCCCGAAGGAAATTGTTAAAGCCCTTAAGGCACCTAAGCGCTGCTCGCTTTGCCCGTATGCAATTTTCCCCGCCAACCTCCTCCCCCGCATCTCAGCAGAGCGGCACGCATTGGCAGAGACACTTACAGGGATTCAGGAAAAACTCGAATTTTACGCTGACTCTGAGAATGTCACACAAAGCGAATTGGAAGACCTAGAGGACAGACTAATTGTCCTTGGAGAAGACGTTATCGGATGGCGCATCGTTGAAGAATCCCTCTGGTGCTTGATTCAACAGCGCAGGGAAGGGTTAACCGAGCAGGGCCACCTATTGGCTGAACCCGAGATCGTCACCAGTTATATAGAACGCATTTCGGTTAAGCCTGGTAGCAACGAAGAATTCGTCCGCAGGCTTCATGAAGTAACCATCTTCCCTGTCACCGAAACACCTGAAATGAAAGGCAAGATAGAAAAGGCCAGACGCCTGCTGATCGCCCGAGACAAGGGACTGCTTGCAGCACTCATGGAGCCCTCTTCTGCATCTGCTGCAACGGAGGTGGTAGCTCTAATGAGGAGTGCCATGGAGACCCGTGATGTAGATATTGATGAATTATTGGGGCTTATCACCATGACCCAGGAGCAATGGGATGAACAACTCCTCACAGGCTATAAGCAGCCACCCCTGATGCTAACGGGGACAGAATCATGACAGTTCGAGCCAACACAGCCGACTGGCAGGACACCACCGTTGAGGATAGAGAAGCGCTGGTTATTAAATTTCTTGGTGAGCTAACAAATCGAAAGGTCAGGTTCGAATGCATTACCGACCTGGCAAAGATGCTCGCGGAAATGATCGCAAGCCATGAAAGGGTTGAGTGGGAGGCATACTTAAAGCAGCTAGAAATGGGTAGCAAAGCCAAGAAGCCGCTAAAGAAACCCCTAGGCTGCGCCCATACCACACTCTCGCGTAACCAAAAGTACAGGATTCACCTGCATGCATGGTGGGCCAATCATGGTGATAAAAATGGCCCTCAGCAGGATAAGGCGGCCAAAGAAATGGCCATCGCAAGGTCAGAGCTAAAAGTAGCCACCCTGACAAAACAGCTAAACGTTTACAAAGATACGATTATTGATCTTGAAAAGAAGCTGGCAGAGGGTATGGATAACACTGTTCAGTTGCCTCAGCTCACAGAGATGCCTAGTTCAGGTATGTCCAACAAAACAGCTCAGGCCTTTAAGGCACTCCACCTGCTTATCAGAGAGATGGAAAGCCAACTTCAGGTACATAACAGAACGTTAGTGGTTGCAGGATCATTGACCAAGCGCGCCATTATCCCCAAAGACTTGTTTGAGCCATACCTCGATTGGTTGAAAGCCAATGAACATATCCCTTCAATGGATGAGGGCTGAGTATGTCTATCAATTTCCAACGCTGGGAAGCTTTTGAGAGCAGCCTCCGAAAAAACAAACAAAAGCTCCCTGGGCTAGCAGACGGCTCAGTCAATCTTACCGAAGTTGAACGCCTGTCTGGCATACGCCGCGCCGTGTTTTATCCGGGCTCAAACGGTAATAAGAAAGTTATTACGGCTTTCCAAAAAGCATTGCGCGACATTGGCACCGACACCCAATCGCATGATACGACAAGTGCAGAAGAACGGGCTGAACAAAGGGCAAAAACAAAAAGCAAAGAGGCCAGCAAACTACATAAGCAACTGAACCAGAAAACTCAGGAGATCGAGCAATTACGGCATCAAATTGAGGAGCTAAAAACTCAAATCAGCAGCCTTGATTCAGAGAAGACCGAGCACCAAAAAAACCTGGAAGAAATGAGCCTGGATGGCAGACGGTACTTCGTATGAAACGTGAGGAGTTAACCCTACAGATTACAGAAGTCATTCCAGGCCAAATCGGTGGAGCTCTGTTCAAAGGGCTCCCTTTGAACCAGCGGAAAAAAAGAAATGCCGCGCTAGCTACAAGACCCTCTCCACGCCCCCCAAGGAGGGTGAATTCTGGTTTGTAAAAGGAGTCACAGGGGCTACTACAAAGTACCCAGACCAACTAGAGGTTGAAGAATGCCATCTGGTCGATATACCCCATCCATTCTATCTAAAGCCGTTTATGCTCCGTCACCGAGCGTTTCGGGGGTTCGGTTTTGGTGATAAGAAAATCGACAAACTTATTAGGAGCGTGGGCAACGAGCATGAGCTAATTCGTATCTTGAACCATGAAAAGAACTGGATTCACTTGAAGGATATCCTAGCAGAACCCATTGCTAAGAAACTGATCCTAGCCTGGCGCAAAGTCACCAATGAAAGCCAGACGATGGAATTCTTGGTTAAGCACAAGTTCCAGCCACAACTGGCTAACAAAATAATCGGGCTCGCTAAAGAAAATACCGTAGAACGCTTAACCTCCAACCCATATGCATTGCTGGCATTCAACGGGATTGCCAAAAACATCTGGAAAACGGTAGATGAGTGCGGCAGGAATTTGGAAATTGAAAACGACGATCCACGCCGTTTAGTAGGTGCCATCGAGCACGTGATGTACAAACGCCTACAGCAGGGCCACACCGCAGCCACATACGAAGAAGTCATTGAACAGGCAACCAAGTTGCTCCGCACTAAAAACCGTGCATCCAAAGCCTTAGAAGCAGCCCTGTCAAAGCATGCTATCTGTATGCTGAAGTCCAACGGTGAGCGACTTTATCAGGCCGTTGGCCCTGCCCATATCGAATACAGTCTTGAGAATCGCCTGAAGCGACTTCTGAACGGGGCCATGCAATACAGGCTCCTTGGTTACGATGAGTCTGAAGTCGCCTTACGGGTCCAAGAATACGCCAGTCATTTTGCTGAAGAACGAGGTTACCCATTAACAAGCGAACAACACTCCGCCATCGAAATGGCCCTCACGAAACGGTGCAGTGTGATTACTGGATTTGGAGGGACAGGTAAAACCACGGTCTTGCGAGCCGTTGTTGATGTGGCTAACCAATTGGGCAGCCCCGTATATTGCATGGCACTCGCAGGTAAAGCCAAGGAGCGCATCGTCCAGACAACAGGCGCTGAAGCTTCCACTATTCACTCTTTTATCCTGTCAGCGATGCTGTCACAAATAGAGGGCAAGAAGACATTTGTCGATCTGAATTGCGACCCTCTTTTAATTATCGATGAAGCTTCGATGATAGACATCGCGCTATTTAACCGACTTCTCAGTCTCTTTGATGGAAAATCCTTCAGTTTATTAACTGTTGGCGACCCAGCACAGCTCAGCCCAGTCGGTTTCGGATTGGCATGGCATAGAATGGTTGATTCCCATATTCCAATGACGCGATTAACCATCGTTCACAGACAAGTATCTGAGTCAGCACTGCATCGCGTTGCCATGCATATTCGCAATGGGGAGGAGCATCAGCTTCCAGTTTGGGACGAAGAAGCAAGAGAAGGTGCATTCTTCGTAGATGCAACCAAAGACAGTTTGGAAAATGTCTTGGCGAAGATCAAAAAGAAATTACCTAATGCCCAGCTACTAACTCCACATGTTTCAGAGCGTTTGCCCGACAGCAGCAACAAGCTAAACAGGGTACTTCAGATGGCTCTAAATGCCTCCGCAATAAATGATGATTTCATTGATTCTCGCCCTGGATTCCGTGTCGGAAGGAACTTTATCCGTGAAGGAGATCCCGTACTCGTCACCGAAAACAGCTATGAAATTGGGGTCTTCAATGGCACAACGGGCAAGATGATAACCATCACCAGAAATAAGGATGGAGCATTATCAGGTGGTGCGTTCACCTTCGATGATAGGGAAGGTGAAGTCTCTCTAACCGTGGAACAGTGCTATGACATAGGCCTGTCCTTGGGCTATGCGATCAGCATTCACAAAAGCCAAGGCTCTGAGTACGAGCAAGCAATTATCACGAACATTGTCACTTCGGATTTCGTTGAACGGTCTATACTCTACACAGCGCTCACCCGCTCTAAAACATTATGTCTGATAGTCGGCAAGCATGATGTATATCGACAGGCAGTGGTATCCAAACCACGTGCGGAGACCTTGCGCGTAGGTTTCACTATTTAACTGTAGCCCACCATAAATTTCCCGACTATTTTCTAAATTACGAAATTTTCGCTCTATGATTCGTGCAAATTGAATTTGCTTTTTCTGATGCCGCGCATGCTGTGCCCCGCCCTTTCTGAGCGGTCATATAGAGTTTGCTAGCCCCATGCTCTTCAGTCAGATCGGTTTGAAAGAAGTCAACTACCCTCTGCCGAAACGCTCCTAAGCATTCAAGCGTATGCATGACACTTTCGACAGGGAAATCGCTCGCAGAAAGGCCAGTGGTATCAAGGGGCATGCATTGCCAGCTTTCGTCATAATCACTGCTCAGATCTGCCGACAGGGGCGGAACCGTGCCGAGTGATGTGGGACTTTCACCCGTCGCACTATCATATCGGAATCACTCGAAGCTAAGCGCATACTCGTAGGGTACCTCCTCGGCAACCCTCTGGGCGTATTCGACGAGTGTGAATAAGCGTATAAAACGGATCATGCCGATAGAACGGACAGACCTTGAATACGAAACTTTCTGGCCTGCTGGCAAGGAGAAGGGGCTGCTAACACTGGGGTCAGGATTCGATCTGTTTGAGTCAACGCCCATTGTTAGATTTCACACCGCCGTAGTTCTTCCGCCTAGTGTAGAAGGTCGTACCGAAGGTCCCGTATTTACAGCAAATCTCTTTTACCGACATACCTGCATACCGGCATCGCTTTCCTTCAGGATGTTGATGATCTGTACATCAGTGAACCGCTTTTTTATATCCGCTTACCTCTGCTAAAGCGGACTTTACTAGAGTCGGTGTGGACCGGATATTTGAGAGCAAGTCACTAGCAGTACCGATATCTGCACGCAGTGCAACTAATAGTACAGAAAAACTCAGCAAAGCCACTTCAAAAACAATAAGTGTTGACTTAGCTGTCAGCTTTCTTGCAATGTGCAACTGGCTGCACATTGAGATAAGAATATAATTTTTTATTTTATGTGTGAATGGCTTTCCCTGAAGACCATGTAAAGCCGTACTTAGTGGATCTAATGAATTTCAAAACCCATACATACACTATGGTAACGAGAGAATTATTATCCCAAGATAAGGGTTCGAGTCCCTGTGGGGAGGCCATCTGCTTGTTTTCCGCGTTCTGCAACGACCTCAAAAACCGCCACCAGCCCCATGAATACTGAAGATTATGTTCTTCAGCGTCCACTAGCGTCTATGGACAGCCGTTTTCATTTGGGAGATTTTGCGAGGCAACCATTGTTCGGGGTATTCGATACCCACCAGAGGGCCATGCCGGGGCACTAACTACAATTCACCGCAACCAGCGGAAAGCTTTGCTGTTTGAAGCCAAACCTCTGAATTAATACTACTCCCCTCCGCTTACTTCCTCTGCCTCAATTTGCTTGAGCGTATTCCCTTTTGGATCTTTCCATTCAATCTGTCCATTAGCACTCCTCCCCAATACCGCTGCCGCAGCAATAGACGGGCTGCTGAACAGGCAGTCCTCCAGAAAACGAAGCACGCTACCCTCTGCTTGAACGACTTCTTTGCTCTTGAGGTCGTCTCGAACGGTAATAACACTGGGTGGGCATGAAGGAACCGTACTCACCGTCATCAGAGAATCAGACAAAACAACAAAACCATCCGGAGTTCTCTTGCCTCTGGCATCAGCACCGCGATTATTTGATACATGTAACAGACATGCTGGCTGTTTCGCATTCTCTTCCTGGCTCACCAGCGGTTCCAATACCTTGAACCCCAAGGTATTCAGCATCACCTTGATGTAGGCAATGAATTCTTCCAGCTCAGCAATATCACTTTCCGAAATACTGCTTCGAGTGGGGAGGGATTGATCCAGAGAGTAGCGCCCGGAAACTTTAGCCAGCTCATACAAACGAGATTCCAGGTATTTGATATGAGCCTTGTTGAGGTTCTGATCCTTACTCATAAACACCACGGATTCATTCCAGAAATCCTTACCCGACACATGCTCTTTCAGGCGCTTATAGCAATCCTCAGACTCACCGATATACACACGGGGTTTACCGGTATTGGTATCCGCCTTGCCGAACAAAAGATAAACGCCGGTGGTCTTCAGATCGTCGCGATTGGCGCAGTCCTTCACCTTGCCACGGGGAATGCGAAAGGCCTTGCCAGTCCAGTTGGACAGCTCGCAGATCACCCGACCTTCAGGATCTGCGTCGAGCAGAAACAGCTTGATGGTTTTGCCAAAACTATTGGAATACATGATCCCTCACTATTGAGCTGCAGAAGGCAGTGCTCAGACTGCCAGCGATTAAATCAAATCCTGATATTCCATCAGCATTGCTGCGGTATTTGGCAACCTTGGCTTAATCGCTGAAAGGTATTCAGGAGCTGTATAGATGGGGTTTTTAAGGCGCTGACGCATCTTTTTCACAGCCAAGCAGGCGGCACCCGGTGCCATATCGATCTGATATGCAACAAAATCATCCGGGTGAAGAATATCAATCCCAAATGGAGCGACAACATCAGTAGGAAAGTCTTTCAAATTCAGGGTCACAATGGCATTGGCTCCACACTTGATGGCAGCAGCAAGCACATGACGATCATCAGGGTCAGGTAGTTTCAAGCCGTCAATCAGAAGTTCGTGGCCTGTTACCAAAGCATCATCGACATGCTGATCCATCAGCTGACGAATGCGTTCTAATTGCTCCAGCGGTATACCAGAATTTACGTGGAGATTGCGAATCCACTCATCATGAATCTGGCCACTCCAATGCGCCTTGAAAATACGCTCAGCCGCCAGACTCATCAGCAAATCACGTAACCCTTGCGGGTACAGAACACAGGCATCCAGAACCACTCGAAACTGGCTCATCAGAACTCCATGCCCAATTCTTGAGAAATGGCTGCCAGCTCATCCAGCGCCTTACCCCGTGCTTCATCCACTTGCTTGCGATATTCCATCACATCGGTCAGTTTTACCCGACGATGGCTACCGACTTTCCGAAAGGGAATAGTCCCCTGTTCCAGCAGCTTCACCAGATGCGGACGACTGACGCTCAGCAGTTCAGCCGCTTGCTGGGTGCTGATCTCCTGATGAATAGGTACCAGGCTGATAGCATTGCCCTGGGAAACCTGAGTCAGCACAGTGAGAACCAGGTTCATAATGTCGCCCGGCAGTACCAACTCACTGCTACCACCAGAGCTGCCCTGAATGGTCATTCGCACTCGGTCATCATCGGAATAGTTGGCTAACGCCTGCGCCAGTACTCGGCTGGAGTCCTTGGCCTGTTCACTGTCTTCTGCGGTTGGCAAGAATACAACTTCTGCGCCCATAGGATTCACCCCTGTTTTTCTGATTCTATAGCACGCTATTCACGTGCTTTAGAACAGATTAAACGAAATAAACGAAACAGCAAGAAGACCGCGTTATGTTCTGATCATCAGACAGTTACCCAACCAGCCAATAGCGCCCGCCTTCCCGGTTGGCGTACCCCAGCGACTCAAGTGATTCCAGTACTTCCTGTACTTTTGGCCCGGTGCTTTTCGGGCTTTTGTACAGGACGGTGATCGCTTCTACGCTATCCAGTCCATCTTGCAGTGCGGTTTTGACGGCGGCGACCTGTTCCGGCATGGACTTGGGCCAGGTGAGTTTTTTGGCTTTGGTAGCCACAGGCTTGGCGGTGACATCGGCTTCGGTTTGGGCAGTCGACTTATAATCGGATGCGCTGTCTTTGCCCTGATTTGAATTTTGATAGTCGGGATTCTGGTACTCAGGGCGCAACCAGCGAATCTGGCCTTTGGCTTCTTCAGCGGCGCGTTGATGGTTGAGCGCCACCAGTCGCTTGAGCAGTTCTTCTTCCGCCTCGGCCTGGGCTTCGGATTTTTCCGGGTAGGGCGTCGTAGCTCCGGGCAGGCCGACCAGTTTATTGGCCAAATCTTGCCAGCCGTAGGCTTCAAATACCGCGCGATCCAGTTCGTCGTGGAGTTCCCGCAGAATGCCCACCAGCCCGTCATCGTAGATGGTTTTTTCCTTGGCGTTCAGCGGCTCTGCTTTGCGCAGTTTCTCTAACACATTATAGATGCCGGTCAGGGTCAGCTTGTCGTGAGCGGCTTGCTGGGTTTTGCGGTGCTGATCGATTTGCTCGGCTAACTTTCCTATACGAGCAGCCAGTGTTGCTTGTTCCAGGCCGGTAAGATCCGGGAAGGGGAAGGTATCAAAGCAAACAGATTTGTTGTAGCGGGGACGGTCTTCCAATGTTCCACCTGCTGCGAGAGCCCACAGAATATGGACGCGGCTTGAGAGGATGCCCAAGTAATCGAACCGATCCAAACCAAAACCAATCACCATATGATCAGGTAAAATATGACTATCCAAGGTCACAAAAAAACGATGCTTAGCCGTCTCTCCACATGCTAGAAAAAACGGCAGTCCAGCGATCATTTCCCTCAGAGATGGCCGTGAACGTCCAAAAAGCCACCATTTTTCCCTAAACCCTTTATCGCGATTGACGGATCTCTCAGGGTATACACGGTCTTTTATCAGTTGATACAAATTTGGAACCGCTGTTACCAACTCGTCTTCATTTAGTCCAAATAAGTCGATAACTCGAGCCCTCCGACTTTTTGCAGCCAAATCTTTCCCGTTACAATAACCTTTTACTCGAGCCAGCTCTTGTTCATTGAATCTACCAATACGACTTGAGTACTCTTCATCAGTAATGATGAACCCAGCTCCAGCCAACATGACTCCCATCGAGGTTAGATCCAAGTTTGCTTGCAATGGCTTGGCACTTGCCACATCCGCCCCAATCTTTAAATCTGCAAACAGCTTGCCGTGGCGATTCTGGAAATCGACCTTGATTTCATCGGTTTTGGTATCGGATTCTTTCAGGCTGGTCAGCAGTCGGCCCTGTTTTTCTCCGGCCGCGCCCACCGTCATGGCAATACGCACGGCAGCACCGTCAGCGGCATCAACCCAGGGATGATCGGGGATGGCAAAGGCCAATGACAGTGGCTTTTTTGAGTCGTTGAGGTGTGGTTCCAGCACCCGGCGGTTAAAGGTCTGGCGCAGGCTGTTGGTGGTGATAAAGCCGAACTGTTGCGGCGCTCCAGCTTTGCCTTGTCCGAGTCGGACTTTCTCGGCGGCGATATGCCACCAGAACATCACAAAGTCAGCAGAATCTGGTACTGCTCCCCTAAATGCTTGGCGTATAGCGTCAACATATCCATCGCCCAAAGCAGCCCGCATATTGAGCTTCCCAATAAACGGCGGGTTGCCAACGATATAGTCGGCTTCGGGCCAGTGGGTTTGTTTGGGGTTGTGGTACTGGTACACCGGAATACGGGCGCTGTCGTCGGGGATCAGTTCGCCAGTAACCGGGCTGGTTTTCATGGTCAGCCCGTCCCAGATGGTGACGGGCTGGCCGTTGGCATCGAGCTGTTCGCTGCGGCTGTCGTACTCGATCAGGGCATCGCGGTTTTCGATGTTGTGGAAATCACGCAGTACCGGTTCCGGCGGATTGCTGTTGCCATAGGTGCGGAAGTGCCATTGCAGGTAGCCGATCCAAAGCACCATTTCGGCGACCTTGGCGGCGCGCGGGTTGATTTCGATACCAAGGAACTGATGCGGGTCGACGGTGACGCCTTCCATCTCCAGCAGACCCTGGCTTTCCCCCAGTTCGTGGAGCAGGTTAAGTACGTCGCCTTCCAGGCGCTTCATATGCTCCAGCGTCACGTACAAAAAGTTGCCACTGCCGCAGGCCGGGTCAAGCACGCGAATGTTGCAGAGCTGCTGATGAAAGGCACGGATTTCGGCCACGGCGTCCTTGTGTTTGCCCTTGTTTTCCAGCGCCACGGCGGCGGCCTGAACGTTTTCCCATTGTTCGCGCAAGGGCTCAATGATCGTCGGCATCACCAGTCGTTCGACATAGCTGCGCGGGGTGTAATGAGCGCCCAGCTTGTGGCGTTCACGGGGGTCTAACGCTCGTTCAAGCAAGGTACCGAAGATGGCAGGTTCCACATAGCGCCAGTCGGATTTGGCAGCTTCAATCAATAGCTGGCGCTGTTCCCGGTCCAGCTCGATGGCTTCCGCCTCGGCAAACAGACCGCCGTTGAATTTCAAAATGTCGTCTTCAATGATCGGAGAGAAGCCACCCGTATTCATCGTTGCCCAAAGGCTTTTGAGCATCGGAGCAAAGGCTTTGTGATCTTCCAGACGAATTAGCAATTCAGTAAAGCTACGCAGTGGCAGCAGACCGACGTCTTCGGCAAACATGGTGAACAGGCAGCGCATCAAAAAGCCGGAGGTTTGCTCGGGGGAGTGGTTATCGGCCTCCAGCGACTTGGCCAATTCAGCCAGCTTGTCGGCAATCTCACGAGTCACTCGTGCTGATACCCGGCTTGGGTCCAGCTGCATCGGAGTGTTCCAGACGGCGATCAGGCGCTGCTGAACCTCAGGCTTGCACAGATCTTCCAGCTTGATGCGAAAGCTGTTGGCGTCCGGATACGCGGTGTAGTTACCACCGCTGCGACTGAATTCGGAATACAGCTCCAGATGACGGCCAACGTCGGTCACGATGATAAACGGCGGACGGCCCTCTTCGGCGGGTAGCGCCCGCACATAGCCTTCAGCCTGATTAAAGGCCTTACGCATGGCCTTGTCCCAGCGACCCGTTTCCAGCTTCAGGCCGGATTGCTTGGCCTCGCAGACAAAGCTGCCGCGCTTGTATAAGTCAATGAATCGCTTGGTGTCGCCGCCTTCAGAAAATTCTTCCGTCACCCGGCGTTCAAATACATAGGCGTTATCGCGGGTATCGTCTTGAGCGGGATCGGGCTGATCCAGCTTGAGCAGAGTACATAGTTCGGTCAGAAACAATTGATAGTTAGCGCGCTCGGTGCCGCCGGCTGATTGCCAACGCTGGATAAAGTCATTGACCTTGCTGGGGTCAACGTCAGGTTCGGGGAGATTGCTGAGTAACAGGTTGGAATCAAATGGCGAAGCGGCATTGGCCATATCAGGCATGTCCTTATGAGTGAGGTCTAAAGCAGTTTGCACTGAAAACTTTATAGAATTCGCGTAGGAACACCAAATTTCTGAGTCCACGAGGTTTTCTCTACAGCTTCAACGCCGCCAGCCGTTGCATCACAGGGGTCAGTCGACCTGCGTCAAACAACCGAGGCCAAAACCCGTCAGAGAAGCGCTCTCCCCGGCCATATGTGGTTAGCAAACACCGAACGTGCCAGCAAGGCGTTTTCAATCGAGCGTTCAATATGGAGGATTTGCTCCGGGTCATAGTCGTATCGTACCCAAGGCGGGCGTTGCAGGCTAAGCATAAAATCAGTCGACTCTGGAGGATAGTCATAGCACTGGTGGTTTTCCAATTGGTAATCCGCATACGCTAACCGAGCTGCGTGATAACGCATTTTCAGTTCTGCGAATGCCTTTTCAGCATGGTTATTCTTTGATGAGTTGTTTCTCATCAGACCATCTTCCAGATAGTAACCGCCAAGTCGGCCAGACTTTTTTGTCTGGCTTCTATTGTTGATTCATCCCAACGGTCATAGCGCTCGGCAATACCTTGGGTAATCTGAAACTGGCTGTGTCGGAATGCCTCACGCTTTTCTTCATAGCCCACATTGCCCAGCTTTCGATTATCCGTAGCGCTCATGGGTGTCATATTTCCAAGGCGATAAATACAGCGATCTTGCTGATGTTCATCCATATGAGTCCAGGCATCAGAAGGGTTTTCGGGCAAAATGTGTTCGATGTTGTAAGTACTGCTCTCAAAATCAAAGTCATGATTTGAGCGCTGTTTTTCCAGTGCAAACAGAATATAGCGCACGACTTTCTTGTTTCGGGTATTGGTGGTTTTCAGTTCCTTGGCTGCGAAAGCCGCTTTGAATTCCTTGTCATCGGGATAGACGTCTTTCAATGCTCGTAAAATACCACTGACGCTTGTGAGCTCTCTGGCGGAGACCAGACAAGCGACATCGTTGTAGACGCGTTCCTGTTCATTCGCCTGTTTATTACAAATTACGTTGTACCGCATCGACACGACGGTAATCGCTTTCAGGATGCGTGAAAATCCAGCGCGATCATCGTCAAAAAACTGCCTGAAACAGGCCATCAGCATGGTCAGTGGCTGACGTGTATTAAACATCATCAGCAGTTGCAGCGATTCTCGTTCTTCTTGCTGCCAGCCGGAATTCATCGGGTCACGTAACATGGCATAGGTTTCAGCCGCGTGATCCAGCTCTCTGACCAACTGGAACGCCGCTTCTTGAGTGGTAATGTGACGACGAATGGTTTTGAACAAGTCAGCTTTACGCACTCTCTTATGGCTGCTGTTCCAAAATACCCGCAAGAATTCGGGGAAACTTTCACTCCCCAGCAGATCGACAACCCGTTCCCATTGATCCTCAAGATGCTTCAGCCTCTCTTTGTGCATATCGCCCTTGCCAATCAGTGAGAACACATAGTTCTTCAGCAAGTCCGTTGACGAAAGACGCACACCACGAGCATTGAGTGTTTCAAACACCTTGAATGCGTTCAGCTCATCCGTGACGGTAATCACCGTAAAAAATAGCCGACTGACCAAACCATCCAGCATAAAAGCAAACTGCTGTCCGCTGCTTTCTTCGTTTCCAAAGCGTTGTTTGCAACTGCTTTTAAACCAGTTAAACGCCTTGCGTAACTGATGCTCAGACGCATGAAGATTCCGTTGAGGCAGCTTGTCGAGTGGTACCAGGTAGGTTTGATAAAAGCGGTTATTGTGGCGATTCAATTCCAGTTTGGAACGCGGAACCAACGTCACCGGATCGATGTAACCGATGTAGCTGTTTTGAAACTGTTCCTTACGACGCCGGTTGTTATCGGCATCCAGCCCTGCATTGGCCAGATCCTGTAAATACGACAACCCGGCCAGAATCATGATGCTGATGGTCGTAATACGCTGCTGACCATCAATGATCTGGAAATGCTCGCTATCGGCCGATTGCAGAACCAGATAGCCCATGTAATGAGCAGGCTCGGCATCTTCTTCAAACAACGCCACCATATCTTGCCAAAGGTCATCCCACTCCTCATCCGTCCAACAATAATCCCTTTGGAACGGCGGTATACGGTAAGTCAAGCCATTGCCCAATAACTGACGGAATGTGCTGTTGGTGGTGTTGAAGTTGATGGCCATCGATCATCTCGCCAATTGGTATTGATGGGTTAAGTATGCCTGATCGTGATCAAGCTGAAATCTCTTCTTTTGGCAGTCAGAAATTCTGTCTGTGCCAAACAAGCCACCTCTCCCAAACCACCCAAATAAGCACGTAAATACCCTTATAAAAATCTCTGATCGTATAGATGAGTGCAACAACCATCATCTTTTGCTGAGCTTTATAACGTTTCCTCGAATGATGGTTTCTGCTACGGTCAGCCCCAAATGGGCCAAAAGAACCCTTGTATTGAAGAGGAAAACGGTATGTTTATTAATGGTGAATGGCGTCAGGGCCATCAGTCTTTCCCGGTATTAAATCCTGCCAATGGCGAAATCATCGGCAACGTTGCGGATGCCACGCCAGACGATGTACTGGCGGCCATCGACGCGGCCAGCAGCGCTTTTCCGACCTGGTCAGCGACCACGGCGTATCAGCGTTCGGCATGTTTGCATCGCGCCCATCAGTTGATGCTGGAACAAAAGTCGGAGCTGGCCGAGCTGATGTCCCGCGAGCAGGGCAAGCCGTTGAAAGCTTCGTTGGGCGAAGTGCAGTACGGTGCGGATTATCTGCTCTGGTACGCTGAGGAAGTGAAGCGCGTGTATGGCGAAACCATTCCTTCGGCACGCCCGGATCAGCGTTTTCTGGTCAAGCACCACCCGGTCGGTGTGGTCGCCGCCGTGACGCCGTGGAACTACCCGATTTCGATGATCACACGCAAGGTGGCACCTGCCGTCGCTGCTGGTTGTACCATCGTGCTCAAGCCTGCCGAAGCCACACCTCTGTGCGCCATCGCCATGTTCAAGATCTTTGAGCAAGCCGGTTTCCCGGCGGGTGTGGTGAATCTGGTCACGGCGGAAGATCCCAAGCCAGTGGGTGATATTTTCTGTACTGATCCTCGTGTCGCCAAGCTGACGTTTACCGGTTCCACCGCCGTGGGCCGTCAACTGGCAACACTGGCAGCACCGTCGTTCAAGCGCGTGTCGATGGAGCTGGGTGGCCATGCTCCGGCGATTGTGTTCAAGGATGCCGATCCTGTGCATGCGGCCAAGGGGCTGTCGCTGGTGAAATTCCTCAACACCGGCCAGGCGTGCATCAGCCCGAACCGGATTTTTGTGCATCAGGACATCATTGAGCCGTTTGTGGACGAGTTTGCGCGCCGTATTGACCGCCTCAAGGTTGGCAGCGGTCTGGAGCCAGGCATTGCCATCGGCCCATTGGTGAACCAGGCTGCCATCGATAAGGTCGCCAGTCAGGTTGAAGACGCGGTTGCCAAGGGCGCAACGCTGATCAGAGGCGGCAAACAATTGTCCATCGAAACGCTGGAGAAAGGCTGTTTCTACGCCCCGACCCTGCTGACCGGTGTTACCCCGGAGATGAACATCTACCGTGAGGAAACCTTTGGCCCGGTCGCGCCGGTAATTCCGTTCTCGACCGAGCAGGAAGTGCTGGAGATGGCCCACGATACGCACTACGGTCTGGCCGCTTACCTGTACACCGAGTCGTTGTCCCGTGCGATGCGCGTCACCGACAAGCTGCAGTTTGGTCTGATTGGTGTGAATGACATCAACCCGACCTCTGCTGCTGCGCCGTTTGGTGGCATGAAAAGCAGCGGTCTGGGCCGTGAAGGCGCGCACGAAGGTATTATGGAATATCTGGAAACCAAGCTGGTCGGTTTCTCGATTGATGACAGCGAGTAAGTCAGCTGTTGTCTCAAGCGGTGCTGTTCATTCAGTATCGCTTGCCACCTTCATAAGCCGTGACAAATATCATCATCGCACCAGTTGCTTCAGACACTGGATAAGTTTTTCCTGTAACGTTCGGATGCTGGCCAGCAAGGTGTCGAGATTTTTCACAGAACCGCCCAGATAGCCCTGAATCAGTTGCTCCCCTTGCTGGTGGATGGCGTTGTGCAGCCGGGTAATCTCTTCAATCCCGGACTGTCGGGAAGGACACTGATCACCAAACTCGATCAGCCAGCAGCCAAAACGACATGATGTTACATCCAGAACTGGTGGTATGGGATGATCACCCCGTACGTACTGCGCCAGATGGGTGACCCAGGCACGATGCTCGACGATGGTATGCACAATCAGCCGATCATCAGCATGCACCGGTTTGCACTGTTGCCACTTCTCATCAGGTTGCCAGCCAGCAAGCCACTCCGGTACAGCCTTTGCTGGCATCGGTCGCGCAATGGCATAACCTTGCCCCAGCTCACACCCCATCAACAACAGCATTTCGCCATGCTCCAGCGTCTCCACGCCTTCAGCAATCACGTCTTTTTTAAACGATTTGGCCAGTCCGAGTACACCGTCCAGAATGGATAAATCATCCGGGTCGTCGAGCATATCCCGGACAAAACTCTGGTCGATTTTCAGCAGCCGGGTTTGCAGCCGTTTCAGATAAGTCAGCGATGAATAGCCGGTGCCAAAGTCATCCAGTGCAAAACCGATTCCCAAGGCCTGACAGGCTCGAATAACCGTGCTGACGTGGGCAATGTCTTCCAGAGCACTGGTTTCGAGAATCTCCAGCTCCAGATTGGCTGGATTAACCGCCGGATGCACCATCAGTCGATCACGCAACTTCTCGAAGAAATCAGGCTGCTGCAAGTGGTAGCCATTCACATTGATACTGACGGCCAGATCAATGCCCTGTGCTTGCCAGTGTTCCAGCTGCCTGAGCGCGGTTTCAATCACCCAGTCACCGACCTCAATCGTCAGATGCTGATTCTCAATCATGGGCAGAAAGTGAAACGGGGCCAGAAGACCACGTTCCGGGTGGCACCAGCGAATCAGCGCTTCAACGCCGATCACCTCGCCCGTGCGCATATTCACCTTGGGCTGATAATAGAGTGTGAACTCGTTGTTCTGCAGTGCGGCGCGGATTCTGGATAGGCTGTCGACCTGATCTCTGAGCGAGCGATCTTTTTCGACATCAAATACGTGGTAGCGATTTTTGCCGCTTTGCTTGGCCTGATACATCGCCTGATCGGCCTGACGCAGAAGCTGGTCGGCATCCACCTCATCCCGTTGGGGAAAGAAGGTGACACCAACACTGGCGCTGACTCGCAAGCGATGGCCATTCACCACCATGGGTTCTGCTGCCACCTCCAGCAAGCGATCCAGAACACCTGAACAGCTTGCACGATCAGCCAAGTCCATCATCGCAATGGCAAACTCATCGCCACCAATACGGGCGATGGTATCGCCTTCGCGCAGGGTATGAACAAAGCGGCTGGACAAATCCACCAGCAACTGATCACCAGTGTCATGGCCAAAAGAGTCGTTAATCCGCTTGAAGCCATCCAGATCCAGATAGGCCACCGCCAATAAACTGTCGCGGCGCTGCGCCTGCTTCATGGCCTGATGCAAACGCTCAGACAGCAATATGCGGTTGGGCAACGATGTCAGGGCATCATAATGAGCCAGGTATTCCAGTTGCTTCTGATGCTGTTTTTGAGCGGTAATATCCGAGAACAGCCCCAAATAGCGACTGACATTTCCCTGCTCATCGTACAGGGCACTGATGGTCAGCAGTTCGGCGTAGACTTCACCGTTTTTGCGCCGATTCCACAGCTCCCCGCTCCATTGCCCCTGCTGCTGTAACGACTGCCACATCTCCGCATGAACATAATCGCCATTCTGATCCGACTTCAGTAATCCCGGTTTTTTGCCCAATACTTCTTCCCGGCTGTAACCAGTGATGCGAGAAAATGCCTGATTCACTTCAATGATTGCCACCTCAGCATCGGTGATGATGATGCCTTCATTGGCGTGAGTGAATACGCTTGCCGCCATTCTCAGAGCCTCTTCCGATTCCCGGCTTTGGGTGATGTCATGCCCAATGCCAAGCACACCCACCAGCGCACCGTCATCATCCAGCATCGGGGTTTTGGTGGTTTCCAGTAGCTCCCGATGGCCGTCGGAGGCAAAGGGAATCCATTCTTCATTCACCGACGGGCCGTTATTGGCCATGGCCCGGCGATCGTGCATGCGGAAGGAGTCGGCCAATTCGGCATCCACAAAGTCGTAATCGGTTTTGCCAACGATGTGCGGCTCCGTCGCCCCGAAAAACTGCTCAAAGCGTTCGTTGCAGGCCAGATAGACGCCGTCCGGGTCTTTCAGCCAGACCAGATCCGGGATGGTGTTGATCAGTGTTTTTAAAAAGCCACGCTGCTTTTTCAGTTCCATTTCCGACAATGCCAGTTGTTCCAGTGCCATACCGCCACGTATGGAAGTACCCAGCGCGTCCAGAATCGGCCGCAAGCTTTTGAGCAAACGCGGAGTGATCACGCCCGGTTGCACCGAGTACATCACCAACACGCCATGGCCCGAGAAGGGATACAGGCCACAGGTCACATCATCACCGGAGAATCCGGCTGTCAGGGCAAGATGGCTGTCATCGCCCGATTCCAGAATGCAAGGGGTTGTCATCGCCGCCAGTTGGCTGACTCTGGTTGCCAGCGCTCTGGTGCTGACCTCGGCACTCATTTTAGGCAGCGCCGCCAGTGGCGTTGCAGAGCCATCATGTTGCCACCAGATGGACGCGCCAATCAGGCCATAGCGAGGCACCAGAATCTCGACAAAATTCAGGCAGGTTGCTCTGGGGTCAAGTTGCTTGCCAATACTCAGGGCAAGCTCATAGAGGTGCAGAAGCTCCTCAGTTACGTTGTGCTCTGGTTTCATAAACCCCGATCCGAAAGCCACTACTTCCCGGTAGTCAGTAATGAAATAACGAAAGTTTTATTATAAAACTCCAGCGTGGAACGCTCATTGCCACAGACCTCACCCAGTGCCAATACACCTTCCATTGGCACCGCTGTGATGGCTTTCAGGGCTTCGCCTGCGGCTTGTAATTCATCGTTCAGAGCATCTTCCAGCTTCAGGGCGCGGGAATAACAGTCGGACACAAAACAGGCGCTTACCGGGCTTGAGCCATGGCCAGCACCCTCACACTCGCTGACGGCCTGACGGGCACCTTCGATCAGGGATTCCCGATCGCCGGTTTCGATGTAGATCATGGAGTTTTCGGGCACATCTGAGAGCGTCACGATCTCATCCGCATCATTGATTTCGATCGGATCACGCATCACGTCTTCGGCGAACGGCCTGCCGATGCTCAGCGGGTACAAAGAGTTCAGCGTGGGGAAAATCGGCTTGTCTTCCAGCCCCGGCGACAGCTCAGCGATTTGTTGCCGATAGAAAGCACCGGCAGACTCCCAGTTCAGTTCCTGAATCACACTGCCGCTGGTGCGGGTGGCAATAAACGGCCCGGCCACCCTGCGCCACCCATGTCGAACACTCGTAACCGACGGATGAGGAAAACGCACCAACAACCCGCCATTCTCAATAAACCCCGACTCGGTAAACACCGACGGCTGAGCACGCAAGTCGCTGAACCCGGTGCCAGCGCCCGCATAGCTGATGCCGTTACCGTATTCGTTATAGATTTGGCTCAGAAAACCGGAAATCCCACGCGCCTGGCAATCCACCAGAATCAGCGCACTCGATTCATTTCTGGAAGAAACCGGAGAAATTGTGCCGTGCCAGAGTGTTTGGTCACGATCAATCGTCGCCGTGCTGCACAAAGCATCAAAAGGTAATGGCATGGCGATGATCCCCTCATCCACTCGCCTGGCATCACTAATCAGAGCAGGAAAAATAGCCCCACACAGCGACAATTGACGCATGTGAGCTTGTTCGATCAAAGCAGGTATTTCAGGAGCGTGACATTCAGCCACCATCAACAACCAGGTTGTCTGTTCCGGTTGTCCGTGGTGTAACTGATCCAGAACTTCGTGTACCGATGAGAAAGGTATATACATAAATTATGTGCACTGGCTCACAAAAAAGAGAATAGTACCGACTGAAACAGATGTGAGCTAACGCTCAACAACGGAACAACCGGGTTGCTCCATGCAGTACCTGTAAGCATAGCAATGCACAAACCCGGCGGCTGGGTTTTCACCCGAATGCGCCAATCGCTTCCGTAACGGCTTCAGTAACACATGCCACAGACAGTGGGTTCTTTCGGTTCAGAATCCCGATACGAACCAGTACATCAGCATCCGTCTGGTTTGTGTTTCCGAATGGGATATAGCGCAGCAAGATACCGCGCTCAGCCAGGTATTGAATCAGGTGCTGCGCCCGCTCCTGCGCCAGTCGATAGGTCGAGAACAACGGCTGGTGAGTTACCACACTCTCCCCCCATTCTGCCTGCTCTCCCAACAAGGGCCTGAACACTTCCTGAGTGAGTCGAGCCGATTGCTCAATCTCATCCCGCGCCTGCTGTTGCCAGACAACATTGCCCAATGCTGCAATGGCAACACTCTGCGCCGGGCCATTGATACTCCAGGCCCCCAGATATACTTGCAACCTCGCCAGAACCCGTTGATGTGCAAACACAAATCCAAGCCGGATTCCGGCCAGACCAAAGAATTTTCCAAACGAACGCAGCACAATCATGTTGTCTTGAAAGTGGCTCACTAGCACGCTGCCGCCTGCATTGGTATCGACAAAGGCTTCATCGACGATCAGATAACAGCCATCCACCAGCCGTTCGGCCCAGCGTTCCAGTTGCTCGGCAGCAAAGCACAGCCCGGTCGGGTTATTGGGATTGATCACCACCAGATGCTGACGCGGATTGTCAGCCAGCGCAGCGTCAATAAACGCCACAGACTCAGCCATATCAAATGCAGGATAGGCCGTTATATTGGCACCGGATTGCCGCCAGTGATTCACATGTTCCTGATAGCCCACTTCCGGCACCAGCACAGCCGCCGATGGCAAACAGCCCGGCAACAGGGCAATCACCGATTGGGAACCCGGCACCGGTAAGAGATTGCCATTGCGATAATATTCGGACGCCCGCTCGAGTAATTCAGGCTGAACGTATGGCAGATGGTGATACGCCTCCGGCGGCAAGTCCCCAACCGAATACGGCACCGGGTTAATACCGGTTGAGAGGTCGATCCACTGATCAACAGGGATACCGTATTGCTGGCTGGCAGAGCGGATATCACCGCCGTGCAATAACAGCGGATTGCCGCTTTTCAGGCCTCTGCTTATTGCCATAAAGCACCCGTCACTGAACCCATCAACATTCCAGGCAGCACTCCAAACAATGACACAGTGAACACAGCCGCCAGCCAGATCAGCAAGGCACGATCCACCAACTGACAGGCACGATAGAGGGTTGTGGCCGACGGCTGCTCTCCACCCGCAGGCCCTAACGGTGGACGCTGCTGGATACGGTCATGGTATTGGGCTTCGCCCCCCAGCAAGACCTTTAGCGCTCCGGCACCAGCCGCCATCACTGGCCCGGCGTTGGGGCTTTTCCAGACTTGTGCTTGCTGCTGCCAGCAGCGCCAGGCACAGCCTGTATGACCGGCCAGCGCATACGCCATGGCCGTCAGCCGGGCTGGAACGTAATTCAGCGCATCATCCAGACGCGCCGCCGCCCAGCCAAAGCTCAGAAAGCGTTCGTTCTTGTAACCCCACATCGCATCCAATGTGTTGCTCAGGCGATACACCACCACGCCCGGCACGCCTGCGACCAGAAACCAGAACAAGGCCGAGAAAATCGCATCTGCGCCGTTCTCCAGCACCGATTCCGTCGCGGCTCTGGCCACACCGGATTCCTCCAGCGCAGCGGTATCACGACTGACGATCATGGCAACGGCGCATCGGGCGCTGTCGAGATCACCTCTGGCCAGCGGTTCAGCCACTGCCAGCGCGTGCTGCTGCAAACTCTGCCAGCCAATCGCCAGATACAACACCACAGCGGCAAATAACATATGAAGTGCGACCCATTGCGCCAGCCAGATATCCAGCAGCCAGGCCGCTGTTCCGAACGGGGCAATCACCAGCACAACGGCCATCACACCCATCAAGCGGTTATGACAGTGTTTGTGAATACGGCGCTTGTGAATACCGTGTTTGCGGACACGATCGCTTTGGGAGTTCAGCCGCTGCTCAACGGCAGACGCCAAAGCACCGAAACCCACCAGTGGGTGCCAGCGCTTTGGCTCTGCCAACAGCTTGTCCAGTACAAAAGCGATCACCACACTCGCCATTAACAGCATTCAGAATCTCCGCTTACCGACCGTTAAAACAGGCGGTATACACGGATATGGTGATCAGGCCAAGTTAAAGCCAAATGCGATGAATTTTGGAAAAAACGACTACGACTCCCAGGCAGGGAATGGATCATTCAATGTCGCCCAATGCTGCTTGCCTTGTAGTAGTTGCTCATCGCTCAGCAAACATTGATCAAGAGCACTGGTGATGGCCGCCTGATCCAGCCCCTGACCGATAAACACCAGCTCCTGGCGCATATCTCCGAACGGCTCTTCCCAGCTTTCCCGAATGGACTCGCGGTATTCCGGGTCGTCTGGCCAGTTTTCTTCCGCCACGGCTTTCCAGAACATACCGGCAAAGCCATAACGAGCGATACCACCGGCCTGACTCCATTGACCAGCAAATTCAGGACGTGTCGCCAGCCAGAAATAGCCCTTGGAACGCAGCAACTTGCCGTACTGTTTGGTGTTGTGGAGGAAGTTGTAGAACTTTTCTGGATCAAACGGACGGCGGGCCACGTACGTGAAGCTGCCAATGCCGTATTCTTCGGTTTCAGGAATGTGCTCACCGCGCATTTCCTTCAGCCAACCCGGCGCTTGTTGGGCGCGTTCAAAGTCGAACAACCCCGTACCGATTACCTGATCAATCGGCACTTCGCCATTTTTGATTGGAACAATCCGAGCTTCGGTATTCAGCGTACGCAAGATCGCCTGAAGGCGTTCCAGATCAGCGCTGTCTGCCAGATCCATCTTGCTGATCAGAATCACATCCGCGAATTCAACCTGATCAATCAGCAAATCGGCCACGCTGCGCTCGTCGTCTTCACCCAGATGCTCGCCGGTTTCTTGCAGGTATTTGGCTTCTTCGTAGTCCTTGAGGAAGTTGATCGCATCCACCACGGTGACCATGGTGTCGAGGGTGGCGACGTCTGACAGTGAGATGCCCTCTTCATCGGCAAAGGTGAAAGTTTCTGCCACGGGCAAAGGCTCGGAAATGCCAGTTGATTCGATCACCAGATAATCGAATTTTCCTGCCTTGGCCATCGCACCGACTTCCACCAACAGGTCTTCACGCAAAGTGCAGCAAATACAGCCGTTGCTCATTTCAACCAGCTTTTCTTCACTGTGGTTCAGCGATACTTCTTACTTCAGAGTGGACGCGTCGATGTTGATTTCACTCATGTCATTCACAATCACAGCGACACGGCGGCCTTCGCGATTGTTCAGTAAATGGCTGAGTACGGTGGTTTTACCCGCGCCGAGAAACCCCGACAGCACGGTTACGGGAAGTTTGGTCACTGCGTTCATGATGGTCTCAAACGGTTGCTGCCCGAAAGGGCTGAGTTGACATTGATGTTGTTATCGTCAGCGATGGCTTCTCTCATGACATCGCTTTCCTTGCACAAAAACGTTATATCATAACAATAAATTTCAACGACCGAATGATCACGTCAACCTTAACTGTAATCCCTGTAATCCCCCCAGTAAATCTCGGCTTTTTCTTGCTTGGCTCTGGCGTGGATTGCCGGATAATCGTCGTTCAGCCAGCGCTTGATAGCTTTCGGGTTTTGCTCATAAGCACGTTTTGACGGCTTTTGGGGTGTCATTCCCCAGCGCATTAAATACGCCCCAACCGTTCTGATCGGCATGTTGAATGTCAGCGTTTTTCGGATCAGTTCCGCAACGGCTCTGCGAGTCCACAGAGCGGAATCAATCCCCAGTTGATCAGGATGGTAGTCCGTCATTTTCTGGATGAAATCGGCTTCTTCCTCAGGCCCTAAATGTCGCTTTTCTCCTTCAGAACGACCACGGGGTAATGAGGTGAGTGCCGCATCACCATGCTGCTCATATTGGCGAGACCAGCGATTGATGGTTTCCCGAGTGACATCAAACACATCCGCCACTTTGGATTGCATCAGTCCTTCATTCAGGAGTTTGATAGCCAGCTTGCGCTTGAAGGCTTCGTGCTGAGATTTTAGATGTTTTATGTCATTATTCATGCTGGAATTATGCACAAGTTATGAGAAATATTCATGCCGGGTTAATATCATCACGAATAACACCCACAAATACAAACTCCCACTATACGGGCTTAAAAAAATATTTAAACCTCTCATAATAGATTTTAATTTTTCCAGCTCTCCAACCACTTCTTTACAAACCCAGGAAATTCAGGGTCGCTACTGTATTTATCATCTACGATCTTGGACTCTATAATTTCACCATATTCATTCATTTGTATTTTTCCATTCCTTAGCCTAATCCTATCAAACCAGTTATGAGGGAAAACCACCCCATCTTCTCCAACTGGATATATTCCTTCTTGAACACCTGAAATTAAGTCATCTATATGCTCAGAGATACTTGGTGCAATCATAGAACCAAAACCTTCGCTAGAAACGGACATCAACCCTTTTGGCAGCCCGCCTTCCCCCATAGAATATAAAATAAACTCTCCTTCAAAAAAAAGAATGGGAATCAATGACTTAACATCCTTGATTACCAAAGGTGGTTCTAAACCACCATCAAAGTCATATTCAAGAAAAAATCTATAACCATCATTCAAAGCGCCATGAACATTTAAATTATCATCCACGCCCCATTGCCAAAAAAAAGTATATTTTCTAGTTTTTTTCTCATACTGACTAATCAATTCATTATATGCAATAAAATCATGCCCCCAAAAATACCCACCCCCATTAGATTGCTTGATTTTATTTAATTGATCTGAGTGCAAAAGAACGCTGCATAATTCTTCAGAAATCTCCTTTCCCAACACGCTCTCTAATTCAGAGCACTGAGCTACAGCATTGTTTTTTACTATCTGCTCAATCTGAGACAGTTGACTCTCAACAAGAATATTCGCCATAATATTCACCAATATTGAAACAAAATAGATGTTTTTAAAATGTCTTCATGTTTAAAATCCAAATTTCCCATTGGAGTAATAAAAACTTGTTGGGCCATGCGGGACTACTAAATACTTATCTCCACTCTTTCCTCTTCTAACGGCACGCCCCCAAACCTGACCAGAATAAACATTATCATCATGATCTATTAATCTCAAGGATACTTGATTTCTCACATACCCCTTACTACCACCATTTTGTGTCGTAAAAAATGGCCATTCATCACATGACTTTCTAGAATAAGAAGTTACATTACCTTTGCATTCAGGCTTATTAGAGTACCAAGATCGACTTCCTCCATTCCCCCCTTTTTTATAGGTCTGTAAAGGAGATATAGGAATGCCATTTGAACCCCTTCCATTCTGTACATCATCAATATGTTCTTGAGCCTCTCTATGATTAGATCCGATAACCACCAAGTTTGGAATCATGCACTTTTCTCCACGTGACATCAGACATTTTGTAACTTCTTTTTTGATTAAAACACTAATCGCACTAACGCCTGTCGCCTTAATAGCTCGGCCGACAACGTTTCCTCCAGCCTTTGAAGTAAACTGAGTACCTATACTAGCGGTTTTAATTCCTACAGTTCGTACAGATGCCATCAATGAGCCAATACTAAAACGCCCCGTCGGATCCACATATCTCACCGGATCGGCATTACCGTATAAATATTTATTTAAGGTAATGGGGTCCTGGCTATTTCCAGCCCATTCATCCAACTGCGTAAATCGCCCTACGCCCTGATCGTAATATCTGGCTCTCAGGTAATACTGATCAAGTTCGCTGTCGTATTGTTCTCCGGTGTAGAGGTAGTCGTTATCGCTGTTGCCTGTCTGATTGATCAGGGTGCCGAAGGCGTCGTAGTGGTATTGATCGGTCAGGGTGCCGCTTACATCGGTCAGTGCTCGGGTGCTGCCCAGTCCGTCGTATTGGTAATAACGGTAGTCGTTGATCTTTTGCTGACTGATCAGATCCAAGCCGTAGAGGTACTGTTTGTACTGGCTGTTATCCACCCACTCTTCCACCACCTGGGCGTAGTCGCGGTTGCTATCGACCACGAAGTCGGTGGTTTGACCGTCGTCTATCGCTTGAATGCGGATGCCGTCTGGGTCGTATTGATAAGTTTTATCAAGCGTTCCATCGCTGCTGCTCACCTGCACCAGCTTGTTGCGGTTACTGTATTGATAGTCGGTACGGATTCCGTCTTCAGTTTCGCTCAGCAGATTGCCATTATCATCGTATTGATAGGTGACACCGCCTTGTTGGATGAGCTGATCATTGGCGTTGTATTGGTACGCGGTATGAACACCATCCTGCATGGTGCTCCTTTTGGCTACTAACGATAGGGTGTTCTTTAGCCCTATTCCAAAAAAGCAAATTCATAGAGGGTTATCTATTGATTTTTTATGATGTTCTTTATCCTTTCTTTTTTCGACTCATTTACTACCTGCGATATCCAAAATACAACCAGCTTATTGAGATAAGCTTCCATTGACATGGCATCATCAGGAGTAAAACCAATACCCTCCGAGGAATCCCAGTAAATCAGAGGGTATTCACCTGTCTCTGGGTCTTGTGACCTTGAATCAAAACCAATACAATTTTCATCAAATCCAAGGTTGAGCATAACATACCAATCTGGTAAGCCAGCTTTGGGATTATCCAAGTCAGGCTCCCGAAAAATTTTGTTGATATTAAGGATGTGGTCAGGGTTTTCAAAATCACCTCCTAGACTAGCAAACCATTTACCAAAGTAATTACAGTTCTGACTTAACCAAATTAAGCTGGGAGGTAGAGAACAACCGATTCCCTTTTCAATTTCTATAATACTTTCCTCAGTCGGTAAATTTACATTTCCCACATTTCGTCCTTCATACATCAAATCGAAAATCTTTGACAATTTTAAGATATCCACATTCACCCTCATAATCTATTTTCAATTATTCACTGAGCCCATTTGAGCACATGATAGTGAAAGTTTTCATCATAAAATACATTAATCTCATTTCTTTTTAATCCCGTTGCCCCTCCATGACCAGAGTCAGGTTCATGGTAATCCATTCTAACTAATGATCGAGGATCAGACATACTAGACTTCGTTCCAGTCTGAACTCCAAGACCTGTTAGTTGCCCATGAGCTTTATTAGGGCCACCAAATACTAACTTAATTGGTATTTTTTTAGTTCCAAATCTTATCTTAGCGGGAGTTGCAATAGCCATTGCACCACCACTATTCTTGGTAGTTAGGGGCATATATATGAGGAAAGACTGTATATCTTTACCCTTTCTTTTTTCTCGAGCATATCCTGTTGACCAATTGGAAATTCCACTAGCTACGGCGCGCGGAAAATATAATGCTGCACTCTCTGCTGCTTCTTTTGCACTTATGTCAGTTGGGGCACCTGAAAACGAAGCCGCTCCAGATGGAATACCAGAAAGACCGCCAAAATCCAGCACCATACTGCTGGCTGGGCCGATGTTTTTCAGCCTGAGTTCTTTAAACATGAAACATGGCATGCTCTGCTTGACGTATTCATAAGGATGATTTCTACATCCTACTACGGGTCATCCATTGAGGAATCATGGGTCAGGCAATTAATTTGACTCCATTCCGAAGCGCCTCAACCTTATTCGGTTCAATTTCCTTGATCATGCTGTAGAACTGTGCCTTCGGATGTTGTGGCGGGCGGTTGCAGCAACCGGCATGTTGTCCATTTTTCAGGAAGAAAAACAACAGAGAAGACAACACAAACAAAAAAGGCGCTGAGTATTTCTACTCAGCGCCTTTTTCTAAATAGTGGCGGAGGGATAGGCCGCTGATCTAGCTTCTCACAAAGTCTCAGATCATCTAACAGACCAATATAAATCAACAAGTTAGATTCATTACGGTATCATGAAGTCTCAGGCAATCTCAAAACTTTGGGGGACTGTATGGGGGACTGACTTCTCTTCTACAGTCAAAGGCAGATCCCAGGATCAAGGAGTTATCATGGCCGCTATCCACAAACTTTCACCACGCAAAGTAGCAACCGCCAAACCTGGAAAACATGAAGATGGTGGTGGCTTGCGGCTAGTGGTCAGTAATGCCGGAGCCAAGAAATGGGTTCTGAGGTTCAGTCTTAATGGAAAGCGTCGGGAAATGGGCCTAGGCAGTTACCCGGATATCAGTCTGGCAGACGCTCGTGAGCTGGCTGCACAGTACCGAAAACAGGCCCAAAGCGGCGAAGACCCAATCAAAGCCAGAGCAATAATTCCCGCAGCCAAGCCCAACTTCACCACGTGTGCTGCACGCTACATTCGCGCACATCGCCGTGGCTGGAAGAATGCCAAACACCAGCGCCAGTGGGTCAGCACACTCAAGACCTATGCCCGCCCGCACATTGGCAAGCAGGACATTGACGATATCTCAACGGAAGACATTCTCAATATTCTCAAGCCCGTCTGGACGACCAAAACCGAAACCGCCAAACGTGTTCAGGGACGTATCGAAAACGTGCTCGACTTTGCGGCGGCTCACCAGTGGCGCGATACCCACAACCCGGCTCGCTGGCGAGGTCATCTGGATAAACTGCTCCCCCGCCCCACTCGGGTTCAGAAAGTACGACATCACCCAGCTATGCCCTACGACGAAGTTGGTGCATTCATGGACGAGCTCAGAAGCAAAACCAGCGTTTCTGCTTACGCCCTGCGATTCCTGATTCTGACTGCTACCCGGTCAGGGGAAGTGTTGCACGCTGAATGGCCAGAAATAGACCTGAACAACAACGTCTGGACGATCCCGGAATCCCGTATGAAGGCAGGCCGTGAACATCGAGTACCGCTCACTGAAGAATGTATGTCGATACTGGCTGCGGTTCCCCGAATCAAAAACAACCCACATATATTCCCTGGTGCCCGAAGCGAGCGCCCACTCTCAGCTAATGCACTGCTCCAGATTATGAGAAAGA
Organism: Oceanobacter sp.; assembly: GCA_045430275.1. Lineage (GTDB taxonomy): Bacteria > Pseudomonadota > Gammaproteobacteria > Pseudomonadales > Oceanobacteraceae > Oceanobacter. The sequence goes on along the minus strand of JAILXU010000004.1, from coordinate 40,479 downwards.
TGGGCTATGGCGTACAGGGGGATCGTGGCGATTACGTTCCCCATGGCTTCCGATCCAGCTTCCGAGACTGGTCAGGAGAGGTCTCCAGTTACCCCAGGGATGTCGCAGAAATGGCTCTGGCACATACCATTCAAAACAAGGTAGAAGCCGCGTATCGGCGTGGGGATTTGTTTGAAAAGCGCAGGCAAATGATGGGAGACTGGGGAAAGTATCTAACGCTGAAAATAATGGATGGATGCCAAGAGGGTTCAATAAATCGTACATAAGAAGTGATTCATTGCCAGCAAGACCACTTGGTTAAAATTGCTTTACGCGGGTATGTTGAATACCTGAGAAATGGACTCAACTAGCGAATCTACGCAGGTTACAGAACTAGAACCTCACACTATCGCAGCTGAGCATCCATTTTGAGGGCCGGATTGATGAGTATCCGGGTCTGTGAAAATAGCTGACACAGAACTTTGAACACTCTCGCTAAAAGCGCGTGTCACTTATGATGAAAATTTAGGTTTTATTTGCTTTTCACAATGCATATCCCCATTATTTCCAACCATAATTAATTCAATCTGATTGTTTTAGTTATTGTCTCCTGAAGACCACTCCTCCCATAAATCGAAAAATCTTTTAAATGCATAGTACTCATTTGGCTCTACAAAAACGACAGCTCTTCTCCAAGAAACATTAGCTTCTATACTAGTTTTTTTGCAAACCCAGCGATTAAAACAATAGTATGCCTCCATATCTTTTTGATCGTTACACTCTGTTTTTTTAGCAGTAACAAACCCCCTTATAAAATAATCAAGCTCTGTGGCTGACTGGCTTTCCAGATACATCCCTGGTCTTTTTTTAATTAGCTTTACAAGCTCAAATATATTCATTCACAAAACCTCAATTATTTAAACAATCACTTTTCGACCCAAGTGTTTCGGAGGTTAACCACATAGCCTTACCCGGTGTTATTCCGATATATTCATTCCCACCAAGATTATTAAGCCATTTATTGTAAGACACACCATCTGGATTCAGGTTGTCAAAAACCAAATCGCCAACTTGAATGGCTACGTGGTTTCCATCTCCCGTAGCAATATTTGCATTTTTACTATCAGACCAAATGCCACCCACCGCAGATCTCAAGCAGAGACGTTTTCCTCCTTGAACTTTATTTTTTACAAGCAGATCTTCTAAACTCTCCGTGAACTGTTTACAAAAGTTCATATCACAATATCTTCTAGGTACAAGCTTAGCCAATTCTTTGGTTGCCTTCTCACAGGGCGAAATATTATGAACAAGAACTCCATTTTTTCCAACGAAATAGTTATGGTTTCCTTCAACTGTAAAGTTGTAAACACTAACTTTTTCTCTGGATATGGAAACACTTTCAACAACAACCTTTTCATCAAGGCTGTATATTGACCCACCAGATCGGATTTTTTCTGCTGAAATCCATTCACCATCAACAAAAATCAAATGGCCGGGAGTTGCATTTATAACTTTGCCGTTAGAGATTTTGATTAATAAAGTCTTCTTCATTTCTTCATTGTGAATAAGATGAATCACAGGTTTATATTCATGTTCACCAGAGTCTTCGTTCCTGGTTAAGACTAAATCACCAACCTGAATATCCTGTATGTTAACCAATCCTTTGTTAGTTGTGACCAGGGTATCTTTTGCAAAGCTATTACAACCAATTCTCTTTATGAATTTCTTTAGAGAATCTGCATATCTACTCACATACTTGCCACCAACCTTATTGGTAAGCCCTATAATAATTGCAAAGCCTACATCACGTGCATTTAACTCTTCTTTTCCTGTTGCAATCTCAAATATACCCTGCCCCAGACTCGCTACATTGGCCGCATTTAAAGCTCCGCGTATCGATAAAGAAGCACCCAGTCCTCCAATACTAAAACGCCCCGTCGGATCTACATACCTCACCGGATCGGCATTACCGTATAAATATTTATTTAAGGTAATGGGCTCTTGGCTATTTCCAGCCCACGTATCCAACTGCGTAAATCGCCCTACACCCTGATCATAATATCTGGCTCTCAGGTAATACTGATCAAGCTCGCTGTCGTATTGTTCGCCGGTGTAGAGGTAGTCGTTATCGCTGTTACCTGTCTGGTTAATCAGGGTGCCGAAGGCGTCGTAGTGGTATTGATCGGTCAGGGTGCCGCTTACATCGGTCAGTGCTCGGGTGCTGCCCAGTCCGTCGTATTGGTAATAACGGTAGTCGTTGATCTTTTGCTGACTGATCAGATCCAGGCCGTAGAGGTACTGTTTGTACTGGCTGTTATCCACCCATTCTTCCACTACCTGGGCGTAGTTGCGGTTGCTATCGACCACGAAATCGGTGGTTTGACCGTCGTCTATCGCGTGAGTACGGATGCCATCCGGGTCGTATTGATAGGCCTTCTGAAGCGCACCATCGCTGCTGGTTACCTGTATCAGCTTGTTACGGCTGCTGTATTGATAGTGGGTTCTGATTCCGTCTTCGGTTTCATTCAGCAAGTTGCCGTTGCTGTCATATTGATACGTGACACCGCCCTGTTGAGCTAGCTGATCGTTGGCGTTGTATTGGTACGCCGTATGAACACCGTCTTGAATGCTGTAGGTACGGTTGCCAACCGGGTCGTGCTGGAAGCTGGCGCTGTAATGACCATGAACGCTGTCGGTGATTTGTTCTCTGGTCAGTCGATAGAGGCTGTCGTAGCCGTATTCCGTGCGTTGACCCAGAGCATCCACCACCGCTGTCAGACGACCCAGTGCGTCGTACTCGAAGTGTGTTGAAATGCTTCACACGGGTATGTTAAAGGCCTCCGAGAAATGGACTCGCCCAGCGAATCCACGTCGGTTACAGAACTGGAACCTCGCGCTATCGCAGTTGAGTATCCATTTTTAATGGCCGGATTGATGAGTATCTGGATCTGTGAAATTAAGCCGGCACAGAACTTTTAACACCCTCTATTTTTACTCTTGAATGAAGATACCTAGATATTTAAAAAATAAATCAAAACCTGCCTGATCAGAACCAGACTCTTCAGATAAAATTTTATCCCAACCTTTTCTAGGAGATGTTCTTCTCCCCATTTCCTCTACCATCCAATCAAAGAAAATAGCTTCACCTCCAAAGAACTGACTCTCTATTTCGTCTTCAAACAAATAAGCGCTAGCATATCCACTAATAAAGACTCGAATATTTGAAGGAGATGGATTTTCCATAAATATATGCGGTCTTTTTTTTACCACCCTCATCACTTTAATAAACTTTTTGTCTATATAAAAGTTACCGTGGTATGCATCCATTTTTTCTTCCTGTCATTTTCTCAGATTTAACATTTATACCAATACCTTCGAACACACCTATATCGTCGGCCCACTCTTTATACGATATGCCGTTTGGAAACATGTTATCAAAAACTGTATCACCCACTTGAACTGCAAAGTGATTACCATTATCAGATATCAATTTATTTCTTATAGATGATATTTTCCCATATACGGAAGATTTAACGCACAACCTCTTACCATTTACTTTATTTTCAATCAATAATTTTTCAAAAGAGACTGCAAAATCATCACATACAAATTTCTTACCGCAATACTTCTTAGGAACCATCTGAGCTAAAGATTTAGCAGCCTTCTCACATGGAGAAATATTGTGAACCAGAACTCCATTCCGTCCGACAAAGTAGTTCTGATTTCCGTCAACTGTAAAATTATATACGCTGACTTTTCCCTCAGATACTGAAATCCTAACAACTTTCGTTACTCCTTCATTAAGACTATATAATGTATCACCAACTTGAATTTTATCAGCATCACTCCATTCATCGTTAATAAAAATCAAGTGCCCTGAAGTCGTTTTAATTACATCACCATTCGATAGATCAATCCATAATGTCTCTTTCAGCACTTCATTTTGAATGAGATGAATCACAGGTTTATATTCATGCTCACCAGAGTCTTCGTTCCTAGTTAAGACTAAATCACCAACCTGAACATCCTGGATATTAACCAACCCTTTATCAGTTGTGACCAGGGTATCTTTTGCAAAACTGTTACAACCAATCCTCTTTATAAATTTCTTTAGAGACTCTGCATATCTACTCACATACTTGCCACCAACCTTATTGGTAAGTCCTATAATAATTGCAAAGCCTACATCACGTGCATTTAGTTCTTCTTTCCCCGTTGCAATCTGAAACACACTATGGCCGATACTAGTCATGTTGGCCGCACTCAAGACACCTCGAATCGATAAAGAAGCACCAATCCCTCCAATACTAAAGTGCCCCGTCGGATCGGTGTACATCACCGGATCGGCATTACCGTATAAATATTTATTTAAGGTAATGGGTTCCTGGCTATTTCCAGCCCATTCATCCAGCTGCGTAAATCGCCCTACGCCCTGATCGTAATATCTGGCTCTCAGGTAATACTGATCAAGCTCGCTGTCGTATTGTTCTCCGGTGTAGAGGTAGTCGTTATCGCTGTTGCCTGTCTGGTTAATCAGGGTGCCGAAGGCGTCGTAGTGGTATTGATCGGTCAGGGCACCAGTGGCATCGGTGAGTGCTCGGGTGCTGCCCAGTCCGTCGTATTGGTAGTAACGGTAGTCGTTGATCTTTTGTTGGCTGATCAGATCCAGGCCGTAGAGGTACTGTTTGTACTGGCTGTTATCCACCCACTCTTCCACCACCTGGGCGTAGTTGCGGTTGCTGTCGACCACGAAGTCGGTGGTTTGACCGTCGTCTATCGCGTGAGTACGGATGCCGTCCGGGTTGTATTGATAGGTTTTCTGACGCGTTCCATCGCTGCTGGTTACCTGTATCAGCTTGTTACGGCTGCTGTATTGATAGTGGGTTCTGATTCCGTCTTCGGTTTCATTCAGCAAATTGCCGTTGCTGTCATATTGATACGTGACACCGCCCTGTTGAGCTAGCTGATCGTTGGCGTTGTATTGGTACGCCGTATGAACACCGTCTTGAATGCTATAGGTACGGTTGCCGACCGGGTCGTGCTGGAAGCTGGCGCTGTAATGACCATGAACGCTGTCGGTGATTTGTTCGCTGGTCAGTCGATAGAGGCTGTCGTAGCGGTAGTCGGTGGTGCGGCCATCCAGTTCGGCAATCTGGGTGCGGCGGCCCGTCGCATCCAGAGTGTAGGTAAACCGTTGAGTCAGTGCATCATTAGCATCGTAACTGCTCACGTCTGTCAGTCTATGCAGGGTATCGAATGCCCGGCTCTGGCGAGTGCCATTGGGATAGTCGACCCCGATCTGGTTGCCAACGGCATCGTAATGGTAAGTCGTGTCGCCCTGATTGCCTGTGACAGTCTTCAAGCGATTTTGGGAGTCGTAGCCATATAAGGTTTCGGATACCTTACCCGCCTTGCTGATCTGAATGCGGGTTTTGTTGCCATTCAAATCGTACTGATACGTCAGTACCGCGCCATTGGGCTGGGTTTCCTGAGTCAGGCGGTTGGCGATGTCGTACTGGTACTGCCATTGGCGCGCGTTGTTGTTTGAGTCAACCAGCGTCGCTTCCGTGCGATTACCTGATGCATCGTATTGATACTGTTCGGTAGAGCCGTCGGCGTAATCCACCCGGATGACCTGGCTATTCACATTCAGGTGCGTGTGGTGAGTTGCGCCATTGAAATCGGTGTGGGTGATGATGTCACATGAGTGGCTGGGCAGATTCAGACAGATTTCCTGATCATACTGGTAACGCTCGGCTTGCCCTTCAGGCAATGTGCGGCTCAGTTCTCGACCGACAGCGTCATACGTCCAGCGTGTGGTATGGCCATTGGCATCTGTTTGGGAGAGTTTATTCCCGGCCTCGTCGTAGGTGTATTCCGTGCGTTGACCCAGAGCATCCACCACCGCTGTCAGACGACCCAGTTTGTCGTACTCGAAGTGTGTTGAAATACCCGCCTGATCCTGCACGTCAGTACGGTGGCCCATCGCATCGAGAGTGTCATGGGTGGTGGAACTGTTGGCGTAGGTAACCTGGGTACGCTGATCCAACAGGTTATAGGTGTACCGGGTGGTATTGCCCAGAGCATCCGTTTCACTGATCAGATTGTCATTGGCATCGTAGGTGAAGTGATGTTCGTTACCGTCGGCATCCCGAGTCAGTAAGCGTCGCCCTGCGGCATCGTATTCGAATTCGGTGCGGTTACCACGTACATCGATCTCAGCGATCACCTGCCCTGCGGCATCGTATTCCGTACGGTTTGTACTACCATCCGCAGCCGTTGTTTTAACCAGACGTTTCAGCGCATCGTACTCAAACAGAGTGGTGTGACCCGCTCTATCGGTTGTTGATAGCTTGTTGTTTTCCTTGTCGTAAGTGTGTGTTTCTTTTGTACCATCTGGATAACGAGTCTCCAGCAGATTACCGTACAGGTCGTAATCCATTTCAGTGCGATGGCCCAACCGGTTGATCACAGCAACTTCGTTACCCACCAGATCGAATTCCGTTTGACTGATCCGCCCCAGAGCGTCGGTGGTTTGGGTAACCCGGTTACGTTTATCGTATTGATACTCTGTTGTTTCTGTTACCTGGGTACCATCGACAGTACGACGGCGGGATTCGGTCAGGACATTGTTATTAGCATCGTAGGTATATTCTGTTGTATTGCCTGAAGGATCGGTTTCAGACAGCTTATTACCATCATTGTCGTAGGTATAGGTTGTGGTATGGCCAAGTACGTCTGTGGTTTTTGTTACCAGGCCCTTTTCATTAATGATATTGCCCGCAGAACTGCCTTCAGGTAACTCTATGGCAACAAGGTTACCTACTACATCGTAGCTATTTTTATAGATATTACCCAAGGCATCGGTAATTCGGGTTTCCTGGCCACGCTGGTTATAGGCGTATTGTATTGTATTACCAAGAGCATCCGTTTGGGTGAGTTGGTTATTGCGGTCATCGTACGTCGTAGTACTTGTGTGTCCAAGCGGATTGGTGGTACTCGTTTTATTATTATGACTATCGTAAGTGTAAGTTGTAGTCTTACCAAGTGCGTCAATTTGAGTAGTGACATTACCCCAGTCATCGTAATAAAAGACGGTGTTAAAGCCATTGCGATCTGTAACGATACTCTGACGACCAGCAATATCATGGTTAAATTCAGTGCGGTTACCTTCGCCATCTTCCTGGGCTATCAAACGACCATTCTCATCATAGATATTCTTCAGTATCTCTCGATCTAATGGGTCAAATATCTGGTCGATAAGGTGGCAGTCGGCACTTACACTATCATCAGTCGTACAGTTTTTTCCATAATATGTATATCGAGTTGTAGCACCATCACGCTCGACCACATTAGCCAAATCATGGTCACTGTAGTTATAAATAATAGACTCGCCGTCTGGTGTTACAACTTCGACAACACGACCTTGGGCATCTCGTATAAAGTCAATGGACTTACCTGAGCTATGGGTAATGCCACCATCTGTATAAGTTAAAGTATGACCATTTGGATCAACGACTTTTTCAACTCCCCAATTTTGATCCAAATAGTATTCATAACCAGCGTGTGTGGTCAGTTTGTAACGATTTGGATTCAGAGGGTGCTGGAAAGTATAATTTTCCATAATTGCGCCAGATGCGGTCATAAAATAACCATGCATCTCACCCAGAGCTTTTAGTGTCGCTTGAGTATCACCTTTCGCTACAAAACGGATACTGACATTATCATTCGGAATCACTTTATTGCATTGAGGATCCGCCTTGACTTCGAAACGCTCTACTTCGCCACTTGGTAGAGTAATAGTCACCACCGGAGCATCGTTATTGATTGGCTCCACACAATAGTTGGTGAGAATACCAAAGACGCCCGCATATTCATTACGAACCCAATCTGCACCCGGATCACGAGACTCTTCAATTCGCACATCTTGATAATCAATTGTCCAGCCATAACCGAAATCCAAAGACTCCTGTTTACGGCGACTGTCATAAGTTCGGTTAACCTGTATAGGAATCCCCGCCAGAGGAATTTCGAGATCTTGCACAGTAAAACTAAAGTGCCCTACTTTCAGATCGCCTTCAACTACCAGAGTATCTGAAATTTGAGTAGTCACACCTCCTGCATCCGTTACGCGCAGTAACAGCTGATACTGACCATTTTCTATCAATGTTGGATCAAATTCTGCTGATATTACTTCTAAATCACTGGAGCCAGCAATATCGGTTCCCAAGGTTGAACCACTGTCTAAAGGAATTGCTGCGGTGACCTCTAATCCTTCTCTCAGAGCCAATAGCTGCCATTGAACTGGCTTGGTATCCAGAATACTGGCAGTAATAGTCGTTGGTGCCGTAATCACACCCATAGAAACGATATTTTCAAAAGATACAATCGAACTGGAATGATTGTTAGGATCACGTACTAAAAAACTTTCTGTATAAGTATAGGTGCCAAAAGCATCAGTGACTGACAAAGTCAGGTCGTAAGCACCAACCTCTCCAGCAATTAATTCCGCTTGATACTGCTCATTCACTTCAATAAACAAGCCGTCATACATCAGGGTGATATTGTCAGCACCAACAATACCATCCAAGCTCAGAGTGAGAGTAATGTTTGTATCCGGGTACACCAAAGTTGGTGAGGCCAGAATATCTAGATCTACAGGTTCATCATTGACTACTTGTATATTCCACCCCTGCTCCACATAAGCTTGGCCATCCGAAACACGTACTGTAATCCCATAAAGACCAGAGGCATTTGGCTGCCAAGTTAAGCTGCCAGTTGCAGACAAATTTATGCCATCAGGCGCATTGATCAAAGAGTAGGTTAGGGAATCGCCATTGGCATCTGTTGCAATCAAGTCGTATTGGTAACCCGTATTCAGTCGGCCCACAAAATTTGGCGTACTGATAATCTGAGGTGCAGTATTGGTACTCGTGACAGAACTCACAAATACAGAATACCCTTGTGTAGCACGGCCACCACGACCATCTTCCACATTCAAAGAAATTTCATGTAAGCCTGACTGAGTATCCATTGGCGTCCACAATAATAGGCCAGACTGGGTGTTTAGTTGCATACCGTCTGGTGCAGTTGCTAAGAAATAGGATAGAACATCGCCATCCTCATCTGTCGCCATTAGTTGATACTGATAGTTTTTACTAGGAATTGCAGATGTTTCGGGGGTAGAAACGATATTTGGTGGATTATTGGCAGTCTGTGCTTGGCCAATGGTTATCTCATAGCTTTGCTCAACGTAGGCACCAAGTGTATCGGTTGCTCGCACACGTACATCATACACACCAACAGCATCTGGTAACCAAGTCAGGATGCCAGTATCTGTAGCCATTGCCATGTCTACAGGCCCAGAAACCAACGAATAGGTTAAAATATCACCATCGGGGTCGGTTGCGATTAGTGAGTAATGGTAGGTGCTGCCTAAGGTAAGAAATGTATTTGGAGTGGAGCTGATCACAGGTACTTCATTGGCTCGCACTTCCAGATTAAAACTTTGGCTGATCTGATTGCCGGATAAATCAGCAACAACAACCTCAACACTATGAGTGCCTAATTCATTTGTGGTTGGCAACCAGGAAAGTTCACCTGTAAGCGCATTAATTGTCATTCCTTCAGGTGCATCCACCAAGGAATACTTAACAAATAAATCAGTATTATCTGTCGCAACTACCTTGCCTTCATAAATCATACCTGGCACAGCAATTGGTAACTTGGTGGTGGTAAAAACTGGAGCAATTGGTGAGGCCCCAGCAGCAACGGAAACATAAAAATTACTAGATGCTTCATGATTAGTTCTGTCAGTCACATGCAGAGTAAATTGAACAGACTTTCCAGAATATTCTGCAGTTGGTGTCCAGGTAATTTCTCCTGTTTCCATATCAATTGATGCTAATTCAGGCGCTGAAGATAAAGAGTAAGTTGCATTTTCAAAACGATTGCCATCATTAATATTGGCGACGTAAAGGTATTCCAAACCTACTTCCGCTGTAGGTATCGAAGGGTGAGAAATTGATGGTGACGCGTCCTCTTCTTTCACCGGGACTACCCAGTATTCCACATCAAATAAATCATCAGCATCTGTGACTTTCACTGAGAATGTTTCTGCACTCACAATTTGGTTATTGGCTTCACAATCCAATGAAAACATCGAATTATCTATAGTTGCAATCAACCTCGTACCCAATAAAGCTGGATCTGACACACGATGTGACAGATTATACCAAGCCAGCGATTTCACCTCAGCCAAGTTGGTTTCATAAATCAGGTTTATATCCGATACACCATCCTTGTACAGCTTCAACACAGATCCCGCCGGGATATCCACCACACCGGTATTAGCATAATAGACCGTTATAGACCAATCATTACCTGTGCTGGATGAAATCAAGTCATACAAGATTAAATCATTGTAGTATGTTGCTGGTACGACAGTAGAACTGGTGTCATTGGCGATACCAAAACTATCCTGATTGGCATATTCTTGCTGTAGACCAAACTGAACATAGGGATAAGTAGCAATTAAAGTACCATCAATATTAGCATCAGTTCTAATTAAAGCGAGATAGCTATAAGAACCCGCCAATATATCCAAATAACCATCACCGTTGGTATCCATCACCACTGGATGACTGATTTGACGATTGTAAGATGTATGAGCTATCCGTTCGATTAGACGTCCCGACTCACCAGACACCACATTAATATGAGAACCCCTATAAAAAATTGCATCTAGAACATGATCACCATCGTAATCAAAAATGGTAGCGCTTCGAGTATAATGATCCCCTCCAACCGACCACTTAGGGTTTAAATTAAGATCATACAGACTATTTTGACCAGCCAGGAAAATATCTAATTCACCATCTTTGTCAAAATCCACTACATAAACACGACCAGAATAACTAACTCTCAATTCATTGATAACATCACCAGAGCTCCCCAATATCCGCAACCATTTCCCGTTGGAATCATATTCCGAGGTGATAATTTCAAGAGAGTTGTCTCCATCAATATCAGCCACAGCATAGAAACTGTAGCGATTACTGGTACCAGTAATACCATCATCCAAGTTAAATAGAAAAGTGCCATCGGCACTACGTACTTGATTTGAAAAGATGACCTCTAACTTATTATCTCCCATTAAATCAGCGGCAACAGAATTGCCATCAGCGCTATAGATAAGATTTTCGTCAAAGCGCCATAACAATTGGCCATCCGCATCAAATACTGAAGGACCAAAGATAACTTCAGGCGTACCATCCTGATTTAAATCACTGAAATACACACCATTATAATTAACAGATTGAGTTGCTACCGTTTCATCACTGATCCAACGTACGGAGCCATCAGCATTCAAAGCCACTAATAAATTAGTTTCATCTTGAACAAAAACAAACTCCGTGGATTGATCATTGTCCAAGTTCACCAAAGCGCCAACTTGACGCGGATGGGCATTTAAGTCTGTCACCTGCCATAGCTGTTTACCAGAGTTTAAATCTATTGCCGAGATATTTTTGTTGGATGTCACCCCCACTACAACCAGCCCATCATCTTTAGTCAGCTCACCATCATTATTGGTATCAAGTAATGGTCCAACTAACGGTTGAAGAATCGAATCACGATATACATTTTGCAGTCGAGAATAAGACAACGTTGGCAAATCTGGCCCATTACAGGAGTAATGACTAGCCTTGTTATAGGAGGGATGCTCAGTGACTCCAGTCCAATTCAAGAGGCCAGATTTTTCATTCAGGGAAACCGAGGACGGTGCTAATTCTAATGACCATAACAAATCGTCAACAGTATTCGAATCTGTGGCACGCAACGTTTGATTAAAGTTAGAGTTCAGGTTCCACCTAATAGATGAGTTTGCTATAGCAGGTGCTACACCGGGCTTATCTCCAACAATGAAGTAACTCTGGATATAGTAGTTTCCGTATTGATCCACAATACCGACAACCACGACATACTCTTCGCCATAGGCATTGATCGGCACCTGCCAGGTTGTTAACCCCGTTTCAGAATCAACAACCATTCCTTCAGGTCCGTATACCAATGCGTAGGTTATATTCGTACTTCGATCCATATCTACATTGACTTGATAACGGTACTGCTCACCGGTTATGGCTTCAGTTAAAGGTGTAGAAGAGATGGTTGGCGGCAAATAGGATTCATCCACTGCAAGTTCATATTGCTGTTGGTCAATACCTCCTGCTAAATCCTCTACCTCAACAATCACTGCATGAGTACCAATTTGACTGTTCTTAGGTACAAAGCTGGTGATACCACGAATCCGGTCAATACTCATACCTAATGGAGCCTGTAGCAGCCGATATTCCAAAGCGTCACCAGAATCGACATCTGTTGCCAGGACTTGATAGGAGTAGTTAGAGTTTACAGGCGCCAGGGGAGCTGCAGTCGATACAATCTTAGGTGAGGAATTCACATCTGCCACATAGATGCTATAGTTCTGGGTATCCGTTAAGGCTCCTGAATCCTCCACTTCCACCTGGGTCAAATAAGCGGATAAACGGTTATTTTCGATAATACACTCACGAATACTGCCTGTGGCATACTGAATCTCTACATGGATTTGATCATGAATGAGATCCCCCACATTCTGGACAATGGTTTTGGTCTCATCAATCAATAAGCCAGTGATAACCTGAGTATGAATCAAGTCCTTACCATCATAAAATGCTAACGAGAATTCTCCAGTAACTTCAGCTAAACCGCGATTCCAAACACTGGCAGAAACAGTGCCATCAGAATAAGTCAGATCAGAAATCGACAAATCGGTAAGGCTTGCCTCTGTATACTCTGCAGCTACATGTTGCGCAGTCACCTCAACGAAAGCAGCAGTAAAGGAAGCAGCAGTCCTGCCGCCATGACGCAAGTCATTCAATGTCCAAGCGGTGCCATCCAAAGATAAAGCTAAATCCACATAATCTGCTTTAGTGCTTCCCCCCCCTGAAATCATAGTGGCGTTAGCACAGGTACGATAACCCCCGATACCATCCGCAACGTAGCCAATACCATGAGCATCAATACCCAAAGCACTTTCACCATTTTCACAATGGAAAGTCGCATCTACAATCACAGTCAGATTCACTCTTTCTTGCAATAACGAGTCACGAATTCCGTCATAACTGAGTGTCCGGTTATAGGCATCACGATCTTCATCAGTTACCAGAACCACAGTACGTGTTGCATTGTCGCGGAAAGGCTTGGTTAAAGCATGATCAATGGCGTTCCAGCCATCTTCCGTCCCTCCATAGATTTTTAATTGTTTTGACGCATCAATAGCGTTATCAACACTCAACATACTGGAGTCATTGATTAGAATGTCTCTAGGCACCGCTTCATAACCAATGACACCATAAAGGTTTTCGTACGCATCAGTGCCCACTTCACGAAAATTCAGATGAGCTTCAATTAACGGCAGCATATTACTAATCCAGGCATGCTCACCTGACATTGACACAGATTCATCCACTGCAAAAATCATTCCTGATGTTTGTATCGTGGAATCAGACAATGCTGAACTTAAGCAAAGAGTATTCTTCTGTTGATTATGCCCCTGCACTACTGTGTGAGCATCGCTGTTCCAGCTTAGTAAGCCTGTGTCTGTCTCCAAATCCACACCGCTTGGTGCCTTCAATAAGGAATATCTTAATTTGTCACTGGTATTGGGATCTTCCGCCAGTATCTGATAAAGATACATATCACTCTCCGTAGCAGAAAAGTCTGGCGTAGACACAATTTCAGGTGGTTCATTGGCTAGCTCGACAGTAATAGACACCGTTGCCGATGCCGTTGCCCCCATTGGATCTGTTACAGTATATACAAACTCAACATCGGTATCATTGACCGCAAGATAAGACGCCCGATTGGAAGACAAGGATATACTACCTTGAGAAGGCATAGAGCCTAGGGAATAGATTAAAACATCATTGTCTGGGTCGATTCCCAATAGATCAATTGTCAGGTTTTCTCCAACCCAAGCCCGAACAATGATGTTTTCAGCTACTGGGGGCTGATTTAGTTGTGATGGAGCACAGCCATTACTATCTACTGTTTCATCAATGGATGTACTAGGGCAATCATCCTTATCATCGAATACACCATCGTGATCTTTGTCAGTGGGTAAATAGCCTACGAATGGCACCCAGTTAATTTGCATCGGCCCATTCCATGAGCGAGCAATCAGTTGGCCTTTAATAACGCCTTGCGGGTTGTTGATGATGGCCAATGGAGCTAGAACACTCCCCTCAACAGAAACACCTCTAAAATCCAGGCTACTGGCTTCATGGAAGTTGTAGAGTACCTGGCCAGCAACGGGAGCCAGTGACTGCATTCCCATGTTGGTCAAGCCAGTATCCTGACCACTGATATTGAATAAATAGACAGTGTCAGGGCTTGAGCAAACACTATTGATTTTAAAAGTATGAGCGCTAAGCAGCTCTGCACCGTTTACGTTGAAAACCTGCTGTGACTCGGAGCAGTCTGGAGTGAAATACAGGCCTCCCCATTTAAATTCTGTTATTCCGGTTGCGGCTAAATTCGCTAAAGCAGATGACGTTGCTTTTAAATGCTTTTCCAATTCATCGAAGTCGATGGGCATAGGAGAAGTCTTGCTGGTAATCGTATAGCCAGCTTTCAAGCCGCTAATAACCTTAGGTGTCACACCAGCAGTTGATCCTCCTGCCACAATATCGCCGTGATAAACAGCGCCATTGTCATAGCGAATATCATTTCCTGCCAATACTGCTGCACCTTGCGTGCCTTCTTCTAAAAGTAACCCAACGCTGTAACCAGTGACATCGATACTCCCAGCGGCCGCCAGCCTACCTTGCACATCAGAGTATCGAGCTTCGAAATCTTCAAAGACTAACGCATTGAAATTGCTGGCAGCACCGAATGCATCATCAACCGATACCGAGCTCAAAGTCTCTACTTCCGAATTTGAGGCACTCTCCGAGCCAGAATCATTTGCCTCATTTTCTTCGCTATTTTCGACGTTGGAGTCAAGCTGCTCAACGGACTGGGGAATATCAGGAATCGGTGTAGAAGCTATAGCGGTATCCATACCTTTAAGGCTTCCTGTGAAGGGAACATATTCCACCTTCATTTTACCGTTCCAGGAATTTGCAATTACCTGTCCCTGAACAGAACCGCTACCACTTTGAATATGAGCTTTGGGAGCCAGAATAGACGCTGGGACTGTAACGTTCTCAATGGTCAGATTTGTGGCATCAGCAAAGTTAATCAGGACACGTCCGGGTAAACCGGATAAGGCCGATAGACCCATATTCCTGATCCCAGCATTTTCTCCACTGACGTTAAAAACATATGTCGCGCTATCAGGAGCACAGGAGTTATCCAGCCGCATACTACTGGCTGCTAACAAGTCTGCTCCATCAATTTGGAAAACCTGGCTTTCCGCCGAACAGTTAGCCGCAAGATACAAGCCGCCCCATTTAAACTCAGCAGTAGTGTTTGTTTGCAAGGAATTGAGCTGGGCCGAGAAATCAGAAAACTCAGAAAATGCCAGATTAAAATCAATTGGAAGAGGATTGACGAATTCGGATAGGCTGCCACTGACCAGATTTTGCGTAATATATGTGGTAATACCAGAAGCATCACCAGAAAGCGCAATACCTCCCTTTGCCACCTTCCCTTTAACAAATCGGGCTGTTCCCCCAACCAAAAGAGAGGGCTTATCCAATTGATCGGTCAAAGCAGTACCGATTTGGTAATACCCTGTAAGCTCAAGATCACCACCAACCGCCAAGCGTCCCATTACACTGGAAGACTGAGATGCGGAAAAATCTTCTTTCACGATCACAGCGTACTGATTTTCAGAAGACCCTAAAGAGGATTGTACGCTGTGAGAGACAAGCAGAGTGCTGAGTGCAAAAGCGATAAAACGCAGCATAGAGCCAACTTCCCTGTAGCAATGTTATGTGGACGAACCAACGGTCTTAACTGCCTACATACTACGCGTTAATATTGACTTCTCTATTAACGAAACTACACATGTGAATCAGATCACAAAAATCATAATTCCAGGTAAATCTGCTCTGCCTTCAACCACAGATCCGAAGGCTTGCACTCCAGCGCCTGCGCCAGCCGCCAGACCGATGTTACGGTTGCTTTGATTACCCCTCTTTCCACACCTGATACAAACGACCTTGCCATTTTTGCCCGGTCAGCCAGTTCTTCCTGGTTAAACCCCATTTCTACCCGTCGGATCTTGATCGCCCGGCCAAAAGCCATACCTAGCCTTGCTACTTCATCACTGTCCAAGAGCTTGTCCTCAGATTAATTATCTATCTGAAGATTTTTGCTAACTGGACAGTGGACTCTCAACTTCACTTGAAATACATTATGACCCACATATAGGTCATTTTGAATTTCAAAATGGCCAGACTACGAAAAACACTCGTTACGGTTTATCAGGAGAAACATCATGAGTGACTTTGAAGGGTCTCAAGCCCCTAACGACAATCCGGCATTGTCAAAATCCGTTGTGACCTGGGGGATTGCTGCTGCCGTGCTTTCTTTTGCTGCGCTGACATGGAACACCTCCCCCATGGTGGTGAATGCATCTCTAGCACAGAAGGCCCTGGCGTTCTGTCTGTGTGCTCCCATGGGGTTGGTGGGCGCTTTGTTAGGGGATGGATTTCGTAAATTCGCCCGGCCTGATGTGATGTTTACATCTGGCATTGGGTCTCTGGTGTGGCAGAAAATTTTCTGGCGTATCGGCCCACAGAGCATTGGTTGCGCAGTCGGTGTATTTACAGCTATAGCCTTGGTGCTGGGCAAATGAGTACAACACAGATCGCCCTTCCGGCTTTATTACTCGCCGGTTTGCTGATGTCGTCGTGTTCCAGTGAGGTCGACCGGGTTCGCCATCAGTTTCTGAAAGGGTGTATGGCCGCTGGTGCTCCAGAGGCATTGTGCCAATGCTCACTGGATGAAATGTCGAAGGGAAAAACAGACGATGAACTGCTGAGCCTGATCAATTCACCTGGGCGTAGGCAAGAAGCCAGTGCCTTAATGCTCAAAGCCACTGCCATCTGCTCAAACAGGGGATAACACCGCATTCAGGTTCATGCCCTGATTTCTACCCCACTTCAACACCATATTACTCCTCTGATCTGGATACCCGGATCATGACTTTCACAAGCCCAGGCCAGCGAATGCTGGTCTGGGCTTTTTATTTCAGGAGTAATCACGATGACTATGTGTCCTAAGTGCGAATCTCAATGCATCGCTGCCCGTGAAGTTGGTAAACGTTCGGGGGCTGTTATTGGCGGTATTGCTGGCACCGCAGGCGGCGTGGCCAGTGCCGGAGCGGGTGCTCGTGTTGGTGCAAAAGTTGGATCGGTATTTGGCCCTATCGGCTCTCTTGGCGGTGCTGTGATCGGTGGATTGTTAGGCGGTGTTTCTGGCTCTGTGGCAGGAGCACAAGTTGGCGAACGCCTCGACCATGCGGTGCTGGATAACCGCGAGTGCCTCGACTGCGGCCACACATTCAAGGAATAGGAGGTGACGTATGGAAGCGCCCAAGATCCTCAACCGGCTAGCAGAACGCTACTGTGTTGATGCAGACAAGCTGTTCACGACGCTGAAGGCCACAGCGTTCAAGCAACGGGATGGAACGGCTCCCAGCAATGAGCAAATGATGGCGTTGCTGGTGGTTGCTGAGCAATACGGTCTGAACCCCTTTACCAAGGAGATCTACGCCTTCCCGGACAAGCAGTCCGGCATTATTCCGGTGGTGGGTGTCGATGGCTGGTCACGGATGATCAATCAGCATCCACACTTCGATGGCATGGAGTTCTTTGTGGCGGATCGCTTTGTTGCGCATCCTGGCGCAAAGGACTGCCCGGAGTGGCTGGAGTGTGTGATTTATCGGACAGATCGGCAGCATTCCGTTCGGGTAAAGGAGTACCTGGACGAAGTCTACCGACCGCCCTTTGAAGGCATGGGCAGTCGTGGGCCGTATCAGATCGCTGGCCCCTGGCAAACGCACACCAAGCGCATGTTGCGACACAAGGCCATGATTCAGTGCGCGCGTCTGGCGTTTGGCCTGGTTGGTATTTTTGATCAGGACGAAGCTGAACGCATCATTGAAGGGGAATCCCAGCCCATCACTGCTACCTCTCCACCTTTACCCGATGCTGTCGTCAGTGATCCGCAACGTACCCAGGTGCAACGCCTGGTGGATCGGGCGCGTTCTTCGGGTGCCTGGAACAATGCCTTTGACTACGCCACTGAGCATTTTGAAGGAGCCGTGTTGCAGTTTGCTCGCCAAAGCTTGGCGGACGCTCAGCAGCAGGCGATGTCAGACGATGGTACTCAGGCCATGGCGTCTTGATCATTGGCTTCTACGTCGCATTCAGAACCACCCTACGGGGTGGTTCTGTGTTTTTGGAGTTCATATGAACATCATCGATCTGACGCAACGCACACCGGCCTGGCATCGCTGGCGGGCACAGGGAATTACCGCTTCAGAGATCGCTGTGATTGCTGGTCAATCACCGGATAAAACACCCTGGCGATTGTGGGCAGAAAAAACCGGTCTGGTGTTACCGGAAGACCTATCCAGCAATCCCAATGTGCAACGTGGCATTCGGCTGGAACCGGCGGCTCGCTTGGCCTTCGAGCAACAACACAACACGCTGTTGCTGCCGTTGTGCGGAGAAGCGGACGATAACCCGTTGTTACGTGCCAGCTTCGACGGCATCAACGACGCCGGCGAGCCGGTTGAACTGAAATGCCCTTCTTCATCAGTGTTTGAAGCGCTACAAACCCACGGCACCGACAGCCCGACCTATCAGCTCTATCGGACTCAGGTGCTGTATCAAATCCGGGTCGCCGGGAGCCAACGCGGGTGGTTGGTGTTTTATAACGACGATGAGGTGCTGATCTTTATCGTCACTCGTGATGAAGAAATGCTCCAGCAACTGGAGTTAGCAGCCATCTCGTTCTGGCACAGAGTGCAACGCCTGCAAGCGCCAGAAAAAGACCCAACTCAGGATCTGTACATCCCCACGCAAGCGCAACGTGCAGACTGGCAGGAATTGGTCTCGCGCTATCGCTCCCTCAAAACCTGTGCCGATGGCTGGGACAATCAGCTCAAGCAGGCCAAGTCTGAGCTGACGGTGATTCAGAAGCGCTTGTGTCAGATGATGGGCGATTACGCTCACACCGAGTTTGGTGGCATCAAACTCACTCGTTATCTGGCCAACGGTCAGATCAACTATGGCCAGTTGATCGACGATCAGTTACCGGCTTTGGATGACATGGTGCTGGATCAATACCGCAAACCAGCCCAGGAACGGGTGCGGGTATCTCTTCGAGATACTTCACCAGCCCAAGCCAGCACTCCCGCAGCTCAAAACAGTCCCGCTGCTCAAACCAGTCTCACAAGCCCAACAGCACTGTCCGACTCTTTCTATTTCTGACGCCGCTCGTTTTACCCCCTGAGTTTTTAACCCTTTAACCCCTTACATCCTTAAACAACAAACCACACAGGCTCCCGGTTTTGCCGGGAGCCTGTGTCTGTTTGATATGAATGAATGGAGAATAACCATGACCAAGACAACGCCAACGTCTCAAACTTGCTCTGCATCGACTGACGGTTCTTCGACGAATTTTTCCTCGACAGCGTCTCCCTTTATGGTTCAGGTGAACCAGACCTTTAACGTTCCGGCCCCGGATGCCTTTGTGGTGGAAGGTTTTGCCAATGACACCAGCCACCTGGCCATTCCCTTGTCCAACCCGGACTATGTCTTTCGGCGTGAAGACTTACGCGATGTGCTGGCATTTTTATCCACACCCGACGGTGATGGTCTCTTTATCACTGGCCCCACCGGCTGCGGGAAAACCTCACTGGTGTGTCAGGTAGCGGCGCGTTTGAACTGGCCGGTGCAACAAATCACCGCTCATGGACGCCTGGAGTTGGCGGATCTGATCGGCCATCACACCTTGGTGAATGGCAACATGAGCTTTGTCTATGGCCCGCTGGCGCTGGCAATGAAGGAAGGCCATTTGCTGGTGTTGAACGAACTGGATCTGGCCGAACCGGCTGAACTCGCCGGACTGAACGACGTATTGGAAGGCGCGCCTCTGGTGATCAGTCAAAACGGCGGCGAGATCATTCGGCCTCATCCCAAGTTTCGGCTGATTGCGACCGGTAACAGTACGGGTACCGGGGATCAGACCGGCTTGTACCAGGGTGTCTTACAGCAGAACCTGGCCTTTCTGGATCGCTTTCGCATTCTGGAAGCAGGTTATGCCAGTGCAGATACCGAGGCCCAGATCCTCAGTGCAGCAGCGGCTTCCCTGCCCGATGTATTCCGGGAACGTATGATTAAGGTTGCCAACGATGTCCGCCGTTTGTTTATTGGCAACGGCGATACCGGCACCGAACTGAGCATCACCATGTCCACCCGTACCCTGGTGCGTTGGGCACGTCTGACACTGGCCTTTAAAGGTGCACCCAATGCCGTCGAATACGCCTTGCAGCGGGCGCTCACAGGGCGTGCGGAACCGGAACAGCGCGAAGCAATTCACCGCATTGCTGCCGATGTATTCGGTGATCATTGGGACAGTTAGGAGGTCAGCATGGGGCGCCAATATCAACTCTTTCGACGAGAACCCGCTCAAGGCCAAGTCATTCAGGACAAGGGCATTCAAGACAGGGACACTCACGGAGAAAGCCTTCCAGAAAAAAGCTCGCAAGAAGCCAACAGTGCCTGGGCCATTGCCATGGATACCGAAAATCAAGCAGGCAGTACTTGCTTGATCGTCCGTTACGGCTCACCGGGCAAGCTGGATCAGACGCAATACTTGCCCACAAACAACCCGGATCGGGATCGCCTCAAAGCCATTCAACAGCAGGAAGCCCAAGGCTATCGCTACATCGGTCAGTTCGGCATTCATCCCGGTGGTTGTCCGTATCGGCAGGAGACGAATCAGGCTTTGCTGTCGGATGACTCAGCCCTGTCGTGGGAGCTGACCAGTCCACCCGGTGCCGCTCAATACGCCGGAATGATCCAGCGTTGTTTTTATGACGCCGCCCGAATATTGGAAGCCGAAGGACTGGCCACACTGGAGGAACATTGGATTCAGATACAGGATTGGTCGCTGAGCATGACCACCACCACGATGGAAGGCATCAACCATCTGTGTACTGAACTGGGCGAAGGATCAGGCTTGATCAATCACACCCAAGGGCTGGTGCCGGTGCTATTTCTGCGTGCTGCGACCAAGCGCTTTCCAGAAGTTTTCACTCTGACGCTGGCCCAAAGCGACGGTACTTTGGTGCCTTTCGATCTCTCACCGGGCAGCACGCTGCTGCACTGGGCCAACCAGGAGCAGCACGACATCCGTCCGCTGGCTGAAGCACTCGGCCTTTTGGAAGCCAGAATCAATCTGGAAGCGGTGGCTCCCGCTGCGCCCAATTACTATTTCTAGCGACTTCTAATCACTTCAATCTCTAACCTCATCGACCTCTAACCACCTAAACCCCTCTCACACGAACTGGATTGGCTTAGCTTCGCTTGGCCAAGGCAGCCGTGTGCATGAAAAAGGACACAAGCATGAGTATTAAAACACTGAATAAACTGGTGATTTGCCACATCGACTGTTCCATCTGGAGCGGTCGCAAGAAGTTACGCCCTGAAGACTTCCGTTTGGGAGACGGAAGCCAATTACCACCCAAAGACGTGGCCAGCCTGGGCAGCAAGAAGATCTGCGACCCAGAGGCTTTGTCGCATTTTGATCGGCTGAAGAAAGAAGCTTATCGGCACTGTGATCAGGTCGGGATTCGTTTTCTCGGTGGCTTTGCCATTCCTGAAGACAAGATCGACCAGGTCACTCCCGAGCTGGAACGCATTGGCCAGGCGTTTTCTCAATGCCGTCAGGAGTTTCTGAAAAACTACGATCAGGTCACCCAGGACTGGGTCAGCAAGCATCCGGGATTTGCCGAGTCCATTCGCCGTGCCATTGCTCCGGTGGACGACGTTGCCCAAAAGCTATCGTTTGATTACGCGGTCTATCGCATGAAACCCGCCGCAGAATCCGGCGACCTGACCGACAAGGTCAACGGCATGGGCCACACGCTGTTCAAAGAAATTGCCCGCGATGCCAACGAGCTGTTCGAGCGCTCCATTGCCGGTAAGGATCAAATCAGCCAGCGCTCGTTGAACCCGATTCGCAAGATCCGCGACAAGCTCAATGGTCTGGCTTTTCTTGATCACCGGGTGCAGCCGGTGGTGACCACCATGGACGGCATTCTGCAACGATTGCCAAAAACCGGAGCCATTGTCGGCGCTCTGTACCATGAGTTGCTGGCCACCATTCTGATCTTGTCCGACCCAGACAAAATACAGCGCCATGGTGAAGGTCAACTCAATCTGGATGACATGATCCAGTTGCCATCGTCGGTAATGCCAGAAGAGGATGCCGCTCAAGCAGTTTCACAGCCTACAACGCACATCGCAGCACCAAGCACGACGCAACAAACAGCACCACAGGCCGTTCCAGCCTCACCGGCACAGACGACTGACCCCAGCTCGTTTTACTTCTGATTGTCCCAGTACCTTTTACTCAATCTAACCCCCCCCATAGCCCGCTCTGCTGATGCAGTGCGGGCTTTTCTTTTTGGAGTATCACCATGCAACATCATCTCAACAATGCACTGCCCATCGTCGCTGCTGCGTACGGCCACAAGCTTGGCGTTCAAGTCTGCATCGAAGGCAGTTCCGCTTACACCGACGGCAATCGGATTGTGATTCCGGCGGCTGATCCTGCCACACCCGACTACCGCAACCTGGCCTGGGGCTTTCTGGCTCATGAAGCCGCGCATATTCGCCATACCGATTTTGAGGTCGTGGAGACATCCACCAATCGCCCGATCCGCAAAGCCGTGCTGAACATCATCGAAGACATTCGTATCGAGCAGGCACTCGGCCATGACTACCCCGGCACCCGCAAAACCCTGCACCAGTTGGTGAAGTGCCTGATTGATCAAGGTCAGATCGACTACACACCCGCAGATCAGGAACCCATGCACCCGGCAGCACTGCTGCAAACCTGGCTGCTGTTTCGGCTGCGCAGCCGAGTGCTGCAACAGGAGGCTCTGAACCCGCTTTACCAACAGGTGAATCAAGATATTCGCCAGCAACTGCCCGCCGGTTTGATGACCCGAATCGCTGCACTGGCCAACACCACCGGTCAGCTCACGTCCACCCAAGACGCGCTGCAACTGACCGATGCACTGATCAAGCTGATTGAAGAAGAAAAGGAGGAAGAGCAAGAACCGCAGCCATCAAACAACAAACATAACGGTATAAATAATCTCAATTCTGACGGATCAGACAACGGCGACACATCCGAAACCAACACCCCCTCAGCGCTGCAAGCTCTGTTGTCCGCAACGGACGATGACCTGATCCCGGACTTGCAACAAGCCGCCGCCAGCGCTCTGAGCGACCAGGCTGAAAGCGCCCAACATCACCACTCATCACCTCGGCCTTTTACCCTGCCCACCGCAGAACCCGCGATGGCAGGAAGTCAGAACCTGCTGACCAAAGTAGCCGCTGAATCCGGCATGATCCGCGCACGACTGCAAGGACTGGTGCAAGCCTCACAGCAGCAACGCAGCCGCTACAAACACACTGGCAGACGCCTGTCCCCGACCCGCCTGGCTGCTTCACAAACCGGCAACACCCGCATCTTCAGCCACGAACACAAGCGCACTGCACCCAACGCGGCTATCTATCTGTTGATAGACGCCTCCGGCTCCATGAGCCTGCGTGGCGAGCAAGATATTCCCACTCATCGGATCGCCAACGAAGCGGCTTTAGCACTGGCACTTGCGCTGGAAGGCATAGCCGGTGTGAGCTGTGGTGCAGGGTTTTTCCCCGGACGACAAACGCACATCGACAGCGCCCTGCCGATTGGCCAATCCGTTCGATCACACGCCGCCTACTTCGACCAAAGCCCACGCGGCACAACACCCATGGCGGAAGCCCTGTGGTACGCCGCCAGCCAACTGATTTACCGCAAGGAGGAACGGAAAATCATCATGGTGATTACCGACGGCGAACCGGATCACCAGGCAGACACCCAGGACATCATCAGCCTGTGCGAACGCAGCGGCATCGAACTGGTGGGCGTCGGCATTCAAACCGACAGCGTCGAGCGACTGTTCAAATCCAGTATCACGGTACTGGATCTGGCGTCGTTAAGATCAAGTTTGTTTGAAGTGGGGAAAGCCGCCATCGGATGATGGCGGTAGCACAGTGGCGACTGTGCTTTTTTCTTTTGGGAATGGAGCAGATCTTATCAATCACCGCTTCTGTATGGCTGAAATCAATTCGCCAGTCGTTCCAGCTTGGTCAGCCACTGATCAAAATGAGCGCACTTCTGCCGTAAAGTATCCAGACCAATGCACTCAGCTACCGACACTCCTGAGGTGACTTTATCGTATTCCGGTATTTCTTTAAGGATACGCTTGGAGGGTGCGGTTTCATGCCCCTGATTGATCAACTCCGGGTTTTGCGTACCGACCATATTCACCAGATTCTGAATGGCGTTCTCATGCTCCAGGTATTCCCAATCCAGTGCGGAAGGCTGGGCCAGTATCAAGGCTTCAAATTCGTGTAACTGAATGTACGGAATAAACCGGCGGTCGTTAATATCTCGCGCCAGCTCAACTTCCAGTTGTTCTACCTGGCGGTAGGCATCCTGTTCCTGTAGGGAGTGTTGATAGCCGGGGAAGTCGTTCGGCAGTGCGTATAAATCAAACATGGTGGTGAAACGGACATCTGCACCTTTATCTTCTGCGACCCAGGCCATCATGTCTTTTTGGGCTTTGGCGTAGTTCGTGATGCCGCCCTTATAGACCTTGCCAGCACGACGGTCACGGCTGGTTTCGACACAACGGGCATCCGCAAACACCTGATACAGAGCCAAATGCGGGGCCAGAATCTGATTCACAAATGCTTCTTCTGTTTGGCCCTCAACAATACAATGCAAGCGAATCACGGCTTGCCCCCCAGTACGTTCTTCTCCCACAGTTCCGACAAACTGTAGCGATCCAACCAGTCAGCCAACTTTTCTGTATCAAGACGATGAAACTGGCTGGCACCGCTGTCCTCATCTCGCTCCACCACCACAACTTGATCGGGGGAAAACTCATCCACTAACCGGGTGGATTGCGTTGCCACGACAATTTGCACATGGTGAGAGGCTCGTTTGATCAAGCCAGCCAGCGCCAATGTTGCAGCGGGGTGCAGTCCAAGTTCTGGCTCGTCCAACACGATCACTTTCGGCATCAGTTCCGGCGGTTGCATCAACAAGGTTGCCAGCGCCATAAAGCGCAATGAACCATCTGAGATCTGATCGGGGCCAAACAGGTAATCCGGGCGGCGCTTGTCTTGCCAATTCAGGCGAATATAACGGTCGTTACCCGGCAGAGTATCCAGCTTAAAATCACCAAACTGAGGCATCACCTTTTGGACATGGCGCACGATACGCTGGTAATAGGGCTGGAATTTCTCGGTATCTTTCAGGTTTTTAAGGAAAGCCGCCAGGTTACCAGCATCGCTACGCAGGTAGGCGGCATCGTCGAGATAAACCCGGTCTTTGATCCGGGCTGTATCGGAGGTATCGTGAAACTGGTAGTCATTAATACGCCCTAGCAACGCGGCCAGCACCTGGCTGGTTTTGCGATTATCTTGAGCCAGTCCGGTTTCAGCACCGCCCGCTGTTAAGAAATATTCGAGAGGATCTGGCCTGCCTTTGGTCTGATAGCTAACCTTCTCGCCACTGATAAACAGACGATCCGGCATCCCATGCGAAAGCTTGACCTCGTACTTGTCGATGTTTCTCTCATCTTCCAAAGTGACGCTAAAACTGATCGACTCAGTGACTCTTGAACCGTAAAACAACAGCTGATTGACACCGTACTTGCCTACATACTGCTGCAACGCCTCGGTAGTCATATAACCGAGCATTCTAAAAAACGAAATCAGGTTACTTTTACCGGCCCCATTGGCACCCAGCAATAAAGTCACATCACCAAAAGCAATGGTTTGACCAGCGCCATCAATCGACTTGAACCCTTTGATTTCCAGCTCAGTGAGCTTCATTACCACCTCGTTGTTTTAACCTTTTCTGATGCCTGCTACAAATCACTCAAGCTGCAACAATTCTGATGAATCTGACCATCATCCAAATCGCCTGACTTCACGCTATGCTCTGTTCGAATTACATCACTTTCCGAACCAGTTGCTCAATTGCCTGAACACCTTCTTCCTCAAACAGAATATTCCAGTCAGAGAAGTGTTTTTCAGTAATGATTTCGCCTTCGTATTCTGTCCAGTCGGCTAACAAGGCAGATTTGTGCGTGACCGAATACAGGAAGGTATCTAGCTGCACATTGGCGCATGCCGGGTGCTGGCGAATCATATCCGCTTCGATTTCCTTGATCATGCTGTAGAACTGTACCTTCGGATGTTGTGGCGGGCGGTTGCAGCAACCGGCATGTTGTCCATTTTTCAGGAAGAAAAACAACAGAGAAGACAACACAAACAAAAAAGGCGCTGAGTATTTCTACTCAGCGCCTTTTTCTAAAATAGTGGCGGAGGGATAGGGATTTGAACCCTAGGTAGGCTACAAACCTACGCCGGTTTTCAAGACCGGTGCTTTCGACCGCTCAGCCATCCCTCCGAAGCGGGGCTTATATTACTGATCTGATTTTCTTTGTCAACGCCTGCTTTAAACTATTTTATCTTTTGGGCCTATTCCTTATCACTTTCTCATCATCAGCCATGGTGAACCGCTCAAGTAGACTGGAAGTTCTTCACTCTTTCGGCTCGGTTTCAGGGGTGGTCTTCCACCCTTTTCCAGTTTTCAGTCTCTGAAACGTATTGTTAAATCGATTTTGAATGTGATTTTTATTACCCATTAACTGCTTGCCAGTTTCGACTTTGGTCGATACATCAAAGCAATGAATTACTCACCTTGCGCCCCACTCACCCGTTACTTAACAGCTCTGTAACCCTTATATATTCAGGCTTTTGGGTACATTGAACCCTCTTTTTCCTACCACTGTTGGCACGAGCGGCTTTTCTTCCAAAGCGTGCAACTGGCACACCCGTTGCTCTCTGGCTTGTTAACCGCTCTGTGCGGGTTTGCCAGGCCCTGTTGCTCTTGTCAGCCGGGCCACACAAAAATAACAGTGAGGATTCAATATGAAGACCCTGGTCGCTTCTGTTCTGGCTTGTGCCAGTTTGCTGACGTTTAACCATCAGGCTGCTGCTGCTCCGATTGAAATCAAGTTCTCCCACGTTGTGGCGGAAAACACCCCCAAAGGCCAGATGGCCCTGAAGTTCAAGGAACTGGCGGAACAACGCCTTCCTGGCAAAGTTGTGGTCAAGGTGTATCCAAACTCGCAGTTGTTTACCGATTCAACCGTTCTGCAGGCCATGCAGTTGGGTGATGTGGAAATGGCCGCTCCGGCGCTGTCCAAATTCCAGAAATACACCAAGAAGCTGCAATTGTTCGATCTGCCTTTCCTGTTCAAGGACATCGAAGCGGTTGATCGTTTCCAGCAAGGCCCACACGGCCAGAAGCTGCTGCAATCGATGGAAAGCAAACTGCTGGTCGGTTTGGGCTACCTGCACAACGGCATGAAGCAATTGACCGCCAACGATCCAATCCAGACGCCTGCCGATATCTCAGGTCGCAAGTACCGCATCATGACGTCGGATGTATTACAGGCCCAGTTTGAAGCTGTGCAGGCCATTCCGCTGAAAAAACCCTTCTCTGAGGTCTTCACGCTGCTGCAGACCCGTGCCATCGATGGTCAGGAAAACACCTGGTCCAACATTTATTCCAAGAAGTTCTTCGAGGTTCAGAAATACGCCACCGAATCCAACCACGGTCTGCTCGACTACATGGTGGTGACTTCCGCTGAGTTCTGGCATGGCCTGCCTGACGACATCCGCGTTGAGCTGAAGAAAGCCATCAACGAGGCCATCGCTCACGGTAACGCCATCGCGCTGGAAAAAAGCAACAAAGACCGCACCAAGATTCTGGAATCCGGCAAGACACAACTGGTCGAGGTCTCCGACGCCGACCGTGTTCAGTGGGTAAATGCCATGAAGCCCGTTTGGAAAATGTTTGAAGACGAGATCGGTAAAGAGCTGATTGACGCGGCCTTGAAGTCCAACTGATCCAACCCTGCCCTGAAGGCACAATAACAATATTCAAAGAGAGCGAAACATGAATAAGTGCAAACTTGCTGCTGCCGTATCCCTGAGCCTGCTGATGTCTGGCGTTGCCATCGCTGGTGAAACCACGACCACAGCTTACGGTACCGTGCGTCTGTCCATTGAAAATAACGAAGGTGATATCGACAGCCAGGATGAACTGTCACGTTTCGGCCTGAAGGGAAGCACCAAACTGGATAACGGCATGACCGCCGTCGGTCAGTTTGAATACGGCGTTGATTTTACTCAGGGTGCGGCTCCCAAACTGCGTCTGGGTTTTGTCGGCCTGAAAGGCGAGTTCGGTGAAATCTACCACGGCTCCCAAACCACTCTGTGGCACAAGTTCGTGCGTGGTGCCTACTTCAGCGACGGCAAGGACAGCCTGCGTATGTACACCATCCGTGACGATGGCCTGACCCAGTACTACTACAAGCGTGGCGGTTTCAAGCTCGGCTTGGGTGTTCAGACAGAGAACAAGGATGGCAATAACGTCGATACCCTGCAAGTGGGTGGTGAGTACAAGTCCGGTGGCTTCAAGGGCCAATTTGCTCTGGTCAAGGACAAGAACACCGACCCGAGCGACAAGGCTGACAAGAACGAAGGCCAGGTACTGGGTGTGCGCTTGTGGTACACCGCCGGACCAGTGACGGTCTCCGCGTTTACACACCGTGCATCCGACGATTTTGACTACAAAACCGGCAGTCTGTGTGTGGGTGAGAAAACCACCACCGATGGCATCTACGGTGCGTACAAAACCGGCGTTCACAAAATTCACGCTCGTTACGCCGTCAATGAGTGCGATGTGAAAGGTGAAAAAACCTCTTCCAAAGTTGAATACATCAACCATCTGGACAAGAAATTCCGTGTCTGGGTAGCCGTTGAACAGCAGTCTGGCGACAAGGCGCGTATTGCCGATGACGTGTTGATCAGCAACCTGGGGGTGCGTTACGACTTCTGATGGTATCTCAACGGGGCCTTCTCAGCCTCTGGGAGGCCCCTCAGTAGTACTACCATCAGTAGCGCTCCAGACTGCTGATAGAGTAGTCGCCTAAGGCCAACGGATGATAGGGATTTCAGCTCAAGGACGGTATTGTTCTGTCATATACCCACTGGTTTTCCAGTGGGTTTTTATTCTGTAGAGACAAACATGAAACACCTGAAGCTGCTGATATTTACATTTGCGACCTTGCTGGCCTCCTGCTCCATCTCCTCCATTCAGGAAGACGATGACCTGATCACACTCGGCCACGGCAATGTTGAAATTCTGGTGCCATCCAGCCTGCGCATCCTGGCGATTAATGGTAATCCGACCCATTCTCCCAACCTGTACGAAGGAAAATACTTGTTGCGCCTGGATGAGGGAGAACAACGCATCATTGTTCAGTACGAAGAGAACTGGAACGACAATGACGACGCCGGTTATGTGATCCGCTGGCAACCGGTCGCCATCACCGAAAATTTCCACGCCGGTGAGCGTTATATTCTGACTCATGCCCACGTGCGAGACCGAGATCAGGCACTGGCCCTGACCGACTCGTCCCCTATTTGGTTAATTGGCGGCAAGCAGAAAATCACCGGTGAGCTGGTGACAGAAACAACCACTGTGGTGCAGTACATTGGTAGCGATAGCCATGACGCCTCACAATTACATCAGCTCAAACACATCTGGAAAAATGCCACCGACAAGGAAAAAGCGGCGTTCGAATATTGGCTCAAGTCACAGCCGCAGTAATGTTTGCCAGCCATGCTTGCCATTGCTTCGACACCGCAGGCGAGAGCCACTCGCTCACGTCCACGGCGTCGGAATCCACACGATCCGAAGGCTGTTGCAGATACCGTTCAATCCGGTCCGCAGCCGCCTGAACATCACCGTTCGGATAACGACACAGCGGCGGATACTGCTCCTGATAGCACAAGTCATCCGGCACTACCGGAAACGCACCAGCACTGACCGCTTCCAGCATCGCCAGCCCCTGAAACTCATGCCGCGCGGCGCTGAATACCACACTTCCCTGTCCAAGCCAGTGGCGATACTCATCGCGAGGCATAAAGCCGCTGGCCACCACACGCTCTCCCAATTGTTGCTGTAACTGCTGCCGCACCGGGTGCAAGCGTTTGGCTCCCGCCCCGAACAACGCCAGCCGCATGGGCAATCCTCGCCTGTCCAGTTCTTCCACCAGCAACACCAGCGCTTCCGGGCATTTGTCGTATTCCCAGCGATGATTCCAGATCAGCAAAGGCAGCGCGGTATCCGTGACAGGCGGCTGACCGGGCACCGGCTCAACCGGCACCGGGAGCCAGTGGCATTTTGGAACCAGCCGCTGCGACAGCGATTCCGGTTTGGCATCCGGCATTTTGGCCATCAAGGCATCCACACCCTCCAGAAATGTACGCTGGTTATAACGGGAGTTGAACAGCAACTCATCCGCCGCCAGCGCACCGTATAACTGCACCATCAGCGGATCAACTGAGCTGTGCTGCCCATCGCCCACCGGGTAGGCAAACTGGTTCTCGTGGAAATACAGGGATACCGGCACCTGGGCCAGAGCCGGATGCAAGCCGCGCACGGTGCAGATATCCACCATGCTGGTGGCCAGAATGCGATCCGGCTGCCAGTCGTTCAGCAAGGCGGGAATGTCGTCCAGCCAGGACAAGGGATTGCCACGAATGCGCCAGCGAAAATACCGTCCGGGGAGTTCCAGCACACGCCAGTCGGCGTTCAGATGATTCACCAGCCAGTCGGCCCAACTGGCGTGACTGTCGGAGCGATAGGCCGACAAAAGAAGAATGCGAGGTCGAGTCGTCATGCGGTTATTGCAGCTTCTGCAGTTCCTGTTCCTGGGAGTGAATGGTTTTCTTCAGTTGCACCACCTGCTCCACGTATTTTTTCTGGGCCTGCTTGAGCTGCTCATACAAGGAAGAAGCACGATTGCGGGCATTAGGGCCTGCGGTGCTGAGCAGATTTTCTCGCATGGCGCGGAGCTTGCTGTCCTTGTTCTGTTCCAGCTTTTTCAGGGCCGCCCGATTCTTTTTCAGCAAGCGTTGCAGTTCATAGGCACGATTACTGTCGCGCAGAGCTTCGTAACTCATGGAACCATTCATGTTCTGGGCCGCCGCGCCGCCGGTCGGTTCCTGAATCTTGTATTCCTTGACCGCCGATTCCTGACCTTTCGGACACGGCGTCTGGGAGAACAGCTTACGTCCTTTGCTATCCGTGCAGATGTGATAAGAGCCGCTGCTGTCAGCCGCCTGAGTCAATGACACCGCCGCCATGGACATCACCAGCGATATGATCGGCCACACTCTGGCCCACGTTACTTGAATGGTCATTGTCTTCCCCCCTCGTTCAATGACACGGATAGCTGCATCAGAGCCACTCTACCCCACTCCGACTTTACCTGCATCACCTGCATCCGACATGACGATGACGGCGGGATTGATTACAATCCGCGCTTGTTTTTATCCTCCCGAGGCACCCTCATGTCCGACTCCGTACAACAAGGCCAACCCATCTCACTGGACACCACCGCTGGCAGCAGCGGCAAGGTCGGATTTGTGAGCCTCGGTTGTCCAAAAGCGCTCGTCGATAGCGAGCGTATCCTGACCCAGTTGAAAATGGACAATTACGATGTGGTGAACACCTATCGGGATGCTGATGTGGTGGTGGTGAATACCTGTGGCTTTATCGACGCTGCCAAACAGGAATCACTGGATGCCATTCACGAAGCCATGAACGAAAATGGCAAAGTGATCGTGACTGGCTGTATGGGCAAGGGCAAAGACGCGGAAGTGATTCGGGAGCAAAACCCCGACATTCTCGCCATCACTGGCCCACAAGCCTACGAAGAAGTGATGGAGGCCGTACACGAATGGGTGCCGCCGGTTAAAAGCCACGATCCGTTCACCGATCTGGTGCCCGCCCAAGGCGTCAAGCTGACACCGCGCCACTATTCCTATCTGAAAATTTCCGAAGGCTGTAACCACAGTTGCACCTTCTGCATCATTCCAGCCATGCGCGGCAAGCACGTCAGCCGTCCGATTGGCGATGTGCTCGACGAAGCCAAGCGTCTGGTTGATGCGGGCACCAAAGAGCTGCTGGTGATTTCACAAGATACGTCGGCCTACGGTGTCGATCTGAAATACCGCACCGGCTTCTGGGGCGGCAAGCCGGTCAAGACTCGCCTGTATGACCTGTGCAACGAACTGAGCAAGCTGGGAGCCTGGGTACGTCTGCATTATGTGTACCCGTACCCCAGTGTCGATGACATCATGCCGCTGATGGCCGAAGGCAAGATCCTGCCGTATCTGGACATCCCGTTCCAGCACGCCAGCCCGCGCGTTC
Organism: Oceanobacter sp.; assembly: GCA_045430275.1. GTDB lineage: Bacteria > Pseudomonadota > Gammaproteobacteria > Pseudomonadales > Oceanobacteraceae > Oceanobacter. The sequence continues at coordinate 7,848 of JAILXU010000004.1, read as the reverse complement.
TGAAACTGATGAAACGCCCGGCCCACGCTGAGAACACGCTGGAACGGATCAAGAACTGGCGCGAGCAGGTGCCGAACCTGGTGCTACGCTCCACCTTTGTGGTCGGTTTCCCCGGCGAAACGGAAGAAGACTTCCAAATGCTGCTCGACTGGTTGGAAGAAGCCGAGCTGGATCGGGTTGGCTGCTTCAAATACAGCCCGGTGGACGGTGCCAAGGCCAACGACCTGCCAGATCACGTGCCGGAAGACATTCAGCAGCAACGCTGGGAGCGCTTTATGCAAACCCAGCAGGCCATCAGCACCCGAAAACTGCAACGCCGCATTGGCCAGCGCATGACGGTACTGATCGACGAAGTGGATGAGGAAGGCTCTATCGCCCGTTCGATTGCCGATGCGCCAAACATTGATGGCATGGTGTATCTGAATGAGTTCTTCGACTGCCAGCCCGGTGACTTTGTTGAGATCGAGATTGAGCACGCCGACGAATACGACTTGTGGGGCAGCCCGGTCTGATTCCGCCAGTAATTAACTGAATCACCTCCAGCAACGAAATGCCACATTTCGTTGCTGATTTCCACAACACGCAACCGTTCACACTAACGGCCCTTTTTTCATCCTCAAGAAATCCATTACTATGTCATTGATCGATTGATGATCATTTTCGGCAAAGTTGAATGGATTTTACCGCCATCATTAAACTTTCTGACACCTGTCTGGTTCTAACCCGATCACAGACAACATCTCCGGGACAGTAGGGACACACGCACAGACTCTCGCAATAGCAGCCGATTTGTACGCTCCGCTGCAAACGGCCACCCGAGTACTGTGTTCCGGTTGCTATACTGATCAATACTGGCTCGGTACCACTTTCAGGATCGCATTCCTCGCGGCGAGGGCTGGCAATGAAAAAACGGCTACTGATTTCAGGACTGTTGGCAACCACCATCGTCCTGACAGGGATGGGCTATCAGCGTTATCTGGATCTGAGAAAACAGGCCGGACTGGATTCCGACTATCCAGCTGTCATGGCTACGCCACCCGGCAGCCTGATTCCCGACTTACCCAGTTATTCTGGCCCACACCCCCGCTATACCAGCCGTCCCCAGGACACCTTTCAATACCCCATTCCCTTTGGCCAAACCGGCCCGGCCCAGCCTTTGTTTGCAGGCCCGCTGCAATACCCCTTTCTGTGTCAGACTGAAGACTCAGGACTAGGACAACCGCTGGTGGACAACCAGTCTGGCTGGGGCATTCCGGTGTTTGCCGAGCATAACGGCCAGCGTACAGAGCGCATCATTGGCTACAGCAAAGATTGCCTGCTGCCCTCCCGGCTGCACTATTACTACTACCCTGCCGGAGTCAGTGGCCTGCCTCACCGCCAGGATGTTACGTCATCACTCGACTCACACCGCCCAGCCGCCACCGATCAGGCTCCTCTGCTTGTGCGCACCGAATCTGGCACCATCAATCGTCATCTGTACAGCATCATGATGCCGGTCAGCCAGACAGATACTCCGGCACACGCGGACCTGTCTCGCTGGAACAAGCGCCTGATCTACTTTTTCCATGGCGGCATCAATGTGGGGTTCCAGCAGGGCCGTCTGCGCATGGATCGGCTGGTGCGTGATATCCGGCACTTGCTGGAAGAAGGCTACGCGGTGGCCTATTCCACCGCGACCCACACTAACAACACCTTTAATATCACCTTGCAGGAAGACACCGCCCGACGCGTCAAGGCACAGTTTGCCGCCCGCTATGGCGAACCTGAATTCACCATTGGTTTCGGAGGCTCAGGCGGCGGATTACAGCAATATCTGCTGGCCCAGAATGCACCCGGCTTGCTGGATGGTGGCATTGCCCTGATTGCTTACCCGGACATGGTGACCCAGGTTCACTACGCGCTGGATTGCGAGTTGCTGGAATATTACTTCGATCAACTGGCGACTGATCCAGAATTCTGGCGTACGCCGGAAATACGAGAGTCCGTCCTTGGCCTCAGTGTCACCGCAACCGAAGAGGCGTATAAACCGCCGCGCCTGTGGTGGCTGAATGACCTCGCGTCACTGCTGCGGCTGGAATGGCCACAACCCCAACCGCCCAGCAGCGAATGCAATGTGGGCTGGCGAGGTTCTCCGCCGCTGATCCACAACCCGGCATTTCATCGCCAGTGGCAACGGTTTGATCCTCAGGTACGCCATCAGTCACACTGGACATATTGGCAAGACAACCAGATGACTTACGGCACCAATGACAAAGGCCACGCGCTGTCACCCTGGAGCAACGTCGGCGTGCAGTACGGTTTACAAGCACTGACCCAAGGTACTATTAGCCCGAAACAGTTCCTGGAGCTGAATGCCCGCATCGGTTCCTGGAAACCATCCGACCAGATGACGGCCCCCCGACTCTGGCACCTGAGTGGCGATTCCCGCCTGTATCGGCTGTCACCCTATGGCGAGCACAACATGACTCACAGCGGCAGTCGGATGGCCGTGGCAGCACGCCGTGCAGGCCCATTGAAAGCCGCCAGAGCCGCCTATCAGGCCGGACACGTATACCTCGGCAAGCTGGATATTCCGATCATGGACGTGCGCATGTATCTGGATCATGAGCAGAATATTCACCATACCTGGGCCGCGCTTTCCATTCGTCAGCGCTTGCTTAATGCCGACAGCGACTTGCGTCTTAACCCTCTCTGGATCACCTCCAAACCCTATAACCCGATGTTTGATGCGGTAACCCTGATGGATGCCTGGCTAACCACAGCCAAAGAGAGTGGCGACCTGATCAACAGCCGCCCACTGGCCGCCAGCGATACCTGCTTTGATCAGGCGGGCAACGTTATCGCTCAAGGGGACCAGGTCTGGGATGGAGAATGGAATCAACGCCCACAGGGAGAATGCACTCGCAACATGCCCTTTCATCAAGGCTCCCGGCAAGTGGCTGGAGACAGCATTTCCGGCCTGACATTCCAGTGTGCCCGTATGCCGATTGCCGAAGCGCTGTCGTCCGACCTCTATGCTTCTGTTGATATGACACCGTACCGGGACACGCTGGCGCGTATATTTCCGGAAGGTGTCTGCGATTACTCCAAACCTGACTTGGCCGATCCGGGGGAGTTGCCAGAATACGATCTGGCTGAACAGCCGGTTTTCCGTCAGTCTGTTGACCACCATGCGAGCAGTGACAGCCTGTAATCCAACAGACTGTCGATTGCCCTACGCTCGCAAGCGACTAACGGCCCAATGGCAAATGAACGGCTGACTGCTGACAGGCCGCCTCGTAACTGCTGCATGAAAACTGATGCAAAGCCAAAGACACCATGCCGCCGGGGATTTGCCGATGCTGCGTCACCAAACGGTATCCCATGGTCTGGTCAAAACCGTCCAGAGTGAACGACACGCTGTTCTTTTCTAAATCACACGTTTCGTTCATCACCGTAAAGTGATTGACGGTTGGCTTATAAAGAGTCGTCAGCAGCAACCGCCGGGTTTCAGCCACCCATTCCTCTGCAATGCCTGGCGCAGCACTGGGGCGATATTTAATATACAGACATTGATTATTATCCGGGGCACACAGGCGATGCCCCTGCTCATCCGTTACCAACGTCCAATGAAGCGGAATCTCCAGTTGCCGAATCATGCTCTGGTCAAGGGCAGGAAATAACCCGGAATAACGCACCGCTGCGGCAGGCAATAATGAGCTGTCAATCCACCCAGACACCAGCACCCTGAAATACACCCACTCCGCTGCAATCCCCAGCAGCAACAATGCCACCGCCGTATCAAATAAGGGATAGCGCTGAAACACCATCCACCCGCCCAGCAGCAAAATACCTAACGCCAGTACAAAGAACACCAGCCAGCCTCGGATGCCATGCAAACGCACCGACTGATGACACCGTATACATCGAAACAGTGTCGGCCACGCTGTCATCACAACGGCCCAAAAAGAGAACGGAGAACCACACCGGGGACAGCAATACCTCGCCATATAAACAACCTCCCTTGTCAAAATACCTGATCAGCATAGCAACCGGGTTTTGTCTCCGTACGATGATTGACTCACAGAGCGGGCATAAAAAAGCCCAGCCAAATGGCTGGGCAAGTTCAGTGACATCAAAACCACAAACAGCCACTGAAGGGCCAGAAACTCATGACCAACATCGAGTCAGTCGGCCATGGCATTCATTTCTTACAAAGAATCCAGATAATTTGGCAACCAGAGGCTGATTTCCGGAATAAAGGTGATCATGATCAGACACACCAGCATCAACAGCAGCCATGGCAGACAGGCTTTGATCGCCCAGCCAATGCTCTTGCCAGTGATACCCGCCGTCACAAAGAGGTTCAACCCCACCGGCGGTGTCAGCATCCCCAGCTCCATGTTCACCACCATGATGATGCCCAGATGAATCGGGTCGATACCCAGTTGCAAAGCGATGGGCAACAGAATTGGTGCCATGATCAACAGAATCGCCGATGGCTCCATAAAGTTACCGGCCAGCAACAGCAGGATGTTCATCACAATCAGGAAGCCCCAGACCGGCAGGCCCCATTCTGTAATCGTGCTGGCCAGTGCATGAGGAATCTGCTCAGTCGTCAGAACATGCGCGAACAGCATGGCGTTGGCAATGATAAACAGCAGCGTGATGCTGACCCGTGCCGCATCGCGCACAATGCCACCCACTTCCGGGTTATAAATCGACTTCACAATGCCCACAGGCAGCAGAATCAGGTTACGCACCAGAGCCGCCAGCGGGTTTTCACCTTCCTTGCGCCATGGCTGATCTTTCAGCGGGCCAACATCACGATAACCCCAAACCGCAACCAGGAATCCATATACAGCCGCCACCGCCGCCGCTTCGGTCGGGCTGGCCAGACCGGCATAGATGGAACCCAGCACCAGTACAATCAGCAGCAAACCACCGGAAGCATTCAGAGCCGTTTTGGCAATGGTGCCAAAGCCCGCAAATGGCTCAGCAGGCAAATTCTTGCGACGCGCCACAATGTAGATGGTGATCATCAGAATCAGACCAATCAGAATCCCCGGTACAAAACCGGCCATAAACATACGACTGGCGGATACTTCGGTCGCTGCCGAATACACCAACATCACAATCGATGGCGGAATCAGAATCCCCAGCGTGCCCGCTGTAGAAATTGCACCCGCCGCAAATGACAACGGATACCCCGCCCGCACCATACCGGCCAACACGATGGAACCCACCGCCGCCACCGTCGCTGGAGACGAACCGGACACCGCCGCAAACAGCATACACGCCAGTACCGACGCCATCGCCAGACCACCACGCACATGGCCGATGGCCGCCGTGGCGAAATCAATCAGACGACGCGCCACACCACCGGATGACAAAAACGCCGACGACAGAATAAAAAATGGAATTGCCAGCAAGGTGTAATGCTCGGAAACCGCTTCAAACAACTTCAGCGACACCGACGCCATGGAGTCATTGGTGAACAACAAAATTGCCGTCATGGACGAAAAGCCCAGTGCGACCGCAATCGGCAGCCCCAGCGCCATACAAACAAACAAGAGCAGGAATAAAGTTGCAGCAGCCATTATGCTTTCTCCCCGTTGGAATCGTCGTTATCACAGCCTTCGTCGTGCAACAAAGACTCACGGTGTTCATGAAAACCATTGGCCTCGCCTTTCCAGACCTGCCAGCCCAGTTCCAGCAAACGCAGCACAAGCAGGCTGAACCCAATCAACAGGCCAGACACCACCGTCCACTTCGGGATGGGAATGTCTTCCAGTTCAATGGCAATAAAATGGAGCTTGGACACATACGTCCAGGAGCTGGAGATGAACAGGCCGCAATACACCAGCGCCACCGCGATGGAGAACAGCACCATCCACTTGCGCGCATTTGCAGACAGCTTTTCAAGCAGAGCTTCCACACAGATATGAGATTTTTCACGCACCGCCCAGGCCGCTCCCAGCAGCACCATCCAGGCGGACATCAACAGGGTGGCTTCCTGCGCCCAATGAATACCGGTGTTAAATCCGAAGCGCATGATCACCTCGACAAACACCAGTAAGGTCACACCGACCAGTAACAGGCCGATCAGAATATCTTCCAGACGATTGACGTATTTCATCATCTGCTCTCCTCTTGTTTTTATCGGCCCGAAAGCCGTTTGAATCAGCATCAAAGGCGATAAAGCAAACGAGGTGCCAATCTTGGCCAGAGGAGAGAATGCGACCCGGATCACAGAATCCGGCAGCTAAGAATCTGCCACGAAAAACCACACTAACCGATGGCCAGGCCAGACAGCGTGCGAGTTTTCAGGAATTTGGAAGAGCGGTTGCCAACAAAACAGACGTGCGACGAAAGTCTAAACCCCACCAAGACCAAGAGCGCGACAGGCACAACCGAGACAGAATCAGGGGCTTCAAACACCCATAAAAAAAGGGTGGATAACCACCCTTGATTTCGGAGTAAGCGGGGAAACAGACCCACCGTTACGGTGGGGTGCTGTTACGAGAACCTTGATGCCAGCTTCTTATACACTTCGTCTTTATTGCGCTTGCCAACTGTCAGTACGTACACCACGATTTCCTCGTCAATGACTTCATACGCCAAGCGATAACCGGCAGTACGTAATTTGATTTTGTAAACAGAGTCATACCCGCGAAGTCGGGAGGCCGGTACATGAGGATTTTCCAGTCGCTCCCGGAGCTTCTTTTTGAACTGGTTCTGGATAGACGGAGCCAGCTTGCTCCACTCTTTTTTTGCTGCTGGCAAAAATTTGAGCTTATAAGTCATCGATACTGACTTCTACTGCCTCAGATAAATCACCGCGACGACTTTCAACAATCTTGGCCAGCTCATAGTCATCCAACATGTCCATCAGAAATTCATACGTTTCTGCAGGCACAAGATAAGCAGCCGGTTTATTGTGATTCAAAATTGCGATAGCCGAACCATCAGCCTCCTTTAGCAAGGCTGTCGGGTTTTTTTTCAGCTCAGAGATACTTGCTGAACAATCAGCCAAAACTTGTCTCATACAGAACACCAAAAAAGGTCTAAAATCAGTGCTGATTTTAGACCTTAAATTAGACTCTGTACAAGTCTGTTTTTATCTGTAAACACCTGAAGCAGCTTGCTGCTGTCCGGCATCAAGGGGGGTTAAACACATTCAAAAACGGTACTTATGATCACTCCACCGCTTTGAAGGCGCTTTTATCCAGCTCGTACTTTTTCATTTTCTCGTACAGGGTCTTGCGCCCCAGCCCGAGTTCTTCCTGAGCGTCTTTCAGGCGGCCCTGATGCCGGGTCAGGGTTTCGCGCAACAGCATTTCTTCGTAGCGGCTGACTTGCTCCGCCAGAGTAATGCGGGATGAGGCATCATCCTTGCCATGCAGCATATTCTCAAAAGCACGCTCACCGCCCAGGAGCACAAAGCACTCAGCCAGATTGCGCAGTTCCCGCACATTGCCGGGCCAGTCGTGAGACAGCAGATGCTGGCGCTGAGCTGCGGTCAATGGCTGCACTTCCGAGGCATATCGGTTAGCCGCCACCCAGACAAAGTGTTCAAACAGTACGGGAACGTCTTCACGCCGGTCTTTCAGCGGTGGAATATGCACCTGTACCACGTTCAGGCGGTAATAAAGATCGAGACGAAACCCGCCCTGATCACTCAGTTCCTTGAGATCAACCTTGGTGGCAGCTACCACCCGTATGTTCAACGGGATTTGCTGGTTGCCCCCCAACGGTTCCACCGCACGTTCTTCCAGCACCCGCAGCATCTTGATTTGCAGCGCCATCGGCATAATGCCGATCAGTTAAGGGCTTCCCAAAGCTGATCAGCTGCGAAAAAATCCAGTG